>NZ_JBFUDM010000003.1:0-695000 GCF_056404715.1 Dongia sp. P2_B8 | reverse complement strand
CGTCCCGCGAGTGTTTCGCCCGCATTGGCGTCCGATCTCGCCACGGCGTTCTCCGGCACCAATGCCGTCACACAGGGTTTTGCCGATCTCGGTACTCTTGGCAGCGATGAATCCCTGCCCATCTGGGCGCAACGGATTCCCACTGGAACCAATACTTTCACTGTCGCCGCCGCAGAAGCCGGCATTGCGCCAACACCGTTCGTATCGGCGCCTGCCTTGACCACCTTGATGCCGGGCAGTGCGCTGGAATCGACACCAGACAACGAGACTGACACGGAAACTGTCGCGACAGATCCCGTGCCCAGTGCTGCGCCGGTTGAGCCGGTCCTCGCGACACCGCTCGATACCGTAGCTGCTGAGTTCGGCATGGGTGCCGGCCGGCGCGACTGGGACGCCGACGATTCGGTCGTGCGCGAAGCCAGCCGCGACGTTCAGAAAGTCATCGAAGTGCAGCGCGGCGACACGCTCTACGGCGTGCTCGTCGAAGCTGGCCTGTCCGAGACCGAAGCCAAAGATACCGTTGGCGCACTGGCGGATGTGTTCTCGCCGCGCAGCCTGAAGGCCGGCCAGGAAATCACGCTCAACATGACGACGGCAAGCGGTGCCGTCGTGACAACGCCACAACCGCAATTGGTCAGCCTCAGCCTGGAACCCTCGGTCGAGCGTGACGTTACCGTCAGCCGGGACGCAAAGGGTGCCCTGGTCGCCGAAGCCGTCGACAAGCCATTGACCGAGATGCGCGCACGCGCTGCCGGCGTCATCAATTTCAGTCTCTATGACGCGGCGATGAAAGCGGGGCTGCCAAGCTCCGTCATCGCGGATGTCATCAAGGCCTATTCCTACGACGTCGACTTCCAGCGCGACATCCAGCAGGGCGACAGCTTCGAAGTCGTTTATGAGCGCCTGGAAAATGCCGATGGCGAGCTCGCCCGCACCGGGCAGATGCTCTATGCAGCACTCACCACCAGCGGCGTCACGCGCCAGATCTACTGGTTCGAGCGGGACGGCGACGGACAATTCTACAATCCCAAGGGCGAAGCCGTCCGCAAGACGCTGTTGGCAACACCGATCGACGGCGCGCGCAYCACCTCAGGCTTCGGTGCCCGTACGCATCCGATTCTCGGCTACACCAAAGTCCACAAGGGCGTTGATTTCGGCGCACCGACCGGCACCCCGATCTTTGCCGCCGGCAACGGTGTCATCGTCGAAATAGGCCCCAAGGGCAGCTATGGCAATTACGTCCGCATCAAGCATAACGGCACCTATCAGACGGCCTATGCCCATACCAGCCGCTTCGCCAAGGGCCTGCACAAGGGTGACAAAGTCAAGCAGGGTCAGGTCATCGCCTATGTCGGTACGACCGGCCGTTCGACCGGGCCGCATCTCCATTTCGAAGTGCTGGTGGATGGCTCTCAGGTCAATCCGAAGACCGTGAAGTCGACTGGCAGCAGCAAGCTGGCCGGCAACGATTTGAAGGCGTTCAAGGCTGAAGTAGCCTCGATCGACGCCGATCGCCAGCGCATGCGCGGTGCCGTCGAGATTGCGGAACGGCCCGATGCCAGCGCGCCGGATTGCGGCGACCAGCAAGGCTGCGAGAACTAATCGACGCTTTCAAAGACGTCAAAAAAGGGCGGCAGGACATCAAGTCTTGCCGCCCTTTTTCATGTCTCACTTGGTCCTGATAAGCGGATCTGATCACGTGATCCGCCCATTCGATTGGACGCATCCCAGTTAAAACCTAGGATGGCCGCTCTTCCGCACATGAAGGGTGGTTCGATGCGCAACGCCGCACAATTGGTGGTTCTCTTCACACGTCGCCTCCACAATGCCGGCATGCTTGTCCTGGCTGTCGGCGTGCTGGCGTTGATTGCGCATCTGTCATCGCAGCCTTTGCTGATGGCCCCCTTTGCCCCCAGCATCCTGGTGATTCTGACGCAGCCGCGAAACCCGAGTGCGGCACCAAACGTCCTCATTGCAGCCTATGTCGTCGCTGCCGTCATTTCTGTTCTCTTGAAAGGCGCCTTGCCGCCCGCCTGGTGGAGTGTTGCCTTGACCACCGGCGGCGCCATGCTGGCGCTAGAGGCGCTCGACATCCTGCATCCGCCAGCGGTGGCCGTGCCGATTCTGGTGATGCTGGGGAATGGCGACTTCCCGCTGCCCGCCTTCACTGTCGGTGTCGTGGCCTTGGCGCTCATGGCCATGATCGGCCGCCGTCTGAAACACGCTGCCGCGACAACACCGGCATCTGTTGTCGGGTCGACTCCAGCGTTGGTACCGACACGCCAGAATGCCGCTTGAAATGGAAAAACAGGCGCCACCGCGCTGATCGAGCACGATGGCGCCCGCCTATTCGCCAAGCGCCCCATTCGTTGAGCGCCTTATCCTTTGAGCGTTATGCAGCAACCTTCGACAGCTTCGCACCGCCGATGGTCAGCCCATCCTTATCGGCCGAGACGTCGATCGTCTCGCCCGCCTTGAACTTGCCTTCCAAGATCAGCATCGCCAGCGGATTCTGCAACTCACGCTGAATGACCCGCTTCAACGGCCGCGCACCATAGACCGGATCGTAACCGGTCTCAGCCAGCCACTCCTTGGCCTTCTGGTCGAGCTTCAGCTCCAGCTTCCGCTCGGTGAGCAGGGCATCCAGGCGCTTCAACTGGATGTCGACGATGCCGGTCATGTTCTGCCGGTTGAGCCGGTGGAACAGAATCACTTCGTCCAGGCGGTTGAGGAATTCCGGACGGAAAGCCTGCCGGACGACGCCCATCACCTGGTCCCGCACCTTGTCCGAATCCTCATTCTCACCCAGCGACACGAGATATTCGCTGCCGAGATTCGAGGTCAGAATGATGATCGTGTTGCGGAAGTCGACGGTGCGGCCTTGTCCGTCGGTCAGCCTGCCGTCATCGAGCACCTGCAGCAGAATGTTGAAGACATCCGGATGCGCCTTCTCGACCTCGTCGAAGAGGATCACCTGATAAGGCCGGCGCCGCACCGCTTCGGTCAGGACCCCGCCTTCTTCATAGCCGACATAGCCCGGCGGCGCGCCGATGAGGCGTGATACGGCGTGCTTTTCCATGAACTCGGACATGTCGATGCGCACCATTGCCTGGTCGTCATCGAACAGGAAGCCGGCCAGAGCCTTGCACAGCTCCGTCTTGCCGACGCCGGTCGGCCCCAGCATCAGGAAGGAGCCGATCGGTCGGTTGGGATCTTGGAGGCCCGCCCGCGCCCGCCGCACGGCGTTGGAGACGGCCTTCACGGCTTCTGCCTGGCCAATGACGCGGCCGGAGATGACCTGCTCCATCTTCAGGAGCTTTTCCCGTTCGCCGGTCAGCATCTTATCAACCGGGATTCCAGTCCAGCGCGAGACAACGCCAGCAATGTCCTCCTCCTTGACCACCTCATTCAGCATGCGGTGCTCGGCAGCCTGTTCGGCCTCTGCAAGACGCCGCGTCAGATCCGGGATGACCGAATAGGTCAACTCGCCGGCGCGGGCGAAATTGCCGTTGCGCTGCGCCTGCTCAACCTCGATCTTGGCTTGATCGATGCGCTCCTTGAGACGCTGCGCGTCGTCGATCTTCTGCTTCTCCGCGCGCCACATCGCCGTGAGCGATCGGGATTTCGCCTCAAGCCCCTCTATTTCCTCGATGAGATGCTGCAGCCGCTCCTTGGATGCGGCATCCGTCTCTTTCTTCAGGGCTTCGCGCTCGACCTTCAGCTGAATGAGCTTGCGGTCGACCTCGTCGATCTCTTCCGGCTTCGATTCCACTTCCATGCGCAGGCGCGACGCCGCCTCATCGATCAAGTCGATCGCCTTGTCCGGCAGGAAACGGTCCGTGATATAGCGGTTGGAAAGGGTTGCAGCAGACACGATGGCCGCATCGGTGATGCGCACCCCGTGATGCATCTCATACTTTTCCTTGAGCCCGCGCAGGATCGAGATCGTGTCGGTGACCGAGGGTTCCGACACGAAGACCGGCTGGAACCGTCGCGCGAGGGCCGCATCCTTCTCGATATGCTTGCGGTATTCGTCGAGGGTTGTGGCACCCACACAATGCAATTCGCCACGCGCCAGGGCAGGCTTCAGCATGTTCGAGGCATCCATCGCCCCTTCGGCCTTGCCGGCACCGACCAGGGTATGGAGTTCGTCGATGAAAAGAATGATCTCGCCCGCCGCTGCCGAGATTTCCTGCAGCACCGATTTCAGCCGCTCTTCGAACTCGCCGCGATATTTGGCGCCTGCAATCAGGGCACCAAGATCCAAAGACATCAACTTGCGATTCTTGAGACCCTCCGGCACGTCGCCATTGGCGATTCGCACCGCCAAGCCCTCGATGATGGCCGTCTTGCCGACGCCAGGCTCACCGATCAGCACCGGATTGTTCTTGGTCCGGCGGGACAGAACCTGGATGGTGCGGCGAATCTCCTCGTCCCGGCCGATGACCGGGTCGAGCTTGCCTTCACGCGCCAATTGGGTGAAGTCGCGGGCATATTTCTTCAACGCCTCGTAACTGTCTTCAGCGCTGGCACTGTCGGCCTTGCGGCCCTTCCTGAGATCGTTGATGGCCTGGTTCAGCTTCTGCGGAACGAGCCCAGCTTCCTTCAACACCTTGCCGGCAGGTGTATCATTGGCCATGGCGAGGGCCAGCAGCAGGCGTTCCACGGTTACGAAGCCATCGCCGGCCTTCTGTGCCATTTCTTCGGCCTGACCCAGCATGCGCGCCAGTTCCGGCGCCATATAGACTTGGCCGGCGCCGCTACCTTCAATCCGCGGATGTTTGTCGAGTTCGCGTTCGACGCCGGACAAGGCCCGGGCCGGATCGGCACCGGCGGCACTCATCAGGTTGGCGGCCAGCCCTTCCTTGTCGTCGAGCAAGGTCTTCAGCAAATGCTCCGCCGTCAGGCGCTGATGGCCTGAGCGGAGTGCGAGGGTTTGCGCAGTCTGCAGGAACCCGCGCGACCGTTCGGTGAATTTTTCCAGATCCATAATATAGCCCTCTCTCGACCACGCCCGTCAGAGGCGCGCAGTCATGGATGCCGTTTAGGTGAGTTCTGGTGAAATCCTGTGCCGGAACTCCCCTGGTTTCAATACGGGAATATGGAAAAGGTTAACGGCAAAACAAGACCCGGAAAAGAAAAGGCCGGCGCAAAACATGCTCCGGCCTTCTTTTTTGAGAGATTTGCCCTGCGCCAGATTGTCGCCTGGCACGAGCCAACGCTTTTATTCGCTGCCATCCACCGTCGGCACGGCCGCCGTATCGGGCACAGAGGCTTCGCCATCACCTTCACCACCCGGACGCGGGCGGCGGGTCCGCAGGCGCCCGCGCGGGGCGCCACGCGGCGCACGGGCGCCCTCAGCAGGCGCCTCCGTCGCTGCCAGCGGCAGCAGATGCTCCGGATAGTCCGGCTGCTCGTCGCTGGCCGGGGGCGGTACCGGAATCGGCGCAGGCGTTGGGACGACCGCCACCGGTTCCCGATCAACGGGTTCCTGCATCGTCACGGCCGGCGCATTGGGCGTGCTATTACTGTTGGAGGAATTGCCATAAGAATTGGCATTACGGCCGCCGGGATTGTTGCCACGGCCGCGATTGCCGCGATGGGGCGCTGCCTGGGCATAGTCGCCGCCATTGCCACCATCATTGTCCTGGTCGTCCGATGCATTGCCGTTGCGTGACTGGTTATCGCCGGCATGCTGGTTGTTGTTGCTCCGGCGATTGTCGCCGCGGCCGCTATCGCCCCGATTGTTTTCGTTGCGGCTGTTTTCATTGCGGCCGCTGTCGCCCTGGCCATTTTCGCCTTGGCCGTTATCGACATGCGCATTGCCGGCATGCTGATTGCCGCCATGGGCATTGTTCTGGCCGCCGTTGAAACCGTCATTGCCGCGCGGATTGCCATTGCCCTGCTGGGGTGCCGAGCCGTTGCCGCTGTCGGACATGTTCGGCTGCGACGGTCCGCCGCTATAG
The DNA here is from genome assembly GCF_056404715.1 of Dongia sp. P2_B8. Taxonomy (NCBI): domain Bacteria; kingdom Pseudomonadati; phylum Pseudomonadota; class Alphaproteobacteria; order Rhodospirillales; family Dongiaceae; genus Dongia; species Dongia sp. P2_B8. The sequence continues at coordinate 689,034 of NZ_JBFUDM010000003.1, read as the reverse complement.
AGCGCTGCAGAAAGACCCTGACTGACATTCTGCACATTGACGTCGGCCACGGAAATTTCGCGGCCACCAACGCGCGGCCGCTGACCGTCGTTCATCGTGGTGATGACGCGGTAATAGTGATCGGCATGTTGCAGGAAGTTTTCAGCAGCGACGCGGTCGCCGGCGACGCCGGCATCGCGGGCCAGCTGCAGGTACTTTTCCAGCACCTGATAGACATTGCCGCGCACCCTGGTATCGGATCCGCCGCCGTCAAAATTCTGGTTCTTGTTGGGCATGCCGCCACCATGCGGCTTGCGCGGGCCACGATTGCGGCCGCGCCGATTGTTGTTGTTATTCCCAGGTCTCATGCGTCGATCATTCGCTTCTGTTGCGGCTACGGCCAATCCGCTCGATCCCGTGGTCTGACGGCCACCGCGGACAATCCAAAACCGTCGCTGGTTGGACTGCCGATGGCAGGTTCAGACTCCCCGGCTTAAACTTGATGTGCGGAGGCCCAGTGGGGGGCGGTTTGGCCCTATGGCCATCACCCAATTACCTCGCCCCGATGCCGCGCAAACCGTATCTGCTTCGCCTCTGAATTCCAACAACTATTTTGTCTCAGCGGCGATCTCGCGATGACAATCAGGTGACTGGCCGGCAAAGGTTAATTGATTGATAAGATAGCAGTATTTATGGCACGCGGAACAGCAGGCAACGCTCGCGGTTACCAAGGTCCCGATTACTGCCGACATAGATGAGGCCAGCAGTTTGCATAAGCGCCCGCACCGACTCGCCCTGGCCGATACCGATCTCAAGTGCCGCCAAGCCATCCTTGGCCAGCAAGCGGCGGACGATCGGTGCCAGATCGCGATAGGCATTGAGCCCGTCTGCGCCGCCGTCCAATGCAAGATGTGGTTCGTGACGTACGACTTCAGGTTCTAGTCCGGCGATATCTGCGGTCGGAATATAAGGTGGGTTGCTGACGATGATGTCGAACGTCTGTGGATCGGCCGGTGTGAGTGCTGCATCCCAGGCGCCTTCGCGCAGCGTCGCGCGCTGCTCGAGCCGCAGCCCGGCGACATTGCGCTCGGTCACCGCCAGTGCGGCGGGGCTGATGTCGATGCCCCAGCCCTTCGCGTTCGGCAGTTCGTGGAGCAGCGTCAACAACAGGCAACCGGAACCGACGCCGAGGTCCAGAATGCGTACAGGGGCCTGACGGTCAAACACTTCGTCCAGCACGGCTTCGATGAGCGCCTCGCTGTCCGGTCGCGGGTCGAGCACGTCGCTGGTCACGGCAAAGGGCAACGACCAGAATTCGCGCCGGCCCAGAACATGCGACACTGGTTCACGATCGGCGCGCCTTGCGAGCAGCGCGCGATAGGCCTCGGCCGCTGCCGCCTCCACGCTTCGCTCCGGAAAGCCGATCATGATCGCCGGCGGCAATTGCGCCGCGACACCCAGCAGCAACCTCGCCTCACCTGCCGGTGATTCGATGCCGGCCTTGCGCAAGGCGGTCATGCCCTCGCTCAGCAGATCGGCGATGCGCAGGCTGCCTGTCACTCGACCTCAGCCAGCTTCTCGGCCTGATCATGGGAGATCAGCGCCTCGATAATGTCGTCCAGCGCCTCACCTTCGATGATCTTGTCGAGCTTATAGAGGGTAAGATTGATCCGGTGATCGGTGCACCGGCCTTGCGGAAAATTATAGGTGCGGATGCGTTCTGACCGGTCGCCGGAGCCGACCTGGCTCTTGCGGTCGGCGGACCGGGCAGCATCGAGCTTCGAGCGTTCCAGATCGTAGAGCCGGGCGCGCAGGACCTTGAGCGCCTTGGCCTTGTTCTTGTGCTGCGACTTTTCATCCTGCTGCTGCACGACAAGACCGGTCGGCAAATGGGTAATGCGGACAGCGCTGTCCGTGGTGTTGACCGACTGGCCGCCGGGACCGCTGGAGCGGAACACGTCGATGCGCAGATCCTTGTCATCGATCTTGATGTCGACATCCTCGGCTTCCGGGAGAACGGCGACGGTCGCGGCCGACGTATGAATGCGGCCGGAGGCTTCGGTTTCCGGCACGCGCTGAACGCGGTGGGCGCCCGATTCGAACTTCAGGCGTTCGAACACATTGCGCCCGGTGATGTTCGCGGTGGCGTCACGGTAGCCACCCAGGCCCGTCTCGCTGATATCCATGGGTTCGAAGCGCCAGCCTTTCAACGCCGCATAGCGCGCATACATGCGAAACAGCGTGGCTGCGAACAGGGCCGCCTCTTCACCGCCGGTGCCCGCGCGCACTTCGAGAATGGCATTGCGCGCATCGGCTTCGTCCTTGGGCAGGAGAGCCACCTTGACCTGCTGTTCCAGGGCCGGCAGACGGCGCTTCAATTCGCCGAGTTCATCCTCCGCCAACGCCTTCATCTCGGCATCGGCCTGCGGGTCAGCCACCATGGCGGTGAGATCGTCGATCTCGCGGTCCGTCTTCTGCAGATCTGTGATCGCTTCGACGATGGGGCCGAGATCGGAATATTCCTTGGAGAGGCGCGCAAATTCTTGCGCATCCTTCTGCCCGCCGGCAGCGAGCAGGGACGAAAGTTCTTCGTGGCGCTTGACGACGCGGCCAAGTTTATCGCGGAACGACATGGGTTACTCTTGCTTGCGGTCAAGCCCGAACAGACGGCGCGCCGCCTCGTCGAGCGATTTTTCCGGCTGCCCCTGCTTCAGGGCTGTGATGGGGCGGTGCAGCAGGCGATTGACCAGGCGGCGCGTGACCTCAGCCGCATCCATCTGCGGATTTTCCGCGAGGATCGCCAGGCGTTCAGCCTCGAAATGCGACCGCAGATCAGCCACCATGTCCGTGGCGCCACGCTCTTCCTGCGCCCGCTGAAACTGGGCCAAATCTTCATCGACAATGGCATAGGCCGCCTGCATCGCTTTCGCGCGCTCCTTGCGACCCGACATGGCAAGGCGTTCGAGATCGTCGAAGCCATAGCGGAACGCATCGTCGATCGCATCGATCGCCGGATCGATGTCGCCAGGGATGGCAAGATCGAGGAGGAGCATCGGCCGGCGGCGGCGCTTCTTGAGGGCGGCCGCGATCATCGGTGCCGTCACGACGTAGCTGAGGCTATCAAGAGCCGCGACCAGGATATCGGCATCCGCCAGCGCCTGTTCCAGACCATCGAAGGCCGCGGCATGCGCCTGGCGGCGTGTTGCCAGTTCGCGTGCCCGGGACAAGCTCGGGTGCACGACCGACCAGCGCTTGATGCCGGCTTCGCTCAGATGATCGGCAACCAGATCGCCAAGATCGCCATCGCCCAGCAACAGCGCCCCGGCCTTGTCGAGCTTGCCATGCACCTGGCGGCTGAGCTTCACGACACAGGCTGCCATCGACACGGATTGCGCGGCGATATCGGTATCGCTGCGCACGCGCTTGGCCGTTGCAAGTGCCGCCTGCAGGATCGCATCCAGCGTCGAGCCGGACATGCCGGTGCGGCCGGCGAGGCGATAGGCTTCCTTGACCTGTCCCAGGACCTGCGGCTCGCCGATCACCTGGCTTTCCAGCGAGGCCGCCACGGCAAACGCATAGCGCAAGGCCGCGCCGTCGCTGAGATAATGGAGCTGCGGTGCCACTTCTGGAACCGAGCCGCCGGCAGCTTCGGCAATGAGCGTCGTGATGTCAGCCGCGGCCCGCGTGTCGTCGGTGACGGCCGCCCACACTTCGCAACGATCGCAGGTCGCAAGAACCATCGCCTGGTCGAGCCCCATCTCGCGGCAGCGCGACAGCAGGTGAAGGGCATCGGATTCGTCGCCCTGCAACCGGTCGCGCAGCAGCAACGGCGCCCGCTTGTGTTCGGCACCGACGACCAGGAATGTGCGCGGCGCTATCCCAAGCGGATCACCGATAGGCGGCAAGCGCCGCCTCTAAATCGTCAAGACGAACGGTTTTCTGCTCGCCACTGTCGAGCAGTTTCAACGAAGCCTCACCGCGGGCAAGTTCATCATCACCCAGGATCAAGGCAGCTACGGCATCGATCTTGTTGGCGCGCTTCATGCGCTTGCCCATATTGCCCGAATAGCCGAGATCGATGATGAAATCTTGTCGCCGCAATTGGCCGGCAAGGGCCGTTGCCTTGCGCTCGGCAGCATCGCCCAGCGGCACGATCGCGATCGGACGCGGGGCGCGCGGCGTTTCGGCAAGCAGCATGGCACAGCGTTCGACGCCGCTCGCCCAGCCGACGCCCGGTGTTTCCGGCCCACCCATCATGCCAACGAGGCCGTCGTAGCGGCCACCGGCCAGCACGGTCTTCTGTGCCCCGAGATCGGGACAGGTGATCTCAAAGCAGGTGTGGCAATAATAATCGAGACCACGCACCAGGCGTGGGTTGATGCGATAGGCAATGCCCAAAGCTTCCAGGCCCTGTTTTACCTCGTCGAAGAAGGCCTTCGCCGCGTCGGTCAGATAGTCGGTATAGATCGGTGCATTGGCAACGATCCTCTGGTCGCCCTCGTCCTTGCTGTCCAGCACGCGCAGCGGATTTTTCTCCAGCCGCTCCAGGCTTTCCTTGGACAGCTGGTCGCGATAGCCGTTGAGATAGCTGACCAGGACCTGGCGATAGGCCTGCCGGCTGGCGGCATCACCCAGCGTGTTGAGCTCCAGCTCGCAGCGGTCCCAGGCACCGATACGACGCAGGAATTCGACACCGATGGCAATCACCTCGACATCGCCGGCTGGTTCCTTGATGCCGAGCAGTTCGACACCGGTCTGGTGGAACTGGCGCATGCGGCCCTTTTGCGGCCGCTCGTAGCGGAACATCGGGCCGACATAAAAATACTTCAGCGGCAGATGCTGCGTGAGGCCGCCGGAAATGAGGGCGCGGGCAACACTCGCTGTCCCTTCGGGACGCAGCGTGATCGTCTCGCCGCCCTTGTCGGTGAAGGTATACATCTCCTTGGTGACGACGTCGGAGGTGTCGCCCAAGGTGCGCTTGAACACTTCGGTGAATTCGAAGATCGGCGTTGCCACTTCATGATAGCCAAAACACAGGGCGGCACGACACGCCGTATCGGCGACACGGCGAAAGCGACGCATGTCGTCTGGCAACAGATCATGGGTGCCGCGAACCGGCTGCAAACCTGACATCGTTGAGTTCCCCGGGTATTCTTTGCTTAGGGATTGTCTTCGGCGGACTGCTATTCGGCCGCTTCGGCCTTGGCAGCTTCGATCGCCGCGGCCTTCTGCTCGATGAGCTCGGCCATATGCTCGACGATGTCCTGATCCTTCAACCGATGATGCTGGTTGCCGGCCAGATAGACCATATGCGTGTTGTTGCCGCCGCCGGTGAAACCGATATCGGTTTCACGCGCTTCGCCGGGGCCATTGACCACACAGCCGATGATGCTGACCGACATCGGCGTCGTGATGTGGGCAACGCGCTTTTCCAGCGCTTCCACAGTCTTGATGACGTCGAAATTCTGCCGCGCGCAAGACGGGCAGGAAATGATGTTGACGCCGCGATGGCGCAAATTGAGCGACTTCAGCAGATCGAAGCCGACCTTCACCTCTTCGACCGGATCGGCCGAGAGCGAGACACGTACCGTATCGCCGATGCCGGCCCACAGCAGGGAGCCAAGGCCGATCGCCGACTTCACCGTGCCGATGCGCAAGCCGCCAGCTTCGGTGATACCGATATGAAGCGGATAGTCGCAGGCGTCCGCCAGGCCCTGATAGGCCGCAACCGCCAGGAACACATCCGACGCTTTCACACTGATCTTGAACTCGCGGAAGTCATGATCTTCCAGGATACGGGCGTGGTTGAGGCCGCTTTCGACCATGGCCTCTGGGCACGGCTCGCCATAACGCTCGAGCAGTTCGCGTTCGAGCGAGCCGGCATTGACCCCGATCCGCATCGAGCAGCCATGATCCTTGGCGGCCTTCACGACTTCGCGCACACGGTCGGCGCTGCCGATATTGCCCGGATTGATGCGCAGGCACGCAGCACCCGCTTCCGCCGCTTCGATGCCGCGCTTGTAGTGGAAATGGATGTCCGCGACGATTGGCACCGTGACCTGGCGGACGATGTCCTTCAGCGCCTTGGTCGAATCCTCGTCGGGGCACGAGACGCGCACGATGTCCGCACCCGCCGCCGCCGCCGCGTTGATCTGATCGACCGTTCCCGCCACATCGGTGGTGAGGGTGTTGGTCATTGTCTGCACGCTGATCGGGGCGTCGCCACCGACCAGGACGTTACCGACGCGAATCTGGCGGGATTTGCGGCGCTGGATATCGCGATAGGGCCGAACGCTCATGGGTTTCTTCGCTCACAACTGGCTAAGGGGCGGCTATTGGGTCAAGCGCCACTACCGGCCCCGCTCTCTCAAGGTTTGCCGGGCTTTCCTGGCGGCGTATTTCGTTCAGAACATGCGCTGCCTGGGGCAAAAGATCAAGCCCCGGCCGCTCGCCTGCCGCGATCTGTCACACAGGAATAATGTGCCAGTTCAGAGGGTTATTGACCAGCCGACTATTGGCCCCCGAGGGAGACCGGGTCGAGTTTGACGCCGCGCTTCACGACACCGACCGACCCCAGGCTGGGGCGGGCCTTCCCATCGAGCTCGATCACGACGCCACCGGCATTGCCGGTATTCATGGTCAACCCGGCCTGGTCCGGCACGGCAAAGGTTTCGCCCGCACGCAGGATGCGCTGCAGGACAACCTCTTCCTTGGCATCGAAAATCTCGACCCAGGAATCCTTGGTGGCGCGCAAGACGATGCGCTTGCCGGGTGTCGCCACCGGTGCCGCGGCGACCTGCGCCGCCGGCAATTCAGCATCGGCCGTCGCTTCGGCCTGCGGATCAGCAGGCACCGTCTGGGCCTGGGTACCGGCCTGGTCGAGCGGCTGCGGTTCCGGTGTTGCGTCCGCGGCTTCCTCTTCCACTGCAGGCTGGTCAGCCGCCGGTGCCGCCGGCACGGCAGCCGGAACCTCGGCCGTGGTCGAACCGGTCGCGGCAGGCGTCGCCGGCTGTTCAACAGCACCGGCAATAGCCGCCGTCGCGGGGGCAAGCGCCGGCGCCGGAACTGGTGCCTGCGAAGCCTGGGCGCTCGCCGGTGTCGACCCACTATTGTCGCCAGCATTGTCAGGCGCCGCTGGTTGCGTCGCGGCACCTGATTGCCCGCTGCTTTCCTCGACCGGCGCCGCGGTTCCTTCCGGAGCATCGCCGCTGGTCTGTTTCTTCATGAATTCAGGCACTTGATCGATCAGATCGATCCCGGTGCCACCGGGCTGCGAGGCGAAATACCAGCCGCCATAAAGGGCGCCAGCCACCAGCAGACAGACCACCAGGACGATACCACCCGGGAAATGCTTGTGTTCGACCTGGTCGACCGGCCAGATCAGCTGGTTCTGGCGCGACCGCCGGGCCAGTTCGTCCCGGTAATCGCCGACGATGCTGTTGCCATCAAGGCCCAGATAATCGGCATAGGCGCGCACAAAGCCCACGGCATAGGCAGTCCCCGGCAGGTCCTGCAGGCGCCCGTCTTCGATCGCATTGATATAGACGGCGCGGATCCGGAGTTGCCGGGCGACGGTGGTTACGTCCCGGCCTAGCTCTTCACGGCGGCGGCGCAACAGGGCGGCAACGCCATCCTCATTGCGATCATCAATAAACTCGTTCGGTTCGACCCCGAACATTCCCACTTTTCGACTGGCCATAAAGCGATCCTGGTTACCGCCATCAACACCGTGGCCGATGCAAAAGGCCACGCCGAGTCAACTAGTTATATATCTTCGTCGATCCTTAATCGCAATCGCCTTTAACGCTTGCGGCGCCATCAGATCGCCCGAAACACACACTGAGGTACGATTGCACCCGCCGGACCCCCAATCGAACCCTTATCTGAAGGCTCAAAGGGCTACCCCGTGATCGCGGGCGAAAGCGCGCAAGGAGCTGCGCATGTCCTGCCCGCGTTGCGAACCCAGGGCCGCCACATAGGCCTCCAACTGCCCCAGATCGAGGCTGCGGACCATGGCGCGGAGTGGACCGATGGCCGGCGGCGCCATGGAAAATGACCTGAGGCCAAGTGCCAGCAGCGCCATCGCATCGATGGGATCACCCGCCATCTCACCACACAGGCCGACCGGCTTGCTGCGTCGTTTGCCAGCCTGGATGATGGCGCCGATCAGCCGCAAGAAGGCCGGCGAGAGCGTGTCGTAACGACCCTGCAATTGCGTGTTGCCGCGATCGGCTGCAAACACGAACTGCGCCAGATCGTTGCTGCCGATGGAGAGGAAGTCGACACGGTCCAGCACCTCTTCCATCTGCCAATAGAGTGCGGGCACTTCGAACATGGCGCCGACGCGGACCGATGTCGGCAGTTCGCTGCCCTTCTCTTCCGCACGTTGCAATTCGAGATCGAGGATTTCCTTCGCATCGTCGAATTCTTCGACCTGCGCCACCATCGGAAACATGACGTGAAGGGCACGACCGGCAGCGGCCAGGATCATCGCGCGCAATTGCTGGCGCAGCATGGCGGGCCGGTCGAGGGAGATGCGCAGCGCCCGCCAGCCCATGGCCGGATTTTCTTCGGCATCGCGGTGCCAATAGGGCAGCACCTTGTCCGAGCCGATGTCGAGCGTGCGGAAGATCACCGGCTTGCCTTCAGCACCATCCATCACACGGCGATAGACGTCATGCTGCCGCGCGACGTCAGGAAAGGTGTGCGCCACCATGAAGGTGACTTCGGTGCGATAGAGGCCGATGCCGCTGGCGCCGGTCGCCGCCAGCTGTGGGACATCGATCAGCAGGCCGGCATTCATCATCAGATTGATATCGACGCCATCCTTGGTAATGGCCGGCAGGTCGCGATTGGCAGCGTAACTGATCTGGCGCGCCTGCAGCGCGTTCATGCTGATGGCAAAGGCCTGCAGGATATCTTCCGATGGGCGCAGGAAAATCTGCTCGTTCTCGCCATCGAGCACCAGCGAATCACCGGCCTGGACCTTGGTCATCAGGCCCGTGCAATGTCCGAGCAGCGGAATGTCGAGCGCGCGCGCCACGATGGCGACATGCGAACTCGCCGTGCCCTCCTCCAGCACCACGCCCTTCAGGCGGCGGCGATCGTAATCAAGGAGTTCCGCTGGCCCCATGTTGCGCGCAACCAGGATAGCATTCTCCGGCAGCTCACGCGCTTCAGGCAATTCCTGGATGCCGAGCAGATGGCGCAGCAAACGATTGTTGAGATCGTCGAGATCAGAGAGGCGCTCGCGCAGATAAGGATCCTGAATGTCGCGCATGCGGGCGCGCATATCGTTCTGGACCTTCTGCACGGCAGCTTCCGCGGTCAAGCCCGTTTCAATGGCCTCGATGATGCGGTTGGCCCAGCCACGGTCTTCCGCCAGCATGCGATAGGTTTCGAGCACTTCGCGATGCTCGCCGGCATTGCCTTCATGCTCGGTCAGCAATTCATCGAGCGCCAGTTTCATCGAACTGAAGGCATCGTCGAGCCGGTCGATCTCGCGCAACGGGTCTTCAGCAACCAATTGCGTCAGCGTGATGTCGGGCTGGTGCAGCACTGCGGTGCCCAGCGCCAGGCCGGGGGCCAGCGCCAGCGCTTCAAGACGCTCCGGCAGAACACCGATGCCCGTGACCGGCGACAATTCCTCGCGCCCGACCAGCTCGCCGCCAGCGACCAGTTCCGCCACCACCATGGCGACAGTCTCAAGTGTCTCGACCTCTTCCTCGGTATAATGCCGCCGGGTCTTGTTCTGAACGACAAGAACGCCCAGCACACGCCCGGAGCGAAGCACCGGAACGCCCATGAAGGATTGATAGAGCTCTTCACCAGTTTCCGGGCGATAGGCGAATTGCGGATGGTGCTGCGCGTCGGCCAGGGCCAGCGGCCGCGCGTGGCTGGCAATGTCACCCACCAGGCCTTCGCCGACCCGCAGGCGCGTCAAATGCACGGCTTCTGCTTTGAGCCCTTCGGTCGCGAACAGTTCCAGGACTTCACCGGCGCGGAGCACATAGGCCGAGCAGACTTCGGCCACCATGGCGCCGGCGATGGTGCGCACGACCTCGTCCAGCCGGCGCTGCGCCGGCAGGTTGCGCGCCATCGTCGTCCGGATGCGTTTCAGCAACAGCCGAGCGCCCGTCAGATCACCACCGGGGCCACCCTGCTGGCTCATCGGGTCATCCCTGCTGCGTAAGAGGTCTGTCGGCCGGCGCCTGAGCCTGCGCCGACGGGTGACGCCGGTCGCCCAAGGCCGCCAGGGCACCATCGATGAAGTCGCGGATGATCTCGGCAGTGGGCTCTTCTTTCGTCACCATGCCGACCGACTGGCCGGCCATGACCGACCCGGTCTCGACATCGCCGTCGATCACCGCGCGCCGCAGCGCACCGGCCCAGAAATGCTCAATCTCCAGCTGCGCCGCCTTCTGGTCGAGCTCGCCGGCATTGAACCGGTCGATGACCTGACGCTGCATCTCCATGAACTTGCGCGTACCGTCATTGGCGAGCGCGCGCACTGGAATAACCGGAAACCTGGGATCGATCTGAGTCGAAGGAATCGCATCGCGCGCATTGCCGCGCAGGAAGGCGCGCTTGAAATTGGGGTGCGCGATGGATTCCGTGGCGCAGACGAACCGCGTGCCAAGCTGCACGCCCGATGCGCCCATCTCGAGATAGCCCAGCATCGCCTGGCCGCGGCCGATGCCGCCCGCCACGAAGACCGGGACATCGGTGATGACCGGCAGAATTTCCTGCGCCAGCACGCTGGTCGAGACCGGACCGATATGGCCGCCCGCTTCCATGCCTTCAATGACGATGGCATCGCAGCCGGATTTGACCAGCTTCTTGGCGATCGCCACGGCCGGGGCAAAGCACACCGCCTTGGCGCCGCCTTCCTTGATGCGCTTCAAGGCGCCGCCCGGCGGCAGGCCGCCGGCCAGCACGATGTGCGACATTTTGAGATCGAGACAGACATCGATCAGCTGATCGAGCTGCGGATGAAGCGTGATGAGGTTGACGCCGAAAGGCGCATCGGTCATCCCGCGCGTTGCCTTCAGCTCCGCTTCCAGGATGTGCGGTGGCATCGAGCCCGACGCAATGACGCCGAACCCACCGGCATTGGAGATGGCGGAGACCAGATGGCGTTCCGAGACCCAGGTCATCGCGCCACCCATGATGGCATAGCGCGTGCCGAGGAACTCGCGGCCACGCTGCCACAGCTCATCGAGGTGAGCAGACGCGTGGGCACGGTCCATGTGGAAACTCCTGCGTTAGGTAACGTTACTCGGCCGTCGTTTAATCAGCATCGAGACCATAGGCCGTGTGCAAGGCGCGCACAGCCAGTTCAGTATATTCTTCAGCCACCAGGACGCTGATCTTGATCTCGGAGGTCGAGATCACCTGGATATTGATGCCCTTCTCGGCCAAGGCCTTGAACATGCGCTGGGCGATACCGGCATGAGAGCGCATGCCGACGCCGATCACCGAGACCTTCACGACATTCTTGTCGGAGATCAGTTCCTTGTAGCTCAGCGTGTTACGGCTGCCTTCCAGCACCTGCTTGGCGCGGTCGAAATCGCCCTTCGAGACGGTGAAGGTCATGTCGGTGGTCTGGCCGTCCTCGGAAATGTTCTGGACGATCATGTCGACATTGATGTTGGCATCGGTCAGCGGGCCGAAAATGCCGGCCGCGATACCCGGTTTGTCGGCCACGCGGATGAGCGTGATCTTCGCCTCGTCCCGGCTATAGGCGATACCGCTTACCAATTCTTTTTCCATGATCTCTTCCTCATCCACCACCATCGTGCCGGGCTTGTCCTCGAAACTGGAGAGAACCTGGAGCCGCACGCGATGCTTCATCGCCATCTCAACCGATCGGGTCTGCAGGACCTTGGCGCCCAATGACGCCATCTCCAGCATTTCCTCATAGGTAATCTTATCGAGCTTTTGCGCCTTGGCGACGATTCGCGGGTCGGTCGTATAGACGCCGTCGACATCCGTGAAAATATCGCAACGGTCGGCATTGATCGCCGCCGCCAGCGCCACAGCCGACGTGTCCGACCCGCCACGGCCCAGTGTCGTCACCCGGTTGTCGGAACCGACACCCTGGAAGCCCGCGAACACCGGCACCTGGCCCTGGGCAAAGCGCTTCTCCAGATCTTCATTGGCGATCGAGACGATGCGCGCCTTGCCATGGGCATCATCCGTCGCGATCGGCACCTGCCAGCCGAGCCAGGAGCGCGCATTGACGCCAAGCTCCTGCAGCGCAATCGCGGTGAGGCCGCTGGTCACCTGCTCGCCCGATGCCACAACGACGTCGTATTCCCGCGCATCATGCAGCGGCGCCAGTTCCTTGCACCAATCGACCAGCTGGTTGGTGACCCCGGACATGGCGGAAACCACCACGGCCACGTCATTGCCAGCGTCGACTTCGCGTTTTACGCGCAAAGCAACGGCTTTAATACGCTCGATATTGGCGACCGAGGTGCCGCCGAATTTCATCACGATCCGGGCCTTCTTGGACCCAATCTGCCGGACTGCTGCGTTCATCGGGAATTGCCCCTAAACCTTCGAATAACCGGTAAAATACGACATCACCCGCTAAACCTGGGCCTGTGAAATAGAGGCGGGTGAAATCTTGTTTTACCGGGCGCGCGTATCCATACTTAACCGGGACGGCAGACGCAAGCGTTCCGGCCCGATTCTCGGCCTGTTTTTCAATCGTTTGAAGGGTTTTTCTCATGGTCCCCGGACCGGCTAGCAGCGGCGCGCTCAAAACCACCATCGACCGGTCGGAGATCGAGAAGTTCGCCGCCATGGCGGAAGCATGGTGGGATCCTGCGGGCAAATTCCGGCCGCTGCACCGGCTCAATCCGGTGCGGGTGAGTTTCATTCGCGACCGAGTTTCGGCCCATTTCGGCCGCAACACCGACGATCCGGCCCCCCTCGCCGGCCTCACCCTGATCGACATCGGCAGTGGCGGCGGCCTGCTGACCGAGCCCATGGCGCGACTCGGCGCCGAGGCTACAGGGGTGGATGCGACACCGCGAAACGTCGAGGTCGCCCGCCTCCATGCCGAGCAAGGCGACGTGAAGGCCACCTATCTCAACTGCGCCGCCGAGGATCTGGTGGCCCAGGGACAGCAGTTTGACGTCGTGCTGGCCATGGAAATCATCGAGCATGTGGCCGATGTCGACGCCTTCCTGGAAGCCTGCGGCCGCCTCCTCAAGCCAGGCGGGATCATGTTCATCGCCACCATGTCGCGCACGATCAAGAGCTATGCCGTGGCCATTATTGGCGCCGAATATGTCATGCGCTGGCTGCCCAAGGGCACCCATGAATGGAACCGCTTTATCCGCCCCTCGGAAATGGCCCGCGGCCTGCGCCGTCATGGCTTAGGGATCGCCGAACTGACCGGCGTCTCCTACAGCCCCTTCAAAGACACCTTCCATCTCAGCCGCGATCTCGACGTCAATTACATGGCCGTCGTCAAACCCCAGTAGCTGTCTCGCCCACGGCGCTCTCAAACCTGCGTGACCGGCCATGACGCCGCATTGCGCCCCACAAGGCGCAGCGTTATTTCTGACGGAGCCTCGCCCCCCGAGTCGGGTGGCGCCACAGGATCTCGTTAATATTCGACGGGAACCAAGGCGGGCACCCCGGGTTAAGGCCGGGCTTCATTGAGATTGTTCGCCCGGTAGCGGCGAGAACGGGAGATATAAGATGAGCTTCTTGCGGAAATTGACGGCTTTGACCGCGTTCGCCGTAAGTTTGATGGTCAGTCAAATCGTTCCCAGCCAAGCGCTGACGCCACAACAGGAGCTGATCGACAAGGCCCGCATCTCCTTCGAAAAGCTGATCGGCTCCTATGAATTCGGCGAGCTGCCGGGATACCTCAAGCGCGCCAAGGCGGTCATGATCTTCCCGGACCTCTTCAAGGCCGGCTTCGTCATCGGCGGCGAAGGCGGCAACGGCGTCCTCATGGTGCGCGATCCAGGCAAGGGTTGGAGCCAACCGGCTTTCTATACATTGGCAGCCGGCTCGGTCGGCCTGCAGGTCGGCGGCCAGACGTCCGAGACCATCTTCACCATCATGAGCGACAAGGCCCTGCAATCGGTCCTCAATGACCAGATGAAGTTTGGCGGCGACATGTCGGTGGCGGCAGGCCCGGTCGGCAAGGGTGTGGGTGCCAACACGACGACCAATCTTGAGGCCGACGTCTACACCTTCTCCAAGACTGCGGGCCTCTTCGGTGGCGTGAGTTTCAACGGCGCCGGCATCCTGCGCAAGAACGATTGGAACGCCGCCTATTACGGTCCGGGCGTCCTGCCGCAGCAGATCGTCATCGACCGCAAGGTCTCCAATCCGAACACCAAGGATCTGGTGAACGCCCTGTCACCTTATTGATCCTTGGCTCATGCGATAATGACAAGCGGCCGGGACAACATCCCGGCCGTTTTCATATGCGAACCGCGCCGTCAGCTGCGCTGCGCGCCGGGCGCATCGAGGCAGCGCTGAACGAAGACAAGATCGAGCCAGCGCCCGAATTTGTGACCGACCTCGCGAAAATGGCCGGCAGGTGTGAAACCCAGTTTCTCATGAAAGCGCCGTGATCCCGCGTTCTCGGCATCAATGCCACCGACCATGACATGCTTGCCCTGCGCCAACGCCAGCGGGAACAATGCCTCCACCAACTGACGGCCGATACCATGGCCGCGCCGGTCCCCACGTACATGAACGGAATGTTCGACCGTGTAGCGATAGCCCGGCCAAGAACCGCGCCAATCGCCGAAAGAGGCGAAGCCGATGACCTCGTTATTGTCGATCGCGACGAGGACCGGATAGCCCAGGGCCTTTCGGCCGTCGAACCAGGTGCGCCGCTCATCCAGACCTACAGGCTCCAAGGCATAGACCGCCGTCGAATGTGCGATCACATCATTGTAGATCGCCAGAATATCAGCGAGGTCGGTCTCGGTTGCCGCGCGTATGAGCATGTCTCTCTCCTTGCCATCAACCCCATCATCCTATAAAGTAGACAAATGTCAACTATAGTAGACGATGGCATCGAACAACTGGCGGATTGCATCCGCAGTGAACGCGAAGCGCGCGGCTGGTCGCTGGCGCAAATGGCCGAGCGCTCAGGCGTTTCGAAAGCGATGTTGAGCAAGATCGAGCGCGCGGAGGCCAGCCCCACCGCCTCCCTGCTCGGACGCATTTCAGGGGCGCTGGGCCTCACTTTGTCGACCCTTCTCCAGCGCGCTGAGGGCAACAAAAGCGGTCTGGTGAAAGTAGCCGATCAGCCTGTGTGGCAAGATCCGGCGACGCATTACACGCGCCGGCAGGTGTTCGCCTCGGCGGATCTCCCGCTTGAGCTCACCGATGTCGAATTGCCGCCAGGTGCGTCCGTGACCTTTCCCGCGTCATCATTTGCCTTCGTGCGACAGGTGATCTGGATGCTGGACGGCCATCTCAGTTTCACCGAAGGCAGCAAGGTCCATGACCTCAGCACCGGCGACTGCCTGCATCTCGGCCCGCCCAGCGACTGCACTTTCGAAAATACCGGCCGCAAACCATGCCGCTATCTCGTCGCCTTGTTGCGGCGTTGATGAACTACGGCACCGGCCCCCACCCCAACCCTCCCCCTGAAGGGAGAGGGGGTTGGAGCGCAGTATTCATTGCGAACTTGGTCAGAAAGCCCTCTCCCTTCAGGGGGAAGGTTGGGTGGGGGCGCAACACGCTCGACCCATCAATCAAATAGCTAATAACGTCCCGATGCGACGCGTGCAAAGGCATCAAGCTTCAGCCAAATCCAGCCAATGGGCCACTGCCCTATTGAGTCTGCAGAGCTGCGGTCAGAAAACTCGCCAAGAATCGCAGTGCCACGGTCAGTGCTGAAACGGCGGTGGCAAGTGCCGCGCGCGAGTTCAGGATTTGTGTGCGGTTGATCGAGACGATAATGCGGTTGATGTCGTGGGCATCCAGCACCTCGTTGTGCTTCACCCGGCGTAATTTGTGGCGGCTGGCAAGATACCAAAGCCACGCGGCGTAAAGCGCCGTGCCGATCGCCAGGACATCCAGGACCGCGATCAATGCGCCTCGGCCCAGTTGAGGGCAGTCCCCGCATCGGCGATCAAAGGCACGGAGATCTGGCGGGCCGGCAGATGCGCCTGCTCCATGATCTGGCGCGCAACGCGGGACGATTCTTCGGCCTCGGCCACCGGCACTTCGAACAGCAATTCGTCATGCACCTGGAGGAGCATGCGGCCCTTGAGGCCGGCAGCCGCGAAGGCTCCCGGCATGCGGATCATCGCGCGCTTGATAATGTCGGCTGCGGTCCCTTGGAGCGGCGCATTGATGGCGGCACGTTCCATGAAACTCTTCCTGGCCGGGTTCTTGTCGTTGATGCCCGGCACATGGCAGCGCCGGCCGAACAGGGTTTCGACATAGCCCTTCTCATGGGCGAATTTCTTCATCCGGTCCATATAGTCGCGGATGCCGGGATAGCGTTTGAAATAGGCCTCGATATAGGCCTTGGCCTCGCTTTGCGGAATGCTGAGCTGCTGCGCCAGGCCGAAAGCCGAAATACCGTAGATGATGCCGAAATTGATCGCCTTCGCCTGCCGGCGCACCATCGGGTCCATGCCTTCGATGGGGACGCCGAAGACCTGGCTTGCAGTCATCGCATGAATGTCGGCGCCTTCGCGGAAAGCCTGTTTCAACGGTTCGATGTTGGCCATCTCGGCAGCCAAGCGCAGTTCGATCTGGCTATAGTCGACCGAAAGCAGGATGTGTCCCGCTTCCGCCACGAAAGCGCGGCGGATCTTGCGACCTTCTTCGGTGCGAATGGGAATGTTCTGCAGATTGGGATCGGTTGAGGCGAGGCGTCCGGTGGAGGTCGCCGCCAGTGCGAACGAGGTATGGACACGGCCGGTTTCCGGATTGATGGCAAGCGGCAACGCATCGGTATAAGTGCTTTTGAGCTTGGAAAGCTGGCGCCAGTCGAGCACCTTCTGCGGCAGCGGATGACCGGAGGTCAGGGCCAGTTCATCCAGCACATCGGCGCCGGTCGAATAGGCGCCGGTCTTGCCCTTCTTGCCGCCCGGCAGCTTCAGTTGGTCGAACAGGATCTCGCCCAATTGCTTGGGTGAGCCGACATTGAATTCGGTCCCGGCGATGGTATGGATCTCGCGCTCGATCTCGCCCATGCGCTTGGCGAAATCCTGGCTGAGGCGGCTGAGTTCGGCCGCGTCGATCTTGACGCCGGCGCGTTCCATCTCGGCCACGATCGGAATGAGCGGCCGTTCGATGGTTTCATAGATCGTGTTGAGGCGTTCCGCCACCAGGCGCGGCTTCAGCAATTGATGGAGGCGCCAGGTGACGTCGRCATCTTCCGCCGCATAGGCCAATGCCTTGTCGAGCGGCACATGATCGAAGGTGACTTGCGCCTTGCCGCTGCCAGCGACGTCGTTGAATTTGATCGTGCTGTGGCCGAGATGAAGTTCGGAAAGCTCGTCCATGCCATGGCCGTGGGCACCGCCTTCCAGCACATAGGAAATCAGCATGGAATCGTCGATCGGCGCCACCTTGATCCCGTAGCGCGCCATCACCGCCATGTCATATTTGATGTTGTGCCCGATCTTGAGCACTGACGGATCTTCCAGCAGCGGCTTCAGCAGCGCAATGGCACGATCGATGGGAATCTGGCGCGGCGCTTCGGCACCGCCACCCAGCAGATCACCGGTCGTGCCCACATGACCCACAGGCACATAGCAGGCAAGGCCGGCTTCGGTGGCCAAGGACATGCCGACCAGCTTTGCTTCATTGACGTTGAGCGAGGTGGTTTCGATGTCGAAGGCAAGCTCGCCCGTCTTTGTGGCGCGCGCGATCCAAGCCTGAAGAGCGGCTTCGTCCTGCACCAGTTCATAGCCGCTGCCGATCTTGGCAGCTGGCGCTGGCGCCGGATTTGCCGACCCGAGCGCTGTGGCGTCCGCAGCAGAAGCAGGCGTGGGCAAACCCGCCGCGCGCGCCGATTTGATACCAGCTTCCGTCAGACGCGAATGCACCTTGGAAGCCAGCGCGCGGAATTCATTCACCTGCAGGAAGGCCATCGCCGTCGGCCCATCGATTGCGCGCTTGCCGAACTCAGAGAGCGGCACCTCGACCGGCACATCGCGTTTCAAGGTCACCAAATCGCGGCTGATGCGCGCAAGATCGGCATTGTTGACCAGGTTTTCGCGACGCTTGGGCTGCTTGATCTCGCCGGCCTTGGCCAGCAGCGTGTCGAGATCGCCATAGGTCGTGATCAGTTCCGCCGCCGTCTTGATGCCGATGCCGGGCACGCCAGGGACATTGTCCGAGGAATCGCCGGCCAGGGCCTGGATATCGATCACCTTTTCCGGCCCCACGCCGAATTTTTCCACCACTTCCTGATGGCCGATCCGGCGGTTCTTCATCGGATCAAAGAGCGAGATGCGGTCGCTCACCAGCTGCATCAGATCCTTGTCCGACGAAACGATGGTGACGTTCGAACCCATCGCCGCCGCCTGCGTGGCATAGGTGGCCAGCAAATCGTCGGCTTCAAAGCCCTTCATCTCGATCGCTGGCACATTGAAGGCGCGTGTCGCTTCGCGGATGAGGGCGAATTGTGGAATGAGCTCCGGCGGTGCTTCCGGCCGGTGCGCCTTATAGTCGGGATAGATGTCGTTGCGGAACGTGCGGCGCCCGGCATCGAAGATGACGGCGATATATTCGGCGTCCGAATCCTCGATGAGCTTCAGGAGCATATTGGTGAAGCCGAGCACGGCATTGACAGGCGTGCCATCGCTGCGGCTGAGCGGCGGCAATCCGTGGAATGCCCGGAAGATATAGCCCGACCCGTCGATGAGATAGACGTGGTCCGGTTTCTTGGAATCAGCCTTCGCGGAATCTGGGGACATCAGGGTGCCAGTCGCTCAATGGGACCGCTCAATGTGCGCCGGCGGACGCGCCTTCCTTGAGAACGAAATGCTTGCCGCAATAGGGGCAATCGACATGGCCATCCTTTCCCAGGTTGAGAAACACCCTGGGATGACCGGACGGGTCGCCACCACCATCACAGGCAATGCGGGTTTTGGTGACGATTTCGGTTTCGATCGGTTCCATTTGGCTACTCGGCTCGACGTTGACGCTTCACATGTCTCAATGATAGGCAGGCGGGATAGGCGAAGCAACCGCCGATCCCTCATATTTGGTCGCAAATCCCATCATGGCCCCCAACAATAGTGTTTCTTTGCCGGAGCTTGCCGTCTCGATCAAGGGATTGGTGAAGATTTATGCCGGCAGCAATGGTCAAAAGACCCCGAAACTGGCCCTCGACCATGTCGATCTGGCGATTCCACGGGGCAGGATTTTCGGCCTGCTGGGGCCTAATGGCGCCGGAAAATCGACCCTCATCAATATTCTGGCGCAGCTGGTCCGCAAGACGGAAGGCCACGTAAAGGTCTGGGATATCGACCTCGATGCTGACCCGCGCCATGCCGCCGCGGCCATCGGCGTGGTGCCGCAGGAGCTCAACATCGACCCGTTCTTCACCCCGCGCGATCTCCTGGATTTGCAGGCCGGCATGTATGGCGTGCCCAAGGCCGAGCGCCGCACCATGGAATTGCTGGAGGCGCTCTCGCTCGGTGACAAGGCAAATTCCTATGCACGGACGCTGTCAGGTGGCATGCGCCGGCGCCTGATGGTGGCCAAGGCCATGGTCCATAATCCGCCCGTCCTGGTGCTCGACGAGCCCACGGCCGGCGTCGATGTCGAACTCCGCCAGCAGCTCTGGGCCTATGTGCGGGAGCTGAACAAGGCCGGCGTCACCGTCCTGCTCACCACCCATTATCTTGAGGAAGCCGAGGAGCTTTGTGACCAGATCGCCATCATCAACCATGGCAAGGTGATCGCCTGCGAGCCGACCTCAACCCTGGTCAGCCGCCTCGACCGCAAGGAAGTGGTTATCACGGTTGGCGCGGATTTGACCGAGGCACCTGCAGCGCTTGCCAATTTCGATCCCGTCCTCGCTGGGCCGCGGCGCCTGAAGCTCCATTACCGGCCGAGCCAGACCAAAGTCGGTGCCGTGCTGGATGCCATCCGCGCGACACATCTTGAAATCGTCGATCTCTCGACGGTCGAAACCGATCTCGAAGATATTTTCCTCGAGCTGACGCGCCGTCAGCCACAATCGGCTTGATCCGGCCATGAACATGGGCCGCCTCGTCGCCTTGTTGGCGGTTGGCTTGCTGGCAGCGGCCTGCACCCCGCAATGGCAGGAGATCGGGCCACCCACCGATAGACCGGCCTTCACGGCAAAGGCGTTCCATACTGCCGACGGCGTCGACCTGCCGATGAAAACATGGCTGCCCTGGGATCGGCCGATCGAGGCCTCGATCATCGGGCTCCACGGGTTCAACGATTACAACCGCGCCTTCGACCCACCCGGCAAGGGCATGGCCCGGCGCGGCTTTGCCCTCTACGCCTTCGACCAGCGTGGTTTTGGCGGATCTCCGCAGCACGGTATCTGGGCAGGATCCGACCAGATGATCAGCGACCTTGCAGCAGCAGCGCGGCTCGCCAAGGCGGCGCACCCGGACAAGCCCGTCTATCTGCTGGGCGAAAGCATGGGAGCCGCCGTTATTCTTGCTGCAGTCGCAGAGCAGGTGGACATGCCGGTTGACGGCATCATCCTTGCGGCACCCGCGATCTGGGGCTGGCAAACGCAGAGTTCACTCAACCGCAAGATCTTCGATTTTGCCATGGCCATCATGCCGCGAGTGGCCGTGCAGCCGAACGGCGTCTATCGCGAACCTTCGGATAATTATCAGATGCTGCGCCAGATGGGGCGCGATCCCAAGGTGATCAAGGCGACCCGCGTTGACACGGCCTATGGCTTGGTCGAGCTGATGACCCGCGCCTTTGACGCCGGCGCCAAGCTCGGCCCCACGCCGCGCTGGCTGATCATGTTCGGCAACCGGGAAGACATCCTGACATCGGACTCGGTTGGCCGCTTCCTCGCCACGCTGCCGAAACTGCCGCCCGCCGAGGGCCGTGTGGCCCTCTATCCGCATGGTTATCACATGATGCTGCGCGATCTCGATGCACAGACGATCTATGACGATATGGCCGCCTGGATTCGCGATCCGGCGGCGCCCCTGCCAAGCGGCGCCGATAAGCAGCCGGAGTGAATTCGGCGCTCGGCCAGCCCGATTCTCAGCTAGCCCTGTGCTCAGCTAGGGAGACGGTGGCGCTGGCTGGCGATGACCGCGGGGTCGATTCCGATCTCGGCCGCGAACTCCAGCAGCAACGGCTCAAACCCCAACAGATAGTCGAGGACGGCACCCAATCCATGGGGATCGTGGGCGATGCGGCGCAAGGCGCTGCCGTCCAACCCGGTGAGGCCCATAAACCGCGACAGCCGATCATCGTCGGCGGTGAGAAAGGCCAGCGCTTGCAGCGCCAGGGCTTCCGGATCGGGCGGTGGCGCTTTGGGTGATTTCAGGAGCATCGCTGCGGACTCCGGGCAGGTTGGAATGGGTTCCGGCCCTATTGTAGCGCGGCCGGGGCGGCGGTCACTAAGGCTTGCGAAGCTTGGAGTCCCGGCCTTGCCAAGCTTGGGGCCCCCGGTTATGTTCCGGCCGATTGCGCAAGGCATGCACCCGTAGCTCAGCTGGATAGAGCGTTGCCCTCCGAAGGCAAAGGTCGTACGTTCGAATCGTATCGGGTGCGCCAATCTTTTCAAATACTTAGCATGCATTCAGACGCAGAAATTGCGCGCATTGGCGAGGGGCTGCTCGATCGCAGCCTGCCCAAGGCGCACTGGACGCATGCGGCCCATTGCATCGCCTGCCTCTATCTGCTGCGGCAGCGGCCGGACATCGATGTGTCGCTGGAATTGCCCAGAATCATCTGGCGCTATAACAAGGCGACCGGCACGCCCAACAGCGATGACGATGGTTATCACGAGACCATTACCCGCTTTTACATCGCCCTTATCCGCGCCTATTTGGGCCGCGTCGAGGCCGGTCGCGCCCTTAGCGAGATCGTCGCTGATTTCCTGGCCAGCCCACTGGCGCGGCGTAACCTGCCGCTCGATTATTGGAGCAAAACGCGCTTGATGTCGCTTGAAGCGCGGCGGGTCTGGGTTGCCCCGGACCTCGCCCCGCTCGACGTCAACGCGCTGCTGGACTGACGCTTATTAGGGCCGGCTCGGTCCCTTGCGATGCTTCTTCTTCGCCTTGCCAGCCGGATCAAATTTGGGCCCATCGAATTTGGGCTTATCAAACTTCGGCTTATCGAATTTTGGCCGGTCCGATTTGAAACCCTCTGATTTTGCTTCGGCAAATTTCGGGTTGTTCGAGCGCTTGCCCTCGAAGCCGCGGCCTTCCTTCTTGAAGGGCGCCTTGTCGTCGCGCGGCCGGGCGAAACCTTCGGTGCGCTTGGCGGCGAAGGGACGCCGCTCGCCATCGCGGGGACGATCTCCCTGGCCGGCAAACTTGCGTGGCATCCGCTCCGCGGGCGCACCTTCCTTGGTCAGCCTGTCGGCATTCGAGCGGCCGCCATCCTTGTTGAACGGTGTGGTTGGCTTGATGCTGATTTCCTGATCGCCCGATTTCTCGACGGCGCTCATGAACCGGCCGGCGGCATCGGCGGCGATCTCGAACTTGGTTTCCTTGTCGAAGATCTTGATGAAGCCGATTTCCTTCTTGGTCACATGACCGCGCCGGCAGATGAGCGGAATGAGCCATTTCGGGTCGGCATTGTTTTCGCGGCCGACATTCATGTGGAACCAGGAGACCGGACCATCGCTGTGGCTGTCGCGCGGACCCTCGTCGCGGCGCTTGCGCTCGAAGCGGCCCTCGCTGCGTTCGCCGCGGTCATCGCTGCGATAGTCGCGGCGGTTCTCGGTAAAATCCGCCTGGCCGCTGTCGAACATGTCTTCAGGCGCCGGCAAGCGCGAGCGATAGAGGCGGATGAGCGCCGCTGCGATCTCTTCCGCCGTGCGGCCGGCGAGCAGGGCCTGCGCCAGCACCAGATCCTCCGGCGTCATCTCTTCCTTCAGCAACGGATCTTCCAGCATCCGCTCCTGGTCGCGGGCGCGAATTTCTTCGGCCTTGGGCGCGTCCTGCCAGGTCACCTTGATGTTGGCCGTGGCGAGCAGCTGTTCCAGGCGCCGGCGGCGCTGGAACGGCACCATAAGGGCGCAGATGCCCTTGCGCCCAGCACGGCCGGTGCGGCCGGACCGATGGAGCAATGTCGCCTTCTCGCGCGGCAGATCGGCATGGATGACCAGGCTGAGATCGGGAAGATCGAGGCCGCGTGCGGCAACGTCAGTGGCGACGCAGACGCGGGCGCGGCCATCGCGCAAGGCCTGCAGCGCATGGGTGCGCTCTGTCTGGCTGAGCTCGCCGGACAGCGCCACGGCGGCAAAGCCACGCTCCTGGAGGCTGGCATGCAGATGACGGACGGCTTCGCGGGTGTGGCAGAAAACGAGGGCAGCGCGCGCTTCATAGAAGCGCAGCACATTGACGATGGCATGATCGACATCGGTGGGTGCTACGCGAATGGCCCGGTAGTCGATATCGCCATGGGCCTGGTTGCGGACCTGGGTGTCGATGCGCAGGGCATCCTGCTGATAGTCGCGCGCAAGGGCAGCGATTTCCTTGGCGATGGTGGCCGAGAATAACAGCGTGCGGCGGGCCTTCGGCGTGGCATCGAGGATGAATTCGAGATCTTCGCGGAAACCGAGATCGAGCATCTCGTCGGCCTCATCCAGCACCACAGCCTTCAGGGCCGAAATGTCGAGGCGGCCACGCTCAAGATGATCGCGCAGACGGCCAGGCGTGCCGACGACGATATGGCAGCCGCCGGACAACAGGCGCTGCTCGGCACGGGCATCCATGCCACCGACGCAGGAAATCACCTTGGCGCCGGTCTCGCCATAGAGCCAGCTGAGTTCGGTATGAACCTGGATCGCCAGTTCGCGCGTCGGCGCGATGATGAGGGCCAGGGGTTCCGCGGCACGCTCGAAGCGTTCGGAATCACCCAACAGCGTGCTGGCCATGGCAAGGCCGAAGGCGACAGTCTTGCCGGAACCGGTCTGGGCGGAGACCAGCAGGTCGCGTTCGGCAGCTTCGGGGGCCAGGACCGCTGACTGCACGGAAGTCGGTTCAAGATAGGCGCGCGCCTGCAAAGCACGTTCGAGCGCCGCATTGGTCGATGGAAAAGGCATGATTGTCCGATCTGGAAAGAGGTGTAGGGGCACCTTTTTCCGGCCCACCCGACGATCCTGGCCCCTATCGGCCTCTGGATCGATTTACTGGATTTCTGGCCCGTCGGCGGCGCGCCTGTGGGTATATGCCGCGCTAAATACCCCAAAGGGCGGCAAAGCGCCAATTATCTTCGTGCGGCTTAACCCCGCATGGCCGAACCCAGGAAAGTGCGGGATCGGGTCCTATTCTTGTCGGCAGGGCCCGATTCTGGGCAAAGTGCGGCAGCCAGATCGCCAAAATCAGGACAGCCATGCCGCGTGAGCCCCGTTTCGACCCGCTTTTCCAGCCCCTTCGGATCGGGCCGGTGACCGCACCGAACCGCTTCTACCAGGTCCCCCATTGCACCGGCATGGGCTTTGCGATGCCGGAAACCCTGGCCGCCATGCGGGCGATCAAGGCCGAGGGCGGCTGGGGGGTGGTCTGCACCGAATATTGCTCGATCGACCCATCCGCCGACGATCTGCCCTCGCCCTACGCGACGCTGTGGGACCAGGGCGATGTCCGGAACATGTCCAAGATGGCGGCAGGCGTTCATGCCCATGGTGCACTGGCCGGGGTTGAGCTGTGGCATGGCGGTTTCCGTGCCGCCAATCTGCTCTCCCGCGCCACCCCCATAGGCCCCATAAGCCAGATGGCTGGCAAAGCACCGGTGCAGAGCCGGCGCATGGACAAGGCCGACATCCGCGATTATCGCCGCGCCCATAAAGCGGCAGCCTTACGCGCCAGGGAAGCCGGCTTCGACATCGTCTATGTCTATGCATCGCACGGCTATCTCATCGCGCAGTTTCTTCACAGCCAGATGAACCAACGCGACGATGAATATGGTGGCTCGCTGGAGAATCGCGCGCGCATCCTCCGCGAACTGCTGGAAGAAACCAAGGAGGCGATTGGCGATCGTTGCGCCGTCGCCACCCGCATCGAGCTTGATGATGAGGCGCATCCCGGTGCCGATCCCACCGGCGAGAAGCGTGCCTTGTTCGAAATGATCCGCGACTTGCCGGACCTTTTTGATGTCACCATCAGCGATTATGGCCAGGAGATGGGCGTTTCGCGCTTTCACGCCCAAGGCTCGCTGGAGCCGTTCCTGAAGGATGTCCGGCAATTGGTTGGGAAGCCCGTGGTGAGTGTCGGCCGCTATACCTCGCCGGAAGCGATGCTGCAGCTGGTAAAATTCGGCACGGTGGATTTGATCGGCGCGGCCCGACCCTCCATTGCCGATCCCTTCCTGCCACGAAAGATCAGCGAAGGGCGGGAAGACGATATCCGCGAATGCATCGGCTGCAACATCTGTTACGCCAGCGACATCCAGGGGGTGCCGTTGCGCTGTACCCAGAACCCCACCATGGGCGAGGAATGGCGACGTGGCTGGCATCCGGAGATCATCACCAGGACGGCACAGTCGCAGAAGGTGCTGGTGGTCGGTGCCGGTCCGGCTGGCCTCGAGGCAGCACTGACGCTTGGCCGCCAAGGCCATGAGGTAATGCTGGCCGAAGCCAGCCGGGACTTGGGTGGCCGAGTGCTCGCAGAATCGAGACTGCCCGGCCTGCGCGAGTGGATCCGCGTGCGTGACTATCGCGCCCATCAGATCAGCAAGCTCGACAACATCGCCGTCTATCTGGAAAGCCGCATGACCGCCGAGGACGTCCGCGCGACCGGCGTCGACCACGCGCTCATCGCCACGGGCAGCCACTGGCGCAAGACGGGCATCGGCCGCTATCACGCCGCATCCGTGGCGAGCTTCGCCGATGCCCGGACGGTGAGCCCTGACGAGATCATGGCTGGCAGGCGACCCGAAGGGCCCATCGTCATCTTCGACGACGAAGGCTACATGATGGCCAGCGCCCTGGCCGAATTGCTGGCAGGGCAAGGTCATGACGTCACCTATGTCACGACTGCCGGACTCGTCTCAGCTTGGTCGTACTACACCCATGAACAGCATCTGGTGCAGGCGCGGCTCATCGAGGCCGGTGTCAAGATCATCGTCAGCCAGGCAGTGACGGCATTGCAAACCGACAGTGCATTGCTGACCTGCGTCTTTACGGGAAGGACGAAAGAGATCGCCTGCGGCGGCTTCATTCCTGTGACATCGCGCGAACCTAGCGACCAGCTGTGGCGTGATCTCTCAGGCGACGCTGGCTCCACTTCCATACAGCGCATCGGTGATTGCAAGGCACCGGGCTTTATCGCGACTGCCGTCCATGACGGCCACCGGGCAGCGCATGATCTGCTTGGGCCGCAGCCGTTCTTGCGCGACCGCGCACTGGTGGCATCGTGACCGAAATCTATGTCGATGCGGATGCCTGCCCGGTCAAGGCCGAGATCGAGCGCGTGGCCCTGCGTCACGAGATCGTCATGCACCTCGTCAGCAACAGCGGCTTCCGCTCGAGCCACAACCCGCTCATCCGCAACGTCCTGGTGAGCGACAAGTTCGACGCCGCCGATGACTGGATCGTCGAACGCGCCAAGCTGGGCGACATCGTCATCACCACCGACATCCAATTGGCCGATCGTTGCCTGAAAGCGGGCGCCCAGGTCATTGGCCCAACCGGCAAGCCTTTCACCTTGAACAGCATCGGGACAGCGCTGGCCATGCGTGAACTGAGCAGCCAGCTCCGGGACATGGGCGAGATTCGCGGTACCGGCCCCAGCTTCAATGCGCAGGACCGCTCACGCTTCCTGAATGCGTTGGAACTGGCGGTTCAGAAAGCCAAGAAAATCTAGCGGCGGACATTGCACCGGCCACGGTCGGCGCCAACTCATGAGATGTTCTCGGCTATCGGGCCGATGACTTGTTCTGAGCAGCCGCGGCACGTATCAGCTTCTTGAAAGCATCCTCATCTATTTTATCCCCCTCATGGAGATCGATGGCGCGCCTGGTGTTGCCTTCAAGGCTGGAGTTGAACAGCCCCGAAGGGTCCTTGAGTGAAGCGCCCTTGGCGAATGTCAGCTTCACGGCGCTCTTATACGTCTCACCGGTGCAGATAATGCCGTCGTGAGACCAGACCGGAACGCTCCACTTCCACTCCTCAGTCACCTCGGGATCAGCCTGCTTGATGAGAGCACGGACATGGGAGAGCGTTTTGCCTTTCCAGCCGTCCAGTTCCTTGATCCTCGCGTCGATCAACTGAGAAGGGGATTCGCCCTTGGTTGCTGTGCTTTTTTTCATGCTGATGCACCTCATCCGACCGTTTTTTCTCGCGAGGTTACCGATCACCCATCAATCGCGTCGTCACTACACCACATGACAAGGTCGCGCACCTTCCTCGACATGTTTCAATTTTTGCTATCCGCAGATGTCGATGCGACGCAGCTTTGTAAACAGGACCTAGTGTGACTCGCCAGCCATCAACTCGCCAGCCATCAACTCGCCAGTCATTAACTCGACGGGCGCGCCGTGCGGCGTGTGCTCATAGGCACGTATCCATTGCGCCTTGCGGGTGGTCAATTGGTCATTGGTCACCATCGCCATCTCCTTGGCCAACGCCTCAACAGCCGCCAGCACGGATTGATAATAGGTCGCCGCCGTATCGGGAGCGCCGGCTGCCAGCGCGATGCGAATCTCCGCACCCAGGGCGTCAGACCATTGCCCCGCCGTAAACCGGCCTTGGGCAACCATGGCCGCGGCAACGGCAACTATCTCAGCCTGCCACGGCTCGGCAAAGAGTGGTTCGCCATCGCGGGCCCGCAGCGGGCCTGGCTGCGCGATCAGGGACTGCGCAATCTGGCCCAGCAGGTCAACGCCGCTCAAGATAGCTCTCCCACAGATCGATGAAGACGCGGTCGCGTTTGCCCTTGCCCTCCGGCCACAGATCGGCGGCGGCGAAGACAATGCTGTAAAGCGGCTCTGCCTGCTCGCGGCCCAAAGCACCAGCGTCCGGCAACAGATGATTGCCGTGATAGGCCTGCACAATGCCGGGCTTGCCCATGGCGTAACCCGGCAGGCGCGTATGCGCGTTGCCACCGATGGTCTTGGTCAGCACTTTGTCGCCGACCGCAAAGGCCGCTGGCTTGGCGGCAGGCCGGCGGAAATCCTTGGTATGACGGGAAATCTTTGCGACATCGGCAGCACCCATCGGCTTGCCGAAGGCAGGATTCGGCCCCTCGGCCTTGCCGCGCGCAATCTCGGCGACACTGGCGACGCCGGAATCGACCATCATGGCGGCATAGACTTGCATCCACTGATCGAAATAGGGCCGCGTCAGGTAATCTTCCGCTGGAATCAGCTCGCGGATATGGCGCCACCAATCGAGCGTCCAGCCGGGATGACCTTCCAACGCTTCATTGATGCCCCAGGCGCGACCTTCCCACGCAGCCTTGAAGGGTGCCTCGTCTTCCTGCACGTCGATGGGCTTCGTCGTCGACTTGCCGCCTACGTCATGCGTGCGCATCGTACCTATCTCCCCCGCGCGATGGCGGGCAACACGTCGGTACCGATCATTGAATTGCGCGTCACCAGTTGCGCCAAGGCCGCTGCGTCCAGCCCCTCCGTGCCGGCAGGCCGTTGCGGCAGAACCAGATAGCGAAGCTCGGCCGTGCTGTCCCAGATGCGGATTTCGACATCGTCACCGATGCCGACACCGAATTCTCGGAGGACACCGCGCGGATCGCGCACGGCACGCGCGCGGTATTCCTGCAGGCGATACCAGCCCGGCGAAATGCCAAGCAACGTGAAGGGATAGCAGGAACACAAGGTGCAGACGACGAGGTTGTGCACCTCCGGCGTGTTCTCGACCGCGATCAGATGGCCGGTGGCATGGCCCTGATATCCAAGCTCGCTGATCGCAGCGGTCCCATCGGCGAGCAATCGCGCCTTGAAGGCTGGATCCGTCCAGGCCTTGGCCACCACATGGGCACCGCGCTTGGGGCCGATCTCTTCGGCATAGAGATCGATCCAGGCATCGATGGCGGCACTGTCGATCATGCCCTTTTCCACCAGCAGGCTTTCCAGCGTCTTCACACGCAGGGCTGGGTCGCTAGGCAGGTCGCTGTGCAGATGTTCGTGGATCTCGACGATCTTCTTGGAATCGTAGCTGGTCATGATGCGAAGGATACCTGGCTGAGATCAAAAAAGGTCAGCCAGTGTGGCCGCGCAGCTTCAAGAGATCAATCAGGAAACGATCACGTTCCGCTTCCAGGTCGGCAATTGACCGACCGGCGGCTTCCTGCTCGACGCCTGCGATAAGGGCGCGCTTGATGTCAGGCGTCAGACGCACGCGGCCCAATGTTTCCCAGCTCTTCTCCTGGCTGGGGCCGAGATGGTCGAGATAGTGACGGATGCCGCCCTGCCCGCCACCCAGATGATAGGTGAGATGCGTGCCCTGCACCGCCCAGCGCATGGCGGGGCCGTGGATGAGCGCCAAATCGATATCCGCAACGTCGGCCACACCCTCCGCCACCAGATGGACTGCTTCCTGCCACAGGGCAGCACCCAGGCGGTTGGCGATATGCCCCGGCATCTCGCGCTTCAGGCGAATCGTCTGTTTGCCAAGCGCACGAAACAGGGTCTCGGCGCGGTCGATGACGGCATTGTCCGTGCCGAACAGCTCGATCAACGGCATCAGATGTGGCGGATTGAAAGGATGGGCGACGATGATGCGCGCCTTGTGAACGCAGGCAGTGTTCATGTCGCTGAGCAGCAGCGACGACGTGCTGGTAGCGATGATGGCATCCGGCCGGCTCAGGCGATCAATCTCGGCCAGCAGCTCGATCTTCAAGTCCAACCGTTCCGGTGCGGATTCCAGCACAATATCCGCCGCGGCAACGGCATCGCCAACGCTCTCCACCACCGACAGAATGCCCCCGGCATCCGGGCGCAAAGCCAGCAATTGTGTGCGCAGGCGCGCAACGGAATCAGGCAATTCAGCGCGCCGGGTGGATGATGGATCATAGGCTCTGACGGCAAAGCCATGGCTGCTGGCAAGGGCTGCCCAACTGGCACCAATGAGGCCGCAGCCAATCACGGCGATTGTGCCGCTCTGTCGAGGCTCTGTCATATGATCTGCTGGCTTATGGGGTTGGCGATCTGATGCGCCAAGATGGCTTAATTGATTGGCTGCTGTCCATAGCGCCGCTGGATCGCGTCAAAAGCGCCATCCTTGCGCATGGCAGCGATCGCCTCGTTGATTTTTCCCATCATTTCCTCCGTGCCTGGCACTTTCTTGCTGAGGCAGACGAAATAGGGCGAATTGCGCAGTTCAGTATAACCAACATCTTGCCCGTTGCCGTGGCGCAGGATGAAATCGATCGGCGCCTTGAAGGAAAACAGATGATTGAAGCGATGATTGCGCAGCATGTCCAAAGCCTGTTGATCGCCGCTCACCGGCAGATGTGCGATCTTGGCATCAGCTAGCTCGGCCTCGAGATTGTATCCCTTGACCACCCCTATCGTGCCCATGCCAGGTTTGCCGAGATCGGCAAGGCTGGTGATGGTTTCGGGCGTTTCACCCGGCGGATGAAAAACACCGATGGAGGTTTCTCCGATCGGGTCCGAAAAATAAAACAGTTCGACACGGTCAGCACGATAGGAACAGCTGCAGATGCCATCGATGGTGCCATCGGAGGCTTCGGCGTAGCCGCGCTTCCATGGCATGAAGCTTGGTTCGAGATTGAGGCCGGATCGCTTGGCGATTTCGGCGATCGCCTCGACATCCGTGCCGCGCAAACCATCGCTGCCGGGATGTTCGATTTTCAACGGGGGGAAGTCGTTGCAGGCAAGCACAATGGCGCGGTCTTCCGCGGCGCTATCACTGCAGAACCCGGTCAAGGCTGCTACCGCGATTGCGGCGCAGACCAGCGCTGGCACCGTCTTTCGCATCCGACCAACTCCGCCTGCCGGGCAAGCCCGAAAGGTGCGTTCGAGAAACCGTCAATCTACGCCAGGAGTGGTTAAGGAAGCGGTAAGCCGCACACAGCTCCTACTTGTTCTTTGGCACGCAGGGCAAATCAGCTCGCAAACGACTGTCAGCCCAGGGTTTTGTGCAGGAACTCAATCGACCGTCCCCACGCCAGATCGGCCGCCTTTTTGTCATAGCGGGCAGCATTGGTGTCGTTGTTGAAGGCGTGATTGACACCGTCATAGACGAACAGCTGATAGGTCTTGCCTTCCGCCTTCAACGCTGCCTCATAGGCCGGAATGCCGGCATTGATGCGGTCATCCAGCCCGGCATATTGCAGCAGCAGCGGGGCCTTGATCTTGGTGACATCCGTGGCCGCCGGCTGCATGCCGTAATAGGCAACGGCAGCGTCCAGAGTGGAATCCGTCACGGCCAGTCGATTGACCATGCCACCACCCCAGCAGAAGCCGATAATGCCGACCTTGCCATTGCTGTCCGGGCGCGCTCTTAAGGCTGCGATGATGTCGCGGCCGGCAGCCTCGATGGCCGCATTGTCGAGAGTCCCGATGAGTTCGCGCGCCTTGTCCTCGTCGCTGGGCGTTCCACCCAGGGGGCTGAGGAAATCGACACCGGCCGCGAGGAACCCTTCGGCAGCGATCCGACGCGTCACGTCCTTGATATGTGGATTGAGGCCGCGGTTTTCATGAATGACCAGCACGGAAGGCCATTTTTCGCCCGAGCTGGGTCTCGCCAAATAGATGCTGTAATCCTTGCCGCCAGAAGGAACTGTGATCGTTTCCGTCTTGATGCGCGGATCGCCTTCAGGCAGCAACTCGGCCCTGGCGTAATTGTTCTCCAGCGTCGGCAACAGGGCTAGGGCCGCAGCACTGCTGCCAGCCAGAATCGTCAGTTTTTCGAGGCATTTGCGGCGATCCATTTCGCCATGGGTGTAGCGATCGAAAAGGTCGATGGCGCGCTGATTCATAATCCGGCCTCCCTGCCTGCGATTGCGGATGAATGGCGTACCCGAATCGATATAGGCGGCGGGGCCACGATATCCAGCCTGGATTGCCCGCTTTTCAAGCTCGACGCCCCACGGATGCCACGGCTGGCAATGGCCAGCCGGGTGCACCGCAGGATGAGGTTACTTCGTCAGAATGAGGCGATGATTGCGGGTGATCCGCAGGCGGTAGGCGGCGCCGTCAAAATCGATGATCGCCTCCCGCGCGCCTTTGAGGATCGACTGGATGGTCACCGTTTGAACGTTCCGGCTCTGGTGGCCAGCATCGCGCGGTGCCGTGGTAGCCGTGGCATGAGCCTGCCCGCCCAGGCGATCCCGGCCATAAAGCCGCTCGCGCATTTGAATGGGCCTGCCTGCCGGGCCGGTGGACGAGGTATCGGTCGGTCCGGTTTGCTCTGTGCGCGGCGCTGCCATAACGGCAGAACCGCGAAAATCGAGGGCTTCTCTGTCCATGTCCACTCCTGCGACCTGTTTTCCTGGGGTTGGAACGAATGGCCGCATCGCTGTGCCAGCGGCACCTCAGTTGCGACTCATTCTCAACAACCAAAGAAATAGCAAACTCGATCGCCTGGGACAAGTGATAATTATTCTCATTTGCAGCTGACTCCATCAAGCCAGCGTGATGCGACAAGTATGACATTGACAATCATTCGCAAACTCCAGAAGATCGGCATGTCGAGTGGATGCCTTGGCCTGAGAGTGTCGCCAAAGATGTATGTCTGCGTGTGCAATGGCTATCGCGAGAGCGAAATCGAGCAAACGGCCCGCGCCAGCGGGTTGAGCTGCCCGGTTGCCGTCTATCAGGCCT
Organism: Dongia sp. P2_B8; assembly: GCF_056404715.1. NCBI lineage: Bacteria > Pseudomonadati > Pseudomonadota > Alphaproteobacteria > Rhodospirillales > Dongiaceae > Dongia > Dongia sp. P2_B8. The sequence goes on along the minus strand of NZ_JBFUDM010000003.1, from coordinate 656,109 downwards.
TGGGCAGCGGCCCCTGCTGCGGGACCTGCCTGCCGATGGCGCAGGACGTCATCAACGATGCACTGAAGGGCCCGGCCCGCCTGAACCTAAAGGCCGATCTGGACCTGCTGCCGATGGCGGCGGAATAGGCCTTAGGAGCCCTCGCCCGGCTCGTATTGCGACTGGATATAGTTCTGCAGGCCCATTTTCTCGAGGATCTCGAGATTGGTCTCCAGGAAGTCGATATGCTCTTCCTCTGATTCCAGAATGTCCTTGAGCAGTTCGCGGGTCACATAATCGCCCGCCTGCTCGCACAGCACGATTCCGGCCTTGAGGTCGGGATGGGCCATCATTTCGAGCTTCAGATCGCAGCTCAGAATTTCCTTCACATTCTCGCCGATCAGCAGCTTGCCGAGATCCTGGAGATTGGGCAGGCCTTCCAGGAACAGGATGCGCTCGATCAGCTTGTCGGCATGTTTCATCTCGTCGATGGATTCGTGATAGGTGACCTCGCCGAGCTTCTTCATGCCCCAGTTCTTCAACATGCGGGCATGGAGGAAATACTGATTGATGGCGGTCAGTTCGTTCTTCAGCACCTTGTTGAGGATCTGGATGACTTTTTTGTCGCCCTTCATCGTCAGCTCTCCCGCTCTTGGATTCGTCAGTTTGCTGTCGGGCAAGATACATTCATCTAACCCATTATAAAAGAACGATTATCCTGAGATTGCGACGCATAGTCAGTTGCGTTTGGGGAATAAATGCCGCCTGCTGAACAAGAAAAAAGGCCGGGTTTGCACCCGGCCTTTTCCAATAATCCAGCAACAACGCCTTATTTCGGCGGGGTCGCGGGCCAGCTCTTGATCAAGGTGTCGTAGTCGATGGTCTCGCCCTGCGGCTTCTCATTGGCGAGTTTCGGATACGGTGCACCCGGCGCGTCGAACCATTCCTGCGCCGTCTTCTTCTTGTTCATCTTCGGTCCGCATTCCTTCTGGACGCCGGACTTCTCGAGACGCTCGAGGACCTTGTCCTGAGCGGCAGCGAGCGAATCCATGGCTTCCTGGGCGGTCTTGGCACCCGAGGACGCGTCGCCGATATTCTGCCACCAAAGCTGAGCCAGCTTCGGATAGTCAGGAATATTGGTGCCGGTCGGGGTCCACTGCACGCGGGCCGGCGAGCGGTAGAACTCGATCAGACCACCGAGCTGCGGCGCCCGTTCCGTGAAGCTCTTGTCCCAGATATCGCTTTCGCGAATGAAGGTGAGACCAACATGGCTCTTCTTCAAGCTGACCGTCTTCGAGGTGACGAACTGGGCATAGAGCCAGGCGGCCTTACGACGATCGACTGGGGTCGACTTCAAGAGCGTCCAGGAACCAGCGTCCTGGTAACCCAGCTTCATGCCTTCCTGCCAATAGGCACCGTGCGGTGACGGGGCCATACGCCATTTCGGCGTACCATCGGCATTCATAACCGGCAGACCCGGCTTCACCATGTCGGCGGTGAAGGCGGTGTACCAGAACATCTGCTGGGCAATGGCACCCTGGGCCGGCACCGGGCCGGATTCGGAGAAGGTCATGCCGGCCGCATTGGCAGGCGCGTACTTCTTCAGCCATTCAACATATTTTTCAATCGAATAGACAGCGGCCGGACCGTTGGTGTCGCCACCACGTTCGACCGTCGAACCGGCCGGGCTGCAGCCTTCGACGCGCACACCCCATTCATCGACCGGCAGGCCGTTCGGGATGCCCTTGTCGCCGGACCCAGCCATCGAAAGCCAGGCGTCGGTGAAACGCCAGCCGAGCGACGGATCTTTCTTGCCGTAGTCCATGTGGCCATAGACCTTAACGCCATCGATTTCCTTCACATCATTGGTGAAGAAATCGGCGATGTCTTCATAGGCCGACCAGTTAACCGGCACGCCCAGCTCGTAGCCGTATTTGGCTTTGAACTTGGCCTTGAGGTCCGGGTTGGTGAACCAGTCGTAGCGGAACCAATAGAGGTTCGCGAACTGCTGGTCAGGCAGCTGATAGAGCTTGCCGTCCGGCGCCGTCGTGAAGGATGTACCGATGAAGTCCTTCAGATCGAGATAGGGATCGGTGACGTCCTTGCCCTCACCCGTCATCCAATCGCTGAGCGGCACGGCCTGCTTGTAGCGGAAGTGCGTACCGATGAGATCGGAATCGTTGACCCAGGCGTCGTAGATGTTCTTGCCAGACTGCATCTGCGTCTGGATCTTTTCGACCACGTCACCTTCCTGGATGAGATCATGCTTCAGCTTGATCCCAGTGATTTCAGTGAAGGCCTTGGCCAAAGTCTCCGACTCATAGGCATGAGTCGTGATGGTTTCGGAGACAACGTTGATCTCCATGCCCTTGAAGGGTTCGGCGGCCTTAATGAACCACTCCATCTCCTTCAACTGATCTTCTTTGGACAGGGTCGAAGGCTGGAACTCGGAATCGATCCACTTCTTGGCTGCTGCTTCATCAGCCAGGGCGGGGACCGGACCGAGGACCAGCAGCAGGACCGCTGCCGACACCCCTGAACGGATTTTCATGCCAGTTCCTCCATGCGTGCGATTGACTTTACGATCGTCCCGAGATGCACGCCCACTCGGATCGATCTTCTCGTAGCCCGTCACACCCAGCGGAAAATCGCGCCGGACAGAACGAGCGAAATCAACGTGGCAAACCAGACGCTGGATACCTCTATGCCCTCTTCACCGACCGGCAAGGTGGTGACCGGGTCGGCACCCATGAGGTAGATCCAGATAAGATGGATGAACGCTGCACAGAGCAGCGAAATGAACAGCCGGTCGCCGCGCGTGGTGGGAATGCGCAAGACACCCACCCGTTCGGTCTCCGGCCGGAACACGGCGAGCAAGGTCATGACGGTGAGCACGCTGGCCAGCAGCGCAAAGAACAGACCCGTCTGCCAGGTCCAAGCCATCCAGGCGATTTCCATAATTTCGCCCTCCCTTAAACGCGGCCCAGGGCAAAGCCCTTGGCGATATAGTTGCGCACGAACCAGATGACCAAGGCGCCCGGGATCAAGGTCAGGACACCGGCCGCCGCGAGCAGGCCCCAATCGACGCCGGAGGCCGACACCGTGCGGGTCATGATCGACGAGATCGCCTGATTGTTGGTCAGCGTGCGGGCCAGCAACAGCTCGACCCACGAGAACATGAAGCAGAAGAAGGCAGCAACACCGATGCCCGAGGCGATCAGCGGCACGAAGATGCGGGCGAAGAAGCGCGGGAAGGAGTAGCCGTCGAGATAGGCCGTCTCGTCGATCTCGCGCGGCACACCGGACATGAAGCCTTCCAGAATCCAGACCGCCAGCGGCACGTTGAAGATGCAATGCGCCAGCGCCACGGCCCAGGCAGAGTCGAACAAGCCCACCGCGGAGTAGAGGTTGAAGAACGGCAGCGCGAACACGGCAGGTGGCGCCATGCGATTGGTCAGCAGCCAGAAGAACAGGTGCTTGTCACCCATGAAACGGTAGCGGGAGAAGGCATAGGCCGCCGGCAGCGCCACCAGAATCGAGATGATCGTGTTGAGCGCCACATAGGTCAGCGAGAAGACGAACCCATCGAACCAGGCCGGGTTGGTGAAGATCTCGTGATAGTTCTGCAAGGTCGGCGAGGTCGGGAACAAGGTCATCGTGTTCGTGATCTCGGTCGTCGTCTTGAAGCTCATATTGATGAGCCAATAGATCGGCAGCATCAGGAAGACGAGATAGAGGGTGAGGGTGATATGGCGGCTTTTCATGGCTCAGGCCCCCTTTCCTGCGGCATCGGCACTGTCGGCTGCGTCCACATTGGTCATGACCGTGTAGAACAGCCAGCAGGCGGCAAGAATGATGAGGTTGTAAACGATCGACATGGCGGCAGCGGAGCCGAGGTCGAACTGGCCCAGCGCCAGCTTGACGAGGTCGATGGAGAGGATCGTGGTCGAATTGCCCGGGCCACCGCCGGTGACAACGAAGGGCTCGGTATAGATCATGAAGCTGTCCATGAAGCGCAGCAGGACACCGATCAGCAGCACGCGGCGCAGTTTCGGGAGCTCGATCGTCATGAACACGGCGAGGCGCGACGCACCGTCGATCTTGGCGGCCTGGTAATAGGCATCCGGGATCGAGCGCAGACCGGCATAGGAAAGAAGCGCGATGAGCGAGGTCCAATGCCAGACGTCCATCACAACGATGGTGATCCAGGCGGCAAGCGGTCCGGCTGTGTAATTATATTCGATGCCGAGATGGTTCACGATCCAGCCGAGGAGACCGATATCTTCGCGGGCGAAGATCTGCCAGATCGTGCCGACCACGTTCCATGGCACCAGCAGCGGCAGTGCCATGACCACCAGACAGAACGCGACACCCCAGCCCTTCTTGGGCATGCACAGGCCCACGAGGACACCGAGCGGCACTTCGATGATCAGAATGATCGCCGAGAAGAGGGCATTGCGGCCGAGGGAGTCGAARAAGCGGCCACCCAGATCCGTGCTGGGATCGAGCAGTTCCTGAAACCAGCCGATGCCGTTCCAGAAGAACTCGTTATTGCCGAACGTGTCCTGGACCGAATAGTTGACCACGGTCATCAACGGCACGATGGCATTGAACGCGACGATCAGGACCACCGGCAGGGCCAGGAACCAGGCGCGATTGTCGATTGGCTTATCCATGATCCTTAACCTTCCACCAGATGGCCGTCGGCATAGACATGGAGACGGCTCATATCAATGCTGAGCCGCGCCATGTCGCCATCGAGGCGCGCATCTTCCGGCATAAGGACAGCGAGCGGCTGTCCGTCGAGTTCCACCCGCGCGATCTGGAAGCGGCCGGTATCTTCGACGCGCTTCACCTTCACCGGCAGTCCGTCCGAATTGCCGCTGGCAAGCGTCAGGAATTCCGGGCGGATACCCAATTCGATCCTCTTGGCACCGGCGGGCGGGGTGACACCCCGGCCCAAGGCCACGCGATGCTGGCCGACCATGGCGACATCGCCGGTGACGTTGGCGGCAATTACATTCATGCCCGGCGAGCCGATGAAATAGCCAACGAAGGTATGGGCCGGCCGCTCGAACAGCTCCTGCGGCGTACCGATCTGCACAACTTCACCTTCGAACATGACGATCACCTTGTCGGCGATGGTGAGCGCCTCGGTCTGGTCGTGGGTCACATAGACCATGGTGACGTTGGACTGCTCATGCACCCGCTTCAGCTGGGCGCGCAGCATCCATTTCATATGCGGATCGATGACGGTGAGTGGTTCGTCGAACAGGATGGCACCGACATCGGCGCGCACCAGGCCACGGCCCAGCGAAATCTTCTGCTTCATGTCGGCGGTGAGGCCGCGTGCCTTGCGGTTAAGGTCGCGCTCGAGATCGAGCATCGTCGCCACTTCGCGCACCCGCGCATCGATCGCCTTGGGATCGACCCGGCGATTCTTGAGCGGAAAGGCGAGGTTCTCATAGACGGTCATGGTGTCGTAGATGACCGGGAACTGGAACACCTGGGCGATATTGAGTTTCTCGGTCGGCAGAGCTGTCACATCCTTGCCGTCGAAAAAGATCTGGCCTTGGCTCGGCTTCACCAGGCCGGAGACGATGTTGAGGAGTGTCGTCTTGCCGCAACCCGACGGGCCCAGCAGCGCATAGGCACCGCCCTGCTCCCAGGTCATGTTCATGGGTTTCAGCGCATAGTCCGACGGCGCGCTCGGATTTGGCTTGTAGGAGTGGGCGAGGTTCTTCAGTTCAATTTTGGCCATGTCCGTCCCCTATCGCCCAGCCGAGTTTGACGCGGCTATGTTCGACGCGGCCAACAGTTCAGGTGCCCTGACCAGCTTTCCATCGCCTGCGAAGACGAAGAAGCGCGCTGGGTCGAGGAAGATGGTGAGATCGGCACCAGGATTGAGTTCGTAGACGCCGGGCTCCAGCGCGATCCAGCGGCTGCCCGCGGCATCGACATGGATGAAGCTTTCCGACCCGGTGATTTCGCTGACCGCGATCTTGGCCGAAACCGGCACCAGCCCGGCACGGCGATCCGTGAGCAGGACGTGATTCGGCCGGAAGCCGATGACATAGGTGCCGGAGCCGAGGCCCTGCAGCATGCCGATCTGCGGGATGGTCTGGCCATTGGGCAGTCGTGCGACACTGCCGTCCACCACCAGCTCGACGAAATTCATCGGCGGATCCGAGAAGACTTCCGCCGTTACCCGGTCTTTCGGCTGGCGATAAACATCGACCGTGCGGCCATATTGCGTGACCCGGCCTTCATGCAAGGTCGCGGTATTGCCGCCCAGCAGCAAGGCTTCCGAGGGTTCCGTCGTCGCATAGACAAAGACCGCGCCGGATTCGCTGAAGATGCGTGGCAGTTCCGCGCGCAGTTCTTCGCGCAATTTGTAATCGAGATTGGCGAGCGGTTCGTCGAGCAGAACCAGATCGGCTCCCTTCACCAGAGCGCGGGCGATCGCAGTGCGCTGCTGCTGGCCCCCTGAGAGTTCAAGGGGGGTCCGCTTCAAATAAGGTTCGAGACGCAGGAGCGACGCGGCGCGGGCCACCTTGGCCTCGATCTCGGCCTTGGGGATGCCCTGCACGCGCAGCGGCGATGCGATGTTCTCATAGACGCTGAGCGCCGGATAATTGATGAACTGCTGATAGACCATGGCGACATTGCGCTTGCGCACCGGCACCCGGGTCATGTCGCGGCCGTCATAGGTGACGCGGCCGCTGCTGGGTGCGTCGAGCCCCGCCAAGAGACGCATCAGCGTCGTCTTGCCCGACAAGGTCGCCCCCAGCAGCACGTTGATCGTCCCCCGCTCCAACCGCAACGAGGTTGGATGGATATGGACGGTACCACGCACCGTCAGGCCGACTTGTTCCAGTTCCACAGCCACAGAGTCACCTACCCGTTAGTGCCGACGGGACCGCTGCAGCGGTCCGGCCGGAAATATATGTCTGCAAGGCGTCGATTTCAGTCGCCGCCATGTGCAAACCAAGTTTGGAGCGGCGCCAGACAATGTCCTCGGCAGTGCTCACCCATTCCTGGTCCATGAGATAATTTACCTCGGCCTCGGTCAAGCTCGGACCAAAGCGACGGCCGAGATCGGCAGCACTGCCGGCCGATCCCAGGATGCGCATCGCACGCGTACCATAGGCCCGCACCAGGCGGCGCGCCTCGCGCAGTTCCAGGAACGGAAAGCGCTTGGCGAGGGTACCGACCTGGCTTGCAAATTCATTCACGGGGAAATCGCCACCCGGCAGCGTACCTTGCGCGGTCCAGGGCGCCTTCATATTCGGGAAGGTCGGTTGCAATTTCTCCAGCGCCGCCTCGGCCAGACGGCGATAGGTCGTGATCTTGCCACCGAATACCGAGAGCAACGGCGCCTCGCCGGCCTTCTGGTCGAGCCTCAGCACATAGTCGCGGGTCGCATCCTGCGCCTTGCTGGCACCATCGTCGTAAAGCGGGCGGATGCCGGCATAGGTCCAGCGGATATTGGCGCGCGTGACCGGCGCCTGGAAATATTCGCTGGCAGCCGACAATAGGTAATCGGTTTCAGCGTCCGAGATCGCCACCTTGCCGGGTTCGCCCTGATAATCGGCATCGGTCGTGCCGATGAGGGTGAAGTCTTGCTCGTAAGGAATGGCAAAGCAGATGCGGCCATCGGCGTTCTGGAAGATATAAGCGCGGTCATGGTCGAACAGCTTCTCGACCACGATATGGCTGCCCTTGACGGTGCGGATCTTGTCGGGCGCATTCATGCCGACGGCACCTCCTAAGAAGCTCGAGACCCAGGGACCGGTCGCGTTGACCAGCGCCCGTGCCTTGGCTTCCGTGACGACGCCGCCCGGCCCTTCCAGGCGCAGATGCCACAGATCGCCTTCGCGCCTGGCCGAGGTGCAACGTGTGCGCACATGAATTTGCGCGCCGCGTTCAGCGGCATCCCGGGCGTTGAGCACGACCAGGCGTGCGTCTTCGACCCAGCAATCCGAATATTCGAAGGCATGGGTGAAACCGGGCTTCAGCGGCGCACCGGCCGCGTCGTGGCGGAGATCGATGCTGCGGGTGCCGGGCAGGATCTTGCGGCCGCCCAGATTGTCGTAAAGAAAGAGACCAATACGCACGAACCAGCGCGGCCGCAGCCCCTTGTGATGCGGCAGGATGAATCGCAGCGGCCAGATGATGTGCGGTGCCGCCCGCAGCAGCACTTCGCGCTCGATCAAGGCCTCGCGCACCAGGCGGAATTCGTAATGCTCGAGATAGCGGAGGCCACCATGAATGAGCTTCGTGGAGGCCGAAGATGTGCCGCTGGCCAGGTCGTTCTGCTCGGTGAGCAGGACCTTCAGGCCACGGCCGACGGCATCCCGGGCGATACCGCACCCGTTGACGCCACCACCGATCACGGCGATGTCGAATGTTTGGCCCTCATTGGGCATGATCTGGCGCACCCTCCGCATCCGATCGCGGTCGACCCCTCTGCTCGTCCTTTTGGGCGCGAGATTCGGGCTTTGGCTGGCCTGCGGAACCTCAAGTCCCACCGGCCGCGTCGTGACCAACCATCGGGTTTCGTTACTTTCGTTGTTGATCGTTAAACGAAACAAAACGAAAGACAAGAGAAAATTTTCGCGTGGATGTGGTTCGGATTCAGCATCAAACGCTATCCAAACGCATGAAATGAACCTATGGATTTGCGCTTTTCGCAGTTGCGAAAGAAACCTAACCCGTTAGCTGGGCTCGGATTCTTCCACTGGTTCGTCCACCAGGGGGGCACCGGGGGCGATGGCGATGGTGGTGCCGCTATGTCGGCAGATCTCGCCGATCGTCTCGGGCGGCGTGCGATCGGTGACGAAAATATTGATCTCCGACAGATGCCCGATGCGCACCGGGGCGGTGCGCGTGAACTTCATCGAATCGGCGACCAGGATGACATTGCGGGCGTTGGCGATGATGGCCTGCGCCACGCGCACTTCGCGGTAGTCGAAATCAAGGAGCGACCCGTCATCGTCAATCGCCGACACGCCGATGACGGCGTAATCGACCTTGAACTGCGACATGAAATCGACCGCCTGCTCGCCGACGATACCGCCATCCGCGCGCCGCAGCATGCCGCCTGCCACGATCACGTCGATGCGCTGCGAGGGCAGCAGAATGCCGGCCACATGAATATTGTTGGTGATGACCAGCAGCCCTTCATGAGCGCGCAGTGCCCGCGCCACTTCCTCCGTCGTCGTGCCGATATTGATGAACAAGGACGAACCGTTGGAGATGAGGCTTGCCGCATGTTCACCGATGCGCCGCTTCTCGTCGTCGGCCAGGTGCCGGCGCGCTTCATAAGCCACGTTCTCGACGCCCGAGGCCAGAATGGCACCGCCATGCGTGCGCGTGAGCAGCCGCTGGCCGCAGAGGTCGTTGAGATCCTTGCGAATGGTCTGCGGCGTCACATCGAATTTGGCGGCCAATTCTTCGACATTGACCCGGCCGTTGAGGCGGGCCATGCCGAGGATATCATTCTGGCGCGGTGTGGGCGTGAACATGGCTCGGTCCGGTTGGCGGTTTCACTGCTGGCCAGAGATTAGGCACGTCACAGCGTCTCTGCCAATCCGGTTTTGTTGCCCGTCGGCTTAGCGCTTGCGGCGAAGATTGCGAAGATCGCTCATGCTGCTGATGCGAAGCAGCAGGACGAGGGCTGCAAAGACGACACCACCTGCAGCGATGATGGCGCAGAGGGCGATCGCCTGTTGCAAGGTGGCGGCGGCAGGACCTGGCCACAGCCAGATGCTGGCGGCCCACACTGTTGCACCAAGGCCGAGACAGGCGGCAAAGAGGCGCGGCAATGTCCGGCGCAGGCGCGCATCGAAGGTCAGGAAGCCGCGGCGCACAAGGATGATGGCCAGCAACAGGGAATTCACCCAAGCCGACGCCATGGCGCCGATCGCCACGCCGACATAGCCATAGGTCGGGGTCAAGGCGAAGCTGATGGTGATGTTGACACCCACCGCGATCGCCGCCTGCTTGAACGGTGTCGCGGTATCCTCGCGTGCAAGAAAGGCCGCGGTCAGCGCCTTGTTCGCAACATAGGCCGGCAGGCCCGCCGACATGATGATGAGCGCCAGGGCGACCGAGCTAGCATCCTCATGGCTGAAGGCGCCGCGCTGATAGACGGTGGTGACGATCGGCAGTGCAGCGACCATGAGACCCACCGTGGCCGGCAGCGACAGCAGCAGCCCAAGCTCGAGGGCGCGGTTCTGCATGTGGAGTGCCGCGGCCGGCTCGTCGCTGCGCAGCGAGCGCGTCAGCGCCGGCAGCAGCACCACGCCGATGGCCGAACCGATCAGCGCCAGGGGCAGCTGATAGAGCCGGTCGGCATAATAGATGTAAGAGACCGAGCCCGGATGGAGCGAGGCCAGGATCGTCGAGACGGCAAGATTGATTTGATTGACGCTCGACCCGATGAGACCCGGCACCATCAATTTGCAAAGGCGCATGACCTCCGGCGTGAAGCGCGGCCAGGGCAAGCGCAGCTTCAGGCCGGCGCGGTGGCAGGCGATGGTCAGCCACAGGAACTGGGCAAGGCCAGCGAGCGTCACCGACCAGGACAAGGCTTCGCCGACAAAAAAATCATCGCCGTGAATGAACCACATGGTGGCGACCAGGATCGCGTTGAGGATCACCGGCGTCACGGCATTCTGGCCGAATTTATGGAGACCGTTGAGCATGCCGCCTTGCAGCGCGCAGAGCGACATGAAGACGATGTAGGGAAAGGTGATGCCCGTGAAGAGGACCGTCGCCTTGAACTTTTCCGGGAACGCATCAAAGCCGGGCGCGAAGATATGAATGAGCCATGGCATGGCGAGTTCTGCCCCGATCGTCGTTGCGAGCAGCACGACAAGCAGGACGGACAGCACCTGTTCGGCAAAGAGGCGCGCACCGTTGAGGCCCTCATCAGCGACATGGCGGGTAAAGACCGGCACGAAGGCCGCGCTGAAGGCGCCTTCGGCAAACATCTGGCGTAGAAGATTGGGCAGCCGCATGGCGACGATGAAGGCTTCCGCCATCGGGCCGGCGCCGAGAATGCCGGCGATCATCACTTCGCGGACGAACCCTAGGATCCGGCTGAGCAGGGTCATACCGCCGACGGTAGCTATGGCACGCAGGGAGAACATGGATGTCCGTAAATTGGCTTGGAATATGAGGTCTTTAGCATAACGACGCGGGAGCACACCCGTTTTCCATGCTGTCGTCCATCCTGCGAGGCAATCATGGCCGACATAAGAAAAACTTGCGGCGCCTTTAAGTTAGCCTCGTTTGTCTACTACATCGATAGAGATTTAGTCTTTCACTCAAGCCAGCACCGGCGTAAGGTTCAAAAGCGAGATCGTGCTGGCGAGGTGGAAACCCGCGCCGAGAAGCGCCCACAGGAGGCTAAGATGTTGATTTCAAGACGTTCTCTTTCGGTTGCCGTGGTTCTGGCAGCCCTCGCCGGCAGCGCCCTACCGCAACCGGCCCAGGCCGAAACCAAGCTCCTCAACGTGTCCTATGACCCGACGCGCGAGCTCTATAAGGAATTCAATGCCGCCTTCGCCGCCCATTGGAAGAAGGAAACCGGCGAGGATCTCAGCATCGAGGCCTCCCATGGCGGCTCCGGCAAGCAGGCCCGCTCGGTGATCGACGGGCTTGAGGCCGATGTCGTCACGCTCGCCTTGGCCTATGACATCGATGAAATCGCCGCCAAGGGCAAACTGCTCGATGCCGGTTGGCAGAAGAAGCTGCCGCATAATTCCTCGCCCTATACCTCGACCATCGTGTTCCTGGTGCGCAAGGGCAACCCCAAGGGCATCCAGGATTGGGGTGACCTGGTGAAGGACGGCGTCGAAGTGATCACGCCAAATCCGAAGACCTCGGGCGGTGCCCGCTGGAACTATCTTGCAGCCTGGGGCTGGGCGCTGAAGCAGCCGGGTGGCAGTGCCGAAACCGCGCAGGCCTTCGTGAAGGATCTCTATAAGCATGTGCCGGTGCTGGATAGCGGCGCCCGTGGCTCGACCACGACCTTCGTGCAGCGCGGCATCGGCGATGTGCTGCTCGCCTGGGAAAACGAGGCCTTCCTCGCAGTGAAGGAATTGGGCCCGGATCAGTTCGACATCGTGGTGCCTAGTGTCAGCATCCTCGCCGAACCGCCGGTCGCGGTCGTTGACAAGGTCGTCGATGCCCATGGCACGCGCAAAGTGGCCGAAGCCTATCTCAACTATCTCTACACGCCGGAAGGCCAGGAGATTGCCGCGAAGAATTTCTACCGCCCGACCGACCCCAAGGTGGCGGCCGAGCATGAGAAGGACTTCCCCAAGGTCAATCTCATCACCATCGACGACACGTTCGGTGGCTGGGCCAAGGCACAGCCGGAGCATTTCGGCGATGGCGGGACGTTCGACCAGATCTACCAGCCAAGCAATTGATCGATCCGATCAATAGAAATGCGAAACGGGGTCCCAAAAGGGCCCCGTTTCTGTTTCTAACTGCGTTTTATTTCTAGACGGCATCTGCGCGGCCCCAGCCGTCGCGGGTGACCTTGCCGGCGATTATCGGCGCAGCGCCGACGCTCTGGGCAATTCGTCAGCGGCGTCAAACAGCTTCATGGCCAGATTGGCGCAGGCAAGACGCAGGTCCGGCACCGCAATGATTTCCCAGAAGGTGCCTTTCGTGATCGGCCCGACGGCATGGATATCGCGTGCAGGACAACCAAAGGCATCGATCACGGCGCCGTCGGTCGTGACATCGATGCCGAGGCCCAGCGGATCCGGATGCACCTGTCCGCTGGTCAGTAGCTGCTGAATCAGCGGCTGGTCGATCATGGTTGCATCAGAGCGCGGGCCGGAACAATCGATGATGCGATCGACCTTGACCCTTTGCCGGCCCGTCTCGCCACGCAAATTGATCTCGACTTCCGTGACGTTGTCGGTGCGCGCCGTCGAGCCCATACGACCCTTGATAATCTCCAACTGTCCGCGCGCGATCGCCGCCTGTAGTCGGTTTGAGACCTGCGGCGCGCTGCGATGGCGATGAACATCCCACCAGGGCCGCAGATGCCGCAGAAAGCGCGAGCGTTCGTGCCGCGGCATTTCCTGCCACAGGCGCTGCGTATGCGGACGCAAGCCGTCAATCGCCGCCCGCCAACCCACGCCGACATTTTCGGCAGCAGCACAGGCTGCGCGCACCTGGCGCAGCAAACTGACCAGGCGCTGCCCACTGGGAGGCGGATCATATTTCCACGGTGTCGGCACGACGGCGTGGACACGCGGCAGCAAGCCGCGGCGCGACAAGGCGTAGATCTTTCCCCGATGGCCCCGGTCCAGCAGCGAGAGGACCGTATCGATGAAGGTGAGGCCGGTCCCGAGAATGAGGACGGCCGCATCGCTGGGCAGGCCAGCAAGACAGGCAGGGTTCCACGGATCGCCGAAATAGCCGGCCGCCGATTGTGCCGGCGGGAAATTGCCGACCGCCAGGACAGCATGGTCGATGTCGTAGCGCCGCCCGACGGCGAGTTCCAGGGTCAGGCCCTGCGGTCCGCGATGCAGGGCCACCGCCTCGTCGGTCACCAGGAAGAGATTATGTCCTTGGCCTTCTCGCCAGAGTTTGTCGCCCAGCAATTGCTGAATGTAATTGCCGAAGACACGGCGCGGCACGAAGGTCGACGCGCTCGGCTCGCCCGCGATTTCCACCTTCTCCTCCGGCGGCAAAGCCTGAAGCCAGCGCACGAAATGATCGGGCTCATCCGGGAAGGCGCTCATATTGCCGGCGCGCACATTCAACAGGTGATGAGGATTGCCGGTCGCATAGGCAAGGCCGCGACCAAAATTCTGATTCCGCTCGATGAGATAGATGCGGTCCTCCGCCTGGCAGCGCCGCAGCAGATGGAGCGCCAGCAACGAGCCACTGAAACCAGCGCCGACGATGGCAATGCGCCGCCCGCGCCGCTCATTGAAAGCTGCCATGATCCGGATCCGATTTGTTAGAAGGGACGATCGCCGAGAATGGTTGCGCGGTGCATCACACGCCGGTGCGGCAGGTAGTCGGCAACAGCATAATGCTGTGTCGCCCGGTTATCCCACATAGCGACACTGTTCAGCTTCCAACGGTAGCGCACCTGGAAATCCGGCTTGGCGATATGGGCGAACAGCAAATCGAGTACCGAGCGACTTTCCGTTGCAGACAATTCGTTGATGCGCGCCGTGAAACCTTCATTGACGAAAAGGCCCTTGGCGCCGGTGACCGGATGCGTGCGAATGACCGGGTGCTTCACCGGCTTGTTCTTGGCCCGCGCCGCCAGCCATTTCTTCTCTTCCGAGGGCGTCGTCGCATAACGCTCGCGCGGAAAGGATTTTTCGAAATCATGGGTTGCGGTGAGGCGTTCCAGGAAGGCGCGATAGGCCGGCGACAAGCCAGCAAAGGCCGCCTCGTTATTGACCCAGAGCGTGTCCCCGCCACTCGGTGGCAAATGCTTGGCATAAAGGACGGCACCCAAAGGCGGCGTCTCGATGAAGGTGACGTCAGTGTGCCAAGTATCATTGTCTGGCAGATTGTCGACATGAGTGTCGAGGATCAGGATCTCCGGCACGTCTTCGACCTGAGGATAGATCGGGTGCACATGGAGCTTGCCGAAGCTGGCCGCAAAGTTGCGCTGTTGCTGTGGCGTAATGATCTGGTTTTCGAAGAACAGGACCTTGTGGTCGAGCAAAGCCTGACCGAGGCGCGCCCGGCTCGCCGCATCCAGCGGTCGCGCGAGATCGATCCCCTCGACCAATCCGCCGATAACGGGACCAAGCGGTTCGACTTTGATGCGGTCGGCAACGACACGATTGCTCATCTCAACCTTCCTGCCTTGGCTTCCAAAAGAACGGTCGGTGGGGCAGTCTTTTCTTGGCCCACCCGGGATCTCATTGTGGGACAAAGCATAATCTCTACTAGATTAGTAGACAAATAAGCCTTTCTTGTCACCACGCAAGTTTTTCTTAACCAAGAATCGCCACCAGCCAAAAAGCACAAAGGAATCCAAATGGTTATCAAGAAAGACGCGCCATCCCTGGCGATTGTCGCCCACGACAAGATGAAGGATGACATGCGGGATTGGGCCGTGCGGCACGAGCGCCTGCTGGGGCGCTATCAACTCTTCGCCACAGGCACGACCGGCGGCATCGTGGCAGCCGCCTGCCACTCGCTGAAAATTAAGCGGCTGAAGAGCGGTCCATTGGGCGGCGACCAGCAGATCGGCGCTCTCATCGCCGAGCGGAAAGTGCAGGCGCTGATCTTCTTCATCGACCCGATGACGGCCCTGCCCCACGATGTCGATGTGAAGGCGCTCATTCGCCTGAGCATCCTTTACGACATCCCCTTCGCCTGCAACGCCGCAACCGCGAATCTGCTGATCGAGGGCATGGCGAGGAAATAGGCGGCCCCGGCAGAACCGGGACCGCTCATCACTTAGCTATAGGCGATCTCGGTCATCATGCCGGTCGCCATGTGCAGCAGGTTGTGGCAGTGGAACGGCCACCGCCCGCGATTGTCGGCATCAAAGGCAATGCTGACCGACCCACCAATCGGCACCAGGACGGTATCGCGCATGGCACCGTTGACCGCGCGGCCCTGCAGTTCCACCACCTGAAAATGATGGCCATGGAGATGCATCGGATGCGCCATCGGGCTGTTGTTCACCATCTCAACAATCACGCGCTGACCTTCGGTGACCTCAAGCGGTTTGTGCTGCCCGAACACCTGATCGTTGATCGACCAGACATAGGGCATCATCGATCCGGTGAGTGCCGCCCGCAGTTTCACCGCCGCAGGCTTGGACGCCAGCGGCGTCAGGGCCTTGAGTTGCATTTCGAAATCGAGGTTGAGCACAGCACTTGCCGCCTCCCCCTGCGACGCGATCTTGGCAATCGCGGCATCCGGGCTCGCAAGGATGATGCCGGTGCGCTCAGCGGCACCTTCGCGCAGCGCCAGGATCGGGAAGGCACCGCCTTCCTTGGGCAGATCCAAGAGGATATCGAGGCGCTGTCCCATGGTCATCGGAAAGCGCTGCCCCATCATCGGTTGGATGGAATTGCCATCGACCGCAAGCACCGTCCCGGTCAGCGCACCGAGATCAATGTGGAAGGCCGTCGTCGTCGCACCATTGATGAGGCGGAGAAGCACCCGCCCTCGCCGCTCGGTCCGCACGACCAGCGGATCCGAGAGGGTGCGGTCGTTGGCGAGATAGGCATCGTAATTGACGTCATTGATGTCCATCGCCGTGCTGCCATGGTCCATCGTGCCCATATCCATATCGCCCATATCCATTCCACTCATATCCATATTGGACATGTCATGGCCGGCATGGGCCATGCCAGTGCCACCGGTGAGGTCGGCCAGAATCTCCGCCGGATCGCGGAAGGTGAAATCGTGCAGCAGCACGACCACTTCCTGGACGTCCGCACTCATGTCTGCCACGCTGTGCACGATCAGGGGGGCCGCCATCAGGCGCTGTTCCTGCAGTCCGTGATGCGAATGCATCCAATGGGTGCCAGTCCGTGGCGAAAAATCGTAAGCAGCAGACGCACCGGCCTTGATCATCGGCCGGTCCTTGTCGGCAACGCCGTCCTGAGCGAAAGGCGGCGTCATGCCATGCCAGTGGATGATGGCGTCTTCCCCGGCATCGTTCTGGAGGTTGAGCTGAAAACGCTGTCCAGGATCGAGCGTCAGACCCGGCACACCATTTGGCTGCTGGATACCGAAGACAGTGGCGGCCTTGCCATTCACCTCGAGCGTACGCTGGATGATGGCCAGGTTGATGGGGGTCGCCGCGTTGGCAAAGTGCGGGACGGCGGCGAAGGTTACGAGAGAGGCGCTGCCGGCCATGAACCGACGGCGCGAGATATGCTGAAACATGTGTCGTTCCCATTCTGCGAGAGCTGAAAAGGACGCGGTTCGAGCTGTTGCCCGGCGCGTCGTTACGCGTTCACGTCAGATGAAGGATCGAGGCGGTCGCAGGGTCGGAGCGCTGGCAAGACCCGGCTGGATGGCAAGTTTCCGAGCCGACGGCAGGGACTTGGTCAATGTCGCCAGAGGCAGGCCGTTGCTCGGCAGCAGGCCCAGCGCCAGCATCGGGCAATAGCCGCCGGCGCAGCAATCCATCTTGCCATGGCCATGATTGGGCGCCTTCGGCGCGTGATGATCGCAATCCTTGGCTGGATCGCTCGCCAGATCACCCTTGGCAATGGCTTGGTCCAGCGCTTGCACCACGGGCATCGCCATGAAGCCAGCCAAAGCGAGGCCGCTCAGAAAGCAGAGAGCCATGCAGGTAAGAAGAAGCTTGCGCAAATCCCGGAACCTTACAATCGCAGCACCCGAACAATTGCCGCCTTGGCCAGATGAGATGGACAGCCCACAGGATATAGAACGCCGGTCGGCCGGGGCAAGCCTGTGCCCCGGCCAAAGCGGCATTAACCCTCGATCGTGGCCGGATGGACCTGGCCATGGTGGGAAGCTTCCGCCGTCGCGATATCGCTGGCCCTCACCTTGCGATGGTCGGAAGCGAGGAAGGTGTAGATCACCGGTAGCACGAACAGGGTGAACAAGGTGCCGATGGTCATGCCAGCGACGATGACGACCGCGATCGAGAAGCGGCTGGCAGCACCGGCGCCGCTTGCGAACATCAGCGGGATGAGGCCAGCCACCATGGCGGCAGTTGTCATGAGGATCGGCCGCAGACGCAGACCGGCAGCGATCTCCACCGCCTCCAGCTTGCTCTTGCCGTGTTTCTCCTGCTGCTCCTTCGCCACTTCGCAGATCAGGATACCGTGCTTCGTGATGAGACCGATGAGCGTTACCAGACCCACCTGGGCGTAGATGTTCATGGTGGTGACACCCAGCGCCAGGGGAATGAGGGCACCGCACATCGACAAGGGTACGCTGATCAGGATCACCAGCGGATCGCGCAGGCTTTCGAACTGTGCCGCCAGGACCAGGAAGATGATCGCCAGCGCAAAGGCAAACGTGCCATAGAGGGCACTGCCTTCTTCGATATACTGGCGCGACTGGCCGGCATATTCGACGCTGAACCCTTCCGGCAACGTTTCGTCGGCCGTCTTCTCGAGGAAGTTAAGCGCCGTTCCAAGGGAGACACCCGGCATCGGGACACCATTGATGGTGGCGGCGTTCTGCTGGTTGAACTGGTTAAGGGCGATCGGCTGCACCTCAGGCGTCATCGTCACCAGACTGGCCAGCGGGATGATGCCGCCGCTGGTCGTGCGCACGTAGAACTCACCGAGTTTCTCGGGGTCGAGCCGATCAACGCGCGCCACCTGCGGAATGACCTGGTAGCTCTTGTTATAGAGATTGAGCAGGTTGACATAGTTGCCGCCGGTCATGACCGCCAGCGTCTCAGCGATCGATGCCATGGTGACACCATAGGCCGCGGCCTTGTCGCGATCGACCTCGACCAGCGTCTGCGGTTTCTTGAACTTGAGATCGACGTCGGTATAGATGAAGAGGCCGCTCTGGCCGACCTTTTCCATGAAGCGGCTCATGACATCGTCAAGCGAGCGATAATCGGACGTCGTGTTGACCACAAACTGCACTGGGGTTCCATCGCTGCCCGGCAAGGACGGAACACCGAACACCGACGCTTTGATGCCCGGGATCGACCCCATAAGGCCCGTCAGTTCCGGGACAATTTCCTGCTGCTTCCTGGTGCGATCGGCCCACGGCTTCAGCACGGCGACACCAAAGCCATTGCTGGGGCCGTCGGTACCGTTGATCGTGAAGAAGCCGGTGATTTCCGGAATCTGGCCGACCACGCCTTTCATCTGCTCGGCGAAGCGGTTCATGTAATCAATATTGGCGCTCGTCGGACCCTGATAGGCCATGAGTGCCGCACCCTGATCTTCTTCCGGCGCCAATTCAGTCGATGTCGCTGCGAACAGGAAGTAGAGCGAGGTGACCACGATGAGCGCAAACACCACGGTCGCGGCGCGGTCATGCAGCGAACCGGTCAGCAGGCGCAAATAGACCCGCTGAACCCGATCGAACACCCGGTCAATGAGATGGGCCAGGCCCTTCTTATTGTCGTCATGCTTCAGGATCTTCGAGCACATCATCGGGCTGAGTGTCAGCGCGATGATGCCAGAGACAATAACCGCACCTGCCAGGGTCAAGGCGAATTCCTTGAACAGGGCGCCCGTAACGCCGCTCTGGAAGGCGATCGGCGCATAGACCGCAGCCAACGTGATGGTCATGGAGACGACCGGGCCAGCGATTTCGCGGGTACCGACCAGAGCTGCCTGGAACGGACTGAGCCCTTCTTCGATGTGCCGGTGAATGTTCTCTACCACCACGATGGCGTCATCGACCACCAGGCCGATCGCCAGCACCATGGCGAGCAAGGTCAGCAGGTTGATCGAGAAACCGAGCATCAGCAGGAACAGGCAGACGCCGATCATTGAAAGAGGCATGGTTACCAGCGGAATGAAGACCGACCGCAATGAGCCCATGAACAAGAAGATCACCACCATGACGATGACCGCCGCCTCGGCGATGGTCTTCACGACTTCTTCGATCGAGGCGCTGATGAAGATGGTCGAATCATAGGCGATCTGCAGCTTGACGCTTGGCGGCAGCTCCTTTTCCAGCTTCGGCAACATGTCGCGCACGTCGGAGATCACCGTCAGCACGTTGGCATCCGGCGTGGTCTTGATGCCGATGAAGACAGCCTTGTCGCCGTTCACATAGACGGAAGAATCCGTATCCTGTGGGCCAAGAGCGATACGGGCAATATCGGAAAGGCGCACCAACTGAGCACCTTCATGGCGCACCACGAGGTCGCGGAACTCCTGCTCGCTGCGAAGATCGGTGCGTGCCGTCGTGCCGACCACGTCGAACAGGCCCTTGGTGCTGCCGGCAGCAGCCTGATAATTGTTGGCAGCCAGCGCCGTATTCACTTCGCCAGCCGAGATGTTGTAGAACGCCATGCGGCTGGGATCGAGCCAGATGCGCATCGCAAATTTCTGACCGCCCAGCAATTCCGGATCGGCAACGCCCGGCACGGTCGAAAGCTTCGGCTGAATGACTCGCGTCACATAATCGGTGAGCTGGCCGGGATTCATCTCCGTGCTGGAGAAGGCTAGATACATCGCGGCGAATGTGTCGCCGGTCGATTTCACGATCACCGGGTCATTGATATCACGCGGGAGAACGGAGCGCGTCTGATTGACCTTCGCGGTGACAGCGGTCATCGCAGCGTCGGGATCTTCATTAAGGCGCACATGGACCGACACCACGCTGGAGCCGGCGGAGCTGCTGGAGGTCAGGTAATCGATGCCATCAGCGGTTGCCACCGCCTTCTGCACCGGATCGGTTACGAAGCCCTGCATCAGATCGGCATCGGCGCCGGGATAGGTGGTCGTCACGGTGATGACCGTGTTGAACAGTTCCGGATATTGCCGGACCTGCAGGGATGAGAGCGCCTTAGCCCCCAGCAGCAGAATGAGCAGGCTGATGACCGTGGCCAGAACTGGCCGCTTGATGAATATGTCGAACATCGCTGGCGTTACTCCGTCGGAATCTCGGCCGGTGTGGCCAGCGGGTTGACATCAGAAATCGCTACCTTGGAACCGTTGTCGAGCTTCAGCTGGCCGGACGTCACGATCTTGTCGCCGGCAGCGATCCCTTCCTCGATGATGATGAAGCCGTTGCGCCGCTCGCCGGTCTTGACGATCTTGCGCTCGACCAGATTCGTTTCCTGGCCCTTGTCATCCTTGGTCGTCTTGATGATGTAGATATTGTCACCATAGAGGCTGTAGCTGATGGCGGTCTGCGGCACGACGATCACTTGCTTGCGTGCCGGCAGCAGCACGTTGAGCTTGGCGAACATGCCGGGGCGCAACTGGCCATGGCTGTTGTCGAAGCGACCCTGGACCTCGACCATGCCGGTTTCCTGGTTGACCAGTGGCGCGATGGTCGAGATTTCGCCCTTGAACGTCGCCAGCGGATAGGCGTCCGTCGTCATATCGATTTCCTGGCCGACCTTCAGGCTCGACAATTCGCGCTGCGACACGCTGAAATTGATGAGCATAACGGAGAGATCCTGGATGTTGACAATTGCCTTGCCGACATCGAGATAGCCGCCGACATTGACTTTGCGGATGCCGAGCACACCGTCGAAGGGTGCGCTGATGACCTTCTTCTCGATCTGCGCCACCAGCGCCGAGACTTCAGCCGACGCCACTTCATATTCCGACTGGCGCTGCTCCAGTGTGGCCTTTGAGATGTTGTCGCTGGTGCGGAGCGATTCACCACGCGCCAGATTGGCCTTGGCAAGTTTCAGCGACGCCTGGGCGCTCTGCAGATTGCTCCGCWCCACATCGGCATCAAGGCGCAGCAGGGTCTGGCCCTGCTTCACGGTTTCGCCGGATTCGAACAGGATCTGCTGAATGAGACCCGTGACCGAGGAATTGATATCGACACCGCGGTTGGCTTCCAGCACGCCGATGGCCGGGACCTGAACCGCCCAATCCTGCTGTTCAGCCGCCGCCGCCGTGACATTGACCGCAGGCTGTGACGCAAACATGTTGGCCAGATATTCGGCGATCGCCTTGTTCTTGAAATTGATCGCCCCGAACACACCACCAAACACGATCGTGCTGCCGATGAGCATGAACAGCATTTTCCAGCGGAAAACGCCGCGAACCATCGATCTTGCAACTGTACCGGCGGACATGTGGGTCTCCTGAATCTCTGAAATCTTGTCTTAAAAAATCGATCTGCGAGGCGCCCGGTCCTTATGCGGTCCGGGCAATCTTTGGATCGGTGGCATCGGTCATCGTTGGTCCGTCGCCCAGCAGGGAAAGGGCCTTCTCGCGGATGGCCAGGCGTCGTGTTTCGTCCATCACCGGCGACCCGACCAGGCGGTGCAGCCACAGCCCATCCATGGCGAGCGCCACGAGGAGAGCCATGCTGGGATCTTCGGAATCCGCGGTGAGGCGGCGGAACGCCGTGTCGATGGTGCCTTCGAGGGGTTCCAGCAGGCTGGGATTGGTGGCAATCGCTGCCAGCAGCGCGCAGCCGGCCGGGTCCATGGTCGGCGC
Organism: Dongia sp. P2_B8; assembly: GCF_056404715.1. Classification (NCBI taxonomy): domain Bacteria; kingdom Pseudomonadati; phylum Pseudomonadota; class Alphaproteobacteria; order Rhodospirillales; family Dongiaceae; genus Dongia; species Dongia sp. P2_B8. Next base: position 634,024 of record NZ_JBFUDM010000003.1, on the reverse strand, counting down.
CGCCGGATCGAACGAGGTCGCGACCAAGGCGCGCGCCCAGCGATTGGGTCCGGGCGCCAACTGGTCGTAATGCGCCTGCTGCAACGTCTCGCATTGGCCGGCGAGACGCGCGACCATGCCCTGGATCAGCGCTTCCTTGCTCTTGAAATGATAGAGGACGCCGCCCTTGCTGATGCCAGCAATGCGCGCTGCTTCGTCCAAGGTGAGGGCCGCCACGCCTTGGGCGCGGACGACACTCAGCGCGGCATCGATAATCTGTTCGCGGGTGCTCATAGAAAATACGGCCCGATCTGGACAAAGACTATATTGCAGCGCGGGAAACTATACCGTCCAGACGGTACAGTAAAGTCACATTTAAGAGAATATTAACCCAGATCCGGCCCGGATCAGATATCGGCCGGGGCTGTTTCCTGCCGATTTTCGCCCAAAACGCCAGTGGCTGGCCGAACAGGGGCACCCGTGGCAGCCGGGATGATAATGCGGGCGACCGTCCCCTCTTCCGGCCGGCTGGTGAGCGTCACCGCGACGTGCAGGCGGTCGCACAGCATTTTGGTGATCGGCAGCCCCAATCCGACACCAGAGTTGGCGGCGACATAGGGGTTCCGCAGGGAACGGGAGAAGGGCACGAAGGCGTTGCGCAGTTCCTCCTCGCTCATGCCGATTCCGCTGTCGGCGATGGTGATGTGCGTCGTGCCGTCCTTTTCGCGCATGGCGGCGACGGCAACCCGGCCCTGGGGCTTGGTATATTTCACCGCGTTGGTCAGTAGATTGGTCAGTATCTGCCGCAAGGGCGTCTCGTCGACGCGGACTTCCAACTCGCGCGGAATATCGCTCATCCAGGTGATGCGTTTCTCGGCCCATTGCCGTTCCAACATGCGCTTGATGCCGTCGGCGATATCGGCCAGGCGCAGGGGCGGTGACACGATCCCCTCGGTGCTGCCTTCGAGCCGCGCAAATTCAAGTACCTGCTCGATGAGATGTTGCAAATGGCGGCCAAGGCCAATGATGTCGGCCACATAGCTGCGTTCCCGCTCATTGAGTTTCGCCGCCGCGGTCATTTCCAGCAATTCGGAAAAACCGATGATGCCATTGAGCGGCGTCCTCAATTCGTGGCTCATATGCGCCAGGAATTCGGATTTGATTTGACCGGCCCGGATGGCCTCGTCGAGGGCCAGTTGCGTCGCATGCATCTGCGACTGCAGATTATGCGCCATGTCGAGCAGAGCCTCCTCGGTCTGGCGAATTTCCTTGAAACCACCTTCAGGCAGTGTGAGACCGGCGAATTCGCCACTCCGCACTTTCTGTGCATTGCGCTCAAGCCGCTTGAGACCGGCGACAATCGGCTGAGAGAGCGCCATGCCGGAGAGCACGGTCACCAGGGCAATGCAGATCACCAGCCACACCACCGAATCGCGCACACCAGCAAACCAGCCCAACGGGCCCGTGCGCGGCACAGCCACGCCGACCAGCCAGGACAGACCGTGGAAATCGATCGGCGCGATTTCGGTGAGATAGCCGGCACCCTGCCAATCGAGCGCACGGTAGCCGATCGGGTGCGAACCGGCTGGCGACATGGCCGCCTGCCACACGGCCTGCAGGAGCGATGCACCGATATCGGCCATTTCCGGCAAGGTATGAGTGTGGTTGCGCGCAAGAGCACGGGCGACGGCCCCACCCGTCAGTTCCGAAGCGGCGATGACTTTGCCGGCATCGGTCAGCAGAAAGGCGCGGCCGCCGATTTCATGCTCCAGATTGCCAAAGAATTGCGACAGGTCAGCCAGCGTGATGTCGGCGCCGACCACGCAATCGCCAACGTCGCATTTGGCCGGCCGTGCCACGCTGATACCGGGCTGACGTGTGGTCCAGAAGATATAGGGTTCGGTCCAGCCGCTGTTGAGACCACGCGTGGCCGCCGCGTACCAGGGACGCAGGCGCGGATCAAAGCCATCGACCATACCCTCTTCGACCGAGATATCCTCGTAATAGGCATTGCGCCAGGTGACCCTGACATCGCGCGTCCGACGCTGCGTGTCGATCGACTTGAACATGAACTGATCGCCGGCCACGGTGTTGATGCGCATCGCATAATCGAACCCACCATCCTCGTAGCCGACATACATGCCGGAGAGATTGGGATGTGCCATCAATTGCTGCCACAGATAGCGCTGCAAAGTGGGGCGGTCATGCGCAGCCAAGGTACGGTCGGTGATCATGCGCGACGTTGCATCAGCAGCGCGCTCCGCTTCCTCCAGGAAACTGGTGGTGCGTGAAATGATATGTCCATTGGCGCTTTGCATCAGCGCCCGCGCTGCGGCATCGGTACCGCGTTGGGCAATGACGATGCCGCCGCCAATGACGGCCAGCGCCGCAAAACCCACCAGCAAAGGCAAGGCAATCAGCAGAGCCGTACGAACGGACCAGAAAGGACGCATATTGAGGACAATGCTCCTCAAATTCGAACAACACGAGACAGACTCTCGTGCTGGCGACCTTACATGACTGAGGCTGGATCGCAAGTAGGCGTTAAGCGCATCCGCCTATCTGCCGATGATGTCCGGCCGCTGCCTGACACCCAGGCCAGCCGTCGTGCTCGCGGACATGCTCTCTTGCTTCCGTTTCGGCCCACCCTCCGCGATCGAGCGCGCAACGTAGGAATTGAAGTCGGTGGCGTCGAATATGCCAGATAGGCAATGGCAGGGGTGGTGATGTCGCCACCCCCAGGTCTCCGCTATCGGCATCTGCAATCACCACATCGCTCGGCTCCGGCTCCATCGCACACGCTTCGATCGGGATCATCCTTCATCGTCTTCGATATCGATATCGTCCGCCGCACCCAGCACGCGCTTGGCGAGTGCGAAGCTGAACCCCGCTCTGGCCATGGCGGAAAGATCGCGTTTGGCCTGCACCAGCCGCTGCTCGCCGGCAATGTGCCGGGCACGGTAGCGGCCGAGCCGGCGGCGTTTGGCATAGGCAACCGCCGCCGCTTCCTCGGTATCGCCGAACTCTTCGACGAGGCCCTCCATCGCCGTACCGTGCATGTCCTGAGAAATGCCCAATTGCGCAAGTTTGGCGCCGATCTGCCGTCGGGACGTGCCGCGCCGGGTGAGGCTCGCTGCCTTCATGCCGGCAAAGGCCTGGTCATCGAGAAAGCGATTGCGCTCCAGCTTTTCGATCACTGCCGGGATCGCCGCCAGCATTTCTGCCGGATCGTCACCATGAAAATGCGCCGATTTCCGAATGCGGCGCGTCAGCATCTCCTGGACGCGCTTCTTGGTCGTCGCAAAACGCGCGAGATAATCGAGGGCGATCTGATCGAGATCAGTGATCGCAACGCGGCGGGGTCGGCGGTCGGCCATGATATGAAGATTCCTTCACCACAGCTTTGCAGATTCCTACCTCAGAGACAAATATCTGCGGCACCGTCTGGAAACTGCCCGAAATCCGGTCTATCAATTCCGCGCCCTGTTTCGCGGGTTTTGGGGGAGCGCCGTCGAGATGTCCGAGTCGATTTTCGCCGCCGACTACAAGAATGAAGCCTATTGGTGGGAGGCAGCGCCCCGGCCGGATCGACGTGCAACCACCTTGCCGGCCAGGGTCGATGTGCTGGTGATCGGTTCCGGCTATACCGGCCTGATGGCAGCGCGCGAAACCGCCAAGGGCGGCCGTTCCACCCTGGTGCTGGATGCGGAAGCAGCCGGCTTCGGCTGCTCCAGCCGCAACGGTGGCCAGGTTTCGACCAGCATCAAGCCCAGCTACGGCGAACTCTCGGGTCGACTCAACCAGGACGTGGCCTATGGCATCCGGCGCGAAGGTATCAACGCGCTCGCCTATATCGGTGACCTGATCAAGGGCGAGACTCTGAATTGCGATTGGGAAATAAGTGGCCGCTTCCATGCCGCTCACAATCCCAAACAATATGAGACGCTCGCCAAAAGCCTCGCCGACCAGCCCAAGGATCTTGCCAGCCCCTATTTCATGGTGCCAAAAGCAGAGCAGGCGACGGAGATCGACAGTCCGTTCTATCATGGTGGCGCTGTGTATTCGAACCATGGCGCCCTCCATCCCGGCAAGTTCCATCTGGAATTGCTGCGTCTCGCGGAAAGTGCCGGCGCGGAGGTCGTGGGCTATTGTCCGGTTATGGCGCTGGCAAAGGATGCGGCCGGCTTCACCGTCACGACGCCGCTCGGCAAGGTTTCCGCGCGCGACGTGATCGTCGCCACCAACGGCTATACCGGACCGCTCACCCCCTGGCACCGCCGGCGCGTCATCCCGATCGGCAGCTATATCATCGCGACCGAGGAATTGCCGCTGGAACTGACCAGCCGCCTGTTGCCGACCAACCGCATGATTTCCGATACCAGGAAGCTGGTCTTCTATTACCGCCTGTCGCCGGACAAACGCCGCATCCTGTTCGGTGGTCGCGTCGCCTACAAGGAGAACGACCCCAAGGTCAGCGCACCAAAGCTGCACAATTGGATGTCGCTGATCTTCCCGGACGTGAAATCAACGAAGGTCACCCATAGCTGGATGGGCTATGTCGCCTATACCTTCGACACGCTGCCGCATATCGGGCGTCAGGATGGCCTGTGGTACGCGATGGGCTATTGCGGCTCCGGCGTCTCGCTCGCCACCTATTTCGGCATGAAGATCGGCCAGCAGGTCCTGGGCAAGGCCGATGGTAAATCGGCCCTCGATAACGTTCCCTTCCAGACACGCCCGCTTTATGAGGGCAATCCCTGGTTCCTCGCACCCTCGATCCTCTACTACCGGATCAAGGATTCGCTGCCGATTTGAGGTTGGCTTTCTCATTTTAAATCGTCATCCCCGGGCGAAGACCCGGAGATCCACTGCGGCAGTTGATGGCGTGGATGCCCGGGTCAAGCCCGGGCATGGCGGTGAGAGTGGCGCAGTATTATCTTCTCGCCCGGAAGAAGCTCCTCAGCAACTCAGCACTACGCGCTTCGCCGACACCGCCAACAACCTCCGGCCGGTGGTGGCAGGTAGGCAGGGTGTAGATCTTGGGGCCGCTTTCCACCCCACCGCCTTTGGGGTCGGGGGCGGCATAGATCACTCGCCGCAGCCGCGCAAACGAGATCGCGGTGGCGCACATCGGGCAGGGTTCCAGGGTCACATAGAGATCGGCGAAAGGCAGGCGTTTTTCCTTCCGTCCCATGGCGACCGCCCGAATGACCAGCATTTCGGCATGCGCCGTGGGGTCATGCAGCTCCTCGACCCGATTGTGGTCGGCCGCCAGGACCTCCCCGCTCATAGGATCGACCAGGACGGCACCGATCGGCACTTCGTCGCGCTGGAAGGCCGCTTCCGCCTGCCGGAAGGCCAAATCCATGAAATTGACCGGCGGATGGGGGGGTAAGTCAGTCATTTCAGCATGTTCGCTACCGCCGAAGGTCCGGTCAAGCACCCCTCTAACCCATGTGTCACACTTGTATCAGGGTGAGCGATATGAAATAGCTTGCCCAGAAATCCTGCCAGCGCCGCCAATCCTCGACAATTCAGGGTATTTCCGGTCCGGCGCGCGGGTAAATTTGGAGCCAAACCATGACCAATCCTCTCATCGGCCTCACTTTGGATGTCGATGCGCCGCGAGGCCTTTCCAAGGCACCGCATTATTCACTGCGCGCCACCTATACCCAGGCGGTGTCGTATGCCGGCGGCCTGCCGATGTGCCTGCCCCATGAGCCTGACATGGTCGAGGCCTATGCCGACACCATCGCCGGCCTGGTCGTGACCGGTGGCGGCTTCGACGTCAACCCGGCCCTGTTCGGCGAAAACACCAAGCACGCGACGGTGCGCACCAAGGAAGGCCGTACCTCGTTCGAGCTCGGTATCGTGAAGGCGATGCTGAAGCGCAACAAGCCGGTGCTGGGCATTTGCGGCGGCGAGCAACTGATCAACGTCATCTTGGGCGGCACCCTCATTCAGCATATCGAGGACGAGGTCGCGGATTCACTGCTCCACGAACAACCCAACCCGCGCAACGAGGCCGGCCACAAGGTCAAGCTCACGCCGGGTTCGCTCCTGCAGCGGATCGTGGGCGGCACGGAATTGCCGGTGAACAGCGCGCATCATCAGGCGGTGAAATCAGTCGGCACCGGCGTGGTCGTGAATGCGACGGCGCCCGATGGGGTCATCGAGGGGATCGAGGATCCACGCTATAAATTCTGCCTCGGCGTGCAATGGCATCCAGAGCTCAACGTCACGGCGGGCGACGCCAAGATCCTCACGGCCTTCGTTGACGCGGCCAAAGCAGCATGAGCAAGGATCAGAAGCGTATCAAAAGCGCCCATGCCGGCGAACGCATCGCCAAGCTCATGGCGCGCGTCGGCCTCTGTTCGCGCCGCGATGCCGAAGTCTGGATCGCCAATGGCCGGGTCAGCGTCAATGGCACGGTGCTGACCTCCGCCGCCATGAATGTCGGCACCAAGGATGTGATTCTTGTTGATGGCCAGCCGCTGCCGGAAAAACAGCTCTCCCGGGTCTGGCTCTATTATAAGCCCAAGGGCTTGATGACGACGGCCTATGACCCGGAAGGCCGCGCCACCGTGTTCGACAATCTGCCGTCCGACATGCCGCGCGTGATTTCGATCGGCCGACTGGATTTGAATTCCGAAGGCCTGCTGCTGCTCACCAATGATGGCGAACTTGCCCGCAGGCTGGAACTGCCGACCACCGCCTGGATCCGCCGCTACCGTGTGCGCGTCAACGGCCGCTTCGATCCGAAACTGCTCGACGGGCTCAAGGACGGCATCGAGATCGACGGTGTGCGTTATGGCCCAATCATCGCCTCCTTCGATCGCCAACAGGGTGCCAACGCCTGGCTCAACATGGCGCTGACCGAGGGCAAGAACCGCGAAATCCGCCGCATCTGCCAGCATTTCGGCTGGCCGGTGAGCCGCCTCATCCGCGTCGGCTATGGCCCCTTCCGCCTGGAGGAGATGGAACCGGGCCAGGTCCATGAAGTCAAAGGCAAGTTGCTGAAAGAACAACTGCAGTTTGGTAACGACTATCGGCACGAGGAAAAGGCCGATCCAGACAAAGCGGCTCAGGAATCCGACAATCGCCGCGCCCGCCGCGAGCGCCCGGTTTTCGACAAGGGGCCTGACAAGCGCACGCGCGAAAAGAACATGCCGCGCGGCGAGCGCCCCGAGCGAGGGGCTCGATCGGAACGTGATGCAAGGGCCGGCAGCACCGAACGGCCAACCCGTGACGAAGCGCCGGTACGCAATCAACGGCCGGGGCGCAACGAACGCATGGCCCGCGCCGATGGCGCACCACCGCGCTTCGAACGGCCGGCGCGCAGTGATAAACCAAACCGGGACAAGCCGAGCTGGGGCAACAAGCCGGAACGTGGTGACCGCCCAGGCAACCGGCCGGAACGCTTCGAACGGCCAGCACGTGCAGATCAAGCCAGCCGCACTGAGCGCCCCCTCCGCGATGACCGCGCACCGCGAACCGAGCGGCCGTCCCGCAGCGACGCTCCCCCACGCGGCGACAAGCCAAGCTGGGCCGATAAGCCGCGGCGAAACGATACCGCCGGCCGCAATGATCGGCCCGATCGGAGCGAACGGCCTGCCTATGTGAAGCGACCTACCCGAGACGAAAGGCCCTCGCGTGACGAACGGCCGGCCCGCAGCGAAAAGCCGAGCTGGTCGAGGCAGCCTGATCGTGATGATCAGCCAGTGCGCCAGGAGCGTGCGCGCCGCAATGATCGCGGCGCACGCAATGAACAGATGGCACGCAGCGATACCCCGACCCGTGCGCCCAAGGCTGGATTGAAACCCGGCTGGGCGAAGAACAAGCCGTCGAAGCCGCAGCCCGGTACCGGCCGCAAGCCCGATCGCGACCGCGCCATCAAGGACGAGCGCTACGCAAGGAGCGAACGGCCGGCACAGGAAGAACGGCCGCGCAAGACTTTTGCGAAACCGGCAAGCGACAAACCACGCGGCGACAAACCACGCGGCGATAGACCACGGGGCGAGAAGCCGAAGGGTAGTGGGCCGAAGGGCAAACCAGGTTCCGGTAATGCGCGTCGATTCAGGTAGTCATCGCGGCACAAGGCTGGCAGTCCCGGAAGGCAGTGATGTACGCCCGACCTCGGACCGGGCGCGTCAGGCGATTTTCAACATCCTCGTCCATGGTCACGATGCCGTGGCCGAGGCCAAGGTGCTGGATGTTTTTGCCGGCTCCGGTGCCCTGGGGTTGGAGGCGCTGTCGCGTGGTGCCGCGTCGCTCATCGCGATCGAAAAGGATCGTGGCGCCGCCGACTGCATTAAACTGAACGTCGCCGCCTGCCACGAAGCCCAACGCACGACGATCGTGCTGGGGGACGCGCTCAACCCACCGGAAGCGCATCGCCACGCGCGCTTCACGCCGGCCAATCTCGTGTTTCTCGATCCGCCTTACGGCCAGGATCTGATCGTCCCGGCGCTGACCGCCCTTGACCGCCGTGGCTGGATCGCCGGCAACGCACTTATTGTGGTGGAGATGGCCGGCCGCGACGCCTTTACCCCGCCCCATGGCTTCGATCTGGTCGATGAACGCCGTTACGGTAAAGCCCGCATCGTCTTCCTGCGTCACGACGCCTGAATTTTACGCGGCAGCAGGAACAATGCGAGGCCAGCGACATTCACGCCGGCTGCCAGGATGAAGGCGATCGACGCCCCCAATTGATCCCAGGCCAGTCCCATCGCGGCCGAGCCTGTGAAGATGGCGATACCGGCGGCCAGATTGAAGACACCGAAGGCCGTGCCGCGGAGATGCGGCGGCGCATAGTCCGCGACCAGCGCCGAGAAGATACCTTGCGTGAAGGCAAGGTGCAGGCCCCAGAGCCCGGCACCGACCCATACCAAGAGCGGCCCCGTCGCCAACGCCATGGCGCCGTGCGACAGGATCAATAGGGCAAAGCCCAAGGCGATCACACGGTTGCGGCCAATGCGGTCCGACCAGATGCCGGCAAACGGCGTCAATGGTACCGACACCAAGTTCATGACCACCAGGGTCATAGGTGCCCAGGCGGCATCGACGCCGACATCCTGGGCGCGCAGGATTTGGAACGCTTCGGAAAAGCGCGGCAGCAGCAACAGGAACAGGAACGCCATCGCCAGCCAGAATGGCCCACCGAGAAGGCGCAGTTCGCTCAGCCGCAAGGGAAAGGGGCGTTTCACGCGCGGCTCGGTTGCGGCGGGTTCCCGCACACCCACCAGCATCACTGAAACGGAGAGCAATGCCGGCACGACCGCCCACCACAGGACCGGCGTCACGTCGCCAGCATAAAGCTGCAACAGCAGAATGGCCGCCAACGGACCAAGGACGGCACCTATATTGTCCATCGCCTGCCGCACGCCATAGGCATAGCCGCGATGTTCCGGCGCCACCCAATCGGCAATGAGCGCATCGCGCGGTGCCCCACGGACACCCTTGCCGAATCGATCGGCAAAGCGGCCGACGAACACCATGAAAGGCGTCGCTGCCACCGGAAAGATCGCCTTGGAGCAGGCGCTCAAGGCATAGCCGAAGGCCGCGATATATTTGCGGCTCTGCCAATAATCGCTGAGTGCGCCGGAAAATATCTTGGTGGTCGATGCCGTCGCTTCCGCCAACCCGTCGATGATGCCGACCAGGAAGATGCTGCTGCCCATCGCATTGACCAGGAGCAGCGGCAGCACCGCATGCACGATCTCGCTCGACCCATCCATCAGCAGGCTGGTGAGCCCCAGCATCCAGATCGTTCCAGGAAGCCGGGGCCGGCGCAAAGCCTCGCTCATCGACGCCCGAACAGCCGCTCGATATCGGAGAGCTTCAATTCGACATAAGTCGGGCGGCCATGGTTGCATTGCCCCGAATGCGGTGTCGCCTCCATCTGGCGCAACAGCGCATCCATTTCGGCAGGCAGCAGTTGCCGCCCGGCGCGTACCGAGCCATGACAGGCCATGGTGCCGCAAATGTCCTCAAGCTTTTCCTTGAGGCTCAAGGCAGCGCCGAGCTCGGCGATTTCTTCGGCAAGATCCCGCACCAGGCCTTTGACATCGCTCTGTCCAAGGAGGGCCGGTACTTCGCGCACGGCGATGGCATCATGGCCGAATGCCTCGATGGCGAGGCCCAATTCTTCCAGCTCTGCGCTGCGGGCAAGCAGCGCACCCACCAGCTTCGCCGGCAATTCCACGATCTCAGGGATCAGCAGTGCCTGGCGTTGCACGCCAGTCCCCGCCAGCGCCACCTTCATGCGCTCCAGCACCAGGCGTTCGTGGGCGGCGTGCTGGTCGACGATCACCATGCCGTCCTTGGTCTGCGCCACGATATAGGTGCCGAAAATCTGCGCCCGCGCGATGCCCAGCGGGTAATCCTGCTGAGGCACATTATCCTGCGTCAGATAATCCTGGGGCACATGCGCCATGCCGGAGGGGCGCGCCATTTCCGGTGATAGGGGTGCAAAAGCCGCCATCGCCTGCTGCACCACGCCGGCATTGAAGCGATTGACCTGGCCGTTGCCACCATGCATCGCCTGATAAGCAGTCGGCAGTGGCGCGGAAACGCCCGTCATGGTGCCGAAGGAAGCGATGGCTGCCCTTGCAACGGTCGTCGAAGCACGATGGCCGGCGGCATCCATGGCGCGGCGGATGGCGCCGACGATAAGACCGCGCACCAGGGCCGGATCCTGGAAGCGTACTTCCGCTTTGGCTGGATGCACGTTCACATCGACGAGATCCGGCGGGCATTCCAGGAACAAAGCCACCAGCGGATGCCGGTCGCGCGCCAGGAACTCCTGATAGGCACCACGGATGGCGCCCTGCAGCAGCCGGTCGCGCACCGGCCTGCCATTGACGAAAAGATATTGTGACGCTGCCGTGGCCCGGTTGAGCGTCGGCAGACCGGCAAAGCCGGTGAGGTGCAGTCCCTCCCGCTCAACGGCCAGCGCCACGGCGTTCTCGGCAAAATCGCGCCCCATCACATCGCCCAGGCGCTTCAAGCGCGCGGCGTCCGGCGTTTCCATGAGATCGGCCTGCGCGGCGTCGAGGCGCAAAACTTGTCTGCCGTCGTCAGTGAGTGAAAAGGCGATATCGGGATGCGCCATGGCGAGGCGCTCCAGGATTTCGACCACGGCATTCTGTTCCGAGCGTGCGGTCTTGAGAAATTTGAGACGCGCCGGCACCGCATAGAAGAGATCGCGCAATTCGACCCGCGTGCCGGATGTCAGCGCGGTTGGTTCAGGTCCCTGCTTCTCGCCACCTTCGACGCGGATGATCCAGCCTTCCTCGGCACCCCGTGCGCGGCTGGCGATGGACAGGCGTCCGACGGCGCCGATCGAGGGCAAGGCTTCACCACGGAAGCCGAAGAAGCCGATATGGACCAGATCGTCGTCGGGCAATTTCGAAGTGGCATGCCGTTCGATCGCCAGCGCCAGCTCCTTGGGCGCCATGCCATGGCCATCATCGGTGACGCTGATGAAGCTCTTGCCACCTTCGCGCAGTTCGACGGCGACGCGGTTGGCACCCGCATCGACGGCATTCTCGACCAACTCCTTCACCACCGAGGCGGGTCGTTCAATGACCTCGCCGGCAGCGATCTGGTTGACGAGATTGGCTGGCAAAAGGCGAATCGGCATGGGCAGCAGTCTAGCACCATGCCGCTGACAGGTTGTACTGTGACGATCCCAGACTTGCCCCGCGGTCCCGGCAATGGCTGAATGGCCCGCAACCTCACCAGAACCGGATAGCCAACGCCATGGGTGCTGCTCATCAGGAATTTCCCGCGGCCGACGATTATGGCCGTGGGCTCAAGGGCTTCGGGGTCAATCTGCTGGTCCGTGACGTCATGCGCACGGTCGCTTTTGCGCGCGAAATCCTGCTGGCTGAAACTGCCATAGCCGATAAGGATTTTGCAGTCCTGCGCCACCGGGTGAACGGCCATGTGCTGGCGGAATGGATGCTGCATGCCGACGGCACCTATCACAGCAACCCGCTCCTCGGCCTGCTGCCCGAAAGCGGTGTGCGCGGGGCGGGGGCGGAACTGCGACTCTATCACCTCGACCCCGATGCCGCTGTCGCTCGCGCCAAGAAGCTTGACTATGTCGTGCTTATGGAACCCGCAGACAAACCCCACGGCATGCGCGAAACCTATATCCTGGACCCGGACGGTTACTGCTGGGTGGTGAGCTTGCCGCTGGCGAAGAGGGCATAATCGCAAGGGTCGAGACTGGCATACCCCCCTCCCCAACCCTCCCCCTCAAGGGGGGAGGGAGCTTAGACCCAGATATCGCAATCAACTCGTTCTAGTCCTCTCCCCCCTTGAGGGGGAGAGTTAGAGAGGGGGTGTGGATCGATCAGTCTCTCCACTCTCAAACCTTCGCGTAGTCCCGGTACCAGGCAACAAATTTCTCCAGCCCCTCGGCCAGGGAGGTCTTCGGCTCGTAGCCGAGATCGGCGCGGCTCAAGGTGAGATCGGCCCAGGTTGCCGGCACGTCGCCCGCGGCTGGCGGTTGGATGTTGCGCACAGCCTTCTGCCCGCAAGCCTGTTCCACCAGATCGATCAGGTGATTGAGGCTGACGGGCCGGTCGCTGCCGAGATTATAGAGACGGTGCGGCATCGCCTGGATGCGATCAGGCGGCCGGTCGAGGGACGCGAGCACGCCGGCCACGATATCGTCGATATAGGTGAAATCGCGCTCCACACTGCCATCGCCGAATACCTCGATCTTCTCACCCGCCAGGATCGCCTGGGTGAAGCGATAATAGGCCATGTCCGGCCGGCCCCAGGGACCAAAGACTGTGAAGAAGCGGAGGCCGGTCAGCGGCAGATGATAAAGCTGGGCATAGGAAATGCTCATCAGCTCATCGGCGCGCTTGGTGGCGGCGTAAAGCGAGGTCGGGCTGTCGACCGGATCGTCGATGGCAAACGGCACGCGCCGGCTCTTGCCATAGACCGAGCTGGAGCTGGCATAAACCAGATGCGCCAAGTTCGGCAGGTGGCGACCGAGTTCGAGAATGTTGAGATGGCCCGAAAGATTGGGCCCGACATAGTCCGTCGGATGGTCGATCGAATGCCGCACACCTGCCTGGGCCGCCAGATGAATGATCCCCGTGATCTCGTCGCGCTGCCGCTGCACAGCAGCGTGGAGTGCCGGCGCACGGCCAAGGTCGGCAAACACATAGCGGAACGCTGGATGCCGCTCCAGCCGATGCAGCCGCGCCTGCTTCAATTTGGTGTCGTAATAGGCATTCATATTGTCGACGCCCAGCACGCGCTCACCACGCTCCAGCAGAGCTTCAGCGACATGGTAACCGATGAACCCGGCAACGCCGGTGACAAGAATGGTCATGGCGGCTCAGGCCTTGACGACGTTCCGGCCGCGCCAGCCGGCACGCGCCATGGTGTTGCGGGTATCCACAATAAGTGACGCTTGCTTGCCGACGCGCTTGAAATCGATGGCATCATGGTCGGTCACGATGAGGACGACATCGGCGCGTTTCAAGTTGGCATCCGACAGCGCCTTCGAGCGGCGGCCGGCAAGATGCGGATGTTCCCGCGACGGCTTGATCTGGGTGATAATCGGATCGTGATAATCGACCTTGGCACCCTGCGCTTCCAGAAGCTCGATCAAGGTCAGCGCCGGACTTTCCCGCATGTCGTCGACATTCTTCTTATAGGCAAGACCGATGACGAGAATATGCGCCCCTTTGAGCGCCTTCGCCGCGCGCGCGTTCAAGGCTTCGCCGAGTTTCTCCACGACATAATGCGGCATGAAGGTGTTTATCTCGCCCGCCAGTTCGATGAAGCGGGTGGTGATGCCGAATTCCCGCGCTTTCCAGGTGAGATAAAAGGGATCGATCGGAATGCAGTGCCCACCCAGACCTGGGCCAGGGTAAAAGGGCATGAAGCCGAAAGGCTTGGTCTTGGCGGCGTCGATCACTTCCCAGACGTCGATACCCATGGCATCGAAGATGACCTTTAGTTCATTGACCAGAGCGATGTTGACGGAGCGGAAGATGTTTTCGGTAAGCTTCACCGCCTCGGCAGTGGCCGGACTGGACGCAGGCACTGTCTTCACGACAGCAGCATCGTAGAGCGCCAAGGCAAGCGAGAGCGCGGTAGCACCATCTCCGCCGACGACTTTGGGAATAGCCGCCGTGCCATATGTTTCGTTGCCCGGATCCTCACGTTCCGGCGAGTAGGCCAGGAAGAAATCGCGACCGCTTTTCAGGGCCTTGGTTTCGAGCGCCGGACGCACCACTTCATCGGTGGTGCCGGGATAGGTGCTGGATTCGAGCACCACCAACTGCCCGGCCTTGAGATACTTGCCAATGACCGCAGCCGTGTCGGCGACATAGCTCAAATCCGGTTCGCGCTGCTTCGAGAGCGGCGTGGGTACACAGATGATGATGCAATCCATGGATTTCAGGCCGCGGAAATCGGCACTGGCCTTGAGCGAGCCGGCCTTCACCAGCGGCGCGATGCGGCGCGCTGAGATGTGCCGGATATAGGAGCGGCCGGCATTGAGCTTCGTCGTCTTCCCCTCATCGACATCGAAGCCGGTGACGGCAAAGCCCTTTTCAGCAAAGAGGCACGCAAGCGGCAGGCCGACATAGCCAAGACCGATAATGCCGATCTTGGCGGTCTTGCCGGCGATCCGATCGCTGAGCTTTTTGGCCACTGCGTTCGGGCGGGATTTTCGCTGTTCTGCCATGACTTAGCTGCTTTCCGATTGTGTCGCCGCACCCTAGCAAAGGGCGCCGTCCCAGTCACATCCTTTGGCACATCCTTTGGCACACCCTGTTTCGCCTTGACCTTCCCATGATTGGAAGGACCATATGTAATTGGCGCCAGGATGAAGGAGTAGCTTGATGACCGCCAGCGCCACTGAACTGAGATTGGGTATTACAGGCATGACCTGCGCCGCCTGCGCCACACGCATCGAGAAGGTGCTGCGGCGGATGCCTGGCGTTGCCACCGCCGACGTCAATTTGGCCAGCGAAGAAGCTGTCGTCACGGGAAGCACCGATATCACCCGCGACGCCGTGGCCAAAGCCGTGGAGAAGGCCGGTTATGGCGTCCGCGCCGAGGATGCGCGTGCAAAGCCCGACCATGAGGCCTGGTTCCTGCTGCTGGGCGCCACCCTCACCCTGCCGTTGCTGGCGCCGATGGTCCTGGAATTGACCCTGGGCGGCATGTGGATGCTGGATCCGTGGATTCAGCTGGCCCTGGCGCTGCCGGTGCAGTTCGGGCTCGGCCTGCCGTTTTATCTCGGTGCCTGGCGCGCCATTCGCGGCTTCAGCGGTAATATGGATCTGCTGGTGGCGATGGGGACCAGCGCTGCCTTCGGCCTCAGCCTCTACATGATGGCGATAAACCCGCACCATCTCTATTTCGAATCCGCCGCCGTCATCATCGTGCTGGTGCGGCTCGGCAAATGGCTGGAAAAGCGCGCCAAGCGCCGCACCCTTTCCGCGCTCAGTGCCTTGAATGCCTTGTGGCCGGCCCAGGCGCGCGTGCGCCGCAATGGTGTCGAGAGTGACATCCCATTGCAGCAATTGGCAGCCGGCGACATCGCCCTCGTCCGTGCCGGCGAACGTGTCCCGGCCGACGGCAAGATCATCGCCGGCGACAGCGAGATCGATGAATCCCTCATCACCGGCGAGAGCCGGCCACGGCCGGTGGCTACCGGCGACCGCGTCATCGGCGGGTCGGTCAACGGCATGGGTGCCTTGGAGGTTGCCGTCGCAGCCGTCGGTGCCGAAACCACCTTGGCGCGCATCATTCGCATGGTGACGGCGGCTCAGGGTGCCAAGGCACCCATCCAGCGCCTGGCGGATCGCGTTTCGGCGATCTTTGTACCGATCGTGCTGGTGATCGCAGCGCTCACCTTGGGTGGCTGGCTGCTGCTGGGGGCCGGTATCGAGACGGCACTTATCAACGCGGTCGCTGTCCTGGTCATTGCCTGCCCCTGCGCACTCGGCCTGGCGACACCGACGGCGATCATGGTGGGCGTGGGGGCCGGTGCCAAGCGCGGCATTCTGATCCGTGATGCCGCCGCCTTGGAGATTGCCGGCGACATTACGATCGTTGCTTTCGACAAAACGGGCACGCTCACCGAAGGCAAGCCACGCCTGCAGGCGATCGAGCTCATCCCGGGCAATGACGAGAAGACAGCCCTGCACCTCGCCGCCGCTTTACAGGCAGGCAGCACCCATGCGCTGGCCGACGCGCTGCGCCGGGCTGCGGATGGCCAGGACCTGCCCCGTGCCACGGATGCGAGGGTCGTCGCCGGGCGCGGTGTCGTGGGCATGATCGACCAGCATCAATACGCGCTGGGAACGGCCAAGATGATGCAGGACAATGGTCTTGGCATCACACCGCTCGCGGAAACTGCCGCGAGACTGGCGGCGGAAGGCGCCAGCGTTTCTTATCTTGCTGAGACGGCACCGCAGCGGCGTCTCATCGCCCTCTTCGCCTTTGCCGACCAGCTGCGGCCAAGTGCCAAGCCAGCCATCGACGCGCTGCGCCATCTCGGCATCAGGACCCTGATGCTGACCGGCGACAACCAGGGTGCCGCTGCCAAGATCGCCTCCGAACTGGGGCTCGACGATGTCCGCGCCGAGTTGCTGCCGGACGACAAGACACACGCTATCGCAGCGTTGAAAGCAGATGGTGCCAAGGTTGCGATGGTTGGCGACGGCGTCAACGACGCGCCGGCGCTGGCCGCCGCCGACCTCGGCCTCGCCATGGCGACGGGTACCGACGTTGCCATTGAGACGGCGGGGATCGCATTGATGCGCGGCGACCCGGCATTGGTGCCGCAGGCCATCGGCCTGGCACGCGCCACATGCCGCAAGATCAAGGAAAACCTCGCCTGGGCCTTCGTCTTCAACCTGCTGGGCTTGCCGCTGGCGGCGCTCGGCTATCTCAGCCCGATCCTCGCGGGTGGGGCCATGGCCCTCTCCTCGGTGGCCGTTGTCACCAATGCCCTCACCCTCAATCGCTGGAGGCCGCAATGACCGATTCCCTCAACATCGGCGCTGCCGCCAAGGCCAGCGGCGTGTCAGCCAAGATGATCCGGCATTATGAGAGCATCGGTCTGTTGCCGCCGGCTGAGCGCAGCAACGGCAATTACCGGCTCTATGGTCACCACGATGTCCACAATCTGCGCTTCATTCAGCGCGCGAGATCGCTGGGCTTTCCGCTGGAGACGATCCGCGAATTGCTGGCGCTTTGGCGCAACCGGCAACGCTCCAGCTCACAGGTCAAGAAGCTCGCCCTAACCCATGTTGCCGGATTGGAGGCCAAGATCGCCGAAATGCAGGAGATGGCAGCTGCCTTGAAGCACCTTGCCCATAACTGCCACGGCGACGACCGGCCTGATTGTCCGATCCTGGATGGGCTGGCGTCAGGTGATGGCGGCCGTAAAGCTGGCTGCCACTAAGCCTCAGAAGCGGATCACCCGCTTGAGCAAGGGCAAAGGCGCATCGGTTGCTTCCTTGCCGATGCGGAAGATCAACGTTCTGCCTTTGCCAACCAGGCGATAGACGCCACCCTGGGCCAGCATCTCGTGATCGGCCGTCAGATCGGCAATGCCGTTGACGACCTTGACCGACCATTTGACCTTCTTATCGCGCCAATCTTCGATGGTGACTTCCGTCAAATCCGGCGCGATCACAATCGGCTGGCGCGTATCCATGCGAAACTTCGCCTCGGCTGCCACCGGGTCGCCTGAGATCGTCTTGTCGTCGCGAAATGCCAGCGCGGCACTCTGATTGGCCTGCTCAGGCGACAAGGCCAGCGCTATCGGATCGCAGGAGAGCTTCGTCCGGGCGACACTGCCGCCAGCGACCTCGGATTGCGCCTGGCCGATGATCACCTTGCCGCCACGGATATTTTCGCGCTGGCAGGAATTGAGATAGGAGATGATGAGGCCTTCATCGGATTTGAGCGTGATCGTCTTGCCCGCGCGCAGCAGATCAAGCGGCTCGACACCGGCGACCTTGCCGCTGGTGTCTTCGACGATTGCCACGGCCGCGTCTTCGGCATGCGCTGTCTGCCCGGCCGTCAGGACCCACAGCAAGGCACCGGCAACAGAGACCGTCATTCGAACCGCGCGCATGGTGACCATCCACTCTTTCATAGCCGGGCCAATCTTCCATAGTCGAGATGGCGAGATCGCCCACATCTAATCTCTGCAACCGCCCCGGCAAAGTGACGTCGGTCACCGCCAGGCGTCAACGGCCTGCCCCAACGAGTTCCACAGCTTTCCAGTTTGGCGTAACGGCTTAGATCCCGTTTGGGAAGAATCCTGACCGTTCGGAAAGCATATAACAGTCCGGGCCACTCAGAAATATCAGTGCCGCTACCTCGCCATCACAACATCTTTACGCCGAAACAGAGGTGATTTGAGAAGCATAGTTGCGGCGGTGCCAGGGCAATGGCAAGATCACCTGTACACAGCATGCAAAGAACGCTGGAAAATAATACCGGCGCATAACAAGCAAAATGAAACCGGGACAGGAGGGCGTTGCGTGATGGACAGGCAAGAGTTGATGGGCAAACAGGATTTTCTCAGTGCCATGAAGGCGGGCCGCATGTCGCGGCGCGATATTCTGCAGATGCTGACGGCCGCCGGCCTCACCATGACCATGCTGCCAGTCGGCCGCGCCAAAGCCGCCGATGGCGAAGCGATCTACTTTACCTGGGAAGGCTATAACGATCCGGGTTTCCACCCCGGCTACACCGCGAAATATAGCGCCGAACCGGAAGGCCCGGTGTTCGGCGACGTTGAAGAGGCCCTCACCAAGGTCAGGAGCGGCTTCAAGGTCGATCTGGTGCATCCCTGCAATCTCGATCTCAAGCGCTGGCGCGATGCGGACGTGTTGCAGAAGATCGACACCAGCCGCCTCTCCAATTGGGGCAATTTGTTCGACAGTTTGAAGAAGCTGCCTTATGCGCAGGATGAGCAGGGTGGTCAGTTCTTCATCCCGGTCGATTGGGGCAATACCTCGATCCTCTACCGTCCCGATCTCTTCGATGCGAAGGAAGAGAGCTGGAACATGCTATGGGACGAGCGCTATTCAGGCCAGATTTCCATGTCGGCCGACGCCACCGAAGCCGTCGCCATCGCTGGTATCGTGATCGGCGCCAAGGATCCGTTCAATCTTACCGACGACGAATTGGCCAAGGCCAAGGAATTGCTGGTGAAGCAAAAGCCGCTGGTGCGTTTCTATTGGGACAGCAACTCGGCGGTCGAGCAGGCGCTGGCGTCCGGCGAACTCGTGGCTTCGACCGGCTGGAACAGTTCAGTGGTGACCCTCTCCGGCCAAGGCGTAAACATCAAGTTCGCCAACCCCAAGGAAGGCATCATGAGCTATTGCTGCGGCCTGGTCCTGACCAAGGACGCACCGCATCTCGACAAGGCCTATGACCTCATTGACGCCATGATTGCCCCGGAAGCCGGCAAATGGCTGATCGAGGCGCAAGGCTATGGCCACTCCAACGCCAAATCCTTCGACCTCGTTGAAGAAAAGATCTTGGCCGAACGTGGCCTGCCGAAAGACCCGACGCAGTTCTTCAACCAGGGCATCTTCCAGCAGCCGACGCTCAACACCGACAAGGTGCAGAAGCTGTTCGAGGAAGTGAAAGCTGGCGCCTGACCCGGCCGCGGCAGGAATGCCATCTCTATGACCAGGGGCGGAATCGGCGGTGGTGGCCGCCGGTTCCGCCCCTCTCATAACCAGCTCAAATGACATGACCACGCAAACAGCGATAGATCCCACGGCACAATCGGCCAACCGTCATTCCATTCGCCCTGAATGGCTTGATGGCCTGTGGCTGATAGCGCCCACCCTGCTCATCGTCATCGGCATGATGGTGGTGCCGCTGGTCGGCATCGTTCTGGTCAGCTTCTGGACCCAGACCGGCTTTGACATCAACGCCACCTGGACGCTCGACAATTACCGTGTGCTGTTCACACCCGAAGGGTCGCTCTATCGCATCCTGATCGTGAAGTCCCTGTGGATGTCCTTTACCGCCACCCTCGCGGTCGTGCTGCTCGCCTATCCCATGGCCTATTTCATGGCCTTCCGCATCGAGCGCGCCAAGCTCATCTGGATCATCCTGCTGACCGTGCCATTCTGGACCAGCTATCTGCTGCGCATCTTTGCCTGGAAGGTGATCCTCGGCTTCAACGGCGTCATCAATTCCGGCCTTAAGGCAGTTGGCCTCATCGACAAGCCGCTGGAGTTCCTGCTCTATAATCCAACCTCGGTCACCATCACGCTCGCCCATGCCTGGGCCGCCTATGCCGTGCTGCCGATCTATGTCAGCCTGGAGAAGATCGACCGTTCCTATCTGGAAGCCGCAACTGATCTTGGTGATTCCAAATGGAAGCGCTTCTGGCGCATCACCTTCCCGCTCTCATTGCCCGGCACCATCGCCGCCATTCTGCTGGTCTTCATCCCGACGGTTGGTGACTACATCACACCCACCCTCGTTGGCGGGACGTCGGGCATCATGATCGGCAATTCCATCGTCACGCAGTTCGGCAAGGCCAGCAACGCACCGCTGGGGGCGGCACTTTCCTGCATCATGATGCTGGCGATCACGCTGGCGGTCTGTGCTTTCCTGGCCGCCATCGGTCGCAAGCGCCTCAAGGCCGCGGATATCTGAGCCATGGAAACGATCCGCAAGCATTTCAACCTGCTGTCGCTCTTTGCAGTGCTGTATCTGGCGTTCCTCTATGTGCCGGTGCTGCTCTTGCCCCTCTTCTCCTTCAACGACAACATCTATGTGACATTGCCCTTCAAGGGCTTCACCCTGAAATGGTATGAAAACCTCTTCGCCAATGCGAGCCTGCAAGCGGCACTCTGGGCCAGCGTCAAAGTGGGTATCGGCGTTGCTATCCTCAGCACCTTCTTAGGTCTGCTGGCAGCGCGCGCCATGACGCGCTATCGCCTGCCCTTCCGGCGCTCGATCTATGCGCTCATCATGCTGCCGCTGGTCATCCCCTATATGGTCATTGGTGTGTCGTCGCTGGTGATCCTGCGCCGCGCACTCGATATTGATTTGACGCTGTGGACGGTGGGGCTTTCACATGTTCTCATCACGGTGCCGCTGTCCATGCTGGTGCTGATGGCCCGCATGGAGGGTTTCGATCGCAGTCTCGAGGAAGCCTCGCGCGATCTCGGCGATTCAGCCTGGAAGAGCTTCCGACGCGTCACCCTGCCTCTGGTGATGCCTGGCATCGTGTCCAGCCTGCTGCTCTGCTTCATCACCTCGTTCGATGAATACCTTCTCGCCTTCTTCCTCGCCGGCAGCGAAACTACGCTGCCTATCTTCATTTTCAGCAGCCTGCGCTTCCCATCGAAGATTCCTGATGTGCTGGCGCTGGGCTCCCTTATCCTGATGGTCTCGATCGTGCTGGTGGTGTTTGCCGAATGGCTGCGCCGGCGCGGCGTGTCCGGCAGCGATTCATCTGTCATTTGAGGTCGACATGACGCAGCCTCCGATTTCCCGGCCAATGATCTCACTGCAATCCCTCAGCAAGCGCTTCGGCAATTTCGCTGCCGTCGATGCCGCGACCTTCGACATCGCACCTGGTGAATTTTTCTCGCTCCTTGGCCCGTCCGGCTGCGGCAAGACCACGCTCCTGCGCATGATCGGCGGTTTTGAGCGGCAGAGCGAGGGGGACATCCTCATCGACGGCGAGCCGATGGGCATCCGCCCGCCCAACCAGCGGCCGACCAACATGGTGTTCCAGAGCTACGCGATCTTTCCGCATCTCGATATCGCTGAGAACATCGCCTATGGCCTCATCAATCGCGGTTTTGACAAGGCCACTATCGCCAAGAAAGTGGCGCAGGCATTGGAGATGGTGCGCCTGGGTGGTCTCGGCAATCGTCGCACCAACCAGATTTCCGGCGGCCAGCGCCAGCGCGTGGCGTTGGCGCGCGCCATCGTCTGCGAGCCCAAGGTCCTGCTGCTCGACGAACCTTTGGGTGCCCTCGACAAAAAGCTGCGCGAAGAGATGCAGATCGAATTGCGACAGTTGCAGAAATCTCTCGGCATCACCTTCATCTTCGTGACCCACGATCAGGAAGAAGCATTGTCTCTCTCCGACCGCATCGCCGTGATGGCGCGCGGCAAGGTGCTGCAGATCGATACCGCGACAGCTCTCTATGAGCGGCCCAATTGTCGCGAGGTGGCTGGCTTCATCGGCAACATGAACTTCTTCGAAGGGCGCATCGCCAGCGTCGTGGGTGGTATCGCCGCGGTCGAAATTTCCCCCGGCCAGCATATCCGTGTGGCGGCTTCCGGCGGATCGACCCCTGGCCAGTCGGCAATCCTCGCCATCCGCCCGGAAAAGATCGATGCGGCTGCGACGGCCCCAATCGACCACGGCATCAATAATGGGAATGTCATAAAAGCCCGTGCCATGGCAGGGTCCTATCTCGGCGATCGCAGCCTCATCCTGGCCGAATGGCGCGATGGGGCGGCACCGGTCTCGGTGTCGCTGCAGAACCGAAAAGCGCAGATTGGTGCGGATTCCTTCGCACCGGAGGCGCCAATATGGTTAACTTGGCCGGTTGAAGCGGGCGTTCTTCTTAACAATTGAGTGATAGATCAGGGTTAGGGTTGCCTTATGTCGCACCGCAGCGTAAATAATTAATATGCTTTATCATGCCATCGAGGCGCAGTACCTAGCCCTGACGCCGTTTCGCATTGCTGCCGACACCTGGCGCAACCTGTTGGCCCACCCCGGCAACCCGCTGGCAGAGACCACTCTGCATCGCGCCGGCGCCGCCGCCATGGAAATCATGGCCCGTGCCGCGCGGCGCCATGGCCGCCCCGAATTCGGTATCGACCGTGTCGAGATCGACGGCAAGCCGGTGGCGATCACCGAGAAGCTGATCTATGGCGAGCCGTTCTGCCGCCTCATCCATTTTGAGCGCGTGCTGGAAAAGCCGCGCAAGGATCCGAAGATCCTGCTGGTGGCCCCTCTTTCCGGCCATTTCGCGACCCTGGTGCGTGACACGATCGAAAGCTTGGCCGCAAGCCATGAGGTCTATGTCACCGATTGGCAGGATGCACGCGAAGTGCCCTTGAGCGACGGCCGCTTCGGCTTTGACGATTATGTCGATGTGCTGATGCGCTGCCTCGGCCATATCGGCGCCGGCGTTTCAGTGCTGGCGATCTGCCAGCCGGCACCTGCCGCTATCGTTGCCACGTCATTGTTGGCCGAGGCCAAGGATCCGCTGACGCCGCGCAACCTCATCATCATGGGCGGCCCGGTCGACACCAGGCGCGGCACCACGGAAGTCACGCGTCTTGCACAGTCGCATCCGCTCTCAGCTTTCGAGGCAGCTGCCGTTCATAATGTGCCGCCGCTCCACCCCGGCGCCGGCCGGCGAGTCTATCCGGGCCTGCTGCAATTGACTGGCTTCATGTCACTGAATCCGGACCGGCATTTGAAGGCCCATGTCGACTTCCTGTGGGCGCATGCCAAGGGTGATGATCATTTTGCCAAGGCCCATCGCCGGTTCTACGAAGAGTATCTGGCTGTCATGGATCTCGACGCGCAATTCTACCTGGACACGGTCAGCATCGTGTTCCAGGAACATGCGCTGATGAAGGGAACACTGAAGCATCGCGGCCATCTGGTCGATCCCAGTGCCATCCGCAACGTTGGCCTGATGACGGTCGAAGGTGGGCGCGACGATATCACCGGCGCCGACCAGTGCCATGCGGCGCATGAGGTCTGTTCTCGCATTCCCGAAAAACTGCGCCTGCAGGTGACCGAAGAAAAGGTCGGCCATTACGGCCTGTTCAGCGGCCGCTCTTGGCGTGAACGCATCAGCCCCGCGATCGGCGCGTTCATTCGCGGAAACAAGGCGCCGTGAGCAAGGCTGCTGAAAAGCAGCCCTTCTGGAAGACGACGCCCCTTTCCAAAATGACGCCGTCGGAGTGGGAGAGCTTGTGCGATGGCTGCGGCAAGTGCTGCCTGGTCAAGCTGCGCGACGCCGATACCAACCAGGTCCTCTTCACCAACATCGCCTGCAAGCAGCTCGATCTTCGGAGCTGTCGCTGCAAGGATTACACCAACCGCAAGGACATCGTGCCGGATTGCGTGCAGTTGGGGCCACGCAATCTTGGCCGCATCGACTGGCTGCCGGAAACCTGTGCTTATAAATTGGTGCATCAAAAGCAGGATCTGCCCTGGTGGCATCCGCTGATCTCGGGCGACCCCAAGACGGTGCATCAGGCCGGGATCTCCGTACGCAAACGTGCGATTTCAGAAACGCGCGCCGGCGAGCCCGAGGATCACATCGTCGATTGGATTAGTTAAGCGTCTTTCGCCTAGGCGTCCTCTCTGGGCAGCCAGGGAATGCGCGCGACCTCGATGCCTTCTTCCGACAATTCGCGGTGCTGCTCTTCGCTGGCCTCGCCAAAGATGCCGCGGGCATCCGCTTCGCCGTAATGGATCTTGCGCGCCTCATCGGCAAACTTGTCGCCGACATAGTCGCAATTCTCTTCCACCTGGCGGCGGACCTCGACCAATTGCTCGCGCATGTTCTTGGCCAGGATCGCCATGTTCTGGGCCGGGCTCTTCTCGCCCTTGCTGCCTATACGGGGTGCCATCAAGGCCTTGCCGACCTTGCGGTCGCCACAATCGGGGCATTCCACCAGGCCACGCGCCAATTGGCGGTCGGCGGTGCCGCCGTCCTTGAACCAGATATCGAAGCTGTGGCCTTTGCCACAATTGAGCTGAAACACGATCATCGTCACACTTGCCTTCGCTGCGCGGCTGCCGTCGATGGAAATCCACGCAACAGCTGCGCCAGTCCCAACCGGCTCAGTATCGCCGGTATTTCTTAAGAATATAGAAGCTGGCGGCAAAAATGCTACCCTCCGGCCTGCGACCGCAAGCCTAGTTTGACCACAGTGTGTGATTTGGCCTTGTCCTCCATCATCTCTCCACCCTCGCCTTGGGTCGTTCAGCATGCCCCCCGGATCGCTTCTGCCGGGTGGGTGCTCGATCTTGCCGCCGGCAACGGGCGGCACACCCATTTCCTGCACAACCAAGGCCATCCCGTGATCGCCGTCGACCGCGATGTGGCGGCATTGCAAGCCCTCGCAGAAGGCTGGCGCGACGGGCCGCCGGTCGACATCCTGGCTGCCGATCTCGAGGATGGCGCGCCCTGGCCGCTGGCGGACCGCCGCTTTGCCGGGATCGTGGTCACCAATTACCTGCACCGGCCATTGTTCCAGCATCTGGCATCGGCCTTGGCGCCCGGCGGTCTGCTGATCTATGAAACCTTCGCCGCCGGCAATGAGCGCTTCGGCAGGCCCAGCAACCCGGACTTCCTTCTGGCGCCGGGCGAGTTGCTGGCCTTTTCGCAAAGAGCCGGTTTGACCGTGCTCGGATATTTCAGTGGTGAGGTGACGCAGCCGAAGCCGGCGGTGGTGCAACGCCTGGCTGCAAGGGCGCCTGTCCAGCGCGCGCGGCTGCCGTGTGGTCGCGCAGTTTGAGAAGCAGCACCGACCCTACCAGGACGAGGGCGCTGACATTGGCCAGAATCAGCGAGGCCGAGCCGATCACCAGTCCATAGGTCAGCCACAGGATTTGTCCGGCGAACATCATCAGATACATGATGAGCGAGACATCGCGGGCCGAACCGTTGCGCCAAATCCGCAAAGCCTGCGGCAGGAAGCTCAATGTGGTCGTGCAGGCAGCCAGAACGCCGATCGCCTCGACCCAAAAATCACCGGGAGTAGCCATGAAAGGTCAGGTCGCTTTCCCGGATTTGGGGTGCTCACCCTTGGCCAGTTTCTCGATCCGATAGCGGCACATGGCATCGTCGACTGTCGACCAGGCATGGCGCGACCAGGCGGTCTTGGCATCGTCGTAGCTGTCGAAGGGACCAAACCACTGCTCACCACCGCCGGGTGCTGGTTCGCTAAAGGTGGTGTCGCAATAGGGGCCGCCGACGACCCAGAAGCAGATATCGCCGCCTTCTTCCTCAATGCGGAACCGGGCGTGGGCCTGATCGACCGTTTCCCAGGCGCGCTTCTGCCAGGCAGCTTTGGCTTCTTCATAGGTGGCAAAGGGGCCGATACGCTCTTCCTTGCCGCCGCCTTGGATGCGGTCGAAATTCGTGTCGGCATAAGCACCGCCGATCACCCAGAAACGCGTCATGATCTTTTTCGGTTCCTTTGCGCTTGCGCGGGCTACACACCCCGCCCAAAAACCGTGCTAACCTGCTAATTCTTAACTGGATTTCGAGTCGGCAGCAAAGCATAAATAGCATAAGTGCGTGTGCGCCCACTCGTATTCCGGCGACGATTATAAAAAGCCAAGGTAAAGATCTTATGACCCAGGACATGCGACCGGAAGATTTCAAGGCGGTCTATGATCGCTTCCAGGCCAACGTGTCGCGCTTCGATTGCGGCCGGTTCTGCGCCCCCCTCAATGAGGGCCAGCCGGTCTGCTGCGACACGGGCCATGCCATTCCGGTGGTCGACAAGCCGGAGTTCGAACTGCTGAAAAGCCGGACCGACCTGTGGCACAAGTACAAGCCGACCGATGCCAACGCCCGCAAGATCGTCGCCGAATTGCATAAGGGGTGCATGGCCGTCGAGTGCAAAGGGGCGCGCTTTTGCGAGCGTGACAACCGCACCCTCGCCTGCCGCGCCTTCCCCTTCTATCCCTATTTCGACAAAAAGGGCGAGCTGCTGGGCCTTGGCACGTACTGGATCTTTGCCGACCGCTGCTGGCTGATTTCCAACATGCAGGTGGTAGAACGGGAATTCATCAAGGAATTCATCGACGCCTACGAATATGTCTTCATGCGCGATTCCGAGGAGAAGGACGCCATGAAGCGCCACTCGGCCAATCATCGGCGCATCTCGACCAGGTATAACAAGCCGATCCTGCTCATTGGCAAGAAGGGCGGCTTCCTGAAGATCATGCCGCGCACGGCGGAAGTCCGCCCGGCCAGCACCAAGGACATGGTCAAGACCGGCCCCTACAAAAGCCCCCGCGCCTATGCCCGCGCGGTGAAGGAAGCCGGCGGCGAGATGCCGGCGCAATCGCCCTTCATCGACTGATACCCGCCATGAGCCAGCTTGCAAATACGATGCATTCGCTGCGGTCGTTCCCCGCAACTTTGCGGGCGTTCATCGCCGACACCCCGGCGGATGCCCTGGATTGGCGGCCGGAAAGCTGGGAGGGCATCCCCAGCGAGATGCTGACCGTCCGGCAGCAGGTCTGCCATGTGCGTGATATCGAGATCGATGGTTACGCCCTGCGCTTTCAGCGACTGCTGCGGGAGACCGACCCAATCCTTGAGTCCATCGACGGCTACGAGCTGATCGAGAGCCGGCAATATGATCATACCGAGATAGAGACTGCCTTCAGCGCCTTCGAAAAGGCGCGCGTCGGCACAATGCATATGCTTGAAGCAGTCCGGCCGGATGATCTCAACCGTCGCGGGACCTTCGAAGGGTATGGCACCGTCACGGTGAAGGGTCTCATCCATTTCCTGTGCAGCCATGATCAGCAACATTTGGCCGGCATCCAATGGCTGGTCGGCATGCACGCTGCAGCAGCACGCGTCTGAGAGTGCGCCGATAGCGGCTTGACACTGATTGGCATGGGCTTCCAATCTGGCGCCAGCCAGAGCGGAGCCCTAAAGCGGAGCCAGTGCCAGCAGATGTCGCAATCCTTCCCGCATCTATTCCAGCCGCTGACCCTGCGTCACAAGACGCTGAAGAACCGGATCGTCTTCGGTGCGCATACCGCCAACATGAGCGTCGATGGCTGGCCGAGCGACCGGCATCTCGGCTATTACCGCGAACGTGCCCGGGGTGGCGTTGCGATGATCGTGGTGGAGCCGGTGCCGGTCAACAAGGCTGCCGTCCTCACGCGCGGCAACTTTCGTCCCAATGATGATGGAATCATTCCGCATTTCCGGCGCATCACCGACGCCTGCCATGAACATGGCACGGTGATGATCCAGCAGCTCTATCATGTCGGTGCCCATGGTGATTGGGACAATTCCTTTGAGGCCAGCCATTCGCCTTCCGGCGCGCCCTCCATGCACGATATGGATGGCAGCCACCGCATGACGGTGCGCGAAATAGAGAGCACGATTGCTGATTTCGCCGACGCAGCCGGCCGTGCCAAGGCATCGGGCTATGACGGGATCGAGTTGATGGCGGCCTACAACGCCATCATCGAGCAATTCTGGTCGCCGCAGGCCAACCGCCGTGACGATGCCTATGGCGGGTCGTTCGAGAAGCGCATGAAATTCTCAGCCGATCTCCTCACCGCACTCCGCCGCAAGGTGGGTGAGGACTTCATCATCGGCATGGCGATCAGCCTCGATCCCGGCAGTCCGGCAGCGCTCAGCATCGAACAGCAGATCGAGATCGCCCAGTGGCACGAGGCGCGCGGACTCTACGACTACATCACGCTGGGCACCGGCAGCTATTTCGACTTCACCAAGATCATTCCGCCCTTCGTCTATGAAGATAAAATGGGCGCCCCCTTTGCCGAGGCGATGAAGGCTGCGCTCAAAACCGTGCGCGTGCAGGCGGAAAGCCATATCCGGACACCGGAGAATGCCGATTACGTCATTGCCTCCGGCCAGGCGGATACGGTCAGCATCGTGCGTGGCCAGATCGCCGACCCGCACCTCGCCAACAAGGCGAAAGAAGGTCGGCCGGAAGATGTGCGCGGTTGCATTTCCTGCAACCAGATGTGCTGGGGCAGGCGTTCGCGCGATTACTGGATCTCCTGCCTCATCAACCCCTCGGCCGGCAGGGAATTCGAATGGGGTGGCGATACTTTCACGGCAGCCCCCCGCCCAAAGAAGGTGCTGGTCGTCGGTGGCGGCCCCGGTGGCCTGGAAGCAGCCCGTGTCGCCGCGGAACGCGGCCACCATGTCATCCTGGCGGAGGCCACCGACAAATTGGGCGGGCAATTCCGCCTCGCCGGTCTGCAGCCGCGCCGCGGCCAGATCACCGACCTCATCACCTGGTACGAAGGGCAACTGACCAAGCTGCAGGTCGAGATCCGCACCAACACCTATCTGGAACGAGCCGATATCGCCGATATCGGTGCCGATGAGGTGGTGCTGGCGACGGGATCGCAACCCAGCATGAGCGGCTGGCAGCGCGGCCTCGCCCATCGCGACACAATGCCCGGCGTGGACGGTGCAAATGTCTGGTCGGTCGAGGATGTCATGCGGCGCGCGGCGCGGCTAGGCAAGCGCGTCCTTCTGCTGGACGATTCCGGCAATTGGCGCGGCCCGGGCACGGCCTGGCATCTGGCGGAAAAGGAGCATGAGGTTACGTTGTTGACGTCGGACGCCTATGTTGGCCGCGATCTGGCACGGACGGCCGCCGATTTTCCGATGCGCTCGCGCCTCAAGAAACTGGGCGTCACCTTCATCACCGATTCCGTCATCCTGGCATGGCATGGCAATGCTGCCACGATCCGCGATCTGTCGACAGGTACCGAGCAGCGCCTGCCCTTCGATGCGCTCGTGCTGGCGACCACCAACATGGCGGACAATGGCCTGCAGACAGACATGCAGGCGGCCGGTATGACGCACCATGCCATCGGCGATTGCCTGGCACCGCGACAGGCGGCCGCGGCAATCTTCGAAGGGCGTCGCCTCGCCCTCAGCCTTTAGGATCGTCACTTATGCTGCATCTAGGCCCCGACCGCATCCATGCGCTGGCCGATTATCCGGGGCTGATTGCAGCCCTCAAGACCATGAACCGGCGCGGGGTCGATGTCATCGACCGCATGCTGCTGGGTCAGAAACAGGGGGCAACACAGAATGACTGGCTGTTGCTGCCGGCCTGGAGCTTTGATGCTTATTTCGGCATCAAGCTGGTCAGCGTGTTTCCCGGCAATCCGGCCAAGTCGTTGCCGGCGGTGCAGGGTCTTTATGCCCTGTTCGACGGCAAGACGGGCGCTGCCATCGCGACGCTGGATGGCGCGGCCCTGACCCTGGTCAAGACCGCCGCCAATTCAGCGATGGCAGCCGACCTCCTCAGCCGGCCGGATTCCAGCATCCTTCTGGTCTGCGGCGGCGGCGCTTTGGCGCCGCATCTCATTGCCGCACACTGTGCGACGCGGCCGATCCAACGCGTTCTATGGTGGAACCGCCGGCCGGAGGCGCTCGATGCCGGTCCCTTGCGCGCCCTGGGCCTGCCCGTCGAGATCACGATCGATCTGCCGGAGGCTGCGCAGCAGGCGGACATCATCTCGACAGCCACCAGGGCGACCGCGCCGCTCATCCAGGGCGACTGGCTACAGCCCGGCTGCCACCTTGATCTCGTGGGCGGCTATCTGCCGGAGATGCGTGAGGCGGATGATGCCGCGTTCCGCCGCGCCGCGCGGCATTATATCGACGCGCGCCTGACGACCATCGGTGTCGTCGGCGATGTCTGCGCACCGATCGCATCGGGACTGGCCGCCGCCGAGGATTTCACCGACATGTTTGAGCTCAACCGCGGCGAAAGGCCGGGACGATTGTCGACGGACGAGATCACCTGGTTCAAATCCGGCGGCGGCGGCCATGAGGATTTGGCCGTGGCTCAGTACCTTTTTGAAAAGCAGCGGGCTGCACCTTAAGGATTCCCCACCATTTCAGCCCTGCACCCGGTCACGGGCCGTTATGCCGCTATTCGATATTAGAGGCTGGCAGGGTGAAATTTTTGTGCTTTAGTTGACGTCAAGAGCTACCTCCCGGCAAAGATCGGGGCCCGGCAACGGGTTTTGGGCTCAGGGATGGCTGAGGGGACATGCTGGCATTTTTGTCCAAGCGGATAGCTTTGCTCATTTTCACGATGCTGGTGGTCTCGGCGCTGGTCTTTGCCGCGTTCGAGTACACGCCGGGTCAGGTGGCACGGAAGGTCCTGGGGCCGTTTGCGACCCAGAACCAGGTCGATATCCTGACGGAAAAGATGGGTCTCAACCGACCGGTGATCGTCCGCTATGGCGAATGGCTGGGCAACACCTTGTCCGGCGATCTCGGCTATTCGACCCTCTATAAGACCGAGGTCAACACCATCATCTGGGACCGGCTGGGCAACACTTTGCTGCTCGCCGGCACGGCCTTTGCCGTGATCGTGCCGCTGTCAATCATTCTGGGCATCGCCGCCGGCATGCGCGAGGGGTCGTTTCTGGACCGAAGTATCTCGGTCGCCAGTATCGTCACCACATCGGTTCCGGAATTTGCCTCCGGCGTGTTCCTTGCCAGCATCTTTGTCATCTGGCTGGGTTGGCTGCCCGGCACCTCGCCCCTTGAGACCGGCACCGGCTGGTCCATCTGGCAGCAATTGGTCCTGCCTGTCGCCGTGATGGTGCTTTATGATCTGGGTTATGTCGTGCGCATGGTGCGCGCGTCCATGGTCGAGGTGATGACGCGGCCCTATATCCGCACCGCCGTCCTCAAGGGCCTGAGCTTTCGCGCCGTCATCATGAAGCATGCTTTGCGTAATGCCATGATCGCTCCCTTCACCGTCATCCTGCTACAGATCAACTATCTGGTCACCGGCGTCGTCGTGGTCGAAGCGGTCTTTGCCTATCCCGGTTTTGGCCGCATGCTGCTGGAAGCAGCCCTGTCCCAGGATGTCGCCGTGGTCGAAGCCGGCGCCCTATTCGCAGTGCTGATCTCGGTCTGCACGCAGATTGCCGGTGATCTCGGCTATATGATGCTCAACCCACGCATTCGCTTCAGCTAAGGCAGGGCAATAATGGCTAAAGACGGCGTTATCGCCTCGACATGGAATCGGGTGAAACTGCTGAAGGAATCGCCAGTCGGCATGATTGGCGCCTTCCTGGTGTTTTTCTGGGTCTTCGTGGCGATTTTTGCGCCGCTCGTTGCCCCGTTTGATCCTAATGCCAACAATATGGACGCCCTGATGTCGCCACCGACCAGCACTTACTGGCTCGGCACCGACAATTCAGGCCGCGATATCCTGTCACGCATCATCTGGGGTTCGCGCACCGTGTTCGAGGTGGCCCCGATCGCCGTGCTTTGCGCCTATATCATCGGCTGCATGCTGGGCCTGATGGCTGGTTATTATCGTGGCTGGGTCGACGACCTCATCAACCGCATCTCGGATATCGTGCTGTCGTTTCCGGCCATCGTCCTCTACATCATCGTCATCATGAAGCTGGGCCCGTCGGGCATCAATATTATCATCGCCGTCATCTTCATTTCCTCGCCGCAAATCACGCGTATCGTGCGCGGCATGACGCTGGAGCTGCGCGAGCGGGAATATGTCGCCGCAGCCAAGATGCGTGGTGAGTCGGCACTCTACATCATGCTGGTGGAGATTCTGCCCAATGCCCGCGGGCCTCTCATCGTGGATGCCTGCTTGCGCCTTGGTTACACCACCATTGCCATCGGCGTGCTTGGTTTCCTGGGACTGGGCCTGCCGCCGCCCGATCCCGATTGGGGCGGCATGGTCAAGGAAACCTATGCCATGATGTCAATTTTCCCGCATATGTCGCTGTTTCCTGCTGCCGCCATTTCGTCACTGGTCGTTGGCCTCAGTCTGCTGGCCGACGGCGTGCGTGAGATCAGMATCCGCGACTAATTGGTAGACGAAGGGATCGCCGAAGATGAGCACCAGCGCCGCCATTGCCGAACGCCCACCGGAGCCCCAGGCTGGCCGGAAGCCGATCCTGGAACTGCGCAACGTCTCGATTTCCTATTTCGTCCGGGCGGGTGAACTGAAGGTCGTCCCCAATATCAGCCTCACCCTCTATGAAGGCGAAGCATTGGGTCTGGTCGGCGAGTCCGGTTGCGGCAAATCAACCGTCGCTTTCGCCATCATGAAGTATCTGGGTGGCGCCGGCCGCGTCACCGGCGGGCAGATCCTGTTCGAAGGACAGGATATGACCAAATTGTCGGATGCCGAGCTGCGCAAGATTCGCGGCGGCCGCATGGCGATGGTCTACCAGGATCCGATGAGCAGCCTCAATCCGGTCATTCCGGTCGGCAAGCAGCTGATGGAAGTGCCGTTGGTCCATTCCAATGTCAGCGAGGCTGAGGCTTATAAGCGCGCGCTGCTCATGCTGACGGAAGTCAATTTGCCCGATCCGGAGCGCATCATGACGCGCTACCCGCACCAGCTCTCGGGTGGCCAGCAACAGCGCGTGGTCATCGCCATGGCGTTGATGTCGGAACCTTCCTTGCTGGTCATGGACGAACCAACCACCGGCCTCGACGTCACGGTCGAAGCTGCTGTCCTCGATCTGGTGGCGCAGCTGCGGCGCACGCGCAACAGCTCCATCGTCTTCATCAGCCACAATCTGGGTACGGTGGTGCGCATCTGTGATCGTATCGGCGTCATGTATGCCGGTGAGTTGGTCGAAGAAGGCCCGATCGGCGAAGTGTTCCGCGACCCGCGGCATCCCTACACGCGCGGCTTGCTGAATTGCATCCCGACGCTCAATGCCGACAAACGCAGCCGGCCGCTCAGCGCCATTCCGGGCCAGGTACCCCCCATCCTCAATCGTCCGGTTGGCTGCATCTTTGCGCCGCGCTGCCCGGATGCTGACGGCCCGCGCTGCACCGCCGCTGCCATCCCGACCAGCACCTACGGCGAGTCCGGCCATCACCGCGTGAAATGTGTGCGGATGAATGAGTTGCCGAAGCATGCCCGACCGACTGCAAACGCCGCCATGGCTGCCAACACCGATACCGGCAACCATCAGGAGGTGTTGACGCTGGACGGACTGAAGAAAACGTATCATCAGTCCATCGGCATGTTCGGCGCCACTGGCTACGATGTGCATGCAGTTGATGACATCACCCTTGCGGCCCGGCATTCCGAAACCCTGGCAATCGTCGGTGAATCGGGTTGCGGCAAGTCGACCCTGGCCAAGGTTCTTACCGGCATCGAATTGGCGACCGGCGGCAAAGTGACCCTGGCCGGCAAGGATATCGGCAATACCGCGGTCGAGAACCGCGACGGTGACACCAAGCGGTCAGTCCAGATGGTGTTCCAGAACCCGGAAAGCACGCTCAATCCCAGCCATACCATCGGCTATGTGATGGAGCGTGCCATTTCCAAGCTGAAGCGGATCAGCAGCAAGGAAGCGCGCACGCAGGTCAACGGGTTGCTGCAGACCGTGAACCTGCCGCTGGAATTTGCCAATCGCAAATCGCGCCAATTGTCGGGTGGGCAGAAGCAGCGTGTCGCCATCGCGCGTGCGCTAGCTGGCGAACCTGAATTGATCCTGGCGGACGAGCCCGTATCCGCCCTCGACGTCTCCGTCCAGGCCGCGATCATCAACCTGCTGGTCGATATCCAGAAGAAACGCGGCTCGACCCTGCTGTTCATCAGCCACGACCTCTCGGTCGTGCGGTACCTGGCTGACCATGTCGCCGTCATGTATCTCGGCAAGGTGATGGAATTCGGGTCGGTGGCCGACGTCTTCGCACCACCCTACCATCCCTATACCGAAGCGCTGATGTCGGCAGTGCCGATTGCCGATCCGGACGTGAAGCAGCGCCGCATCATCCTGGAAGGCAATATCCCCAGCCCGCAGAACCGGCCCAAGGGTTGCCCCTTCGCAACGCGTTGCCCACGCAAGGTGGGAGCGATCTGCGACGACACCCCGCCGCCCGAGCAGGTCTCGCCCGCCGGCCACCGCATTGCCTGCCATATCCCGATGGCGGAACTGGCGACCGCGACGCAGGTGGTGTTCTAGGCAACCCCTCACCCCAACCCCTCTCCCCAAAGGGGCGAGGGGCTTAAGGATGAGGCTCGGTCGAAACTCCCTCGCCCCGCGCTTGCGGGGAGAGGGGCGGGGTGAGGGGTGCTTTAAACGCCACCCTCTTCTTCCAAGCTCAGCAGACTCGCATTCCCACCAGCTGCCGTCGTGTCGATGGTGAGGGTGCGCTCTGTCGCGAAGCGGTGCAGGTAATGCGGGCCGCCGGCCTTGGGACCGGTGCCGGACAGGCCTTCGCCACCGAATGGCTGCACGCCGACGACCGCGCCGATCATGTTGCGATTGACATAGGTGTTGCCGACCCGCAGCCGCTCGGCGATGTATTTGACCTTGCCGTCGATGCGGCTGTGGATGCCGAGCGTGAGGCCATAGCCGGTGGCATTGATCGAGGCCAGCACGTCGTCCAGTTTGTCGGCGGCATAATGCACCACATGCAGCACGGGCCCAAACACTTCGCGCTGCAGGCGATGGAGACCATCGATGCGATAGGCGACCGGGGCAAAGAAGTGTCCCTTGCCGCTGTCGCGGCCCGGACCCACCCGGTAGATCAGCTTGCCCTCGCGTTCCATGCGCGCGGCATGGGCATCCAAAACCGATTTCGCCTCAGCATCGATCACCGGCCCGATATCGGTTGCGAGCAAGGCCGGGTCGCCGACGCGCAGTTCGGCCATGGCACCCGACAGCATTTCCTCAAGCTTTACGCCGATGTCCTGCTGCACGAACAGCACTCGCAAAGCCGAGCAACGCTGGCCGGCACTCTGGAAGGATGAGATCAGCACATCGCGCACCACCTGTTCAGGAAGCGCCGATGAGTCGACGATCATCGCATTCTGCCCGCCGGTCTCGGCAATGAGCGGAACGATCGGCCCGTCCTTGGCCGCCAGCGTGCGGTTGATAAGACGTGCCGTTTCCGTGGAGCCGGTGAAGGCCACGCCAGCGATGCGCGGATCGCGCGTCAGCGGCGCACCGACATTGGGTCCATCGCCGGGCAGCAGATGGAGGACATCGCCGGGAATGCCGGCAAGATGCAAGAGCTTCACCGCGAATGCCGCGATCAGCGGTGTCTGCTCGGCAGGCTTGGCGATGACGCAATTGCCGGCCGCCAACGCCGCACTCACCTGGCCCATGAAGATCGCCAGCGGGAAGTTCCAGGGCGAGATGCAGGCAAAGACGCCGCGCCCCTGCATCAGCAGCTGGTTACGCTCGCCGGTCGGTCCGGGCAGCACCAGGGGTGCCCCGAAATCGGCACGCGCCCGGGCGGCGTAATAGCGGCAGAAATCCACTGCCTCGCGCAACTCAGCGATGGCATCGCCGATCGTCTTCCCGGCTTCGCGGATGCAGAGAGCCAAGATTTCACCGCGCCGCGCTTCCATGAGATCCGCGGCCCGGTCGAGGCAGGCTGCACGGGTGATGGCGCCGGTGGCGGCCCAATCCGGAAACGCGCGCGTGGCGCGCGAGATGGCATCGTCGACATCGGCCTGGGTCGCCTGGACGACGCGGCCGATGACCTGATGGATATCGGCCGGATTGACGACATCCTCGGTCTTGCCGGTCTTCTCGACGCCACCGATGATCGGGCCGGCGCTGACCGGGTTGGCGGCTGCCTTGGTGACGTCCCCTGCCAGCGCCAGCATTACCTCGGGATCGGTGAGATCGACACCGGCCGAATTCCTGCGTTCCGGCCCGAACATGTTGCTCGGCTGCGGAATACCCGGATGCGGTTTCGTTTTCAGCTTGCGCACTTGCATGATCGGATCGGCGACGATGGCATCGAGCGGTGCCTTCTCATCGACAATGCGGTTGACGAAGGAAGTGTTGGCACCGTTCTCGAGCAACCGGCGGACCAGATAGGCCAGCAGATCTTCATGGCTGCCGACCGGCGCATAGACGCGGCAGGGAATACCCATGGCTTCCGCCGGCGTCACCTGGTCATAAAGCGGTTCGCCCATGCCGTGGAGACGCTGGAACTCCAACTTCTCCCGCGCCGCCGCCTCGCCGCCCGCCATCTCGATGACGGCAGCCAGCGTATGCGCGTTGTGAGTGGCGAACATCGGATAGAAAGCCTGGCCGTCCGAGAGCAGGCGCCTTGCGCAGGCAAGATAGGACACGTCGGTCGAGACCTTGCGCGTGAAGACCGGATAATCCGGCAGGCCGCGCTCCTGGCTCCACTTCACCTCACTGTCCCAATAGGCACCTTTCACCAGGCGCACCATCAGGCGGCGGCGATTGCGGCGCGCGCAATCGGCCAGCCAGTCGATGAGTGGCAGACAGCGCTTCTGATAGGCCTGGATGGCAAGGCCCAACCCATCCCAATCCTTGAGCGAGGCGTCGCCGGCCACCGCTTCGATAATGTCGAGGGAGAGATCGAGCCGATCCGCTTCCTCGGCATCGATGGTGCACCCGATGCCGGCCTTCTTCGCGGCCTGCGCCAGCGCCACCACCTGCGGCACCAGTTCGCGCATGACGCGGCCTTCCTGCGCAAATTCATAGCGCGGATGGAGCGCCGAGAGCTTGATCGAGATGCCTGGGCCGACAATCGCACCTTTGCCCTTCGACGCCTTGCCGATGGCGGCGATGGCGTTGACGTAGGAGGCGAAATAGCGCTCGGCATCCTTCATGGTGCGGGCTGCTTCGCCCAGCATGTCATAGGAATAGCGATAGCCGCGCTTTTCCGCAGCTTCCGCCCGGTCGAGCGCCTCGCCGATGTCGCGGCCCATGACGAACTGCTTGCCAAGGATCTTCATCGCCTGCGTCACCGCCTGGCGGATCACCGGTTCACCACTGCGCGTGACCAGACGCTTCAAGACACCGCGGAGGTCGCTGCTGCTCTGGTCAAGCTGCATGATGCGGCCGGTGAGCATGAGCGCCCAGGTCGAGGCATTGACGAACATCGAATCCGATTCACCCAGATGGGCCGCGAAATCGGCGTCCTTCAATTTGTCGCGAATAAGCTGGTTGGCAGTCTCATTGTCGGGAATGCGCAGCAAGGCCTCGGCAAGGCACATGAGCACCACGCCCTCGCGGGACGACAATTCATAAGCATGCATGAAGGCGTCAATGCCGCCCTGGCCGACCCGGTTGCGTCGCACTTCCTCCACCAGTTTCCGGGCGCGGGCCGCGATCCGGTCCTGGGTCTCGGCCGGCAATTCGGCCTGCCCCAGCAGCATTTCGACGATGCCGGTCTCATCGGCACGGTAATGGGCACGCAGGCGCTGGCGGAGCGGGCTGGGTTCAGGGCTGGCAGCAGCGAAGATCATCGTCATGATTTGGATGGAGGACCTTGAAATTTCCCAGAGAAATCAATCTGTGACTAGCGTCCTGGGAGGGGTTGACCGGGAATCGCGGCGCACAGTCTAATCCGTTCCGCGGCAGAAGAAAGTGGGCGGCCCAGATCTTCCATAGGCAGGGCCGGCCCGCAGGCAAATACCCGGCACTTTGGGAAAGTGAGGAGTGGCAGCATGTTCGATGGCTTCAGCCGCTGGCAGGTCCAACTGAATGACCTCAGTTTCAAGGTCATCAAGGGCGGCGACGGCAGCCCGGTCGTGCTGCTGCATGGATATCCGCAGTCCCACCTGATCTGGCGGCACCTGGCGCCTGAGCTCGCACGCTCAATGGCCGTGGTCTGCATCGACCTCAAGGGCTATGGCGACAGCGCCGCCCCGGCACCGCTTGCCGATTCCAGCAACTATTCCAAGCGTCAGATGGCGGCCGAAGTGGTCGAAATCATGAAAATGCTGGGCTATGAGAAGTTTTCTGTTATCGGCCATGACCGTGGTGCCCGGGTCGCCTATCGGCTGGCTCTGGACTATCCCGATCAGGTCCACCGGCTGGTGCCTCTCGATATCATCCCCACGGCAACCTATTGGGAGCAGGCCGACCAGAAATTTGCCCTCGGCACCTTTCATTGGGGGTTCCTGGCTCAGCCGGGCGGCCTGCCGGAACATTTGATCGGTTCCGACCCCGATTTCTGGCTGGAATGGATCATCCGTCATTGGGCCCAGGACATGGCCGCTTTTCCCGACGATATCATGGCGGAATACAAGCGCTGCTTCCGGCGGCCGGAAGTCATCGCCGCCACCTGCGCCGATTACCGTGCCGGTGCCACCGTCGACGTTTCCCACGACCTTGCTGATTTGAAAGCGGGCCGGATGATCGAATGCCCGACGTTGGCATTCTATTCCGGCACCTTCGTCGATGACCAACGCGATCCGCTGAAGCAATGGCAGCGCTGGGCAAAGAAGGTGATGGCCGAGCGCGTCAACTCAGGGCATTTCATCCCCGAGGAAATCCCCGACCACATTGTAGGTAAGCTGCGCCAGTTCCTGTTGAGCTAGCGGGACCGCGTTCAGCAGCCCTGCTTGTCGGCAAGTTCGACCAGGCGCACGTTGCGCTGACGCACGACATTGGCTTCCTTGTTCGCCTCATCGCGCAAATCCAGGGTCAGCATGTTGGGCGGCACCATGACGCCATCGACAACGGTAAAATGGACATTGCGGCGATGAATCTGATCGTCGCGATCGACCAAGCGTGCCAAGGCCAGATTGTTGTCACTGGTTTCCCGCAGCAGATCCATGCAGCTCATATCCCTGTCATTGGGTCTGATCACCTGCGCCAGTTGCGGCACTTCGCCACCGCAAGCGCCGAGCAGCAAGGCAGCCATGCCCAGGACAGTGACTGTGCGCGTTCCCAACGGCGTCATAGCGGGCTCCATTCCTTGGGGTCCGGCCAACATTGTTCTTCCTGTGCCTGAGCGATGAGATGGCGCGCGCGCGTCGCAAGGGCCGATCCTTCGATCTGCTGCGGCGACGTGCCATAATCGCCCTCGACTGTCTGGTCCACCGCGAACCAGCCCGGCGGAAAGGCCAGGGACAGGCCCATGATCATGTCATTCTTTTCCTCAGCCCAGACCTGTTCCCGGACCAGGGCCGATTGAGCTGCATAATTGCTGGCGACTTCCTGGCGAATGTCTTCGCAGCTCATATACCGGTCGAAGATGGAAACCTCTGGCGTCGGATTGGCCATCCGGCCGCCGCAGCCAGCCAGAAGCCCAGCGCTGATCAGCGCCAGGGCCGCAAATGATGTCGACAGAGAAATTC
The DNA here is from genome assembly GCF_056404715.1 of Dongia sp. P2_B8. NCBI lineage: Bacteria > Pseudomonadati > Pseudomonadota > Alphaproteobacteria > Rhodospirillales > Dongiaceae > Dongia > Dongia sp. P2_B8. Next base: position 594,166 of record NZ_JBFUDM010000003.1, on the reverse strand, counting down.
TCGGCATGGCACATCCCCTTCCCCAGACGGGCCCTCCCCCATCAAGCTGAGCGGTCGCACTGTCTGGAGCCATTTCCGTAACTTACCTATTTTACGCCAGAAATTAGTTAATACAACCTTACGATCATTCCGTCAGCCGCCGGATCTGGCGCAAAGCTGCCTCGATTTTGAGTTCCAGCAGCTTCCGGCCCCGTGCAGCGCTGGCGCGTTCCGGTCGGCCGCTGGCGCCTTGCGCCGGCCAATCGGTGCCCGGTACCAGCAGGTCCCGGCGGACGGCGGCAGGGTCGACCGCCAGCAATTCCGAGGTCTCGCGGATACCGGCATGGCCGCCGATATCGGTTTCGCTTTCACCCTCACCCTTCAGCCATTCGACCTGGCCGTTGGTGGTGTAGTACTCATCGATCGCAAAGACACGAATGCCGGAGGCCTTGAAGGCGCCGTCCAACCGCGCAGCGACCACCGTTTGTGCCGCCTGATTGCCACCGGAATCGCCAATGAACAGGACCGTCTTGAAGCCGGTGGCAATGAAGCTGCGGGCGCTCGCTTCCAGGACCGCCGCAAACACCGGCTCCGGGAGACTGATGGTCCCTGGCGATGTCATGTGTCCTTCCGGTGGATCGATGTTGCCCTCCGGCACATAGGCCATCACCGGCGCCACCAACGTCTTGCCCAAGCGGCGTGCAATCTCGTCTGCCGTGTCATGCACGATGACATTGTGCTTGCCCAGAATGAGCTGAGGCCCGTTCTGCTCGGTGCCGCCCGTCGGGATGATGATGGTGGTCCAGCCCTGCGTCTGCAGCGCCTGGACCTCCGGGCTGGTCAAGCGCTCGAGGTCGACCTCGGGCGCGGCATGCGCCTGGTTGGACATGGCAGCGAGACCCAGCAACAGAACTCCCGCCAGGAGGTACGTTGGCCCCGGAATCATGTGACAGGAATCATGTCGATTTGTGGGTCGACTTCGCCGCCGACTGCGCGGCAAAACGCGCCATGATGTTGCGGAACGGCAGCAGGTAGAGCGCGCCGACATGATGGAATTTCGGCGCTTCGCCGGAATCGAGACCGATGGCAAATGTCTCGTCTCGTGCCGGGATATAGAGGGTTCCAAACATCCAGTCCCAAATCGAGAAGATGAACCCCATATTCGTGTCGAGATGGCGCTTTTCCATGCTGTGATGCACTTGGTGCATCCACGGGCTGATCAGGAGATAGCTGATGATGCGCGGATAGGCCATGGGGATATGCGAATGGCGCAGGTTGAAGCCGATCACATAGAACAGGAACATGACGACGTTGACGCCGACCACTTCATAGGTCACGACGGCGCCGGCGGTCAGATAATCAAAGACGGCAAAACTGATGCCACCTGCGACATTGGTCAGGTTGAAATTGAGAATGATCTCGACCGGATGCATGCGGTAGGCGGTAATCGGCGTCATCACCTCGGCCGAATGATGAACCTTGTGGAACTCCCACAGGACCGGAATGCGGTGGTGGAGATAGTGGAGCCACCACAACACCAGATCAACGAGCAGCACGGTGACCAGCGTGATGAGTATGGTCGTCGGCATGCCACGCGGCAGGATCGCGACATCGGCCGGCCCGAAGGTTGCTTCCAGCAGCCTGCCGACGGGGTCGGCAATCCATATCGGCAGGATGACGAAGAATGGGATCGCCAGGAACGACAGAATGCGATCGATCAGGAAGAATTTGTAGTCGGCCACCGCCGAGGGATGCAGATAGATCTGGCGCGGGAAGATATAGGCAAAGAGGCGCCCGGGAATCCCCGCCGCGTGGCGCCGCCTGGCAAGCGCATAGACGATCGCTGCACACAGCAGGCCCGTGCCGAGATAGAGCACGAAAACGCGCTCGTTCGGGTCGAAGAAATAGCGGGCCGGCTCCATCGCCGACGCCTGAATCTGCTGCCAAATGTCTTGCCAGTATTCCATGAGGGCGAGATTAGGCGACGATGGTGAAGAAAGTGCAAACGCCGAATTCGCCGCAATATGGCTCAAATTGCCGGGAATCTTTCCGCATTATCGGGAGCCCGTTGCTTTATCAGGCGTAAACTTCGATCCGCGTCTCAGAAACGGTGATCGTCTCGATCGTGATGTCCAGCGACGTGCTGGTGAAGGTCCCGCCGTCAAAGCTGCCGCCGACCTCGCCATCCTGCGGCAGAAGCAGTTCGCCGATCGCTTCGCGCTGACCAGCATCGATGTCGTTGAGGGCAGCATCCGCCTCTTCCTGCAGTTTGCGGAAATAGCGGTCTTCCTCGTCATCACTGCCGCGCCGCTTGGACCGGGCGAGTTGCGCCGCGAGTGCGATGATCCCCTTGGCTTGTACGACCGCACTCCGCGCATCGCTGCTGAGTTCATGGAGCGCCTTATAGGATTGCTCCAGGGTGCTGCCAGTGGGCTCGCTGATGCTGACGTCGGTCTCCGTCCCGCCACTATCGGGCGCTGCAGCGCTGCCTGAAGCCGATTGGGCCGCCGCGTTGGCGGCACTGGCCGTTGCCTGTGCGCTGCTGGCATCACTCGAAACACTACCGGCGCCAATGCCTTGCGCAATGCTGCGTGCGGCGGCGCCAATTTCCCGTGCCAGGCTCGCCGCTTCGGCCGCGATGCGGCGCAGTTGGCGCACATCACCGCTGGCGGCCAGCATCTGCAATTGCCGCCGCAGCCCATCCAGCTTGGCTTTTGCCTGACGCATCTTTTCGGCTGAGATGTCGGCATTGTCGTCGTCGGCCATCTTCTCCAGCCGCTTGACCGTGTCGAGCGTCGGTGCGTTCTTGGCCGCAGATTCCGGCGCCAATCGCCAGTAGCTGGCGACGGCGCTTTCATTCTTCTTCAGCGACCAGGTCAGCGGATTGCTGCTGGTTTCGCTCTTGTTTTTGGCGATCTGCTGGGTCGCATGCATATTCGCGTTGGTGGCAGCATGAAGCTGCCCCCGCTGAATAATATTGAAGATGCCGCTGCTAACGCCCATCGAGATACCCGTGTCACGCGTTCTCTCTAGGAATTAGTGTCGCACAAATAGCCTGTTGGCGCAAACGCCCGCCTTATGGCCGAACGTCTTAGGCCGCCAGTTTTGCCTTTAACCGTTCGTTAAGCATAGCCGGATTGGCTTTGCCGCCCATGGCGCGCATCACCTGGCCAACGAAGAAGCCGAACAATTTGTCCTTACCGGAGCGGTACTCGGCGACCTTGTCAGCATTGGCTGCCATGATCTTGTCGATCTCGACATCAATGGCCCCGGTGTCGAGCACCTGCCGCAGGCCCTTCTCATCGACGATGGCTGAAGCCGACTTGCCAGTCTCGAACATCTCGGTGAACACGTCCTTGGCGATGCGGCCGGAGATCGTGTTGTCCTCGATGAGACCGACGAGCTCGCCCAGCGCCTGGGCAGAGACTGGACTTTCCGTGATCGACTTGCCGACCGCATTCAGGCGCCCGAACAATTCCGAGGTCAGCCAGTTGGCCGTGAGCTTGGCGTCATGCCCCTTGGCCGCAAGCTCATAAAAGTCAGCGGATTCCTTTTCCGAGACCAGCACGCCGGCATCGTAATCGGAGAGGCCCAGATCCTTCACAAAGCGCGCGCGCTTGGCGTCCGGCAGTTCCGGCAGGCCGGCCTTCAAGCCTTCCACCCAGGCCGCGTCCAGCTTCAAGGGCAGCAGATCAGGGTCCGGGAAATAGCGGTAATCATGCGCCTGCTCCTTGGAGCGCATGGYGCGCGTCATACCCTTGCCCGGATCCCACAAGCGCGTTTCCTGGCGGATCGTACCGCCTTCCTCGATCACCTCGATCTGGCGCCGCGCCTCATGCTCGATGGCGGCCGCCACATAGCGGATCGAGTTCACGTTCTTGATTTCGCAGCGCGTGCCAAGAGGGTCGCCGACCTTGCGCACCGAGACGTTGACGTCGCAGCGCATCGAGCCTTCGTCCATGTTGCCGTCGCACGTCCCGAGATAGCGCAGGATCGAACGCAGCTTCTTCAAGTAAGCCGCCGCCTCTTCCGACGAGCGCATATCGGGTTCCGAGACGATCTCCATCAGCGCCACACCAGCGCGATTGAGATCGACATAGGTCTTCGAGGGATGCTGGTCGTGAAGGCTCTTGCCCGCATCCTGTTCCAGATGCAGGCGTGTGATACCGACCTCACGATGTTCACCCTCAGCGAGATCCAGCACGATGGTCCCTTTGCCGACGATCGGCTGCAGGAACTGGCTGATCTGGTAGCCATTGGGCAGATCGGCATAGAAATAATTCTTCCGGTCGAAGACGGAGGTAAGGTTGATCTGTGCCTTCAACCCCAGGCCTGTCTTCACCGCCTGCTCGACGCAGACCTCATTGATGACCGGCAGCATGCCGGGGAAGCCGGCATCGACCAGGCTCACCTGTGTGTTCGGCTCGGCGCCAAAATCGGTGGCGGCCCCCGAGAACAGTTTTGATTTCGAGGTTACCTGCGCGTGGACTTCGAGGCCGAGCACGACCTCCCACTTGCCAGTGCGGCCGTCGATCAGATTCTTGTCGTTGATCAAGGTATCGCTCATGTGCATCACACTCCCGCCGGCAGGGCGGTGAAATTGGCGGCCTTTTCCAGGGCCTGGGCGGAACGCAGCAGCGTCTCTTCATCGAAGGCGCGGCCGATCATCTGCAGCCCCAGGGGCAGGCCTTTGCTGTCGAGACCCGCCGGCACGGAAATACCCGGGAGGCCAGCCAGATTCACGGTCACGGTAAAGACGTCTTGGAGGTACATCTGCACCGGATCGTCCTCATTCTCATGGAAGCCGAAGGCCGCCGATGGCGTCGACGGCGTCAGGATCACATCGACATCTTTGAAGGCGTCGGTGAAATCCTTCAGGATGAGGGCCCGGATCTTCTGCGCCTGCAGATAATAGGCGTCGTAGTAGCCGGCCGAGAGCACATAGGTGCCGATGAGGATGCGGCGCTTCACTTCCTTGCCGAAGCCGGCGGCGCGGGTGAGTTCATACATCTCATCCAGCGAGTTGCCAGGCACGCGCAGGCCAAAACGCACGCCGTCATAGCGCGCGAGATTGGACGACGCTTCCGCGGGCGCAATGATGTAATAGGTCGGCAGCGCGTATTTGGTGTGCGGCAGCGAGATCTCCTTGATCTCGGCGCCCTGCGCCTTCAACCAATCGGCACCCTTGGCCCAGAGATCGCTGATCTCCTGCGACATGCCATCGACACGGTATTCCTTCGGGATGCCAACGCGCAGGCCCCGGATATCGCCAGTCAGGCCCTTGCGGAAATCCGGCACGGCCATTTCGACCGACGTCGAATCCTTCGGGTCGTGGCCCGCCATCGCACCCAGCATGATGGCGCAGTCTTCCACCGAGCGGGCGATCGGCCCGGCCTGGTCGAGCGAGGAGGCAAACGCAACGATGCCCCAGCGCGAGCAGCGGCCATAGGTCGGCTTGATCCCGACCGTACCGGTCAAGGCAGCAGGCTGGCGGATTGAACCGCCGGTATCGGTACCCGTGGCCCCCATGGCGATGCGCGCGGCGACCGCGGCTGACGACCCACCGGACGAACCGCCGGGAACGAGGTCTGTGCTGTCGCCTCTCCGCTTCCACGGGTTGATGACGTTCCCGTAGTAGGAAGTCTTGTTGCTGGAGCCCATAGCGAACTCGTCGAGGTTGAGCTTGCCCAGCATGACCGCGCCTGCCTTGAACAGGTTCGTGGTGACGGTCGATTCGTAGGTCGGCTTGAAGCCTTCCAGAATGTGCGAGCCCGCCGTCGTCTGCACACCCTCTGTACAGAACAAATCCTTGATGCCGAGCGGAATGCCATCGAGTGCGCCGACCTTGCCGCCGGCAGCGCGGCGCGCGTCGGACGCATCGGCCTGGGCCCGCGCCTTCTCCGGCGTCTCTGTGATGTAGGCGTTCAGGCCTTTCGCTGTGCCCATCTTTTGAATATGGGCATCGGTCAACTCCCGCGCCGAGAATTTCTTGGCAGCGAGCCCGTCGAGGGCCGCAGCAATGGTGAGATGCGTCAAATCGCTCATGATGCGCTCCTCACTCGACCACTTTGGGGACGGTGAAGAAGCCATGGGCGGGCTCCGGCGCATTGGCCAGCACCTTATTGGCGTCGCCACCGTCATTGACCACATCGGGACGGCGCGGCATGTCGCGCGCGAGCACGCCGGACATCGGTTGCACGCCCTTGGTGTCCACCTCGTTCAATTGCTCGATCCAGGTCATGATGCCGGAAAGTTCCTGGGCAAGGCCCGGAAGATCGGCTTCGGGCACCCGGATGCGGGCCAAAGTGGCGATGTTGGCGACGGTCTTGCTGTCCAATGACATGGCGTGGGATCAGTCCAATCTATGCGGAAAACGACGAAATCGGGCCGGAAACTAGCATCCAGGCCCATGATCGGCAACCTGCCGGATGACCTATTGGCCGCCCCCGAAATAGGTGCCGGCCAGATGTACCAAGGTATAGAAGCCAAAGGCTACCAGCAGGCCGCCGGCGATGCGGTTGAGCCAGATGAAGACCGTCTCGGAAATCATGTGGCGGATGAGCCCGACCACGATCGCCAGGGTCAGCCACCAGCCGGCGGAGCCCACGAAGACGCCAACGGTCAGGAGCGGCATCATGCCAAGCTCGATCCGCGCCATGCCGGGCACGCCGGCAAAGATCGCGATGAAGGACAGGATCGTCACCGGATTGGCGAGGGTGAGGATCAAGGTCTTGGCAAAATCGGCAAGCAGGGTCTGTGGCACTTCCTGGTCGTCGCTGGTGATGATCGGCCGCTTCAGCCCCAGATGCACGCCAAAGGCGATCAGGAACAGGCCGCCTCCCAGTTCAAACCAGGTGCGATAGGCCTCGATGGAATTGCCGCCGGCTGTGAGGCCAAAGGCGCCGATGATGGCAAAGGCGCCGATCGCTGCAAAAATCGTGTCGGCCACCGCGGCGCCCAGCCCGCCACAAAAGCCCGCCAAGCGGCCTTTTTCCAGCGTCAGCCGGATGCACAGCATGCCGATCGGACCGACCGGCGCCGCCACGGCAAAGCCGATGCCGACTCCCTTGGCAAGCAGCAGCAGTTCGTGGATCAACGGGTCCATGGTCAGGCCCCTTCTTTCACGACATTGGTGGGCAGCGCGCGGCTGTCCTTGGGGCTAGACAGGGCTATGAGACTTTGCGTCCGCCGGATGCCTGCCAAATTCTTGATGTGGCTGTTGAGAAAATCCTCATAGGCGCCGGTCGATGCCACGCATACCTTCAGCAGGTAGGAGAAGTCGCCGGCAATGTGATGGCATTCCATTACGGCAGGAACATCCTGCATGGCGGTGAGGAAGGCGCGTTCAGCCTCGATCCCGCCGACCTCTACCAGCACGAAAACCAGAAGGTCGAGACCCAGAGAATGCGGATCAATCTCAGCGCTGATGCGACGAATGATCCCTTTCGCCCGGAGCCGCTTCAATCGATCATTGATCGTCGAGGCGGACAGGCCAACGCGTTCACCAAGATCGGCATAGGCCAAGGTGGCGTCGGCCTGCAGGAGGCTGACAATGGATCGGTCGATATCGTCCAGCATGGACAAGAACCAGCATTATGGCTTGTTTTCCGGATTTAATTCGGAATTCATGGCTCGTCAACGTTTTTTATGCGGCTGCGAGGTTCGCTTTTCCACCGGCGCCACCATTGTGCCAAGATTGTCGCGTTAAAATGCCCAAACAGCCGGAGATGGAATCGTGAAACTCAGCCTGGCGCAAAGTGTTGCTCGCCTGTTGCGCCTTGGTCTCCTCGGCCAGATGTTGGCCGCCGGCCTGGTGTTGCCGCTGCTCACGATCCCCACCCGTGCCGAGACGCCAACAGACGTCCCCGACCTCGCGCCGGACACCGTCCCGGATCTGGCCCCCGATGCCGTCGCGATCACCAATCCCGCCGAAATTCGCAAGAAACTCGACGAGCTCACCATCTACGGCCGCTATTACGATGGCGAGGATTGGATCGAATATCATCTGGCCGACGGCAGGACCGCCTATTTCGAGAAAGGCTGCACCTATCCTGGCAAATGGTGGCTGCAGGATGGCGAGGTTTGTTACGCCTATCCCAACTACCGCGACGGTGCGCCGAACTGCTTCGTGATGTTCGTCCGGCCCAACGGCGCCATCCAGTTCGTGGCCTTCGGCGCTGACGGTGTTCCCTATATTGCCTCGTCCTCGCTGAAGACGGCGCCAGGGAATGACGCCCATTTGCCCCTCAATGGGGTGAGCCCTTGCCTCAGCGTTTGAGGCTGGCATCCGGAGGGCGATAACACACCGCGAACGGGGGATTTCGTGGCCCTGACGCCCTGAATCTGCGCCAGATCCCTGCGAAAATCCTCAATTTCCACCATATCCACAGCTTCTTCACAAATAGTGTGCGCTTGCTGTATGTTTGTGTTGGTTAACAGAACGTTAACATGCTACTTTTCATGTTAGGGATTAGGTCTCGATTCGTAAACAAGAGATCGATTGAGTTTGTAGCGATTGGGTTTGTCAGGGGGGCGCGGGTCGGGGGCTGCCGATCCGCGCTCAGTTATACGAGAGGTTATCTCTTTTGGGGGCGTGGCGGTGCCACGGAGGATGAATTGACAGAACCCAGCCTCGGCGAGGCCGGCTTGTCCCGAAATGTCTTTGCTGCGCCGGCATCGTCACGCCGGCCGTCGCCGCATCGAGCATGGACGGGCGGTCTTGCCCTGCTTTCCACCACCGCACTTGCCAGCATCGGCTTGCTTGTCGCGCGGGACCAATTTTCACTTGAGACCGGCATCGTCGTTGGCGCCATGGCCGCCATGGGCGCCTGTGCGCTTGGCATCATGGGCCGGCACATGCGCCCCCTTGGCCCGCCCACACCGGCACCAGCCGATATCGCCAGACCTGCAGAAGCAGGGGGCAGCGGCATGCACCGGTCTGAAATGGCCCTGCTCCGCGCCCACCGGATCGCAAAACTGGCGCATTGGAACTGGGTGCCCAAATTCCCCATCGGCCCGAGGATCGCGCAGGACAGCGATGGGGAATACAGCTACGCCGCGGAAGCCGCCGAAATCTTCGACCAACCGATGGCGGTGCTCAACAATGGCGACGATTCCGCCTATGCCGCCCTCATTCATCCGGAAGACCGGCTCGTGGCGATGGAGGCCTACCACGCCTTCATCAGATCCGACGAGGATCACCTGACCCAGGATTATCGCATCCGGCGGCCGGACGGCAGCCATCGCCATATCCGCGTCATTTCGGAAAAATTGCGGAACGCCAAGGGTGACATCACCGAAATGACCGGGATCGTCCAGGACCTCACGGAAATTCGCCGTGCCGAACTGGCGGTGCAGAAGGTGCAACTGATCCTGACCGCAGCACATAAGCTTGCCGGGATCGGCTATTGGTTCTGGGAAGAGGCCGGCCACCAAAACGACGAATCGAAGGCCCCCACCACCAACTTCCATTATTCGCCGGAGGCGCAGGCGATCAGCGGCATCTCCGAGCATCAGATGCAGGCGCTCTCGACCGAGGAATTCTGCCATCGCTTTGTGCATGAAACCGACCGTGCCCGCGTACTCGATACCTTGTTGCGCTTCCGGCACGGCAAGACCGATCACTACACGGTCGAATATGATTACCTTCATCCGCTGTTAGGTGATCGCACCTTGCGCTCGGTAGCCCTCCGGGAGCGCGATGCTGCCGGGACGGCACTCCACGCCACCGGCATGATCCACGACATCACCGACATCCGCCGCGGCGAACATCAGCTGCGCGACAAGGAACACCAGCTGGAAACGGCGCATCATCTGGCCCGTCTTGGCTATTGGTCCTGGCTCAAGGATAGTAGCAGCACCGGCACGACATTGCGCAACGCCATCTGGTCCAAGGAAGCGGCCGCGATCACCGGCATCGACATCGAGACAGCACAGACCTCGATGATGAATGGCGAATTCGAGCAGCGCTTTCCGCATCCGGACGACCGCCTGCGGCTGATGCGGGTGATCGAGGAAATGCGCGAAGGCCGCCGTGCCGGCTACGACATCGATTACCGCCTGCGCCGCCCCGATGGTGCTGAAATCTGGCTGCGCTCGCTGGCCGAACAGTTGAAGGATGCCGAGGGCAAGGTCGTCGGCGCCTTTGGTGTCCTGCAGGATATCAGCGAACGCAAGAACGCCGAAGCCGACCTGCGCCGCGCCCATCAGAGCCTCGCCAACGCGCAGCGCATCGCCCATGTCGGTAATTGGTCGCGCAACATGACTACCGGCGACGTGTTCTGCTCGGACGAGGTCTACCGCATCTTTGGTTTTCAGCCTGGCAGCCTTACTTTCACCTTCGAGCGCATGCTGGACTGCGTCCATCCAGCCGATCGCGACATGCTTCTGAAGGGTATTCAGCAGACCACCGAGCATCCAGCACCGTTCCAGGTCGACCATCGCATCATCCTGCCCGACGGGTCCGTCCGGTTCGTCCGGCAACAGGGCGAGCCGATGCTGGACAGCGACGGCAGACTGGTCCGGCTGGAAGGGATTGTACTCGACATCACCGACATCAAGGCGCGCGAAAAGGCCATGAACGAGGCACGCATCCGCGCCGAGTCAGCCGATCGCGCCAAGACCGAGTTCCTGGCCAATATGAGCCACGAACTGCGCACCCCGTTGAATGCCGTGATCGGTTTTTCAGATGTGCTTGCCCAGCAGATCCTGGGACCGGTACCGGCAACCTACAATGAAAGCATTGATGCCATCCGCACCAGCAGCCGGCATCTTCTTGAAATCATCAGCGACCTTTTGGAAATGTCGCGCATTGAAAGCGGTGCTCGCCATCTGCAGGAATTCCCGTTCGATGTGCCTGCCGCGATCCATGAATGCAGCCAGCATTTTGCCAACCAGGCAAAGCGCGATGGCATCAGCTTCACCATCGACAAGACGGGACCCTTGCCCGCGCTACTGGGTGAGGAACGCGCCTTCAAGCAGATTCTGAGCAACCTTCTGTCCAATGCCCTCAAATTCACGCCGCGCAACGGCAGCGTCACGGTGACAGCCACCAACGCCGGAGAAGATGGCCTGCTGGTCGCCGTGTCGGACACCGGCAAGGGCATCGATCCAGCCTTGCTGCCGCAATTGGGCAAGCCCTTCGCACAGGGTGAATCCAGCCTGTCGCGCCGCTATGGCGGCGTGGGCCTTGGCCTTGCCATCAGCCGGCGGCTGATGGACATGCATGGCGGCCGCCTGGAAATCACCAGCCTGCCGGGCGCCGGCACGCGCGTGATCATGGTCTTCCCGCCGGAACGGGTGATGTCGGAGAATACCCGCTGAGCCGCAATTAGACGCCGCCCGGCGCTGCGGGCACCAGACCGTAGCGTGTCATGATTGCGACAAAAGCTGCCTTGTCCGGCGGGCCGTCGACATTCACCACGCCGGCAATGTCTTGAAAATACTGTGCCCCGATATCGGGTGATTGTACGATCAGCGCCCGGACATTTTCCTGAAACGGGTTGCTGAACCGATGCACACTGCCCTTTGGCGAGTACATGAAATCGCCGACGCCAAGGTCGCGTGTTTCCGCATCGACCGAATAGCGCAATTTTCCTTCGAGAACGTAAACGACTTCGTCATTCAGACTGTGGCTGTGCGGCGGTGGCACATTTGAACCCGGCGGCACTTCCAGCTCGAACATGCCCACACCGCCGACCTTCGAACCGTCGATGAGATAGCGCACGGAGAGCTGGCCCAGCTTGATTGCAGCAGACGCCGTCATTTCAAACCTCCAAACGAAGTTACTTATTCCACCGTGACACTCTTTGCGAGATTGCGCGGCTGGTCGACATCCGTCCCCTTGGCAATTGCCGCGTGATAGGCAAGCAACTGCACCGGAATGGTGTAAAGGATCGGCGAGACGAAGGGATCGACCTTCGGCAGTTCCACCACCGCCATCGCCTGGCTGCCGAGTTTCTTGACGCCATCGGCATCCGACAGGAACACGACGCGGCCGCCGCGCGCCATCACTTCCTGCAGATTCGAGAACGTCTTATCGAACAGCTCGTCGGTCGGTGCCACAACAATGACAGGAACGCTTTCATCAATGAGTGCAATGGGACCGTGCTTCATCTCGCCGGCGGCATAACCTTCGGCATGGATGTAGGAGATTTCCTTGAGTTTCAGCGCACCTTCCAGCGCCACCGGATAGGAGGTGCCGCGGCCGAGGAACAGCACATCGCGCGCTTCCGCGACCTTCAACGCGATCTCGCGCAGATGCGCATCATGATTGAGGACTTCTGCCACGCGCGCCGGCAATTCCATGAGGGCGGCCGACAGTTGCGCTTCGCGCGCGGCATCAATGGCACCGCGCGCCCGCGCCGCTGCCAGCGCGAAGCAGGCGAGCACCACCAGCTGCGTCGAGAACGCCTTGGTCGAGGCAACGCCGATCTCAGGCCCGGCCAGCGTGTGCAGCACCAGATCGCTTTCGCGGCCGATGGTGCTTTCCGGCACATTGAGGACGGAGATCACCTTCTGGCCCAATGACTTCGCGTAACGGAGGGCTGCCAGCGTATCCGCCGTCTCGCCGGATTGGGAGATCACCAGCATGGCACCGCCCGGATCCATCGGCGCCTGGCGGTAGCGGAATTCGGAGGCGACATCGAGTTCGACCGGCAGCCGCGCCACGCTCTCCAGCCAATATTTGGCGACGAAGCCGGCCAGATGCGCTGTTCCGCAGGCAACGATGGTGAGGCGCGTCACCGTGGCAAGATCAATGGGCAGCGGTGGCAATTGAACGCGCCGCTCCAAGGGATTCATGAAGGCCTGAAGCGTATCGCCGATCACCGTCGGCTGTTCGGCAATTTCCTTCATCATGAAATGGCGGTAATTGCCCTTGCCGATGAGGGCACCAGAAAGCGCCGTCTGCTTGACCTCGCGGTTGACGCGGCGGCCATCGTTATAGATGACGGCACCATCCATGGAGAGGACGGCCCAATCGTCTTCCTCAAGATAGCAGATGCGGTTGGTGAAGGGAGCAAGGGCCATCGCGTCCGACCCCAGGAACATCTCGCCATTACCATACCCTACGGCGAGTGGCGAACCACGCCGGGCACCCACGATAATATCCGGCCGATCGGCGAACAGGATCGCCAGCGAAAAGGCACCATGGAGCTTGCCCATGGCTCGTTCCATCGCCTGTTCCGGGCTGTGGCCGTGTTCCAGGTAATGCGTCAGCAGATGCGCTACTACCTCGGTGTCAGTGTCGGTGGTGAACTTGACCCCGAGCTGACCCAGTTCCTCACGCAATTCCTGGAAATTCTCGATGATGCCATTGTGCACGATGGCGACCTTGTCGGTCGCATGGGGATGTGCGTTGTTTTCGGACGGACGCCCATGTGTCGCCCAGCGCGTATGGCCGATGCCGATGGTACCGGGCAGCGGCTGCTTTTCCAGCACGGCACCGAGATTGCCGAGCTTGCCTTCGGCGCGGCGGCGCTCGATGCGGCCATCCACCAGGGTTGCAATGCCAGCCGAATCATAACCACGGTATTCGAGGCGCTTCAGGCCATCGAACAGCAAGGGGGTGACTTCTGCCTTGCCGATGATACCGACAATACCGCACATGCGCTTTAGCTCCCGTCTACTTGCCCGTTTACTGGGGCGACCCGCTTACTTGCGGGACTTGTCCTGTTTCATCTTCTGCCGCTGAGCGCGGAAATCGCGCGCACGGCCGGCGCGCGAGACCTGCTCGGCGCGCGACACGGCAATGGCGTCCGCCTCGACATCGCGCGTGATAACACTGCCAGCACCGACGATGGCGCCGTCGCCAACCTTGACTGGCGCTACCAGGGCCGAATTCGACCCGATGAAGGCGCCAGCACCGATTTGGGTGCGCGCCTTCACATAGCCATCGTAATTGCAGGTGATGGTGCCGGCACCGATATTGCTCTTAGGCCCAATGTCGGCGTCACCGAGATAGCTCAGATGATTGGCCTTGGCACCCTGGCCGAGGATGGAATTCTTCACTTCGACAAAATTGCCGACATGGGCATCCGCCCCAATCTCGGCCCCCGGACGCAGTCGCGCGAATGGGCCGATCACGGCACCGCTCGCGATCTTTGCACCTTCGATATGGCTGAACGCTCGGATCTCGACATCATCGGCCACAGAGACACCGGGGCCAAAGAAGACGTTGGGACCGACGACCACATCGCGGCCGAGCCTGGTATCGGCAGCGAAGAAGACTGACGAGGGGTCGATCAGCGTCGCCCCCTCTTCCATCGCCAGCGCACGGCGTTGGTCCTGGAACAAACGCTCGGCCATGGCGAGCTCGGCCCGACTGTTGACGCCCATCAGTTCGGCCTCCGGCGCCTCAACCACGGCGCAGAGACGGCCATCGTGGCGCGCCAGCTCGACGATGTCGGTCAGATAATATTCGCCCTTGGCGTTCTTGTTGTCGACGCGATCAATGAGCGACCACAGCACCTGTCCATCGATCGCCATGACACCTGAATTGCACAGATTGATCGCGCGCTCCGCCTCAGTCGCATCCTTCCATTCGACGATGCGCTCCAGCCCGCCGCTGGAATTCTGGACCAGCCGGCCATATTTTGCCGGGTCTGCCGGTCGCATGCCGAGCACGACGACGGCAGGATTGTCAGGCGCCGCACGCCGCGCCACCAGATTGGCAAGGGTTGCCGTCGTGATGAACGGGCTGTCGCCATAGAGCACCAGCACCGTGCCCGTAAATGACGCTCCCGTTGATCCACCCAGCGCTTGGCGCGCACAACCGACCGCATGGCCAGTGCCCAACTGATCTGCCTGGATGGCGATGGGCAAGGGCGCCACTTCGGCCGCCACCTGGTCCATGCCGGGTGCCACCACCACCACATTGGGCTGGCTGCCCAGGGGTGCGAGGTTGGCCAGCACATGGCCGATCATCGAGCGGCTGGCGATCTGGTGCATGACCTTGGGCAAGGCCGATTTCATACGCGTGCCCTTGCCGGCGGCAAGGATGATGGCGGCAGTGCGGATTGGTGCTGCTGACATAGACTGGATCGATCCTGAACTTGCGGGCCCGAATGTCCCGCCCCCACTTGCGATAGGCCGCAAAATGCCATATCCACCGCCGGCAATCCAATACCAAGATAGAGGCCCAAGAGACGGGCCAACCCCAAGATCATGAGCCTAGAATAAGGGCCAAAAGGGCGGAATTATGGCGTGGCGGCGATATCTGGTGTTCGATTTGGACGGGACGCTGATCGATTCGGCCCCGGACATCGCCGATGCCGTCAATGCCTTGCTGGGTGAAATGGGCAAGGCGCCCTTGGCACTTGCCGCCATCAAATCCATGATTGGGGACGGCGCACCGATCCTTCTTGCGCGGGCCCTGAAGGCTGCCGGCAGCGCCGAGACTGCAGAGCAGTTGATGCCGCGCTTCAAGACACTCTACGAGGCCGCCTCAACCAACCGCACCGAACTCTATCCCAAGGTGCGCGAACTTCTGGAAGAGTTCCGCCGCCAGGATCGCCAACTGGCGCTTTGCACCAACAAGCCCTTTGCCGCCACGCAAGTGGTGTTGGATCATTTCGGCCTGTCGACCCTGTTCCAAGCCGTGATCGGCGGGGATTCGCTGAAGGAACGCAAGCCGGCCAGAGAGCCATTGCTGGCAGCGATCACCCGCGCCGGTGGCGACGCGGCATATGCCATGGATGAGGCGCTGATGATCGGCGACAGCTTTACAGATCTCGCCACCGCCAAAGCGGGAGGCGTTCCCGCCGTGATCATCCCGTCAGGCTATGGACAGCCCGCCGACCGGGCGACGCAGGGCGATTTTCACGAGATTGCGCGCTTTGCCGATCTGCCGATGGCACTCTCTGCACTCGATCACTGAACCTGGATGAGGTCGAGGGTCATCAGGCCCAGCGCATTCTGTGCTTCGATCCGCACCGGAATGGCCGGCAGGCCCGTCACTGCCGGCGCCAACCACAGCCGCGCAGATTGCGGATAGAATTGCGACTGCGTCGCGGCCTGCGAAAAGCCCTGCAGCAATTGCGGTTCCGCGCGGCATTCGGTGGCCGATCCGTCGTAATAGGATTGCTGCAACGGGTTGAGATCAACGAAACCGGCCTGGCTCAGCTTCAGATCATAGCGGCGCACGCCGTCGAACAATTTGTAGGTCCCCTGGCATTGGTGGGTCCGGGCAAAGGTCGCAACCAGCGCCACCACGGCGCTCGCCGGATCCATCGTGCCGTTGGCAAAGCCCTGCGCCGCCGCTTCCTGTGCCTGGCGCGTCAACGGCTGGGCGTTGATGCCGACCTTGCCGCCTGCATTGTAGGTAAGCGTCACAGCCTCCTGGCGGCCCATGATCTGGGAGACCGAGCGGAACTGCTGAGGTGCAGCCGCCTGGTTCTTCAGCGCGCCGTTGGCATTGATGCTGGCCTGGTAGGGATAGAGCAGGCGCAGATTGCCCGCGGTCTGTCCGTCAGCCGATATGCTGTAGCCGCCATTCCCCGGCACGGTCCCGGCCGGCAGGGTGAAAGTAGCGGACATGGTGAAGACCGGCAGGCCTGCCATGTAACCCGCATAGGTGAGGGTCACCGGCTTGGCCGCCCTGGCCTCCCGCTCCTCGCTGAGGCCGACCCAGGTGAGCCCCAGGACAGCAGCACCAAGAACGAGCGACCTTGCAAAATAACGCATTGAACGGCCTCGATGATTTGGGAACACAGGCATTATCAACTCGGCTCCTTGCGGCCATCTGTCAAGGGCAGGACGCCGCCGATCACGGCAGATTGACAAGCCTGCATTGACATTGTGGGGGGGCCAAGGCTAAACAACGCGCCTTGACGCCAGCGGCCGCCTGTTCTCGTTCGGCTGCGTCTTTAGGGCGGGTGCGTAGCTCAGCGGGAGAGCACTACCTTCACACGGTAGGGGTCACAGGTTCAATCCCTGTCGCACCCACCATTAACTAGCTGAAATATAATAGAAAATATGGCGGCCTTGCTTAGCGAGGTTTCCTGCCGCAACTCATCCCCCGACAAATCACCACTCTCTGCCCCTTAAGCAGCGGCAGCTTGCCAGCCTGGGCACTTTTAGGCCGTTTTGGTGTTGGTCCGTCACAAGGAAATCAAGGCGGACGTGATGCATGCACGATATGGCGACGGCGCGTGACGCGCGGGAGGCTAGGCGGGAAGCTGATAGGCAACCGCGGATCGCGCGCGGGCATACCAACGACATGATGGGCGACATGATAGGGCCACTCTTCGCGCCTGGACGGAATGTCTGGCGGACCGAACAGGCCCATCGTGCCGCAGTCCTGATCGATGCGGCGGCTTATTTCGAAGCCGTGCGCGCGGCGATGCTGATGGCTGAACACAGCATCTACATCGTCGGCTGGGATGTCGACAGCCGGACGCCCTTGGCGGGGCCCAGCGGCGTGGTCGATGACGGTCTGCCGGTCCCGCTCGGTGATTTCCTCGACGCGCTCGCTGCGCGCAAGCCACACCTTAAGATCCGCATCCTGCTATGGGACTATTCCGTCTTCTTCACCGACGAGCGCGAGCCGCTGCCGTCCCTGGCGCTGCGCTGGAAGCGCTTGCCGCAGATCGATCTCTGCCTGGACAATACCGTGCCGCTGGGTGCGGCACACCACCAGAAGATCGTGGTCATCGACGACGGCCTCGCTTTCTCAGGCGGCCTCGACCTCACGATCCGGCGTTGGGACGATGAACGCCATCTGCCGGATAGCGGCCTGCGCACGGATCCCGCCGGCAAGGCCTATCCACCCTTTCACGATGTGCAAGCCCTGGTCGACGGCCCGGCGGCGTTGGCACTGGCGAACCTGGTCCGCATGCGGTGGCAGCGCGCCGCCTGCGAGACGCCGGCGGCTGCAGCCGAAAGTGCAGTGTCTTGGCCGGCTTATCTCACGCCGGACTTTGAAAACGTCGCCGTGGCGATCGCCAGGACCGAGCCAGCCTTCGACGCGCGACCTGAGATTCGCGAGGTGGAATACCTATTTCTTGACATGATCGCCTGCGCCCAGCGCAGCATCTATATCGAAAGCCAATATCTTACGTTGGCGCCGGTGGCAGCTGCCCTAGCCGCGCGTCTCAGGGAAAATGCGGCCTTGGAAGTCGTGATCCTGTGCCCGCACAGCTATCACGGCATCCTGGAACGCCAGGCCATGCTGCCTGGCCGCAACGACTTTTTGCGGCAATTGGAAGATTGCGAACAGCCGACCCGCTGGCTGGTGATGGCACCCAGCACCGGCGGCGAGCAGGATATCGATATCTCGCTTCACTCCAAGGTGATGATCGTCGACGACCAATATCTGCGGATCGGCTCGGCCAACCTGTGCAACCGCTCCATGGCAACCGATAGCGAATGCGATCTGGTGGTCGCCGCTTCGGATGCGAAAGCACGGCGGGCCATCCGGCAAATCCGCCACCGCCTGTTGGCAGAACATTGCGGCTGCACTATTGCAGCCTTTGAGGGGGCGCTGCAGCGCCAGGGCTCGCTGATCCTCGCCATCCATACGATGTCGTCTCGTTCCGGCAAGGTCAAATTCATCGCCGCCGAGGACGAAATTGCGGCCATGCCGATCCTGAAATCAATTGCCGATCCCGAGCGGCCGATGGCGCTCCAGCGTTATGTCAGCCCGCTGTCGCAATGGTTTGCCGGCAAGAAGACCGCTTGGGCCTTTACCGCCATGATGCTGATAGGCTTCTGCGCCTTGTCGGCCGCCTGGGGCTTCAGCCCGAGCGAGACCGAGCAGGTTGCTGCCTGGGAGCAGTGGCTGCTGGCGGCAGGTGGCCCCTGGACAGGGCTGCTGGTCGTTGGCACGTTCGTGCTGGCGGGCTTTGTCGCCTTCCCGATCGTCATCCTGATCGTCGGCACTGTGGCGATCTTCGGTCTATGGCCAGGCCTTGGATATGCAGCGGCCGGTGCCATGGCCAGCGCCATGGCGACCTATGCGATCGGCCGCTGGCTTGGTACCAACGCGCTGCGGCGACTGTGCGGGCCACGGCTCAATCGCATCTCCGAAGCGCTGCTCGAGCGTGGTATCATGGCGGTCACAATCATCCGGCTGATCCCTGCAGCACCCTATACCCTGGTGAATCTGGCTGCCGGTGCCCTGCGCATTCACCCCCTCGACTACGCCCTCGGCACGGCGTTGGGACTGGCGCCGGGCTTCACTGTCATGGCACTCCTCGGCCGGCAGATCCTTGATGTCGTCAAGGATCCAAGCCCGCTCGGGATTGYCGCCCTCGTTACGCTGCTCATTCTGTCAATCGGCCTCTCCTATGGCTTGCAACGCGCCATCGGCGCTCTCCGCAAACGCAGTTCCTGAACGGCCGCCCCCGTGACCTTGCCGAACAACCGCCTGCGCCTGCTCACTTGGAACATCCATGCCGGAATCGGCGCCGACCGGCGCTACAATCTTGCCCGCATCATCGACCTCATTCGCGGCCACGCGCCGGACATCATCGCCCTCCAGGAAGTGGATTCGCGCGGTCGCAGCGACAGCTTGCCGCTGGCAGCCCTGAGCAAAGCGTTGGGGCAATATGCTGCCGAAGCGCGCACCATCGTGGCGCCGGACGGTCATTACGGCCATGTCCTGCTCAGCCATTGGCCCATGCATGATGTGCGCCTCCACGATCTCTCCGTCGCGGGTCAGGAAGCGCGCTTTGCCATCGAGGCTGGACTGGAGACGCCGCTGGGCAGGCTGACCGTCATAGCAACGCACCTTGGCCTCCGCTACGCCGAATGTCGTCAGCAGATACCACGCCTCCGGGACATCGTCGGCGCTATCGCCGGGCCGCTTGTGATGGTGGGCGATTTCAACGACTGGCATGGCCATGTGCGCCGGGCATTCCTGCCGTTGCTGCCGGGGCGCTCCCGTCAAAAATCCTTTCCCGCGCGCTATCCGCTGCTTGATCTTGACGGCATCTACTGCCGGCCGGCGCAGGCTCTCCTCAAAAGCTGGATCGACCGCGACGGACGTCATGCGTCAGACCATTTGCCCGTCGTCGCGGACATCACCTTCTGAACGCTCCCGAATTGCACATTCGGGAAATAGTCCTGTCGGGTATTTCGTCAGCGATCCGACATTAACAAAAAAATCACTGTGACCGCCGCGATTAAGTTGCATAGTAGTCAGCAACGAAATGAGGGAGGAAAAATTGGCCCTGACATTTCTCAATGAGACGCCAATCTACAATCCCAATCGGGAGACATTGCGCGTGATCGGCATCGCGTCATCCGGACATGTGGTGTGCCGCGTCACCAAAGCGGCGCTCCTCGCCTTCGAGCAATTGGATGATGCCTCGCCCATGCAATTGCTGGAGATATTTGAGCGACACAGGCGGACCTTCGAACAGGCGCTTCGGCATAAGTTTCTGACGGGTGGCCAGCAACCGGATGGGTCGATCCTGATCGCCGCGGAGCCGATGGTACAGCGCCTGATAGCTTAGGGTGACCTAGTTCTGCGGTGCGGTCATCACCGTGCGAACCAGCGCATCGCAGGAAACTTCTTTAGCGTCCCCTGGTTCGATGAGCGGGATTGGCACACCTTTTCCGATCGAGATCTCAGGCTTGCGGATTTTTCCTTTGAGATCGACGGGCGCATCGATATCGAGCAGACTGAAATCCTTGGCATCGGCCTCAATCTCGACGTCGATCGCCTGGGATTTGAGATTGGCATGGCCGCGGAAGTACAGCACCGAATCCGTGGTATCGATCACGAAATGACCGAGTTTCGCGTCGCCCTTATTGAGGACAATGCGTCCGGCGCCGCACAGGATCGGGATCCTCGCATCATCTTCAACATATAGAATGAGGGCTTGGCCGATATCGAGACCTGCCAGCTCGATCAGGAGGCCGCTCAGCGCGCCGCCATTCATGGCCAGGCGAACATCACCAACCGCCGTCCCCATGACGTCTGCCAGGGATTTTCCGGCGCCATCGACGTTGACCTTTGCCTGCACCTTGCCACCGGTCGTTTCAAAGTAAGGCGAACCTCTGAAGAAGAGAGCAAGGTCCAGATTGGAAAGGGCCAAATCGGCGGTGACACCCGGCACAGATTCCCGGGCGTTCAGCACCATCTTGCCTTCCACAGTTCCATTGGCGACTCCCATCTTCAGCGGATCGAGCACAGCCCGACCGTTGTCGATCTTCACCCGACCGTCCAGCGATTGGATTGGCAGATAGTTCTCGGCATTGACCTTCTTGGCATCGAGCGTGACATCCATATCCATCACCCGCAGCTTTTCCATCTTGAGCGGCACGTCAGGGAAAAGCTCGCCTTCTGCTTCCATCGTCTTGGCAGTCTGTTCCTGCTGGGCGGAGGCCGCCTCACCGCCTTCTGTCGCTGGCGGCATACCGACGAGCGGGCCAAGATCGTCGAAATCCAAATTCTTGGAGGCCAGTTTCGCAGTCAGGAATGGCCGCTTCGGCCCATAATCGACCTTCACATCGCCCGACAGATCGCTGTTGCCAACAATACCGGCCATTTTCTGAAGCTGCCAGACGTTACCCTTGCGCGTCAGATGCCCGGCGAGGCTATAAGGCGGCGTTGGCGGTGCCGGCACGCCAAGGACCGGGAAGATGTCGGCAAGATCCGGGCCTTTCAACTTCATCTCGAGATCGGCACCCTCCATTTTGAAAGGATCGTCAATCTGACCGGCAACATCGATCGAGGTCTTCCCAAAGTCGACCGACAGTTTCAATGGATAGGGCTTTTCACCATTCTGCAGTAGCTCTATGGACCCACCGTTGAAATCCACTTTCAGCGGTTTCCCTTCTAGTTTGCCATCTGCATGAAATTCCACTCTGTCTTTGCCTTCCGCTTCGCCGGAGCCGATATGCACATCACCCGATAACGCCAGATCTTTCTGGCGATCGAGATATTTCATTTTGCCTTTGGTGATGATCAGCTTGTCGATGGTCGGCGCTTCATCGCGCTCCTCCGGTGCGGCAACACTCGCCGCCGTCGCGATCGTTGGACTTTCCTTGAAGCTCCAATTCTCGGCACCGTTCTCATCCCGCTCCAACGCGATCTTTGGTGCATTCAACGCGATGTCATGAAAGACGAAAGACCCGCGCAGGAGAGGCAGCAACTCAATCTGGAAATCGACCAGGCCCGCTTCCAGCATATAAGGTTCCTTGCCCCATTTGGCATTGGCGATCTTGACGTCCGCAAGCTTCACATGAGTAGTCGAGCCCCATTCGATATCGGTCGCGGCGATGGTGGTCTCCCGGCCGAGCGCGCTGCCGATACGGGACTGCGCCTCACTGCGCAGATAGTCTGATTGCAACACGCCATAGATCGCCCCGGCACTCACGAGGAGCAGGCCCACAACTACGCTGAGGACGATGGCGGTAATCTTTATGAATCTGGGCACTGCCTTTCTCCGCGCTGAAGCGCCGCAATAGTCAATGCGGGCATGCCGCGTGGGTTCCCCAAAACGCACTCGGCCCGCGCTAGGCGCGGGCCGAATTTGATCATCCCAACCTGATCATCCATGTCGAACCGAATTAGTTCGGCCACAGATCTTTGTTGGCGGACCGGAAGGTATCGATCTGCTTCTCGGCTTCTTCCTTGGCAACGCCATAGCGTTCCTGGATCTTGCCCACGAGTTGATCCTGATGACCTTCGAGCTTGGTGATGTCATCGTCGGTGAGCTTGCCCCACTGTTCCTTCACCTTGCCCTTGAGCTGCTTCCAATTGCCTGCAATCTGATCCTGGTTCATGGCTTTCTCCTTCCGCAATGTTTTAGACACCTGGTACTAACGAACGCTCAAACAGATGGTTCCGCTCAGCTCACCAGCGCACGCAGCATCCACACGGCTTTTTCGTGCACATGAAGGCGGCTCGTCAAAAGATCAGCCGTCGCCACGTCGCCGACGCTATCCGCCACCTCAATGAGCTCACGGAACGAGCGCGAGAGGGTTTCATGATCGACGATCAACGCATTGATCATGATCTCGCCGGACTGGGTCCCGTCGGCATCCTTGATCTGCGTCAATTTTGCAAACTGGCTGAAGCTGGCCGGGGCCGGATGGCCCAACGCACGGATGCGCTCGGCGATCACATCGATGGCAGCGCCCAGTTCTTCATATTGCGCTTCCGTCAGCTTGTGCAGGCCATAGAAGAGTGGCCCGACGACATTCCAATGGAAGCCCTGCGTCTTCACATAGAGCGCATAGGTATCGGCGAGTGCCTTGGCGACACCCTCCGCCACCGCTTTGCGGTCGCTGTTTTGAATGCCTGTCTTGACGTTTTCGACATGCGTTTTCGCCTGCAGAATCTCTGCACTCATTTTATCTCTCCTTGTTGGTGGTCAATCCGCGCCGCACGTCGCTCTGCGGCTCTCCCATAAGAAACAGGGCCGGGCGGGGAAGGTTCCCCACCGCGGCATCCTGCCCGATTGGGTCGATTTAGCGGCGGCCGAGCAGATACCCGGCAATGGCGCCGATCGCCAGGGTTGCGGCCAGCGCGGTCAGCGGACGCTCGGAAACGCGCTCGCCCACTTTTTTCGCCGCAGCACCGGCCTCACCCTGTATGCGTTCGGCACTCGCCTTAACGCGCTCAGTGCCTTCTTTCAGGGCATCACTGGCTTCTGCAAACTTGTCGCGCATCGCATTGGTCGCGGCCTCGGCAGCATGCGTTGCGCCATTTTCCACAGTCGATCGCGCGCTTGAATAGTTGCTCATGAGCTACTCCATTAATTTCATCGGCGTTGAACGGGGCCAGGTCGTCCGAGGACCTGCGTCCATGCAGGCGCCTCTGGGTTATGAACCGAAGGCATCTGGAAAAGTTGCCAGCTCATTTTGATGTTTGACAGGATGTCGCAATCGGTGTCCCATCGGCCCGCAATCCGGGGGAATTTCCGGAGAAAACAACGCTGACAGGGTGGGTTCAGGAAATGGCGCGTCTCAGCATTAATAATGTCAAAAAGCATTACGGCCAGATCGATATCCTCAAGGGTATCGACATCCAGCTGGAGGATGGCGAATTCCTGGTGCTGCTCGGGCCATCGGGCTGCGGCAAGTCCACCCTGCTCAATATCATCGCAGGCCTGACCGACGTCAGTTCCGGCGAGATCCGCATCGGCGACCGGCTGGTCAATGACATCCACCCCAAGAACCGCGACATCGCGATGGTGTTCCAATCCTACGCGCTCTACCCCAACATGAATGTCGCGAAGAACATGGAATTCGGGTTGGAAATGCGCGGTGTCGGCAAGGATGATCGCGCCGCCGCCATCGCCAAGGTGGCCAAGCTGCTGCAGATCGAGCATCTGCTGACCCGGCGCCCGGCGGAGCTTTCCGGCGGCCAACGCCAGCGCGTCGCCATCGGCCGCGCCCTGGTGCGCGAGCCCAAGGTGTTCCTGTTCGACGAGCCACTCTCCAACCTTGATGCCAAATTGCGGGTCGAGATGCGCACCGAGATCAAGAAGCTGCATCAGCGCCTGGGGACCACCATCGTCTATGTCACCCATGACCAGATCGAAGCGATGACCCTGGCCTCACGCATTGCCATCATGAAGGATGGCCTGGTCCAGCAATTCGCGACGCCGGCCGAGATTTATGACCGCCCGACCAACATGTATGTGGCTGGCTTCATCGGCGCCCCGGCGATGAACTTCGTGCGCGGCCAGATCGCCCAGCAGAACGGCGAACTCGGGATCTCCGCCTTGGTCAAGGCCAATGGCACCCAGGGTCCGCGCTTCCTGCCTCTTGGGCAGACCCAGCCGCATTTTGGCGATTGGGTCGGCCGCGACATCGTGCTGGGCGTTCGCCCGGAGGCGATCTCGGTGGCCGGCAGCCCCGAGCGCGCCCCGGCCACCGCCCAGGTCGAGGCGGAGATTGACGTCATCGAGCCCACCGGCGCCGACACTCTGGCTTATTTCACCATGGGCGGGGCTACCACCGTGGCCCGGGTTCGGCCGCAGGATATCCAGGGGGCCGGCGGCACCATGCGCTTTGCCCTCGATATGAGCCGTACCAGCCTATTTGACCCGCAAACCGAGGCCCGCCTGAACTAATTCAGGGCGCATTTCTGCAGGAAATCGAACGAAATCAGGCCATTGCCGCGTATCAAGGCTGGCACAGGACAGCGCGACGGGGCAAACTAGGGCCGATTCTGACCATCCCCACCCGTGACCAGTCTCGCGGCCATTCCCCATAGGGACAAGATATGCAGCGTACTACCCTGATTTCGCATCCATTCGACATGATCGTTTTCGGCGGACGGGGCGATCTCGCCCGCCGCAAGCTCATTCCGGCGCTCTATCATCTCGACCGCGAGCGGCGCCTGCCGGACGATGGCCGCATCATCGCGGTCTCCCGCGGCGCTATGGCCAATGACGCGTTCGTCAAGATGATGCATGACGATTGCCTCACCTATTCGACCAACGGCAGCGATGTGCAGTTCGACGAGGAATCCTGGGGCCGGTTCGCCAGCCGCCTCACCTATCTCGGCCTCGATGCCACGGATGCCAAAAGCTACGACAGCCTCGCCCAGTTGCTCAAAGGCCGCGAGGAGGTCGTGCGCGCCTTCTATCTGGCGACCGCGCCTGATCTGTTCGGACCGATCGCCGCCAATCTGAAGGCACTCAATCTGGTGACGCAGCCCTCGCGCCTGGTGCTGGAAAAGCCGCTCGGCAAGGATCTCGCCTCAGCACATGAAATCAACTCTGCCGTCGCCAAGGCCTTCTCCGAACCGCAGACCTACCGAATCGATCATTATCTCGGCAAGGAGACGGTGCAGAATTTGATGGTACTGCGCTTCGCCAACGCGCTCTTTGAGCCGCTGTGGAACCGCACCCATATCGACCATGTGCAGATCTCGGTCGCTGAGACGGTCGGCGTCGGTGGCCGCTGGAAGTACTATAATGAGTCCGGCGCGCTCCGGGACATGATCCAGAACCATCTGCTGCAGCTCGTCTGTTTGACGGCGATGGAACCGCCCAGCACGCTCGATGCGGACATGATCCGCGACGAAAAGCTGAAGGTACTGCGCGCCCTGCAGCCGATCTATGCTGCCGATGTGGCGCAGGCGACAGTGCGCGGGCAATACCGGGCCGGCAGCATTGAGGGCAAGGCCGTGCCGGGTTATCTCGAAGAATCCGATGCCGACCCTGTCAGCAATACGGAAACCTTCGTCGCCATCAAGATAGGCATCGACAATTGGCGCTGGGCCGGCGTGCCGTTTTATGTGCGCACCGGCAAGCGCCTGCCGGCACGTTCCTCGGAGATCGTTGTCCAGTTCAAGACGCCGCCGCATTCGCCCTACCCCGCATCCGCCGGCACCATTCATCCCAACAAGCTGGTGATGCGCCTGCAGCCGGACGAAGGCATCCGCCTTGTCATGCTCAACAAGGGCCGGGGACCTGGCGAGTTGAAGCTGCACCAGACGGCACTCGATCTTTCCTTCGCCGAGACCTTCGGCGGCCGCTCGCCCGACGCCTATGAGCGCTTGCTGCTCGACGTCATCCGCGGCAGGCCAGCGCTCTTCATGCGCTTGGACGAGCTGGAAGCGGCCTGGCGCTGGACCGACGGCATCCTGCATGGCTGGGCCGATACCGCCTTGTCGGCAAAGCCTTACGCGGCCGGTTCCTGGGGCCCCACAGCGGCGATCTCGCTCATCGAACGCGACGGCCGCACCTGGCATGAGGACGATATTTAGTGTCGTTCCGGGAGACCCAATATGAGGACCGCGCGGCCTTGGCTGCTGCGGTGGCGGCGCGCATTGCCGACGATCTTCAGGACGCCATCGCCAAGACCGGTGCGGCCAGCCTGATCGTGCCCGGCGGCACGACACCTGTGGCAGTCTTTGGTGCATTGGCAATGACAGCGCTTCCCTGGGACAAGGTCACGGTCATTCCCTGTGATGAACGCTGGGTCGGGCCGGAACATGCGGACAGCAATGCAGGGCTGATCCAGCACCATCTGCTGCAGGGCCCAGCGAAGGCAGCCAAGCTGCTCAGCCTCTATCGTCCGGTGCCAACGCCCGCCGATGCGACGGCGGAGGTCTCCAACGCCCTCAAGGCAGTTCCCCGCCCCTTCTCCAGCGTCTTTCTCGGCATGGGGGAAGACGGGCATTTTGCCTCGCTCTTTCCGGGTCGTGCGGAAACGGCACCAGCGCTCAACATCAATACCAAGGAAGACGTCATGGTCTTGGCCGAGCCTGCCAAGGGCCATCCACGCATCGGCCTCACCTTGGCAGCACTGATTGACGCGCCGCATGTGCTGCTCGCGGTGACAGGTTCAGAAAAACGCGTTGTGCTCCACCGCGCAATCGCCAATATCACGGAAGATACCTTTCCGATTGCGGCCCTGCTGCGGCAGACCCGGACCCCAATCGACATCCTCCTGTGCGAATGAGGACAACAGCCATGCACGCCACCATCCAAGCCGTCACCGAGCGCATCCGCGCCCGCAGCCAGGATAGCCGGGCTCGCTATCTCGCCCGCATCGATGCCGCCAAGGGCAAAGGCGGCGCCATCCGCGGTCATCTTTCCTGCGGCAACCTCGCCCATGGCTTTGCCGCCTGCTCCGCCAACGAGAAGGCGGCGCTGTCCGGCACAGTGGTGCCCAATCTCGGCATCGTCTCGGCCTACAATGACATGCTCTCGGCGCACCAGCCGCTGAAGGATTATCCCGAACAAATCCGGGATGCTGTCACCGACATTGCGACCGCGCAGTTTGCCGGCGGCGTCCCCGCCATGTGCGATGGTGTGACGCAAGGCCAGACCGGCATGGAACTGTCGCTGTTCAGCCGTGACGTCATTGCCATGGCAACCGCCGTTTCCTTGTCGCACGACATGTTCGACGCCGCCTTGATGCTGGGCGTCTGTGACAAGATCGTGCCCGGTCTCCTCATCGGCGCCTTGAGCTTTGGCCATCTGCCGACCGTCTTTGTGCCAGCGGGGCCGATGCCCTCGGGCCTGCCCAATGCCGAGAAGTCGCGCATCCGCCAGCTTTATGCGGAAGGGAAAGTCGGCCGCAAAGAATTGCTGGAGGCCGAAGCCGCCTCCTACCACACCGCCGGCACCTGCACGTTCTACGGGACAGCCAACAGCAACCAGATGCTGATGGAAATGATGGGCCTGCACATGCCGGGCTCCGCTTTCGTCAACCCGGGGACACCGTTGCGTGCTGCCCTGACCGCCGCCGCCGCAAGGCGCGTTGCGGCGGCGACCGCGCTTGGCAACGACTACCGCCCGATCGGTGAGATCGTCGATGAAAAGGCGATGGTCAATGCCATCGTCGGCCTGGTGGCGACCGGCGGTTCCACCAACCACACCATCCATCTTATCGCCGTGGCGGCAGCTGCCGGCATCAAGATCAATTGGGCCGACTTTGCTGAGATCTCGCATGTGACGCCGTTGCTCTGCCGCATCTATCCCAACGGCCAGGCCGACGTGAATCATTTCCAGGCCGCCGGTGGTATCGGTTTCCTGGTCCGGGAACTGCTCGATGCCGGCCTCCTCCATCGCGACGTGAAGACCCTGGTCGGCGACGATCTTGGCTCCTATGCGCAGGAGCCCTATCTCGACGGCGATCAGCTGCGATGGCGCGATGCACCAGCGCAGTCACTTGACCGCGACGTGCTGCGTCCGGCCAGCGATCCGTTCGCGCCGGAAGGTGGCATTCATGTGCTGGGCGGCAATCTTGGGGAATCCGTCATCAAGGTGTCGGCTGTGAAGCCGGCACACCGGGTCATCGAAGCGCCCGCCATGGTGTTCACCAGCCAGCAGGATGTGCAGAAGGCTTTCAAGGAAGGCAAACTGCATCGCGATGTCGTTGTCGTCGTGAAAGGCCAGGGCCCCCGCGCCAACGGCATGCCGGAACTCCACCAGTTGACGCCGGCCTTGGGCGTGCTTCTCGATCTCGGCTACAAAGTGGCGCTGGTCACCGACGGCCGCATGTCGGGCGCCTCCGGCAAGGTGCCGGCTGCGATTCACTTGAGCCCCGAAGCGGTCGCCGACGGCCCGATCGCCCGCATCCAGGATGGCGATATCATCCGCCTCGACACCGAAACAGATCAGCTGGTCTTGAAGGTGGATGCGGCGGAACTTGCCGCCCGCGCCAGCCAACTACCGGACATCAGCGGCAATGCCAGCGGCTGCGGACGCGAATTATTCGCAGCCTTCCGCGCCCAGGCAGGCGGTGCGCATCTCGGTGCAGCGAGTTTCGGTTGGGAAGGCATCGTATGACCGCTGACAGCCCAGGCCCTGCCACTCTGGCTCTCGTCGCCGATATCGGCGGCACCAATGCGCGCTTTGCTCTGCGGCGGCGGGGGACGGACGGCCTTGAGAAGATGAAGACGCTGTCCGCGGCCGACTATCCCAATATCGGCAACGCGATCACCACCTATCTCGATTGGGCAGCCGCCAAGCCCACCGAGGCCTGCTTTGCGGTCGCCTGTCCGGCACGCGACGATCAGATCGAATTCACCAACTCCACCTGGCATTTCTCGCGGGTGGAAACGGCGCAGCATTTCGGCTGGTCGCGCTTTGAGACGGTGAATGATTTCGAGGCGCTGGCGTTGGGTGTTCCCCATGTCAAGCCCGAGGGCCTTCATGCTATCCGCCGTGGAACAATCGAGCCCAGGGGCGCCTGTGCGGTTCTTGGCCCCGGCACCGGCTTTGGTGTCTCCGGCCTCATCTGTGATCGCCACGGCGGCTGGGTGGCGCTTGCCGGCGAAGGTGGCCATGTCAACTTCGCCCCGCAGGACGATCTTGAGATCGAGTTGCTGCGTTATCTGCAGGCGCGCTTCGGCCGCGTCTCATGCGAGCGGCTGTTATCCGGTGAGGGCTTGGTCAACATCTATGAGTTCCTGAGCGTACAGGCTGGCAAACAAGCCGAACGGCCGAGCCCGGCGGAGATCACCGCGCGCGGCCTGGAACAGGGTGAGCGCATCGCTCGCGACGCGCTCCGCCGCTTCTGCGCCATCCTGGGGTCCGCTGCCGGTGATCTCGCCCTCATCCTCGGCTCCAGCGGTGGCGTCTATATCGGCGGCGGCATCGTGCCACGCCTGCTGCCTATTCTGCTCGACAGTCCGTTCGAAGAGCGCTTTGCCAACAAAGGCCGCCTGTCCTCGCTCCTTGCCGCGATGCCGATCTTCGTCATTCTCGACAATACTCTGGCGCTCCTCGGCGCAGCCGCCACGCTCAGTTCCAATTCCTCGCCCAATTCCTCGCAAGGTGATCAATGACTCCCATCGCGACGCTCATCCGCAAATCCCGCGCCATTCCCGTCATCGTCATCGATGCGCTGGAAGATGCCCTACCCCTCGCACAGGCGCTGCGTGCCGGCGGTCTCTGCAGCATGGAGATCACGCTCCGCACAACTGCCGGCCTCGAGGCCATCAAGCGCCTGAAGGGCGCCGTCGATGGCCTGTCAGTGGGCGTCGGCACCGTCCTCTCAGTGGATGATTTGAAGCGCGCCCACGCCGCCGGCGCCGACTTTGCGGTCAGCCCCGGTTTCTCCGAGGATCTGGTGAAACTGGCGCTCGATCTGGGCCTACCCTATCTGCCGGGTGCGGCGACACCGGGCGAGGTGATGCGCGGACGTGCCCTTGGCCTCGACGCCTTCAAATTCTTCCCGGCTTCGACCCTGGGTGGTCCGCCCACCTTGAAGGCGTGGGGCGATGTGTTCCCGGACAATCATTTCTGCCCCACGGGCGGCGTCTCGCCGGACAACGCCAAGGACTATCTGGTCCTTGCCCATGTCGCCGCCGTCGGCTCATCCATGCCGGCGCCGCGAAAACTGGTGCAGGAAAAGAAATGGGAAGAGATCAAGGCGCTGAGCCATCAATTCGTGACGGCGTGTGGATGAGAAGTTGCGACAGTGGATTGCCTGGTCAAGCCCAGCAATGACGATATGGGGTGCTGCCAAAAATAGCCGTCATGCCCGGGCTTGACCCGGGCATCCACAATTTGCCAATGAAGCTCAGTTCTTCTTCTTCGGGACCTTGAACAGGTCCTGGTCGATATCGACGCCGAACTGTGCGCCGAACAGGCCGACGCGGACTTCCTGGCTCTTCTGGTCGACGATGGTCCATTGCCGCAGTTCCATCGGCCTGTCGCCGAGTTCCAGGATCACCTTGCCTTCTTCGGCATCGTCCGTCTGGCGAATACTGATTTCGAAAGCAGCGGGCGACCGCTGGAAAGCCGTGACGGTCACGTCACCACCCAGTTCGATATCGTCCTTCAGCAGGAACCAGAGCGGCGAGGCCGACACCGGCACGCGGTTGATCTGGTCAAGCTCGGGATCGTAATAATGCAGCGACACGCTGTCGGACACGATCAGCATCGGTGACGGCGGTTCATATTCGATGCGGATGAAGCCTGGGCGCTTCAGATAGATGCTGCCGAAGGCGATGCCGCCCTTCTCGGAATATTGCTGGAACTTCGCCTGCATCGTCGTGATGCCGTTGAGGTAGTCCTGGATGCGCTTGAGGTCAGCTTCATCCTGCGGCGTGAGGTTCGCCGGCACAGCCTTGGCAAAGGCCGGCCGTGCCAAAGGGCCGATCGCCGCCAGCAAGGCAAGACTGCCGGCCATCCTCATGAGATGGCGGCGGGAAACAGTGAGATCATTCAAGATAGGAAACCTTTCGATTAATCATCCCGCCTCAATCATCCCCAGCCTTAATCATCTAGGCCGCGGGCGAGGACTTCGCGCTTGCCGACATGGTTGGCGGTGCTGACGACGCCTTCCTTTTCCATGCGCTCGATGATGCGCGCGGCCCGGTTATAGCCGATCTGGAGATGCCGCTGCACGAAACTGACCGAGGCCTTCTTCTCCCGCGTGATGATGGCCACCGCCTTGTCATAGAGTTCGTCGCCCGAGCCACCGCCCGGTTCACCGTCGAAACCTTCGATACCACCAGCCTCTTCATCGTCTTGCGTCACTTCCTCAACATAAGCAGGCTCGCCCTGTTCCTTGAGGAACCGCACGATCGATTCCACCTCCCGGTCCGAAACGAACGGGCCGTGAACGCGGGTGATGCGACCGCCATTGGCCATATAGAGCATGTCGCCCTGTCCCAACAGCTGCTCGGCCCCCATCTCACCAAGAATTGTTCGGCTGTCGATCTTGGTGGTGACGTGGAAACTGATGCGGGTCGGGAAGTTGGCCTTGATGGTGCCGGTAATGACGTCGACCGACGGCCGCTGCGTCGCCATGATGATATGGATGCCGGCGGCGCGCGCCATCTGCGCCAGGCGTTGGATCGCCGCCTCGATCTCCTTGCCGGCCACCAGCATGAGGTCGGCCATTTCGTCGACCACCACCACGATGAATGGCAAAGCGGTCAGGTCGAACGGTTCTTCCTCATAGATCGGCTGGCCGGTCTCGGGATCGAAACCAGTCTGCACCCGACGCAGCAGCGTCTCGCCGGCAAGGCGTGCCTGTTCGAGGCGCTGGTTGAAGCCGTCGATATTGCGCACACCGAGGCGCGACATGGCGCGGTAGCGATTCTCCATCTCGCGCACCACCCATTTCAAGGCAACAATCGCCTTTTTGGGTTCGGTGACGACGGGCGAGAGCAGATGCGGGATACCGTCATAGACGGAGAGTTCCAGCATCTTCGGATCGATCATGATGAATTTGCACTGTTCCGGCGTCATCCGGTAAAGGATCGACAGGATCATCGTGTTGATCGCAACCGACTTGCCCGACCCGGTTGTGCCGGCGATCAGCAGATGCGGCATGCGTGCTAAGTCAACGACGATCGGCGCACCGCCGATATCCTTGCCGAGCACGAGTGCCAAACGGCTCTGCGAATGCTGATAGCTCTCGTCTTCGATGAGTTCACGGAACGCCACCACTTCGCGCTCGCGGTTCGGCAATTCGATGCCGATGACGCTGCGTCCCGGGACGACGGCGATGCGGACCGAGACGGCGCTCATCGAGCGCGCCACATCGTCAGCCAGGCTCACGACACGGCTGGTCTTGGTGCCGGGTGCCGGTTCCAGTTCATAGAGAGTGACCACCGGCCCTGGGCGCACCTTGACGATCTCACCCTTCACGCCGAAATCGTCGAGCACGGTTTCCAGCAGGCGGGCATTCTTCTCCAGGCTTTCTTCATTGATGCGCTGGACGGCGAGATTGGCGGTTGGCCGCGCCAGGATATCGACCGGCGGCAGTTCGAATTCGCTTTCCTCCAGCACCAGCTTCGCTTGCCGAGAATCCTTGGCTTTGGCGGCCTTCGCCTTGTCTTTATTCTTGGGGACCGGCGTCACGACGAGGCGCTCCGCCTTCTCCCCGCGACCGCGTTCATAGACATCGCTCTCAGCAGCGCGGCTCGGCATTTCAATGGCAACCCGGCCACGTTCCGGCGCCTCGCCACCGAAGCGCGGTTCCCGCCGCGCATGGTCCCGCACATCCTCTTCGTCATCGCGGCGGCCGAGGCGCGGCAGGCGCAGCTTGAAGCCCCCCGTTCCCAAACCGCTGCGGCCGCGGTCGATCACTTCGCCCATATTGCGGCCCATGCGCGCCACACCACGGCCGAAGCGCACATAGCCACCGAGACCGATGCCGAGGCTGTGATAGAGCGCGGTGAGGCCAAGCCCCAGGATCACCATGGCGAGCAGCCGGCTGAGCAGCGCCACGTCAAACCCGCCGATCAACGGCGCCACCAGCCCGGTGATGCCGCCGGCGCCGTCCGATCCCACCAACATCATATGACCGGCAAGACCACCAAGGCCGGCGATCCAGGGCCATTCACCGGTCCCAGGCAGGGCTGCAAAGGCCGTGGCGATGAGCAGGCTGGTGACCGGCAGCAGGATAAGCTTCAACCACATGCGGTTGATGCCATGGTCGCGCAGCAACGCCACACCCCAAGCGAGCAAAGCCGCCGGCGGTATGAGGGCAGCGAGCCCCAGGCCCTGCAGCAGGAAGTCGGCGAAGATGGCACCTGGCGCGCCCATGACATTGGCAACCGATTGATCAGCAGCACGGTTGAAGCTGGGATCGGCGCCATTGGCGGTGAGGAGCGCCAGCAGATAGGCAAGGCCAGCCAGCACCAGCACGATGCCGAGACCCTCCAGCAGGCGCCGCTGCACGAAGGATGAGAAGCCGCCGGGGCCGCCAAAACCGAAACCGGATTGCAGTGCCATGCTGCTGCCTCGCGCCCCATTGCCCGCCATGCTTATCGACCCCTACTTGAAACTTTAGCGTTTTCGCCGGCACCCGCCAGAGATCCCAGCACAGACGCCATGCGCCCCAACGCGCCTTCGAGCTGTGCTGGCTCATACACCAATGCCACGCGGATGAAGGCAGCGCCCGGATTGTGCCCTTTGGCATCGACCCGCGCCATGTAACCGCCGGGCAGCACCTTGATTGCCGCCTGGCGCCATAATTCCACCGCCGCCTTCTCGCCGTCGCCGACATCGAGCCACAGGAAGAAGCCACCTTGCGGCTTCACGTTCCCGAAGATCGGCCCCAACGCCTGTTGTGCCAGATCGAAGCTCACCTGATAGCGCGCCCTGTTCTCTGCCACATGGGTTTCGTCCGACCACAGCAAGGTCGACGCAGCCAACACCGGCAGCGGGACCGCAACACCGCCGTAATTGATGAGTTGCGTTTGCCGCGAAATATATCGCGCATCGCCTGCGACAAAGCCCGAGCGCATGCCGGGCGCACTGGAGCGCTTGGAGAGCGAATGGAACACCAGGAGATTATCGCAGGATCCACTCAGCTGCGCCGCTTCGACGGCGCCTGGCGGCGGCGCATCGCTATAGATCTCGGCATAACATTCGTCGGCGGCAATGAGAAAATCATGTTTCCGCGCCAAGGCGAGCCAGCGGCGCCAGAAATCCGCATTTCCCACCGACCCCTGCGGATTGGCGGGTGAGCAGAGATAGACCATGGCAGCTTGATCGAGCAGATCCTTTGGCACCGCGTCGGGGTCCGGCAGGAACGCCGTCTCGGGTCCCGCCGGCAGGAAGGCCGGCTCGCCGCCCGCCACCACCGCCGCTCCGGCATAGGTGTGATAGAAGGGGTTGGCCATCAGGACCTTCCCTTTGCCCTTCGGCGCGCCCATGGCGACAGCGGAAAGCGCTATATGGAACAGCGCCTCGCGCGTCCCGGAAACGGGTGCCACCATCCGGTCAGCATCGATGAAACCGCTCTCAATCCCGTAGCGGCGCATCAGCCACGCTTTGGCCGCCGCACGGAATTCGGCGGTGCCGATGGTCGGCGGATATTTGCTCCAACTCTCTCTGGCAACGGCAATGGCATCGAGAGCGAAGGCAGGCGGCTGAAATTGCGGTTCGCCCAGGGATAACAGCAAAGGCGTATTGCCGCCCCCCGGCTGGACCCCTTCAAGCAGCTTGTTAAGCCGGGTGAAGGGGTGGAATTGAGCGAGCGACTCGACGCGATCCTGATTCATTCTCGGAACCCTGGCCCGAAAGGGMAAAAATGCAAGCTACATCAAAGCGCGACTCGGGCGCGACTCGGAACCGGTACAAACCAGCACAAGCCGGGAACGACACTAATCTCTCAACACTATACCATCAAGTGATTGTATTGACGCAGATTCCAATCCACAAGCCGGTTCCACCCCATCGGTCCCGATAGGTTCTGCCTGCGTTCGTGATACGCATATAACAAAAATAGTGCATAAACAGTTTTACGCTAAACGTTTAATCTATAATCGAGTCGCTACGACGTCCGACTTTTGACGCGGGATGCCCACTGCGATGCTTGTGCTGCCGCGGCGCCAGAAGCCGAACCTGTCAATTTGGCAGGCCTGTTAGTTTCATAACAAAGAACTTGCCGCACGATTGGCAGGCTCGAGCGCCCGTTCTTTGCGCCGATAATAGCATCCGACTCAATAGCTTCGAGGCTAGATCACCGGTCTGGATGCAGACTTTATTGAAAAACGTTAAAATCCTAGCGTCCAATCTAATCTCGTGTGATTGACTTCTCATTTTTATGATGGAATAGTCACAAAAAACGTCAAAGAACTCGCAAAAAGATTTGCCGCGACGCCCAGCTTCGGCGTCGTGCCGGGAGGAAGGCAAATGCCCTCGACGATCCGTCGTGCTCATCAGAGCGCGCGCGCCCGTGAGTTTTTAGGCTGCTGCGATCGGGCAGGAGCAAATCGACATGATTGAATCAGCGGCAACTACAGCGTCGACGGCAGGTCAAACGCCTTTGGTGCGCGTTGCTGGCATCACCAAGAGCTTTGGTGGCGTGCACGCTCTCCGGGGCGTGAACCTCGAGGTCCTGCCTGGCGAGGTACATGCCTTGCTGGGAGAGAACGGTGCCGGAAAATCCACGCTCATCAAGATCCTCAGCGGCGTGCACACCTATGACGCTGGCTTCATCGAGATCGCCGGCCAGAAGGTCGCGTTCAATTCGCCAGCGAAGTCCCGCGATGCCGGCGTCGCTGTCGTCTATCAGGATTTGAGCCTGGTCGAATCGCTCTCAGTTGGCGCCAACCTGATGCTGGGCCGAGAACCGCGGACACGGTTCGGCTTTCTGAAAAAACGCCAGCTCATGGCGGAAGTCGGCGACTTCTTGAAAGCGCATGGCATCCCGCTCGATCCCCGGGTGCCCGTGAGTTCGCTGCCGTTTGCCTATCGGCAGATGACCGAGATTTGTAAAGCGTTGATGGGGGATGTGCGCATCCTCATTCTCGACGAACCGACCTCGGCGCTGACCAGCGATGAGGAGCAGATTCTGTTCGATGCCATCCGCACGGTCACCGACCGCGGCGTTGGCGTGATCTATGTGACACACCGCTTGAACGAGGTGTTTCGCATCTCGCAGCGCGTCACCGTGTTTCGCGACGGTCTCAATGTCGGCACGTTTGCCACCGCCGATACCGACATGAAGCAGTTGGTTACTGCCATTGTCGGGCCGGGCCACACGACGCTGCAAGCAGCCGAAATAATCGACGAGCCCGACCGACCAGCCGCCGCCGCCGCTGGCACACCTGCACTCACCTTGTCTCGTGTCAGCAATGACCGGCTGAACGATGTCGACCTTGCGCTGCGCGAAGGCGAAATTCATGGGCTGGCCGGCCTGATCGGCAGCGGTCGCACCGAAATCCTGGAAACCATTTTCGGCCTTCGGCCGGTGGCTGCGGGCGGCATCTCCATGGACAGCGCGCCACTGAAGGTCAGCAGTCCGGCCGACGCCATCGCGCGCGGAATCGCCCTGGTGCCTGAAGATCGACATGTGCAGGGTGTCATCCTGGAGCATTCGATCGAACGCAACCTCACCTTGCCGCGGCTCCCCCATTTTTCGCGATTTGGATGGCTCCAGCAGCGCGCATCGATCGGACACGCGCTGGCCGCCATGCGCAAACTGGCCGTAAAGGCGCCGGGTCCGTGGACCTACGTCAAGAATCTGTCCGGCGGCAATCAGCAGAAGGTTGTCTTTGCGAAATGGAATCATCCGCGACCGCAGATTCTCCTGCTGGACGAACCGACTGTCGGTGTCGATGTCGGTGCACGCGAGGAAATTTACGGCATCATCCGAGACGCGGCGCACGAGGGAGCAGGTGTTCTCATCGTTTCATCGGATCTGGCGGAACTCCTGCTGCTGTGCGACCGGATTTCAATCGTCGTCGACGGCAGCATTATCAAGACCATCGATCGCGGTGATTTCGGCAGCACCGAAGACCTTCACCACCTGATCCAACTTTCCCAGTCCTTGGACGAGCATGTAGCATGACCAGCCCAGACAATTCTGCCGCCGCGGAAGCGACCGCGCGTCCACACATGCAGCCGGATCGGATCCGGAAACTGGCCAAGGCCCTGCTCCAGGGTGACCGGCCCTACATGCTGTACATCGCCTTTGCGATCCTGCTCGTGATCTTCAGCCTGGCTTCGCCCTGGTTCCTGTCGCTCGACAACTTCCTCAACATTGGACGACAGACCGCTTTGGTCTCGATCATCGCCATCGGCATGACATTCGTCATCATCGCCCGGCAGATCGACCTCTCGGTGGGATCGACACTGGCCCTGTCAGGCATGGCCGCCGCTCTTGCCATGTCCTATATCGGCAATCACTGGATCGTCGGTGCCATTGCAGGCATCGGCACCGGCGCCCTGGTTGGGTTGGTCAACGGCCTCATCACCACGCGCCTGGCCATCCCGTCATTTCTGGTGACGCTGGGTTCGCTGAGCGCCGCCCGCGGGCTGGCGCTGTTAGTGACCAACACCAAGCCCGTCATCATCACGGACGAGACATATTTTTCGGTTTTCGGCGAAGGCTATTTTCTCGGCATGCCAGCGCCGATCGCCTGGACGCTGGCAGCAACCATCGTTGGCATCCTGCTGCTGCACTACAACGTCTATGGAAGGCGCATCTATGCAGCTGGCGGGAATCCGACCGCGGCCCTCTATTCCGGCATTCACATCAAGCGCGTCACCACGCTGGCTTTCATTCTCACGGGCATGCTAGCCGGCCTTGCAGCCCTTGTCCTTTCCGCGCGCTCGCATGCCGCTCGACCCGATGTCGTCCAAGGCATGGAACTCGACGTCATTGCCTCGGTGATCCTTGGCGGCTGCAGCCTGTTTGGCGGGCGCGGATTCATTCTGGGAACGCTGTTCGGCAGCCTCATCATCGGCACGCTCAACAACGGGCTTGTCTTGCTGGGCGTCAGCTCACCCCTGCAGCTGGTCATTAAGGGCGCCATCATCGTGGCTGCCGTCGCCTTCACCAAACGCTGAAGCATTTGCAGAGAGGCAAGGTCATCGGCCTCGCAAGAAATGATGACGGACCAAAAAAATTCATCAACGGAGGATACCCATGAAATTTGTTTCGAGATCCAGGTTGCTGCTGACCACGGTCTTGGCGGTCGGCTCACTCGCCGCTTTTTCAACTGCGAGCAATGCACAAACGCCGGA
Organism: Dongia sp. P2_B8; assembly: GCF_056404715.1. Lineage (NCBI taxonomy): Bacteria > Pseudomonadati > Pseudomonadota > Alphaproteobacteria > Rhodospirillales > Dongiaceae > Dongia > Dongia sp. P2_B8. The sequence continues at coordinate 555,326 of NZ_JBFUDM010000003.1, read as the reverse complement.
CACCTGCGTGAAGGGCGTCGATCTGGCGACGCTCGGCCCGAAATCCATCATCGGCCAGGGGCCACATGGCGAACAGGCGGCATCGCCCGATACGCTGACGCTGACCGACGAAGAGGCGGCCAAGGTCAAGGCCGGCAATTTCAAGGTCGGCATTTCCATGCAAACGGTCAACCTCGACTGGTCGCAGCTACAGGTGCAGGGCATCACCGATACGCTTAACAAATATGGCGTCACGGTCACCGGCGTCGCCTCGGCCGAGTACCAGGTAGACAAGCAGATCGCCGATATCGAGAACACGATCCAGCAGCATCCGGACGGCATCATCTCGATCCCCGTCGATTTCACGGCGACCGCACCGACATATAAGAAAGTCTCGCAGGCCGGTATCAAGCTCGTCTTCATGGACAGCGTTGCGACAGGCCTCAAATACCCGGAGGAATATTCCTCGATGATCTCGGCCGACAGTCAGGGCAACGGCCAGATTGCGGCACAGATCCTCGCTTCCTGCATTCCGCAGGATGGCACGATCGGCCTCGTTCATTTCGGCGTCGATTACTTCAGCACGAATGAGCGGACCAGGGGTGTCCGTGATTGGATGGCGAAGAACCGGCCGGACATCAAGATGAAACAGGTCGACTTCACCGATCCCTCCAAGGTGTCGCAGATCGCCGGCGACTTCCTGACGGCCAATCCAGATGTCAAAGGCGTTTATGCGGTATGGGACCAGCCGGCCTTGGATACGCTGTCGTCGATGCGCGCCCAGGGCGTCGATATCCCTGTGACCACGGTCGATCTTGGCCTTCAGTCGGCGATTGAAATCGCCAAGGGTGGCCCGCTGAAGGCAACCGGATCACAACGGCCTTACGATCAGGGTGTCGCCGAAGCGATGGCGATGATGAATGCCTTGATCGGCAAGACACCACCGGCCTGGATCGGCGTGCAGTCGCTGCCCGTGGTTCAATCGAACGTTCTTGAGTCATTCAAGACGGTCTTCAAGAAGGACCCGCCGGCCGAGCTTCTCGACGCCTGCAAGAGTGCGGCACCGGCCTGCAACTAAAATCCATCGTGATCGACCCGGCGTGGAGGCATCTTCCGCGATGCCTCCACGCTTTCGCCTCTTACTGTCTTCAAACTTTCATGCACTTGCGACGCCATGGCAATCTCCGCGGCGCATGAAGGCCGGATGACCGGCCTCAGCCTCACCTATGCCAGCACCTACGATACGCCGCTTGCGCGCCTTTCCATCCGCGCCATCGAAATATTGAGTGGTCAGCTGCGCCTGAAGCGGCTCTACGACCTCTATCAAGCGGAAATGAGCGGCCAGGCCGAGTTCTGGGACGCCGCCCTGCGGCTGCTGCAGTTGCGGGTGGATTACGATGCGGCCAAACTGGCGCGCCTGCCGGCGACCGGCCCGCTGGTGATCATCGCCAATCATCCTTTCGGTCTCGTCGATGGATTGTTGATCGGCCATCTCGCCAACCGCGTCCGCGACGATTTCAAAGTTCTCACTAATGCGCGGCTCTATCCGCCCGATGCCGCGATCCAGCGCTATATCCTACCCATCGATTTCGATCCCAGCGCGGAAGCCAAGGCGACGACGCTGAAAACCCGCATCCTCGCACGGCGGCATTTGTCCGAGGGTGGTTGCCTCATCGTCTTTCCGGCCGGTGGCGTCGCCACCACGCCGACACCCTTTGCCCGCCAGGCGGTCGATCTCGACTGGAAGCCGTTCACGGCACGGCTCATCCACGCCACGCGGGCCGATGTCGTGCCGATGTTCTTCCACGGCCAGAACAGCCGCCTCTTCCAGATCGCCAGTCATATCAGCATGACAGCGCGCCTTGCCTTATTGCTGCATGAAGTTGCCAACAAGATCGGCAGCGAGTTCCGCATCTCGATCGGCGATGTCATTCCCTATGGGTTGATCGAGCCGCTGCGGGACCCCCATGAACTCAGCCGCCATCTGCGGCAGCGCACGGAATGGCTCGGCAATCCGGCAGCGCGTCCAGGATATAGTGGTATCATCGCCTAGGCCGCGTGGCGTTTGCCTTCCTTGAGATCGTAATAGCGCATCATCCAGGGCACGAACCAATTATTACCCTGATAGAACGGTACCGTCTTGAACGGCTGGTCGGCAAAAACCGATTTGACCGAGCTCGGAGCCAGAATGCGCTGCGCCAGCAGCCGCCCGAAATGCGAGCCCATCGGCAGGCCGGCGAAGCAATAGCCGACAGCGTAGTGAATGCCCTCATGGGTTCCCAGATGCGGCAGCAGATCGAAGGTCGCTGCACACCGGCCGGTCCAGCTGTGCGAAACGCCGACGTCTTTGAGATCCGGGAACACAGCGCGCAACTCCGCGGACAAGCGCTTGCCCATCGTCACCGGATCGCTCCGCTCCCCGGTCTTGCCGCAATAGAGAATACGGTTGTCATCGGGCGCGCGCCGGATCGCGTCGATGTTCATATAGCTGTCGATATAGGTGCGGTCCTTGGGCAGCAACTGGTCGATGAGGCCGGCTGGCAACGTGTCCGTCGCCATCTGCCAGGCATCGAAAGGGATGAGCCGCCGCTGCAGCCAGGGCAGCAAGCCATCGGTATAGCCATTGGTGGCGAGAATGACATCGCGCGCTTCGATCGTGCCGCGCGCCGTCTCAACCTCGAAACCCTGCGCCTGCCGCACAAGCTTGCTCACGCGGGTGAAAGGATGGAGCACCACACCCTGCGCCAAGGCCGCGCGCACCAGCCCCTGATGATAAAGCCCCGGATGGATCGAGGCGAGATCTGGCAGCACGACCCCGCCGCGATAACGTGGGCTGCCGATCTCTCGCGGCAGCGATGCCTTGTCCAACATCTCGAAGGGCGACCCCAGATGCAGCTGCCGCAACTCATATTCACGAGCGAGATCGTCATATTGACGCATCGTCTCCGCCACCACCAAGCGTCCACGCACGCGAAACGCACAATCGATGCCATACTCAGCCACCGTGTCGGCGACCGCACGAAAGGCCGTCTGCATTTCCTGGTAGGTGGCAATGGCATGCGGCAGGCCCTTGGCCTTCACCAGATCACCGAAGGAATATTTGAGCGTGCGGCCGACGAAGCCGGAATTGCGGCTGGACGCCCCCGACCCGATGGCACCGGTGTCGAACACTGCCACCGATCGGCCGGCTTGCGTCAACTTCAGGGCGGCAATGAGCCCGGTATAGCCGGACCCGACGATGGCGACATCGATCTTCTGCGGCACATCGTGCGGGCCAATCTCGGGGCGCGGGGCGGCCTCCCACCAATAGGGGTCTATCTTCATCACAGGATCGTCTCTTACAATTTGTCGCGATCGGCTTTGAGCCAGCGGAACAGTTCCGTCATGCGCCGGGCACGCAGCGCCGCCGGATCGCGCTTGCCCCAATCATAGATGCCAGGCATCCCGCCATCCCTGATATCAGTAGGGGCCTTGACCTGCGCTGCCACCTTGGCCGGCGCCTGCGATGCGGTGCTGAGATCCGGGATCAGCGAGTTGCCGAAATTCACCATGGTGGCAAGTCCACCAATGTCGGCCGATTCAATCGGTCCGGTGATACCGATGCGCCGGCCAAACGACGCACGTACCACGGCATCGATCGCCTCGGCCGAGGCAATGCCGTCGGCCCACAGCGCCCATGCCTCGCGCAGCAGGGCGAATTGCAGCCGGTTGCCGATAAAGCCCTTCACTTCCTTCTCGATCACCACCGGCTCCTTGCCGGTGCCGCGGATGAGCGCCACCGTCCGCGCCAGCACATCGGGCGCGCAGAATGGGCCGCCGCAAATCTCCACCAGCGGTATCAGCTGCGGCGGATACCAGAAATGCGTCGCAATAACCCGATCGCGATGTTTCACATTTTCCAGAAGCGCACTGGCCGGCTGGCCGCTCGATGAGGCGAGGATCGTCGCAGGCGCGCACTGCGCATCCAGTTCACCGAAGATTTTGAGCTTCAGCGGCAAATCCTCGGTCACCGCCTCGATCACCAGATCGGCGCCTGCTGCGTCTTTGAGATCGGTGCTGAGCACCACCCGCGCCGGAACAGAATTGGCTGCATTGGCCGTGAGCAGGCCATGGCTGACGAATTCAGCAAGGCTCGCCTGCATTTTCATGATAGCGGCGTCGAGGCTGACGCGGCTGCGCCCGATCATCACCACTGGATGCCCAGCGCTGGCGAACACCTGCGCCACGCCATGGCCAATGATTCCATTGCCGATGACGGCAATCTTCTCCTGCCCCATGTCCAGCCTCCCCCAGAACGTCAGGGTCGGAGGCTAGGATAGGTGGCGTATCCCGGTCGAGGGGAATCTTAACTCGCGCGCACTTCTGCGATGAAGCTCTCAACCTCACGGTTGAGGGATTTCGCCTGTTCGGCCATCATCTCGGCGGCACTGAGCACGCCCGATGCAGTATCGCGGGCCGAGCGCACGGCGGTTTCGACGCCATTGATGTTCTGCCGGACGGATTGCGTGCCGCCCGAGGCCGCCTGGGCGTTGCTGGAAATCTCGCGCGTGGCGGCGGATTGTTCCTCGACGGCGGCAGCGATCGAGCTCGATATCTCGTCGATCCGCTCGATCGTGCTGGTAACGACCGCCATCGCCTTGGCGACACCGTCGGTCGAGCTTTGGATCGCCTGGATTTCGACCGAGATCCCTTCCGTGGCCTTGGTGGTCTGGCTGGCCAGCGCCTTCACCTCGTTGGCGACGACGGCAAACCCCTTGCCGGCCTCCCCGGCCCGCGCCGCTTCAATGGTGGCGTTGAGCGCCAGCAGATTGGTCTGTTCTGCAATGGCGGTGATGAGCTTCACGACCTCGCCGATCCGTTCCGAGACCACGACCAGATTCTTCATCGTCTCATTGGCCTTGCCGATCTCGCCCACCGCTGTACGGGCGACATCGGAGGAACTGGCCACCTGCCGGCTGATCTCACTGATCGAGGCGGAAAGTTCCTCGGCTGCCGCAGCCACCGCATCGACACTGCCCGAGGCATTGTCGGTGGCACCCGACGCATCGCCGATCTTTTGCGTGGCATTCTCTGCCACATCCGACATGGATTTGGCGTGAGTCTGCAATTGCTGGGCGGATTTGGTGACGCTGTCGACCACGGTCTTGACCGAGCGCTCGAAACCATCGGCAAGCTTCTGCATCGATGCACGCTTTTCGACCTCGGCCCGTTCGGCGGCCTTCTGTTGCTCTTCTTCCAGGCGCAGCTTTTCCTGCTGGCCCAGCTTCAGCACCTCGACCGAACGCGCAAGCTCGCCGATCTCGTCGCCGCGTTCGGCACCCTTCACCTCGGCACTGAAATTGCCTTGCGCCACATCGCTGGTGACCTTTGCCAGCGCCACGATGGGCTTGGCAATACGGCTGCCGACCCAGGCAAAGATGATCGCGCCCAGGAGCAAAGCAATGCCGACGATGGCGACGATCGTATAGATCAGTTCATTGGCTTCCTTCAGCACGGTCGCGACCGGCACTTCGATTACCAGCGTCCAGATCTCCGCCGGTCCACGGAAGCTGACCGGGGCGAACACGACAAAATGTTCGCCTGTCGCGTCGATCTGTAACACCGGCTCGCTCGACTTGGCCGCGAGGAAGGCGTCATACATGGGCTTGAGATCCGCTTCCGGCGCGAAGGCTGCATCCTTGTCCATGGCGATGGTCTGGCCAATACGTGTCGGATCGGGATTGGCGGCCCAGATGCCGTTGTCGCTCAGCATGAGAACGCGACCATCACCCATCGGCTTGATGGCATCCAGCGTTTCGGTCACCTTTGTGAGAGGCAGATCGATGGTGGCGATGCCAAAGCCTTTGCCGCCGGCCATCATCGGCACGCTCAACGTCGACATCAGTACGTTGGCGCCTTCCACCGGATAGATATAGGGCGGGGTCAGCATCGTGTGCCCGGCCTTCAGAGGGGTGAGATACCAGCCTTCAATGCCGGCCTCGACCGTCATCACCAACGGCACAATGGCAACGCCCTTATTGGAAGTGTTGTAGTAATAGGGCACAAACCGGCCATCCACATCCTGCTCCGGCGGCACACCTTGCTCTGAATCGACATAAAACGGCACAAAGGCGCCGCTCTCATCGACAGCGGGCGCCTTGCCTTTGAAGGCTGTATCATCGTCATAGCCGTTGGGCTCAAACGCCACCGTGGCACCGACGAATTCAGGATGCGCCCGGATGATCGGCACGACCAGCCCTTTGATGGCGCCGCGCGGCAGGCCACTCATCTTGCCGCCTTCGATGGTGCGGCCGAGGGTTTCGGCAACGTCGACAGCCGGCTGGATGAAGCCGGTCACCTGCCGCGCCGTGCTCGTGGCAATAGCGCTAAGATTGGCGGCGGCGTCGCGCTTGGCCTGGCTGTAGGCCATCCATCCCGCAGCACCGCCCGCGCCAGCGATGCCGACCAGTAAGACAGCAATGCCTGAGAGCATGACTCGCGCACGCAATCCTATACGCCCCGATTTCGAACCCGCCGCCATGATCTCTCTCCAGAAGATTTCAGCAGGTACGATGAGAGAATAGGCTTAATTCGACATTAATATGATATATCAGCCCGCATTAATCTTTTAGCGACGCTGTACGGTTGATGTCGACCGTCGCTTTTGCGCAACGACAGATGATCGTGCACGCGTATGTTGCCGCCGAGCGGCCAGCCGGCTCCTGTCAAGGCTCATCGCCAAGGCCACGCCAAGCATGAAAGCCGCGATGGCGATGGCAAGCGGCATCAACACGGCCCGCCCAATGCCTTGGTCCGCCTGTTCAAAGGGGATGCGGAAGAACAGGGTCCAGGTCTCCGGCACGCCGGCAAACTTGACGGGCACCAGCACATATTCGATGGCCGTCCCTTTGGGATGATAGCGATAGAACGTGGTTTGAGCGCCCGACCGATAGCCCTGATAGGCGTTGGCGGCCAGGACGTTTCCAAGGGGATCGGTAAACGCCGGGCGTGGCTGCAGCAGGTCCCGGCCGATATTCTCGTTGTCCGGATGGACAATCCAGATCTCGGCTGCACTCAGCAAGGCAACCTCGCCCGTCCCACCCGGTACCAGGGAGCGCACCCTGTTCACGAAATCCGGCAATCTGATATCCACCGTGGTGACACCGAAGGCCCTGCCCTCTGCCAGCAAGGGAACGCTGACAGTCGTCATCAGCGTGTCGATTCCGTGGATCGGGTAGGTATAAGGCGTCTCAAGTCGCGCACGCTTGTTGTGCAAGGGTTCGAGATACCAGCCGGCGATCCCGGACTGGATCGTCATGACGAGGTGATCGATCCCCACAGGAGCTTCGCCGTTATTGTAGTAGTAGGCGACGAAGCGCCCTTCTTCATTCTGCTCGGGTGCCACGCCGGCAAACTTCGCGTCCTTGCCATCATAGCCATTTGGTTCGAAGACCACGGCAACGCCGAAATGTTCCGGGCGCCGCTGCAAGCGCGGCACGGCGAGCCTACGAATCTTGTCGCGTCCGACGCCGTCAGCACGCGCCTTTTCGATCGCGATCGCCAGTTCCAGCGTCGTGCTGATTGCCGGCTGAATGAAATCCACGACCTGTTGCGCAGCAAGCTCGGCCTCCACCTGCAAGGCCCGTGCCTTCTCTGCCTCCTTTGCCTCCGCCGCGCGCTGCGCAAATAGAGCGGCGATACCGCCCAGGCAGAAGATGGCCACTACCAGGATCAGGCACAGCGTAGATGTATATGAGGTCCCGCGCGTCTGGTTCCGCCGCCTTTTGATCACCGATACCACTTGCTGCCGACTCCCGCGGAGGTTGCAGCGCGCAGGTTAGCATGGAGAAGCTGCGCAGCGTCAATGCTGCGGCAGGCAGGCTGGTTGGCTGGCAATTCTTCAGAGATCGAGCTGATGACTGTCGCCGGAGAATTCGCACATGCCGCCGGGAGCGCCGGATTCATCCTGCGAATTGTGCCACATGCTGGGCAGGAACAGCGGTTTGTTCTTCTGGATCGGCGCGCTCGACACCAGGCGCAGCTGTTTGCCCCCCGCCGCCTGCGAATAGACCACACCAAGACCATAGACCGTGGCGCCGTCATCGTCCCAAGTGACACGCAGCACGGTGACGTCGCGCCCCTGTTCGTCCTTGCCCGGCCAGGTCGTGACCTTGGGCAACGCTTCTGGCTTGCCGGCACCAGCATTGACCTTGCCATCGAGGCCGACGCCGATCTGCATATAGCCGCGCTCCGGACCCTGGGCGGCATCGCCGTCGAACAATTCACCTTCGGCCGCCGTCCAGATTTCCACATGCGGTGCCTTGATCCAGGAGAGGCCAGCGGCCGCCTTTTGCGCCGCTGCCGCCAGAGGATCGCGCACCTGGATCAGCAGTGACTTCGAGCTTTCGCCGATAATTCGGACTTCCGCGGCATCCTCGGCCGCGGCGGGCTTCCCGAAGATGATGAAGCCATTGCTGCCATCGCTCCGGAGACTGAGGCCGCAGGTACCCAGCGTGGTACCGTCGGCCAAGGGTGAGGCATCGACATCGAACGGCACCGGAACTGGATAGGCGGCAACGACATCGGGTGCGGGCTGCGGCTGCAGGGGCTTGGACAGATCCGCGTCGACCGCCGGGCAGCCGATCTCAGCATCGGTCCAATCCGCCCGGGGTGCCGGTGCATAGGCGCGCGCGGCCAGGGTCCTGCGATCGACGACCGTCAGTTCGCCGGTGTTGGGGGCGGCATTGTGATAGGAGCAGTCGGTCTCGCTGATCAGCGCCAAGGGCCACAGCTGGAAGGTCGTGGCGGCGCTCCAGCGCCAGGCGGAGCCGCCGGATTGCGTGTGCGTGAGCTGGTTGTCGGCGATGGTGATCTCGTCATAGCCCATCATCGCCGAGCCATAGCCGTCATTGCACAGCGGCAGCAGCTTCACCGGTCGCGCCGTACCGGCCAGCACCCAGATCTCGCGCCCGCCATCCATCTTGTCCATGGTCTCCAGCGCCGCCTCGGTCGAGCGGCAGCCTTCCTGCGGGAAATAGTTGGGGATGTCCTGGAGACCCAGCACGATATCGGCAACGCGCAGTGGCACCCCATCCAGCCCTTTGCCGGCATCGGTGACGGTTATGATCTGGCAGGTCGGCCGGCCCGCGCAGATGATCTTCTTTTCCTCGGCGCTGAGATCGGCGGCACGGGCAGCGACGCTCGGTGCCGCGATGGCGACAAGCAGCAGTACTGCAATCCGAGGGAAGCGTGCGATAGGCATTAGAGCATGGGTCACGTTTGGCATCCTGCGGGGATAAAAAGGTGGAGGCTCAAGACTGTTTTAGTTTTGCCCAGAGATTTTCGGCAACCGCGATATCTTCGGGCGTGTTGGCGTTGAAGAATGGGTCGACCGCGCCGCCGGGAAGGTTCACCACGCCGGGGAAATTTACTGCGACCGTGCGATGGCGGTCACAGAAGCGCTCGACCTTGCGCAGGTTTTCGATCAGCAGCGCATGGCGCAGATCCTCACGCAGGGCCAGCGGCCACAGGCCGATCACCGGATGGCTGCGCCCATGGCTGGCAGCGATGGCGATGGCAGCACCGTCTTTCAGCGCCGCGTGCAGGCGTGCCACCAGATCCGTGGGCAGGAAGGGACAATCGGTCGAGACACTCAGCACATGATGGGTGGCTGGCAGATGCACGGCCGCCCAATCGAGGCCCGTGAGAATGCCGGCAAGCGGCCCAGGCTGGCCGCCGACCTCGTCCGCCACGACGGCCAAACCATAGGCGGCAAAGCGCGTGGGATCTCCGTTGGCGTTCAGCACCAGCTGCGTCACCTGCGGCCGCACGCGCTCGATCACGTGATTAAGGATCGGCCGCCCAGCCAGCAGCCGCAGACATTTGTCACCGCCGCCCATACGCGACGCGCGCCCACCGGCCAGCAGGATGGCCGGGATGGGGGGGCTGTGAAGCGCGGATGGCGGCAGGGTATTGGGCATGATGCACGAGCGTAGCATGCGGAAACGCTGACATGCATCTGGGGAACATCGGCCCGCCGCGCCAAGTTGCATACCCGTCATGCCCAGCGAAGGCCGGACACCCACGAGTTTGCTGATACAAAACCCAACTCTTGGATGCTCGCAGCAAGGGCGGGCATGACGATCGGTGTCAGGGTGTCGAGCCGGTCGCAGCAGATCTCATAAACGACGAAGCGCGCCGGCCCAGGGGGATACCCGGGACCGGCGCGCTTGCCGGAGAGAGACCTTGGCAGCGCAGCCCTTACGAGGGCCACGCCGCGATATCAAAATTACGCGTCTGAATCGTCCACCTTGTCGCCACCGCTGGCGTCCATCATGGCGCCGGCGACGAGGCCTGCATTGGCGCGAATCTTCTGTTCGATTTCCTTCGCCATGGCCTGATTGTCGCGCAGGAAGGTCTTGGCATTTTCACGGCCCTGGCCGATACGTTGGCCGCTATAGGAGAACCAGGCGCCGGACTTCTCGACCACGCTCGCGGCAACACCAAGGTCGATGAGTTCGCCCATCTTGGAGATGCCTTCGCCGTACATGATGTCGAATTCCACCACCCGGAAGGGCGGGGCCAACTTGTTCTTGACCACCTTCACCTTGGTCTGGTTGCCGACCACGGTTTCCTTGTCCTTGATGGCACCGATGCGGCGGATATCGAGGCGGACCGAGGCGTAGAATTTCAAGGCGTTGCCGCCGGTGGTGGTTTCCGGGTTGCCGAACATGACGCCGATCTTCATGCGGATCTGGTTGATGAAGATAACCATGGTCTTCGAGCGGCTGATCGAACCGGTGAGCTTGCGCAGGGCCTGGCTCATCAGGCGGGCATGGAGACCGACATGGCTGTCGCCCATCTCGCCTTCCAGTTCCGCCCGCGGCACCAGGGCGGCGACCGAGTCAACCACCAGAATGTCGATGGCGCCGGACCGCACCAGCGTATCGGTGATTTCGAGCGCCTGCTCGCCGGCATCCGGCTGCGAGATCAGCAGATCGCCGACATTGACGCCAAGCTTGGTGGCATATGAGGGGTCGAGCGCGTGTTCCGCATCGATATAAGCGCAGGTACCACCGGCCTTCTGGGCCTCGGCGCAGACCTGCAGCGCCAGCGTGGTCTTGCCCGAGCTTTCCGGACCATAGATTTCGACGATGCGCCCGCGCGGCAGGCCACCGATGCCCAGGGCGATGTCCAGCCCCAGCGAACCCGTTGAAACGACTTCAGTTTCCACCGCCTGTTCGCTGCTGCCCAGGCGCATGATCGAGCCTTTGCCGAAGGCGCGTTCGATCTGCGACAGCGCGGCGTCCAGTGCCTTGTTCTTATCCATGTTGTCCTTAGTGTCCCTGTCCGTAATACGCACGACGTTCTGCGACATAAGCGTCTCTCCCACCTTAGATCACAGCACCGGAGCAGTGACAAATCGGCGCCGAATGACGACCAATGTACAGTCTTTGTTCCGCTTGTAAAGACTTTAGATCGAAAAGAGAACGATTGCAGATTTTTTGTTCTTTTCCAGCTAGATATGGTGTCCATGAGCGAAGAACAACCACAACAGGCTGCGCGACTCCGATGACCAGGCCGGCGCCCACCAGGGCGCACGAATCGGCCAGCTCTCATTAAGAGTGTCTTGATAATAAACAGCACGTCTTGGCTGCCGATCCGCAGCACCCGCCCATCCGCCGGTTTACTATCCAGGGCCCACCTGCTAGAAACCGCCCGCTTTTCCAGACAACATTTCAAGACTGATCAGGTTGACGCCATGAAGATCAACGGCAATGCCATTCGCCCCGGCAACATCATCGAACATCAGGGCCGCCTCTGGCGCGCGGTGAAGACGCAGCATGTGAAGCCGGGCAAGGGCGGTGCCTTCCTGCAGGTCGAGCTGAAGGACATCCGCGACGGGACCAAGCTCAACGAGCGCTTCCGCTCCTCGGACACCGTCGACCGCGTGCGCCTCGACGAGCATGAGTACCAGTTCCTGTTCTCGTCCGGCGAAGACTACACCTTCATGGACAATACCAGCTTCGAGCAGCTGACCGTGAATGGCGACCTGATCGGCGAGCCGGTGGTCTACCTCACCGAAGGCATGGTGGTGACGGTGGAAAGCTACGAAGGCTCCCCCATCTCGGTGACGCTGCCCGAAACCGTGGTCTGCCTCATTACCGAGGCCGATGCCGTGGTGAAGGGCCAGACCGCCTCCTCTTCCTACAAGCCGGCCGTGCTCGAGAACGGTGTCCGCGTGCTCGTGCCGCCGCATGTCGGCGCAGGAACCAAGATCGTCGTCCGCACCGCGGATTCCGAGTACATGGAACGGTCGAAGGATTAAGCCCTGCCATGGCGATGCGTTCTGCCCTGATCAATGTGATGTGCAAGGCTGCCGACAAGGCCGCCCGTGGTCTCCGCCGTGATTTCGGCGAGGTCGAGCAGTTGCAGGTCTCGCAGAAGGGCCCGGCGGATTTCGTCAGCAATGCCGATCACAAATCCGAACGCACCATCAAGGAAGAGCTGAAGAAGGCCCGCCCGAATTTCGGCTTCCTGATGGAAGAGAGCGGCGAGGAAGTAGGCCCCGATCCGGAGAGCCGCTGGATCGTCGACCCTCTCGACGGCACCACCAACTTCCTCCACGGCATCCCGCATTTCTGCATCTCGATCGCGCTCGAGGTAAAGGGCGAGATCACGGCCGGCGTGGTCTTCGATCCGATCAAGGACGAGCTGTTCTATGCCGAGAAGGGTGCCGGCGCCTTCCTGAACGACCGCCGCATCCGCGTCTCCGGCCGCAAGAATCTGAACGAGAGCGTGGTGGCGACAGGCATCCCGTTCCGCGGCCATGGCCATATCGAACGCTTCCAGAAGCAGATGGACAAGGCCATGCGTGAGACCGCCGGCGTCCGCCGCTTCGGTGCCGCTGCACTCGACCTCGCTTATGTCGCCTGCGGCCGCTACGAAGGCTTCTGGGAAGAGTTCCTCTCGCCCTGGGACATCGCGGCCGGCATCCTGCTGGTCAAGGAAGCTGGCGGCTATGTCAGCGACCTCAAGGGCAAGCCCCCGGTCCTGGCCAATGGCGAGATTCTCGCCACCAACAACACGCTCCATGCCCCGATCCAGAACCTGATCGGCCATTAACGGCCGGGCTGCTACGTCCGAGTCTCCCCATCTTGCCCCTAATACTTAAGCCGGCTCATGAAAGGGCGGGTTGTAGGGACAAATTCGGATCGGTTATAGTCCAGGCCGAATTGCACCCCATCTTTTGAGACTGGCAGGCGGATATGAGCAAGCGGGCAAAGACGGTCGGCGGACGTAAGACCACCCTTTTGGCGAGATCGCTGTTGGCCGGCATGGCCCTCGCTGCCCCTCTCTATCTGGCGCCGGGCGCCGAGGCTCAGCAGGCCTACTATTTCCCCCAGGCGAATTCTGCGCCGGTCAGCGTCAATTACGGCGCCCTCACGCCCTACGCGGCCCCGGCCCCCAATGGCATCCAGGGCGGCTTCCAGCCCTATGGCTACGTCCCGAGTGCCCGGGTGAGTGCGTCGCCGAAATCCGTCTTTACACCCGCAGGCGTCCCGGTCTACGGCGCCCCGGCTGCAGCCTATGGCCAGCCGGTGCCGGTCTATGGCTATGCCGCGGCACCCAGCAACACCCCCTTCGTGGCGCCCTATGCCAATCCGGCCTTCGCCCCGGGCCTTGCTGCCAACGGCGCGCTGCCGATCAGCACACCGACATCCGCCTCACCGCTGAGCTATTTGAATGTCCCGGGTGCACAGCCGGTCTCGCTGAAGAATCCGGGCGACGCCACCACGACCAAAAAGAAGAAGAAAAAGAAGAAGGCCGCTGCACCCGCCGCGATGCCGGCCTCGACGCCGACCGCGACCGAAGAAGGCGCGGCAGCCCAGGTCGCCGCCGCGGAAGCTGCCCTCGAAACCGGCCCCGCACCGGCAGCGCCCGCTGTCGAAACGCCAGTTGCACCCGCGACCCCGCCAGCGCCGGCTGCCGAACCGGCCGCTGCCGCCGAGCCGGTGCCCGCACCGACTGCCCCGGCCGAACCCACTGAAGTGCCGGCAAGTGTGCCCTCACCGGCCGCCAACGCCACGGCCTCTGTTGCCGCGGCAGCGCCCGCTGCTGAAGCGCCTGCTGCCGACGCGGCACCTGCCGCCGATGCCCCCGCCGCTGAAGCACCGGCAGCAGATGCCCCGGCCGCTGATCAGGTCGCCAGTGCCGAGGCCCCGGCCGAAACCACGCCGGACGCCAGCGGCACGGCCGCGCTGCCCACCGGCGGCACCCGCATCGTCTTCGACGGCGCCACCGACGAACTGCCGCAGGGCGCCACCGGCGACCTCGACGGCATTGCTGCCAAGATGCTCAGCGACGAAACCATGAAGGTCCAGGTCCTGGCCTATAGCAGCGGCACCCCGGATGCCGAGAGCCAGGCCCGCCGCAAGGCGCTCGCCCGTGGTCTCGAAGTCCGCAAATATCTGATCGGCAAGGGCGTTCGCTCAAACCGCATCGATGTGCGCGCACTCGGCACCAAATCCGAAGGCAGCCCCGCCGACCGCGTCGATATCGTCCCCACGGCGGGCTGAGAGCGGCATGCACATCGCCAGCCCGGTCGCAATTTTGAGAACGGTGTCTGAATGAGTCGCCCGATCTGGCAATTGCTCTGGATGCTGGTGGCGCTGCTTGCCGCCATCTTCATTACAGTTTTGCTGTGGGACCCGATCTCGGTCGCCTACTCCCATAACCCGATCCTGAACACCGGCATCCTCGCGGTGTTGCTGCTCGGCATTCTTTTCACCATCTGGCAGGTGCTGCGGCTCTACAGCGATATCGGCTGGATCGAGGACTACCGTACCGGCGGTTTTTCGCAGAGCTACACCCAGCCCCGCCTGCTGGCACCGATGGCGGCAATGCTCAAGGACAAGACCGGGCGCCTTCATCTCAACGCGAGCTCCCTCCGTTCGCTCCTCGACGGCATCCAGTCGCGCCTCGATGATAGCCGCGAGATCAGCCGTTACGTGACCTCCTTGCTGATCTTCTTGGGGTTGCTGGGGACGTTCTGGGGCCTCTTGGGCACCGTAAAGGGCGTCTCCGACGCGATCACCAACCTGCAGATCAGCGGCGGACAAGACCCGACGCTGATGTTCGACACGCTGAAGCAGAGCCTCGCCAAGCCCTTGGGCGGCATGGGCATCGCGTTCTCGTCGTCGCTGTTCGGCCTCGCCGGCTCGCTCATCATCGGCTTCATGGAATTGATGGCGAGCCAGGCCCAGAACCGCTTTTTCAACGAGCTCGAAGACTGGCTCTCCGGCCAGACCCGCCTCACCTCCGCCGGGAGCGGTGCCTTTGCCGACTCCGGCGACCAGCCTATCCCGGCCTACATCCAGGCGCTGCTCGAACAGACCGCCGAGAGCCTTAACGAATTGCAGCGCGTCATGCAGCGCGGCGAAGAAGGTCGTGGTGCATCCAGCCAAGGCTTCAAGCAATTGGCCGATCAGTTGGCCGTCATGAACGACCAGCTCCGCAACCAGCAGCAGGTGACGGCGCGCCTTGCCGACCTCGCTGCTAATGGCGGCTTCGGCATCGATGCCAACAGCCGCAACCATCTCCGCAATCTCGATGCGCACCTCACGCGCCTCTCCGAGGAGCTTGCCCAGGGCCGCAATCAGTCGGTCCAGGACATCCGCGGTGAGATCAAGCTCCTGGCCCGCACCATCGCCGCCGCCGCCAGCAACGAGCGCTAGCTCATGAGCCGCCGCCGCGCACGCCCGATGGAAGCCTGGCCCGGCTATGTCGATGTGTTGTCGACCCTGCTCATGGTCATCGTCTTCGTACTGATGGTCTTCGTCATCGCACAGATGTTCCTGAGCCAGGCACTCTCCGGCCGCGACGATGCACTGGCCAAGTTGAATGCCCAGATCAGCGAGATCGCCAGTATGCTGGCGATGGAAAAGAAGACCGCTGAGGATCTCAAAGATCAGCTCTCACAGATGTCGGGGGAACTTGCGAGTGCGACCGCCGAGCGCGATGAGACGAAGAACCAGCTCAATGTGGTGATCGGCGAGCGCGACGCCGCCAACCGGCAGGCAGCCCTCAGTGCCGATCAGGCGAAGAAACTGGCCGACGCCTACCAGACCATTGATGCCGACCGCGCGCGCATCACTGCCCTCCTCTCCGACATCGCCGCTCTCGAGAGTCTCAAGGATGACCTCCAGCAGAAGATCCTGGGGTCGGATGCCGAGAAGAAGAAGATCACCGACGAGGCGCAGCTCCAGGTCGAGCTTTTGAACAAACAAATGCTGGCGCTCCGCGAGGAACTTGGGCGCATCACCGCCGCCCTCGACGCCTCGGAGCTGAAGGCCAAGGATCAGGAAGTCCAGATCGTCGATCTCGGCAACCGGCTGAACGCGGCGCTTGCCTCCAAGGTCGAGGAACTGGCGCGCTACCGCTCGGAATTCTTTGGCCGCCTGCGCGAAGTGCTGGGCGACCGGCAAGACATCCGCATCGTCGGCGACCGTTTCGTGTTTCAGTCGGAAGTGCTGTTCGACAGCGGTTCGGCGGTGCTGGGCGATGCCGGCAAGTCGCAGCTCGACGATCTCGCAACGACCCTCATCCTCCTCTCGATGGATATCCCGAAGGATCTCGATTGGGTCCTGAGGATCGATGGCCACACCGACAAGCGGCCGATCGCCACCGCGCAATTCCCCTCGAACTGGGAACTCTCGACCGCCCGTGCTGGCGCGGTCGCCAAATACCTCATCAGCCGGGGCCTGCCGGCCGATCGCATGGTCATCGCCGGCTACGCCGAATTCCGCCCCCTCGACCCCGCCGACAACGACGCCGCCTACAACAAAAACCGCCGCATCGAATTCAAACTCGATCAGCGGTAGGCGCCTTCCTCTCTAGGGCTGTGATTGTGCGGTTCAATTCGTCCTGAAATTGTGTAGCTTGAGCCCCTCGAATCTCGCTCTGGGGGCTCGTCTAGATGAAGCAAATTTCAGGACTGGCATTGGCAATGCTGATTGGTCTGACCGCATGCCAAAGCCACCAAGCACCAAGTGCCGCAGTGAAGCCAGCGGCAAAGCCAGTCGTGCAATCTGCAGCGAAGTCAGCGCCGCGCAACGCTATCCGCATTGCAGTGGAGGGCAACTACCCGCCGTTTAGCTTTGCCGACTCGGCCGGCAAGCTGACCGGATTTGATGTCGACACTGCGCGCGCACTGTGTCGCCAGCTGAAGTTGCAATGCGAAATAATTCAGGTGCCATTCGAGGCATTCATTTCTCGCCTACAGGCCCGCGACTACGATGCAATCGTTTCATCAATGGAAATGACGGACGCCCGCCGCAAGCAGGTTTCTTTTTCCGACCCCTATTATCAGGTCCCGGTCTGCCTCGCCGGTCGCAAAGGCCTACCTGTCCGGACGGGCAGTGATGGATATGTCACGCCAGAGTCGTTGGCCGGCCTCCGCATCGCAGTATCAGATTCCACGCGCGCAGACAAATTCGCACACAAAACGTTTCCCGACGCGACGGTGATTTCTCAACCCAGCAGCGAAGATATGGCTTCAGCTCTTGCGAGTGGCGAGGTCGATCTGATTTTTGAGGATCGACAGCTCATGCAGTACGAGATTGGGGACCGACTTGGCACTGACTATCAAATATACGGCGCGGGTTATTTGGGCGAGACCATCAGCTTTGCGGCTGGCATAGCGGTCCGCATGGATGACGACGCGTTGCGCAAGGACATCAACGCAGCGCTACAGAAAATTCGCGCGGACGGTACATTCCGTCAGATCGCAACGACGTACTTTTCTTTTCCGGCGTTTGCGGAATAGGTTGCACATATTCTTCTCACTTCAGAATGAGGGAAGGAAATGTACGCCCGCTTACGCGACCGCGGCTTCGACATAGTGGTGGAAGGTGTTGCGCTGGTCAGAGGGCGCGGACGGTGCGGGCGCTGCCAGATTGCGACGGTCGCCGGCGCGGCGGTCGCCTGCCCGGCGATCCTGGGCGCGGCGATCTTCGGCCCGCCGATCATCTGCACGTCGGTCGCTGAAGCGCTGGTCCTGGCCGATCTCGTCGGAAGCGCGGCGGTTCTCCCCTCGCCGATCCAGCGACCGCCGGTCATTGTTACGGCGGTCACCCGCGCGCCTGTCGGTGGCCCGCCCGTCAGCAGCCCTGCGGTCGCCGCCACGCTGGTCGGCACCACGACGGTCACTGGCGCGACGATTGTCGACAGGCAATGCATCTCCCGATGACGCACCCGTCGGCAATGCACCTACCGGCAGCGGCACCTCGCGGCTCACGGATTGCAGCAGCTGTGCGCGCTGCATGACGTGAACCGGCAGTTCCGCCTCACAGGCGGTCAGCAGATGATGATTCTCGCGGGAATCGATAGCACCTGGCATCGGGTCCAGCGAGCCGAACACGCCGATACAGGTCGAGCCTGAGCATTCGATCGGCGCATCGCCGAACTTGTCGACGCGGCCGCCGCTGGCGGTCGCCACCCGGTCCCAGAATTGTTCGAGCCCCAGGACGGAATAACCGACGAAGCGCTTGTAGCCCTTCATGCGCGAGAGATTGAACCCGAAGGTTGCCAGCGCATAAGCCACGCCACGGTCGCCATAGCGACCCTTGCGGAAAGCCGGCAGGACCGCGAGGCGCTCCGGGATCACGAAATCGGCGAAGTACCGGAGGCGCATGGTCCCGGCCGGCTCGCCACCGACACGCGCAATGATGTGCGTGGCGCTGAAATCATTGCCGTCGAATTCTTCATCATGGCTGCAGCCGAATTCGCCAATGAAGACGGCCGAGCGGATTGCGTTCGCCTGCATCATGGCGCCCATGTCCCGGATGACCGAGACTTCAATCTGCGACCGACGTTCAATGAGCCCCATCACTTCCCCCAGAAAACCAACGCTGACAACCAGCGCCGTGGCACCCACCCCAGTGGATGTCACAATTAAATAGGAACAATATTGATCAAATTTTACAAGAATGAGATTAAACTAAATCCTAACAGAAATCGGGGAAAAGTCGTTAAAATTAGGAATGTGCGACCATCTCAACTTTTAATGGCACATACAGTCCTATAACTCACACGTTTTTCTCTTTTTCGGCGTGGCGCTTCACGGAAAATTTTCTGCCGAGTCTCATTCTAGGAGACGCCGTTCAGGGCCGGCACGCCAGAAAACCGTGTCGGCACGATATGATATTCAGGACCTCGCCCGTCCCGACGGCGATGTCCTGAACTGCAGAGGGTTAGCGGGTTTGCCGATTAGCATGGCCCCGGATTGCCGTTAATATGCTGTCTCATCAGAAGGTCGGGATCATGAATATCAGCGCCGTCTTTGCGGCGATCGGCGCGGCTGTCCTGTTCGGCCTCTCCACGCCGGCTGCCAAGATGCTTCTCGGATCCATGGACCCATGGATTCTCGCCGGGATCCTCTATGCCGGCGCCGGCGTCGGCCTGTCTCTCGTCTATGCCGCCCGCCGCGGTGCGCACCGGATGGCGGAGGCACAGCTCGCCCGGCACGAGCTGCCTTGGCTGGCTGCAGCGGTCTTTGCTGGCGGCGTGATAGGGCCGGTGCTGCTGCTCGTCGGGCTGACGCGTGTCGGGGCATCGGCGGCCTCCTTGCTGCTGACGATGGAAGGGGTCCTCACGGCACTCCTGGCCTGGTTTGTGTTTCGCGAGAATTTCGACCGCCGCATCGCCCTTGGCATGGCCAGCATCGTTGCTGGCGCCATCATCCTCAGCTGGCATCCGGCAGCAACGCTGCACGACCTTATCGGGCCAGCTGCCATTCTAGGCGCTTGCCTCGCCTGGGCACTCGACAACAACCTCACCCGCAAGGTCTCGCTCTCGGATCCCGTGCAGATCGCGATGATCAAGGGCTTGGTGGCGGGGCCGGTCAGCCTTGCCATCGGCTATGTCACGGGCGGCACGTTGCCGCCGCTCACCGCCATTGGCCTTGGCGCGGCCACCGGTTTCCTGGGCTATGGCGTGAGCCTGGTCTTGTTCGTGATCGCGTTGCGCCATCTGGGCACGGCGCGGACGGGTGCCTATTTTTCCATCGCACCGTTTATCGGCGCGCTGGTGGCGGTCCCTCTGTTGGGTGAGCCGGTTACCTTCCAGCTATTGGCCGCCGGCATCCTCATGGGGATCGGTGTCTGGCTGCATCTGAGCGAGCGGCACGAGCATGAGCATGTCCACGAAGAACTGGAACACGAGCATCGGCACAGGCATGATTCACATCATGATCATCAGCATGATGCGGAAGTTGAGCCGACCGTCGCCCACAGCCATTGGCACCGCCATGCGCCGCTAAAGCACGCGCACGCGCATATGCCCGACAGCCATCACCGCCATACGCATTGATCGGCGGGACCGCTCGCCCAGCTCAATCCGAGGCTCAATCCGGGTCCGCCATGCGGGTTAGGGTGATGCGCTCGGCGGTGAAGAGGTCGCGCCAATGAACGGCGAGATGCTCAGCCTCGGTCTCGCTGAGCTTCGCAAAACCGATCTCCTCGACCGCACCATCACTGGCTTTCTTCAAGGTTGCCTTGAAATCGCCCTTGGCGATCGCATCCTCGAAGGGCTTCGCCGCCGGCTTCCAGGCCAGCACGATGCGCTCCGGTGTGGCTTCCGCGACCACGAACAGCATCCAGGGCCGGTCGGCCTTGTCGCGGACGTCGAGGAACAGCTGCTCGCCCACACGGCGGAGATGCATTTCCATCGGCTCGCCCATGGCAGCACCGTCGGCGTCGGCGTCCCGGACCTCGAAGCTGCCTTGCGCCGGATCGACATCGCCGACATGGAAGAAGCCGGGCTCGTCGCCGTCACGCAAAGGTGCCGCCACCCAGGATCCGCTCCATTGACCGGCCGATACCGGCTCGGCCGTACCGATCAAATCGGGGTGCTGGACGAAGCAGGCGCCGAGGCTCAAGGCGACTGCCAGGCCAAGGGTTAGACCGATCGATCGCATGCTCAACGCTCCACAGATGTTGCGTGCACCAATGCACACCTGTCTTCCACTCTAATCGCCGGCACCTTGCCACGCTATGACGCGGCTCACACAACGCGCCGGAGCAACTTGTTGACGATCTTCGCAAAAATTCCTAAAAGCAACATCATTGTCGCTGTTCGGGACGTTGGCTCGCCAGCCGTTGAACCGACAATATATCGATACGGAAACACAGGTGAACGGCTCGTAGGTGCAGGCAGAAACTGTCTGATGGATCTTTCCTCGGCGACGTCGACATCCTGTCTGGATGTCGCCAGGCACCTATCATCTAGGCGATAAAGGTCGCAAAAAGGGAGCTCTCACGACAACTCTTATTCAAGGAGGGTTGCGGGGATGATGACCGAGTATGATTTCGACCCCTATCCCATTCGGCCCGAGCCGCGCCTCTGGTCGCTCTACGGTTATTGGCGCAGGAGAAGGTCGGTCGCTGAGCTATTTGGCACCGGGATAGAACGATCCCGAACTGCGCACGCAAGGCTTGGCCGATGGCGCAGGAACCTGATGCTGATCCGGTTCTATGATGACGTCACGACCTATGAGGTCGAGTGGGAAGGCGCCGGTCTGCGGCAATATTACGGCTCGGACCGGGCAGGACACGGCGTCGAGACGCTGACCGCTATGAAAGAACGGGATCTTCTCATCGGACAATATGGCGCCGTGCTGGCGTCGCGCCGACCAGCCTATTTTGAGTCTGCCTTCACCAACAGCGATGGTGTATTTGCACATCAAACCAAACTGATCCTGCCTTTGTCGACCGATCAGGAGCGCGTCGACCGTGTCCTAGTTGGTATCTATTTCCGCGGCATGAACAACATTGTCGATATCATCGGCAAGCTCAATGATCTTGCCGAAATACTTGCCTGTCCGATCGACGCGCCGTCGCGCATCACACGGCGTCTGGCCGCCATCGCGGCCAGACGCGATCATCTCAACGTGCAACTTCGCAACATCGAGAAACGCGCGGCCGCGCTGGGGCTGGCCCAGGTCGCGGCCAAGGTCAGGACGATCCTCTTCATCATCGCCGACATGCTTGTCCTGGAAGGCAGGATGGTCGAAGCCGGCCCGTCATGGCCGTGGGACGAGACGCTCGACGATCTCCATTCCTTGTTCGATTTCGGCCTATCCGACGTCATGCGCGCCGATCTTGCCGATGTCGGCGATGCCATGCTGCTGGCCAAGGCGGTTATCGCCCTTGAAGATTATCGGGACTCCCTCCTCGCAGTGGCGGTATGAGCCCCGCTCTCGGCACATCCTAAAGCCAGGTTCCGATTTCAAGGGACGCGTTTGTCATATTCCTTTTCCAGCGCGGCATGGTTGGACCAGAAGGGCCGCCCCGGCCGGCCGGCGAAATGATCCACCAACAGCCCCAGATGGGTGTGCCAGCCGCCGGCCACACTCAGCATGTCTTTCCGGGTCGGCAGGCGGCGATGGGTGAGGGTCAGCAGCACGTCGCTGCCCTGCTTCTTCAGATCGAAGGTCACCTCCGACCCG
The DNA here is from genome assembly GCF_056404715.1 of Dongia sp. P2_B8. Classification (NCBI taxonomy): domain Bacteria; kingdom Pseudomonadati; phylum Pseudomonadota; class Alphaproteobacteria; order Rhodospirillales; family Dongiaceae; genus Dongia; species Dongia sp. P2_B8. The sequence goes on along the minus strand of NZ_JBFUDM010000003.1, from coordinate 532,861 downwards.
TCGCTGCCAAAGAGATAGCTGAGGAGATGCGGCTTCCGGCAGGCGGTGACTTCGCAGCGCATCGTGAAGCCGTCCTCGACCGCCTTGAAACGCTCTGGCGCGGGTTCGGGGCTCGCGGACAGATCGCTGTGGCGGAAAAAGAGCTCTATCTTGCCACCGGGCCGCAGGTCGCTGGATCCGCCAGCGAGCCAGATCGCGCGTTTGTCAGGATCGGTCAGATAGTTCCACACGCGCTCGATGGGGCCAGGCAGCAGACGCTCGAACACGATGCTGCCAGCTTCGGTGATAATTCCGTATTTTTCAGCCGCGGCGACACTCATTTCTGGTCTCCTCGTGATTTTCTCGGTTTGGATTTCGGTTTGGCGACAGGTTTCCTGAGCTCATGTTCGAGCGCATCGAGGCTGCTGCTCCAGAAGCGGCGCATGCGATCCAGCCAATCGTCGAGCGCCGTCAGGCCCTGCGGGTTGAGGCTGTAGATGCGCCGCTGGCCGTCGATGCGCACATGCACCAGTTCGGCCTCCTTCAACACCTTCAAATGCTGCGAGATCGCCGGCGCGCTCACCTCGAACCGTGCCGTGATGTCGCCGGCCGCCTGCGGGCCTTGTCCCAGAAGCTCGACAATGCCGCGGCGGGTGGGATCGGAAAGGGCTGTGAAAATGTCCATGTCGTTATATTTCATAATTCACTTAATTAAGTCAATACGAAAATACAAATCCCTGAAAAAGCCCCCGCCCGACAGGACGGAGGCTGTTTTCTCCCCAATCTTCTTACAGCTCTACCGAGCCTTACGGCACTACTGTGCCGCCACGTCCGTACCTGGCGTCAGCGCGCGGATCGCCTCGCCCAGCTTTCTGATGTTGTCGCTATCGTCCGGCGTATCAAGCGCCGGCGCCTCGGTCGCGTCCCAGCCGGGGACACCCTCCATGTCCGGGAGATGATGCGCGATGCCCTTGTGGCAATCGATGCAGGTCTTTTCGCCCGACGCCAGATAGGTGCTGTGCGCGGTCGCCGCGCGCGCATTCTGGCGGGTGAAATCCATATATTCGAAATCGTGGCAGTTGCGGCATTCGAGCGAGTCATTGGCCTTGAGGCGCTTCCACTCGTGCTCTGCCAGCTCGCGGCGCTTGTCGAGGAATTTCTCGCGCGTGTTGATGGTACCGAAGATCTTCCCCCAGACCTCTTTCGACGCCTGCATCTTGCGGGCGATCTTGTCGGTCCATTGGTGTGGCACATGGCAGGCGGGACAGGTGGCGCGCACGCCAGACCGGTTGGTGAAATGGATCGTGGTTTTCAGCTCTTCATAGACATTGTCGCGCATTTCATGACACGAGACGCAGAAGGTCTCGGTGTTTGTAAGCTCCAGCGCGGTGTTGAACCCGCCCCAGAAGATGATACCGGCCACGAACCCGCCGATGGTGAGGAAGCCGAGGCTGAAATGCACGCTGGGTTTGCGCAGTACGAACCAGATTTCACCCGCGCGCTGCCAACCCCAGCGCCATAGACGGCCGATCATGGGTTCTCCTCCCCCGACTCGCCGTCGTCGCTGCCATTGCCCTTGTTCCGGAACGCGCGCAGGATTTCATCGATCGGCATGAACTGGTTCTCGACCAGATCGGGCGCTTCGCTCTGCGTCACATGACATTGCGTGCAGAAATAGCGTCGCGGCGTCACCGTCACCAGGGTCTGCCCCTCGCGGTCCACGAAATGCGTGATGCTGATCATCGGCGCCTGCGATTCCGCGGTGAATTCGCGGGTATGGCAGGTAAGGCATTTGTTGGCGTTGAGGGTCACCGGATAGTCGCGGATATTATGCGGGATGACCGGCGGCTGTTCGGGATAATTGCGGGCGCGCCGCTTGTCGTCATTGATCTCCTTATAGATCGGCGGCGGCGCCACCTCCTCCGTGGGCGGCACGGCACCGCGCAGATCGGTCACCTCCTGTGCCATGGCGACGGCAACGGCAAAGCCGGCGAGCCCGACACCGGCAATCATCAGCCTGAGCGCGCGGCGAACTCTCATGACGCCACCTTTTCGATGCGGACGGCACATTTCTTGTAGTCGGTCTGCTTGGAGATGGGATCGGTGGCATCGAGTGTCACCTTGTTGATGAGGCGCCCTTCGTCGAACCAGGGCACGAAGACGAGGCCGCGCGGTGGCTTGTTGCGGCCGCGCGTCTCGACACGGACACGGATTTCTCCCCGGCGCGAGATCACCTTCACATCATCGCCGCGGCGCAGATTGCGCTTCTTGGCATCATCCGGATGCATGTAGCAAAGGGCATTCGGCACAGCACGGTTAAGTTCCGGCACGCGCCTGGTCATTGTGCCGGAATGCCAATGTTCCAGCACCCGGCCGGTGGACAGCCACAGATCATATTCCGCGTCCGGCGATTCCGGCGGCGCCTCATAGGGCAGCGCGAAAATGAGCGCCTTCTTGTCCTTGTAGCCGTAGAACTGCACATCGCTGCCCGCTTCGACATAGGGATCGTAGGTCTCGCGGTAGCGCCAGCGCGTCTCCTGGCCCTTCACCACCGGCCAGCGCAGCCCACGCACCTTGTGATAGGTGTCGAAGGGCGCCAGATCGTGGCCATGGCCACGGCCGAAGCCGGCATATTCCTCGAACAGGCCCTTCTGCACATAGAAGCCGAAGGCCTCGGATTCGTGATTGTTGTAGCCCTCCTCGATATCGCTCACCGGGAACTTGTCCACGGTCCCGTTGGCAAACAGCACCTCGAACAAGGTCTTGCCCTTGAACTGCGGGTTGGCCTCGAGCACGTCGGGTGCCCACACCTCATCGGTCGTGAAACGCTTTGAGAATTCCATGAGCTGCCACAGATCGGACCGCGCCTCGCCGGGCGCCGTCACCAGCTGGTGCCAGAAATGGGTGCGCCGCTCGGCATTGCCATAGGCGCCCTCCTTCTCCACCCACATGGCCGCGGGCAGGATGAGATCGGCCGCCATCGTGGTCACAGTCGGATAGGCGTCCGACACGGTGATGAAATTCTCCGGGTTGCGATAGCCCGGATAGGTCTCCTCGTTCATGTTGGCGCCGGCCTGCATGTTGTTGTTGACCTGCACCCAATAGGCATTGAGCTTGCCGTCCTTGAGCATGCGGTTCTGCATCACCGCGTGATAGCCGGGCTTTTCCGGGATGGTGCCTTCCGGTATCTGCCAGATCTCCTCGGCATGCTTGCGGTGTTCCGGATTGGTGACCACCATGTCGGCCGGCAGCCGATGCGAGAAGGTCCCGACCTCGCGCGCTGTCCCGCAGGCCGAAGGCTGGCCGGTCAATGAGAATGGCGAATTGCCCGGCTCCGAGATTTTCCCGGTCAGCAGGTGGATGTTATAGATCATGTTGTTGCACCAGACGCCGCGCGTATGCTGGTTGAAACCCATGGTCCAGAACGACACCACCTTGGTGCTGGGATCGGCATAGATCTCGGCCATGGCCAGCAGCTGTTCCTGAGGGACGCCGCTCAGCTCGGATACCTTCTCTACCGGGTAGTCGGCAACGAAGGCCGCGAATTCCTCAAATGTCATCGGCGTCGAATCATTGGCGTCGGCCGCGTGTTTGGCTGCCGCCTCCTTGGGATGGTCCGGCCGCAGCCCATAACCGATGTCGGTGACCCCACGGCGGAAGCTCGTATGCTTTTCGACGAAATCCTTGTTGACCCGGTTGGTCGAAATGATGTGATGGGCGATGAAGTTGAGGATCGCCAGATCGGTCTGCGGTGTGAACACGATCGGAATATCGGCAAGGTCGAAGCTGCGATGTTCGAAGGTCGACATCACGACCACTTTGACATGCGGGTTGGACAGGCGCCGGTCGGCAACGCGGGTCCACAGGATCGGATGCATCTCCGCCATGTTCGAACCCCACAGCACGAAGGCATCGGTCGCCTCGATATCGTCATAGCAGCCCATCGGCTCATCCATGCCGAAGGTTCGCATGAAGCCGACCGCGGCCGAGGCCATGCAATGGCGGGCATTGGGATCGAGATTGTTCGACCGGAAACCGGCTTTCATCAGCTTGAGGCCGGCATAGCCTTCCCACACCGTCCACTGGCCGGACCCGAACATGCCGACCGCCGTGGGGCCTTTCTCCTTCAGCACGCGCTTCCATTGCGCGGCCATCTCGTCGAAGGCGCGCTCCCAGCTCACCGGCTGAAACTCGCCATCCTTGGCATAGACACCGTCCTTCATGCGCAGCAAGGGCTGCGTCAGCCGGTCGGCGCCATACATGATCTTGGAGAGAAAATAGCCTTTGACGCAGTTGAGGCCGCGATTGACCTCGGCGTGAATGTCGCCATGGGTGGCGACCACCTGGTTGTCGCGGACCGCCACCATGACACCGCAGCCGGTGCCGCAGAAACGGCATGGCGCCTTCGACCATTCAAGCCGCGCTTCGTCACCGGGAATGATGCCGTTGGCTGCTTGCGCGCCGGGGATATGGATACCGGCGACGGTGGCGGCGATCGCGGCGGCCTTGGCCTTGATCATCTGGCGGCGGGTCAGGTTCAGCATGTTATGCCTCCTCGGCGGTATCGATCTCGTGATAGATCATCGACGTGGCGACGATCCCGGGTATCTCGTTGATCAGGTTGATATGGCTGAGGATGTCAGCCTCATGGGCGGTCTCCAGCACAACAACCAGCTTGCCGCTGTCGCTGACGCCGTGAATCTCGGCACCGGCCAAGGCGCTGATGCGGGCAGATGCCTCGGCACGGCATTCAGGGCGCACATGCACCACAAGGCTGGAGATATGCACCCGGTCAGCCGCCATGGGCCGTCTCCAGTTCAAAAAGGGCAATGGCCTCGGCCGGGCAAGGTGCCACACAGCCGCCGCAGCCGGTGCAGCGCGCAAGATCGACATGGGGATGGGGAATGCGCCCGGCGCCATAGGCAAAGCTGATGGCGCCGTCGCTACAGCCGTCCTTGCAGCTTTGACACATGATGCCGGAATTCGTGAGGCACGCAGTGCCGACCGCCGCGCGCCAGTGCCACGGTGCTTCCGCGGCGCGCGCCGTCGCAGCAAGGAACGCCGGCGCCGGGCAGACCTCCGCGCAGGCACCGCAGAAGGTGCACAGGCCCTCACCACGCCGGAAATCGACTGCTGCCAACTTGTCGGCGCCGATGTAGAGGATCGCTTCCGGGCAGGCCGTCACGCAATCGCCGCAGCCGGTGCAGGCGGCGGCAAAGGCGGATTCAGACAGCGTCCAGGGTGGCCGCAGCCCGCGGACTTTCAGCGCCGCCGCTTTTGCAGCGGGCCTGCCGGTCAAAAAAGCACGGCGTGATCGAGCGGTCTCTTGCGAACCCATGCCGATTGCCTTTCTCGCGCTCAGGTCCCCGGCGGGCCGGTGAAGATCTGGTAGAACCAGATGGCAAAGCCGTAGCTGCCGACAAACGCAATGCTGAGCAGCGGCGCCAGGAAGATGGTGAGGAAGAGGAAGGTCAAAAGCTCGCGCCGCCGCCGTGTCGGCTGGCTCATATGCGGATCATCCGCAATGTGGTGGGAAACTGTCATATGGCTCTCCTGTCGGGCAGGTTGGCGCGCTCAGCCCCGTCATTCGCAAAACAAGTATATTAAATACCACTATTCAGTAAAGGGGTATAACCGCACCTGCGCAACATGCCGCAGAGGCGGTTTTCTCGTCAGCCGCTGCATCAGCGCACAGCGGCCCAGCAAATCTTGTAATTCCGGGACTCTACGAGGTTTGCGCAGCGGGCGCCATCTCCGTTCCTGGCAACGGACAAACGGACAGATTGGCCCGGGTGCCAGGACCCGGCTGCACCATCGCCGCCTTGTCTAGCTGTCACGCACGTGGTGCAAGAAGGATTGTACTTGCTGGCGCAGATCGTCTGTTTCTTCGACGAGGGACCCGACCGATTCCTTGACCTGTCCGGCAGCCGTCCCGGTATGTTTGGCAGATCCAGCAACGCCGACAATGTTCTCCGACGCGCCAGCAGTGCGTCGGCGACAATCGGGATCAGAGTCACTGCTGTCCCGGATTTTACCGACACGCTCGACCCTGCGTTCGACTTGAATCCCCGTCGGTCACAGTCCAAGATCGCCGGAAGGAAGAACATCGTGGAGGCAGTCATGTCGTTGCTCGCCCGTCTGGTGTTCGTCCTGCTACTCCTTGCGCAGGACGCTGCTGCCGAAGTCGTCCGCTTTCCGAGTCCGGAGTTTGAAGGCGACCATCGCTCCGACTATGCGCTGCAACTGCTGAAGCTGGCTCTGTCGAAGGTCGGGCCCGACTATCGGATCGAGCTGGCCGAGGTTCCGATGAACCAGGATCGCCAGGTTGTCGAACTGGAGGTCGGGCACTTGATCGACGTCGCGCCACTGCCCAGTTCGGCCGAGCGCGAGGCGAGGCTGCTCGCCGTGCGCATCCCCATCAACAAGGGCGTGCTCGGCCTGCGGCTGGGGTTGGTCCGCAAGGGCGACACCGCGCGGCTCGCGGGCGTGAAGACGCTCGACGACCTGAAGCACGTGCGCCTGGCCCAGGGGCAAGGATGGCCGGACATCGAGATCCTGCGCGCCAACGGGGTGTCGGTCATCACGGCGACGAGCTACGAGGGGCTGTTCAAGATGCTGGTCGCCGAACGTTTCGACTATTTCCCGCGCAGTGCGCTGGAAATCTGGGACGAACAGGCCAGCAATGCCGGCACGTTGGAAATCGAGCCGCACATCGCGCTGCACTACTACTACGACGCCTACTACATGCTCAACCGCGACAACACGCAGCTGGCCGAGATCATCCGCCAGGGGCTTGAAAAAGCTATCGCCGATGGCTCGGCCGACCAGCTCTTCGACAAGTACTACGGCGAGCGCTTGCGCCAGGCTGGCCTGGACAAGCGCGTGATCATCGAGCTGAAGAATCCGCTGCTCACGCCCGGCACCCCGCTAGACCGGCCCGAGCTTTGGTACGGCTTCCACAGCGAGTAACACACGTGATCTGCTCGCGGTAGGACTTCGGCGGCAATCGGCAGAGCCGGCAATCGGGGTCGGCAATCGGGGTCAGAGTGAGATTTCTATTCCCGAAATCGGGGGCTGGAAATCGCGCCAATGGAGTCTCACAAAATCAGAGTCCGATCTCGACTTTGCTGAACGCCCATCGCGCCAAATACCTCCCGGCGCCCGGCTGGTTCTAGGCACATCCGCTTGCCCACGTCTGCAAAACGCGTTAGGCCTCGCGCAAGCCAACACACGTCAGGAGACCTCATGTTTGACCATGTCAAATTCGGCGTCAGCGACTATGCAGCCAGCAAAGCGTTCTTCCTCAAGGCACTCGAACCGCTCGGCGTCGCTATTGTCTCGGAAGGGCAGCCCACTTACGGCATAGAGCTTAGCCCAAAGGGCAACCCCTCTTCATTGTGCCTGTTCCAAACCGATGAGAAGCCGGCGCATCTTCACTTGGCGTTCGTGGCCAAGAAGCGCGAGCAGGTCGACGCTTTCTATCACGCGGCTCTGGGGGCGGGCGGCAAAGACAATGGCGCGCCGGGTCTCCGCCCACACTATCACGCCAACTACTATGCAGCTTTCGTCATTGGTCCGGACGGGCACAACATCGAAGTGGTTTGCCACGAACCAGAGGTCTGACCTTTCCATTGAGAGACGCGGGAATCGGGAGCAACATGATTTCCGCTGGCCATCGAATATTGGAGTCTGACCCCGATTTCCCTTCTATGACACTGCTTTCCTAAGCGAGGGTCGAGCCCTATCCATCTAGGCAACAACACCTGCTCTTGTTAGGATGACTAAAGTATTTTGTGCTCTTGTCAGTGAGGTCCTTATTCCAATGAATTTCGATGCACTAAACCTCATATTTCGCAATCCGAGCTATAAGCGTAACAACAATCGTCGCCAGGAGCATCTGGCAACGCTTGGTCTGGATGTCTTTGACAAATCCGTTCTCGAGCTTGGCGCAGGACTTGGTGATCACACCTCATTCTTCCTAGATCGCGGCTGCACTGTAACGAGTATCGAGGCGCGTCCGGAGAATTGCAAATTCTTCGCCGCGACCATGGAGTTCGTCGGAAAGCATGGCTATTTTCCTGCCGCAAAATGGAACCTGATCGAGGCCGATGTGAACGCCCTGAATCCGACAGCGCTCGGAAAATTTGACATCGTCTATGCTTACGGCATTTTCTACCATCTGGCAGACCCGGATGGAGCCCTTAAGCTCTTCGCGGCGTTCTGCGGTGACCTGCTCCTCCTGGAAACCTGCGTCTCAGTCGGAGACTACGAAGCGGCTAACATTGTTACGGAACCTAAGGAAGTTCAAACCCAAGCCTTTGACGGCCTGGGCTGCCGGCCAACACGTCCATGGATTTTCAATCGGCTCCGGGCCCTGTTCCCTTACGTCTACGTCCCCAAGACACAGCCGGTGCACGAAGACTTCCCCATCGACTGGACCGTGGCTCCCAAAACAGAATTGACACGGGCTGTCTTCATCGCCTCAAGACAGCCGATTGACAGTCCGATGCTGCTGAGTGAGTTGCCAGCGAAGCAGTCATATCGATAGGCAAGAGGAACGCCATGAGGAATCGCCGTCAGAGTGAGATTTTCGCTGGCCCAAACTGGAGCCTGACCTCGAGTTCTTTATGATCGTCGCTTCACTATCATTACTATCACGCCAAGGCAAAACTGCGAGCCACTGAAAATCAAGCCAAGCACGCCGCGGACAAAAAAAGCCGCTGCCCTTGCGAGGCAGCGGCTTTTTTGTTTGGCGGGGACTTACCCCTTGGTCGGGAACAGCGCCGAGAGATCGCCCCAGCGCGAATTGGGGTTCTGGCCTTCATCCTGATGCTCGTGATGCTCTTCCGGCAGTTCATGGCCGGGCAGCGGATCCAATGTTGCGGGCTTGCCGGCGGCCTTGCGGGCCTTCAAGATCGCGGCGTTGAGATCGGTCTGGGTGCACAGGCCCAAGAGCACCGGATCGCGCGGGCGCAGATTGGCGGTGTTCCAATGGCTGCGGTCGCGGATGGCGGCGATGGTCTGCTTGGTGGTGCCGATGAGGCGCGAGACCTGCGCATCAGAGAGTTCCGGATGATGGCGGATGAGCCACGCCACCGCGTCAGGCTTGTCCTGGCGCTTCGAGACCGGCGTGTAACGCGGGCCCTTGGTGCGGGTGAGGGGCTGCGGGATGTCGGACTTCGCCATCTTGAGGTTGGCGGCGGTATCGTCCTCGCAGCGCTTGATCTCTTCGGCGGTCAGCTGGCCGTTGCCGATCGGGTCCTGGCCGACGATGCCCACGGCAACCTCGCCATCGGCGATGCCCTGCACTTCCAGCGGGTGGAGGTTGGTGAAGGCACCAATCTGCTCGAAGGAGAGCGCGGTGTTTTCAATGAGCCATACGGCGGTGGCTTTGGGCATCAGGATCTGGGTCATGACTACTCCTCTTCGCCAACGGGGCGGCAACCCCGTCGGGCGGTCAAGCAACGACTTGACCAATGTTGGAAAAACGGCCGGGGCGCCACAAATCGGCGCCGAACACGGCTCTTCCCTCAGGCAAATAGCACTGGCCCCGGGAAGTTCCAAGGGCAATCTTTGCGCCAGGCTGGGGTGCGCACCCTAACCGATTGAAATCAGGCTCTAAACCGTCAATACGATCTTGCCGGTATGGGCACTGGATTCCATCAGGCGGTGGCCCTCGGCGGCCTCTTTGAGCGGGAAGGTTTTATAGATCAGCGGCTTCACCTTGCCTGCGTCCAGCAGCGGCCAGACCTGGGCCTTGAGGGAAGCGGCGATGCTGGCCTTTTGCGCCACCGACCGGGGGCGCAACGTGGACCCGGTGATGGTCTGGCGCTTCACCATCACCTGCGCGAAATTCACCTCGGCCTTGGCACCCTGCAGGAAGGCGATCATGACCAGGCGGCCATCCAGCCCAAGGCAGTTGAGGTTGCGGTTGATGTAGTCGCCACCGACCATGTCGAGGATGAGATCGACGCCCTTCTTATCGGTCGCAGCCAGCACCTCGGCCACGAAATCCGCACTGCGATAGTTGATCGCGATGTCGGCACCGAGTTGCCTGCAGGCAGCGGCCTTGTCATCGCCGCCAACCGTGGTGATCACCCTCGCACCGAATTGGTGGGCGAGTTGAATGGCCGTGGTGCCGATGCCGCTTGATCCGCCATGCACAAGGAAGGTCTCGCCGGCCTTGAGCGCACCGCGTTCGAACACATTGGTCCACACGGTGAAGAACGTCTCCGGCAGGGCTGCCGCATGAATCATGTCGAAGCCCTTTGGCACCGGCAAGCATTGCGGCGCTGGTGCTGCGCAATATTCGGCATAGCCGCCGCCCGAGACCAAGGCCGCGACCTTGTCACCCACATGCCACGCGGTCACACCTGGTGCCACCGCGACGATCTCGCCGGCAACTTCGAGCCCCGGCAGGTCGGAGGCACCCGGCGGTGGTGCGTAACCACCCGTCCGCTGCAGCACATCCGGCCGGTTGATGCCGGCCGCCGCCACCTTGATCAGCACCTCATCCGCCGCCAATGTCGGCAGCGGGCGCTTGGCCGGGCGCAGCACTTCGGGGCCACCGAAGCTGCTGATCTCGATCGCGGTCATCTCAGTGGGCAAGGCGGTCATGGCGGATCCTTCCGGTTTAGAGACCCCCGACCTAGCCGCCCGACATGGCAATTGGCAAGGGCTGCGTCTAAACTGACGCAAGGAACCAGCGAAAGACCCCGCCATGGATACGGATGATCTCGACCCCATCACCAAGAAGCCGAAGCTCCGCAATCTCGACCCGCTCGGGGTGGAGGATCTGGAAAATTACATCGCCCAGCTGCGGGAAGAAATCGCCCGGGTCGAGGCGGACATCGCCCGGAAGAAAAAGCACCTGTCGGCGGCTGAAAGCCTGTTCAAAAACTGAATGCTTATTCAGGAAAATAGGCCGATTCAAAAACGCAACAAAATAATCCGTGATGTTAACGGATTGTTCACCCGCGCGGGTTAATTTGGCAGTCAGGAAGGACCTGTCCTTCCTCTCCTGGATCTCTCCGATCCAGTTTCATGCCTCCCTGTCTAACTCGCCGCCGGCCCAATAGGCCGGCGGATTTGTTTCTGCACAAATGAATTTCATGCCTTCTAATCACGACGCGATCGCTCAGGTTTAGAATGGCCGGATCACGAAAGCGCGTGCGTACGGGTCGGCAAACGAATCTAGCTTGACCTCCGTCGTCCCCGCTCCTAACTTTCGGCTGCGACAAGTTAGACAGGTCTGAGGCTTTACAAAATTGAGAGGGCCGCAACCGGGAAACCGGTTAGCGGCCCTCCGCTATTTCAGGCTTATGCTTCTTGCTCAGGCAGCCTTGCTCTCAATGACCTGCGGCTGCGCTACACCGTTGATCGCAATGGTGCGCGGCTTCATCGCTTCCGGCACTTCGCGTTTGAGATCGATGCTCAGCAGGCCATTGGCGAGGCTGGCACCGGTGACACGGATATGATCGGCAAGCTCAAAGCGGCGCTCGAACGCCCGGCCGGCGATGCCGCGGTGAAGATAGCTCTTGGGCTGCTCTTCCTTGGTCGGCTTGCCCGCAACGACGAGCTGGTTTTCCTGCGCTGTGATGGTGATTTCGGCGTCTGAGAAGCCGGCGACCGCCATGGTGATGCGGTAGGAATCTTCGCTCGCCTGCTCGATGTTGTAGGGCGGGTAGGCCAATTGGGCTTCGTCGACACGCAGCGCTGAATCCATCAGGCGCGACAGACGGTCATAGCCAACCGAAGAGCGGAAAAGGGGGGTGAGGTCGAACGTACGCATAGCCATATCCTCCAGTGAGCAACATGGGATTAAATGTGGGCCATCGCGAGGATCGGCCCGGTTCATATCGGCACCCAGATCTGCGGCGCGCCGACAAATCACCATCTAGGTTGTGCGTTTCGCTCCTTCAAGCCCCGATCATCACTTTTTCTTAACCGGTTGGAATGTCTGCTAGGGGTGAGCACCACCCATGCTTTGATAGGGGATCAAATCCGGGTTGGGCGGTGTTAGGTATTTCAAGATGCTCGGGATGAGGTGTGGGCCCGGGCGCGCTTTGACGGAGTTGACGATCGATGGCCACGATCGAGTTTTATGACCGCACCATGTCGGAGACGATGGGGCTGCTGGTCGACGCCCGCCGCTATCTCAGCGACCGGGCCGAAGCCGATACGCGCAGCCTGACCATCGATCAGGGCTTGGCGAGTTCGGTCGAGACCATGCGCCTGGTGTCGCGCCTTACCGAGGCGCTGGCCTGGTTGCTGACACACCGTGCTGTCCTTACCGGCGAACTCACGCTCGATGAGGCCCTGGCGCCGGAACGTCGTCTGGGCGGACATCATCTGTGTGGCCGCGATACCACCGACGACATGCGCGCGATGCCGGCCGATTTCCAGAGACTGATGGCGCGCAGCCTCGAACTCTACCAACGCATTGCCCATCTCGACGCCCAGGTCAGCAACCGCGTCACCCAGCCGATCGACAATGGCTCCTGGCCGCCGGAACGCGGCAGCGGTCGAGCCTAGCGGCAGCAGCATCTCCCATCACGGACGGAACGCTTGGCGGCACACAGCGTTGTGCTGTCGACCGCTTTCCTCGTCCCCGTGGTGCAACGATGAAACATCTGCTGCCCGTCTCGATGCTGAGCACAGCGCTGCTGCTGGTAGCCTGTGGGCATGAGGCAGAAGTTCCTGCCAGCGAAACGATGGGCGCCAACCCCACCCTGCCGGCACCCAGCGAAACGCTCATCCCCACCGTCAACATTGCCGACGCGGTCGGCTGGCGCGATGGCGAGAAGCCGGCCGCTGCCGACGGCTTGGCTGTATCGGCCTTTGCGGTGGGCCTCGTGCATCCGCGCTGGCTCTATGTGCTGCCCAACGGCGACGTGCTGGTGGCCGAGACCAACGCGCCGCCGCGGCCGGACGAAGGCGGCGGCATTCGCGGCTGGTTCTTCAGCCTGTTCCAGGGCAAGGCCGGCGCGGCAACGGAGAGCGCCAACCGCATCACCTTGCTGCGCGATACCAACCAAGATGGCATCGCCGATCTGCAGACACCGTTCATCAACGATTTGAATTCGCCGTTCGGCATGGCGCTTGTCGGTGACACTTTCTATGTCGCCAACACGGATGCGGTGCTGCGCTTTCCCTATCATGCCGGCGCTACGAAGATCGCCGAAAAGGGCGTCAAGGTCACCGACTTGCCGGCCGGCACCCGCAATCATCATTGGACCAAGAACCTGATCGCCAGCGCCGATGGCCAGCATCTCTACGCCACCGTCGGATCGAACAGCAATGTCGGCGAGAACGGGTTGGACATCGAAAAGGGCCGCGCCGCGATCATGGAAATCGACACGGCCACCGGCCAGTCGCGTTTGTTCGCGTCGGGCCTGCGCAATCCCAATGGCCTCGCCTGGTCGAAAGATACCGGCGCGCTATGGACCGTGGTCAATGAGCGCGATGAACTGGGCAGCGATCTGGTGCCGGACTATCTGACCTCGGTCAAGGAAGGTGCCTTCTACGGCTGGCCGTTCAGCTATTACGGCCAGCATGTCGACGAGCGTGTCGAGCCGCAGGACCCGGCGATGGTGGCCAATGCGATCAAGCCGGATTATGCACTGGGCAACCACGTGGCGCCGCTGGGGCTCGCCTTTGCTGAAGGGACGCTGCTGCCCGACCGTTTCCGCGACGGCGCCTTCATCGGCCAGCACGGCTCGTGGAACCGGGAACCGCGCAGCGGCTATGACGTGGTGTTCGTCTCCTTCAAGGATGGGCAACCGACGGGCAAGCCGATCCCGGTCCTGACCGGCTTCGTCAACGCGGACGATGAGGCGCAGGGCCGCCCGGTCGGCGTGGCGATGGACAAATCGGGCGCGCTGCTTGTGGCGGACGATGTCGGCAACACCATCTGGCGCGTGACGCCGAAGCGCTAACCTCGGCGCGCCAACCTTCAAGCCGCCGACGCACGCCGCCCTGTCAGGCGCCAGCCAAGCCGTACGCCCATGGTGCCCATCGCGATCAGCATCATGCCGATGGCCTGCGCCCAGCCCAGCGGATGGGCGTAGACGACCCAGTCGATGAGGATGGCGACCAGCGGATAGATGAAGGTCAGCACCCCGATCACGGGTGTGGTGAGGCGCGGATAGGCCGAATAAATAAGGACATAGGCGATGCCGGTATGGAGGATGCCGATGCCGGCCAACCAGAACCAGGATGCCGCCGGCACATGTTGGGTGACATCGGCGAAGGGTGCCAGCATGACGATTCCCGTTATTGTCTGGCAGAGCGCCGTCAGTTCCGGCCGCTGACCGCCAAGGCCCTTGGCCAGGATCGTCGCCACCGCATAGAGCAACGCCGCCCCGAGCGACATCGCGATCCCCAGCAACCAGCTGGCGCTGAGTGAACCGGGCGCGAGGACAAGGCCGCTGGCCAGCACGACACCGAGGAAGGCAGCGATCATCCACATGATCTGGTCGACGGTGACGCGTTCCTTGAGGAACAAGACGCCGATGAGGACCACGAAGAAGGGCTGGATATGATAGACGATCGTTGTCGTCGCGATCGATGTCATGGAAAAGCCGGCGAAGAACGCAGTCCAGCTCAGCACCATGCAGACGCCGCCGAGCACGGCAAGGCCGAGCTTCGAGACAGAGAGTTCCTGCCACCGCAGATAACCGCGGAAGGCGCACCAGGCGCCCAGAAACAGCGTGCCGAAGACACAACGCCAGAAGACGATCGTCACCGGATCGAGTCCCGATTCCGTGGCGAAAGCACCCACCGTGCCGATGATCGCCATGGCGATGGCCAGACGAGCCGCTGGGAAGCGGGTCTCCGTGATCGATGGGGTTCCGGCGTTGATATCCATAGGCTGGTGCCTGTTCAAAAGCTGTGCCGGTTCAAGATCTGGGCCGGTCAAAGGCTGTTAGGGCACCAGCTAACCGTCTCGAAAGACTTCAGTAAAACGAATAGATTTGGAAATCATTATTCATTATATTGATAGTGATATGCCAGCACCGCTCGATCTCGATCTGCTCCGAAGCTTTGTCGCCGTCGTTGAGGGCGGCAGCATTTCACATGCGGCCCCGCAGATCGGCCGCAGCCAATCGGCGATCAGCATGCAGATGCAGCGGCTGGAACAATCTGTGGGCAAGCAGTTGCTGACCCGCACACCGCGCGCGGTCACCCCCACCCAGGCCGGCGAGAGTTTCCTTATCTATGCCCGGCGGCTCCTCAAACTGTCGGACGAAGCCTGGGCCAGCGTCACGCGCCCGGAGGCGGCCGGCAGCGTGCGCCTTGGCGTGCCGGATGATTACGCCGCCTTCCTGCTGCCGCCGGTCCTCTCCCGCTTCGGGGCGGAGCATCCGTTCGTGATGGTGGAACTGATCTGCGAGCAATCGAGCGCGCTCGTCAAAACCATGCAGGAAGGACGGATCGATCTTGCCATCGTCTCGCGCCTGCCGTCGCAGCCGCTGGAGATTTTACGGCGGGAGCGTTTCGTCTGGGTGGCGTCTCCGCATCATGTCGCCTGGGAGAGCGATCCCTTGCCGATCGCCCTCTTCGAACCCGGCTGCATCGCCCGCGCCCATGTCATCCACGCACTGGGTGAGGCCGACATCGCCTATCGCTGCACTTATTCGAGCGCCAGCCTGCTGGGCCTCGTGGCTGTCGTCCAGGCCGGCCTCGCCGTCGCTGGCCTCGCACAATGCAGCGTCCCGCCGACCTTGCGCGTCATCGGCGAGGAGGAAGGATTGCCGCCCTTGCAGGATCTGGAAATCAGCATCCTGCGCAACCCGACCTCGACCGGTACCGCTGTCGACCGGCTCAATGAATTTCTTCGCCGCGATTTGATGCAGCGGTTATAAATCTCGCACCCCGTTCAAACACCACCCTGCCCGACAGGAGCGACCCTTGATTACCTGCCATCTCAAATATGTGCTCGATCCCTACAAGCTGGCCGAGTTCGAGGAATATGCCCGCCTGTGGATTCCCCTGGTCAACCGCATGGGCGGCACACATCACGGCTATTTCCTGCCCAGCGAAGGCGCCAACAACATTGCCGTGGCCCTGTTCAGTTTCCCGAGCTTTGCCGCCTATGAGGATTATCGCCACCGGATGGCAACCGATCCCGGATGCCAAGCGGCACTGGAACTGGAGAAGCGCAACCGCAGCATCGTGAGCTATGAGCGCAGCTTCATGCGGCCCGTTCTCAACTAAAGCCGGATGCCGGTGCCCTTCACCCTCGCCGCCGCCACGGACGAGGATTTCCAAAGGCTGTTTGAGCTTCGCCTCATCGTCATGCAAGAGAGCTTGGCGCGCATCGGCCGCTTCGACAAACAGCGCGCCTTCGAGCGCTTTCGCACCACATTCCGCCCGCAACATACCAGGCTGATCATTGGGTCCGATGGAGCGTTGGTGGGCTGCGTCGCCATCGGTCCATCTGACAATGCCCCATCTGGCGGCACTTTGTTGCTGGAGCATTTTTATATCCTGCCCGAGCAGCAGGGTCGTGGACTTGGCGGTGCCGTACTGCGCCGATTGCTGGACGAGGCCGACGATGCCGGCCTGCCGATCCGTCTTAGCGTTCTCCAGCAAAGCGATGCCGCCCGCTTTTATGAGCGGCATGGTTTCGCAAAGACCGGCGCCGATGAATGGGATGTGTATTACGAGCGGCAGCCCCGGGGGCGCCCCTAGCCGAGGATCATGACAGCTTCGAAACCCTCATCGAGACCCCGGGCGGGTGAGTATAGTTCCAGCGCGCCGCCCGCCTGTCGCAGGATCGTGTCGGCGATGGCAAGGCCGAGACCGGAGCCCGGCGCGCCACTGGTACCGCGGGTGAAGCGGTCGGTCAGATGCGGGATCGCAGGCGCCGGCACCGCAGGTCCGCGATTGACGACATGAACGTTCTGGTCCGAACCCAGGAAGATCCGCACCGGTTCCGTTGCTGATCCATGGAGCAGGGCATTTTCAACGAGATTGCGGAAGACGATCGCAAAGGCGTCGATGTCGATAGCTGCCATGAGAGAGGTCGCCGGTGGCACATTGAAATCGATCCGGCCAGCAAAGGGTGCCTGGCGCCCGATTTCGTCCAGCACCAGGCGCATCACCGGCACGAGGTCGCTGCGTTCGTCTGACATGGCAATGCCGCTTTCGGCGCGCGACAATTGCAGTAATTTCTCGACCAGATGCCCTAGCCGGCGCATGGCGACGATAATCTGTTCCAGCCGCACCCGATATGGCGTCCCCTCCAGCTCCGCGCCCAGCCGCTGGATCTGCGCCAAGGCGGCAGCCACTGGCGTGCGCAGTTCATGGGCGCTGTTGGCGGCAAAGGCGCGTTCGGCCTCCAACGCGCGGCCCAGACGTTCCAGCAGACGGTTCACATCCTTGACGATGGGTGTCAGTTCCGTGGGCAGGCCGTCATCGGAAATGGTGGCCAGATTGGACCCGCCGCGCGCGCGGATCGCTTCCCTCACCGCCCGGATCGGTCGGACAGTTCGCCCAACGGTCCAGTAGATGATGCTGCCCGCCAAGGGCAGCAGCAGGAGGAGCGGCGAGGCCAGCCAGAACAGACTGTCGAACAGCGCTTCCGCTCGATGGCCAGGCTTTTCTGCAACCTGGATGGCGAAACCATTTTCTTGTGCCACTTCGGTATAGAAATGCTGCCCGTCCACATCGCTAAAGCCATGGGTGAGCGGGATCGGAAAGGCCGCCAGCGGCGCATCATGGGAGCGCAAGACCACCCGCCCCATGGCATCTCGCACCTGATAGATCAGATATTCGCGATGCCCGGCAACCGTACCACCGATGGCCCGCCCACCGTCCTCGGCGCGCTCCTCGAGATCGTCCGTGGCGAGCGGCAGCAGACGCTGCGCCGTTTCCTGAAGTGCGCTGTCGAAGACCTCGTTAATCTCATGCATCGTCACGAAGGCGGAGATCGCCACCGCACCGAGCCACAGGACACCCAGACCCAGCGTGAGAGCCAGCGCCAAGCGCCGCGAGAGGCTCCAGGATTCTTTCATGCCTGCTCCAACCGGTAGCCCATGCCGCGTAAGGTTGTGACAAAATCCCGACCAAGCTTTTTGCGCAGTCGACTGACATGAACTTCGATGGTGTTACTCTCGATCTCGGCGCCAAAGGGGTAAAGTGCTTCCTCCAGCTGTTCCTTGGTGACGACACCATTGGGTCGGCGCAGCAACTGGTCGAGGATGGCCCATTCGCGGCCGGTGAGGTCAATACGTTTGCCATCCCGCGCGATCTGCCGGTTTGCTTGGTCGATGTCGAGCGTTCCTATGCGGATGATTGGATTGGGATTGCCGGCATAGCGGCGTGCCACCGCAGCGACCCGCGCCCTTAGCTCGTCGAGGTCGAAGGGTTTGACGAGATAATCGTCGGCACCTGCATTGAGCCCGTCGATGCGATCGCGGATCTGGTCACGGGCTGTGAGAATGATCACCGGGCGTGCGTCGCCGCGCCGCCGCAGGGTGCGCAGCAGGTCGAGCCCCGCACCGTCCGGAAGGTGAAGATCGAGCAGTACCAGGCCATAGTCGACGGCGCGCAGCGAGGCCTCTGCGTCATCCAGCCGCAGCACCCAATCGACCGCGTGGCCGGCGGCGGCAATATGTTCCTGCACTGCCTGCCCCAGACCGGGTTCGTCTTCGATCAGCAAGACTCGCATTTTCCGGGCTCCTTGATGGTCGCGCATCCTCAAGGTCGTACCTTACGCCAAGCTGAACAACTTTCGTCCGCGCCGTCAGCCTGGCTTCAGCTTGATCGCAGATGGTTCGGCCTGTCAGCCACCCTGCTGGCTGCGAGCGACCCCAACAGCAACAAAGCAATGAGGTTTACCATGAATCGCCTTCTCCTTTCCGCCGCCCTTTTGGCGACCCTTGGCATCGGCACTGCCGCTGCCGAGGACATGTGCAACGTCCCGCAGGCTGAATGGCAACCGAAGGAAGCCCTGCAACAGAAGCTTGAAGCCGAAGGCTGGAAGATCAAGAAAGTGAAGATCGACGAAGGCTGCTACGAAGTTTATGGGACCGATGCCACCGGCGCACGGATGGAAAGCTATTTCGATCCGAAGACCTTTGTCGTCGTCAAGGCGAAGTAGGAGCCGGATCATGGCGGCGACGGTCAAAGTCTGGGACCCGTTGGTGCGGGTTTTCCATTGGTGCCTGGTAGCCAGCTTTGCGATTGCCTGGATCAGCGCCGAGGAATGGACGGATCTGCATCAATGGGCTGGTTATGCAGCGGGCGCGCTTATTGCCTTCCGGCTCGTCTGGGGCCTGACTGGCCCGCGCTATGCCCGCTTCACGCAGTTCGTGAGGTCCCCGCGCACCGTCGCCGCCTATCTGCGCGACATCATCCAGGGGCGCGAGCGCCGCTATCTCGGCCATAATCCTGCGGGCGGGTTGATGATCCTGGCACTCATCGCCTGCATGGCGGCACTTTGCCTTACCGGTTGGCTCTACACCACGGACGCGTTCTGGGGTGTGGAATGGGTCGAGGAAACCCATGAGACCTTGGCCAATGTGCTGCTGGCACTCGTCGGCCTGCATGTGGGCGGGGTCATCCTGGCCGGATTCCGGCACCGGGAGAATCTGATCCGCGCCATGGTGACCGGCCGCAAGCGTGCGCCAAGCAGGCATGAAGCGGCCGAATAAACGAGATCTAAACAAGAATGCGGCGACATCGCGGGAAGCTGTTCCAGCGATGTCGGCAGCAATTCGTCGACGCGGCGCATCATGTCGGCGACGCTGATAGTCCGCTCCAAAAGGCAGAAACAGGACGAAGTCGCAGCGGATTAAAGAGGTGGTGCCCGATCTGCCATCCGCTGGGTCATCTCCGGCCGTTTCCCCGCTTGGTCGCCGGTGTATTTGCGGCCGGGCAATGGAATGAGCATGCCGACCTGCCGGCGATAATGGCGATACTGATCGCCGAAGAGGGCGACAAGGTCGCGTTCTTCGAGATAGATGCCGATGAGAATGTAGCCGGTCGTGGCGAGCGCAAAGAGCAGGTGACCGGCCGTCATGGTGGGCGCTGACCAGAAAGACAGCAGGAAGCCCAGATAGATCGGATGCCGCACCCGGCGATAGACCGATGGCGTCTTGAATTCCGGCTTGGGCGTTTGCCAATGCAGCAGGCGGCCGATGACCTGGCGCAGGCCAAAGAGTTCAAAGTGATTGATGAGGAATGTGCTGAACAGCAGCAATGCCCAGCCAAGCCAGAAAATTCCCTGAAGCAATGCCACACCGAGCGGGTTCTCGACCGACCAGATAATTGGTTCTGGAATCGGTCGCCACTGCCAGCACAGGAGCGCCAGCGCCGCGGTGGCGAAGAGCACGTAGGTGCTGCGCTCGATTGATTCGGGCACGATGTACGTCCACAATTTCTTGAAGCCGGGACGCGCCATCACGCTGTGCTGCAGGGCGAAAATTCCCAACAGCACGATGTTGATGATCAGCGTTTCGCCGAGCGGGCCAAGGGCTTCGGAATCGATCGTCTTCGGTACGACAATATTGCCCACGAAGCAGATCGCGTAAGCGAACGTCACCAGAAAGAGCAGGTAGACGATTGCGCCATAAATCGTTGCCAGAAAGCGCGACATGGAATCCTCCTGTCCGAGATTCCCCGTACCACCGCGGGCCGGCGCATGCGCTCAGCTCAGGGTTGACACTAGGGCGCCGATTCTTAATAATTCGGTCGACCGACCGAATTTGGCCGAAGACGATAGCTGAAGTCAAGAGGGACTTAAAACCGCATGGAATTGTCCTGGAAAAGCGCGGGCGAATTCGATGGCCCGCTCACTGTGGAGGCCCGCTGATGACCAAACACCCTACGCTCGTTCGCGCGCTCTTGGGCTCGATCGTGCTTGCGGAAATGATCGCCTTCTGCCTGTTCAGCCCCGCAGCGCACGCCCAGGCATGGCAGCGACCACATGCCGACGGTGCCAATAACGGATTTCTGAATGTGACCACGGCGCCGGCGAAAACGGCGCCGATCACGGTTCCCGGCCTTGGCAAGTTCGCCGTCGGCGCCGGGCCGGTCGTGGCGCCAGACGGCACGGTCTATCTGGGGACACGCGAAGGCAAGCTGATCGCCCTCCATCCCGACGGCAGTCCGTTCTGGAGCCGCGACATCACCCGCGGGCAGTCCATCGTCGCTTCACCGGTGATCAGTTCCGATGGCTCGATCTACGTCGTCGGCGTGCGGCAATACCGCGACAACCGCGCTGGCGCAAATCCGCCGGGCGAGCGGGCCGAATCGATGCTGCATCATTTCACGTCCAGTGGCGGCTGGCTGGAACAGACGCCGTTCCCTATGCATGACCGCGGCCCCGCGGCACTGGCCGCGCCGAACATCTGGCGCTCGGGGAACACCGAAATCATCATCGTGCCGACCAGATACCAGTTCATGTATGGCGGCGGCCATTCCGTGGAACTGATCGCCTTTTCCACTGACAGCAGCTACGTGGCCCGCCAGGTGGTGACCAGCTACGTGCCGGAAGTCCATGGCGGCGCCGGGGTGTCGAACCTCAGGCTCGCTCTCTGTTTAACGCCGGCGTTCCTGACTTGCATACTTCCCCCGGGTTTTAACCCCGGGGAAGTGCGCTCAAACTTTGTGCTGCCGCCACCCAGCGTCGACATCTTCACCGCAGCCGGCGGCGCCATACCGTTCGTCATCGTGTCGGATCACATCAAGGATTTGGTCGGCTATTCCTTCTCCGGCACTGAATTTACCGAGCGCTTCCGGGTGCACAGCGACGACCGTTTCATGCGATCGGCCCCCATGACCCTGCCGGACGGGCGCACGTTGATCGGCATACAAAGCGTGGAACGTGATCCCAACGGAGGGGAATCCGTTGGCCCCGACGGCGGGATTGTCTTTGCCGGCCCGAACGCGGACAACTCGGCGCCAATCACCGGCCTGCGGCCGGTCTTTGCCACGCCAACCCGCATGGCGGATGGGCGGGTCTTCATCGTCGGGGGCTATGGGCACCTGGCCGTGCTGCAAGGCAACCAAGTGGTAGCGAAAATCGACGTCCCCAGCGGATCTCTTGTTTCCGCTGCGGCGTCGCGCACTCATGTCTTCGTGTCGACCGCAGATGCGTTTCTGACCTACGACACCAACTCCTTGGCGGAGGTCGCCCGGTTCGACTGGGCCGGTGGCGGGCGGAACCCGCCGGCGATCGGACCCAAGGGCCATGTCTATGCCATCGCCTCCGATATGCTCTTCATTTTCCCCCCGTCGATGCCGAAACCGGGCGACACCGTGGCGGAACCCGGTGCGCCCCCGGTTGCGACCGGCGCAGCAACCGCGCCAGAAGCTCCGGCCGAGGCGCCGCAGGCGCGCGAGCAGAGCTACCAGCCACCGATGACGGTGAGTGGCAACCGCCTCTTCGCCTGCGAAAAGCTCGACGGCGACGATTGCGGCAAGGGCGATTATCGCACGATCGCCAAGGCCTTCTGTGCGGCCCAAGGCTTCACCGCGGCGGACGATATCGACGTGGACACCAAGAAGGTGAAGGCCGAAACCCTCGACGGGAGATTCTGTGCCAAGAACAAGTGCAAGGTATTCGACCGGATCGTCTGCAAGCTCTAGGATGGGCTCCGGTGGCGTGACGATTGGGATGAGAAAACAGGAAATGGCACGGAAAGAAGCCGCGGCGGCCAAGCCGGACTCGGAGACGCGGCTGGCCCTTCTCGCGGCAGCGGAAGAATGCCTGCACGCGCATGGCTATGCGGGCCTGTCGACGCGCCGTGTCGCGGACGCGGCCGGTATGCCGCTCAGTCAGATCCACTATCATTTCGGCTCGAAGGATGCCCTGGTCTTGGCCCTCCTCGATCATCAGAATCGCCGGCTCCTGGAGCGACAGCGGGTGACCTTCGCAGCCGACCTCCCCTTGTGGAAACGTTGGGAAAAGGCCTGCGACTATCTCGACGAGGATCTGGCGTCCGGCTATGTGCGGGTGCTGCAGGAGATGATGGCCGCCGGCTGGTCCAACCCGGAGATCGCGGTCGCGGTGCGGAAGTTTCTGAAAGGCTGGTATGTGCTGCTGGAAATGGTCGCAAAGGAAGCGGCGACACGGTTCGGCGGCCTCGGCCGCCTGCGCCCCGACGATGTCGCCTGTCTGGTCGGCAACCTTTTCCTGGGATGCGAAGCCATGCTGCTGCTGGATTTCGAGGAGGAAGGCATGGCGATCCGGCGGGCGCTCAGGCGATTGGGGACGCTGATCCGTCGCCTGGAGGAAAGCGGGGGGACGCGGTGACACGTGCGCGGCAACCCGACCATAGCGGTTACGTCCTGCGCAACGGCGTCCGTACTTACTACGAGATCCATGGGTCAGGTGCTGCCACCATCCTGCTTCTGCCGTCCTGGTCGATCGTGCATTCCCGCTTGTGGAAGGCGCAGATTCCCTATCTCGCCCGGCACTACCGCGTCATTACATTCGATGGCCGCGGCAACGGCCTCTCGGACCGGCCAACGGGCGCCGACGCCTATATTTCGCAGGAATTCGTCGCCGATGCCGTTGCCGTCCTCGATGAGACCAGGACCGATCGCGCCGTCATTGTCGGCCTGTCTCTTGGCGGGCATTACGCGGCGATGCTGGCGGCGCTGCATCCGGAGCGGGTCATCAGTGCCGTCCTGATTGCACCCACTGCGCCGTTCGGACCCAGCGCCGAAGGGCGTTCCGCACAGAATTTCGAAGTGCAGCACAATTCCTATGAAGGCTGGGCCAAGTACAATAGATATTACTGGCAGCAGGACTACCGCGGCTTTGCGGAGTTCTTCTTCGGCGAGGCGTTCAGCGAACCCCATTCGACCAAGCAGATTGAGGACGCCGTCGCATGGGCTTTGGGGACGACGGCAGATACGTTGATCGACACGGTCCTGGCGCGCGCACTGTCGCACGACGATGGCGAGGCGCTCTATCGGACCATTCGACGACCGGTCCTTGTCGTGCATGGCGACCAGGACCACATCGTGCCCCATGCCAAGGGCTTGCTCGTGGCAGAGGCCATTGGCGCGCCGCTGGTGACATTGGAGGGTGCCGGCCATATTCCGGTCGCACGCGATCCCGTGATCGTGAACCGGCTCATTCACGATTTCGCGGACCGCACGACGGGATGCCTCGTGCCGGCACCTACGGTTCTGCGGCGCGGTCCAGGCCGCCGTAAGCGCGCACTCTATCTCTCCTCGCCCATCGGCCTGGGGCACGCGAGGCGCGATATCGCCATCGCGCGCGAGCTGCGAAACCTGCATCCCGACCTTGAGATCGATTGGCTGGCACAGCACCCCGTCACAGCGCTGCTCGAGGCGGCCGGCGAGGCGATACATCCGGCAAGCCGCCTGCTGGTCAATGAATCGGGCCATATCGAGAGCGAGGCGGGCGAGCATGATCTTCATGTGTTCCAGGCACTGCGCAGCATGGACGAGATCCTGGTAGCCAATTTCATGATGTTCCAGGAAGTCGTCGAGGAGTGTTCCTATGATCTCGTCATCGCCGACGAATCCTGGGAGGTGGATCACTTCTGGCACGAGCATCCTGAGCTGAAACGTGCTGGGCTCGCCTGGTTTACCGATTTTGTCGGCTATCTGCCGATGCCGGAGGGCGGCGACAGAGAGGCCTATCTGACCGCAGACTATAATGCCGAGATGATCGACCATATCGCGCGCTATCCGCGCATCCGCGACAGATCGATCTTTGTCGGCAATCCGGACGATATCGTCCCAGATAAATTTGGTCCGGGCCTGCCGGAAATCCGCGCCTGGACGGAACAGAATTTCGACTTCTGTGGTTATATCACCGGCCTCGACCAGACCGAGATGGCCGACCGGGCCGCACTACGCGCCCGCTTCGGTTATGGCGATAGCGAAAAGATATGCATTGTCACGGTCGGTGGTTCAGGCGTCGGTGCCCCGCTCTTGCGGCGGATTATCGCCGCCTTTCCGGCCATCCACCGGCAATTGCCCGAGCTGCGCATGATCGTCGTCGCCGGGCCGCGGATCGATCTACGCAGCTTGGCCCGTCCTGCCGGCGTTGAAATTCATGGCTACCTCCCGGACCTCCATCTTCGCCTTGCCGCGTGCGACATTGCGCTGGTGCAAGGCGGCCTCACGACCTGCATGGAACTGACCGCCGCCCGCATACCTTTTCTCTATTTTCCACTCCGGAATCATTTCGAACAGAATGTGCATGTGCGCCATCGCCTCGGGCGCTATGGCGCGGGCCGCGCCATGGATTATGACACGGCGAGCGCCGAGGAGATTGCCGATGCACTGTGCGATGAGCTGCGGCGCCCGATCGCCTACCGCATTGTCGAAAACGACGGTGCAATGCGCGCAGCGAAGATGCTGGCATCGCTCATCTGACGGCTATCAGGCCTTCTGCGGAGGCAGGTCGACCGACCAGAGCGCCTTGTCGTCTGTGTCGCGCAGGGTCACGGTCATGGTGCCACTGTCGGCCGCAATCTTTACATGACCGAAGAACTGCAGGCCCGCGGCGGGACCGATCTTTTCCTGCCCCGGTTCCGGCGCCTTCACGAACTTCACCTGTGGGCCGAAGGTCTTGTCGATCTCGTTGGGGCCGAAGCTGCCGGCATGGATGGGACCTGACACAAACTCCCAGAACGGGTCGAACTCCTGGAAGGCGGCCTGATTGGGATCGTAATAATGTGCAGCCGTATAATGCACGTCGGCAGTGAGCCAGATGGTGTTGCGCACCTTCGCCGATTTCATGAAGCGCAGCAGGTCGGCAAATTCGAGTTCGCGGCCCAATGGCTTGCCGGGTTCGTTGTTGGCAACCGCCTCGAAGCCTTTCTTGTCGGCAGCGTTGTTCCAGACCAGCAGCGAGAGCGGCATGTCAGCGGCGATCACCTTCCAGGTGGCGGTCGAGAGTGCCAGTTCCCGCTTCAGCCAGGCGAGCTGTTCCTGGCCCAGGAAAGCGGCACGACCGCCCTTCGCGGTTTCCAGATTGTCGCCGTTGGGGCCGCGATAGGTACGCATGTCGATCATAAAGACATCGAGCAGCGGGCCATAGGCAATCTTGCGATAGACGCGGTTGGGTTCCTCCGCCACGGTCGCGATCGGCATGTATTCGTGGAAGGCGCGGGCGGCGCGGGCCGACAGCAGCGCAATCGACTTCTCCTTGTAGGTGTCCGGCAGAACCTTGGAGTCAGACCAATTGTTGGTCACTTCATGATCGTCCCATTGCGTCAGCACCGGGACCTGCGCATACATCGCCTGCACATTGGCATCCATGAAATTGTATTTGTACTGCCCACGGAATTCGTCGAGCGTCTCGGCCACCTTGGATTTCTCCGGCGTCACCAGATTCTTCCAGACGGTGCCGTCAGCCAGGGGCACTTCTGCCTGAACCACGCCGTCGGCATAGACGTTGTCGCCGGAATGGATGAAGAAGTCGGGCGCGTGCTTCAGCATCGTGGCATAGCCCTTCATGCCGCCGCGATCCACGTCGATGCCCCAGCCCTGCCCCACCGTATCACCGGACCAGACGAAGGAGACATCGCGCTTGGCGCGGGGTGCGGTCCGGAAGTGGCCGATGATCGGCTCGCTGTCGAGGCTTGAATCGGCGAGGTCCTGGAAGCGAACGCGGTAGAAGATTTCCTGGTCCGATGGCAGATGCGTGGCCAGGATCTTCGCCGTGAAATCCGATTCCGGCAGGGCCGCCACCTTCGGCAGATGGCGCACATCCTTGAAACTCTCGGTCGTCGCCCATTCGAAGATCGCGTTGGCAGGACGATCCGTCCGCGACCACAACACACCACGGTCAACGCCGATATCGCCCGATTGGATACCATGGGTGATGACCGGCCGCTGCGCCGCGCGGCTGAGGCGCGGGCAGGCGATGCTGCCCGCCGCGACCAGGCCGGCCGCCGCCGTACTGCGCAGGAAATGGCGACGGGAGAGGCGGTTTTCGATCATGCGGAAAGCCATCGGGGACTCCATGCTAGCTGAGCAAGAAAGCGACATCGTTATCGGGGCGCAAGAATTGCCAACCGACCATGACAGAACGTTAAGCGTTTGATGACGAATGCGTCACAGTTGCTGCGGTTGGCTGAGTAATGGACAGTGAGGGTGCGGGCGACAGAATTCGCCTCCCCCCTTGAGGGGGAGGCCGCGCAGAGCGCGGGAGGGGGGGTGCGACAGGGTTCGCTCAATCGAGTGGTGGAGAGATACCCCCCTCCCCGGCCCTCCCCCTCAAGGGGGGAGGGGGAATATTGGAGCGGAGAGGCAACGCCCCCAAACGCAAAACGGCCGCCCCTGGGGGCGGCCGTTCGCGAACCTTGCGGCAAATGATTTGCCGTCTTAGTCGTTGTTGTTCTTGAGACCGAGGCCCGAGAAGCGCTTGTTGAACTTCGCGAGCTGGCCGCCCGAATCCAGGAGGCGGTGAACGCCGGTCCAGGCCGGATGCGACTTCGGGTCGATATCGAGGTTGAGCGTGTCACCCTCTTTGCCCCAGGTCGAACGGGTCTTGAACTTGGTGCCGTCGGTCATGACGACATTGATCTCGTGATATTCCGGATGAATGTTGGCCTTCATGGCGAAAACTCCTAGTCGATACCCATGGGTTAAGACCCACGGGCTAAGACCCTTGGGCGAATTTGGCCGGGTTATAACCAAGGGGACCCTATATGGCAAGCAGGGATGTCGTTTGCCGTCCCATGGGCCAGGCGCCTTATTTATGGTTAACAAAATGGTTAACGGTGCGACGACAATAG
Organism: Dongia sp. P2_B8; assembly: GCF_056404715.1. Taxonomy (NCBI): domain Bacteria; kingdom Pseudomonadati; phylum Pseudomonadota; class Alphaproteobacteria; order Rhodospirillales; family Dongiaceae; genus Dongia; species Dongia sp. P2_B8. Next base: position 505,142 of record NZ_JBFUDM010000003.1, on the reverse strand, counting down.
CCGTTGCAGGCCGTGATCCAGGCGGTTATTCCAAAGTCGACCAATGAAAGCTTGAAATACCATGGACGAAGCCGCGTTCGACCGCCTTGCCAGCCTGACCCTGAAGCGTCTGCTGACCGCCCTGGAAGACGGGATGGAAGATGTTCTCGACGATATCGACCTGCAGGGATCGGTCCTGACCGTCAAACTGGAAGATGGCGGCACCTACGTCATCAATAAGCACGGGGCGAACCAGGAAATCTGGCTCTCCAGCCCCAAGAGCGGGGCGGCCCATTTCAAGCCGGACCTCACCAGCGGCGAATGGCTGCCGACCCGCGGCGGTGACCCGCTGCATGCCCGGTTGGAGGCGGAATTCTCCGCCGTGCTCGGCCGGCCGCTGGGCCTCACCGCCCTCACCAGCGAGGCCTGACCCGATCATGGCGCGTGGTGCTCCCCTGCCCGACCGGCCGACCTCCCGCGAATTCCGGCGCTTGACCGACCTCCTGCGCTTTGTTGCCCCCTATCGCCTGCGCGTGGTGGGCGGGACGCTGGCCCTGCTGGTTTCAGCGAGCACGGTCTTGGCGCTGGGCAGCGGCATGCGCTATCTGGTCGATCGCGGCTTTGGCCTCGGCGATCCGCATATCCTTGACCAGACGGTCCTTGCCCTCTTCTGCGTCACCGTCATCATGGCGGTCAGCACCTATGCCCGCTTCTATTTCGTGACCTGGGTGGGCGAACGTGTGGTAGCCGACATCCGCACGGCGGTGTTCGACCATATCGTGAGCCTGTCGCCCGGTTTCTTCGAGGTGACGCGCACCGGCGAGGTGATCTCGCGCCTCACCACCGATACCACCTTGCTGCAGACCGTGGTCGGCTCCTCCGCCTCGATCGCACTTCGGAACACCATCATGATGGTGGGCGCCACGGTGATGCTGTTCATCACCAGCCCCAAGCTCACCGGGCTGGTGTTCCTGGTGGTGCCGTTCGTGGTAGCGCCGATCATCATCTATGGCCGCAAGGTGCGGGTACTCTCGCGCCTCTCCCAGGACAAGATTGCCGAAGTGTCGGCCGATGCCAGTGAATCGCTCTATGGCATCCGCACGGTGCAGGCCTTCGCCCATGAGGTCGAGGAGCGCAAGCGCTTCGGCGCGCGGGTCGAGGAATCCTTCGATGCGGCGACCGCCCGGGTACGCGCCCGTGCCTTCCTCACAGCGCTCGTCATCCTGTTGATCTTCGGGGCGATCAGTATTGTGTTGTGGATCGGCGGCGCCGACGTGCTGGCAGGCAGCATTTCAGCAGGCCAGCTCTCGGCCTTTGTCTTCTACGCCATCGTGGTGGCCGGTTCCTTGGGCGCCATCACGGAAGTGGTGGGTGATCTACAGCGGGCAGCCGGCGCCATGGAGCGGATCATCGAGCTTCTCAACACCAAGCCGATCATCACGGCGCCTGCCTTGCCGAAACATCTGCCGCAGCCCCTCACCGGCCGCATCAAATTCGACCATGTCACCTTCTATTACCCATCGCGGCCGGAGACGAAGGCGCTCGACGATTTCAACCTGGAGATCGCGCCGGGCGAAACGGTCGCCATCGTCGGCCCGTCGGGTGCCGGCAAGACCACGGTCATGCAGCTGCTGATGCGCTTCTATGATGCCGACCAGGGCGGTATTTCCGTCGACGGCATCGACATCCGCGACGTGGTGCCGGAAACCTTGCGTGGAACCATGGGGCTGGTGCCGCAGGACCCGGTGATCTTCTCCTCAAGTGCCGCCGAGAATATCCGTTACGGCAAGCCCGATGCCGACGATGCCGCTATCCGCAAGGCCGCCGACGCCGCTCATGCCACGGAATTCCTCGACCGGCTGCCACAGGGGATCGACACGCATCTCGGCGAGCGCGGTGTACGCCTGTCGGGCGGCCAGCGCCAGCGCATCGCCATCGCGCGGGCGGTCCTGCGCAACCCGGTGCTGCTGCTGCTGGATGAGGCAACCTCGGCCTTGGATGCCGAGAGCGAACAATTGGTGCAGGCAGCGCTCGACAAACTGATGGTCGGCCGCACCACGCTGGTGATCGCGCACCGCCTCGCGACGGTCCTCAAAGCCGACCGCATCGTGGTGCTCGACAAGGGCCGCATCGATGCCATCGGGACGCATGCCGAACTCATTCGCCAAGGCGGCCTCTATGCGCGCCTTGCCGAACTGCAATTCGACCAGCCGCAAGCCGCGGCTTAAGTTTCATGAGCATCATCGTCATCGGTGGCGCCAATCTTGATATCAAGAGCGTCATCCAAGGCAAGACTGTGCCGGCGACCTCCAATCCCGGCAGCAGCTCGCTGAGCCTGGGCGGTGTCGGGCGCAACATCGCTGAGAATCTGGCGCGTCTCGGCGCTGACGTGGCATTGCTCTCCGTGGTCGGCGACGACGATGCCGGCGCACGGCTGATCGAGGGCTCGGCCGCCGCCGGCATCGATATGAGCCTCACCAGCCGCGCCAAGGGCAATACCGGCACCTATGCCGTCGTGATCGACCGCAAGGGCGAGATGGTGATCGGCGTTGCTGACATGCGCCTGGTCGATGGCATGACACCGCGCCTCATCGCACGGCATCGGAAACAGCTGGCGGCGGCAAGGCTGCTGGTGGCCGATTGCAATTTGAGCGCCGAGACTCTGGCGGAGATCGCGAAGATTGCCGCCATGGCCGGGATTCCGTTGATCATTGAGCCGGTCTCGGTGCCCAAGGCCAAGCGCCTGGCTGACCTGCTGCGCAGCGGTCTGCCCATCCACGCCGTGACGCCGAACCGCGATGAGCTGGCGGCGCTGGCGGGCTTTCCGGTCCGGACCGACGCAGCCTTGAAGCGCGCTGTCCGCTTGCTGCACCGGCGCGGTGTCCGGCATGTGCTGGTGGGGTTGGGGCCGTTGGGTTGCTATCTCTCCTCCGCGCATGACGACATCAATTTTGCCGTGCAGCTGCCGGCACCAGCGGGTGCCAAGGTGCGCGATGTCACCGGTGGCGGCGATGCCATGGTGGCTGGCTTCGCCCACGGCCTTGCCCGCGGCAAGAGTGCCGCGCAAGCTGCAAGGCTGGGCCAGGAACTCGCCGGCCGTGCCGTGCATTCATTGACCAGCGTCGCCATCACGGCACGTGCGGTCACGAAACAGAAGGAGCGGCCATGAACCAATATCTCGATATCGCCCCGGAAGTCGCTGCCGCCCTCACGGCCGGCGCGCCGGTGGTGGCGCTGGAATCGACCATCGTCGCCCATGGCATGCCCTACCCGCAGAATCTGGAAACGGCACGCATCGTCGAAGACATCGTGCGCGACGGCGGCGCCCTGCCGGCCACCATCGCCATCCTCGATGGGCGGCTGAAGGTCGGCCTGTCCCCGGCCGAACTGCAACGCGTGGCACAATCGCCGGACATGGTGAAGGCTAGCATCCGCGATATGCCCGTGCTGGTCGCCACCCGCGGCAACGGTGCCACGACGGTCGCCAGCACCATGCGCATCGCTGCCATGGCCGGCATCCAGCTATTCGTCACCGGTGGCATTGGTGGCGTGCACCGGGGTGCTGCCAAGAGCTTCGACATCTCCGCCGATCTTGAAGAGATGGCAGAGAGCAATGTGGCGGTGGTCTGCGCGGGGGCCAAATCGATCCTCGATATCGGCCTCACTCTTGAATATCTCGAAACCGCCGGTGTCCCGGTCATCACCATGGGCAGCGATATTTTCCCGGCCTTCTATTCGCGCGACAGCGGGCACAAATCGCCCTTTACCGCGGACACTGCCGGCGAGATTGCGGCCATCATCCGCACCAAATGGGAGCTCGGCCTCAAGGGCGGGCTGGTGATCGCCAATCCCGTCCCGATCGAGGACGAGATTCCCGCCGCCGAGATCGACCGCCAGATCCAGGGCGCGCTCATCGAAGCCGACACCACCGGCTATCGCGGCAAGAATTTGACGCCCTTCCTGCTGAAGCGTGTGGCAGCCCTCACCGAAGGCCGCTCGCTCACCACCAACATCGCCCTGGTGCGCAACAACGCACATCTGGGTGCCGCGATCGCGGTGGCGTTGGCGCAAGGGTGATATTCGTCGGTTAGGCCCTACCCCCCTCCCCGGCCCTCCCCCTCAAGGGGGGAGGGGGAAGATTCTCGAAACTCTCATCCGTCTCGTTGCAATCCTCTCCCCCCTTGAGGGGGAGAGTTAGAGAGGGGGGTGTCTTCAGCCCCCCAACCTTCGCCCTTCCCACTTAAATCCCGCCCCTGTCCCGGCCGCTTAGGACTCCCCGGCCAAGTCTTTGATTTTCTTCATTTTTGATTGAACCATCATTCAATATATTAACTCTATTAATATGAAATCATTGACTTTATTGATTATACATTGTAGAAATCATCTCATATAGACGCGGACAAATCGGGAGCGGGATGATGACCATGATGGACCAGATCAAGACGAAGGCGGTGCGGGACGAATTGCATGGCGGGTTGGCGGTGAGCTTGCCGGCCTGGGCCTACACCAGCACGGAGCTGGTCGACCTCGAATACGAGAACCTGATCCTGCCCAGCTGGCAGTTCGTCTGCCACATCAGCGAAGTGGCCAAGCCCGGCGACTATGCCACCCTGGACCTCAAGCGCGATTCGATCCTGGTCATGCGCGGCAAGGACGAGACCTTGCGCGCCTTCATGAATGTGTGCCGCCACCGGGCGGCGAAGCTCCTCGACGGCACCGGCAATTGCCGGGCGCGCATCACCTGCCCCTATCATGGCTGGAGCTATGACCTCTCCGGCGAACTCAAAGGCATCCCGGCCGAGAAGACCTTCCCCGGCGTCGAGAAGGACAAGCTTGGCCTGCGGGAGATCGAGATCGAGATCCTCTCCGGCCTGGTGTTCGCCCGCGTGGTGCCGGGCGGCCCGACCTTGCGCGAGACCTTCGGCGAGATGGCCGACATCATCGCCAGCTACCGGCTGGAGGAAATGGTTCCGGCCGGCAAGGCCTGGACCGAGACCTGGGACTGCAATTGGAAGATCGCGGTCGACAACAATCTCGAGAATTACCACATCACCATCGGCCATCCCGGCCTCAACCGGATGCTGGACAGCGACTTGACCGGCGTCATCAACGAGCATGGCGTTGCCTACAGCAAGAGCGTGCTGAAGGGCATTCCCTCGGCCAACCGGGCGGAGCGGATGTATCAGCACCTCGCCAAGGAGGCTTTCCTGGACCTGCCCGAAGAGGCGCGCAAGACCTGGACCTTCTTTTCGCTGGCACCCAATATCGGCCTCGACATCTATCCGGACAGCTTCGACATTTTCCAGATCCTGCCCATGACCGGCCAGACCTGCGTCATGCGCTATCCGATCTATGTCCGGCCCGTGAGTGCCGAAGCCACCCGGGAGGCCAAAGCCATGCAATGGTTGAATGCCCGCATCAACCGCCAGGTGGGTGCCGAGGACCGGGAACTCTGCGAGCGGGTCCAGCTCGGCATGAGCTCACACGGCTATGAGCCGGGGCCGCTTTCCAATTACGAGCATGCGGTGGTAGATTTCCACGACCGGATTCGGGCAGCCTGCCCCATCGTGAATGAGGTGCAGGCGCCGGCGGCCGGGACATTGCGGCGGCGCAATGACGCTTTGCTGGGCGAAAGCCGGTCGGCGGCCTGACACTTGGGGGCCCCGACATGGCTGTGATCCGCTGGCCGGTTCTGCCGCCCGAAAGGGAAATACCTGGCATGAGCCGCGAATTGGCCAAGGAGGCCCGGCGCCGGCAGCTCATTGAGGCGACGATCGACGGGATTGCCCGCAAGGGCTTTACCGAGCTGAAGATCGCTGACGTCGCCGCAGAGGCAGGGCTTTCCGTCGGCATCGTCAATTTCTACTTCAAGAGCAAGGACGCGCTGCTCATCGCGACGTTCAAGCATCTGGTCGAGGATTACGAGCAGCATATGCAGAGCGTGCTGGCCAAGGCCGGGAAATCGGCCGCCGCCCAGCTCGACGCCATGATCGAAGCCGATTTTGCCCGGACGCATGCCAACCGGAAGCAGGTCACCGTCTGGTATGCCTTCTGGGGCGAGACGCGCTGGCGCCCGGAATTCCTGAAACTCTGCGCCGACCTTTCGACCGCCTTCCAGAAAAGTACCACCGAGACCTTCCAGGCCCTCATTGACGAGGGTGGCTATCAGGGGCTTGACGCCGGCCTCATCGCCCGCGGCTTCAACGCCATGATCGACGGGCTGTGGCTCGACATGCTGCTCAATCCCAAGCAGACCGACCGCGACACGGCCCGGGCCAGCGTCCGCGCCTTTCTGGGCGGGCTGTTCCCCAAGGAATTCGGCGGCAAGGTGGCGGCTGCCAACGGCAACGCCGCGGCCTGACCCTCCCTCTTTCCAACCGGAGCTTTCGTCATGACCATCCCCTTGCCGCCCCGTGCCCGCGAGATCAAGGCGCGCGTGCGCGCCTTTGTCGAAGCCGAGCTCATCCCCTGGGAAGAGCATGCCGAGATGCATGAGGGGCTAGTGCCAGACGACATCTGGACGCGCATGAAAACCAAGGCCAAAGAAGCCGGCCTCGACAATATGGACATGCCGGAATCCATGGGGGGCCGCGGCTATTCCAAGCTGGAGCAGGCGGTGGCGCAGGAGGAGACCGGCCGCGCCACCAATGCGCTGGGCTGGTGCTCGAACAACCCGCAAGCCTGGATGCTCGAAGCCTGCTCCCCCTATCAGATCGAGACCTGGATCAAGCCGCTGATGACCGACGCGCGGCACGAATGCTACGCCATCACCGAGGCCGAGGCCGGCTCCGACGTCGATGCCATCCAGGCCACCGCCCAGTTTGTGAGCGGGGGCGACGGCGATCATTATGTGCTCAACGGCGAGAAGTGGCATGTGACCAGCGCTAATCTCGCCGACTTCATCTTCTTCCAGGCAAAGATCGCCGAGGGGCCGAAGAAGGGCGCCCATGCCCTCTTTTTCATCGACCAGGGAACGCCCGGTGTCGAACTGGTGCGGACGCCGGCCTATACCCATACCTACCGCGCACATCACCCGATCTATCGCTTCACCGATGTGCGGGTGCCGGTCGAAAATCGCATCGGCGCGGAAGGGGCCGGCATGGATTTCACCTATGCCTGGTTCCGCCATGAGCGCCTCATGATCGCCGCCCGCTGCTGTGGTGCCGCACAGCGGTTGATCGAGGAGGCGACGGCATTTGCACAGAAGCGCATCATCTTCGGCAAGCCTTTGGCCGAGCAGCAGGCGGTGCAGTTCATGCTGGCCGACAGCTTGACCGAATTGTTCGCGGCGCGTCTCATGACCTACGAAACTGCGCGATCCATCGACGAGGGTGCGGATTTGAAGACCGCCCATGCGCAATGCGCCATGGCAAAGCTCTATGCCAGCGAGATGGCCGGCCGCGTCGCCGATCGCGCCGTCCAGATTTTCGGCGGCCGCGGCTATATGCGCGAAAACGTCGCCGAACGCTTCTTCCGAGAACTCCGCGTCGACCGCATCTGGGAAGGGGCCAGCGAAATCCAGCGCGCGATCATCGCCAACGGGCTGTTGAAGCGCGGCGCGAGGGCGCTGGTCGATTAGAAATCTTATCCCTCCCCCTAAAGGGGGATGTTAGGTGGGGGCATGGGCGGCAATTGCCGCAAAACGAAACTGGCATCGCCCCCCACCCCGGCCCTCCCCCTAAAGGGAGAGGGGGAAGATATAGCCAAACCACCCACCGACGCACTACAGTCCGCCGGGGTCCAATCCGCGGAAAGCGGGCAGTCGGGGGTTTTGATGTTTCAGGCGATCTGGCGCACCACACAGCCGGTCCTGCCCGTGCTCATCGGCATTACGCTGATCGAGCTGGCCTTGGGCGTACTGATGCCGCTCATCGGCATCCAGCTGGCGCGCTGGGGTGTTTCCACCATCATCGTCGGTGTCGCGGCCTCGGCCTATTTTGTGGGCTTCCTCGCCGGCACGCTGGTGTGCCAGCGTATCATCCGGCGCGTTGGCCATATCCGCGCCTTCGGCGTCTTCGTGGTGCTGGCGGCGGATGCCACGGTGCTGCATCTCGTCATCCAGGACGCCTATTTCTGGATCGCCTTGCGGGCCATCGCCGGCTTTTCCCTGGCCGGCGGCTTCGTGGTGATCGAATCCTGGCTAAACGACAAATCGACCGACGAGACCCGGAGCCGTATCTTTGCGATCTACACGGCAGTGAGCTGGGGTGCCTCGGGCGTCTCACCACTGCTGCTCAATGTCGACGACCCCACCGGCATCCTGCTCTTTGCGCTCTGCACCTTGTGCCTGGCCAGCGCCATGATCCCATTGGGCCTCACCAAGATCGGCAATCCGATCATCAGTGAACACACACATCTTTCCATCCGGCGCCTGTTCAAGATTTCACCGCTGGGTGTTGTCTGCTGTTTTGGTGCCGGTTTCCTCAACGGCGCGCTCTACGGCCTGCTGCCGGCCTATATCGACGCCATGGCGATGGGTGAGCGGGAGCTCTCCTTTCTCATTTCGATCGGCACCATCGCCGTGCTGATCGCACAGTTCCCGATCGGCCATGCGGCGGATGTCTATGGTCGTCGGCCGATCATCATCGGCACGGTCACGGCCTCGGCGCTGCTGTGCCTGATCATCTACGCGACGCCGGAACTCCCCTACATGTTCCTGCTGGCGCTTTTCTTTTTGCTCTCGGCCTTCCAGTCGCCGCTTTATGCGCTGGGGATCGGCCAGACCAGCGACTATATCGCCAGGAAGGATTTCGTCGCAGCCTCGAGCGGCCTGCTGTTCGCCTGGGGTCTTGGCGCCTCGATCGGCCCCTCGCTCGCCGGCCTTGCCATGAACGAGCTGGAGCCGCGCGCCTTGTTCCTGTTCGTGGGATGCGGCTATGCCCTCATCTTCGCCTTCGCCCTCTACCGCGTGTGCCGCCGCAAAGCGAAGACACCACAGGAGCAGGGCAATTACGTCGCCGTCCCCGCCGTCCAGGGTGCCTACGGTGCGCCGGAACTTGATCCCCGCGGCGAACACATGCCGCATGTGGGCGTGAGGGCGATGCCGGATTAGAGGCGAGCGAGGGGTCCCCCTCACCCCAACCCCTCTCCCGCGAGGGGAGAGGGGCTATTCCACGCGGCACCTCTGAGATCGTTTACTTAAGCCGACAGATCTCATCCCCTCTCCCCTTGCGGGAGAGGGTCAGGGTGAGGGGGCTCTATCAGCTTGTCGTCATCAGCGGCAGCGGTCTCCGGAATTTCACTTCGCCGACATCATTGGTATCCAGTTCGCGGGCGTAGCGGTGGCCGGCATAGACGGCGTAGGCGATGAGGCCTGGTGCCAGGCAGTCGCCGATGCGGGTGACGGATTTGATGCCGGCATCCTTCAACGCCGCCTCATCCGACATGAGATCGTGATAGAGCGCTTCTTCCGGCAGGCGTGCGGTCACCGGCACGACGGCATCGAGGGCGATGTGGAGCGGCTCTTCACCATAGGCGGAGGCGAGTTCGGCCACTCCCTCGCGCACGGCCACGAGGTCATGGGCGGTGATCACCTTGACGCCAAGGGCGCGCAGCCGCTTGTTGATGAACAAGACTTCCAGCGTGTTGATGGTCCAGCTCGACGCCGTGTCACCCGGCGTCACATAGACGACATCGAGCCCCGCCTTGACCAGGCGTTCGGCCAGCACACCGGCCAGATAGAACATGTCATCGTCATAGATGAGGACCGTGCCGGCGGGCGGCAGGCGGCCGGCCATGATGTCGTCCGGCGAGAAGACATTGGCATCGTCGAGACCGGGAATCATGAAGGCGTGAGAGCGCCCCACCCCGTCCTTGCGCCAATGGCAGCCGGTCGCCAGCACCACCCGCTCGAAGCCCTGCTCCAGGATGTTGGCAGCACTCATGCGACTGTCGAGATATGTCTCGACATTGCTCATCTTGGCAATCTGTCCCAGGCGATAGTCGCGCACACGACCCCAGGCCGATAAACCAGGCAGGCGCGATTCCGAATTCACGCGGCCGCCAAGTTCGGTCGAGGCCTCCGCCAGCGCCACCTCATAGCCGCGCAGACCCAGGGCGCGCGCGGCTTCCAGACCGGCCGGGCCGCCGCCCACGATCAGGACGCGGTCGGATGAGGCTTTCACCGGCATGATTTCCGGATGCCAGCCCTTGCGCCATTCCTCGCCCATGGTCGGGTTCTGCGTACAGCGGATCGGCGTGATCGTGTAATCGCCGGAAACGCAGATGTTGCAGCCGATGCATTCGCGGATGTCGTCGAGGCGACCTTCCTCGATCTTCTTCGGGAGATAGGGGTCTGCGATCGAGGGCCTGGCGGCGCCGATCATGTCGAGGACACCCTTCTTGATCAGCGAGACCATGCGGTCTGGCGACGTATAGCGGCCGACACCCACCACTGGCTTGGTGGTGAGCGATTTCACGAAGGCGGTGAAGGGTTCCTGGAAGCCTTCCTCGGAAAAGCGCGAGGTCTGGGAATCGTATTTCCAGCTGGAAAGATTGACGTCCCAGAGGTCGGGATGTTCCGCCAGCATGGCAACGATCTCGGGCGCTTCGCCGTCTGCGCTGATACCGTCCGCACCCATCATCTCGTCGACCGCAAAACGCACGGCAACGGCGCAGCGATCGCCCACCGCGGATTTCGCCTCCTCAATGAGCTCGCGGAACAGGCGCACGCGGTTCTCGAGCGAGCCGCCATATTCGTCGGTGCGCTGGTTCCGGCGTTTCTGCATGAAGTGCATCGGCAGAGAAAGATCATGCCCCGCATAGACATAGACGATATCGAAACCAGCCTTCTTCGCGCGAACGGCCGCTTCGCGGTGCCAGCGGCGATAGTTGCGGATGTCCTCGCGGTCCATGGCACGGGCCTGGAACGGGTAATAGCTGGTCGGCTGATGGATCGGTCCCATCGGCACTTCACGGCTGTAGAGGTTGGAGGCGGACGGGCCGTTATGAACCAGTTCCACCGCCGCCAGCGAACCGTGGCGATGGACGGCCTCGGTCATCATCGAAAGATAGGGGATGTCGTGATCGTCCCAGATGCGCGCCTCGACATAGGGGGTGACGTCGCCGGAGGGATGGATTTCACATTCCTCGGTCGCCACCACTGCCCAGCCGCCTTCCGCCTTCATGCCCCGCATGGCGGCATGGCCTTGGGGATGCTGGTGGCCCATGCCGTTGCAATGCGGCACCTGGAAGAAGCGGTTGCGGGCGGTCACCGGCCCGATCTTCACCGGTTCGAACAGGATGTCGTAACGTGGGTCGCGGGCCATAATCTTTCCCCATTACCTAATACTTGGGCCTAGAACGTGGGTATGCGGGTCGCGCCGGGACTGTAGACGCGGTGGCGAGATGGACGCAAGCCGCAGCCTGGGCTATTTTTTGCACCAGATCTGCTGACAATAGCCGGTGGCAATGACAAAAAAATTGGCGGTGGCGCGGCTGTGGTATGAGGGCAATTCCTTTTCGCCCCTCACGACCGATCTCGATACTTTCCAGGCGCGGGAATGGGCGGAAGGTGCTGACGCCATCAAGCTCTACCGCGACACGGCAACCGAGATTGGTGCCGCCGTCGCCTTTGCCGACAGTCACCCCGATTGGGAGGTGACGTTCCTGCGCTGCGCCGCGGCACCGCCGGGCGGGCCGGTCACCGACACGGCCTTTGCCACCATCCGCGGCGAGATCCTTGATGGGCTGCAGCGGCAAAAATGGGACGCGGTATACCTGTCGCTGCACGGCGCCATGGTGACCTGCGGCAACCCGACGCCGGAACTTGAACTGCTGGAAGATGTGCGGGCGCTCATTGGCAAGACACCGCTTGCGGCCAGTTTCGATCTCCATGCCAACCTGGGTGCGGCGATGATCGAGCTCGTCGACGTCGCCACCGGCTACAAGACCTATCCGCATATCGACATGGACCAGACGGCCGCAAGGGCACTGGAACTGCTGACCGGGATGGCCGAGGGAAAAGTGAAGCCGGTGGGGGCGATTGCCAAGGTGCCGGCGATCTATACCAGCTTCAACATGCGCACGACCGACGGGCCGATGGCGGAGATGGCCAAGCTCGCCGCCGACTGGCGCGCGGAACCCGGCATTCTGGAAGCCGCCATCTTCGGTGGCTTCGCCTATGGCGACTCACCCTTTGCCGGCCCCACCGCCATGGTGTTCGCCGATGGCGACCGGATGCTGGCGCAACGCGCGGCAAAGGCGCTGGCCAGCGAAATGGCAGCACGGCAGGCGCGCTTTCAATCGCGGCCACCCTCGCCCGCCGATGCCATTGCCCTCGCCTTGGCGACACAAGGCGACAAGCCAGCGGCGATCACCGATCCTGCCGACAATCCCCTTTCGGGGGGCATCGGTGATACCACGGCCTTGTTCCGGGCACTCCTTGATGAGAAGCCCGATGTGCCTTGCGTGTTCGGCTTCTTCTGGGACCCGGATCTGGTCGAACGCGCGCGCAAGGCCGGTATCGGCGCCATGATGGATGTCTCTTTCGGCGGGCGTGTCAGCCCGCATTTCGGCAAGCCGGTGCGGATCGGCGCCAAAGTGCTGGGTCTGACCGACGGCAAGTTCCGCAATGTCGGCCCGTATGAAAACAATCTCACCGTCGACGTCGGTAATACGGCCCTGTTCGAGGCCGAGGGCATAAAGGTGATCGTCACCTCATCCTGCCAGACACCCAACGATCCGGCCTACTTCACGTTGCACGGCATCGACCTTGCCAAGGTCGGGCTGCTGTGCGTGAAGGCAAAGAACCATTTCCGCGCCGGCTTCACGCCGCTCACCCGCGCCATCATCGAATGCGATGCGCCTGGCCCCGCGGGCGTGACACTCGATCACTATGATTTCCGGTATGCGCCGAAGACACTGTATCCGCTGAGTTTGCGGTAGCGCTCTTTTAACGTCATGCCCGGGCTTGACGCAGTTTAGAATGGTCAGACCTTCTGCACCGCCGGCAAATCCGCGAGCCGGCTTTCGATCGCTGCCAGTAACGGCAGGCTTGGTTGCGCGCCAGGTTTCAGGCAGGCGAGCGCACCACCCACCGCGGCGTAGCGCAGGGCATCGGCAAGATCGTGACCGCGGTCGGTGGCGGCAGCGAAGCCACCGACGAAGGAATCGCCGGCACCGACCGTGTCCACCGGCTGGATAGCCAAGGCGCCGACCGCTACACCACCGCCTTCTCCGAGATAGGCCGCAGCACCGGCTGCACCCAGGGTCACGATGACGGTTGCTCCATGGGCCTTGGCAATAGACTGGGCCGCTGCCCGTGCGTCGTCCGTCTTGTGGCCGAGACCGGTTGCGATCTGCTTGGCTTCGTTCTCATTGACGATCAGCCAATCAAGGAGCTTCAGCACATCGGCTGGAATGGGAGCTGCGGGCGCTGCATTGAGGAGGATGCGCGCGCCCTTTTCCTTGGCGCGGCGGATAAGCGACCAGTTTTCAGTAAGCGGCACTTCCATCTGCAGCACAAGGAGCGTCTTTGGCCCCAGCAGCGCGTCCGGAAATTGCGAAGCCTTGGTCTGGCGGTTGGCACCGGACGCCACCACGACATGGTTTTCGCCGAGCTTGTCAACACAGATGGCGGCAAGGCCGGTGGGATCAGCGACGGTGGTGAGTGTCGAGAGATCGACCCCCGCCGCACGAAGATCGGTCAGAGCCGTCTCCGCCAGCGGATCGCCGCCGACGCAGCCGATCATCTTGACCTCGGCGCCAGCGCGCGCGGCGGCCAAGGCCTGGTTGCCACCCTTGCCGCCCGCCGTCAGCTGATAGCCGGGGCCGAGCACGGTTTCGCCAGGCAACGGCAGATGATCGACTGCGATCATCACATCGACGTTGAGCGAACCGAACACAACGATCATGAAATTCCCTCGATCACACAAAGTTGGCGCACGGTCGCAGGGGGCAACTCGATGACAGTCTCCCCACCGATCTGCCGCGCGGTCACGACACTGGCACCGTAACTGACACGGCCCACGGGACCCTTCAAGAAAATCCTGCCGCCGGCGATGGGCGGCTCAAAGGCAAGCCTGCCCGCCGCGATGTCGATATGCCGGAAGCGGCCGGCAATGTCGGTGGTAAAGACCTCGCGGTCCTTCACGGTGAGGGTAAGGCGCCCGTGCCGCGCCTGGATCAGGGTCTTGGCGCCGAAGGCGTTCAGTGGTCCCAGCTGCCAATTGCCTGGCTTATGAGTGAGTTCCCAGCCATGCCACGGGGTGACGTCGATGATCTCATTGACGGCGATGATGGGCATCAAGGCGCCCCAGCCGTAGAAAAGATCGGTATCCGGCTGGTCGTCGCCAAGGCCGGTCTCGGCGGAGAAATTCTCCGGGCATTGCCGGCGCGCCCAGGCTGCGTTGAATATCTCGCCGGAATCGGCAGCAAGCTCACCGGCCATATCGTCAAGCTCAGCCCGCTTCAGCCCCTGATAGGTGAGGTAGTTGAGCGGCGGCCAGACGCGGCCGCGCCAATAGACATTGTCGTGATAGCCAGGATCGTCACGGGTGATCGAGGGCAGGCGCCATTTGCCGCCGAACTTCCTGGGGTCGTTGAGTGCTGCGCAGATACCTTTCTCCTGGCGCGCATCGGCGGCGTCCGCCAGCAGCGGATAGCAGCTGGTGGGTGCGAGGCTGCGTACGAAATCGCCGGACCAGCGGCGGTTGGCGAAGATCTGGCGGCTGTCGTCCCACAATTCGGCGCCGATGCGGGCCCGCAGCGCATTGGCGCGCGTAAGCAGCCGGTCGGCGGTCGCCTGGTCGCCCAGGGATTTCGCCCAGGACGACAGCACTTCGGCATCCACCACCAGGATGGAATTGAGGCCGACATCGGCAGCGTCCAGGCAACCGGTCGCGGGATCGAAGATCGTGTCATCATGGAGCGGCGAATTGTCCATGGTGGATTCGTTCTTGGCGCCGAGCTTGGTACCCTTGTAGAGCCCGTCGCCGACACTGGCGGAGGTGCCCCAGCCCATCAGTCCCTGCTTCTTGCCATCGCGATGGCTGAACCACCAATCATGATTCTTCAGCAGCTTCTTGTAGCCGAGTTCGATGAGATCGTCGGCGCCGGTATGCTGCCAGATCTTCCACAGCACGAGCGAGCAGACCGGCAATTGCGAACGGTCGATCCAGCTGTCGCGACCGGTGAGCAGGCAGGCAAGGTTGCCCTCCGGCGTTTCGCGGTCGAGGACGGCGCGGATGTTCTCGCGTGCCATGTCGGTGTTGAGCAGGCTGGAGGCCAGCGCGTGATAGAAGATATCGTCGAGCCACAGGCCGAAGCCGCCGAACTTCTGGGCGACCCAGGTGCGGCTGAGGCTCATATAGGGCCAGTCATTGATGAAATCATGGACTGAGTTCCAGCCCACGATGTCGCGGATGGCATCGAGCGGCTGGGCTTGCGGCAGATCGCCGGGTTCCGGGGCAGCGAGTGCTGCCCCGGCGCGGGCCAGGGCATCCGCCTCTGTCGCCGCAACGCCGACGGCAAAGCGCATCTTGGGCGTTTCGTCGAGATTGTAGCGCAGCGCCGGGATGCGGCCCTTCGTACCGCGGGAGCCGAGGAAGAAATAGCCTTCCCGTTCGAACTCATCAGCGAGAGCCTGGCGGCTGTCGTGGAAGGTCGCCATCAAGGGGATGGCATCGCCCACCACAGCCACGTGCTGGCCATCGATCACGCTGGTGAGCACACCGGTCGCGGGATCGAAGCGCCATGAAATGTCGTCACGGCCAACGACTGTAAAGACCGGCATGATCCAGAAGCGGAGGCCCCACTCGCCATAATCGGTGGCAACCCACGCGCCACGCACGGCGCCTTCCACGGGCTGGTCCCAGCGCCAATCAAAACCCGTGCCGGCATGGCGTGCGCTGAAGCCGATCTGCGATCCGGTCACATCGCGCGGACCGTAGGTGAGCTGGCCCTTTGCTGCCGGAAAATCGGTGAAGCTGTTCTTGGCCCCGGAATAAGCCGCCACCGTGACGGTGAGGCCCAGGGGCAGGTGCATCATCTGTGCCGGATATTCGCTCTGCCAGCTGTTCCAGTGCCGTGCGGGCGCGAGCGCCGGATAGGACCCGCTCACGGCCATTGCTCCAGGATCGTCGCCACATCGGCGGTGAAGACCTGGGACTTCAGCCGGCGCGGGATCACGTCCATGATCTGCTTGTGGCCGTCCACATCGCTGCTGGTCAGCGCGTCTTCCGGCATCACCACGAAATAGCCGCGATCGACCGCCTCCAGCAGTGTCGCGAGGACGCAGACATCGGTCTCGATGCCGGACAGCACCAGCGTGTCGGCCTGACGTTCTTTCAGGGCCGCGACGAAGGCCGGGTTGTGAAAGGCGGAATAAGTCGGCTTGTCGAAGACAGCGTCAGACCTTGCCACCAACGGCAGCAGCGAGGGCAGAATATCCATCTGCGCACCGGCCTCGAGTGTTGCACCCGGCCACAGGCGATAGAGCGCCGCCCAGGATCCTTCCGCCTGCTCGGCCGAATGGGCCGAGATGAAGCGGGTCCACAGCGTTTGCGCCGGTTTGGCTGCGGCCAGTCTGGCAATTGCCGGCACGATGGCATGGATACCGGCAAAGCCCCATTGCGGGTTGCTGGCGAAGACTTCCTGCATATCGACGACGACGTGCTGGCTGCGATTGGTAAGCGGCAATTTGCTCAAGGTTTCACCACGACATTATCTGCAGCCGGCCATTCCAGGATGACGGCACTCTGTTCAGGCAAAGGCGCCCGGCTTTTATTCTGTTCGAAGACGATGACAGTCCGGTCGCCAACCGCCACCCGGTAGGTGAGGCTGGAGCCCGAGAAGATCGCCGCACTTACTTTGCCGAGAATTCGGTTTGGCTGGACCGTGGCAGCAGGTGGCGCCGGATCGATGCTGATCTTTTCCGGCCGCAAGGCAACCAGGACCGGATCGCCAGCAGCCAGACCGTCGGCCGGTGTCAGAATCTCCCCGCCCGTGTCCAAAGCCACGCGGGCGCCACCGGCGCTGATGCTCCCCACGCGGCCTTCGAGGAAGTTGGCCTCGCCTAAGAAGCCGGCGGCAAAGCGGTTGACCGGGCGTTCATAGACCGCACGTGGCCCACCTGCCTGCACGACCTGGCCTTTGTTGAAGATGGCAACGCGGTCGGAGAGCGTCAGCGCCTCTTCCTGGTCGTGCGTCACGAAGATGGTGGTGATGCCGATCTGGCGTTGGATGCGGCGGAGTTCGACCTGCATTTCCTGCCGCAAATGCTTATCAAGTGCACTTAGCGGTTCATCGAGTAGGAGCACCTGCGGCCGCGTCACCAAGGCACGCGCGAGGGCCACGCGCTGCTGCTGGCCACCGGACAATTGCCTGGGCCGGCGCTGCTCAAGGCCGGAGAGGCGCACGAGATCGAGGCTCTCGCCCACCCGCTGCTTGATCTCGGAGACCGGCACACCGCGCACATCGAGGCCAAAGGCGATGTTTTCCGCGACACTCATATGCGGGAACAGAGCATAATTCTGGAACACCATGCCGATATTGCGCTGGTGCACCGGGATACGCGAGATATCGGTACCATCAATGCGGATCTCGCCCTGGTCCAGCTCGATGAAACCGGCGATGGCGCGCAGCAAAGTGGTCTTGCCGGAGCCGGACGGCCCCAGCAGGCCGAAGAATTCGCCATCGGCGAAGGTCAGATCGACCCCGTCCAAGGCGGCGACAGTACCGTATCTTTTGACGGCGCCGATGACGGCAACTTCACTCATTACCCGACCTTTCCCCACCGAAGCGATAGAACCTGGCCACGATCAGCATCAAGCCCATCGACACCGCGATGATGATGGTCGAGATGGCGTTGATCTCCGGCGTGAAGCCCTTGCGGATCGAGGTATAGATCTCGACCGGCAAGGTGGTGACGCCAGGTGGGGCCAGGAAATATGAAATCACGAATTGATCGAACGAGACGGCAAAGGCAAAGAGCGATGCCGCCACGACACCGGGCGCCAGGATCGGCACAGAGACACGCCGGAACACCTGCCAGGGTGTCGCGCCCAAGGTGGCGGCCGCTTCTTCCAGCGCCTTCGGATAATCGTTGAGCCGGGCACCCACGACGAAGATGACATAGGGCAATGACAAGGCGACGTGGCCCAGCAGGATTGCGTGCAGGCCCCGTGCGATGCCGGGATAGCCGATCGCCCGGCCGATCCAGAAGAAGAACACCAGCATCGCCGTGCCGATCACCAGCCATGGAATGGCAATGGGCGGAAAGAGCAGCGCCTGCATCATGGTCTTGCCGCGGAAGGTGTAGCGGCCGAACGCCACCGCCGCCATGGTGCCGAGCGAGGTTGCGATGACCGTATTGGCAAGGGCAATAAGAATGCTGTTGAGGCCGGCCTTCAGCAACCGGTCGTTCTCGGCCAGCGCCTTGAACCAGACCAGGTCGAATTCGAACGGCAGCGCATAAAGCGGCGATTTGTTGAAGGCAAGGAGCGCCATCACCAGGATCGGCAGATAGAGGAAGACCAGCACCAGGATGAGATAGAGGCGGATACCGCCGTCGAGCAGCTTCTTCATCAATTGCCTCCCTGCTTGCGGAGGATCGGATAGAGAATGCTAAAGATGACCAGCACGATCGCGAGCAGGATGAAGGAGAGCGCTGCCCCTAGCGGCCAGTTGGCGGTCACAGTGAATTGTTCCTCGATATTCATGCCGAGCG
This sequence comes from Dongia sp. P2_B8, assembly GCF_056404715.1. Taxonomy (NCBI): domain Bacteria; kingdom Pseudomonadati; phylum Pseudomonadota; class Alphaproteobacteria; order Rhodospirillales; family Dongiaceae; genus Dongia; species Dongia sp. P2_B8. Next base: position 486,496 of record NZ_JBFUDM010000003.1, on the reverse strand, counting down.
TCGCCCCCTTGGTGCCACCCAGGATGCGCGGTTCCATGAAGGAGCCGATCACCGGCACAAAGATAAGTGCCGCGCCCGAGACGATGCCGGGCAGGCTCAGCGGCAACACCACGCGGCGGAAGGTGGTGATTTTCGAGGCACCCAGCGACCTGCCTGCCTCAATGAGACTGTCGTCAATCGCCTGCAAAGCGATGTAGCAGGTGAGAATCATGTAGGGCAGGTAGGAATGGACCAGGCCGATGACGACGGCTGGATAGGTGAACAGAAGATCGACCGTGGGGGCGCCTGGAAAGACCGACTGCACGCCAAGATCGACGATGCCATTGGGCCGCAGCACCATGGTCCAGGAGAAGATGCGCACCAGTGCATTGGACCAGAAGGGCAAGACGATCAGCAGGAAGATCGCTTCACGCCAACGCCCCTTGACGCGCTTGGCCAGCGCATAGGCGGCGGGATAGCCGATCAGAAAGCAGAACAGCGTGACCCAGAAGCCAAGCTCGATCGACCAGCGGGTCAGCGACCAATAGAAAGGCTTGCCGAAAAACGCCCCATAATTGGCGAGGGTGAAGCTGGCGGGCTTGGGGACGAGCGGCGATTTATCGAGAAAGCTCAGCACCAGCATTGCAGCGATCGGCAAGAAGATCGTGCAGGCCAGCCACAGATAAGCGGGCCCAGTCAGGCTGAGAATGGCCCAGCGCGTGCGCGTCGTCGGTGTCATGCAGAATCCCTCGAACGCGGACGCCGCCCAGCTTCAAAGCCGAGCGGCGCCCTTCGTTCATGCGCGAGCCGCGACTACTTTGCGAACTCGGTCTTCACTTCCGCCCAAAGGTCGGAATAGGCCTGGCGCTCTTCATCGGTGAGGGGGGCCATGAATTGCAGCCGCTTGATGGCCGCCTGGTCGGAATACAACGTCTTGTCGTCGCTCTCCGGCATGGCCGCCATTGCCGCATTGTTGGCCGACGCCGGCGCACCGATCTTCGTAGCCCATTCCACGTAGAAGGTCGGGTCGATCATGTAGTTGATGAACTTATGCGCACCCTCGGCATTCGGCGCGTCCTTGCCGATGGCAAGACCGTCGAACCAGCCTACTGCGCCCTCGTCCGGCACCACGAAACCGACCGGCAGCTTGAAGTTGTTCTTGCTGCGCAAGGCCGAGCCGCTCCAATAGATCGAGAGGTCAAATGCCTTGGCCTGGAACTGCTTGTTCCATTCGTCTTCCGACGACCACAGCAGAGCAAGGTTCGGCTTCAAGGCGAGCAGCTTTTCCTTCACCTTGGCCAAATCCTTGGGATGGTTCATGTCCTGGCCGGTGGCGATGGCGGCAAAGCTCACCGCTTCGATCGCGTCGTCGCGGAACGAGACGCGCTTGGCGTTCTTGGCATCCCACAGGGCTTCGACCGATTTCGGCGCATCCTTGAACACCTCGGTCGAATAGGCGACGGCGGTGATGCCCCAGACCCAAGAGACACCGTAGACTTTGCCGTCGGCGCTGAGCAGGTCCGAGTCACGGAAGGAGGGGTTGAGGTCGCCATAGTGGCCGATCTGGGCAGTGTCGATCGGCTGGATGACCCCCAGCTCAGAGGCCCGGTCGTTCCAGGCGGAATTGGTGACGATGACGTCATAGACGCCGGGATTGGTCTGCAGCTTGGTGATCATCTCCGATTCGGAGTTGTAATATTCATGGACCACATCGAGGCCGGTCGCCTTCTTGAAGGCTTCAAGCGCCCATTTCTCGTCCGTGCCGTAACCCTGCCAGTTGAGAACCTTGACCTCGGTGCTGGCCTGCGCCCGGCGGCTGATGAAGGGTGTCAAACCCATCCCGACGCCGAGTGCCGACGCACCTGCAACAAAATGGCGCCGCGACACGTTGCCGAAGCTGCCCTTACCGCCACCCGTCTTCCCAGTCATTTTCTTCCTCCTCCAGTGGCACACGGAGCGGTGCCATCAGCATCGAGCAAAACATGGATTATGGTCACATTCAAGCAAAGATCATTTGCATGCAAACAATCTTCCCATCACCTGTGGGTGATGGGGCTATGGTCCGCAAATCCTGACCAATAGTATAAAATAAGCTCTCACCATCCCCGGGTCATCCCTGGGCCCACCCTTGAGCCAAAAATGGCCGGGGATCCACTTTCACAGCTGATAGAGTGGATCCTCGGGTCAAGCCCGAGGATGACAGACAAAACGGAAAACAGGCGTAGATTTAGGAACATGTCGAGCCCGCTACCCATTCTCAAAGCAACGCCTGGCGACGAGGCCTTGGTCCCGCGCGACATGTTTCCGGTGCTGAAAAACCACCCGGACCTGGTCTATCTCGATAGTGCCGCGAGCGCCCAGAAGCCGGCTTCCGTCATCGACCGGTTGGTCCGCTTCTATAGCGACGAATATGCCAACATCCATCGCGGCCTCTATCCCTTGAGCGAGGGGGCGAGCGAGGCCTATGACCAGGCCCGCGCGCGGGTGGCCAAGTTCCTCGGCGCCGACAAGGACGAGATCATCTTCACGCACAACGCCACCGAGGGCATCAATCTGGTGGCCCATGCCTATGGCGACAATAATCTGCGGCCCGGCGACCTCATCCTCATCTCGCTGCTGGAGCATCACGCCAACATCGTGCCCTGGCAATTGCTCAAAGACCGCAAGCGGTTGCGCCTCGCCGGCATTCCGATCGATGCCAAGGGCGACCTCGACCTCGCGCGCTTCGAGATGCTGCTGTCGCGCGAGCCGAAGCTGGTCTGTATCACGGCTGCCGCCAACACCATCGGCACCGTGACGCCTCTCAAAAAGATCATCAACATGGCACATCGCGCCGGCGCCCTGGTGATGGTGGATGCCGCCCAGGCAGCACCCCACTTCGCACTCGACGTCAAGGCGCTGGATTGCGACTTCCTTGTCGTGACCGGGCACAAGCTCTATGGCCCGGACGGGATCGGTGCACTTTATGTGAAAGCCGGTATCCTCGACCAGCTGCCGCCTTTCCTCGGCGGTGGTGGCATGATCCGGTCCGTGACCCTTGAGTTGACCGAATTTGCCGACGGGCCGCGACGTTTCGAGGCCGGGACGCCAGCCATCGGTGCCGCCATCGCTTTTGGCACCGCTCTCGATTTCATCGACGGGATCGGCTTTGCAGCGGTCGCCGCCCACGACGCCGCCCTCACCGCCTATGCCGGGGAGCGGTTGCCGGAAATTGCCGGCCTCAAGATCATCGGTGCGCCGGCAGAGCGCATTGGCATCATTTCCTTCACCCTTGATGGCCTGCACCCCCATGATATCGGTACTTTGCTGGGGGAAAGCGGGGTCTGCCTGCGCGCCGGGCATCATTGCGCTCAGCCTTTGATGGAGCATCTGGGTATCACGGGCACCGCCCGCATCTCGTTCGGCGTTCACAATACGCGTGGCGATATCGACCGGCTGGTTGACAGTCTCGGCCGGGTACGGCAGATGCTTCGGTGAGGTTACTGTCTGCCACAATGGAAGCCGCCGCATGATTGTCGTCATTCCCGATGTCCTGACCAAAGACGAGCAGCAGCAGTTGATCAAGCTTGCTGCCCTGTCGACCTTCGTCGACGGCAAGGAGACGGCCGGGCACCGCGCCAAGCTGGTCAAGAACAATGAGCAGGTGTCCAAGGATGCCGAGAACAAGAAGCAGTTGCAGGAAATCGTGGTGACCGCCCTGAACCGATCGCGGGACTTCCGCCGCGGCGCCGTCCCGCACCGCATCCGACCACCCCTGATCAGCCGCTACCGCCCCGGCATGACCTATGGCCCCCATGTCGACGATGCGTTGATGGGATCCGGCAACAAGGAACGCACCGACGTCTCGGTGACCGTGTTCATCAATGACGCCACCGAATATGAGGGTGGCGAGTTGGTGATCCACTCGCCTTATGGACCGCAGGAAGTGAAACTGCCGGCGCGCTATGCCGTGATCTATCCATCCGGCACGCTCCATGAGGTGGCCGAGGTTACCAAGGGCGAGCGGTTGGTCGCCGTCACCTGGGTGCAATCCTATATCCGCGATGAACGGCAGCGCCAGTTCCTGTCCGACGCCGCGGAAATCCGCGACAAGCTGCACACGCTCGATCCCAAGGCGCCGGAAACCGATACCGCCTTCCGGCTCTACACAAATCTCATGCGCATGTGGGCAGAGACCTAACGCGCTACTTGGTGAACGCTTCGGCGAAGAAGTCCGCCATCTCGGCAAGCCAGCGCGCGCGGTTGCCAGCCTTATAGATGCCATGGCCTTCGTCGGGAAAGGTTAGCAGCCGATAGGGAATGTTGCGGGCATCGAGGTCCTTGACCGCCGCCTCGGTATTGGCTGGTGAGACATTGCTGTCGGCAAGGCCATGGACGATCAGCAGCCGGCCCTTGATCCGATCCACGAAATTGCGCGGCGAGGCGTTGAAATAACGGTCCGGGAACTGTTCCGGCGTACCGCCCATCATCTCCTCGCTATAGGCGCGGCCATGGGGCATTTCCGTCTTGTGGTAATCGATGCCAAGCTCGTACATGCCGCAGATCGGGCACGCCGCATCAACGAGGTCGGCAAACCGCGTGATCGCCACCCAGGATGAATAGCCGCCATAGGAAAGGCCCGCGACGCCGATGCGACCGCGCTGCGCCTTGCCGGCATCGATCAGAGCTTCGATTCCGGTGCGGATGTCATCCTGTTCGCGCCCGCCCCAGCCATCCTGCTTGATCAATTCGCGGAAGCGCCGGCCAAAGCCGGTCGAGCCGCGGTAATTGGGATCGAGCACGGTGAAACCTGCCTGCACCAGGAATTGCAACACCGGATGTGCCCAATCCTCGCTATGCCAGGTAGGACCGCCATGGACCCAGACAATGAGGCCGCGGCTTTGCTGCGCGGGTTCATAGAGCCAGCCCTGGATCTTTTCGCCGTCGCTCGAGATCCAGCGGAAATCCTGGGCAGCGATGTAGCTGCGTTGCTCCAGCTGCGATGCCAGCAAGACGGCACCACCGGTCGCCGGATCGAGGCGGAGAAAGGCATGCGGCCCGCTGGAAGTATAGGTCTCGACGATCCAGCTGCCATCGGGACATTGCTGGAGCGGCAGGACGCTCCGACCGCCAAGCTCGATCCTGCGCGCCTGGTAGGTCTCGAGGTCGAGCAGCCATGGTGTCAGGCGGCCGTCGACAAATTCCACCAGCATGGCCCGGCTGCCGTCATGGCCAACGACGACGTCCTCGATGCCGCGTGCGGGATCATCGATGATCCAGTCGATATCGCCGGTATCGATCTCTAGAATGCCGAGCCGCATATGCGTCTCTGTCTCCGCCAGCACCAGGATGCGGTCGTCATCCAGCCAGTATCCATGCGCGCGGAGGCGGTCGCCGGCCGCAAAGAGCTCGCGATCGCCGGAACCGTCCCACTGCGCCAGCCAGATCTGCGTGCCGGCCGGATGCCGATCGCTGCGGTGATAGAGAGCATATCGGCCGTCCGGGCTGATATCCGGCGCGCGGTCGACGATCGACTGCGCGCGCGCCATGACGCGGCGCTGGCCCGTCACCAGATCCTGTACATAGAGCCAGGAACCATCGGTTCCCGCCTTGGCTTCGTAATCATGATCGGCCGTGTAGAGCAGCGAGCGGCCGTCGGCATGGAGGGTGCCGCCAAAGACATAGTGATCGCTCTGTTCTGGCGTCAAGGCGACCGGCTTTGCACCGTCTGCGAGATCGAGGCGAAACAGGCGATCATGCTCGTTGCCGCCCTTCCCTTGCGCCAGGATGAGCGTCTGGCCGTCCTCGCCGATGCCGTGCACGAAAAAATGGTCACTGCCCTCGGTGACCTGGCGCGGCGCGGCCGAGCCATCGGTCGGGACAATCCAGACATTGCCGCTGTCGGTCGGGCCGCTCCAGGTCCAGGCGAGCCATTTGCCGTCCTTGGAAACATGCGGCGTCCAGGTCACACCGTAGCGCGACCAGGATCCGGCAAGCTCCGTGAACGATCCGCTCATGCAGCGAAGGCACGGGCGAAGAAGTCGGCGATGCGGCGATAGAGCACGCGCTGGTTCGCCGGCCGGCCGATACCATGGCCTTCGTCGGCAAAGGTCAGCAGTTCGAAAGCGACCCCTGCCGTCTTGAGACGCGAGATAACGTCGGTGACATTCTGTGGTGTCACATTGGGATCATTGTCGCCCTGGATGATCAGCAGCTTGCCTTGGATGTTACCAACAAAATGGATCGGCGAGCGCTCACGATAGCGAGCCGGTGCTTGCGCGGGCGAACCACCCATCATCTCCTCGGAATAGGGGCGGAGATCGGGACGCGTCGTCTCGTAATCGATGACGAGATCCGTCATGCCGCAGATGGGAGCGGCAGCAGCAATCGTGTCGGTCGGGAAATGCGTGATCGCCCACCAGGAGGAATAGCCGCCATAGGATGTGCCGGTGATGCCGACCTTGCCCTTGGCGGCGATACCGTCGCGGATCAACGCTTCGGCGCCTGTGCGGATGTCTTCCTGTTCCAGCCCGCCCCAACCCTGCAGCTTGATCGAGTCCTGGAAGGCAAGACTGAAGCCGGTCGAGCCGCGATAGTTAGGTGTCAGCACATGGAAGCCGCAGGCGAGGTAATATTGAATTTCAGGGTCGAATGCGTCTTCGTCGTGATGCGTCGGGCCACCATGGACCAGCAGGATCGTGCCGCGCAGCTTTTGCCGGCTGCGATAGAACCACCCCTGGATCTCCAACCCATCGATGGACTTCCAGCGATAATCTTCGGCCGGGATCAGTTCTGCGGAATCGATACCGGCGCGTGTCGGATGCTGCGCCAATACACCGAGAGCCTTGTACGTTTTGCCAAGGCGCAGCAGGCGCGCCGGGGTCTGCGCGTCATAATGCCAGGAGATCCAGGCACCATCTGCCGTCAGGCCGATCGGATCATAGGTGCCGGCGCCGGGCTTGAAGGGTTCCTCGGTGCGCGTCTTGGGATCAAGGAGCGACATCAGCGTGCGGGCATCGCGCACTTCTTCAACTATGATCTGCGACATGCGCCGCAGCCAGACCGCGTCTTCAACATTGCGCGCGGGATCGTCGACCAGCCAGTCGATGCTGCCGTCCTTCAGGTGCCACAAGCCGATGCGGTGATGCGTTTCGCTCTCGGCCGCCAGCACGATGCTTTGACCGTCTGGCGTCCAAGCACCATCGACCTTGGCCTTGTCACCGACATTGACGATCTCGCGGTCGAAGCTGCCATCGACCGCCGCCAGCCAGATCTGGCAGCCGGATGGATCCCGGTCCTTGCGTTCATAGAGTACATGCTGGTCATCGGGCGAGACCAGGGGCCACATGAAGGCGGCCTTCTCCGGCCTTGCAATGACCTTCTTGCCGCCCGTCTCGATGTCATGAAGATAGATGAGCGCGGGTTCGATTTCCGCACCGCTCACCGGATCGACATTGGCGGCATAGATGAGATGTCTGTTGTCGGCCAGCAACTGGCCGCCATGGATGTAATAGTCCGGCTCTTCCGGCGTCAGGCGCCGCGACGGTCGCCCATCGAGAAAGACCTGCAGCAGGCTGGTGCGCTCGTCGCCGCCCGACGATTGGCCGACGACGATCGAGCGGCTATCCCGCGCCCAGATCAGATAATCGCAATCGCGCCCGTCATCAACCAGGCAGCGAGGCTGCGCACTGCCATCGGCCGGTTGCAGCCACAGCTGCGTGGTGGGTGCGAGCTTGGCCCAGATCCACGCGAGCTGCGTGCCGTCCGGCGACAGGCCGGCGGAATAGATTGTCGGCAAGTCGAGAAGCCGGTCGAGGAACGGATCGATGGTAGTGAGATCGTTTTGCATGAGTCAGATATCGATGTGATGGCAGGCCGCGAGATGGTTCTTACCATAGCTGACCAGGGGTGGCTCCGTCTGGCCGCAAATCGCGGTCGCCTTCGGACAGCGCGATTGGAAGCGGCAGCCCGCAGGCGGGTTGATCGGCGAGGGCAGATCGCCTTCCAGCAGCAGGCGCGCCCGTTGCCGTTCGGTCCGTGGGTCGGCGATGGGGACGGCGGAAATCAGCGCTTCAGTGTAGGGATGGAGGGGTTTTGCATAAAGATCGTCGCGGTCGGCGATTTCCATGACCTTGCCGAGGTAAAGCACCATCACCCGGTGGCTGATATGCCGCACCACCGCCAGATTGTGCGAGATGAACAGCAAGGAGAGGCCGAGGTCGCGCTGCAACTGCATCAGCAGATTGATGATCTGCGCCTGGATCGAGACGTCGAGGGCCGAGACCGGCTCGTCACACACGATCAGCTTCGGTTTCAGGATGATGGCGCGGGCGATGCCGATGCGCTGGCATTGCCCGCCGGAGAATTCATGCGGGAACCGGTTGGCCATGCTGGGTGCCAACCCCACCTGTTGCATGGTCGCCAACACGCGGGCGCGTACCTCTGCCCGGCCAAGTTCAGGATGGAAGATGCGCAGGGGCTTGGCGATGATCGCTTCCACCGACATGCGCGGATCAAGCGACGCCAGCGGATCCTGGAAGATGATCTGCATGTGCCGGCGCGCATCCCGCATCGGCCCGGGCCTAAGGCCGAGCAAATCCTGCCCCATCCACAGCACACGGCCCTCGGTCGGTTCGATGAGGCGTAAAATGGCGCGGCCGAGTGTCGTCTTGCCGCAACCGGATTCGCCGACAATGCCCAGTGTCTCGCCCGCCTGCAGTTCCAGCGAGACACCATCGACCGCACGCACCGGCGCACCCTTCCCGCCAAAAAGATGTGCCGCCCGCATCGGGAAATGTACTTTGAGGTCGTCAACCTTGAGGAGGGCGTCGCTCATGCCATGACCCCGCGCATATGACAGGCGAGGCGGTGGCCGGACGGACCGGTCACCAGCGGCGGCATGGTCGCGGTGCAGATGTTTTCCTTCAAGGCACAGCGGGGCGCAAACGGACAGCCCGGCAGGTCACCCATCGCGGCACGCGGCTGGCCGGGGATGGTGACCAGTTCGCCATGGGTCGCCGCATCCAACCGCGGGGTCGCTGCCAGCAACCCGCTGGTATAGGGATGGCGCGTGTCGTGGAAGATATCATCGACCGCTCCCTCCTCCATGATACGGCCGCCATAGAGCACGATCACCCGGTCGCAGAGCCGTGCGATGACGCCGAGATCATGAGTCACGATGGCAACCGACGTCCCAAGATCACGTCCGAGATCCGCCATCAGTTCCAGGATCTGCGCCTGCACCGTGACATCGAGCGCCGTCGTCGGCTCGTCGGCCAGCAGCAAAGCCGGCCGGCACAGCAGGGCCATGGCGATCATCACGCGCTGGCGCATGCCGCCGGAAAATTCGTGTGGGTAGAGGCCGATGCGGCGCCTGGCATCCGGAATGCGGACACGGTCCAGCATTTCGGTGGCGATCCGCAACGCCTCGCCTTCCGACATGCCCTGATGCGCGGTCAGCACCTCGGTCAGCTGCTGGCTCACGCGCATGTAGGGGTTGAGCGAGGTCATCGGATCCTGGAAGATCATCGACATGGCCGAGCCGCGGATATCATCGAGCTCGGACGCCGGCCGGTTCAGCAATTCGGTGCCGCGGAACTTGACGCTGCCATTGGCTTTGCCGTTGCTGGCCAGCAGCCCCATGATCGAGAGCAGGATCTGGCTCTTGCCGGAACCTGATTCTCCGACGATGCCGACCACCTCGCCAGGCTGGATACTGAAGGCCACATTGTCGACCGCCGTCACCCAGCCCTGCGGCAGCTTGAAGCGCACGGACAGACCGTCGACCGCGAGCAGCGACCCAGCCGTCTGCGGCGCGACGCTTTCAGCGCTCGTTGGGATCAAAGGCATCGCGCAATCCATCGGTGATGTAGTTGAGGCAGAACAGGGTTAATGCCAGAAAACCACCCGGCAGCAGCAACAGCCGCGCATCGGTTTCCAGCTGTTTCGCGCCATCGGAAATGAGGGTGCCCCAGCTGGCGGCCGGTGCCTGGACGCCGATGCCGAGGAAGGAGAGGAAGCTTTCGGTGAGGATCGCCTCCAGCACCAGAAGGCTGGAATAGACGATCACCACGTTGACGGAATTGGGCGCCACATGCTGCCAGATGATCTGCCAGCTGCTCATGCCGCCTGCCCGCGCCGCCTCGACAAATTCGCGCTTGCGCAAGCTGACGGCCTGGCCACGGGCGATGACGGCGGGTGTCAGCCACAATGTCACCACGACGGCGATGAACAGCGAGACATTCTTCATGCCCAAAAGATCACCAAGGCTGACATTGATCATGATCACCAGGAACATGAACGGGACGGAGAGCAGGATATCGACAAAGCGCATCATCAGATCGTCGACTTTGCCGCCCAGATAGCCGGCCGTCGCACCATAGACGACGCTGATGAGGACCGAGGCGATGGCGCCAAAGAAGCCAAGCGCCAACGATACCTGGCCACCGCTCAGCACGCGGAGCAGCAAATCGCGGCCGAGATCATCGGTACCGAACGGGTGGATGGTGAAGAGATTGACCGGCGCCGACAGGTTCTCGAAATCCGCATCCTCAGCCGTGAACGGCATAAAGAACGGGACCACGAAACAGCCGAGGATGATCAGCGCCAGGATAAACAGGCTGACCACGGCCAGGCGATTGCGTGTGAAACGGTAGAGTGACGCGCGGAAGGGCGAGAGGCCCTGCGCTACAGCCGGGACGGGAACTGCGGCAGTGATGTCACTCATAGCTCACCTTGGGATCGAGCCAGCTGCGTACGAGATCCGTCAGCAGATTGGCGCCGATGACGATGGCGCCGTAAAACATGGTAACCCCCATGACCAGCGGATAATCGCGCCCCGTGGCACCTTCGACGAAATAGCGGCCAATGCCGGGAATCTGGAAGATCTGCTCGATCACGATCGAGCCCGTTATGGTGACGGCGGTCGCCGGCCCAAGATAGGCCACCACCGGCAGGATGGCGCCCCTCAATGCATGGCGGATGATCGTGCGCCGGGCGCCGATGCCCTTGGCGCGGGCAGTGCGCACATAATTGCTGCGGAGCGTCTCGATCATGCTGGCCCGCATCAGCCGCGAGACATAGGCGATACCGGGCAACGACAAGGTGATGATGGGGAGGATCTTGAAGGTCCAGCTGCCGTCCCAGCCGGCAATGGGCAACCAGCGGAGATCGAGACCGAAGACCAGCTGCAGTACCGGGCCGATGACGAAGATCGGAATGGCTAGGCCCACCATGGCGATGGCGCCGGCACCGTAATCAATGGATGTGTTGCGGCGTAAGGCACCGGCGATGCCGAGCCCCAGGCCAATGAGCGTTGAGATGATCATCGCCCAGATGCCGACTTCCAGCGATGTCGGCAGGCCGATCGCGATCAGTTCCGAGACATTGTAGTCGCGATATTTCATCGACGGGCCGAAATCGAAATGCAGCACGCCCCATATCCAGCGGCCGAACTGCATCCACAGCGGCTCATCAAGATGGAACGCCTTCTCGACATTGGCGCGGATTTCATCTGGCACCCGGCGGTTGCCGGAGAAAGGCCCCCCGGGCGCGATGCGCATCATGAAGAAGCTGATCACCGCGAGGGCGATCAGGGTCGGCACGGCACCGAGGATGCGGCGGATGGCATAGGCGAACATCAGTGTGGCTTTTGGCTGACTGTGTGTGGTGATGAAAAGGGGGCGAAATCCAAAGATCCCGCCCCCGCTTTCATTACTCGGCGATCGACATGAAGCGCGTCGGGTGCGCGTCGGCCGGATTGTCGGCCCAGCCTTGCAGCTTCTTGGCGATGAGATGCCGGTTGGGGCTGGAGGCAAGGGGTGCCACCAGATAATCATCAAGCAGCGCCTTCTCGGCCCCGGCCAGGACCTTCCAGCGTTCCGCCTGGTCGGTGAGCGGCATCGCCTTGTCGAACGCCGCCTCGAAGGCCGGGCTCTTCCAGTGGTAGCCCACCTCGGCGCGCGGATCCATGTAGGCGAGATAGGTTTCCGGCCCCGGGAAATCGCCGATGAGATTGTCGTTGAAGACATCCCAGCCGCCCGCATTGAACGCCGCCAGCCAGCCATCGCGATCCTGGGCATTGACCTTGGCATCGACACCCAGCACCTGCTTCCACATCACCGCGACCGTCTCCGCCTGCTTCTTGTAGGCATCGTTGGTGCTGGATTCGATGGTGAGCGACAGCGGCTTGTCGGGACCGAAGCCAGCTTCGGCATAAAGCGCCTTCGCCTGTGCGATCCGGTCTTCCTTGCTCATGCCGGCTTCAGCAACCTTGGGTGCATCGTAGCTGGGGATCGGCACGACATAGCCGTAGGAAACGACATAGCCACCCTTCACCACCTTGTTGACCAATGTTTCGCGGTCGATCGCCATACTCAAGGCTTGGCGCAGTTTAATGTTATCGAACGGCGGCTTCGTGATGTTGAAGCTCATGTAATTGGTTTCGGTCGAGGGCGAGATATGCACCAGATCGGCGAACTCGCCTTTGAGCGCGTCGATCTGCGCGGTCGGGATGTCGGCCGTGGTATCGAGTTCACCCGCCCGCCACAATTTGACGGCGGTGCTGTCATCCTCGGTCACCCGGTAAACCACTTTGTCGATCTTGACGTTGGCTGCATCCCAATAATTCGGATTCTTGACTAGGGTCACCTGGCTCTGCGGCACGTTTTCGGTGAGGACATAGGCACCGTTGGTGACGATATTGCCCGGCTTGATGAAATCCTTGCCGAACTTCTCCAGGCTCGCTTTGTGCAAGGGCGGCGCATAGAAGGAACCCAGCACGAACAATGTATGCGGCGCCGGCGCATCCAGCTTCAGCACAACCGTTCTGTCGTCTGGCGCGGAAATGCCGACGCTCTTTGGATCCTTGCTCTTGCCATCGACCAGATCCTGCGCGCCTGCGACCCGGATGGTCGAGGTGAAGATATAGGCCTTGTCGGAGGCCGTTTCCGGCGAGATGGTGCGGATGATGCCGTCGACGAAATCCTGCGCTTTCAGCGCATCGCCGTTCGACCATTTCAATCCGTCGCGCAGATGAAAGGTATAGGTCAGGCCATCGTCGCTGATGTCCCACTTTTCGGCAGCACCCGGAATGACAGCGCCGGCCGCATCGCTGCCGACCAACCCTTCATAGAGATCGTCGAGTACCCAGCCTTCCCAGGCGAGAAAGTTGATATGCGGGTCGAGCGTGCCGATGGTGGCACCTATGCCACGGTTGAGCACCGTTTCAGCCGATGCGGTAGCGGCCGAAAAGGCCAGCAGCGCAGCGACACTGGTCGCCAGCGCGAACTTCCTGAACAACATGACCCAGATCTCCCAATCCGTTTGTTTCAAGTCCCTGTAGCCCAAAGCGCCGGCCGGTTGATCCAGCCTGGTCGCCAGCGTTGTCGAGCGCCAGCCTAGCCCCGCTCGCCCGTTGCACACAAATGCGCTAAAACGAATCCCGCGGCGCGCCTGTTGCGACGCAATAGAGAATTATCGCCAGCTGTATACAGCTGGCCAGCCACTCTAATAGACGAGCCGGGGGCTCTGTCAAGCGGAGCCGCCCCCAATTTGAGGTCCCGATGAACGTTTCCCTGGATGCTGCCCTTGCCGAAGCCGAAAGTCGCTTTGTCGTAGCCAACCCAACGAGTCTTGCCCGCCACGATGCAGCGCGCAGCGCGATGCCGGGCGGCAATACACGGACCGTCCTCCATTACTCCCCCTTCCCGCTCTCCTGGAGCCGGGGGGAAGGCGCCACCCTCACCGACCTCGACGGCCACACCTATACTGACTTCCTCGGTGAATATTCGGCCGGCCTCTATGGCCATTCCAACCCGCTCATTCAGGCCGCCATGCACAAGGCGATCGAAGACGGCACCGTGCTGGGCGGTCCCAATGTCTATGAAGGGGAACTGGCCGCCCTGTTGAAGAGCCGCTTCCCGTCGCTGCAGCAATTGCGCTTCTGCAATTCCGGCACCGAAGCCAATGTCTTTGCCCTGATGACCGCGCAGGCGGTGACCGGCCGCAAGAAGATCATGGTGTTCGACGGCGGTTATCATGGTGGCGTCCTCTATTTCGGCCATGGCGGCATTCCCATCAACCTGCCGCTGGACTGGGTTCTTGCCCCCTATAACGATGTCGAGGGAACGCTGGCTCTCATCCGCCAGCATGGGTCAGACCTTGCCGCCATCCTGGTCGAACCGATGATGGGCAGCGGTGGCTGCCTGCCGGCGCGGCGCGATTTCCTGGGTGCGCTCCGCCAGGCCGCCAGCGAGCTCGACATCATCCTGATCTTCGACGAGGTGATGACGTCGCGCCTCTCCTCCGGCGGCCTCCAGGCGGCATTGGGCGTCACACCGGACATGACGACACTCGGCAAATATCTCGGTGGCGGCGCCTCGTTCGGCGCCTTCGGGGGACGCGCCGATATCATGGCGCATTACGATCCGGAAAAACCCGGCTATTGGCCCCATGCCGGCACCTTCAACAACAATGTGCTGAGCATGGCAGCGGGGCTCACGGGTCTGCGCGACATCTATACACCGGCCGCCGCCATGGAACTCAATGCCAAGGGCGATCGGTTGCGCGACGGGTTCAACATCTTGGCACAGAAACATGATGCCGGCCTGGGTGCCACCGGCTGCGGCTCCTTCATCGGCCTGCATTTCACCAAGGAGATCGTCGATCGGCCCACGCATCACACGGATGAGGAAGAGGCGCGGCGGAGCAAACTCCACAAGCTGATGCATCTCGACTTCATCGCCGCCGGCCTCTATTTCGCGCGGCGCGGTTATATGGCGCTGAGCCTGGCACTCACCGACACGGACATCGACCGGTTCCTGGCGCAGACCGAGGAATTCATCCTCTCGCGCCGCGCGCTTATCGGCTAGGGCACTTCAAGTCCTACCAAACCCCTCTCCCCGCCCTCTCCCCGCCCTCTCCCCGCAAGCGGGGCGAGGGGGTATTGACCGAGCGTCGCCTTGAGCCCCTCGCCCCTCTGGGGAGAGGGGTTGGGGTGAGGGGTGATTCAAGAATACCTCTAAGTCCCCAGATAGCTGCGGATGGCGGGGTGCTGGGATGCCAGCACGGCCGCCGTTGCACCGCTCATCACCACCTTGCCGTCAGCGATGAAGCTGGTGCGGCTGGCGGCGAAGACAGCGTCCGCCGGATCATGGGTCACCATGAGGATTGTGAGGCCGTTTCGGTCTTTGAGATCCAGCACCAACTGCAGCATCTCGTGCCGCAGCGCTGGTCCCAGTGCCGCAAAGGCCTCATCCAGCATCAGCACCGGGCGTTTCCTAAGGATGCAGCGGGCGATGGCAACGCGCTGACGCTCGCCGCCCGAGAGCTGGCCCGGCAACCTTTCCTCGAAGCCGGTGAGGCCGACCTGCTCCAGGCCCCAGGCGACCGCGACACGGTCTTCGTCGCTGAGGCGCAATCCCGGATGCAGACCGAGGCCCACATTCTGTGCGACGCTGAGATGGGCAAAGAGATTATGGTCCTGAAACAGCGTCGTCACCGGCCGCGCATCGGGGGCGAGATCGGTGATGTCGACGCCGTCCACGGTGATGTTGCCGGCCTGCGCGGCCTCGAAGCCACCAATGAGGGCGAGGAGCGTGC
Source organism: Dongia sp. P2_B8 (assembly GCF_056404715.1). Lineage (NCBI taxonomy): Bacteria > Pseudomonadati > Pseudomonadota > Alphaproteobacteria > Rhodospirillales > Dongiaceae > Dongia > Dongia sp. P2_B8. The sequence continues at coordinate 470,938 of NZ_JBFUDM010000003.1, read as the reverse complement.
TCTTGCCGGCACCGCTCGGGCCGACGATGGCCATGGCCTCGCCTTGCCCGACCGCAAGGTCGAACTGCATCACCAGATCTTCATAGGTGAATTGCAGGCCGGCAATCTCAATGTAGCTCACGACCACCCACCACCCGTTCGATCGTCCCGTAAAAGGCCAGCGCCAGGGCCAGCAGGATGAGGGCCGTGCTCGCCGCCCCATCCAGCCGATATGCCCCCAGCTGGTTATAGAGCAGCAGCGTGAGGTTGATCATGTCCTGATTGCCGAAGAGGGCGATGGCGCCGAGATCGCCCATGGCAATGACACTGGACAAGGCAAGCGCGGTCGCGATCGGCTTCCTCATGGTCGGCCAATCGATGTGGAGAAATCGGTTCCAGCCCTTGATGCCCAGTGCTGCACAAAGACGGTCATGGCGTTCCGCGGTCACCGTCAGCGCCGGTTCCAGCACGCCCAGCACAAAGGGCAACGCCATGATGGCGCTGAGCAGAATGACGCCAGGTGCCGCGATGCTGTAGAGATCGACACGACCGGCGGCCGCCAGAAAAATGCCCGTCCCGATGACCATCGGCGAGATGAACAGGCCGAGACGGCCGGCAAGACCCAGCAGCATGGCGCCGCGTCTGGCATGTGCCGTCAGCGCCTGCTGCCGTGCCTCGGCAATGACATAGCCGATCACCGTCGCCATGAGGCCACCGGCGAGGCCGAGGCCAAGACTAATCGACCCAGCCCGCACTAGGCTGGCGATGGGGGCCGCCGCGACCATGCCGGCAAGCCCCCGCTGCACCAGCGCCAGGATCGGCAGACCGATAAAAATGGCACCGAGGATGATCGTCCCGAAATCGAACGCGCGTGCCACGCGGGTGCCGCCGTCATAGCGATGCGCCACCAGGCGCGTGCCATTGCCAAGCACCATCTGCCTGCCCGTGCGCCACACGAGCCAGGCACCGGCGGCGCAGAAACCGGCCTGCAGCAACGCCAGCAACGCACCCAGCCGCAGATCGAAATCGAAACGCAGGGCCTGATAGATGGCAACCTCCAAGGTCGTCGCCTTGGGACCACCGCCCAGGGTCAGCGCCACGGCAAAGGTCGTGAAGCACAGCATGAAGATGATGACGGCGATGCCCGGCAACTGCTGGCGCAGCAGCGGGATCTCGATGATGCGGAACACGTCGCGGCTGCGCATGCCAAGCTGTGCGGCGAGGCGCCAGGTTTCCGCCGGTACCGAGGCGAAGGCCGGCAGCAGCAGGCGGATGGCGAGCGGCAGATTGAAGAAGACATGGGCGATGAGAATACCGCCCATGCCGTAGAGCCGCGGCTGCCAATCGAGCCCCATGAAGCTTGCAGTGCTGGCGAGATAGCCGCTGCCGCCATAGACCGCAACGACACCGAAGATGCCGACGATGGTCGGCATCACCATCGGCAGGGCACAAAGGCGCAGCAGCAGCAGGCGTCCGGGAAACGCCGCCTGGCGCGCCAAGGCCCGCGTCATCGGCACGGCAGCCAGCAGCGACAGCAGGGTCGAGAGCAGCGCCTGGCCCAGCGTAAAACCGAGTACGCGGCCGATATAGGCATAGGACCCGGCCATGTGATCGCCACCACCCGCTGCCAGCAGCAGCACAAAGACGGCGATCGCCAAGCCACCCAGAACCGTGGCCAATCCGAAACCGGTCAGGACGGTTGCGGAAAGGCCGACGGCTCCGGGGGATCGCGCCATCACTGGCTGACGATATCCATCCATTCCTTGGTCCAGGCATCGCGGTTAGCGGCGGCATCGCCCGCCGACAGCAGCAGGGATTTTGCCGGCTTCGGCAGCGCCGTGAACTCCTTGGGCAGGTCGGCGCCGATGTCGGTGACCGGGTACATGTAGTTGGTGGTGGGAATGACCTTCTGCGCGTCCGGCGAGATCAGGAACTGCAGGAAGGATTTCGCGAGATCAGCATGAGCCGAGCCCTCGATGCGGGCCGCCACCTCGATCTGCATGTAATTGCCTTCCGGAAAGACCAGGGCTTGATAGCGTTCGGTCTTTTCGACGATCTCGTGATAAGCGGGCGAGGTCGTATAGGAGAGAACCAACGGCGCTTCGCCCTGGGTGAAGAGGCCGTAAGCCTCGCTCCAGCCCTTGGTCACGGTGAGGATCTTCGGTTTCAAGCCGGCCCAGATCTCTGGCGCCTTGTCGCCATAAACCTGGCGCAGCCACATCACCAATCCCAGGCCCGGCGTGCTGGTGCGCGGATCTTCGATGATGATCTTGGGCGTATCCTTGCCGTCGGCGAGTTCCGCAAGGCTCTTGGGCGGATCTTTGAGCTTCTCGCTGTCATAGACGAAGGCGAAATAGCCCCAATCATAGGGCACGAAATCGGCATCATCCCAGGCGATCGGTAATTTCAAGGCCGACACATCGGCACCATGCGGCGCAATCAAGCCGGTGGCTTTGGTCTCGGCGGTGAGATTGGTGTCCAGGCCCAGCACGACATCCGCCTTGGTGTTCTTGCCTTCGAGCTTCAGGCGCGCAAGCAGGGCCGCACCATCTTCCAGCGCCACCCAGCTGACGTCGCAGGCGCACTGCGCCTCGAACGCCTTTTCCAGCACCGGGCCGGGGCCCCATTCGCTGGTGAAGGAATTGTAGGTATAGACGGTCAGTACCGGCTTCTCGTCAGCCCAGGCTGAAAAGATTGGGGCCGAGACGACAGCAAGAACAGATGCCAGGACCGTCGATGTCAGTATGGCGCGCAACCGCATGATCTATCTCCTCCGCTTGGGCGCTGGATAGAGAGACAGAAATCGGGATTGGGACCGTGTGGCTTGCAATCGCTGACTCATATCCCTCCGCCGGCATGACCCGGATCAGGTTCCGCGGGTTGAAGCGCGCTTTCGCTTCTCTCAGCCCCTGCAAACTGGGGCACCCCGTTGAGTGGCGGCCACTTTCGTCAGGAAGGCCCAATTTGTCAAGCGTGCTGCAGCCAAGCGGCGTGATGCGGGTCAAGGAGCCGCTGTTCCAGCCGTTGGATGCGCCGGTCACGCAGATCGATCAAATCGTTGGAATCGTTGCCGGCTGCGATTTCCGCCTCGCACCAACTGGCAGCCACCAGATTGAGGCTGGTTTTGTAGAGCTCGAAGCGCGGCAGCTGCGTTGGGCCGATCAACGATTCGATGATGGTGGGTGTCTCGTCAAATCCGGCCTCGAGCGTCACCGCGGCAAGATCCCAGAGCGGTTCTTCCATCGCCGCAAATTCCCAATCGATGAGTTTCAGGCTTCCATCATGGCAGCGCAGGAAATTCGCTGGATTGGGATCGATGTGGCAGGGCGCCATCGGCATCGGATTGCGCGTGAGCGCTGCCTGCACCGGCGCCAGCCGGCGGCGCAGGTCCAGCATGCGCGGGGCTGGCGCCAAAGTGAGATAGAGATCGATCGCCTGGAACAATCCCTGCCGGAAAGGAAAGCGGATCGGTGCCCGGTGCAATCTGGTCAGCAGCGACAACACCTCTGCAAAGATCTCGGGCAGCGCAAAGTCCGTCGGGGTGAGTGGCCGCGCACCGGTTTCATAGGCCGTGATGTACCAACCCTGCGCCGGGTCCGCCGCCAGCACGCGCGGGCTGAGGCCCAGATCCGCCACCGCCTGCGCATTGGCCGGTTCCGCGCTGCGGTCGAGATAGCGCGAGGCACTGGCGCCGGGCCAGCGCAGCACCAGATCCTCATCTTGCGCGCGCAGCCGGTAGCTGCGGTTGGTGATGCCGGCCAAGGGCGTCACCCGCCAGTCGGCACGCGGCACCGCCGCCAGCAGCGGCTGGGTGCGGAAGAGTGTCTCGATGTCGCTGTCCAAGGTCATGGTCCAGCCGCATAGCGGAGATGTGGCCAATCTGGCAAGCCTTCTCGAAAGCCATCGGAAAGCTATCTGTTGTCTTGTTTGGCCGCCTCTGTCACCGTGGCCAAAGATTTTCTCTTAAGCTGCAGGCGAGCGCCGATTTCATGAGCGACACCACCAATTCTACCGAGGCCATCATGACCCTGGTCGCCCTGACCGGCGATGCCGGCCTCGGCGCCGATCTCAAGCGCCAGATCGCGGAACGGCCGAGCGATCCCCTGGACCTCGTGATCGCCACCGATCCGGAAGCGACATTGCGGGCCCTTTCGGTCGCTGGCGCCCGCGGCGTGGCACTCTATGATCTGCGCGGTGCCGGCCGGGCCCATCATAATCTGCTCTCAGCCATCCCGATCATTTCGCGGGCGGGTCCGGTCATCGCCCTCGTCGACAGTGACGGATCGCAGATCGCACAGGCAGCAGCGGCAGCTGGCGCCATCGATATCGTGGCTGCGGGTGATCTTTCCGCCGTCGTGCTGCGTCGCGCCGTCCGCTACGCCCTCGCGCGGCGCGATTCCGAACGCAAGCTTGCGCGCCTGCGCCTCTTCGATCCGGTGACCAGCCTGCCCAGCCAGATCCTGTTCTGGGAAATCCTGTCCCTCGCCGTCCGCCGCGCCAAGCGCAACAAGGATTTTTTCGCCATCCTGCTGGTCGATATCGAGAACCTGCCCGATGGCCACGGTGAGGACGGTGCCTATCAGGATCTGGCCATGCGCGAGCTGGCCGAGCGCATCACGCCCACCTTGCGCGGCAGCGACACCATCGCCCGTTTCGAGCAGCAGCAATTGGCGATCCTTGCCGAATCGATGCCGCGGGTCGAAGACATCCAGATCGTTGCCGAAAAGATCATCGAGGAGATCGGCCGCCCGCTCTCCGTCGGTATCGGCCCGGTGGCCCTCAATGCCGCGATCGGCATCTCGCTCTATCCCACCAGCGCCACCGGGGCCGAAGGGCTGCTGTCTCGCGCCACCGACGCCATGCTGCAGGCCCGCGAGCGCGGTGCCAACATGTTCGTCTTCGCCTGAACCGAACTCGCCAGTTCTCTTCGATACACTCCAACTCGTCATCCTCGGGCTTGACCCGAGGATCTGCTGGCAACAGCACGGCAGCTGGACCTGATCCTCGGGTCAAGCCCGAGGATGACGGCGTTAAGTTGCGGCGGGCCTGAGAGTCACCCACGGCACAGGGTTTGCATCGTTTCCCCCAGATGGTGAACCAAGGGGAAGAATCTGCCCATGTTGTCCATGTTCTCGAAGAAGACGGAAGCCGAAAAACCCAATAACCGCAGCAGGATAGAACCGGAAGCGGGGAGACCCGCTTTGGCCGGCAATGTGACGCCCTTGAAGGTACCGACGGCATCCGTTGCCGCGCGCCAGGAACCGCCCCGCGCCCTTGAAACCAGGCCAGCGGTCCCGCAGCGCGCCAAGGTGTTCGAGAATGTGCCCACCGTCGGGCAGTATCTCTATCACCTCAACAACGATATCCGCGCCTTCACCCGGTCCGAAACCGAGCATGCCGTCCATGCCTGCACCCCGGTCGAGGTGCAACGCGTGGCCCGGTTGCTGGCCAAGCTCAAGGGCCGCTATCTCGCCCAGATCGTCGATCTTGGCAGCAACAAGCGGGCGCCCATCGGCGAACTGGATATCGCCGATATCCGCCGCTCGCGCGAAATGGCGGAAGAGCTGGAACTGGGCCTCAAGGCCCTGCGACACGCGATCGAGAATGGTGATCTGTCGCTGGACGGCGTGAAACACGATTGATCCAACGGCATGCGGGGCACCTTGCCCCGCATGCCGGGATCGCCTAATCCTGAGGGCTCAGTTTCTTTCTCCTTTTGAGCCTCCAGGACGGATCCAGCATGCGCACGCTCTACCCGGCGATCGAACCCTATCGCACCGGCTATCTTGAGACTGGCGACGGTCATCAGGTCTATTGGGAAATCTCCGGCAACCCGGACGGCAAGCCCGCCGTGTTCCTGCATGGCGGCCCAGGCGCTGGTTGCAGTCCGGCGCATCGGCGCCTGTTCGACCCAAAGAAGTATCGCGTATTGCTGTTCGACCAGCGTGGCTGCGGCCGTTCGAAGCCGCATGCCAGCCTGGAAAACAACACCACCTGGGATCTGGTGAAGGATATCGAGAAGCTGCGCGGCATCATGGGTGTCGAGCAGTGGCTGGTGTTCGGTGGCTCGTGGGGGTCAACTTTGGCGCTGGCCTATGCCGAGACACATCCCAAGCAGGTGAGTGAGCTCGTCGTGCGCGGCATCTTCACGCTGAAGCCGCGCGAGATCGCCTGGTATTATCAGAATGGCGCTTCGAATCTGTTCCCGGATCTGTGGGAAGCGTTCCTTGCCCCCATTCCCGAGGCTGAGCGTGGCGATCTGGTGGCGGCCTACCGGAAGCGCCTCACCGGCACCGACGCCAACGCGCAGATCGAGGCAGCGCGCGCCTGGAGCATCTGGGAGGGCAGCACAATCAAATTGCTACCTAACAAGCAGAACAGCACCAGCTATGGCCAGGACCAGTTCGCTCTCGCCTTCGCCCGCATCGAGAATCATTATTTCGTCAATCACGGCTGGCTCGAACCAGACCAGCTCATTCGCGATGCCCACAAGCTGAAAGATATTCCTGGCATCATCATCCAGGGCCGCTACGACATCTGCACCCCAGCCGTCACCGCCTGGGAACTGCACAAGGCCTGGCCGGAAGCCGATTTCGTCATCGTCGACGATGCCGGGCATGCGTTTGACGAGCCGGGCATCATGAACCAGCTCATTGAAGCAACGGACCGGTTCGCGAAGTAAGTAAGCGCCCCCTCACCCCAACCCCTCTCCCCAAAGGGGCGAGGGGCTTTTATAGTGAGCTCGCTTGAAGCTCCCTCGCCCCGCTTGCGGGGAGAGGGTTGGGGTGAGGGGATTGAGCGAGCGGGCCCGCTCTACGCCGTCAGTTGCCCATGGCAATGCTTGTACTTCTTGCCCGATCCGCAAGGGCATTCGGCGTTGCGGTTGAGATTGGCCCAGGTCGCCGGGTTGTTCTTGTCGATCCCGTTCGAGATGACCGGCGGCGGTGCGGCGGGTGCAGCCTGCTGCGGGGCTTCTGCCCGGATTTCAATGTGCGAGAGCATCGAGGTCGCTTGTTCCCTGAGGCGGTCGAGCATCGCCTCGAACATCTCGAAACCTTCGCGCTTATACTCGTTCAACGGATCGCGCTGGCCATAGGCCCGCAAGCCGATGGCGTGACGCAAATGATCCATGTTGAGAAGATGCTCTTTCCAGTTCTGGTCCAGCACCTGCAGAATCAGCGACTTTTCAATGGCACGCATGAGGTCCGGGCCGGTGTTGGCGGCCTTTTCGGCCATGCGGCTGTCGACCGCTTCGACCAGGCGCTCGCGCATGGCTTCATCGGCGATACCTTCTTCCTTGGCCCAGGCCGCGAAGGGCAAATCGAGCGCGAAGATGCGCAGGACCTCTTCATGCAGGCCCTTCACGTCCCATTGTTCGGCGAAGGCTTTTTCCGGCACATAGCGATTGATGAGGTCGTTGATGACCTCGTGGCGCATGGAGGCGACCTCTTCCTTGAGGTCGGTCGCTTCCATCATTTCCTTGCGCTGTTCGTAGATCACCTTGCGCTGATCGTTCATGACGTTGTCGAACTTCAGCAAATTCTTGCGGATCTCGAAGTTGCGCGCTTCGACCTTCTGCTGTGCCTTCTCGAGCGCCTTGTTGATCCAGGGATGGACGATCGCTTCGCCTTCCTTGAGCCCCAAGCGCTTCAGCATCGTATCCATGCGCTCGGACCCGAAGATGCGCATGAGATCGTCTTCCAGGCTGAGGAAGAAGCGTGAGGCACCCGGATCGCCCTGGCGGCCCGACCGGCCGCGCAGCTGATTGTCGATGCGGCGGCTTTCATGACGTTCGGTCGCGATGACGAAGAGGCCGCCGGCGGCAAGGGCCACCTGCTTGGCTGCTTCGACCTCGGCCACGATCGCGGCAATGCGCGCCTCGCGCTCGGGGCCTGCCGGCATGTCGGCCAATTCGCGCTCGATGCGCATCTTGACGTTGCCGCCCAGCTGGATGTCGGTACCACGGCCGGCCATGTTGGTGGCAATGGTGACCGCACCCGGCACGCCGGCATCGGCGATGATATAGGCTTCCTGCTCGTGATAGCGGGCATTCAGGACCGCGTGCGGGATCTTCTTTTTCTTCAGATGCTCGGAGAGGAGTTCCGACTTCTCGATCGAGACGGTGCCGACCAGGACCGGCTGGTTGCGCGCCCGGCATTCCTCGACCAGTTCGCTGATCGCCTTGAACTTCTCGGCGGCCGTGCGATAGACCTCGTCGTCATAATCCTTGCGGCTGACCGGCACGTTGGTCGGAATTTCGACCACGTCGAGGCCGTAAATGTCGGAAAATTCCGGGGCCTCCGTCATGGCCGTGCCGGTCATGCCGGCAAGCTTCGGATACATGCGGAAATAGTTCTGGAAGGTGATCGAGGCCAGGGTCTGGTTCTCGTTCTGGATCGAGACGTTTTCCTTGGCTTCCAGCGCCTGGTGGAGACCTTCCGAATAGCGGCGGCCTTCCATCATGCGGCCGGTGAATTCGTCGATGATGACGACCTTGTCGTCCTTCACGATATAGTCGACATCGCGGGTAAAGAGCTTGTGCGCGCGCAGCGCCTGGTTGACGTGATGCACCAGGCTGATATTGGCGGTGTCGTAGAGCGTCCCCGACTTCATCAGCGCCACACCGCGCAGCAACTGCTCGATATGCTCGTTGCCGGCATCGGTCAGCGTCACATGACGCGACTTCTCGTCCTTCTCGAAATCCTCGTCGACCAGATGCGGGATCAATTTGTCGACCTTGTAATAGAGGTCGGAATTGTCCTCGGTCGGACCTGAGATGATAAGCGGCGTCCGCGCTTCGTCGATGAGGATGCTATCGACTTCGTCGACGATGGCGAAATTGAACGGCCGCTGCGTCATGTCCTCGACGCGGTGCTTCATGTTATCGCGCAGATAGTCGAAGCCGAATTCGTTGTTGGTACCGTAGGTGACGTCGCAGGCATAGGCGGCGCGGCGTTCCTGGTCGTTGAGGCCATGGACGATCGAGCCCACGGTGAGCCCGAGGAACTGGTAGACCTGCCCCATCCAGCTGGCGTCGCGCTTGGCCAGATAGTCGTTGACCGTGACGACATGGACGCCCTTGCCCTCGATGGCATTGAGATAGACCGCGAGGGTCGCGACCAGGGTCTTGCCTTCGCCGGTCTTCATTTCGGAAATCCGGCCCTGGTGCTGGACCAGGCCACCCTTGATCTGGACGTCGAAATGCCGCTGCCCAAGGGTGCGCTTGGCCGCCTCCCGGACGGTCGCAAAGGCATCCGGCAGGATATCGTCGAGGGTCTCCCCCTGCTTCAAGCGGTCGCGGAGCCAGCCCGTGCGGGCGCGCAAATCCTCGTCGCTCAAGGCCTTAACTTCTGGCTCCAGGGCGTTCACCGCAGCGACCGTCTTGTCCAAGCCCTTAATAAAACGGTCATTCGCGGATCCGAAGACCCGCCTCGCCAACGCCGCGAACATGCTTAGAAACCCTTAAAATTCCGGATTGTGGTTGCGGAAGAGATAGGTCGCGGGCGGCGCCCTGTCAACTTGGGGTGAAGTCACGGAAATCCTTGACCTTTCCGCTTGTAAGGCCGAGCACCGTTCGGCATAGTCCCCGGCGCTCGCTGGGTTTTCGGCCTCCAAAGCCTGTCCCCGGCACCCCATAAAGGCACCAAAGGATACCCCCAATCCCATGGCCACTCAGATCTTCCGCCAGGCGCTCGTCGCCGGCGTTATTCTCGCTTTCGGCGCTGGCTTTGCCCAGGCCCAGGACAATACGACGACCACGGCGCCGGCGACCGCCCCCGCTGCGACCCCGGCCAAGCCCGGCGTACCCGACCCCAAGCTGGTCGTGGCCAAGCTCAACGGCACCGACATCACGCGCCAGGACATCATCGATTCCGCGGCCGGCCTGCGTGAGGATATCCGCAACAATATCGACCAATTCTTCCCGCAGCTCCTCGACCGCTACATCTTCCTGAAGCTGGTCGCCGAAAAGGGCCGCGCCGACGGCCTCGACAAGGATCCGGAAGTGGTCAAGATGGTCGCCGATTCCGTGAAGCAGATCGAAGACAATGCCGTTCGCGAGATCTTCTTTAGGAAGCAGATCGAGGCGAAGATCACCGATGCCGCGGTCGACGCCCGCTATGACGAGCTCAAGAAGAAGTTCGACGAGGAGGTCGCCAAGACCCCGCCGCAGCGCGAGATCGACGCCAGCCACATCCTGGTCAAGACCGAGGAAGAGGCAAAGGCGCTCATCGAACAGCTGAAGGGCGGCGCCGATTTCGCGAAGCTCGCCCAGGAAAAGTCGACGGATACCAGCAGCGGCAAGAATGGCGGCGAGCTTGGCTGGTTCACCCAGGACGTCATGGTCAAGGAATTCGGCGATGCCGCCTTTGCCATGAAGAAGGGCGAGGTCAGCCAGACCCCGGTGAAGTCGCAGTTCGGTTTCCACATCATCAAATTGAATGATGAACGCACCAAGGCGCTGCCGGCATTCGACAAGCAGAAGGACGAAATCCGCCTCGATCTCGTCGAAGAACTGCGCCAGGAAGTGGCAAAGAACCTGAAGGAAGCCGCCAAGCTCGACATCATCGATCCCAATGGCGGCGTAAAGCCGGCCCAGTAAGGCCGTTTACGTCAGATCGTTCATTATCGTTATCGTTCGCAACAACCCGACGAAAGGCCGACAACAGATGGGCGCCAAGGTCTCGCCGCTTGCACCGACCGTGTTTCATCCGTTGCCGGCCTTGGCCGGGCTGCGGCTCGCCGCCAGGGAATGCGGCGTCCGCTATAAGGGCCGCAAGGACGTCATGCTGATGGAGGTTGCCGCCGGCAGCACCATCGCCGGCGTGCTGACGCGCTCCCTCACCTGCTCTGCCCCGGTAGATATCTGCCGGAAGCATTTGAAGGGCGGCAAGGCTCGCGCCATCCTGGTCAATGCCGGCAATGCCAACGCCTTCACCGGCAAGGTCGGGCTTGAGGCGGCGGACCGCTGCTTGAAGGCCACGGCGAAGGCGCTGAAGTGCCAGCCGCGGGAAATCTATATCGCGTCCACGGGCGTCATCGGCGAGCCGCTCAACGACAAGGCAATCACCGAGAATCTGCCGGCCCTGATCAAGGACCTGCAGGCCGATGCCTGGAACGATGGCGCCCGCGCCATCATGACCACCGATACGTTCGAAAAGGTGGCGAGCCGCACAGCCAAGATCGGCGATGCCGAAATCACCATCAACGGCATTGCCAAGGGGTCGGGCATGATCGCCCCGGACATGGCGACCATGCTGGCCTTCGTCGCCACCGATGCCAAGATTCCGGCTGCCATCCTCCAAACACTGCTCACCAAGGCGGTCGACCGCTCGTTCAACTGCATCACGGTGGATGGCGACACCTCGACCTCGGACACGCTGCTCCTGGTGGCGACCGGCCAGGGGCCCAAGCATAAGAAGCCGGCCTCAGCCACCGATCCGATCCTCAAGGAATTCCGCGCCGCCCTCGAGTCGCTCCTCACCGACCTGGCTGTCCAGGTCGTGCAGGACGGCGAAGGGGCCGAAAAGCTCATCACCATCGATGTCACCGGGGCGGCCAGTGCCGCTGCCGCCCGGCGCATCGGCCTCTCGATCGCCAATTCCCCCCTGGTCAAGACGGCGATTGCCGGCGAAGACGCCAATTGGGGCCGCATCGTCATGGCTGTCGGCAAGTCCGGCGAGAAGGCCGACCGCGACAAGCTCTCCATCAGCATCGGCGGTGTCGAGATCACACGCAACGGTCAGCGCCGCCCGGACTATGACGAGACGCCGGTAGCCGCCCATATCAAGACCCGCGACGTCAAGATCGGCGTCGATGTCGGTATCGGTACGGGCAAGGCCCGCGTCTGGACCTGCGACCTCACCCATCGCTATATCGAGATCAATGCCGATTATCGTTCCTGATATCGAGACCGACCGCTTGCTGCTGCGTCCGCTCACCCAGGCGGACGCGCCGGAGATTGTGCGCCTGGTCAACGATTTCGACGTGGCACGCTACACCTCGACCATTCCGCATCCCTATGACATGCAGATGGCATTGGATTTCATCGCGGCGCCCGAAGCCGACCCACAGGCAGCATCGCGTTTCATTGACGATCCGGAAGGCGCCATCGTGCTCGGCATCATCGTCAAGGCAAGCGACACCCTGGTGGGCTGCGTTGGCCTGCAGAAAACGCCGGAAGGGCCGGAGCTCGGCTATTGGGTCGGACGCGAACATTGGCGCCGCGGCTATGCCTCCGAAGCTGCCGGCCGCCTGGTGCGGTTGGCATTCGAGAATTTCGCCTTGCCGGAACTGGTCGCCTCCGCCGTCACCATCAATGATGCCTCGCACAAGGTGCTGGAAAAGATCGGCTTCACCATCTGCGGTACCGGCGAGATTCACAGCCGCGCCCAGAACTGCCATCTGCCGGTCATTCACCGCCGGCTGAAGCGGAACGACTGGCTGCGGAAAATCGGACGGGCTGCGTGACGGTCGCGGCGTGAGCGACTCCAAAAAGATGCTGCTGGTGGTGGCTGTCGCCCTGGTCGATGCCGACGGCCGCGTGCTGCTGGCCCAACGCCCGGAAGGAAAGAGCCTTGCCGGCCTGTGGGAATTTCCCGGCGGCAAGGTGCATGAGGGCGAGACGCCGGAAGCAGCGCTCATCCGCGAGCTTCATGAAGAGCTTGGCATCGACGTCAAGGAAAGCTGTCTCGCCCCCCTCACCTTCGCCTCGCACAGCTATGAGGCGTTTCACCTGCTGATGCCGCTTTATGTCTGTCGCCGTTGGGAAGGTTCCGTCACCGGCCGCGAGGGCCAGCAACTGGCCTGGGTGCGGCCGGCGCGCCTTGGCGATTATCCGATGCCACCCGCCGACAAGCCGCTCATTGCCATGCTCATCGATTTGTTGTGAGATCAGTGGCACCATGTCAGCGCCCAGGAAACATCGCTTGGGAACATTGCTGGTGTACATTACTGGGGGCATCACATGCGATTCCGTGACCTTGTCATTCTGGGCAGCGCCAGTCTCGTCCTGACCTGGGTGGCCGGAACAAGCCCCAGTGCCGCGGAAGCCGTGGGCCTCGTGCAACGCCTGCAGAATACCGTCTACGGCACGCCCCCCATGGCAGAGCGCGCACCCAAGTACCGGCGCGATGGCATCGAATCCCGCGAAGTGATCGAGACTGCCCCGCACAGCGCGGTGGATATCGGCTTCATCGACGGGTCCGATCTCACCATTGGTGCCGAGGCTACCGTCATGATTGACGAATTCGTCTTCGATCAGGACACCGATACCGGCCAGGCGGTGGTCACGCTGACGCAAGGTGCTTTTCGCTGGATCACCGGCGTCATGCCTTCCGGCCGCGTGCGCTTTGAGACGCCGACCGCGACCATCACCGTCCGCGGCACCAATGTGAAGGTGGCGGTGAAGCCCAACGGTGATTCACTGCTCGGCCTTACCGAGGGCGAAGTGACGATCATCCCGAAGGGCAAGGGTGATACGGTCAAACTGATCAAGGGCCAGAGCGCCCGCGTGACGAAAAAAGGCGTCGAGGTCGTCGAACAGATTCTGTCCGTGGCCGACCCCATCGTCGATGGCGGCTGGGCGAATGCCACCGATTTCGGCCATGACCGCGACAGAAGCAACCGCGATCGCACCAACGACAACAGCAACAACTAAGAACGCCGCCGCCTAGCTGCTGCAATCCTTTGCCGCAAAGACGTTGGCGAGGCTGATTTCGCCGCTGCCGCGCCGCGCCGGTTGCTGCTGGTTGGCGCTGGGCGCCCAGCCGGTCAGGAACAGCGCCTGGAACGTCACCGGGATGCGCCCTTCGGCATCGCCATAGCGCTCTGCATAGAGGGATGCGGCGCGGGCAATGACGTTGCGGCCCAATGGCTTGCGCGACCGGCTGACCAGGGCGTTCCCCTCCCCCATGCCGCGCAGCTCGTGCATCAAGGCCAGGGCATTGGGGTATGTCACCGTCAGCGTTTCGACATCGGCCACAGGCAGTGCAAAGCTTGCCCGCTGCAGCAGGCCGGCGGCGTCGCGCAGGCCTACCATGGGCGATACCCGCGGGCTGGCGCCACCCGTCTCGGCAAGTTCGGCCTCCATCAGGCACTGCCGCAACTCGGTGAGCGTCTCGCCACCCAGCATGACGCCGAGGAAGAGGCCATCCGGCCGCAGGGCATCGCGCATCTGAATGAAGGCGCCGGGCAGATCGTTGACCCAATGCAGCCCCATGCAGGACAGGATGAGGTCAAGGCTGCCGGCCCGGAACGGCAGGGCTTCCTCGGTGCAGGCGACACGCAAGGCGCCGCCGCCGGCAGATGCCGCGATGACACCCTCCCCGGCTTCGATCAACGTATCGATTCCACCCAGATTGCCGCCCATCGCCTGCCATACGGCGGTGAGCCCCCCGATTTGGGGCGAGAGATCGACCGCCAGCGGAAAGGATTGGCGAATGTCGGCCAGCCGGTCGAGCAGCCGCTCAGCGAGTTCGCGGAACAGGAAATCGTGACGTCCGAAGTCGGCTGCGGCGCGGCGGCGCTGTTGCCGGACCTGCGCGCGGTCAAAGACATGTTGCTGCTCGTTCATGGCAGCGGAGTATGCGCAAGCCGCGCCGCCGCGCAACGTCAAATCGGGACCCTACCCAGGGTTGACGGATGCCATCTTATTTCGTGAAATGGCGGCATGACTTATATGAGTGAGCTGCGAGGCCCTTTGGTGCGCGTCTTTGCCCGCGCCCTCGATTCCGTCTTGCCGCCGCGCTGCCTGAAATGCGGGATCGTGGTGGCGGCACAGGGTGGCGCAGCGCTTTGCCCCAGCTGCTGGCAGGGCCTGAGCTTTCTTTCGCCCCCCTGCTGCGCCTGTTGCGGCCAGCCTTTCGATTTCGATTTGGGTGCCGGCGCCCTGTGCGGGGCTTGCACCCAGGCACCGCCGGCCTTTGACCGGGCGCGATCGGTCCTACGCTATGACGAGGCCAGCCGCGATCTCGTCCTCGCCTACAAACATGCCGACCGGACGTCGCTCACCCCCGCTTTTGCCGCATGGCTGAAGCGCGCTGGCGACACCTTGATTGGCGATGCCGACATCATCGCCCCGGTGCCTCTGCATTGGTCGCGCCTGTTTGGCCGCCGCTACAATCAGGCGGCCCTGCTCGCCGTCGCGCTGGGCGACCTTACCGGCAAACCCGTGATCGCCGATCTCCTGATACGCAAGCGGGCGACGGCGAAGCAGGGCCATCTTGGCCGCCTTGCCCGCCAACGCAATGTCGCGGGCGCTTTTGCCCTGCATCCGCGCCGGCGTGGCGCCCTCACCGGCAAGCGGGTGCTGTTGATCGACGACGTGATCACTACAGGTGCCACGGTCACCAACTGCGCCAAAGTCCTGCGCCAGGCAGGGGCCAGTGCGGTCGATGTTCTGGCTTTGGCGAGGGTTATCCAGGAAATGTAGGGATAATCCCGAATGTCCGTGAAAAAAGTAAGCGTTTCCGCGAGGAAAGCTTGCGCGAGCTGGGGTCGCACCCCCTTGTCAACGGCCCCCCAAAGGCTGACATTACGGAGGTCCTGCTGGCGTCAGATCAGGGTGGATTTCAGCAGAACCCGGAATTACATCGGATCGGTGTGTGAATGGCCAAGGTTGAGATCTATACCACCATGCTTTGTGGTTACTGCTATCGCGCCAAGAAGCTGCTGCAGGAGCGCGGGGCGGAATTCAAGGAAATCGACGTCATGACCGACGGCAAGCTGCGCGACGAAATGCGCAAACGGGCTGGCGGCCGAACTTCGGTCCCGCAGATTTTCATTGATGACCGGCATGTCGGCGGCTGCGACGATCTCTACGCTCTCGACCAGGCCGGCAAATTGCAGCCCTTGCTTCACGCCAATCACTGAGCCGCTGGGCATTGCCACGCAAAAAAAGTTGCGCGGCCCCGGATCGGTCTGGAATCGCGACGGATAGATTAGGAGTTCCACCATGACCGACAGCAAAGCACCTGTCTTCACCGCAGCCTGCGTGCAGATGAACACCCAGCGCGACGTGGCACCGAACATCGTTGCCGCCAGCGACCTCATCCGCGCAGCCCATGCCCAGGGTGCCGAACTCATCGTGACGCCGGAAAACACCACCATCCTGGAGCCGGACAAGAAGGCGGCGCTTGCCAAGACGCCAGCCGAGGAAGAGCATCCCGGCCTCCCCGCCTTCTCGGACCTCGCCAAGGAACTGGGCACCTGGCTGGTGATCGGCTCGATGCCGGTCCGCGCCGAGCCCACGCGCATTGCCAACCGCCAGTTCGTGTTCAATCCGCAGGGCCAGGTGGTGGCGCGCTACGACAAGATCCACATGTTCGATGTCGATCTACCGACCGGCGAAAGCCACCGCGAGTCGGCGCAGGTTCGCCCAGGCGTCGAAGCCGTTGTTGCCGACACACCGTGGGGCGGCCTTGGCCTGACCATCTGCTACGATGTGCGCTTTGCCTATCTCCACCGCGCCCTGGCGCAGGCGGGGGCGAGCTTCCTCACAGGATCGGCCGCCTTCACCGTGCCGACCGGGGAAGCGCATTGGCATGTGCTGCTGCGCGCCCGCGCCATCGAGACCGGCTGTTTCATGTTCGCGGCGGCCCAGACCGGCATGCACGCCGATGGCCGCGGCACCTATGGCCATTCGCTGATCATCGACCCCTGGGGCAAAGTGCTGGCCGATGCCGGCACCGATGTCGGCGTGGTGACTGCCGAGATTGATACGGCACTTGTCACAAAGGCACGCTATGCCGTGCCGGCCTTGACCCACGACCGCAGTTTCACCAAGCCGCAACCAAAGTTGAGTGCCGCCGGCGAATAGTTCCGATATAGAGTTCCGCTATAAAAAATCAGACAGAGGAGATTCTCATGAGCCTTCGACTTGGCGATACCGCCCCCGATTTCGAACAGGATTCGACCGACGGCAGGATCAAGTTCCATGACTGGATCGGCAATTCCTGGGCGATCCTCTTTTCGCATCCCAAGGATTTCACGCCGGTCTGCACCACCGAGCTCGGCGAAGTCGCCCGTCTGAAGCCTGAATTCGACAAGCGCAACACCAAGGTGATCGGCCTCTCGGTTGACGGCTTGAAAGAACATCAGGGCTGGATCGGCGACATCAAGGAAACGCAGGGCCATGCGCTCAATTTCCCGCTGCTGGCCGATTCCGACCGCAAGGTGTCGGAACTTTACGACATGATCCACCCGAATACGGATGCGACCGCCACCGTGCGGTCGGTCTTCATCATCGGTCCGGACAAGAAGGTGAAGCTGCAGATCACCTATCCGATGAGCACGGGCCGAAATTTCGACGAGATCATCCGCGTGCTCGATTCCCTGCAGCTCACCGCCAATTTCAAAGTAGCGACACCGGTCAACTGGCGCGATGGCGATGACTGCATCATTCCGCCGAGCATTCCCGACGCCGAAGCCGACAAGCTGTTCGCGGCCAAGGGCTACAAGAAGATCAAACCGTATCTCCGCATCACCCCGCAGCCGAACAAGTAAATTTGGCTCACTGAAACGAAAAGCCCCGCATGTGATGTGCGGGGCTTTCTGTTTCTGTCGAAGAGCGGACGGGATCTGCCCTGTCTAGTGCGAAGCCCCTCTCCCCTTGCGGGAGAGGGGTTGGGGTGAGGGGGATCCATCAACGAGACTGCTCTTTCCACCCCCTCACCCTACCCTCTCCCGCAAGGGGAGAGGGCTTGTGCCTCTCGATGCAATATCGCGCTCGAACAATCTGCCTAAACGCCCACCTTCACCACATCCCCCACCTTCACGACACCCTCCCGTACAACCGAACCATAGACGCCGGCCACGGTCTTGTTGGCAGCGGTGCTGTGCAGGATGCCGGGATCGTCGGGCAGATCGCCCTGCGCACGGGTGGTGAGGGCGCAGCGTTTGCAGGCATCGTTGATATCGAAACCGGCACCCCCGATCGTCACTTTGCTGCCGAGCCATGCCTCTTCCAGGAAACCAACCGCATCGCCTGCATCCAGCATGATGTTGGGGCGGAACCGGGCCGGCGCAAAATCGCCGCTCTCATGCTCCTGCTTCAGGCGCTTCAAGGTGGCGGTGGTCAGCAGATGGCAATGGCTTGCGTCATAGAGTTTCGGCACACGGCTGGCGTCATTGCGCACAAGCGCTGCAGGCATGCCGAGGCGCTCGCTGATACGCTGGTCGATATCCGGACTGTCGCTGCGCAAGAGCGTGCCATCGCCGAAATTGAGCTCGACGACCGGCAGGTCCGTGCCCAGCTGCGGTTCCGCGAGATAGCGGGCGCGCCAGGTGATGAGGGCGCGGTATTGTCGCTTAGGCCGACTGGCATGGGCGATGACACCAAGCTCCAGATCGGCGATCCCGAAGCCGCGATCACCGACGACGCCCTTGGGGCCGAAGGTGGCGATAGTGAGTTCTTCGCCCTGCACGCTTTGCACCGGATATCGATAGAGACCCGCAACCTTTACCAAATCACTCACGCTTCCGCTCCGCTTGCTATGCGCCAGATCAAGGTGAGGCGCATGTCCTTGTCTTCCAACTCGGTCGAGGTCGGCACCATATAGCGCGCCATCTCGACAAGCCCCCGGCGCGGCAGATAGGCCCGGCCCGGATCCCCCATCAAGACGGTGACACCGGCATCCGCCAGCGCTTCGAACCAGCCAAAGACCCGCTCCGCCATCGGCCGTTCGTAGCATACGTCGCCTGCGAGCACGACATCGAAACCGAGATCCAGGCGCCCGACCAGATCCTCGGTCACGATCTCGACGGCGGCCTTGTTGAGCTTGGCATTGAGCCTGATCGCCGTGGCGGCGAAGGCATCAATTTCGGCGGCCGTGACATGAGCGGCCTTCATCCTGGCCGCACCGATGCCGGAAAGGCCGCTGCCGGCGGCGAAATCGAGCACGCGCTTGCCCTTGACCCAGTGCGGCTGATCGATGAGGAAGCGTGTCAGGGCCTGCCCACCCGGCCAGCAAAAGGCCCAATAGGGTGGCGGCACGCCGGCATTGTCGAGCTCGTTCTGTGTCGCCCGCCAGATGGGGGCTATTTCGGTGGCAAGATGCAGCTTCAGTTCCGGGACCAGGCTCGGCCGTGCGATCTTGGTCTGCGTGCGGATGAAAATATCAGGATCCGTCACACCCTCATCCGATCGATGACGATGCCGAACAGCAGGATCCAGCCGATGAACCGGTTGCTGTCGAATTTGGCCTTGCAATCCTTGGCGTCATCGAGATCGACATCGTGAAGCTGCCACAGCATGTGAATGCAAACACCCGCAAGTGCCGCATAGGCGATGTGCTCTGACCCGGCCGACCAGAGTGACAAGGCAAAAAAGCAGATCGTGACCGCCGCAAAACCCAGCAGCCAGGGCTTGGTCTGCGCCCCCAGTTTCAGCGCCGTCGATTTGATGCCGATCAGCGTGTCATCCGCCTTGTCCTGATGGGCATAGATGGTGTCGTAAAACAGCGTCCAGAAAATGCCGCCGGCATAAAGCCAGAGGGGCGCCGCGGACAGCGAACCCCAGATCACCGCCCAGCCCAGCAGCGCACCCCAGTTGAAGGTGAGGCCGAGGAACGCCTGCGGCCACCAGGTGATGCGCTTCATGAACGGATAGGTCGCAACCAGGACCAGCGACGCCGCCCCCAGCCCGATGGCAAAGGGCAGGAACTGCAGCAGGATGACCAACCCGATGGCGAGCTGTAGCCCCAGGAACAGATAGGCCTGTTTCAGCGACAGGGCGCCCGATGCCAGCGGCCTTGTGGCCGTGCGCGCCACCTTGGCATCGAAATCGCGGTCGACAATGTCATTGATGGTGCAGCCGGCACCGCGCATGACCACAGCGCCTATGGCAAACAGGATGAGAAGACGAATATCCGGCCCGATCCCCCGCGGCTGGGCGAGGCAGAGCGACCACCAGCCCGGAAACAGCAGGAGCCAGGTGCCGATCGGGCGGTCGAGGCGCGCCAGACGCAGATAAGGGCGAATCGCCGCCGGCACATACCGGTCGATCCAATCGCCTGCTTGAATATCGCTGGCAGCGCTCATAGCGTCATGTCTGTCATTTAGGGTTATCGTCGTCCCAGACCATAGTCACAGCTGTAGAATCGCTCAAGAACATGATCCCACGCCTTTACGTCCCCGTCGAACTGAAACCCGGCCAGACCTTTGCGGCCGAGGAACGCGCGACGCATTATCTGAAGAATGTCATGCGCCGCCAGGCCGGCGACCAACTCATCCTGTTCAACGGCCGCGACGGTGAATTCAATGCCGTGATCGCCGATATCGGCAAGCGCACCGTGGATGTGCGCGTCGACAGCCAGCGCAGGCCGCAGATGGATGTCCCGGATGTGTGGCTATGCTTTGCCCCGTTGAAAAAGGATGCCGTCGACTTCCTGGTGGAAAAGGCGACCGAGCTCGGCGTTGCCGCCTTCCAGCCGGTCTTCACCCAGCATACGGCCTCGACGCGGCTCAATCTCGAACGGCTGGCGGCCAATGCGATCGAAGCTGCCGAACAGACCGAGCGCCTGACCTTGCCGGAGATTCGCGCGCCGCTGTCACTCCCGGAATTGCTGCAGGGGTGGGATGCTAAGAGGCGGCTGATCCTGTGCGCCGAGGCAGGTCCGGCAGCGCCCATTGCCGAGGCCCTAAATGCCCTCAAGCCCACTGTGAGTATTTCTAACGCATGGGCAATAGTTTGTGGGCCAGAAGGGGGTTTTGCACGTTCCGAGCTTGACCTCCTCTCAAAACTGCCATTTGTTACCCCCGTTGGCCTGGGACCAAGAATCCTGCGCGCTGACACCGCAGCACTCACAGCGCTGGCGGTCTTTCAAAGCATCCTGGGCGACGGCGCCCTTAGGCCACCGGCACCGTTGTTGCCGATCGGCCAATTGCCGGCCTAGGGAACGTTCGGACTGAGGGGGAACATCGTGTCAGCACCGCCCAAATCGCGCGGCGAAATCGTGACCGCGAAGAGCCAGCTGATCGACTACATCGCTGAAGGCAACAAGCCCAAGGCGGATTGGCGTATCGGTACCGAGCACGAGAAATTCGTCTACGACCTCAAAAGCCTGCGCCGCGTCAGCTATGACGCGCCCAATGGCATCGGCGCGCTCTTGAAGGGTCTCATCCGCTATGGCTGGGAGCCGATCGAGGAGAACGGCAAGATCATCGCCATGTCGCAGAATGGCGAGAGCATCACGCTGGAACCGGGTGGGCAGTTCGAACTGTCAGGCGCGCCGCTGAAATCGATTCACGAGACCTGTCGCGAAGTCGGCCAGCATCTGAAGCAGGTGAAGGCCATTTCCGAAGAGCTCGGCATCGGCGTGCTCGGCATGGGTTTCGACCCCAAATGGTCCCGCGCCGACACGCCCTGGATGCCCAAGGGCCGCTACAAGATCATGGGCGATTACATGCCCAAGGTCGGCAAGCTTGGCCTCGACATGATGCTGCGCACCTGCACGGTGCAGGTCAATCTCGACTTCTCCTCCGAAGCCGACATGGTGAAGAAGTTCCGCACCAGTCTCGCTTTGCAGCCGATTGCGACCGCTCTCTTTGCCGATTCGCCCTTCACCGAAGGCAAGCCCAACGGATTCTTGAGCTATCGCAGTCATATCTGGACCGATACCGACCCGGATCGCTGCGGCATCCTGCCCTTCGTCTTCGAAGAAGGCATGGGGTTCGAGCGCTATGTCGATTACATGCTCGATGTGCCGATGTATTTCGTCTATCGCGACGGCCAATACATCGATGCCTCGGGACAGTCGTTCCGCGATTTCCTGAAAGGCAAATTGCCGGCAGCCCCCGGCGAGATTCCCACGACCGGCGATTGGGCCGATCACATGACCACCGCCTTCCCGGAAGTGCGCTTGAAGAAGTTCCTGGAAATGCGTGGCGCCGATGGCGGGCCTTGGGAACGACTCTGTGCGCTCCCGGCCTTGTGGGTGGGCCTCCTCTACGATCAGACGGCGCTCGATGCCGCCTGGGACCTGGTCAAGGATTGGACCATCGCCGAGCATGAGCAGCTGCGTGCCGACGTGCCGCGCCTTGCGCTCAACACGCCGTTCCGCGGCCGCAAGGTGCGCGACATCGCCTTGGACGTGCTGGCGATCGCGCGTGCCGGCCTGCAGAAACGCGGCGCCACGGATCTCGGCGGCATGGATGAATCCGGCTTCCTCAACCCGCTTCAGATCATCGCCGACAGCGGCAAGACACCGGCCGAATTGAAGCTCGACCTCTATCACGGCAAATGGGGCGGCAAGGTCGATCCGGTCTATTCCGAGTTTGCGTACTAAGCGCCCCTCACCCCAACCCCTCTCCCCATTTCATGGGGCGAGGGGCCCATAGCGCGCTCGTTAGAAACTCCCTCGCCCCGCTTGCGGGGAGAGGGTTGGGGTGAGGGGTGTTGCAACCACTTTATCTCACTCAAGAACGCTCCAAGGAGTCAGCAACCATGTTCGATCCGGCGCATTTTGCGATCTTCCTGCTGGCAGCGACGGCGCTCGCCATCTCGCCCGGCCCCGGCATGCTCTATGTCGCGGCGAGGTCTTTGTCAGGCGGACGGGCCGAAGGATTTGCCTCGAGCTTCGGGACGGCGCTGGGCGGCTTCGTGCATGTGATCGGCGGTGCCATCGGCGTCTCCGCCATCCTGATGGCCAGCGCCAATGTCTTCACGGTGGTCAAGCTGGTGGGCGCCCTTTACCTGGTGTGGCTTGGCATCCGCACCTGGCGCTCGGCCGGGATCGACCTCTCCAGCATCGAGGTGAAGGCCGCCGGCAGCCGCCGTGCGTTCCTGGAAGGCATCGTGGTCGAGGCTCTCAACCCGAAGACCGCCGCCTTCTTCCTGGCCTTCGTGACACAGTTCGTCGATCCGGCGCGTGGCAACGTCGCTCTGCAGTTCATCACGCTGGGCGCGATATCGGTCGCACTCAACACCACGCCGGATCTCATCATCGCTGTCTTCGCCGGCAAGCTGCGCCACAAGCTGATAGGGCGGCAGCATATCTTCCGCCGCCTGCAGCGGACCTCCGGCGCCCTGTTGTGCGGTCTTGGACTTGCCCTCGCCTTCGCCAGAAAACCTGCATAGAGAAAGCCTGCCTAAGCCGCTGGCGCGACCGCTACTATTTATTAACCAATTCGCGGCACTCTCGATTCTTGCCCTAGCAATGGTTGCAGAGTCGGATGTTCGACAGTTCTCAAACGAAGAAGACCCGCCACAAGGTGCTGATGCGGGTCGAGCTGGATGACGGTGTCGAGCGGCTGATGGCGCTGTTCGTGGCGCCGAACACGCGCGTCAGCGATACATTGAACGACAACCGCCAGTTCCTGCCATTCGAAGCATCCGACGGCACGACCGAGATCATCCGCAAGGAAGCGATCCGCCGCATCGTACCGATGGAAAACGAGGCGCGCCTTGGCCGCGGCCCCTATGACATTCTCGGTGTTTCGGAAAATGCCCCGGATGCCGAGGTGAGGGCCGCCTATCACAAGGCGATTGCGCCTGTGCATCCCGACAGTATCGGCGCCATGAACCTGCCCCCGGATTTTGTCCAGCTCGCCAACCGCATGGCCGCACAGATCAACGAAGCCTATGCCAAGATCAAGAAGCTTCGCGGCCGGAGTGACGCCGACTGACGCCTTCAATGCGGCCGGCGCAATTCCTTCAGCGCGCCATCCAACCCATCCAAGGTCAGTGGGAACATGCGCTCGCCCATCATTTGCTTCAGCAGTTTGAGCGATGCCGTGTAGCCCCAATGCTGCGTGTCCCTGGGATTGATCCAGGCCGATTTGGGATAGTGCTTCAGTAGACGATCCATCCACACGGCACCGGCCTCTTCATTCCAATGTTCGACCGACCCGCCGGCATGGGTGATCTCATAGGGGCTCATGGTCGCATCGCCGACAATGATCAGGCACCAATCCGGCCCGTAGGTATTCATGACCTGGGTGGTCGAGGTGAAATCATCATGGCGTCGCCGGTTCGAGCGCCACAGTTTCTCATAGGGACAGTTGTGGAAGTAGAACGTCTCAAGATGCTTGAATTCGGATTTCGCGGCTGAGAAGAGCTGCGCCGATTCCTCGATGTGATCGTCCATCGATCCGCCGATATCCAGGAGCAGCAGGACCTTCACCTTGTTGCGCCGTTCGGGCCGGAGATGGAGATCAAGCACACCGCCATTGGCCGCTGTCGCGCGGATCGTGCCGTTGAGGTCGAGCTCATTGGCTTCGCCCTCGCGACCCCAGCGGCGCAGGCGGCGCAGGGCCAGCTTGATGCCGCGCGTGCCAAGCTCCACCTCGCCATCGAGATCCTTGAATTCGCGCTTGTCCCAGACCTTGACCGCGCGGCGATGACGCGACTCATCCTGCCCGATGCGCACACCTTCCGGATTGTAGCCATAGGCACCAAAGGGCGAAGTGCCGGCGGTCCCGATC
The DNA here is from genome assembly GCF_056404715.1 of Dongia sp. P2_B8. Taxonomy (NCBI): domain Bacteria; kingdom Pseudomonadati; phylum Pseudomonadota; class Alphaproteobacteria; order Rhodospirillales; family Dongiaceae; genus Dongia; species Dongia sp. P2_B8. The sequence goes on along the minus strand of NZ_JBFUDM010000003.1, from coordinate 446,539 downwards.
CATTTCGAACCACCCTGATGACGGCCCTTTTGTTCGGCCAACCGTTCGCGCAGGGTCTCCATCAGTTTCTCGAATCCACCCAGCGCCTGAATGGCCGCCATCTCCTCGGCCGAGAGATATTTCTCAGCAAGCTTCTTCAGCCATTCATCCGGAATCTCCGCCAGCAGGTCCTGGGATATGCCGGCGATGCCCTGGAAATAGAGAGCAAAGACGCGGTCGAAGCGGTCGACCAGCCGCTCATCCTTCACCAGGGTTGCGCGGGCGAGATAATAGAAATCCTCGACATCAAGGACCGCCACCTGATGTTTCATCGCTTTCAGCAAGGTGAGGTATTCGGTGAGCGACACCTGGACCCCTTCATTGCGCAGCGATGTGATAAAGCCCGCGAACATGAGGCGCCTATTGCCCGCCCATTATTGACCGCGCCTGGCCAGGAACGCCACCCGCTCGAACAGATGCACATCCTGCTCGTTCTTGAGGAGCGCGCCGTAAAGCGGGGGCACCACCAGCTTCGGATCGTTGGATTTCAGGATCTCAGGGGGAATGTCATCGACCATGAGGAGCTTCAGCCAGTCGAGGAGTTCCGAGGTGGCGGGCTTCTTCTTCAGGCCCGGTACCTCGCGGATATCAAAGAAGAGGTTCAAGGCTTCCCGCACGAGATCGTGTTTGATGTCGGGATAATGCGCCGCCACGATGCGCTCCATCGTCTGACGATCCGGGAAGCGGATGAAATGGAAGAAGCAGCGGCGCAGGAAGGCGTCCGGCAATTCTTTTTCATTGTTCGAGGTGATGATGACCAGCGGGCGGAACCGCGCCTCGATCGTTTCCTTGGTCTCGTAGACGAAGAATTCCATGCGATCGAGTTCTTGGAGCAGATCGTTGGGAAACTCGATATCCGCCTTGTCGATCTCGTCAATGAGCAGCACAACCTGCTGCTCTGCCGTGAACGCCTCCCACAATTTGCCGCGGATGATATAGTTCGCAATGTCGTGGACCCTGGCCTCGCCCAGCTGCCCGTCCCGCAACCGCGCAACAGCGTCATATTCATAGAGCCCCTGCGCCGCCTTGGTGGTCGACTTCACATGCCATTCGATAAGCGGCATGCCCAGCGCCTGCGCCACCTCCCGCGCCAGCACGGTCTTGCCGGTGCCGGGCTCGCCCTTCACCAGCAGCGGCCGTTCCAGCGTCATGGCGGCGTTGACCGCAATCTCCAGGTCCCGGGTCGTGATATAATTCTCAGTGCCGGTGAATTTCGGGCCGGTGAATTTGGCGGCTTTGCTCATGAAGTCGTTTCCCTGTGGCGGACAATGGCTGGTCGCGTTGCTCGCATCATTCCCAGCTTTGCCGCTGCGATCAATAACGTACCGCCGCCGCAACCCAACCGATTCTCAGGATCCCGCCCGGTCAAGTATGCGGGAGAGCCATTGTTTATCCGACTTTTGGCGGAAATGGGCTTTAATTCCAAATATGTACGCTTTTCAGTCCGTTATGCGGAGCGTGCAACTGTTGTCCGCGCCGGACGTTACCTCACAAGTGCCGATTGCGCTTGGCCTCTCGCCATCTACACTTATAATTCGCAGGCCTGCACCATAAGGACATATTTGAATGCGTTGGGCGTTGAAATTGCGGCACCGCCTGCTGTCCATCATCCTGCTGGTCCTCCTGCCGTCGGCAATCATCATTGCCTATGACGTCTATGCGGCGCGGTCGCAGCAGATCGATGACGCGCAGCGCCAGGGCCAGCAAGTGGCGCGCGCGATCGTAAGTTCCCAGGAACGGATTGTCTCTCATGTCGAGGGCCTGCTGGAACTGCTCGTCCGTGTGCCGCAGGTCCGCCGCTATGCCGAACCCGATTGCTCAGAAATTTTGTCGGAAATCGTGCGGTCGCAGCCACGCTACTCCATCATCCAGGTCGTTAGCACGACGGCCGATGTCCTCTGTACCAGCAACCCTGATTCCAAGGCCAATAACTATGCCGACCGCACCTGGTTCAAGCGCGCGCTCGTCTCCAGCGGGTTTACCGTAGGTGATTATGTCGTCGGCAAAGTGTCGAAGCGTCCGGTGCTGGGTTTTGCGCTGCCCATGACAGACGGTGCCGGCAAGATGACCGGTATCGTCTATGCCTCAGTCAATCTTGAATGGTTCGTACAGCACGAAGTTGCGCCAGCTCTGCCGGACAATGCCGATTTTACGTTGATCGATGGGGCCGGCCTGGTCATGGCGCGCTACCCGGATGGCAAGGAATGGTCCGGCAAGTCGGCCGCAGCCACACCGCTCTTCGCGGAATTGCAGAAAGTAGATGTTCAGGCCGATATCAAGGCTGCCGACCTTGATGGCGGGACCGATCTTTTCCACCTCTTGAAATTGCAATCCTCGTCGACGGCAGCACCCATCTATATCGCTGTCGGCCTCGCGATCGACGATAATATGCGCGCGATCAACCAAAGCACCATCATCAAGGCTTCCTTGCTGCTTGGTATTGCCGCGGTGCTCGCGCTCATCACCTATTTCATGAGCGCCCGGATGATTTCCCGGCCGGTCCAGACCATGGTCGATCTCAGTTCCCGGATCGCCAGGGGTGACCTATCGGTGCGCAGCGGCATCGACCATGATGCCGGCGAGTTCGGTACCTTGGCGCATGGTCTCGACACCATGGCCCAGGCGCTGGAACAGAATCAGCAGCAATTGCTGGAACAGCAGCGCTATATGCGCGCCGTCCTCGACAACACGTCGGAAATGATCCTGGGATTCGACAATGACGGCATGTTGACGTTCATGAATGCCACGGCCCGAACCATGGGCCTGCCGGATGAGAAGGTTTCATTCAAGGCTATCGTCGCACTCTATGACGGCATCTTCGACAGCAACATGGTGCCGATGGCCTTCGAGGACGTTCCGCTGGTGCGGGTCATGAACGGCGAAAGTGTCAATAACGCCGAGGTCATGGCACGCCTTGCCAAAGATGAGCCGGTTCGCACGATGCTGGTCAACGGCCAACCGATTCACGATGAAAAAGGCCGGCGCCTCGGTGTCGTCATAGCCGTGCGCGATATTACCGCCCTGCGCGCCACCGAAGCATCGCTGCGCCAGGCGCAGAAGATGGAAGCCGTCGGCCAGCTGACGGGCGGTGTCGCCCATGATTTCAACAATCTGCTCAGTGTCGTCATCGGCAATATCGACACGCTGCTGCCGCATCTCAAGGCACCGGACGATATCGACCTTGCCAATGAGGCGCTCAATGGCGCGCTGCGCGGTGCAGCCCTGACACGCCAGATGCTGGCCTTTGCACGCCGCCAGGCACTCGACCCCAAGAACATCGACCTTGCCCAGCACCTGCCGCAGATCGCCACGATGCTGCGCCGGACTTTGGGTGAGAACATTGCCGTCACCAGCCATTGTGCCTCTGACCTCTGGCCCTGCCTGGTCGATGCCGGCCAGCTCGACAGCGTACTCCTGAACTTCGCCATCAATGCGCGCGACGCAATGCCCAGCGGTGGTAACCTGACCATCGAAGCCAGCAACATCCATCTCGACGGGCAATATGCGGCAACCAATGCCGAGGTGACGCCCGGCGATTACGTGCGCATCGCCGTCACCGACGACGGACAGGGCATCCCACCGGAAATTCTGGGAAGGGTGATGGAGCCGTTCTTCACCACCAAGGCGCCCGGACAGGGCACCGGCCTTGGCCTCAGCATGGCATTCGGCTTTGCCAAGCAATCCGGCGGCCACCTCAAAATCTATAGCGAGGTTGGCCACGGCACCACGATCAACCTCTATCTGCCACGCGCCGGCATGGGGACAGAACAGCCGGCGGCCGGTCGCATCGAATCGACTTCCCTGCCGAAGGGCCGCGAGACCATCCTGGTCGTCGACGACAACGAGGCCGTGCGTAAAACCGCGGCACGGCAGTTGGACGATCTCGGCTACCAGGTGATCGAGGCCGCGAACGGCCATGATGCCCTCGACCTTCTGGCACGCGGCAATGGCATCGATCTGCTGTTCTCGGACGTTGTCATGCCGGGCGGCCTCAGCGGGTTCGATCTCGCCGCCAAGGCCACGGAGCTCTACCCCGCCCTCAGAATTCTGCTGGTGACCGGATTTGCCGAAGCCGCTATCAAGAATAGCGCCGCCAAGGGCGCAGATGTGCAGCTGCTGAGCAAACCCTATCGCCGCCAGGAACTTGCCGAACGCATTCGCAAGATGTTGGATACGCCGTGATGGAGGACAGAAGGGTACGCGACGCGGAAGGAATGATCTGACGATGCAGAAGATACTCGTCATCGACGACGATCCGGCGATCCTGCGCATGATCGAATTCATGCTTGATGGCAGCGCCTATCAGTGTGTGTGCTTCGGCTCGGCCAAGGAGGGGCTGGCCAGCCTCGATCACATGGCCGTCAACCTGATCATCACCGACATCATCATGCCGGAAGTGGAAGGGATCGAGCTCATCCTCAATGCGCGGGCGACCTTCCCCAATCTGCCGATCATCGCCATTTCCGGTGGTGGCAGGACAAACCGGATGGACGTCCTCCATTTGGCCCAGCAATTGGGCGCCGCCGCGGTCCTGCCCAAACCGTTCACCCGCGCCGATCTGATGGCGACCATCGACAAGACGATCGGCCCATCCAACGATCGATAACCCCTTGCCGGGACTTGACGGAATCGTCAATCGCGCCAATCTGTGAGACATGAAAGAACGACCTGCGACCAACCTCGCCACGGCCCGCTTCAACATCGGCGATATCGTCAAACACCGCGTGTATCCGTTTCGCGGCGTCGTCTTCGACGTCGATCCGGTCTTCGCCAATACCGAGGAGTGGCTGCAATCGATCCCGGCGGAATTGCGGCCGCATCGCGACCAGCCCTTCTATCATCTGCTGGCCGAGAACGCCGAAACGACCTATGTCGCCTATGTTTCGGAACAGAATTTGCTGCCGGACGAAAGCGGCCGGCCCTGCCGCCATCCCTTGCTGCGCGACATGTTCGAGGGGCCCAAAGGCGGCACCTATCGCCTGAAGGCCACGCGCCCGAACTGAACAGTCCCTCCGAGAATCTCTGACTGAGAATCTCTGACTGAGAATCTCTGACTGAAAATTCCAATGTTTCTCTGCAGATAACAGGCGGCTTGACTTTGGAACATGAATAGAACATAAAGGGCACATAGACGATACAGCAGGAGCAAGATCATGGCCTACAGCCTCAAGAACGCTTTCGAAGCTATCGCTTTTTCCGCTCTCATGGTGCTGATTCTGGCCCTGCCAAGCTTGGCGTGAGGCGCGCGGTACCAGCCGCCACAGGCGGTCCGGGTTCGCTAAAAATCCTCATGATGCCAATGTGTTGATCCATCCGTTCGATAAAGGCTAGGCCCTGTTGGGCTTGGCCGCTATTTTCCCCGGGCACCGCCTTCATCCACATGGCGGTATCTGGGGAACAGGGCGGATGATTGATCTGACGATGCATTGGACCGGCCTGCTGGCCCTGGTCATTTTCCTGGCCGCCTATGTCCTCGTGATCTGCGAGGAAACCACCCAGATGCGCAAATCAAAGCCCGTGCTGCTGGCAGCTGGGCTGATCTGGGCGTTGGTGGCGGTGGGCTACGGTGCCGCAGGGCAGGCCGAAGCCGCCCACGCACAAGCCAAGCAGATGATCCTGGAATATGGCGAGCTGTTCCTGTTCCTGCTGGTCGCCATCACCTATGTGAACACGCTGGAAGAGCGCCGCGTCTTCGATGTGCTGCGCGCGCGCCTGGTCGGCCTTGGGCTTGGCTACCGCTCGCTGTTCTGGCTCACCGGCGGCATCGCCTTCCCGCTCTCGGCCGTGCTCGACAATCTCACGACCGCCCTGGTCATGGGGGCCGTGGTGATGGCGCTGGGGACCGGCTCGCGTCTCTTCGTCGCCATGGGCTGTGTCAACATTGTCGTGGCGGCCAATGCGGGTGGCGCCTTCTCGCCCTTTGGCGACATCACCACCCTCATGGTCTGGCAGAACGGCAAGCTCACCTTCTGGGAGTTCTTCGATCTGTTCGTACCTTCGGCCGTCAACTGGCTGGTGCCCGCCGTGCTGATGCACTTTGCCCTGCCCAAGACCAAACCGGCACCGCATCAGGACCGGGTGCGCGCCAAGCCTGGTGCCCGCGGCGTCCTGCTGCTGTTTGCCGCCACCATCGTCACGGCCGTGTGCTTCAAGAATTTTCTGAATTTGCCGCCGGCCATGGGCATGATGCTGGGCCTCGGCTATCTGCAGATCTGGGCCTATTACCTCAACCGCAAAAGCAAGCGCCGCGACGATTCCGACATGCTGCTCGATTCCTTCAAGGAGATTCAGCGCGTCGAGTTCGACACTTTGCTGTTCTTCTTCGGCATCATCTTCGCCGTGGGCGGCCTTGGTGCCATCGGCTATCTCGCAGTTTCATCGGAGTTCCTCTATGTGGGCTTCGGGCCGATGACCGCCAACATCACCATCGGCCTGCTATCGGCCATCGTCGACAACATTCCGCTCATGTTCGCCGTCCTCAAGATGGATCCGGCGATGTCGGACGGTCACTGGCTGCTGATCACATTGACCTGCGGTGTCGGTGGGTCGATCCTGTCGATCGGCTCGGCAGCCGGCGTCGCCTTGATGGGGCAGGCCAGGGGCGTCTACACCTTCTCCAGCCATCTCAAATGGAGCTGGGCCGTGGCGCTGGGCTATGCTGCCAGCATTCTGGCGCACCGCCTGATCAACGCCTCCCTGTTCTGACGTCGACGAGGAAATGACCGCCATATGAATCCCATCCGCCAGTTTCTGCAGCTCGAGGCCGCCGGCGGCATCATCCTGCTGGCTGCCGCCATCCTGGCGCTGATCTGCGACAATTCCTTGCTGGCGCCGCTCTATCGCCAGGTCCTGGAACTGCCGTTCGGCGTGACCCTGGGACCTTTGGGCCTGGTGAAGCCCCTGCTCCTGTGGATCAATGACGGGCTGATGGCGGTGTTCTTCTTCCTCGTTGGGCTGGAGATCAAGCGCGAGATCCTGGGCGGCGAATTGTCGACACCTTCGCAGGCGGCTTTGCCCGGCATCGCCGCCCTGGGCGGCATGGCGGCGCCGGCCCTGGTCTATTTCCTCATCAACCGCGCGGCCCCCGAATATTTGGGCGGCTGGGCCATTCCAGCTGCGACCGACATCGCCTTTGCCCTGGCGGTGCTGACATTGCTTGGCAACCGGGTGCCGCCCAGTCTCAAGATCTTTCTGCTGGCGCTGGCCATCATCGACGATCTCGGCGCCATCATCATCATCGCCATCTTCTACACGGCCGATCTCTCAATCCTCTCGCTGGCTCTGGCCGCTGTCGGTGGGATCGGCCTTCTCATCCTCAACCGGATGCGCATCCAGCGCATCACGCCCTATGTGCTGATCGGCATCTTCATCTGGGTATGCGTGCTGAAATCGGGGGTCCACGCGACGCTGGCGGGTGTCGCTGTCGCCCTCTTTATCCCCTATCGCATTGCAGGCGATACTGAACAGTCGCCGCTCCGCCGCGCCGAGCACGGCCTCCACCCTTGGGTCAGCTATGGCGTCATGCCGATTTTCGCCTTTGCCAATGCCGGTGTCAGCCTCGCCGACCTTTCCCTGCAATCGCTGACGCATAGCCTGACGCTTGGCATTGCCCTCGGCCTCTTCATCGGCAAGCAGGTGGGGGTCCTGGGCGCCGTCGCCCTTGGCGTGGCGCTGGGCCTGTGCCAACGCCCGACGGGTGCCAGCTGGCCGCAGATCTACGGCGTCGCCTTGTTGACCGGGATCGGCTTCACCATGTCGTTGTTCATCGGCGGCCTAGCCTTCCCGGACCCGGCGCTGGCGGCCGAGGTACGCCTCGGCGTTCTCTGCGGGACCGGCGCCTCGGCCATTCTGGGCTATCTGGCGTTGCGTTTTCTGGGGCAGCCGGAACCGGCTAGCGCGGCACCGCGCCCCTGAAGGTCCAGACCGGGACGGCAACGCCGCGCTCGCCCTTGTCCTTGAACTGCGCGACACCGCTCTGCAGGCCGACGATCTCGGCCTTCTCATTGGTGATCATCAGCAACGGCCCCCCGGAAGCTCCGAAGGTGCTGTCGCAATCATCGATCATCACCGGATGTTCGCGCATCATGCCAAGTATGGTGCAGCCGGCATGGCGCAACAGAACCTCCGACCGGTCGCCACTATATCCGGCGGCACTGAGCACGCCGACATTGGGCACGCCGACATTGGGCACTCCGGCATTAGGCTTCGCCAGAATCTCGTTCCTGTTACGGGTGGTGAGCGGCACTGGCTGCAGAGACAGTTTCTGCTCCAGCACGATGATCGCCCAGTCGCGCGCCATTTCCTTGATCGTGGCCGCCTTGCCCGGCACATAGGCCGGATCATGGATGAAACGCTTGCCCCGCGCATGGGCGGCATAGCTGCCCCGGTTATAGCCCGCCACGAAATGCACCTCGAACGGTGCCGTCCAGCGGCCGTCGTCGGAATTATAGAGGCAATGTGCTGCCGTCAGAACCAGATCGGGGGCGATCAGTGTACCGGTGCAATGGCCGCCGATCTCGCGGTTGATGCGGCCAACCGCGATCCAGGGCCAGACTTTGGAATCAGCGACGGTCCGATTGTCCTCGCCTTCAATGCCGATCTTGGGCAGTGGCGGCAGCTTCGTTTCGGCACAAGCAAGGCCCGCCCAGAACGGCCATGACAGCGCTAGCAAGCAAAGGCAAAAGGCACGCGGCAAGGTGATGATCTGACTATCCGTTAAGGCGCCAGGACTGCATTGTGGAACAGCAGCCCGATGAAGGCCGCCAATGTAAACGCTGCCAAGCCCAATCCAAATACAACAATTTGGGTCAAGCGATCGGTCGGCCGCAGCTGGCTTTCCAGGATGCGGCGCGCTTGCGAGCGTTTTTCCTTGCCGAACAGCAGCACGGCATAGGCGCGCTCGCCAAAGGGCAGCGGCATGGAGAGGCGCAGGTCGATCGGATGGCGCCGTTGAATAGTGCCTTGTGCGACACGGCTGATCGCTTCCGACTGTGCCGGTGTCAGGCTGTCGCGGATATCTTGCGGCAATTTGCGCAGAAACGCCTCGCCGCGGACTTCGTCCATCAGCATGTCTCTCTCCTTTCGGTGCGCAAAATACCCGGCATCGGATCCCCCCGATTGACTAGCCTCGATTGACCGGCCGGTCGCTGCCGCACCCCCGTTTCGGAGAGAATGCCCGCCGATAGTTTAAATTTTCTTTACCAAAACATGGTCATTATCGCGAAACGGCAGGAAATGCCGTGAATTCGCCCCGTTCGCCCCCGTTCGAACGCCTTTTCGACGGTCCCGCCAGCCCTGTGCCAGATTGGCGCTTTTACTTGGCATGGGCTAGAATCCCCAGAAATAACAAAGCCTAATAACAACAAACCTCCAGTAACTGTCATCGGGGACTTTGATATCATGCGAGCGGAAAAGCTGAAGAACCAGCTGATCGATGAAGTCGTGCGCTTTGTCGGAGAACGTATCGAGCGCAAGCGTGCGCCGCTGATCGAAACCTTCATTCGGCAATTCTATGCCAATGTCCCGCAATCCGACATTGCCAGCGATAATCCCGAGGATCTCTTTTCCGCCGCTCTGTCACTTGCCAATTTTGCGCAGACGCGCCTGCCCAAGCAGGCCAAGGTGCGCGTCTTCAACCCGCGCATCGACGAACATGGCTGGCGCTCGACCCATACCGTGATCGAGATCGTCAACGACGACATGCCTTTCCTGGTGGATTCGCTGACTGCCGAAATGAACCGGCAGGATCTTGGCGTCCATCTCGTCATCCATCCGATCATCCGCACCACGCGCGATGCCAAGGGTCAATTGACGGCGATTGGCGCTGCCGATGGGACGCCTGAATCGGTCATGCAATTGCGCGTCAACCAGGTAGCTACGCAAGAGCAGCTCGATGCTATCCGCGAGCGGATCGAGATCGTGCTGCGCGACGTTCGCCTGGCCGTCGAGGATTGGCAATCGATGCGCGCGCGCCTGGCGTCAGCGATCGATGAAGCGGCAAGCCGCAAGCTGCCGCTGCCGCCTGAGGAAGTGACCGAAGTGGTCGACTTCCTGCGCTGGATCAATGACGATCACTTCACCTTCCTCGGCTACCGCGAATACATCTTTGCCGGCGAGAAGGACAACATCACCTATCACATCAAGCAGGAAGCCGGCCTTGGCCTGCTGCGCGATCCCGATGTGCGCGTGTTCGAAGGCATGCGCAATCTCGATGCCCTGCCGCCGGATGTCAGGAGCTTCCTCACCCAGCCGAAGATGATCCTGGTCACCAAGGCCAATCTGCGCTCGACCGTGCATCGCAATGTCCATCTCGACACGATCGGCATCAAGATCTTCAACGAGAAAGGTGACGTTGTCGGCGAGCATCTCTTTGCCGGCCTGTTCACGTCGGTCGCCTATAACCGGTCGCCCTGGGAAATTCCGCTGCTGCGCCACAAGGTGGCAACAGTTGCCAAGCGCGCCGGTTTCAGTTCCCAAAGCCATGATGGCAAGGCGCTGGCGCATATCCTCGAAAGCTATCCACGCGACGAACTGTTTCAGACCGACGTCGACGAGCTGCTGGAAACCTCGCTCGGCATCCTCAACCTGCAGGACCGCCAGCGCGTGGCCCTGTTCGTCCGCCGCGATCCCTATGAACGGTTCGTCTCCTGCTTCGTCTACCTGCCGCGCGACTGGCAGACGACGGAACTGCGCCAGCGCATCCAGGCCATCCTGTGCAAGGCCTTCAACGGCCGCATCTCCAACTACTTCGTACATCTGACCGACAGCCCGCTGGCCCGCGTCCATCTCATCATCGCGACCACGCCCGGCGAGATGCCGCCTTATGACGTGAAGGAGCTGGAACAGCAGGTCGCCGATGCCTGTCGCTCCTGGCGCGATCACCTCAAGGATGCGCTCATCGAAGCCAAGGGCGAGGCCGAGGGCCTGACCTTGCTGCGCAGCTATGGCGATGCCTTTCCGGTGGGGTTCGAGGAATATTTCAATGCCCATGCGGCGGTGAGCGATATCGACCGCATCGAGGAAGCGCTGCACGAGAACAAGACGGCGATCAACCTCTATCGCCCGATCGAGGCCGCCGGCAACGAATTGCACCTCAAGCTCTATAAGTCCGGTGACAAGATCGCCCTCTCCACGGTCCTCCCCTCGCTGGAGAATTTCGGTCTCAAGGTCATCAGCGAAAATCCGTTCGATGTGCGCCCGGTCGGCCAGGAGCAGCCGGTCTGGATCCACGCCTTCATCATGGTGACCGCCGATGGCGGCGAGGTGGATATTGCCGCGATCCGCGACAAGTTCCACGAAGCCTACGCCAAGATCTGGGGCGGCCAGATGGAGGATGACGGCTTCAACCGACTGGTGATCACCGCCGGCCTCGGCTGGCGCGACATCACCCTGGTGCGCGCCTATTGCAAATATCTGCGCCAGGCGGCGATTGCCTTCAGCCAGGACTATATGGAGGCGACGCTTAACGCCAACCCGACCATCACCTGCAACATCGTCAAGCTGTTCCACGTGCGCAACGATCCGGCCTTCGCAGGCAATCGCGACGAGAAGACCCTGAAGATCGTCGAGAAGATTGCCGGCAAGCTCGACCGCGTCGCCAACCTCGACGAAGACCGCATCCTGCGCCGCTATCTCAATGCCGTGCAGTGCACCCTGCGGACCAATTTCTACCAGAAGGCCACTGATGGCGGGCCCAAGGAATATGTCTCCTTCAAGCTCGATTCCGCCAAGATCGAGGAATTGCCGCTGCCACGGCCCTTGGTTGAGGTCTTCGTCTACAGCCCGCGTGCCGAGGCCATCCATCTCAGGGGCGGCAAGGTGGCGCGTGGCGGCATCCGCTGGTCCGACCGGCGCGAGGATTTCCGCACCGAGGTCTTAGGCTTGATGAAGGCGCAGATGGTCAAGAACGCCGTCATCGTGCCGGTGGGCTCCAAGGGCGGCTTCGTGGTGAAGCGCCCGGCGCAAGGTGACCGCGAGGCCGTCATGGCCGAGGTGGTACACTGCTATAAGACCTTGATGCGCGGCCTCCTCGACATCACCGACAATCTGGTGGCCGGCGCCGTGAAACCGCCAGCCGACGTCATCCGCCATGACAGCGACGATCCCTATCTGGTGGTCGCGGCCGACAAAGGAACGGCGACCTTTTCCGACATCGCCAATTCGGTCTCGCGCGATTACGGTTTCTGGCTCGACGATGCTTTTGCCTCGGGTGGCTCTGCCGGTTACGATCACAAAAAGATGGGCATCACTGCGCGCGGTGCCTGGGAATGCGTGAAGCGCCATTTCCGCGAACTTGATCACGATATCCAGAATGTCGACTTCACCTGTGTGGGTGTCGGCGACATGTCGGGCGACGTGTTCGGCAACGGCATGCTGCTCTCGGCGCACACCAAGCTGGTGGCTGCCTTCAACCACATGCACATCTTCCTTGATCCCAATCCGGACCCGAAGGCGACCTTGGCCGAACGCCAGCGCCTCTTCAACCTGCCGCGCTCCGGCTGGAACGATTACGATGCCAAACTGATCTCGCCCGGCGGCGGCATCTTCGAGCGCAAGGCGAAATCGATCAAGCTCTCGCCGGAAGTGAAACAGCGCTTCGGCTTCACCAAGGATCAGGTGACGCCCAACGAGCTCATCCAGCTGCTGCTGAAGACCGAGGTCGATTTGCTGTGGTTCGGCGGCATCGGCACCTATGTGAAGGCGACCGACGAGACCCATGCCGATGTCGGCGACCGCGCCAATGACGGGACCCGCGTCAATGGCGAGGAATTGCGCTGCCGGGTGATCGGCGAAGGCGCCAATCTCGGCTGCACCCAGCGCGGCCGCGTCGAAGCAGCCCTCCACGGCAAGCGCCTCAACACCGATGCGGTCGACAATTCCGCCGGCGTCGATACCTCGGATCACGAGGTCAACATCAAGATCCTCATTAACGAGGCTATCGCCGCCGGCGATCTCACCATGAAGCAGCGCGACAAGCTGCTCGCTGAAATGACCGACGAGGTCGGGACCCTCGTGCTGCGCGACAATTACCTGCAGTCCCAGGCGCTGTCGGTCGCGGAGGCGCAAAGCTATACGCTCCTCGACCAGCAGGGCCGCTTCATGCGTGGCCTGGAGCGCATCAACCGCCTCGACCGCGCCATCGAATATCTGCCGGACGATGAGATCATGCGTGCGCGCCTGACCCAGCGCATCGGCCTCACACGCTCGGAAAGCGCTGTCCTGCTGGCCTATGCCAAGATGGCGCTCTATGACGAATTGCTGCCGTCCGATCTGCCGGACGATCCGCAGCTGGCCGACGATCTCATCTCATATTTCCCGCAGCAGCTGCGCGAGGGCTATCAGCCGCTCATCCACAAGCATCGCCTGCGCCGCGAGATCATCTCGACCGTCGTCACCAACTCGCTCGTCAATCGCATGGGCGCCACCTTCGTTCATGTGACCAAGGAGAAGACCGGCCAGAGCGCCTCCGCCATCGCCCGCGCCTATGCCATCACCCGCGGTGCTTTCAAGCTGCGGGATCTGTGGTCGGGTATCCAGGCGCTCGACAACAAAGTCTCGGCCAGCATCCAGACCTCGATGCTGATCGAGATCAACCGGCTTGCCGAAGCTGCGACCCTGTGGTTCCTCCGCAACGGCCAGCATCCGCTCGACATCGCCGCCAACATCGCTGCGACCGAACCCGGCATCATTGCCATCGAAGCGGCCTTGGGCACGATCCTCTCGCCGGCCGATCAGGCCGCCAACACCAAGCGTTATGGCGCCCTTATGTCGGGTGGCGTGCCGGACCGGCTGGCACGGCGCATTTCGCAATTGGCCAGCATCGGCACGACGCTTGATGTGGTGCGCATTGCCGCCCAGACCAAGATCAAGGTCGAGGATGTGGCCGCCACCTATTTTGCCATCGGCGACCAGTTCAACATCGACTGGCTGCGGACAGGGGCGAAGGGATTGATCGGCGACAGCCATTGGCAGCGCCTCGCGGTGTTTGCCATCGTCGACGATCTCAACACCCATCAGCGTGATCTGACGGTTGCGGTCCTCGCCAACGATCTGGGGCTCACCGGTGAAAAGGCGATCGACGGCTGGAAAGCCGGCCGCACCGCCGCCCTGCCACGCGCCGAGGCCCTGTTCACCGATCTGCGCCAGGTCGGCAAACTGGAGCTCGCCATGCTGGCGGTCGCCAACCGCGCGCTTCGGAGCCTGCTGGATTAAAGCGAAACGCCCCTCACCCCAACCCCTCTCCCCGTAAGAACGGGGAGAGGGGCTTTATACCGAGCTTGCTCGAAACTCCCTCGCCCCGCTTGCGGGGAGAGGGTCGGGGTGAGGGGACTTTCGTTCCCTAAACCTTCGCCGAACTGAAGATGAGCCGCAGCCCCAGCCCTGCCATCACGGCCCCGGCGATGCGGTCGATCCAGCCCTTGGCGCGAAGATAGGCCGCACGCGGTTTGGCCGTCGAGAAGGCGAGTGCCACGGCCGAATACCAGCCGCCTTCCACCAGGAACAGCAGGCCCGGCAGCAGGATCATCGTGCCGGTCGAGGGATTGGACGGCAGCAAGGCTGCAAAGACGCTGCTGTAGAAAATCACGGTCTTCGGGTTGCTGAGCTGCGTCGCCAGCGCCAGCAGGAAAGTGCGGAATACGCCGCTCCGCGATGGATCTGCCATCGCCGCCTGCAAGGGCTGCCTGGCGCCCCGCCACAGCTGGTAGCCGAGATAGACGAGATAGGCGCCACCACCGATCTTGAATCCCATATAGAGCCATTCGACCTGCATGAAGAGCGCCTGCAAGCCGATGACGGCAAGTGTTGCCAGGATCATTCCGCCCAACCCCATGCCGAGTGCCGATGCCAGCCCATGGTGCCGCGATTGCGAAAGAGAAATGCGTGCCACCAGCAGAAAACTGGGACCGCCCGGGGATGACGAACTTGAGAATACCCTGCCAACACCATCTGCGGCCAACTAAACAAAGCCGTCATCCCCGGGCTTGACCCGGGGATCCACTCTTGCAACAGCCTGACTGACCCGCCCCGCTTCCTTGGCAAAAACATGCCGGCTCGCCTGGCAAATTCACCCTCGTTATGCGGCAAAACGCCCCACAACATGCGTGAAACGCTACCCTGGGCGGCCGTCAAAGCCTGATAAATCGTATTGTAGCTTGGGTGCCGCATCGGTTAAATAGAAGCATTCCGTGGTGATTTGGCCGGCCGGCTTGCAGCCACGTAAAAAAACTCGCTAAAGGGCCGCCCGAGATTTTCAAAAGTGGAATCTCAAGGCTGCGGACCCAGGGCGAGCCATTTGCCGATTTTTGGGTGACCGCACATGCCGATCAAGATTGCCGACAAGCTCCCTGCCTTCCAGGCCCTCCAGAACGAGGGCGTGCGCGTGATGACCGAGACAGCGGCAATCCGCCAGGACATCCGCCCGCTGCAGATCGGCCTGCTCAACCTGATGCCGAACAAGATCAAGACCGAGTTGCAGATCGCGCGCCTGCTCGGCGCCACCCCCCTGCAGATCGATCTCTCCTTGATCCGCATCGGCAACCATGCCGCCAAGAACACGGCGGAAGACCATCTGCGGACTTTCTATCAGACCTGGGAGAATGCGCGGCATCGCAAATTCGACGGCTTCATCATCACCGGCACGCCGGTCGAGACGATCCCCTACGAAGACGTGACCTATTGGCCGGAGATGCAGCAGATCTTCGACTGGACCACGACCAACGCGCATTCGACGATCAATGTTTGCTGGGGTGCCATGGCGGCACTTTACCATTTCCACGGCGTACCGAAGCATCAGTTGCCGGAAAAGGCGTTCGGTGTCTATCGCCAGAAGATCATGAAGCCGTCGTCACCCTTCCTGATCGGATTCTCGGATGATTTCGTGATACCGATCTCGCGCTGGGCCGAAATCAGAACCGCCGACGTGGCGGCGTGCCCGGATGTCGACGTGCTGGCCTATTCCGACGAGAAAGGTGTCTGCATCGCCCAGAGTCGCGGCGCGCGCCGTCTCCACGTGCTCGATCACATGGAATATGATGCGACCTCCCTCGGCGATGAATATGCGCGCGACATCAACGCCAATGTCCCGATCAAGCTGCCGCACGACTATTTCCCTGCCGATGATGCCGCACGGCCGCCGCTTAACCGCTGGCGCCCGCATGCGCATCTCTTCTTCTCGAACTGGATCAACGAGATCTATCAGACGACACCCTTCGAGATCGAGAAGGTCGGCCAGTAAGGGGCCGCAGCGGTGGCGGAGCCACCACCGGCCCGGCGGCAGCGCTGGAAACCCGGGAAGGAACCATGGCCGGAAGATTGAAATCTGTCCGCCAATCTTCCAAAATCCGGCTCTTGGGGGCTCGGATTTCCCGCCTGACAGCGCCCCTCCAGGCTCCAGGGCAGGAAACCCAGCACAGGGGCCCCTGGCAATGGCTTCTTTCAAGGTTTTCTTTGCTTTTCGGGCGCTTGGCGGCTATCACTTGGCCGCGGCCGGGCCCCGTCTGAATGACCGTTGGCTAGGCCGTTTCTCAGTTCTTGGAAACAATTTGGGCCTTGGAAGTGGTTTAGGGGTATGCAGGGGTCGGATGGCATCGGGGATGAGCTGGTCCAGCTGCGGCATAAGATCGATGCGATCGACAGCCAGCTGCACGATCTGCTCATGCAGCGGACGGAACTGGCCGTTGCGGTGGGCGCCACCAAGGCAGCGCGCCAGCCGCTGACCGGCGAATCGCCCGCGGAAGGCGCCAAGTTCATGCGCCCGGCCCGCGAGGCCAAGATCCTGCGCCGCCTCATTGCGCGCCACAAAGGCAAGCTGCCCAAGGCCGTCATCGTGCGCATGTGGCGCGAAATGATCTCCGCCCTCCTCCAGGTCGAAGGCCCTTTTGTGGTCGCGGTCTATGCCCCGCAGGCCCATCCCGGTTTCTGGGACCTGGCGCGCGATCATTATGGCAGCCAGGTCAAGCTCCTCACCTTCAGCCGCGTCGACCGCGCCTTGAGCGCCGTCATGGACGGATCCGCCACGGTCGCTGTCCTGCCCTTCCCGCGCGAGGATGACAACGACCCCTGGTGGCGGCGCCTGATGGGCTCGGCCCAGCTGCCCCATGTCGTGGCCCGCTTGCCCTTTGGCGATCCCGGCAACCAGCGCAACCCGGATCTCCAGGCCCTCGTCGTCGGCCGCTCGCCCACCGAACCCACCGACCGCGACCATTCATTGATCGTGCTTGAAGCCCCGGAACCGGTCAGCCGCTCCAGCCTGCGCCAGGCCCTGGCCGGTGTCGGGCTTGAGACCAGCTTCATCCATGGCGGGCGCGATCAACTGGGCCGCGATCAGCTGGGCCCGGACCTCAACCTCATCGAGGTTGCGGGCTATGTGGCCGAGGCCGATCCGCGCCTGACCCTGGTCGCCAGCGGCCTCGGCAAGGATGCCAAGCTGCACACGATCGGCTCCTATGCCGAACCCCTGACCAAGGCCGAGCTCAGCGACGAACCGAGCGGCCACTAACACAGACGCAACGCGCCTTGGAGCCCAGATCATGACCTTGACCGTTCGCCCCGGAATTCTCGACATCGCCGCCTATGTGCCGGGCGAGCATGATCTGCCGGGATCGGGGCCGATCTACAAGATGTCGTCGAACGAGAGCGCCCTGGGCGCCAGCCGCCTCGCCATGGAAGCCTATGCCAAGGGCGCCATGGAGATGCACCGCTATCCGGACGGCGCCAGCATGGCGCTCCGCACGGCCCTGGCGGCGCAAGTGGGCGGCAAGCCGGAAGAGATCATCTGCGGCACCGGCTCCGACGATATTCTGGTGCTGCTGACCCGCGCCTATGCGGGTCCTGGCGACGAGGTTCTCTATTCGCGCCACGGCTTCCTCATCTATCCGATCGCTGCGCAATCGGTGGGTGCGATCCCCGTCGCGGCACCGGAGAAGAACCTCACCACCGATGTCGATGCGCTGTTGGCGGCCGTGACGCCCAAGACCAGGATCTGCTTCGTCGCCAACCCGAACAACCCGACCGGCAGCTATATCCCGGCTGCCGAGATGAAGCGGCTGCGCGATGGGCTGCCGGAGAATGTGCTCCTCGTCATCGACGCGGCCTACGCCGAATATGTCGACAAGCCGGACTACAGCAACGGTGCCGAGCTGGTGAAGACACATGACAATGTCCTCATGTCCTGCACCTTCTCCAAGATCTACGGCCTGGCGGCACTCCGCCTCGGCTGGGCCTATGGCAACAAAAGCATCATGGACGTGCTGCACCGTATCCGCGGCGTGTTCAACGTGCCGGCGCCCGCGCAATTGGCCGGCATCGCGGGCCTTGCCGACACCGACCATGTCGCACGGTCGAAGGCGCACAACGATTATTGGCTGCCCTGGTTCGTAAACGAGGTGAAGCGCATCGGCCTTCACCCCTATCCCAGCGTCGGCAACTTCCTGCTGGTGCGCTTCCCCTCCGATCCCAAGCTCAATGCCGATGCAGCCGAGAAATTCCTGAAATCCCGCCGCATCCTGGTGCGCAAGATGGGCGCCTATGGCCTGCCCGACTGCCTGCGCATCACCATCGCCGAGGAAGCCGCCGTGAAGGCCTGCGCCATTGCGCTGGGTGACTTTGTCCAGGCGGCGGCCACACAATGACCAAGCAACCTCTCTTTGGGCGCGTCGCCCTCATCGGCATCGGCCTCATCGGCTCGTCCCTGGCCCGCGCCATCGCCGCCGCCGATCTTGCCGGCGAGATTTCGATCTTTGATGCCTCGGCCGAAGCCCGCGACGCCGCCCGCGAGCTGAAGCTCGGCCTGGTGTCGGATGATGTTGCGAGCGCGGTCAGAGGCGCCGACCTCGTCATCCTGGCGACACCGATCGGCACCTATGCCGATTTGGGTGCCGCCATTGCCCCTCATCTGAAGTCGGGCGCCATCCTCAGCGATGTGGGTTCGGTCAAGCAGGCGGTGATCCGCGATCTCGGCCCCCATGTGCCGGAAGGTGTGCATTTCATCCCCGGGCACCCGATTGCCGGCACCGAACATTCGGGCCCTCGCGCCGGGTTTGCCGAACTCTTCAAGGGTCGCTGGTGCATCATCACGCCATTGCCAGGTGCTGACACTGCGGCCGTCGATCGCTTGCACAAATTATGGTCCGGCATCGGCAGCATGGTTGAGAGCATGGAGCCCGGCCATCACGACCAGGTGCTGGCCATCACCTCGCACTTGCCCCACCTCATCGCCTATACCATCGTCGACACGGCGACCAATCTCGAGGAATCGACGCAGTCGGAAGTGATCAAATTCTCGGCCTCCGGTTTCCGCGACTTCACGCGTATTGCGGCCTCCGACCCCACCATGTGGCGCGACGTCTTCTTGAACAACCGCGAAGCGGTCCTGGAAATCCTCGGGCGCTTCACCGAGGACCTCACGGCCCTGCAGCGCGCCATCCGCTGGGGCGAAGGCGATAAATTGTTCGAGGTCTTCACCCGCACTCGCGCCGTCCGCCGCGGCATCATCGACGCCAAGCAGGCGTGAGTGCTGTGATGGAGAAAGTCCGGAACAGGCGCAAAACCTGCAACGACATGTCGGACGTCCGCGACGCCATCGACGCACTCGACCGCGAGATCGTGGCGCTGCTGGCCGACCGGCTGCATTTCATCGGCGAAGCGGCGCGCATCAAGCCGCGGCGCGATCAGGTTCGCGATGAGCCCCGTGTCGAAGATGTCATCGCCAAGGTGCGTGCAGCGGCCGTGGCAAGCGGCATGGATCCGGATTTCATCGAGCCCATCTATCGCGCTCTGGTCGAACGCTCGATCGCTCACGAACTGGATCTGTTCGACCGGCGCGACGCGTTGAAGAAAGCGCGCTAGTCCGCTCTTCCGTTTCCTCCGCTTTTCCATTTGCAATTGGTAATCATTCCAAGCCGCGCGTGCTTAACGCGCGCTTAATCATCTCATGCCTACGCTTCAGGACTTGGGCTCGATCAGCGCGATCCGGCCCAGGACAGGAAAATCCATGCGCACGCCGCGCGAAAACGTAGATGTGAGGAAATCCATGCTTAGGAAAATCGTTCTATGCGCCGCCTTCGTCGCCGCCGCTGGTACCAGCGCATGGGCGGATGATGCGGAAACAAAAGCCAAGGCCGAAGCGTTTGCCAAGAGCGACATCGCGCAGTGGGCCGCCGATCCTACGATCGTTGCTGCCGTCGAAGCCGCCAACGCCGAACACGCGGCTCTTGACCAGGCCAAGATCGATGCACTCGATGCGCAGTGGAAAGCCGAAGTCGGCGCCGCTGCCCACCCCTTGATCGATTCCGTGGTCAACGCCGCCGTGTCTGCCAAGCTCAAGGAAAAATGCACCGGCTCCAACGGCCTCGTCACCGAAATGATCCTGATGGACAATAAGGGTCTCAATGTCGGCGTGTGCGACGCCACCAGCGACTATTGGCAAGGCGACGAAGGCAAGTTCCAGAAGAGCTTCGGCGCCGGTGCCGGCGCTGTCTTCGCCGACGATGTCGAGCAGGACGAATCGACCCAACGCTTCCAGCTGCAGACCAGTATCACCGTGGTCGATGCCAGCGGTGCGCCCATCGGCGCCCTCACCGTCGGTCTCGATGCCGAAGGTCTGATGGCCCAATAACGCCTTGTTACCCGGCCGGCGCTGATTACAGTGCCGGCCGTTCTATCTTGGGGAATGCCCCGCGCCTTGAGGAACATCTGACGACGCGGACGAGGAAGATTGATCCATGCAGATTGCGACGGACAGCGTGCCGGCAAAGAAGGCACGCATTTGGACCATCGGCCGGCGGCTGGCGGCGATCATCGCCATCGGCATCGTCGTCGGCTTTGCCCTGGTCCTGACCCTGCAATCCTTCGCCCAGCGCCAGATGGCCTTGAGCGAAGCCGGGATCAGCCGCATCGCCATCGCAAGGTTGATTGCGGGCCAGGTCTCCGGCGGCGTCAAGTTCAAGAAGGCCGATGCCATCGCCAAGGGCTATCAGGGGTATTTCGACGAACCAAGCTCCGCCCTGGCGGCGATTGCGATCTTCTCGGTCGAAGACGCCAAGCTGTCCGAAGCCAATAATGCGAACCTGCCGGCGATCGACCTCACGGCCCTGCTGCCCACCGCCAAGGCCGCCATCGAACAGAACAGCGTCTATACCGATTTGACCGCGGCCCACCAGATCGTGTTCGTGCCGGTCATGGAAGGTGTCGGCGACAAGGCACGCCGCATCGGCATCGCCGCCCTCGCCTGGAGCACGGCGCCTTTGGAAGCACAGCTGCGGCATCAACTGCTGCAGGCCGTCCTCATTGCGCTCGGTGTCATGATCGTGCTGCTGGGTGTCATCCTGTGGATCATTCGCGCCACGGTGAGCAAGCCGCTGGTCAAGGTCGCAAGCCTCATCGGCACCAAGGACACGGTCGAGCATCTCCAGGCCGAGCTGGGTAGAACCGTTCAGCGCGCCGACGAGATCGGCGACATCGCCCGGGCGCTCACCGCCTTTCACCAGGCCGATGCCGAATTGGCGCGCCTGCAGCGCCAGCAGGATGAGGCACAGGCCCGCTCCGAAGCTGAGCAGCAGGCAACCGCCGCCCGCCTCGCCCAGCAATTCCGCGAAACCATCGGCTCGGTTGCTGAAGGCCTGTCGGCGGCCATTGAACAGGTCCGCACCACCACCGACCGGCTCGCGATGTCAGCCGACGAGACCGAAACCAAATCGGCGGTCGCCGTGCGCGGGGCGGAAGCCACCAGCCACAATGTGCAGACCGTGGCCGCCGCCGCCGAAGAACTCTCGGCCTCGGTCAACGAGATCTCGCGCCAGGTGGGTGAATCCGCACGGCGCGCGGAATCCGCTGCCGCCGGCTCCGAGCAATCCAATGAGAAGATCGCCAGCCTCGATGATTCCGTGAACAAGATCGGCCAGGTGGCGCAGCTCATCAGCGACATCGCCAGCCAGACCAACCTGCTGGCCTTAAATGCCACCATCGAGGCAGCGCGTGCCGGCGATATGGGCAAGGGCTTTGCCGTGGTGGCGCAGGAGGTGAAGAACCTCGCCACGCAGACCGGCCGCGCCACCGGCGACATTTCCCAGCAGATCGATGCCGTCCAGCAGGCGACCGCCGGCACGGTGGCCGCGATCAAAAGCATCATCGACGGCATCCGCGACATCAACGATCTTGCGCGCACGATCTCGAGCGCTGTCGAGCAGCAGCAGGCAGCCACCTCGGAGATCGCCCGCAGTGCGCAGGACGCCGCCGCCAGCACGCAGGAAGTTCATTCGAGTGTGCTCGACATTTCCGGCTCGGCGGCGCTGACGCGGGAAGCTGCCACCATCATCCGCCGCGAAACCGACCAGCTGCTCGTCGAAACCCAGCGATTCAGGTCGGAAGCAGGACATTTCCTGGAACGTTTGGCAGGCGGGCGTCGTGACTAAGCACTTGGCTGCAAAGCGACACTTTCCAACATAAAAATTTCCCTTGCGCGCGTGCGGTAATTCCCTTAATCGCCGTTACCAGGGGCATTCATGGTCACAGCCCCCAATTTGTGGCGCGCACGCTTGGCGCACGCTGTCCGCCGGTCGATGGCAGCAGCATCCTGACCGTCTTTTCTGAACATGAGGTAGATGATGGCAAAATTTCCCTATAAGGGCCGTATTGTAATGATTGGTTATGGCTCGGTCGGCCGGTGCACGATGCCGCTGATCGAGCGTCATTTTGACATGCCTTTGAGCCGCGTCACGGTGATCGATGGTCATGATCATACCGAAGACGCAGCGCGCTTCATCGCCAAGGGTGTCAATTACATCGTCGAACCTTTGCATGAAAAGAATTACACCAAGGTGCTCTCGAAGCATTTGGGCAAGGGCGATCTCCTGATCAATCTGTCGGTCGAGGTCGATTCACTGGCGCTCATCACCTGGTGCCAGAAGCAGGGCGTGCTCTATGAAGACACCTGCATCGAGCCCTGGGCCAATTACTACGACAACACCGCCATCCCGGAAGATCAGCGCACCAACTATTTCCTGCGCCACCGGGCTTTGGAAGCGGCCAAGAAATTCCCCAAGAACGGTCCCTCGGCGCTGCTCACGCACGGTGCCAATCCCGGGCTCGTCACCCATTTCATCAAGCAGGCGCTGCTCGACATCGCGCGCATGCGCGGCTTGAAATTCGCCAAGCCCACCAGCCGCGAAGCCTGGGCCAAGCTCATGCGCGATTGCGGCGTCAAGGTGATCCATGTGGCCGAGCATGATCTGCAGGTCACCGACGTGCCGAAGATGCCGGGCGAGTTCGTCAACACCTGGTCGATCCCCGGCTTCGTCGGCGAAGGCTGCCAGCCGGCCGAGCTCGGCTGGGGCACCCATGAGAAGAAGCTGCCCGAGAATGCCATCGAGCATAAGGTCGGCAGCAAGGCCGCCATCTATCTGCAGCAGCCGGGCTGCACCACCGAGGTACGCTCCTGGACGCCGCATGGCGGACCAATGATCGCCTATCTCATCACCCACGGTGAATCGGTCACCACGGCCGACTATTTCACCGTGATGGAAAAGGGCAAGGCGGTCTACCGGCCGACCGTGCATTACGCCTATCACCCCTGCGACGATGCCGTTCTCTCGGTGCGCGAGTTCCAGGAAAAGAACTTCACGATGCAGAAGGATGTGCGCCTGCTGGGTGAAGAGATCGTCACCGGCATCGACGAACTAGGCGCGCTGCTGATGGGCGATTTCGGCGCCTATTGGTTCGGCTCGCAGCTCTCCATCGAAGAAGCGCGCCGCGTCATGGGGCCGGAATACAACGCGACCTCGCCGCAGATCGCCTCGCCGGTGTTGGCCGGCGCAATGTGGCTGATCGAGCATCCGAACCAGGGTGTGGTCGAGCCGGAACAGCTCGATCATGATTACATCCTCGACATCTGCCGCCCCTATCTCGGGCCCGTGGTCGGCTGCTTCACCGATTGGAATCCCTTGAAGGACCGCAACGTGCTGTTCAAGGAACACAATCTCGACCAGACCGACCCCTGGCAGTTCGAAAACTTCCGCGTTCGGCGCTGATTGCTTCTGGTTTGGCGAAGCGAAAAGCCCCTCACCCCGCCCCTCTCCCCGCCCGGAGGCGAATGCCGACCTTCGTCGGCGGCGCGGGGCGAGGGAGTTCCGAGCGAGTTCGCTTTGAAGCCCCTCGCCCCGCAATGGCGGGGAGAGGGGTTGGGGTGAGGGGATCTTCGAACGTTCAAATGAAAAAGGCCCGCTCGAATCCGAGCGGGCCTTTTCTTTACCAGGCCACGGCCGGCAGGCGCGTGAGCTTGATGGGCCCCAGCCACAGATAACCCTGCTGCAGGCTGAGACTGACACTGACCGTGGGTTTCCCTTCAGCATCGGGCTTGGCGAGGCCCTTGGCCATGATGCCGCCGGTCTTGGCGGCCTGGGCGTCGATGAGGCCATCCTGCGCCAGCAGATCGATCGTCTCAGAGAGGCCTTGGGCGCGGATGGTGAGCGCCCCCAAGGGCTGCAGCGCTTCATCCAGCGTCACAGTCCCCTCGCCCGCCAAGGCGAGCGGTGCCTGGGCGAAATCGAAGCTTTTGAGATCGATGATCCCGCCGGCATTGGCCCAGCCCCTGATCATCGCCTGCAAATCGGCGGCGGCCGGCACCGGCCCCATGATCGCCCCCTTGGCTGCGGCCTTTTCAATAGGCGCATCCGTCAAGGCCCGCTGCCCGGCGGCCAGGCGAAAGACATCGAGCGCCACATCGAAGCCAAGCAGAGGCTGATGATAATCCGCGGGGCTCGCCGCCGGCAGGTCGATTGTGGCGACCGCCTTCTCGGCCGTATAGGTGCTGGCACCAACCGTGACCGATGCGCTCTTTCCGTCCAGCATCACCGATTTCAACTGGCCGCTCGATTGCAGCTGGATCCTGGCCGTGCCGCTCTCAAGGCGCGCCTGCTGTGCTGCGTCCGTGGATTGCAGCGCAAAGATCACCGGCACATCGCTGGTCACCGCAATGTCCTGCAAATTCCAGGGCCGCATCTCGGCAAGCAGCGTCTCACCCGTCACGGAGAGGATTCCGCTCGGCTGTTGAAAGCCGAGGGCGACACTCTGAAAGCGGGTGCGGAAAGCAAAGGGGAATCCGGCGATGGGATCCTGTTCGAAAGCGATCTGGTTGCCAAGCGCCCGCTGCTGCGTTGCCCAATCGGCAATGCCTGCCTGCAGTCGCCCGGCAACATAATGCCAGTAATAGGCATAGCCTGCGCAGAGAAGCGCGATCAGCGCGATCGCGATGAGGGCGACACGGAAGCTCATCGATCTCGGCCGCTCTCCACGGCTGCGGTCAGGCTGGTCCACCGACTTGGATCACAGCGGCTTCGGGCTTGGGACCGCTGGTAGGCGGCTGCAACCGGTCGCGGTTGAGGTAGCGCTCCACCACGTTGAGGATGCGGGTCAGCACGAACACCAGGATGACGTAAACAATGGCGGCCCCCAGCAGCGGTTCATAAACGCGCAGCTCCTGGGCGCGAATGTAATTCGCCCGCTGCATAACGTCTGCGACCGCGATGAAGGCGCATAGCGAGGTGGCCTTCAGCAACAGAATGGTTTCGCCGCTCATGGTCGGCAGGCAGATGCGGATGGCGCGCGGCAAGGTGATGCGCCAGAAGATCTTGGAATTCGACATGCCGAACGCCTTGCCCGCCTCGATCTCGCCATAAGGCACGGCCTGGATCGCACCGCGCAGGATTTCACCCGTATAGCCGGCGGTGTTGAGGCTGAAGGCCAGGGCCGCATACCAGAAGGAATTCCGGAGGATCGATGAGGCCCAGGAATTGCTCACCCACTCGCGCGGCAACTCGCTCTTCAATCCGTAATAGATCAGATAGAGCTGCACCAGGAGCGGCGTCCCACGCATGAACAGGATGTAGCAATAGGCCGGCACGCGCAGCACCGGGTTGTGGGACACGCGTGCCACGGCAATGGGCACGGCCAGCAGGTTGCCGAAGATGAAGGAGGTGACGGTCACCGCCAAGGTGATCGGAATGCCTTGAATGAGAATCGGCATCACATAGGTGAAGAGATATTCGAAGAAGCCCAGGCGTTCGGTCATCTATCGGCCCCTTACGCGCGTCGCACGCCGCGATTGACGCGGCGCTCGGCATAGTGAAACAGGACCATGGAGACGATGCTGATGACGAGGAAGCAGCCCGCCGTGAAGGAATAGAAGAACATATAGGCCTTGGTGGCTGAGGCGGCCATCGATCCGCTTTTGAGCAGCTCTGCGGCAGCGCCGGTGACGCTGATGAGCGACGAATCCTTGGTGGCGTTGAGCCAGATATTGCCCATGCCGGGCAGTGCATAGCGGATCATCTGCGGAAAGAGAATGCGCCGGAAGCGTAACATGAACGGCATGCCATAGGCGCGCGCTGCTTCCATCTGCCCCTTCGGCACAGACAGGATGGCGCCGCGCAGAACCTCGGTGAGATAGGCGCCCTGGATGAAGCCCAGCGCACTCACTGCGGCGGCAAAGGGATTGATGTCGAAGGTCTCGTCGACCAAGCCGACCGACAGCAGCAACGCCTTCAACTGCGATGTGCCGGTGTAGAAGATCAGGAGCATCAGCAGGACTTCGGGCAAGGCACGAATGAGGGTCGTGTAGAAATCGCCCACCCGCATCAGGGAACGATTGCCGGAAAGCTTGCAGCCGGCGCCACCCAAGCCCAGGACGAATCCCAGAAGATACGAACAAAACGAAATCTTCAGCGTTAGAAAAGCGCCGAAAAGAAGCTCGTCGCCATAGCCGGCATTACCCCAGCCAACCATTGAAAACAGCGAAACGTCGCTGGCCATTCCCTGTTCCTTCAGCCCCTGCGGCCTTCTTCCCCGAACTTTCGTACCGGTGGGTTTGTCCACCTGGTCAATATTTGGGCCGCTTCGATCATCAAACGACAAACGCCGCCCGGACGCAAGGTCCGAGCGGCGTTTCCCTGTACTTTAACGCCAGATACTTTGGCGCCAGATATCCGGTGTCAGCGGCCTTAGTAGGTCGGCTTCACCAGTTCGCCGGTGTCCGGCCATTTCGCGGTGATCTCGTCCCACTTGCCGGATTCGACAACGGCCTTGATCCCTGCGGAAATCGCGTCACGGAGTGCCGTGTCTTCCTTGCGGACGCCACCACCGACGCCGTACCCCATGATCGAATCCTGCGGCACCGGGATCTTCACTTCGAAATCCTTGCCGCGATCCGAATCGAGGAACTGCTTGAAGGACGATTTGCCTTCCTGCAGATAGTCGACGGCGCCGGCCGCGAGATCGGCGATGGCGTTGTCGAGAGTGTCATAGACCTTCACTTCGGCAACGCTGCCGAATTTCGCCTTCAGGAAGTCGGCATGGATGGTCGACGTCTGGGCGCCGAACACCTTGCCCTTGCCGCTTTCCGGATTGTTGAAATCGAGCTGCGTCGTATCCGACTTCGCACCGATCACCACCGAGGGTGAATCATAGTAGAAGTGGGTGAAGTCGATTTCCTGCTTGCGCTTGTCCGTGATGGTCATCGAGGACCAGATCACGTCGATCTTCTTTTCTTGCAGCGACGGGATGATGCCGTCCCAGGCAGTCTCGACCAAGGTGCAGGTCGTGCTGGCATCGGCCTTCTTCATCTCGTCGCAGACGGCGTTCATCATGTCGATTTCCCAGCCCACCCAGGTACCCGAGGCGTCCTTCGACGACATCGGCGGATAGGGCTCGGCGGCGACGCCGAATTTAATGTCTGCAGCGACGGCGCTGGTCGCCATGGTGGCGACGAATGCGCCGGCGATGATGCTCCCAAACAAGCTCTTCTTCATGATGGTTCCCTGGTCAAAGTTGATGGTACCGATACCGGCCTTAGCGGCCTTCCCCGTCGGTCATTCTTACGTCAACCGTTAGGCGGGGATGGATCGGCTACCGGCAAAGACTAGCATAGGGAATTCCGGCTTGGGTAGCTGCCATACGGGCGTCAAACAGACAATTCCGCGTGAGACTGCCCTGTGATCAGCCGCCTTGCCCACCGAATCGCCGGTTTTCACGATTTGCGCAGGAAGGTCTCGAACCGGTCCATCGCCAGAGAGAGCCGGTCATTGGACTGGGCATAGCAGAGCCGCAGATACCCCTCGCCACCAGCGCCAAAGGCGGTCCCGGGGGCAAGGCCCACCCGCCCCTCCACCACCAGCCGTTTGCAGAAGTCGACGGCGCTGCCCATCTCCTCGACCTGCATCATCAGATAGAAGGAGGCATCGGCCGGGATGACACGGACCCGGTTCATGGCGGAAAGGCGCTCCATCACCAGGTCGCGGCCGCTTTTGCAGCGGGCGACCATCCATTGGACCCAATCCTCGCCTTGCGTGATCGCCTTGACGCAGGCCGCCTGCAGGAAGGGCTGGCCGCCGGACGTGTTGAATTCGATCAGCCGCTCCATCGGCGCCACGGCCGCCTTCGGCATGATCATCCAGCCGACCCGCCAGCCGGTCATGGCCCAGGTCTTGGAAAAGCTGTTAACCACGAATACCGGATCATCCGGTCCCGCGATCTCCAGGAAAGAAGGTGCCACCGGCTTGGTATAGATGAGCCGGTTATAGACTTCGTCGGAGATGAGGGCGATGCCGCGCGTCCGGCAGAAATCGAGAACCGCATGGCGCTGCTCTTCCGGCATCACCCAGCCGGTGGGATTGCCGGGCGTTGCCACATAGATGGCCTTGGTCTTTTCATCGCAGGCCGCGAACAGCCGGTCGAGATCGAGATGCCAGCCATCGCCATGGCCGGTCATCGCCACCTGGCGCGGCTCGCCGCCCATGATCTCCACCGCCCGGAAGATATTGGGCCAGACCGGCGTCACGCAGACCATGTTGTCGCCAGCACCGATCAACGTCTGGACGATCAGCATCATGGCGTTCATGCCGCCCGACGTGACCGCGATGCGATCTTCCGTGAGCTCGATGCCATAGAGACCGCGGTGATAGTCGATGAGCGCCTGGCGGAGTTCCGGGATGCCGCGTTTATACGTGTAGAAGGTCTTGCCCGACGCCAGCGCCTCGGCCGCCGCATCGCACACGAATTTGGTCGTGGGCAGATCGCCCTCACCCACCCACAGCCCCACCACGTCGGGGATGGTGAAACCCATCTTCCAGACATCGACGATCTGGGAATCCTCAAGATGCTCGATCGTGGGGCGGATCTGAAAAGACCCAGCGTTCAAAGACGGGGCGTTCATCGGGATGGTATCTCTCAAGAAGGGCGCGGGGCGGTTGGGGTCGCGGGTGCTGATTGGACGGATGCTGATTGGACGGGTACTGGCACATCGCGGGGCCGTGTCAGGACCAGAAGGTTACCGGACAGTACCAAAGCAAAGCCCAGCCCGGCTAGGGGTGACCATTGATAGCCTTCCAGCAGCGTCGAAAGCGACAGCGCCACCACCGGGAAGACGACGCTGGAATAGGCCGCACGTGCCGCACCGATGCGCTGCACCAAAGTGAGGTAGCAGCCAAACCCGATGACGGTCGCAAAGAGGGCGAGGCCTATGAGGGAAATGGTGTAGCCGGGCCTTGGATCGTAGTTGAACGAGGCGCCGGCCAGGATTGCAAAAGCGATGCAGAACAGGGCACCGAAGCTCATGCCGATGGTGTTGGATTCGACCACCGGAATGCTGAGCACCTTGAGACGCACCGAGATCATGTTGCCGAGCGAGGCGAGATAAGTGGCAAGCAGCGAGAGGCCGAGGCCCCAGGCCGGATTGGTGCCAAGGCCGGATTGGCGGAGTTCGGGATAGAAGACGAAGCACAGGCCGGCAAGGCCGATGAGGGCTGCGAGCAAAGCCCGCCGATCGATGCGCTGCCGGAAGAACAACGCCAGATTGGCGATGTTCATGACCGACATGGTCGAAAAGCACACGGCCAGCAACCCGCTCACCAGATGCATGCCGGCGAAATAGAAGAGGATGTAGTTGGCACAGAACAGGCAAAAGCCCTGCGCCGCCATCAGCAGATAGGCGCGCCGCGAAAAGCGCAGGCTGCGCCGCCGGACCAGGCAATAGCCGATGAGGATGATGGCCGAGAGGAGAAAGCGATAGGCCAGCGAGACCTGCGGTGCCACCACGCCCAATTGCTGCTCGATCCCATACCAGGACGAGCCCCAGATCAGCACCACAAGTGTATAGAGCGCCCAGATGGGCATGACGAGCCTCGCGATCAGGAAGGTGCCGAGGCTAGTTGGCAGCAATGGATCACACAATGACCGATGCCGCATGACCGTTATGCGAGACATTGTTTCGATACAAAAGTAAACCCGTCGCTGCTTTCGTCTTCTCCGGGCTTGACCCGACACACTGGCAAGTAATCGACCTGTCGCAACTTTAGCCGTCATCCCCGGGCTTGACCCGGGGATCAAGCCCCACCGCCAAGCTGTTGCCGGCAGATCCTCGGGTCAAGCCCGAGGATGACGGTCTAGGTCATGGCCTGTTTCAACTGACCAGGGTGAAGAAGATCCGCGTATTGTCGTAGCCGGCGGCGATCGTCACCTTGTCGCCCGGCTCGACGGCAATCGGCTGCGGGAAAAAATGCATCGCCTGCTTCCAGTGGTTGGTCCTGGCATGGCTGTCGGAGCGATAGACGATGTCTTCGAACATGTGCAGATCAAACCAGAAGGCAACGCCGTGGCAGATGCCGGATTCCGTCACCGGGACCGTCAGGCGATGGCTGTCCATTTCCTTCATGTCGGTGCGGAAGTCGAAGGGCAGTGCCACGAACCGGTCGGAGAGGCGCAGATGCGGATCGGCGGAAAGATCGATCTGGGCATAGCCGGGCGACCGGAGCGGATCCATGGGCGACATGTCGAACCCGGCGATCATGCGCACGGGATTGATCCTGGCGAGATGGTCGCATTGCAGCAACGCGCCATAAACCGTGGCCGCTTCCGGAATGATCCGGCCCTCCGGCTTCACCAGATTCTCGCGGGCATGGCGGATGATCGAGAGCATGTTGGGTGCCAGCATCCCGACATTGATCAATTCGGAAACGAAGATATCGGCCTTCTCCGGCATATCGTGCCCAAGATGTATTTGCGTCGATTTCTTGTTGATGACCGTGATGCGGTCGGCATAGCCGTTCTGGATGACAATGTCGCGTGCCGTATCCGCCATCATCGGCAGGACTTCGCAGGTGACGACTTTGCCGGCGCCGGCCCGTGCCGCCATCATGGCGACGATGCCGGACCCGGTGCCGATTTCAAACACCAGATCACCCGGCCGTACTGCCCGCTCAAGCGCCAGATTGTAGGCGATGTTGCGCTCGTCATCGTTGATCATCGGAATGTGCCACGCCGGCACCATACTGGAGAGCTGCAGCCGCAGGGCGAAAGCCAGATCTTCATCGTCCGGTAATTCTGCAAGGCCCTCGCGGATCACCTTCATCGCATCGTCGGGCAGCTGCTGGTCATGAAGCGCCTGTGCCAGTGACGCATAGGCCGGCGCGCATTTGGGATCGAGGCGCAATGCTTCGCGGAAGCAGGCTTCCGATTCCGGCATCTGGTCCAGCTGATAGAGAATTTCGCCAAGATTGAAATGCGCATCGACAAAGGTCGGGTCGTGCAGCACCGCTTCGCGGAAGCAGATCAACGCCTTGTCGAACTGGCCACGGCGCTTGAGGGCGATGCCGAGATTGTTGATTGCAGCCACCAGGACCTGTGGCGTCATCAGCGACTGGCGGAATGCCTGCTCGGCCTCTTCGACACGGTCGAGGCGCAGCAACGCATTTCCCAGATTGTTCCAGGCCATGCCGTCTTCGGGCTTGAGGACCGTGGCGCGGCGAAAACTCACCTCGGCATCGCCATTGCGGCCGAGCGCATAAAACAGCGCGCCGCGGCTGTTCTGGAATTGGGCACTCATCGGATCGACCTCGATCGCCCGCTCGATGAGGTCAAGCGCCTGGTCGGGCGAGGCGCCACCCTGATAGCCGATGACGCCCAGGAGATGCAGCGCATCGGCGTCGGTCGGGTTGGCTGCCACCAGCTCGGCACAGATCCGGCTGGCATCTTCCAATCGGCCCTCTTCGATCGCGACCATGGCTGGCTCGATGGATTTGACCTGCTTTGAACTTGCCGCCACTGGACTGTCTTCAGTCACATCGCCCCCAAAATCGCTATGGTCAGTCCGCCGTTCGCGGCCGGGACTATCTGCGCGACTCGACGCACACTCTGATAGGTGCCAGCCGCGGCCGGCAGTCTATCGCGCAATAAGGGGAAAGCGCCAGTTTCGGCGCCGTTCAGCAACTGTGACGGGTCGGATGGAGGGCTGGCTCAGGCCAGGATGTCGACCAGCGAGCCGCGCCCGGCGGGCAGGCCATTGCTGGAGGTCGGGATGCTGCCCTGACCACCGTCGAGGGAAGGTGCAGAGGCAGCCTGCGGGGCACTGGGTGCCGCACCAGCAACTTCCTTGGCAGCACTCACGGCCTGCGAGAGAAGATTGGCGATGTTCTGGTCCTGCTTCTGCGCACCGCGCAGGCCAGCCAAGGCGATCTGCTGGCCACGTTGGCCACTGGCGATCTGGGAGGCGGCAAAACCGGCGGCAGCGACGTCCATATTACTTCCTACTGCATGCGCAAATGATCAGAGGGCGCCTTAGGCGGTGATGTTGAGCAGTTCCTGGGTATTCTCGTTTTCCGTCCGGATGACGGCCGCATTCGCCTTGAAGCTGGTCGCAGCCAAGCTCAACGACACGATATCCTGCGGATCGAGAGAGCCTTCCGCCACGTTCTGGGCAGCCGCTTCCATCTGGCTTTGGGCCTTCTTGAGGCCCTCGACCGCCGCACTGATGGTACTGGATGAGGTGATTTCCATGGCTACCTCCCTGGCTGCAACGCACGCAGCCCGTTGTTTCGTGGAGCGTCAAAGTACCCCAGCCTTGTTAAAATTTGGTTTCTTTCTGAGGTCTGGGGCCAAATTCGGAAAAGAATCTTAACAGATTCGGGGAATTTTCCACCCCCGGAAGTGCTTGGGCCATCGACTAAGGTCTGGTCTGTCCTACAGTTTTACCGCTTGATCGAAAATTTCGGACGTAGTTAGCATCCGCAACATTAGATGTTTCCGGCCCGGCTCGACGGGCAAAGACAGGATTGCGCAATTACCGATGGCCATTCGCCCCCGCCGCTCCGTGCTGTATCTGCCCGCCAGCAATGCCCGCGCCCTGGAAAAGGCGCGCAGCTTGGCAGCCGATGCCGTCATTCTGGACCTTGAGGATGCGGTGGCCCCCGAAGCCAAGGAAAGCGCCCGCCAGCAGCTGGTCGAGGCGCTGAAAGCCGGCGGCTTTGGGAAGCGCGAGGTCATCGTCCGGGTCAACGGCCTGGAGACGCCCTGGGGATATGACGATGTCGCGGCCGTGGCAAAGCTTGGGGCCGACGCCATCCTGTTCCCGAAGATCCAGTCGCCAGATGATGTACTGGCAGCCGTGGCAGCGCTTGACGAAGCCGGCGCGCCGGCCGATTTGCCGATCTGGATCATGGCTGAAACGCCCCGCTGCATCATGTCGATGGATTCCATCGCCAGCGCCAGTCCGCGCCTTGCGTGCCTGGTGGCGGGCACGTCGGATCTCAGCCGCGACCTCCGCGCCCGGCCGGCGCCGGGGCGCATCGGGGTCATTTCAGCCCTGTCCATCATCGTCATCGGCGCCCGCGCCTATGGGCTCGACGCGCTTGACGGTGTCCATCTCGATATGAATGACGAGGCCGGCTATCAGGCGGCCTGCGAGCAGGGCCGGGATCTCGGCTTTGACGGCAAGACGCTGATCCACCCCAAGCAGATCGACGCCGCCAACGCGGCCTTTGCCCCCAATGAGGCCGAGATCGAGCAATCGAAGGCGATCGTGGCGGCCTGGGGCGAAGCAAGGACCCAGGGCAAGGGGATCTGCGTCCTGGGTGGCAAGCTCATTGAAAAACTGCATGTCGAGGATGCGGAACGGCTGCTCCAGCTCCATGCCGCCATCCTGGAGCGCCGCGAGACCGGATCGTCCGCGGCGGCTTAATTGTCGAGATCAATCCTTGCCGCCGATCCGGTTGACGCAGCCCACCTGCTGCAATTGATTGACTTGGCGGTAGGCACCCAAATCATAGGCGCGGGTCGCGGTGCAGCCACTCAGCCCGCCGCCGATCAGGGCCAGAACCGTTAACGTCTTCACATAATTACGAAAAAACAACATCGAAACTCTCCTTGAAGGGTGCGATGCGGGCTTTTGCCGGTATTGGCGAAGCACACACGTCGCTTGGCTCTGCCCTTAACCTGGGGTTTCGTTTCCGCTAGGTTGTGAACCCCTTCACACGTCTGGGATGCGCGCGCCCAAAATTGATGGCTGTGGCTTTAAGAGGAGGACGACATCTCTGGTTCAGACCAAATCAGCCCGGCTACCGGTCTTGCAGCCCCTGGCCTTGCAGCCCTGCCCGTGCGCGCCCAGCTGCTGGGGAAGAGCTTTCTCTTCCGCGGCCTGGAGCCCGCCCTTCTTGAGCGGGTCGCCCGCCTGTGCCTGCCGCGCAAGCTCGCGGTGGGGGAAACATTGTTCTGGGAAGAAGAGCCGGCCGATGCCCTGTTCGGCGTCGCCAAGGGCCTCATCCGCATCTGGGTCCATGGGCCGGACGGCCGCGAGCTCACGCTCAATCTGATGGAAAGCGGCGACTTCTTCGGCGAGATCGCGTTGCTGGACGGTTTGCCGCGGACAGCCAGCGCCAGTGCCCTTGCCGACACCGAGATGCTGAGCGTGCCGCGCGCAGCCTTCCTCGAGTTGATGTCGAAGGAGCCCAAGCTCGCCTTGCACATCATCG
Source organism: Dongia sp. P2_B8 (assembly GCF_056404715.1). Taxonomy (NCBI): domain Bacteria; kingdom Pseudomonadati; phylum Pseudomonadota; class Alphaproteobacteria; order Rhodospirillales; family Dongiaceae; genus Dongia; species Dongia sp. P2_B8. The sequence continues at coordinate 411,713 of NZ_JBFUDM010000003.1, read as the reverse complement.
AATTGCTGTGCGAACGGCTGCGCCACAATACCGACCGCATCCGCGACGCGGCGTTCCTCGATCTCGGCACGCGCCTCGCCAAGACGCTGGAGGCGCTGGCCGCCGGCCATGGCGAAGACGGGCCGGATGGCATCGTCATCACGGCGAAGCTCAATCAGAGCGAGCTTGCACAGCTGCTGGGCGTCACCCGCGAGGCCGTCAACAAACAACTGAAGCAGTTCACCCAGGAAGGCTTGATTGCCACCAAGGGCAGCCGCATCGTGGTGCGCAACGCCGCAGCCCTCTCGGCGCGCGGCAAGGTAAAGGAAGAGAGTGCCTAAGTTCCGATGAGCGAAGTTCCGTCCGCCGATACGTCCCTGTGGTTTGAGATTCTCATTGTCCTTCTGCTGGTGCTGCTCAATGGCTTCTTCGCCATGTCGGAGCTTGCCATCGTGTCAGCGCGCCGGGCGCGGCTGAAGCCCATTGCCGATGCCGGGCATCGCGGTGCCAAGAAGGCGCTGGAGCTGGCCGAAGATCCCACCATGTTCCTCTCCACCGTGCAGATCGGCATCACGCTGGTGGGTGTCGTGGCCGGCGCCTATTCCGGCGCCACATTGTCGGCACCCCTGGCCGAAGCCTTGAACGACTGGCCGCTGCTCGCTGCCTACGCCTATCCGATCGCCGTGACCCTGGTCGTCGCCTGCATCACCTACCTCTCGCTCATCGTCGGCGAACTGGTGCCAAAGCGCATCGCCATGAATCACGCCGAGGCGATCGCCATGCGCGTCAGCCTGCCGATGGCGCTCATCGCCAAGATCGGGGCGCCCTTGGTGCTGGTCCTGCGCGTCTCGACCAATGCGCTCCTCACCCTCATGGGCCTTGGCGGCGACCGCGACACGCAGGTGACCGAGGAGGAAGTGAAGACCATGGTCGCCGAAGGCGCCGAGAGCGGCGTCTTTGCCGAAGAAGAGCGGCACATGATCGACCGCGTGCTGCACCTCGCCGACTACTCGATCCGCTCCATCATGACGCCGCGCCCCGACATCGACTGGATCGATACCAACGATCCGCTGGAGGCCACCATCCAGCATATCATTGCAAGCCGGCACACAAGGCTGCTGCTGGCCCAAGGCAATGTCGACGAAGTGCTGGGGGTGGTGCATGCCAAGGATCTGCTCCATCAGGTGGCCAGCGGCCAGCCGATGGACCCGAAGCTCTGCGTCAAGCCGGCGCTGACCCTCCATGAATCAACGACGATCCTCCGTCTCCTCGAACTCTTCCGCCAGTCGCCGACGCATATGGCCGTGGTGCTGGATGAATATGGCAGCGTCGAAGGCATTGTGACACAGGCCGACATCTTCTCCGTCATTGCCGGCGAGATGTCGGAAGGCAGTGCCGAAGACGATTCCATCGCCCAGCGCGGCGACGGCTCGTGGCTCATCGATGGCAAGACGCGCCTCATCGATGTCGAACGGCGGCTCGACGCCACCGGCTTCGTGCATGCCGATTATGCGACGCTGGCCGGCCTCGTCCTTCATCGCCTGGGCCGTTTGCCGCGGGTCGGCGAGAGCGTCACCTATAACGGCTTCCGCCTGGAAGTGGTCGACCTCGACGGCCGGCGCATCGACAAGGTGATGGTCGACCGGATCAGCGATGAGAAGAAGGCGGCAGGTGAAAAGATGTTGGGCGACAAAGCCTCCTGAACCACGATTGGTGAGATGTCCCTGATCGGCCTTCTCCCGTCGGCTATCTGTTGCCTGGTCCGCGCATCTGCAATCACTCGGGGCAGCGTTACAGCCGCCTGATCCATGAGGGCAGTATCCTCAAGGAGTTGGGCGGCCGCCGTTTATGATCGGGATGCCTGCCGATCCAGGGGGCCCGCTTTCCCGTGGGGTCCAGGGGGATGGCTGATCCTGCCATCCGAGGAGCCCAGCTTGCCCTGCTGATCCAGAGGGGGACCCGTCCTCCGCTTTGGTCCTGCGGGGATCGCTGTCCCATCGATCCGGGGGGCCGGCCTTAAAGGCACCGACCAAGACCTTGGCATCCCGCAGCATCAAGCCGCGGGATACCGGAACCGGCCTGCACCGAAGGCCCTTTCGGGGCCGAAGCGGCCTTGCGCCGGGGACAAGCGAGTGATTGCAGATGGGCGAATGATGGCAGATGGGCGCACGATGGCAGATGGGCGATGGCGTCCCGCCGCCCACGTCAAACAATGCGCAAGTGTATTAGTGCCATATTCCCATATCTTTGTCAAGAACAAAATAGGAACTATATGTTTCGGGGCGATCCCCTGAAGGCAAGTAAAAAATAGAGTCAGAAAATTGCTAGAATCTAGATGCGCAAACGGCGCGCCGGGATGGACCCCGATACGCGCCGTTTGTTCCAGACACCCTTTTGGAAGGGGCCGGGCTAGTCCCCCGTTAGGGGGAAACCGTTAATGACCGGGTCATGGACCACATGACAGACCTCCTTTCGGTTGGGGTTCTGGCAGCGTGTGTGCTGGCAAGCTTCAGCACGCTGTCACTCGTTATCGTCATCGGCGCCCTTGTTGGGCGCCGATTCCTTTTGTGGCTGATCGTCAATTTTGTACGTGTAGTCCAGTACGACGCCGAAGGTTTTCACGAACTCTTCTCTGCGCTCCTTGGTCCAACAGCCGGATTTATTTGGGAGCGTGGCCAACAGTCCCGCCAGCGGCGCGGGTAGATCACCCGCAGTGGCCACTGCGCCGACGGAGTGACTGTTGGTTGCTGGTTTAGGCTCCACTCGACGCGCTGGAGGGAGTTTTATCGGCTTCACCGCCACTGTCGCACCAGTAGTGCGCTTAGTACTCGCTGCCCGCTGCCTCACCGCCATAACCCCAGCGGCCGTGAACAGTCCAATGAACAGCGTAACCATACGGCTCTGCTGTCCAGTCGGTGCATATTTCCTGAATGCGTCACGAATTGTGATCTCGTCATCCGTTGCCGGATCGACATAAGTCAATGCATCGGCGTATACGCGCTTCAGCCATTCCGCCAGTCGCTGCTGATACTCTGCTGCTGGAGCAAGGCGCAGGCCTTCAAGTGTTTCTGTGATGCTACCGTTGTCCTGAATAAGCTCTAGCACCTTGAGCGCCTGCAGGGTTCGCGGAATAAGGCTGTCCTGAATGCCTATGCGCTGCAGTACATCCGCATCAACCACTGCTGGCAGCCCTTTATTCCGGTGACGTTCGATCAAGCCAAGAATGGCCGATGCGGGGGCATAAGGGGCAGATTGATCCGTTGTAACCGACATGGGTAGCCTCGCCTAGAATAGATTCCACTCAATTTCTACCTTCTTGAACAAACATAGTCAATAATATGTTTTGTTAATGGCGTGTACACGCCATCTTGTTCTAGTACTATATCAACTGTTTGATAAATATGGGAAAATATTTTTTAGTGCGCATGTGAAATGAAAACCGTCAGAACAATGACTATCAGTAATGAACGGCGGCCAAGAGTGATTCAGCGCGTTTACGGAGGGTGGCTGGCCTATTCCGACCGTGGAGTTGACATCCAGATAGGCGTTACCGCCGACTGCAGAAAGGACGCCATCCAGAAATATCAAGAGGAATTGAGGGCATGGCGACGTAATATAGCCGCAGGCCGGCAGCAGATTGGGCAATCCCATGGATGAACGCTTATCGCTCAGCAAAGCGGCAGAACTCGGTCGATTGGACGAGTTTATTGAGCAAGAAGAAAAACGCGGCCACGTGGTGTCACGGGCCGCGCTCGATACCGCCTTGTCGACGGTGATTAAATCGCCGCGATCAGAAGATCAAACATCCCCTGCACCTTTGCTCGATGCGTCGAGCAGAAAGCAAACTCGTTAGCATAAGACTGCATGTATTGCGGCGAACACGTGCATATGAGTTGACGCCAGCGACTGCTTGAAGATGCGCCAGAAGTTCTCAATGCTATTCGTGTGATGGTTGACGCCGGTATCGGCGTCTTTCTTGGCCCATTTCTTGCGCATATGGTTCACGCGGCTATGCGTGTAGCCTTCTTCTTCCAGCAAATGATAGGCCTTGTGTTCGTCGGTAGATACGGTGGTGCCTTCCGCGACATTTCCCATGACTTGGTAGCGCAGAGTTAGCTGCTTCGTGTCGGGGACCAGGACACCACGGACGCGACCGCCGCGTTCTTTCATGCCCAGCACAACAGTCTTGTTGCCCGATAATTGCCCTTGCCGGCACCATAAACACGGCCACCGATAAAGGCTTCATCAACCTCAACGTGGCTCTGCAGCATACTGAAATTGTCCGCACGACCGATCAGGTCACGGACCTGCTTGGCGATGCGCCAGCCAGTCTTGACTGTGACGCCAAGCTGGCGGGACAGCTCGCGGCCTGAAACGCCATGACGGGTCGAGACGAACAGGAAGATGGCATAGAACCAGATCTGCAGCGGGGTCCGGCTGTCTTGGAAGATGGTCCCGACACAGGGGTACAGGTGGTCGCCGCAATGCGCGCAGGCATAGGCCTTGCGGTCTGTGATGCGGTGGAAGGTGGCTTCAATAACTCCGCACTTACGGCAGGTGTGCCGCATCCCGTAGCGCACCGTCATAACGCAATCTAAACAGGCTTCCTCGCTCGGGAAGCGCTTGAAGAACTCACGGACGCCGAATTTCTTCGGCTTGCTGGGGGCGGGTGTCATGGGTGTGTTTTCCATGACTGAGAATGTAGGGCATCATCATACTTGTGCCAAGGGGATCACCCCGATATGTTTTGAAAGCAAGTACGGAAATTTGCGACATGTCTGAAAAGTGCCAACAACGATCATGTTTAGGCCGGGACGATTTGGGCGGCCGCCTCGTCCCTCAACCATGCTGAGAAACGTGCCGACTTTCGATCAGCAGGTCGCGAGCCGCGTAGGATGTACCGATAGCCTGTCTCCCTAAACCCAAAGGGGGCGACAAGACGACCTCCAGTGACTTCGTCGGCCACGAGATGCCACGGCACGACGCATGCTCCAAGCCCGCTAAGCGCGGCTTCGATTGTGAAATAGTAGTGCTCGAATTGAGCGGCAGGCTTGATCTTCGCATCCAGTGCCGGCGCTCCAACCAACGCGTCCCAGGTTGCCCAGGCGTTGGGCCTGGTGCGCGTTGCCAACCGCGGGATTGATGAAAGGCCGCTGGTTCGAAGCTGCTTCGCTGAAGGCATGAGCGCCGGCACCAGCACGACACCGATCTGCTCTCGAAACAGCAGGGCGTCGCGTGGGCGGAGAACCTCCTCGCCATCGATCACTGTGATAACAAGATCGAAGCGTCCGCGCTCAGGGTCGATGTGTTCTTTGTCGGTGCTGAGGCGCACGTCAATGCCTGGGTGGACCTGCGTGAACCGATGCAGGCGTGGGATCAGCCAGCGCATCGCTAGCGTGCTTAGACACGCAACCTGAAGAAGGCCCTCTTCCTCCGCAAGGACAGCTCGAACAGCGTTATCGATCTGGTCGAGCGCTGCGGTCAGGACCGGAGCAAGTGATTGGCCCGTAGGTGTCAGTTGCGGCTTGCTTCTTGGACCATCAAACAAGTCGATGCCGAGGACAGATTCCAGTTGGCGCACCTGTCGGCTGACAGCGCCGTGAGTGACGCCGAGCTCTTCGGCAGCGACCGTTAAGCGGCCAAGCCGGGCGGCGGCCTCAAACGCGCGCAACGCGTTGAGCGGTAAGTTCTTGCGTTTCATGTGAGTATTACTCACAAACATGAGGATGATTAGTCAATAACAAAAGAGGTATGACTCGGAGTACGCTTGTTTTTTGCACAAAGAGCACGCGACCCAGGAGCCTCACTCATGCCATTCGTAAGAACCGCCGTCAGGCAGGGGACCGGTGCGCCCCAGAAGCAGCTGATCGTCGAAAGTATCCACAATGCCCTGGTTCAAGCGATCGGCATGCCAGAAGACGAGCTGTTCAATCTGGTCAGCGAGTACAACGCCAGCGACTTCCTATATTCGCGCACGTTCAATGGCGTTGCCCGCTCTGATCACCTGGTCGTCGTCGAGATCACAATGAGGCGCGGCCGAAGCGATGCCATGAAGAAAGCTCTCTACGCAGAGATCGCAGCCAACCTGGAGAAGCGCGCCGGTATCTCGCCGAAGGACGTGTTCATCTTCACGCACGAGAACGACTATTCGGATTGGTCCGTGGGCAATGGGCAGTTCGCCATGGTCCTCGCGCAGCAGCGCGGCAGTGATCTCTAAGATATTGCGCGAGAGCGTTTGCCAACTTTAAAGACCCAGAAGCGGCTTCACTCGCGCGATCGCTTACCATCCACGAATTTGCCTGCAAGGGCTCACTCATCTGCCAGAAACTCGTGGGTGGTCGGCCTTCGCCGACAGCCCTCCTCCACCGACGACGAATGTCGGCCTTCGCCGACGGCGGGGGAGGGGGTTCCCACCGAGCGATGGTGACATCCTCTCCCCCGCCGTCGGTGAAGGCCGAGCCAAAACAACGACATTTTGATATTTATCAAAATGTCGTTGACGAGCGCGTCCTGACCGCATATTTTGATGATTATCGAAATGATGTCGAGGCCGGGTCATGGACGTCAAAGAAAAAGAACCTGTGACCGCTGCGTTGAGTGGGGCCGTCAATGCCTTGGGGGCGCTGGCGCATGAGCATCGGCTGACGCTGTATCGGCTGCTGGTGCAGCGCGGGCCGGAGGGATTGCCGGCGGGGCATCTTGCCGACCAGCTCGGCATGCCGCCATCGTCGCTGACCTTCCACGTCCAACAGCTGCTTCATGCGGGGCTGGTCACGCAACGGCGTCTTGGCCGGCAGATCATCTATGCCGCCGACTATACGACCATGAACAATCTCATGGCCTATCTCACCGAGAATTGTTGCGGCGGCGATACGGTTTGTGCGCCGGTCTGCAATCCGGCCATATCCTCATGCACGGGAGAGACGAAAGATGACGCAACCGTTGCGTAACGTGCTGTTCCTCTGTACGGGGAATTCCGCGCGATCGATCCTCGCTGAAAGTATTCTTCGCCAAGACGGCGCCGGGCGGTTCCGCGCTTATTCCGCCGGCAGCATGCCGAAGGGCGCCGTGCATCCATTGGCGCTGAAGGTCCTCAAGGATTTCGGCTATCCGACGGCCGAGCTTTCCTCGAAGAGCTGGGAGGTGTTCGCCAAGGCGGGGGCACCCGTGATGGATTTCGTCTTCACCGTCTGTGACAATGCTGCAGGCGAGGTCTGCCCCATCTGGCCCGGCCACCCGATGACCGCGCATTGGGGCATCGAAGACCCAGCCGATGCCGGCGGGACTGCACTGGAGCAGGAAGCGGCCTTCGTCACGGCGTTCCGCTATATGAAGATCCGCATCAACGCCTTTGCCGCCTTGCCGAGTGCCGGCCTCGACCGCTTGTCGCTGGTCCACAGATTGCGCGAGATCGGGCATGCTGACGGATCATCCCAGAAACGTCCGCGGGTGGCGTAGCGAGCATGGGTCTCTTCGAACGCTACCTCACCCTGTGGGTGGCGCTCTGCATCGTTGCCGGCGTGGCGCTCGGCTATCTGATGCCAGGCGCCTTTGCCTTGATTGCCTCTGCCGAACTGGCGCAGGTGAACTTGGCCGTGGCAGCGCTCATCTGGCTGATGATCGTGCCCATGCTGCTGAAGATCGATTTTGCAGCACTTGGCGAGGTCGGCCAGCATTGGAAAGGCATCGGCGTCACCCTCTTCGTCAATTGGGCGGTGAAGCCCTTCTCAATGGCCTTGCTGGGCACTATTTTCATCGGCCATCTGTTCGCCCCCTGGCTGAATGGGGTTGAGACCAGCTCCTATATCGCCGGCCTCATTCTGCTGGCCGCAGCACCCTGCACGGCGATGGTGTTCGTCTGGTCGGGCCTGGTCGAGGGCGAGCCGCATTTCACGCTCGCCCAAGTGGCGCTCAACGATCTCATCATGGTCTTTGCCTTTGCACCCGTCGTGGCGCTGCTCCTCGGGCTGGCGTCGATTACGATCCCCTGGAACACGCTGCTGCTTTCTGTCGTGCTTTATATTGTCGTGCCGGTGATCGCAGCACAGATCTGGCGCCGGCTCCTGCAACAGGCTGGCCAACTAGATCGATGCCTTGCCCTGCTTCGCCCCTATTCGCTGGGGGCGCTCCTTGCCACACTCATTCTGCTGTTCGGCTTTCAAGGCCAGCAGATCATCGCCCAACCGCTGGTCATTCTCTTGCTGGCGGTCCCCATTCTCATCCAGGTCTATCTCAATGCCGGCATCGCCTATTGGCTGAGCCGGCGGCTGGGCGTTGCCTGGTGCGTCGCGGGGCCGGCAGCACTCATCGGCGCCAGCAATTTCTTCGAACTGGCGGTGGCTGCCGCCATCAGCCTGTTCGGCTTGAATTCCGGTGCCGCCCTTGCCACCGTCGTCGGCGTTCTGGTCGAGGTGCCGGTGATGCTGTCCGTGGTGAAGATCGTGCACGCCACCCGCCCCTGGTATGAACGCAAGCAACGGCATGACACGGTCGCTCGCGCCGCTGATTGATCTTGCGGCCTCGCAGCCGTCGCCTACCCTCTCTCCCGCGCGATAGGCGAGCCGGATGGTGGCGCTAATCCAGCAGATCGACCTGGGGGCCCCACGTATCTGAGAGGGCGAAGCCGGTCTGGAAGGGATCGGCGGGATCGCGGCGCAGGCGTTCTGTGCCGTAGATCCAGGCTTGGCCGGTGATGCGTGGGATGATCGCGGCATAGGGGCCGACCTTGGTTTCGCCGATTATCTCGACCCGGAATTCGCCGCCGATGATCGAGCGCGAGGTGCGGCTGTCGCCCACCTTCACCTTACCCCGCGCATGCAGCACGGCGAGGTTGGCGGAACTGCCTGTGCCGCAGGGCGAGCGGTCGACGCGGCCTGGCTTCAGCGTCGTGCAGGTGCGGATGGCGCCGTCCGGTTCATCGCCACGGAACATCACATAGGCGAGCTCGTCGAGGCCGTCGATCTCCGGATGGCGCACCGTGATCTGCGCGCCGATGAGTTTCTTCAACTCGATGCCCGCTTCGGCAAGCGCGCGGGCATTCTGCGGTTCGATGGCCAGGCCGATCTCACTTACATCGACGATCGCGTAGAACACGCCGCCAAAGGCGATGTCGGCCTTGATCCGGCCCCAGCGTGGCGTCTCGATGGTTCTGTCCAACGCCAAGACGAAGGCCGGAACATTATCGAGGCTGACGGACAGGCAGCGGCCGCCGCTGCATTGGGCACGCGCGGTGATGAGACCGGCTGGGGTGTCGAGGCGGACGATGGATTCGGGTTCCCGCATCGGCACGCGGCCGGATTCGAGCAGCGCCGTCACCACACAGATGCAGTTGCTGCCCGACATGGGATGGGCGCGGTCGGCTTGGAGGACGATGAAGCCAGCATCGGCATCCGGGCGCGTGGGTTTGATCAGTAGATTGACCGACATGGCGACACCAGCGCGCGGTTCGAAGGTCACGAAGCGGCGCAAGGTATCGTCGACATTGTTGATGTGGTTCATCTTGTCGAGCGCCGTGGCGCCGGGAATATCGGGCGCACCACTGACGATGACCTTGCCGATCTCGCCTTGGCAATGCACCAGCAGCAATTCGATGGCGCCGTCCCACATCATCGGAGCCCCCTGCATCGCCGGCATTCCCTGGCTCAGAGTTTCGCCGCGGCCAGCACTGCCGCAAGCTCGCGCTTCTCGGCAGCGTTCAGGGGCAGCAGCGGGCGCCGCGTCTCGCCCACGGGAATGCCTGCAAGCTCGCAGCCATATTTCACCTTCTGCACGAATTTGCCGGATTCGAGATTGGTCATGGCCGGATAGAGCGCCCGGGCGATAGCCTGCGCCTTCGTGAGATCGCCAGCGGTGAAGGCGTTGTAGAAATTGACGGTCTGTTCGGGCAGGCAGTTCGCCGGACCACAGATCCAGCTGGTGGCGCCCCACATGAAGAAGTCGAAGGCCTGGTCGTCGCTGCCGCAGGAGAGCTGGTACTTGCCCGGATAGCGCTTGTTGATCTCGAGCGCGCGCAGGAGATTGCCGCTGCTCTCCTTGATGCCGATGACGCGTGGATTGTCGGCCAGCGCATCCATCACCTCGAAACCGACCTCGACGCCGGCGCGGAGCGGGAAGTTATAGAGGACGATCTCGACATCGACCGCGTCCAGGACCGCCTGGTAATGGGCGAGCAGCTCTTCTTGCGTGGGGAGCGAATAGTAAGGCGGCGGCAGGAGGACCGTATCGTAGCCGATCTTCTTTGCGGTCTCGGTATGGCGGATCACGTCGCGGGTGGAGCCCGCATTGGTGCCGGCGATGAGCAGTCCCCTTGTGCCGACCCGGTCGTGCACGAAGTGCAGCACGTCGGCGCGTTCCTGGTCCGACATGGCGTAATATTCGCCGGTCGAGCCCATCGGCACGAAGCCGTGCACGCCCGCCTTGAGATGCCAATCGATGATGCGGCCGAGGGTCGCGAAATCCGTCTCGCCCTGGCTGTCGAACGGTGTCACCAGCGCCGGCAGGATGCCCTTGAGCTTCATCTCAAATCTCCATAACGCGTTGTAAATATGATGTTCTGGCGCGATCGAGCCCGTTCCGGGTGCCGCGCGGATGGAGAGAACAATGTCGGCACACTGTCGACAATGTCAAATGTAAAATACAATGTGTCGACAATGCGTCGGGGCGTTTGTAGAATGCGTGACGGGCAAAGGAGCATCCATGCAGGCTGAAGAGGGCGATTCAAAGCGGGCGAAAGGACAAGGCTGGAAGCAGGTCTATGAGACGCTCCGCACCGAGATCCTGGCGCTGACCCTGGCGCCGGGACAGCTGCTCGACGAGACGTCGCTGGCTGAGCGTTTCGGCCTGTCGCGGTCGCCGGTCCGCGAGGCGCTCATCCGCCTGTCGGTCGAGGATCTGGTCGTGACCTTGCCCAACCGCAGCACCATCGTGGCACCGATCGAGATCGCAACTTTCCCCGCCTATGTCGATGCCCTCGACATCGCGCAGCGGATGAATTGCCGGCTGGCCGCGGAACTGCGCAGCGAGCTGGATCTCAAGACCATCGCCGGTCGCCAGCGGACGTTCGAGGCGGCCGTCAAATCCGGCAATCACCTCGCCATGTCGGAGGCCAACAAGGATTTCCACATGGCCATCGCCCATGCCGGCCGCAATCCCTATCTCACCGCCTTCTATGAAAAACTGCTCGATCAGGGACGGCGCATGCTGCATCTCCATTTCGAGTTCCTGGAGCGCACCCATGAGGGCTATCTGCTGACCGACGAGCATCACGAGATGCTGGCGGCGATCAWGGCACGCGATGTCGAGCGCGCGGACCGGTTGGCGCACGATCATACGCGGCAGTTCCGCGACAATTTCGTGAGCTTCATGAAGGAAAACTACACGACGGATGTGGCGCTGGGCCGTGTCAGGGTGGCGTGAGTCATCGCCAACCCCCTCTCCCTAACCCTCCCCCACGTTGGGGGGAGGGAATTTGAGCCAGCCTGATACTAACAGCGCGACCAACTCGATGAGCTCCCTCCCCCCAACGTGGGGGAGGGTCGGGGAGAGGGGGATCTCACCACCGCACGATAGGGCGATGCGCCTCTACACCTCTTCCCACGGAAAACTATCCAGCCGTTCGACGCCCTTCTCCGTGATCACCACCTGCGTTTCCAGTTTCACGCATTCGCCTTTGCCGGCTTCGCCGATCAGGCTTTCGACACAGACGGTCATATTGTCCTGGAACACACCTTGGTAGGATGCCTGCCAATCGGGGTGCAGCGGGATTGAGGGATATTCGTCGGCGAGGCCCACGCCATGGACGGCGACGGAGTAGCGGCAGGCCAGATATTTCTCCGGGATGGCCCAGGATTTGGCGTTGAATTCGTCGAAGCTCATGCCGCTCCTGAGGATGCCGAGATTATGGTCGATCTGCTCCAGGGCAGCGGCATAAAGATCGCGCTGGTGCGGGTTCATCCTGGTGTGGCCGATGGTCCAGGAGCGGGAGAGGTCGGCGCAATAGCCATAGGGGCCGATCATGTCGGTGTCGAAGCCCAGCATGTCGCCGGCCTCGGCCACATGGTCGGAGCATTCCTTGAACCAGGGATTTGTGCGGGCACCGACGGTGAGGAGGCGCGTTTCCAGCCATTCGCCGCCCGAGCGGATGTTTTCGTAATGGAGCTCGGCCCAGATTTCCTGTTCGGTCTTGCCTGGGAGCGAATGGTCATAGAGGCGCGCCATCCCGGCCTCGCAGACGCGCACGGTCCAGCGTATGAGCTCCAGCTCTTCGGCACTCTTGATCGAGCGGGCGATTTCGGTGAGGGCCTGGCCCTCGACCACGGTGACGCCGCGCTTGCGGAGCGCGTCGATGCCGGGTGCGTCGAGCTTATCTATAGCGAGGCGCATGTTGCCGCCATTACGTTCCTTGAGGATCGAGACCAGTTCATCGGCCCAGGCATCGACCCGCTCCTGCAGCCGGTCGGCGGTGTACATGTAGAACCAGGCATTGCCGGGCCGGACCTCGTTCACCGTCTCATAGCCATCGGCCAGATGCTCGGCGCCGCGATAGGCGAATTCGATGGCGTGGCCGTCGGCAAAGACCAGGGCATAGTGGAACGGGTTGTGGGTCGCCCAGAGCTGCATGTTGGAAAGATCGAGGGCGTAGCGGATGTTGATCGGGTCATAGAGCAGGATGGCGGCGCAGTCCTTGGCCACCACCTGATCGACCAGCCGTTGCTTCCGGTAACCGCGCGCCTTGATCAGCGTCGCCTTGGGGATGGCGCTTTTCAGCGGCCGGTCGGCGCCCGCCGGGTTGAGATAGGTGGCCTTGCGCGCGTCCTTGAAAATCGGCCCCGTGGTTGGCCCCCCGGTTGGCCCCCTGGTTGGCCCTGGTGCGATCGAATCCGCCGACATGTCTGCCCCGATGAGACTGTTTCGCCGGCTGCAAATCTAGCGCCGGCGGCCCGGAACCGGGGATACTTAAATGGAATAGGCTGATTTCGGACATGAATATGTCCGAATTTGACCAATCCCCCGGGATTGCCGCATAGTAGCCTCTGCAGTGCACAATGCACCTTTTGGCCTTTCATGGAGCAGATGATGAATTCGTCGGTTGCCCGCATCCCCGCAAAAGCCCGGCTCGACAATTCGCATTACGAGGAGCGCTGCCAGCTGGCGGCAGCCTTCCGCTGGACCGCCGAGCTCAACATGCATGAGGGTGTCGCCAACCATTTTAGCCTGGCGGTCTCCGACGATGGCAGCCAGTTCCTGGTCAATCCCTGCGGCAAGCATTTCTCGCGCCTCAAGGCCAGCGACCTCATTCTGCTCGATGCCAACGATCCCACGACCATGGACCAGCCGAACGCGCCGGACCCCACCGCCTGGGCGATCCACGGCGCCATCCACCGGAATGCGCCCCATGCGCGCTGTGTCCTCCATGTGCATTCCAAATATGCGCTGACGCTGGCAACCCTCAAGGATCCCAGCATGCCGCCCATCGACCAGAACACGATGCGTTTCTATAACCGCATCTCCTATGATTTGGGCTTTGACGGCATGGGACTTGGCGACGAGGCCGAGCGCCTCTCCAAATGCCTTGGCAACAACAAGGTCATGGTCATGGGCCAGCACGGTGTGCTGGTGGCAGCCGAAACCGTCGCCGAAGCCTTCGATATTCTCTATTATTTCGAACGCTCGGCGGAGACGCTGATCACGGCCTATATGACGGGGCGCGAGCTCAACATCGCCAGCGCCGAGGTGGCCGAAAAGACCGCGCGCCAGTGGGAGGAATATCCCTCCGACATGATGAGCGCGCACCTTGCCGAGATCCGCGCCATTCTCGATGTGAAGCAGCCGGATTACGCGGAGTAGTTTCGCAGTTTGATCATACGTCATCCCCGGGCTTGACCCGGGGATCAGGTACGGCTGGGCTCTATCCTTCAGTTGCTGACTGATGCCCGGGTCAAGCCCGGGCATGACGTTATTGGGGAGATGCCTGCTTAGTTCACCTCCCCCCTTGAGGGGGAGGTCGCGCGGCGGGGGGTTGGGGCGTTTCAGTTTCGACCCATCGCGTGGGCTGAGAGATACCCCCCTCCCTGCCCTCCCCCTCAAGGGGGGAGGGGAAAAGAAAAGGGGGCGCTACAGCCCCTTCGCCTGCTCGCGCAGCAGGAATTTCTGGATCTTGCCGGTGGAGGTCTTGGGCAGTTCGCCGAAGATGATGCGCTTGGGGGTTTTGAAGCCGGCGAGGGATTCGCGGCAGAAGCTGATGAGATCGGCTTCGGTCGCCACGGCACCAGCCTTCAACTCAATGAAGGCGCAGGGCACCTCGCCCCATTTCGGATCGGGTTTTGCCACGACGGCTGCCAGTGCTACGGCAGGATGTTTGAAAAGCCTGCTTTCGATTTCGATCGACGAGACATTCTCGCCACCGGAGATGATGACGTCCTTCAGCCGGTCCTTGATCTCGACATAACCATTGGGATGCTGCACGGCGATGTCGCCGGAATGGAAGTAGCCGCCTGCAAAGGCTTTGGCGCTGGCATCTGCGTCCTTGTGATAGCCCTTCATCACGGTGTTGCCGCGGATGAGGATTTCACCCATCGCTTTGCCGTCGGCGGGTGGCGTGGCGCCGGTCTCGGGATCACGCAAGCGGATCTCTTCCGTGGTCGGGAAGCGCACACCCTGGCGCGCCTTGATCTCCGCCTGCTCGGTGAAAGGCAGTTCGTCCCACTCGGATTGCCAGGCGCAGTGCACGACATGGCCGAAGGTCTCGGTGAGACCGTAGACCTGCAGCACCTCGAAACCCAGTTCCGCCATCTTGGCGAGGACCGCGCTGGGCGGCGGGGCGCCGGCAGTCATCACCTTGACCGGGTGATCCACGGCGCGGCGGTCCGCCACCGGCGCGTTGACCAAAAGGCCCAACACAACGGGTGCCCCACCCAGATGCGTGATGCCGTGATCCGCGATGGCGTCGAAGATCGCCTTGGCACTGATATAGCGGCAGAGCACGGTGGTCCCCGCCACCAGTGCCATGGTCCAGGCATGGCCCCAGCCGTTACAATGGAACATCGGCACGGTGTAGAGATAGGTCGGATGGGGCGTGAGGCCCCAGCTGACCACAGTGCCGAGGCTCATCAGATACGCACCACGATGGTGATAGACGACGCCCTTCGGCCGGCCGCTGGTGCCTGACGTGTAGTTGAGCGAGAGCGATTGCCATTCGTCCGCCGGCAAGACCCATTCATGGTCGGGATCGCCGCTCTCGAGGAATGCCTCATAGGTAAGCGCGCCGAGGCGATCTGCCGGCGTACCGCCTGATTTTGCTTGGGTGTCGACGATGTCCACGATGAGGGGACGCGAACCTGTCATGCGTTCAAGGGCCAGGCGCACGGTACCGGCAAATTCCGTGTCGGTGATGAGAATCTTGGCGCTGCCATGATCCAGGATATAGGCGATGGTGTCGGGATCGAGGCGCGTGTTGATGGTGTTGAGGAGCGCGCCGGAAAGCGGCACGCCGAAATGCGCTTCAAAGATTTCCGGTGTGTTCGCGGCGATGATGGCAACCACGTCACCTTGTTCGACACCGTTCCGGATCAGCGCCGAGGCGAGGCGCGTTGCGCGCTCATGCACCTGGCACCAGCTATAGCGGCGGTCGCCATAGATGATGGCCCGCCGGTCGGGATAGACATCGCGCGCCCGCGCCAGGAAGGAGAGCGGCGAGAGCGGTACGTAATTGGCAGGATTCTTCTCGAGACCCGGTGTTTCCWTCTGGCGCCTCCACGCCTGCCCTTATGGCCCACGCCAATCGATGTCGCAGATTTCGGCGCTGCGACCGTCGAAATCCCAGACGCGGCCAAAGGCCCGGACGCGGCCCTGGTTGGCCTTGGCGACGGTGATGTCCGGGCCCATCCAATATTCGGTGTTGGTGATGACGACATGACTGCCGGGGTCCTTGCCGCCGATCGGCTCGACCTCGCCGATGATTTTCTTCGGCACGACGAGACGGCGCTTGTCGCCCTCCCGCTCAAAGCTGACGGGTGCGCGTTCGGCGCCGAGGAAGGTACTGACCAGGACCGAGAACAGGCCCGTGGTGCCGCGCGCCTTGCCGCTGAAGATAAGGCCGAGCTTCTCGAATTGCGCCTCTGAGGTACGCTCGTCGATATAGGCCGCGGCCGTCCAATTGCCGCGCGCCATGTTGCCGGGAATGTCGAGCAGCAAGGCGACGTTGAAACCGGAGAGATCGGTATCGCCGCTATGGCCTTCGTCGATGCGGATGCCGGCCCAGCCCTGGCATTGGCCTTCGGTCGGCGGATGCTTGCCCAAGGAGACGACACAGGGACAAAATACCGTGCAGCTGCAATTGAGGATCAATTCCCCTTTGAGAGCCCATTTTTCCATATCGTCTTCTTATCCTCCCGATCACAGCGCCTGCAGCGCAGTTCCCATCATGAAGCCTGCCGCCGACACCAGGATCAGCCCCAAGGGTAGGGTTACATAGCGTCCCGGGCCAGCGAGTTTTTCTAGGATCATCAACACCATGGCGAGGCCCATCCAGGCGAGGTTCATGGTGCCACCGATGAAGGCGAGGAGCATCAGCGCCCAGCAGCAGCCAAGACAATCGCGGCCATGCTTCAGCCCCATTTGGAAGGCGCCCGCGATGCCCTCGCGCCAATTGGCCATGAAGAAGGTCATCGGATGCCGGCAGCGCGTGAGGCAGGCATGCTTCATCCTGCTGAACTGATAGAGGCCGGCAAAGCCGAGCAGCCCTGCGGCCGTCAGGGGATCGGCAACGCGCCCGTCAGGTGCCAACCAGCCATGCTGCGAGAGCGCCAGCTGCATCCCGGCTGCCAACAGCGAGAAGCCGAGCCAGATAATCGTGTAGGCGGCGAGAAAGGCCAGAAAGCGCGTGGCCGCCAGATCGTCGGCACGATTCTGCACGAGAACGGCAAAGCGCTGCAGCGCCGGGAGGGCGGTGGGCAGCATCATGGCCAGCGACATCAGCGCCCACATGGTGGCGAGATGCGCAAGACCAAGGGCCGCGGGAGCGGCCAAGCAGCGCGCCCAGAAATCGTCCGCAACGGGCGCACCGTCCAGAGCGATCAAGCCAACCCAGGCCATGGCCACGATCAGGTAAAACGCGCTCCAACCCAAGAACGGATTGCGGTTCGCCAAGACCGAGATTCGATGTTGCACGTCGCTCATGGCGACAACAAAGCACGATTCACGGGCCGGTGAAATGGGGCGGTGAAACGGCGCCGATGTGCGCTGCAATGCAGCAGATGCAGCCTTGTTACTTAGGCCGAGACGCGTGGCAGACTGAGAGTGGCCACCAGGCCGCCTGCGGGACGGTTTGCCAAGGAGATGTCGCCGCCATGGGCGCGAAAAGCGTGGCGCGCGATGGCAAGGCCAAGGCCCGTGCCGCCCATCTCACCGATCGCGGCCAGATCACCATCGGGCGAGCGCGCCGGGTCGAGGCGATAGAAGGGTTCGAACACCCGTTCCTGCAAATCAGGGGGAATGCCGGGGCCGCTATCGGCGACGGTGATCTCGATCCTGCTGGCGCGTGCGGCCATCGTCACTTCGGCATGGCCGCCATATTTGACGGCGTTCTCGGCCACATTGGTGATGGCACGCATCAGTGACAAGGGGGCGGCTTCGATCTCGAGATAAGCCGGGCCTAGATAGGTGGCGGTGCCGCCAGCATCGGTGATCTCGTCGCACACGGATTGTGCGAGCGAGGCCAGATCGACCTTCACCCGCGCCTCGCCGGCAACATCGTCGCGGGCGAAGGACAGGGTCGCCGCGATCATCCGGTCCATGAGGTCGAGATCAGCAAGGTTCTTGCGCTGCTCGAAGCCCGCCTGTTGCGCCTCTGCCCGCATGCGCAGGCGCGACAAGGGTGTCCTGAGATCGTGGGAGATCGCGGCCAGCATCTGGGTGCGATCGTCGACGAAGCGCTTGAGCCGCGCCTGCATGAGATTGAAGGAGCGCGTGACCGACCGAATTTCACCGGGACCGGATTCAGCGAGGGGCATGGTCTCGATATTGACACCCAACCGTTCGGCCGCATCGGCAAAACGCTGCAGCGGGCGCGAAATGCCGCGCGCTGCCAGCAGCGAAATGGCGATGATGGTGACGAAGGCCAGTACCCAGGGCGTCCACGGATAGAAGGGGGGCGGCGGCAGCAGATCGCGGAGCGGCAGCCGGACCGAGAGCCAGGAACGATCGGCAAGGCGCAACCACAGGACCACGATCTGCTGCGGATCGAGCCGCGACCTGAAGGGTGGTGGTCCTGGCTCTTCCGGCAGGCGCCCCTCGATCAGGATCTGATCGACCAGGCCCGGCAGACGATCCAGCAACAGGCTGCGCGCGCGGCCGACGGGCGGGATATTGGCGATGAGCTCCCTTGGATCGAAAGCCGGCGGCGCCGCCAGCTCAAAATCGGCAGAGCTCAGGGACCGCAGCTTGGCGTTACGCTCGGCCACCGGTGTTGCCAGCACGAGCTCGATCGGTGCCCGGACGCGCGCAGCCAGGTTTTCCAGATGCGCCAGCGGCCCGAAGCCCCAGCGGTCACTCAGGAAAAGCAGATAGCCGAAGATTTGCGTTACCAGCATCGCCACGATCATGACCACGGCAATGCGCGTGGCGATGCGGTCGGGCCATACCTTGATCCGGGACCAGGAGGTGGGAGGCCGGGATGTGGAAGGCCGGAACGTGGAAGGCTGGGACAAGACGGCGCTGCCGTCTATTCCAGCGTCACGCTGGGGGCAAACAGATAGCCGCCGCTGCGCACGGTCTTGATGAAGCGGGGTGCCCGCGGATTCTGCTCGATCTTGCGGCGGATGCGGCTGACCAGGATATCGACACTGCGATCATTGCTGTCGCCACCGCGGTTGCGGGTCAGTTCCACCAGATGATCGCGCGTCAGGATGGTTTGCGGATGTTCGACGAAGGCCAGCAGCAGATCCGTCTCGCCCGAGGTCAGGGTAATGAGGACGTCGGTCGGCGACATCACCTCGCGCTTGGCGGCATCGACACGCCAGCCATCGAAACGATAGACCCGCTTCGCCCCCTTGCGGCCGGGGGCCGGCGGCGTGGCGCCTTCGGCCGTGCGCCGGGCGCGCCGCAGGACTGCGCGCGTGCGAGCCACCAGTTCCGCCGATTCAAAGGGCTTGGCCACGTAATCATCGGCGCCCATGTCGAAGCCGGCAAGCTTGTGCGGGCCACGGCCCAAGGCGGTCAGCATGATCACCGGCAAATCGGATTCCGCCCGGATGCGCCGGCACAAGGAAAGACCGTCCTCATCCGGCAGCATGACGTCGAGGATGACCAGATCCGGCCTGGCGGAGTCCAGCATCTTCAACATGGTCCCGCCGTCGGGAGCCAGCGACACACGAAAACCGTGGTCGCCAAACAGGCGCCCAAGCAGAAGACGGTGTTCGCGATCGTCGTCGACGATCAGCAGATGGGGGAGTTGGGTTGGAATCGGATCGGTCATTGCCTGTTCGGCCAACATCTTTTGGAAACCTGTTGCTTGATGGTCATGGTTTTACATGGCGGGGCTTTGCATCGCCGGATTGGGGCTATTTAATCACGCGGTTTTCTGCCGATCGCAAGGGATTGCTATGGAAATACCGCATGCGAAATGCCGCGGCCGGATATCTGAAGGTCATATTAAGGTTAAGAGGATGGAAGGTGCCCGGCCCCCGGCAAATTGTGCCGAGGACCGGGCGGTCACGATCAGGCAGTCGCTGAGTAAGTCTGACTGGCCTGACTTTCCTGCAGTTTCAGAAAGCTCGACAAGACGCTGGCGAGATCTTCCTGATTGACGCTGCTCGACTTGGTGCCTTCGGTCAGCTTCTGGAGCATCTCCAGCAGCGTGTCCTCGTCGTCATCATCGTCGTCGGTCGACGAGACCGATGAAGATGACGGCGGGCCGCCAGCACCACCGCCCGGCGGCGGGCCACCTGGCCCACCGGGCGGCGGACCGGATGGCCGGCTGTTCTTGAAGCCGGTATCCAGTTCTTCCGCAGTCAAGGAACCGTCACCGTCGCTGTCAAACGAGGCAAACATGTCCTTGAGTTCCGCTTCGCTTGGCCCTCTGCCATCCTGTGGTGCGCCGGCGATGAATTCGGCTTCATCGACGCCGCCGTCAGAATTGCTGTCGAGCTTGGCAAACATCTCCTCAGGTGACGGCGGTTGTGGCCGCGACGCCTCCTGCTGTGCGATCAACGTCGCCCGCATCTGATCGCTCAACTTCTGGAAACCAGTCTCCAGTTCGTCTTGCGTCAGCTTGCCGTCGCTATCGCTATCGAAGCTGCTGAACAGCTCCTTGGCGAGAGAGCTGGCACCGCTGCTGGACTTGCTGCTGCCGGACGTAGCTCCTGTCACGAACTCCGTCTCGTCGATGCCGCCGTCTGCGTTGGCATCCAGCTTGTCGAACAGCTGTTGTCGCATCTGGCTCAGGGCCGCCGTACTGGCGCCCGCCGAGCCATAGTTGGTTGAGATCATTCGTGATACTCCTCCATACGAGTGATGGATACGGGCAGAAATAGCATTTGGCGGATCCACCGAATGCTACACCATGCCAGTATCCGTCCGCGATTTCGCAGAAAACATGCCAGCGAATATTTGATGGATCGCAATCTGTTACTGCAGATATTGGAAATATATTTAAATAATGAACAGTAACTTGCTGAATTCATTGGTGGCGATCTGGCCCCGCCCCCAGCATCGCCGCGCATTCGGCCCGCCTGCAACAGCTAGTTTGTGACGTTTTATTTCTGTGGCGCAGAAGGGATATGTTGTGACACATGGATTGCCCGTCGGGCCGGCCGGGAGTTGGCCTGGGTGCACGGGTGTTTTCCCAAACATTGCCGGAACCAGCCCCTATACTGGCCCGGCAGACAGCAGAAACGGCCGACCGCATGAAGCCCATCAAGGTCAAAATCTCAGATATCTATGTTCCGGCCGCCCTCCGGGCGCCCATCGACGCTGCCAAGGTCGAAGCCCTGGCGCTCAGCATCGCCGAGACCGGCCAGCAGGTGCCGATCCTGGTGCGGGCCGATAAGGAACGCTATGTGCTGGTCGGCGGCCTCCACCGCATCGAAGCGTGCAAGGCCCTGGGCGAGGCCACGGTCATCGCCAACCTGGTGCAGGCCAGGAAGCATTGAGCAGTTCAAGTTTTGCAGGACACGAGGGAATGCCCCTCACCCCGACCCTCTCCCCGCTATCGCGGGGCGAGGGAGCTTTGACTGAGCTTGCTTAAAACCCCCTCGCCCCTCTGGGGAGAGGGGTTGGGGTGAGGGGTTCTTGATTCAGCCGGCGCGGCGCCAGCGTGACAGGCCGTAGACGGCGCCGCCGGCGATGAGGCCCCAGAAGGCGCCGCTGATCCCGAAGAAGCTGAGGCCCGATGCCGTCACGACGAAGGTGATGATGGCGGCCTCGCGGTCCTTGGGATCAGTGACGGCACCAAGGAGGGCGCTGCCGAAGGCACCGAACAGGGCGAGACCGGCCACGGCCTGGATGAGGATCGGTGGCGCGGCGCTGATGAAGGCCGTAGCAGCCCCTGCCCCCAACCCGAAGAGGATATAAAAGATTCCTGAGCTCGCCGCCGCCCAATAGCGGCGCGCCGGATCGGGATGGGCATCCGTACCGGCGCACAAAGCTGCCGTGATCGCAGCCAGGTTGACCGCGTGACCGCCGAAGGGTGCGGCGAGCAGGCTGAAGATGCCGGTGATGCTGAACAGTGGCCCCGGATCCGGGCGATAGCCGTTGACGTTGAGGACGGCGATGCCGGGGATATTCTGCGATGCCATGGTGACGATGAAGAGCGGCAAGGCGATGCCGATGAGGCCGGCCACGGAGAAGTGCGGCATCACCAGCACCGGCTGCGGCCACAGCGCATCGGCCTGCAAGTGCGAGACGTCGACGGTCAGCGCGATGATGACAACCGTCACCAGCACCGCGGCAGGCACCGCATAAAGACGCCGGAACCGCGCCACGAGCGCCCAGGTGAGGATGATGGCCAGGCCATAGACCGGCTCCTGCGCCACGGCCTTGACCGGTGCCAGACAGAGGCCCAGCAGCACACCGGCCAGCATGGCGTTGGCAAGCGGTGCCGGAATGGCGGCGACCGCGCGGCCCAGAGGTTTCCACAGACCGGCAATGACGATGAGGAGGCCGCTCACCAGGAAGGCGCCGACGGCGGTGGCAAATCCGCCTTCCGGCAGGGCTGTCGCCGCCAGAAGGGCAGCACCTGGCGTCGACCAGGCAATACTGATCGGCTGTTTCATCTTCAGGCTGACGACAATCGCGCAGAGGCCCATGCTGATGCAGAGCGCCATCAGGCCGGATGCGGCCTCTACCTGGCTGGCCCCGACCGCCGTCAGCCCCTGGATGATGACGGCAAAGGAACTGGCAGAGCCGACAAAGGCCGCAAGGAGGCCCGCGGCCAAGGCCTGAGCCGAGAAATCCGACAGGGCGCTGCCGCCGGTATCTTGTGGGGATACATTGTTCATGCGAGTCGCCAAGCTGTCGTCAGGTCGCCGACAATGCGAAAATCGCGCGCGTTCGTAAAGGGCTGCTAAGGGGTGGGGTCTTCGTCCCATGTCCCGACAATCGTCATCCCCGGGCGAAGACCCGGGGATCGGGAGCGACCGGCCTCTGTCTTTCAGTTGCGGGCTGATGCCCGGGTCAAGCCCGGGCATGACGAATGAAGCTAAGAGTGCAGGCGTATAGTTAGCTACTGCGCAAGCACCTTGAGGTCGCTCCCCGGATCGGCGATGGCGGCCTTGGTGACGGGCTTGCCGGATTCCAGCATCTTCTTGCCCAGTGCATAGGCCAGTGCATCGTTCATCGCGTCGATGGCGATGAGCGTATCACCACGAAAGTACCAGATCGATTGGCTGAGCGCGCGCTTGCCCGGTCGCAGGATTGTGCTGTCATAGCCGCGATTGAGGCCAGCGATCTGCAGCTTCACATCATATTGGTCGGACCAGAACCAGGGCATTGGGTCATAATCGGGGGCCTGGCCCAGCAGGCAGAGGGCTGCATGTTCGCCCTGGTCGATGGCGTTCTGCACCGATTCAAGGCGCGTACGCTGACCCTGCCACGAAAAATTCGCGCAATCGCCGGCAGCGAAGATGTCGGGAGCGCTGGTGCGGCATTGTCCGTCCACCAGGATGCCACCATCCACGGCAATGCCTGCCGCCTGCGCCAGATCGTCATTGGGCAGGATGCCGATGCCGACGATGGCAAGGTCTGCCGGAATGACAGTGCCGTCCTTGAGCCGGGCGCCCGTCAGTCGGTTACCCTCGCCGATCAATTCGGCAAGGCCCGTCGATTCGCGGATTGTGACGCCATGGGCCTGATGCAGCGTGCGGAAGAAATCGGAGGTGGGACCTGCTGCCACGCGCTGCAGGATGCGGTCGGCCATTTCGATGATGGTGACATCGAGCCCTTTCTGGGCCGCGACGGCCGCCGCTTCGAGGCCGATATAGCCACCGCCGATGACCAGCAATCTCGCCCCCGGTACCAGCGCCGGTGCGATCGCATCGGCGTCGGCGAGATTGCGGACGGTGAAGACATTGTCGAGACTGCCGCCGATCTCGGCCGGCAGCGTGCGCGGCCGCGAACCTGTCGCCAGCAACAATTTGGCAAAGGGCAGTTCAGCACCGTTGGCCAATATCAGTTTGTGTTCCGGAGCCTGCAGCCTTGTTGCGCGGGTACCCAGGCGCAACTCGATCTTCTGCTCGGCATACCAGGTGAGCGGGCGGATGAACAAGCGCTCCAGCGCCAGCTCGCCGGAGACATATTTCTTGGAGAGCGGCGGCCGCTGATAGGGTGCCGCCGGTTCATCACCGACGATCGTAAGCGGGCCGTCGTATCCCAGCATGCGCAGCTTGGCGGCACATGAGGCGCTCGCCTGCCCGGCACCCAGCAGAATGATCGGTGCGGTCATGGTCCACGCCCCGTCAATTATGCGGGACGTGCAGGATCAACCCGTCCAGTTCCTCGGTCGCCACGATCTGGCAGGAAAGACGGCTCATCTCGCGCCGCTCGGCGGTCGTGATTTCCAGCATGTCGTCCTCCATCTCGCCGGGCGTGGCGGTCTTTGCGGCCCAGGCCGGATCGACATAGACATGGCAGGTGGCGCAAGAGAGACAGCCGCCGCATTCGCCGATCACATCGGGCACGTTGTTGGCGACGGCAGCTTCCATCAGATTGTGCCCGATCGCGACATTGGCGCTGATCTCGCGGCCATCATTGAGGACCCAGGTGACCTTCGGCATCGTCACGTTCCTTCGGTATCAGACGTAGTTGATATAGTAGTCGCGCTTGGCGTCGCCTTCCAAGGCACCAACGCGTTCGACTTCATGCTGCTTGATGAAGACATGATTGTCCACCAGACCAGCACCCACAGCCGCCACCAGCGCCTTGTCGGCCACCAGCGCGTCGAGTGCACCCGTCAGGGTCTCGGCAACACCGTCCTTCGCGTCCTGGCTTTCCAGGCAATCGCTGGTCTCGGCTTCGGGCAGCGCATAATTGTTGGTAAAGCCGAGCTTGGCCGCCTGCAGGATGGTGGCGACCAGCGTGTAGGGATTGGCCGCCCCGTCGCCCATGCGATGCTCGATCCGCGACTTGGCGCCACCCTCGGCTGAAAGACGCGTGGTGACGCCGCGATGATCAACACCCCAATTGCGCCAGAAGCCAGAGAGGCTCGCCGGCTTCAACCGGTCGTAGGAATTGACCGTGGGCGCCACTAGGCCAGCCATGCCGGCATGATGATGCATGAGGCCCGCGATGCAGCCCTTGGTGAGTGCGGGCATCTTGTCTGGTGTCGTCACATCGCCGATCGCGTTGCGGCCGTCCTTGTCAAGGAAGCTGAAATTGACATGAAGCCCGCTGCCGCTGAGTGCTGGGATCGGCTTTGGCATGAAGGTGAGCACGATGCCAAAGTCCAGCGCGATTTCCCGCGCCATCATGCGGAACAGGAAAATATCGTCGACGGCTTTCAGTGCTTCATCATAGGTCAGCGTGAATTCGAATTGCGGCGCATCATATTCCGAGGTGAAGCTGTCGATGCGGAAACCGAGCTCGCTGGCCTTCTCCCAGATCGCGTCGGTGAATTGCAGCGGGTCGGCAAAACGGCCGGTGCTGTAGACATAGGCACCGGGCGTCTCATAGGGCACCAGCTTGCCGTCCTCGTTGCGCACGAAGGCATAGGCTTCGAGCTCCAACCCGACCTTGGGCGCATAGCCCAGCGCCTTCCATTCGGCGATGGTGCGCTTCAAGAGTCCGCGGCCGCAAAGCGGCAGGGGCGAGCCGTCATTGTTGTAGAGGTCGGAGATCACCACCTTGGTGTTCTTGTGCCAGCTGTCGCGGATATCGGCGGCCTTGTAGACCGCATCCATGTCGGGGAGGCCTTCCAGCATCTTCGACCCTGGTGCCGGCAACAGATCCTTGGCATAGGAATTGGCGAAGACACCCTGGCAGAAGCGCGAGGAGCCATCGCCGATCTTGCTCGCCGGGACATATTTGCTGCGCGCGATATTGAGATGATCACAAAACAGAAGCCGCAGCCTCTCACCGGTCGCCATTCATTCCTCCCAGATAGATCTTCAGCCACTCAGTTCAATTCTATGCGCACCGGCAGTCGTTTGATGCCACCAATGAAGTTGGAGCGCAGGAATTCATGGGCACCAACCTGTTCGATCGATTTTACGCGCTTCACCAGTTCCTGCAGCAGGATCCGGACCTCGAGCCGCGCCAGCCACATGCCGAGACAGACATGAGGACCACCTTGGCCAAAGGAGAGGTGCCGGTTGGGCGTGCGCAGGAGATCGAGTTCGAAGGGATCGTCGAAGGCCGTTTCATCCCGGTTGGCGGAGACGAACCACATCAAGACCTTGTCGCCGGCTTTGACGTTCTTGCCGTGAAGGTCGAAATCGCGCGTTGCCGTTCGGCGGAAATGCATCGTCGGTGACGCCCAGCGGATGAACTCATCGGGTGCTGTCTCCCAGATGTTGTTGTCGCCGGCGTGCAGCTGATCCATCAGGGCCGGCCGGTTGCAAAGTGCATAGAGCGAGGCTGCCAGCGAGTAGCGCGTCGTGTCATTGCCGGCCGCCACCAGCAGGCAGAAGAAGTTGCGGAATTCGGCTTCGGTGATGACATTGCCATGGGCATCCGGTTGCAGGATCAGATGCAATACGCCGCTGGTGTCGCCCCGGATCTGTTTATCCTGCATCAGCTTCTTGGCGTATTGATAAAGTTCGGCGCCGGCCGGTGAACGGAACGGCATCAGGCGGTAGGCATCGGTATCGGCCTGGTCCAGGACCAGGTCGGTGAATTCCGGATCGGTATTGGCGATCAGCTGATCGCCCTTCTCCACCAGCCAGTCGAGATCCTCGTCGGGCGTGCCAAGGATCTGGCCCAGCATGCGCATCGGCAATTGCCGCGAGACATCCTTCACGGCATCAAAGCTGCCGCGGGGCAAGACATCGTCGAGGATGGAATCGCAGATGTTGCGGATCTGCTGGTCGAAGAGGGCAACCACCGGCTTGGAAAACGCCTTGGCCACCAGCACGCGGGTCCTGGAATGTTCCGGCGGGTCGGTTTCCTGAAAGGTGCGGCGCGCCAGATATTCCTCATAGGTCTGGTCTTCCATGCGGATGCCACGGGCCGAACTCAGCAATTCGTGATTCTTGTTGAGATCGAGAATGTCGCTATGGCGCGTGATCGACCAGAAGCCGAGGCCACCCTTCATCTCGCTCCAGGACATGGGATCATCACGCCGCAGCCGCGCGAACGTGTTGTGCGGCGCGCCGCTCAGAAACGCATCGTGGCTGGAGAGATCGGCATAGCCGTCATCATCTGGCTTGAAACTCGTCATAAACGCAACGCTCCCCTTCACATGGATTGGTCAGCTTTCCGCACATTCCCGCAGCAGCTGCCACAAGGCTTCGACATCTTCCTGTTCGGTGAGGTGCGCGCCCAAAGACAGGCGCACCATCCATCTGCCGTCCAATTGGGCCGGCGTCACATAGGCGCCGCCAGACAGATTGACGCGCTCGGCCCAGGCCAGTGTGTGACGATCCAGTGCCTCACCAGAAAGTCCCGCCGGCTCGTGCCGCACGCAGAGTGTTTGCAAGGGCACGGGGGCAAGAACCCGCCAACCCGGCGTGCCCTCAATTTGTGTCAGCAGCCACTGCGCCTGTTTGAGATCGCGCCGCAACCGGGCTTGCAGGCCCTCGACGCCCTGCTCGCGGATGAGCAGCCACAGTTTCAAGGCGCGGAAGCGGCGGCCGAGCGGGAGGCCCCAATCGCGCAGATTCTTCACCTCGGCATCGGCATTGGTGCGCAGATAGCTGGGATTGGTCGACATCACGCGGATGAGATGTTCGGGATCGCGCACGTAATAAAGCGAGCAGTCGAAAGCGACACCCAGCCATTTGTGGGCATTGGTGACGATGGAATCGGCGCCTTCGACGCCGTCCCACATCCAACGGCATTCGGGGAGGATCATGGCGGAACCGGCCATCGCCGCGTCGACATGCAGCCATAGCCCGTATTCCTTGGCGATCTTGGCAATCTCGGCAATCGGGTCGAGCGCCGTGGTGGCGGTCGTGCCCGTGGTGGCGACGATGGCGCAAGGCTTCAGGCCGGCGGCAAGATCGGCCTCGATCTGCTGGCGCAGCGCCAGGGGCTGCATGGCATAGCTGGCATCGGTCGCGATCTGGCGGACATTGGCGCGGCCGAAACCGGCAAGCAAAGCTGCCTTGTCGACCGACGAGTGGCTTTGGCCTGAGCCGTAGACGATGAGCGGTTGCGCCTCGTCCTGCAGGCCGCCGCGATTGGCGCCGTAATCGGTGGCGCGCTCGCGGGCGCACAGCAAGGCGATGAGCGTGCAGCTCGATGCAGTGTCCTGGATGACGCCGCTCCAGCCGTCGCTGAGACCCAGCATGCGCCGGACCCAATCGGTGGTGACTTCCTCGAGCTCCGTGAGGGCCGGGCTCGATTGCCAGGAGAGGCCGAGGACGCCAAGACCGGTGGCGAGATAGTCGCCAAGCACGCTGACCAAAAGGCTGTTCGACGGGAAATAGGCAAAGAAGCGCGGATGCTGCCAGTGGGAGAGGCCCGGCATGATCAGCCGGTCGACGTCCGCCAGCAGATCGCCCACCGCCTCGCCCTGCTGCGGCGGGTCGGCCGAAAACTGCGCCTTGATGGCGCCGGGCTTCACCTGGGTCGTGATCGGCAGGCTGGCCGCCCGGGCACGGTAATCCGCGACCCAGTCGATGAGTTCATGACCCAGCTTGCGGAATTCCTCGGGTGTCATCGGATCTCCGGCACCAACGACTTGCCACCGTTCCACACCACACCGATCTGCCGATAATAGGCACCGATGATCTCGCGCGGCTTGAGATGGCTGAGTTCTTCCGTGGGCGAGTCGAACAAGGCGAAATGATCGACCGAGGCGGCGAAGGTCTGTGCACCCTCGAACTTGGCACCGGTCGATTCGATGAGTTCGGCATGAGCATCGCCCTTGCCGTCGATCGCCGGCAGCCAGCGATGATGCGCCATGGGATGGCCGTTGACGAAGCCGTTGCGCTCCGTGGGGCCTGTCAAGGTGATCACGGTTTCGGCCAGGCGGCGGTCACCCGCAGCAAGTGTCGCCCCGAACCTGCCACCCACGGCCACTTGCGGCGCCGGGGCGAAGGGGTGCGGGCGCGTCATATGGACCGAGCCGAATTTCTTCGGATAGCCCTGGTGGATGCCGCGCAGCATGGCAAAATCCTTGTCGACCCAGATATAGATGCAGCGCGAATAAGTGCGGCCTTCGAAGGTGCAACGCACGACGGCGAAGGCTTCCTTATATTGCGCGCGGATGGGATCGAGCATTTCCGCCTTTGTGCCGCCACAGGATTGCCAGTCGGCCCAGATGAGGGCGACGGCGCCGGGATCTTCCGCGGCCAGGGTCAGCGGTTTGGGGAGCAGATCGGCAATGAGCTTGGGATCGGTGCGGTATTCGACCGTGAGCAGGTCACCGGCATAATACCAGGGTGGTGGCGGCAGTAGGGCTGCTTGCCCGGTGACGGAGCGTGGGTAGAAGAAGCCTTGTTGCATCGTCATCTTTGCCCCCTCAGGCGCCGGGTTTCTTGGGCGCGCGGATACCGCGGAACTCCCAATCGCCACCGAGCGCGGTCGAAAGCACCTCTTCCGATTCCGTCGGCTGCGCACCGACATCGGCGCGGATCGGTTCCGGACCTTCGACGATGCGGTTCGACAAGCGGCCGAGACCTTCGACCTCGACCTCAACCAGGTCGCCGGGCTGGACGGGTCGCGAATTGGCGGGTGTGCCGGAAAGCAGCACGTCGCCGGGTTCGAGCGTGATGTTGCGGGCGATATCGGCCACCAGATAGTTCATGTCCCAGGTCATCTCGGCCGTGTTGCCGTCCTGCACCACCTTGCCGTTGACATAGGTGCGTAAGAATTTGTTGCGGAAGTCCCAGCCGGTGACGAAGCCCGGCCCCAGCGGGCAGAGCGTGTCGCTGCCCTTCACGCGCAGCATCGAACCCGCGTCAGTGTCGCGAAAATCGTGGAGGCCGAAATCATTGGCGATCGTGTAGCCGGCGATATAGCCGCCGGCCTCGGCTGGGGCGATGTTGCGGGCGCGCTTGCCGATGACGATGGCGACCTCGCCCTCATAGTTCAGCCATTTGCAGCCTTTGGGTCGCACGACATCGCCATTATGGGAATTCAGAGCGGAAGTCGGTTTCTGGAAATAGGTCGGCGTGGCCGAGAGCTTGATCTGGAATTCATGCACCCGGCTGACGTGGTTGAGATGGACGGCAATGATCTTGCCGGGCTGAACCGGCGGCAGGTGAATGGCGTCCTTGATCATGACGCGGCGCCCGTCGCGCGCCACCAGTTCGTCACCCTTGCGCTCCATCTCGACAATGGCGCCACTCAACAGAATCCGACGATATTCGGTCATCCTCAATCTCCCAGAACTTGGGCCTTACTCGGCCGCTTTTTTATGTGCTGTCCAGCCACCTTGCGGCCGGTCGAACCAGATATGCACCTGGCCGGTGCCGATCGAGTTCTCATATTCACTATAGAGCCTGCCGGGTGCCGAGAGAGCCTCTTCGCCCAGCGCCGCCGCCATCATCAGATAATGGCCGAAATTGGCCTCCGGCTTGAACTTCAGGAAGTCCGGCATGGTTTTGAGCACGCGCGCATGGTCGCCCGATTTGAACCAGTCGATCCGCTCCAGATCGGCTGCCGCGTGGGCCGGGCTGAAGATATGCTCAACGCCGGCTGCTTCATGGGCACGCAGTTTCTGTAGCGGCCAGAATTTATGGCTCATGGCGCCGGATGCCAGCAGCAGGACACGCTTATCCGATTGCGCGATCGCCTCGCCCAGGGCGCGGCCGACACGCAGGAAGTCCTCGGTCTCGCCGGTCTGGGCGCAGCTCACCGAGATCCAGGCTTCGTCTGCCTTCTGGAGATAATGCGCGACGTTCACCGTGGCATATTGGATGGGCAGATAAGGATCCGCATTTGCCGTGATCCAGGTACCATGCTTGCCGGCCTTACTCGCCACCAATTCGGCAAAGGCCGGGTCGCCCGGCAGATCATAAGGGACCTGGCTCATGCCACGCGGCAGCTCGTCCGATGTGTATTTGCCGGTGCGGCGGTCATGACTGGTGATCACGAATTCGACCGTGGTGAACCAATGCGAATCCAGCACCACGACAACATCGTAATCGAGCTTCGAGAGTACCTCGTTCTTCAGGCGCTGCAGGCCAGCAACCACGCTGAAATCCTCGCCCTTGTTGAGCTCGTGCCGGATTTCCAGCGGCAGCATGATGGTCGGAACATGGGCAATGAGCCCGCAGCCAACAACTTCGCCCATTACACCTTTCCTCCTACCTGGCCCCAGCCATTCGGCGCATAGACGCTGTTCTTGACGTCACAATAAAAATCGAACGACCAAGTGCCACCTTCGCGGCCGATGCCGGACTTGCCGTTGCCGCCGAAAGCCTGCCGGAGATCACGAACGAAGAAGCAATTGTTCCACACCAGCCCGGCGGAAATCTGCGCCGTCACCCGTTCGGCGCGAGCCTTGTCGCCGGTCATGATAACCCCCGCCAGGCCATAATCGGTGTCGTTGGCCATATTGATCGCCTGCTCTTCCGACGTGAAGGATTGCAGGCAGAGCACGGGGCCGAAAATCTCCTCGCGCAGGATTTCAGCACCTGCCGGTGGATCGAGGAACAGGGTCGGCTTGAAGTAGAGACCGCCGAGATCGGTATTGGGGCCGCCACCGATGACCGGTTTCAGGCCAGCACCGATGGCGCGCTCGACAAAGCCTTTGACGCGCTCGAAATGGGGGCGGCTGATCTGCGGGCCGATGTCATTGGCCTCGTCGCGCGGATCGCCCTGCTTGATCGCCTTGGCTTTCGCCAGGAACGCCTCGACAAAACGGTCGCGGATACCCTCCTCCACCAGGATGCGGGTCCCTGAGAGGCAGACTTGGCCGGCATTGTCATATTGGCCGATGGCCGTATTGACCGCGAGGTCGAGATCGCAATCGGCAAAGACGATGAAGGGCGATTTGCCACCGAGTTCGAAGGAGAGCGGCACCAGATTGGGAGCGGCGGCCGCCGCAATGGTCTTGGCGGTCGGCACAGAACCGGTAAAGCTCAAGCGCCGGATCTTCGGATGACGCGAGAGGGCCGCACCCGCTTCGCGCCCCAGACCCTGCACGACATTGAAGACACCGGCCGGCAAGCCGGCCTCCGCGGTGATGTCCGCCAGAAGCGAGGCCGTGAGCGGCGCCCATTCCGGCGGCTTGTAGACAACGGTGCAGCCAGCCGCCAAGGCAGGGGCAATGCGCCAGGTGCCCAGCATCAGGGGCGCATTCCAGGGGGTGATGATGGCGGCAACCCCGCTCGGGTCATAGCTCACATGGTTGCGGTGGCCGCGCACGTCGAAATCGGCGTGGGTAAGCTGCAGCAGCCAATCGGCAAAGAAGCGGAAATTCATGGCGACGCGGGGCATGACACCACGCCGGTGCGAGCGCAGGAGCGAACCGTTGTCGCGCGTCTCGACGACGGAGAGCTGCTCGACGCGGGCTTCGATGATATCAGCAATGCGGTGCAAATAGGCGGCGCGCTCTTCGCGGCTGATGCGCTTCCAGGATTGGAACGCCTTCAGCGCTGCTTCGACCGCTTGGTCAACTTCCAGCTCGTGGCCGGCTGCGACTTTGGCGATCGGCTGCTCGTCGATGGGCGAGATGCTGTCGAACGATTTGGCGCTGTCGACCCGCCGGCCGCCTATCCAATGCCTGCCATCAATTTCGACACCCTCGACCAGCGACCGCATCCGCCAACTCCGCAAAAATCGTTCGACGTCGAATAATTATTGAAAGCGTCAACCGAGTCAAGCGTCGCAGTGGCAGCTGGTCGCGGGGGCGGTTCAGTCGCCCTCGAGCGGCCCATCGAGTTCGTTGATGGTGGCGAGGATCAGGCGAATCGCGTCGGTCGCCGCCTGCATCTGCTTGGCGCTGAGGCGCGAAACGATACGGGTTTCCTCGGCGTTGAACTTTGGAAAAATGCCGCTGATGAGTTCGGCGCCAGGGGCGGTGAGATTAACGATCACCAAGCGGCGCTCCAGTTCATTGGTGCGGCGGCGCACGAGTTTGCGGCCCTCCAGCATGTTGAGAATGCTAGAGAGCGTGCTCTTGGCGACACCGGCTTCCGCGGCCAGGCGGCGCGTTTCCAGCTCGCCATAGATCCATAAGCACCACAGGGTCACGAAGGCTGACCAATGTAAATCGGCCTCTTCCAGCACAGTGCGTTCGAAATGATCGCGGATGAAGCCGGAGGCGCGGTGGATGTTGGAGACCAGCGCCATGGAATCGAGATTGATGCGCAGGCCCGCGACCCGCTTCTCGCCCAAGACCTCGGCCAAGGGCTTTGTCGACCGTTTGGTGGCTGCCGGCTTTGTCACGGGGTCCGACGATGCGGCTGCGCGGGCACGATTGCCCGAACTCTTCGCGGGTGCGGCAGGGCGGGCGGCGGTTCGGCGGTCCTTGTCCAAAGCTCTACTCCGAAAAGATCAACGCCGGCGCTTTATAGCATCGCTCCTCATTAGGACAGAAGGGGCCAATCGCCGCGCGGGGCTTGGTCGCAACAGGTCTCTTGCCGAGCTTGTCGATTCGCGTTATCGTTCGACATCGAATGAATAATAAAAATCATCGCGCAGGGCTGAGCTCATGCGGAAACGATGATGGTCGGCCTCGGGGAACCCTTTCGTGGCGCGCGCCAGTTTGCGTGACGCACGGCTGGGGCTCCCGTGTGCCATGCAAGGGGGTTTAGGGCGGCCAAGATCATTTGGCCGCCGACGTCTTAGGAGGGGACCAATGGAACAAGCCAATTCTACCGACAGGTTGCGCCGCAATGCCTTGGGCGTCGCCGCGGTCACATTCTTCGTCGTCTCTGCCGCCGCACCTTTGACGGCAGTCGCGGGCGGATTTCCGATTGCGATGCTGCTTGGCAACGGCGTCGGCGTGCCCTTGGCCGTGCTGGTGGTGATGGCCATCCTGCTGATCTTCTCGGTGGGCTACACATCGATGGCACGGCACATTTCCAATGCCGGATCATTCTATGCCTTCACCTCGCGGGGCCTCGGCGGTGTTGCCGGCGGCGGCGCGGCTTACGTCGCAGTGCTGGCCTACAACGCCATGCAGATCGGTCTCTACGGCCTGTTCGGCGCAGTGGCGGCCGGAACCTTCGGCAGTTTCGGCCTCAATTTGCCCTGGTTCGTCTGGTCGGGCATTGCGCTGGTCGTCGTCGCAATCTTCGGCTACCGGCAGATTGACCTTTCCGCCAAGATTCTCGCCATCCTGGTGGCGGCCGAATATCTCGTCGTGGTGATCATGGATTTTGCGATCATCGGGCAAGGCGGGGCGTCCGGCCACAGCATGGTGAGCTTCACGCCGGCAGCTTTCATGTCCGGCTCACCGGTCATCGGCATGCTGCTGTGCTTTGCCGGCTTCATGGGTTTTGAGGCCACCACGATCTATAGCGAGGAAGCGCGCGATCCCGAGCGGACCGTGCCACGGGCCACGTATCTTTCGGTCCTGGTCATCGGCATTTTCTACGCCTTCACCACCTGGTGCATGGTCAATGGCACGGGTGCCGACAAGCTGATGGAAACGCTGGGCGGCCTCGCCGACCCCACGACCTTCGTCTTTGTACTCTCGGATCAATATGTCGGCAGCGGCCTCACCACGATCATGAGCCTGCTGCTGGTCTCCAGTGTATTTGCGGCACTCCTCGCCTTCCACAATGCCGCTGCGCGCTATTTCTATGTCATGGGGCGGGAGGGCCTGTTGCCGGCCGGTCTTGGCCGGACCCATGCCGATCACCAGAGCCCCCATACCGGGTCGATCCTTCAGACTGTGCTGGGAATCATCGTGCTCGGCATCTTCGTCATCGCGGGCCAGGATCCGGTGCTGGCGCTGTTCGTGTGGCTGACCAACCTTGCGACACTCGGCGTCATCACGCTGATGGCCCTGGTGTCCTTCGCCGTCATCGTCTTCTACCGGCGCAACCCGGACCTCGCCCCCTCGCCCGTCAAATCCCTGGTGGCGCCGCTGGTTGCCGGCATCATGCTGGCCATCATCGCCTATTCCGTGGTGACGCATTTCGATCTCCTCACCGGTGCCTCGCCGATGCTGGCGATCGGCCTGCCGATCCTGGTACCGGTGGCGGCCATCATCGGCGCCGTCGTCGCCTACCAGCTGAAGCAATCGGGCGGTTCCCGCTTTGCCCAGCTGGGAGCGCATCAGAAGCTCTAACGACCCTCAGCAAAGGACGGAACGGCCAATACCGTTCCGTCCTTTTTTGTCTGGAGATGGTCATGCCCTTTACCGATCACATCACCGTCCAGGATCTGGAAGAAGATCCCTATCCGCTTTACGCCCGCATGCGCCACGAGGCACCCGTGGCCTTCGTGCCGGCCGTCAATATCTGGCTGGTGACGCGCTGGGCGGATGTTGAATATGTGGCGAAGACGCCGGAGATCTTCACGGCGCAGGTCACAACCTCGCCGGTCGAGCGCACCTTCGGCAAACCCACGATCCTCACCACCGACGGGCCGGTGCATAAGGAATTGCGTGCCGGTATCGACCCCAAATACAAGCCCAAGGCAGTCGCCTCCTATATCGATGCGCTGGTCAGGCCGATTGCCAACGACTATCTGGACAAGGTGCTGGCGGAAGGCTGCGGCGATCTGATGGCCGACTATTTCGAGCCGATCTCGACCTTGAGTCTTGCGCAATCGTTCGGCTTCAACGACATCGACATGCCAACCCTGCGGCGCTGGTTCTATGGCCTCGCGCAAGGGGCCATCAATTTCGAGAAAGACCCGGCACGGCAGAAGATCGGCGATGCGGTGAGCGCCGAGATTTCCGCCGCAGCGGATCTCATCTTCGATCGGCTGGAGCGGGTGCCGGATCATTCGGCCTTGTCGCACATGCTGCATGATGGCATGCCGGCAGGTCAGACACGGCCGCGCAATCTGCTACTGCCGACAGTGAAGGTGACATTGCTGGGCGGCATGCAGGAACCGGGGCATGGTGCGGGATCCGTGCTAGTGGGGCTGCTCACCAATCCCGAACAGCTCATGGCCGTGCGGCAGAATCTTGATGAGCTGCTGCCCAAGGCCGTCGATGAAGGCTTGCGCTGGGTGGCCCCCATTGGCACACAGACACGCGAGACCACGCGCGATGTCGCCTTGGGTGGCGTCACGATCCCAAAAGGCGCTGCGGTCGGGGCGGTGGTCTCCTCCGCCAGCCGAGATGAAGCGCGCTTTACCGATCCGGATCGTTTCAATGTTCATCGCAACGAGGGATCGCATGCGGCCTTCGGCTTCGGTCAGCATTTCTGCTCCGGCCGCTGGTTCGCCCGCGAACAGGTGATCATGGCTTTGCGTGTTCTGCTGGAGCGGACAGCCGAGATCGGCCTGGTGCCGGACAAGCTGCCGACGTTCCGCGGCTGGGAATTCCGGGCACCGACGTCACTGCATGTGACGGTGCGTTAGGGCGATAGCCGACGCATACGTGAAAGACCGTCATGCCCGGGCTTGACCCGGGCATCAGCCCGCAACTGAAAGACCGCGCCCAGTCGTACCCGATTCCCGGGTCAAGTCCGGGGATGACGGAAAAGGCAAGATGCGCTAGGCCGTTCGCAGAGCATCGACATAAGCTGCGTCGGCGCGGATTTCGATAACTGTCGGTGCCTTGCCGGTCGCCGCCTGCCGGAGTGCTGTGACCAACTCGTCGACGCTGCCGGGCCGGGTCGCCCCGCAGCCAAAGCCCTTGGCGATGGTGAGGAAGTCCGGGGTGAAGATGTCGACGCCGATCGGCTTGATCTGGCGGTCGACCATATAGGTCTTGATCTCGCCATAACCGTCATTGTTCCACAGCAGCACGATGAGCGGGATTTCCGCCTCAACCGCCGAGGCCAGCTCGGCGATCGTGAACTGCAAGCCGCCGTCACCGATCAGCACCACGACGGGGCGCTGCGGGGCCGCGAGCTTGGCACCGATGCCGGCCGGCAGGCCGTAGCCCAGGGTGCCGTAGCCGGTGCTGGAATTGAAATATGAGCGCGGGCGCGGCGCTTCGAAACATTGGTTGAGGGCATAGACGGGTTCGGTCGAGTCACCGGCCAGAATGGCGTCCGGCAATGTGTCGAGCACGATCTTGGCGATGCGCTGGTGCAGGCCGACAGCCGGCCACCAATGTTTGCCGGTTTCCGTCCGGATGGTAGCTGCGCGCTTGGCACCCGGCGTGTTGGCGTTGCTCTTGTTGCCCGGCGCGACACCAAGTGCCTGGTTGATCGCCGTCACGGCTTCCCCGGAATCGCTGAGGATCGGCAGGTCAGCCGCCACGGCGCGCACCAATTGTTCTGGATCGATATCGATGCGGATGAGCTTGCCGCCGAAGTTGAGTTTCTTCGGTTCCGGATACATTTCCGTCTCACCGAATTCCGTGCCGATGGCGAGCACGACATCAGCCGTGGCAATGGCGCGGTGGATCGGCGGAAAGGCCATGTTCTCGCCGATGCGCAAGGGATGTGCCGGTGGCAGGATACCTTTGGCGTTGACTGTGTTGACGACCGGAGCGTCGAGATGCTCGGCCAAGGAGCGGATCGCCGTCGACGCATCCGCCGCACCGCCGCCCAGGATGATGAGCGGTAACTTCGCTCCTTTCAGCCACTGCGCCGCCAAGGCAATATCCGCCGCCTGCGGTGCCGGGCGCTTCGGCAAGGGGCGCAGAGCGACAATCGCGGGGTCTGCCTCTGCCGCGATGACGTCGATGGGAATTTCGATATGGACCGGACGTGGCCGGGCGCTGCCAAAGAGTGCGAAGGCGCGGGCAAGGACCTGTGGCAATTGATCTGCGTGCAGCAGCGTGTGGCTGAAAGCCGACACACCAGCAACCACATTGCGCTGCGAGGGCAGCTCATGGAGACGCCCGTCGCCCATGCCGAGCTGTTCCGTGCGATTGACGGCGGAGATCACCAGCATGGGGATGGAATCGGCATAGGCCTGGCCCATCGCGGTCAGGATATTGGTCATGCCGGGACCGGTGACGATGAAACAGACACCGGGCTTGCCGCTGACGCGGGCATAGCCATCGGCCATGAAACCTGCCCCCTGCTCGTGGCGCGGCGTTACATGGCGGATCCGGGTCTGCGGCAGGCCACGGTAAAGTTCGACCGTGTGCACGCCGGGGATACCGAACACCATCTCGACGCCATAAGCCTCAAGAAGCTGCACCAGCAGTTCGCCACAGGTCGCCATGATGGTCTTTCTCCAGTGAAATCAACGCATTCCGGGCATGATAGAGCCTTGCCGGAGTGATTGTTACAATACAGAATAGCGCACGTTCACTTCGACACGCCCCGATATGAGGGGCCGATATAAGGGCGCCGCCATGTTGGCCAATCTGAGCGAGGGCGATCTTAGGCTGTTGCGCGTCTTCGCCAAGGTGGTCGAAGCCGGCGGTTTCTCGGCAGCACAGATCGAGCTCAATGTCAGCCAATCGACCATCAGCACACATATGACGGCGCTGGAGCAGCGCCTGGGGGTACGGCTCTGTGAGCGGGGCCGCGCCGGTTTCAGCCTCACGGAAAAGGGCAAACTGATCTATCAGGCGAGCCAGCGACTGTTCTCTGCCGTCGATGAGTTCCGCTCGGCCGCGGGTGCAGCGCGGAGTAGTCTGGTGGGGACGCTTGCCATTGGTATCGTCGACAATCTCATCACGAACCCCGCCTGCCGGCTGCACCAGGCGATCAGCCGGTTCAATCAGAAGGCGCCGGAGGTGCAGATCTCCGTCCAGGTTACATCACCCACGGAGATCGAGCAGGCCGTGCTGGAAGGCCGCCATGATCTGGGTTTTGGCGCCTGCGGCCGACATTCGCCCTATCTCACTTACGAGGATCTGTTCGAGGAACGGCAGGTGCTCTATTGCGGCCAGGGTCATTCCTTGTTCGAGCACAGTGATGCGGTGACGCTCGACGAGCTCAAGGACCAGCAATTTGTCCGCCGCGCCTATACGGCCCCCAATCAATTCCCCAACGGCGTCAGCCTGACCTCGACGGCAACCGCCGATCTCATGGAGAGCGTCGCGGTCTTCATCCTGTCCGGGCGTTATATCGGTTTCCTGCCGGCGCATTTCGCCCAGCAATGGGTGGCCCAGGACCTGATGCGGCCACTCTTGGAAAAGCGGCTCGGCTACCAGAACCCGATCTACCTCGCCATGCGCAAGACGGAGCAGAAGAAGCCGCTGCTTGGCGCTTTCCTGGACGAGGTCTATCAGGTTCACCGGGCGGCGCCCGACATGCCCAAGCCGAAGAGGCTGGTGCGGGTTTGAGGTAAGGCCCCCTCACCCCAACCCTCTCCCCGCTACCGCGGGGCGAGGGAGTCTTGAGCGAGTTCGCCGTGAAGCCCCTCGCCCCTTTGGGGAGAGGGGTTGGGGTGAGGGGGCTTAACGAACCCTGACCCCGGTCAGTGCTTCAGCAACTGCCCCAGGAACAGCTTGGTGCGCTCATTCTTCGGGTTGGCGAAGAATTCGGCCGGGGGCGCCACTTCGACCACCTGACCCTTGTCCATGAAGACGACGCGGTCGGCGACCGTGCGGGCGAAGCCCATTTCATGGGTGACGCAGATCATGGTCATGTGCTCCTGCGCCAACTCTATCATGACATCGAGCACTTCCTTGATCATCTCAGGGTCCAAGGCCGAGGTCGGCTCGTCGAACAGCATCACCTGCGGTTCCATGCAGAGGGCGCGGGCGATGGCGACGCGCTGTTGCTGGCCACCGGACAATTGGCTGGGATATTTATGCGCCTGTTCGGCAATGCGGACACGGGTGAGATAGCGCATGGCCAGTTCCTCGGCCTCGGCCCGCGGCATCTTGCGGACGCGGCGCGGCGCCAGGGTCAGGTTCTGCAGGATGGTCAGATGCGGGAACAGGTTGAATTGCTGGAACACCATGCCGACTTCGCGGCGGATGAGCTCGATATTCTTGAAATCCTGGGTGAGCTCGACACCTTCGACCAGAATCTGGCCGGCCTGATGCTGTTCCAGCCGGTTGATGCAGCGGATCGCCGTCGATTTGCCGGATCCTGACGGGCCGCAGATCACCACACGCTCGCCCTTGTTCACGGTGAGCGACACGTCCTTCAGTGCCTGGAACGATTCATACCATTTGCTGACATTGCGCAGCTCGATCATCGGGGCGGATTTGTTGATCTGCGGGTCCATGGATAGTCCTCAGCGATGGCCGGTCGGTGTCAGGCACCGCTCCAGGCGCCGCGACCAGAAGGTCAGCGGATAGCACATGGCGAAATAGATGAGCGCCACAAGGGAATAGGTGATGAACGGCTGAAAGGTCGCGTTGTTGATGACCTGGCCGGCCTTGGTGAGTTCATGGAAGCCGACAATCGAGGTGACGGCCGTGTTCTTCACCAACTGCACCAGGAATCCCACCGTGGGCGGGATGGCGATCTTCAAGGATTGCGGCAGGATCACATCGCGCATCTGCTGGATGAAATTCATGCCCAGGCTAGCGCTAGCATCCCATTGGCCGCGCGGGATGGCATCGACACAGCCGCGCCAGATCTCGGCCAGGAAGGCCGTGGCATAGAAGGTGAGGCCGATCGTGGCCGCCATCAGCGGAGAAACATCTATCCCCAGCTTCGGCAAGCCGAAAAAGATGAGAAACAGCTGCAACAGGAACGGCGTGCCCTGGAAGAATTCCACATAGACATGCATGAACGGACGGCCGAAACGCGGTCGCGCATAGCGCAGAAGCAATAGAAGAAGAGCACCGATGCCGCCGCCGAGGAACGCGATGGCGGATAGAAGAACCGTCCAGCGGGCCGCCAGCAGGAGAAAGGACAGAATGTTCGCAAGCGACAGTTCGATCATCGGGCCCGCCCGGCAAATAGGCGCTGGCCAGCCTGAGCCATCAGGCGCCTGAGGCAGACCGCCATGATGAGATAGATGATGGCGACGACAAAATAGGCCTCGAACGTGCGGTAGTTGCGCGACTGGATGAGGTCGGCAACGTGGGTCAAGTCCATCACGGCGATCTGCGACACGACGGCAGATTCCAGCATGGTGAGGACGATCTGGCTGACCAGGGCCGGATAGACGTTGGCAATGGCCTGCGGCAGCATCACGCTGAGAAACGCCCAGACGGGATGGAGGCCCAGAGCCAGGCCAGCCTCGCGCTGTCCTGGCGGGACCGCTTCGATGCCAGCGCGCATGATTTCAATGCAATAGGCGGTGAGATTTATGGTGACGGCAATGATGGCGGCCGTCATCGCCGTCAGTTTCAACCCCAAACTGGGCAGGCCGAAGAAGATGAAGAACATCTGCACGATGAAGGGCGTATTGCGGATGAGCTCGACATAGGCGGCTACCGGCACGCGGGCCCATCGCTTGCCCCAGCGCGCCGTCGCCGCCCCGCCGATGCTGAGTGTGAGGCCCAGCATGGCAGCAATCGCGGTCAATCCCAGCGTGATTCCCGCACCCTGCAGGAACAGGCCGAAATAGCCCGCGATCGCGCCCAAGTCGAAATTGTCATCCATGGCTGTGTCAGCAGCCCGAGATGGTTAGAAATCCTTCGGCAAGGGGGCCTTCAGCCACTTCACCGCGAGATCGTTGAGGCTGCCATCCTTGCGCATGGAGGCCAGCAGCTCGTTGAGCTTCTTCTGGAGGCCGGCTTCGCCCTTTTTCACCGCCATGTTCGAGGGCGAGGTCAGGAGCTGGAACTTTTCCACCGGCTTGATCGCCGGATCTTTGGCGAGGATCGTGGCGCCGACATCGTTGCCAACGACCATCAGCTGTGCCTGGCCGGAAAGAAAGG
The DNA here is from genome assembly GCF_056404715.1 of Dongia sp. P2_B8. Classification (NCBI taxonomy): domain Bacteria; kingdom Pseudomonadati; phylum Pseudomonadota; class Alphaproteobacteria; order Rhodospirillales; family Dongiaceae; genus Dongia; species Dongia sp. P2_B8. The sequence continues at coordinate 370,312 of NZ_JBFUDM010000003.1, read as the reverse complement.
CCGAGATGACACCATTATAGTCACTGTAGCGCTGGATATCGGCATCTGCCGGCGCGACCTTGGTCACTTCCGTGTCTTCCAGCGTGCCGCGGTTGACGGCGATCGTTTTCCCGGCGAGATCGGCGGCGTCCTTCACCGCAATCTCCTCCGGCCCCATGACCGCGATGTAATAGGGCGCGTAGGGATCGGTGAAATCGACCACCTGGGCGCGTTCGTCGCTGAAGCCGATGCTGAGCAACAGGTCGACCTTGCCTTCGCTCAAGTAAGGAATGCGGTTCTGGCCGGTGATGCCTACCAGATCGGCCTTGACGCCGAGGCTCTTGGCGATGATCTCAGCCATTTCCACGTCATAACCCTGGATGGTCATGTCGGAGCCCATGGAAGCAAAGGGCGGGAAATCTTCGAAAATGCCGACCTTGATGGAGCCGGCCTTGGCAATGTCCTCGAGCGCATCGGCCGACGCGTGGCCAGCATTGAACGTCACGAGGCCCAGCGCCAGAATGGCGCTGCAGGCCAGCAGCGAACGCCGTGAGAGAATTTTTTTCATTGTCGCCCCCTCTGTTGGATGAAGTTTATCGCAGGCAGTTTCGCACCTGCGAAGAAGGTTACAATAGCGAACGGCCAAAACTCAGTTCAGCAACGGCCGATGTAAGAGACTTGACCGATTGGTTGAGAAGCTGGGGAATGGCGCTTATCTTTGCGCTGTTTCCCATTTTTCGTGGAGCCAGACTGGCGCCGTCGCTGCCGGCAGCGGTGGCCGCCCACGGATCATGTCGCTGGCTTTTTCGGCGATCATGATGGTGGGAGCATTGGTATTGCCGCTGACGATGGCAGGCATGATCGAGGCGTCGACCACCCGCAAGCCACCCAGGCCATGGACGCGCAAGGCGTCGTCGACAACGGCGAGCCTGTCAGCCTGGCTGCCCATCTTGCAGGTGCCGACCGGGTGATAGCAGGTCTCGACCGCCTGACGGACCCATGCATCGATCGCCTCGTCCGACTGAATGTCGATGCCGGGGAAAATCTCGTCCCCGGCGTAAGGCGCCAGCGCCTTTTGTGCCAGGATCTCGCGCGTGAGGCGCACGGCAGCGCGCATGTCGGCCCTGTCGGCCGGATCCTTCATGTAGTTGAAGCGGATGCTGGGCTGTTCGCGTGGGTCGGTCGAACGGGCGCGGACGTAACCGAGACTTTTGGGGCGCATCAGGTCGATATGCACCTGAAAGGCATGTTCCGGGACACTGTCGACGCTGCCGGGCTTGACCGCCAGCGGCATGAAGGTCAGTTGCAGATCCGGGAATTCGATGCCGGCGCGGCTGCGGATGAAGGCGCCGGCTTCGAAATGGTTGGTCGCCGCGAGGCCGGTGCCGTCCATGAACCAGCGGATGCCGGTCATGTATTTCCGGATGCCCTTGGTCATCGGATAGATCGAGACCGGTTGCTTGCAGCGATGCTGAATGACGATGTCGGGATGGTCATTGAGATTGGCACCGACACCGGGCAGGGCGTGATGCGCCTTGGCGCCGATCGCTTGCAGATGATCCGGATCGCCGATGCCGGAGAGCTGCAGCAATTGCGGTGAGTTGATGGCGCCGCCGCAGAGCAGGACCTCCTGCGCTGCCTCGGCCTGGGTCCTGCGGCCACCCACGGCATAATCGACGCCGACGGCACGGCTGCCTTGCAGCCTGATCTTGTGGGCGAGCGCGCCGGTGACGATGGTGAGGTTGGGACGCGACAAGGCCGGCTGCAAATATCCCTTGGCCGTGCTCCAGCGCTTGCCGTCGCGCGTGGTCCGGTCGATGACACCGAAGCCCTCCTGCTGCCGGCCGTTGACGTCCGGTGTGAAGGGATAGCCGGCTTCGACACCCGCGGCGATGAACGCCTGATAGAGTGCGGATTCGCTGACATCCGGGCGCGAGACATAAAGCGGCCCATCTGCGCCGTGATAATCGTCGCCGCCGGCTTGATGCATTTCCGCCCGCTTGAAATAGGGCAGCAGTTGCGCGTAGGTCCAGCCGCGATTGCCGGCCTGAGCCCAGCCGTCATAGTCGCGCGCATGGCCGCGCACATAGACCATGCCGTTGATGGAAGACGATCCACCCAGGACCCGGCCGCGCGGGTGCGTGAGGCGGCGGTTGTCGAGATAAGGTTCGGGTTCCGAGAGATAATTCCAATTGAAACGGTTGGAGGACAGCAACTGACCAAGACCCGCCGGCATGTGAATCTGCCAGCTGCGATCGCGCGGCCCCGCTTCCAGCAGCAGCACGCGACAGGCGGGATCTTCCGTCAACCGCGCCGCCAGCACGCAGCCTGCCGATCCGGCGCCGACGATCACATAATCGAAGGATGCCATGATTATTCGCGGATCGCCTGGTAGCAGAGCTTGTGGAAGTGATGCACCAGATGTTCGCTCTGGTTCGGGTGCGCCGCGTCGATCAGATAGCGGCCTTGCGCATAGCCGAAGGAATGCAGGCCTTTCTGGTTGCTGACATTGAGCGCGATATCCTCCGGCCCCAATTCCTGGTTCATCCATTTGATCGCCGCCTTGGTGAGATCCGGCGTCGGGCGATGATCCGGCGCGTAATAGCCAAAGCGCAGCAACGACCTTTCCGGTCCCAGCGGGATCATGACGAAGGTCCCCACCATGTCCGAAAAGGGGAAGCAATAGAACGTGGTGTTGGGCCACAGGCCGATGTTGAAGAACCAGTCGGTCTGATAGGTAGCACCCTCGATCGACAGGCCGTAAGCCTGTTTGGCGCCGGGATTGGGTGGTGCCATATAGGTCCACCATTGACCGTGGGCCGTCAGGCAGTAGGATTTGAAATCGATCAACGAGGCGAGATGCTTGTGAACCGGGCCGGAGAGATCGAAATGATAGCCTTCGATCGAGTTTTCCTGGATCACCTTCCAATTCGCCTCGACCACGACATCGACTTCCTCAATGAGGCGCAGATTGTCGAGATCGGGCAGAAAGCGGCGCATCTCGGCTTCGGCCCCCGAGGCGATGTCGGCCACCGGCGGCGCATCAACGTCCAAAGTCACGAAGACAAAGCCGGCGAAGGTCTCGTGCCGCACGGGCTTCAAGCCATAGAAGGTCTTGTCGAAATTCTTGAGGCACTCGCTGCGTGGTGCCGCACGCAAACCACCGTCGAGATTGTAGCACCAGGAATGATAGGGGCAGCGAATGACACTGGGCGCCTTGCCGCGCCGCTCGGTCAGGATCCGGTTGCCGCGATGCTGGCAGGCATTGTGAAAGGCGCGGATTTCGCCATCCTGGCCGGCGACGACGATGACGCTCTGCTCAAAAATATCCTGGGTGATGAAGGCGCCTGGCTCGCGAAACTCGTTCACATGCCCGACAACGTGCCAGCATTTGAAAAAGATCTGCACCTTCTCGTCCTCAAACACCTTGGGGTCGTAGAAATAGGGTGCGGGCATGGAGAGGCCGCTGGTCGGATCGCTGTAATCCCAGATCATCGGCTTGGTCAGCATGGCATGTTCCCTTCCGCTACCCACGAGGTGGCTTTTGATGAGAGGGATTGTGGGGGTATCATCTCGCTGGATTAGATATTTTCGGCCACAGCCAAGTCGTCTTTTGCAAGGTTCAGACGAATTCTATCTTCTTGTTAATTATGATATAATTTAGCGACCAGCCGAAAATTGGCTAATCCGGATTTTCGGTATTTGGCGAATTTGGCCATCATTCTGGCGTAGAGAATCAAACCTCGCTATCTTGGCCGGCAAGCCGACAGCCAGATAGGCGCCATCCAAATGCCAATGACCCAAACACCTCATCACATTGCTTTCGTCATCCTGCCCGATTTTTCCAATATGGGGCTGGCGCTGGCGATCGAGCCGCTGTTCGTCGCCAATTGGCTGGCGCAATCGAAACTGTTTCGCTGGTCGATCCTGTCGCTGGACGGTCTGTCGGTCCGTGCCAGCAACGGCATGCATCTGCCGGTCGATGGCGCCTTGGGCGAGATCGGCATCCACCAGACCGTGTTCGTGGTGGCGAGCTTCAATGTCAAAGCTCATGCCGAAGACCAGCGGCTGCTGAACTGGCTGCGGCGCATGGCGCGGTTCGGCGTCGAGATGGGCGCCATCGAAACCGGCAGCGAAGTGCTGGCAGCGGCCAATCTGCTGGATGGGTATCCGGCGGCCGTGCATTGGGACAATCTCGAAGGCTTCCGCGAACGCTATCCCGATGTCACGGCGACACCGCAGCTCTATACCATCGGCAGCGGCCGCATGACCTGTGCGGGTGCCACCTCCATCCTGGACATGATGCTAGGCTGGATCGGACAGCAAGCGGATCCAGGCCTTGCGGCCGAGGTGGCGCAGCATTTCCTGCTGGGCCGGCAACGGCCACCGCATCATGAGCAGAACGCGCCGGAATCCGGCGCAGCCGCGGTCTCGAACCAGAAGGTGCAGCGCACCCTGCAGTTGATGCAGGACACGATCGACGAGCCGCTTTCCGGGCCAGAGATCGCCGCAAGGATCGGTCTGTCGTTGCGGCAATTGCAGCGCCACTTCCAGCACCATGTCGGCATGAGCCTGGCGCAGCAATATCTGCAGATCCGCCTTGCCAAGGCACACAAGCTGCTGCAGCAAACCGATCTGCCGGTGACGGAGATCGCCATCACCTGCGGCTTCGGGGCGCTTGAAACATTCTCGCGCACCTATCGCCGCTCGTTCGGTTGCTCGCCCAGCGCCGATCGGCAGCAGATCACCAGCGCCCCGGTGTTCCGCCATCGGCCGATGGGCAAACGCTAGCACGTTGTGCATGCATCGCGGGCCAGCACTTTGACGATGCAGTTGAGGGAACCAAGCTGATTGGCGAGGGGCAGAAAATTGCCGGCACCGATGACATCATATCCCAGTTCGTTCCATATTCTGGCATTGGCAGCATCGGTGACCTGCAAACTGCTCCACGTGCCAAATCCATATTGCGGCAGCCATACCCGGTTGCGTCCGTCGGTGCCGCGCTCGATCAGGCAATTGTTGCTGGAGGCGTAAAACCATTCCCGCAGCTTGGCACCCGGATCGTCGGCATAGATGAGCGGCAAGGGATTGCGGATGATGGTGAAGCCCTGCGCCCGCAATGACCTTGCGATCTCATCGAACGCCTTGATGGGTGCGCCCGGCGGCAGCTTTGTCCCAAGCATCCGGCTCGCCAGCGCGGGATCGCCCACCAGAATGCGGTGTTTGCCGTCGGGGCCAGGGCCGGCCAGCGACAGAAACATGTCGATGTGAAAGATCGGCTGGCGTGACCCGGTTTGCGAGATCGACTGGTCGATCCGCTCCATCCACGACCAGTCGCCGGGTATGTATTGGAACTGGGTCAAGCCGCGACGGGCGAGCCCCTTCTCCACGCCGATAAAGACAGGCCGGCGGTGGCTGTCCCATTCCGCCGCCAGAAGCTTCGCAATACTCCTGGCGCTGGGGCCCCTTCCCCTGGCGCCCGCATGTTTTCTGCACCACACGTCCAGAATATCGGCGCCTACGAGATAGAAGCCATCTCCGACCAGGATATTGCCGCCTTCGAACCAGACCGGGCTGTCGGACCTGCTGGTCGCGCCCTTGACCAAAGCAGCATAACGCACCGTATCGTCGTCATCGGCATCGGCACCGCTCAACAGGCTTGTCTCCTCGCTAATACCATCGCGCCGTACCAGGAATTTGTCCTGGGCCCAGGACCAGAGCCTGGCGGAATTGGGCGCTGGTATAATGTCCAACCTGACGCCCACATGAAGGGCAGAAGCCAGCTGCCTGACATCGCTGACGGCCGATCGGTGCACAATCATGGATATGCGATCAAAATCGGCGGCGAGCCTTAGCACTTGCTCGACGAGTGACGCATGTTCGTCGAAGAAGCGGCCGGTCACAATGCACAGGATGTGCCTGATACGACCACAGCTGCTGGACACAAGGCCATCAGACACAGGAGCGGGCCGACCACGTGCGCGAGACGTTTTGTCTGCACAGACAATATGCGTTCCACCAGTCGTGGCGTCCAGCGACATGGGATCACGACACCGGCTGGATCGTCATGGCTGACTTTTCGAGCTCGCCATCATTGAGCATCTCCAGAAGATAAAGCCATTGCGTGGTCGGTTCGAATGCCCAGGGGCGCTTGCGACGACGCGGCCGGGCCGGTTGCTTGCGCAGCCAAGTGACCGCGGCAAGAGCGTCTTTCCGTTTTTGATCGACGGCGTTTGCCTCGAGCCAACTCAACACAGTCTGTGCTTCGGCCCGGGTCAGGTCGCCACACTGGCGCACGATCTCAGGATAGGTGCGATCTGCATAATGCAGCTGGCGCGCCACGGCGGTGAGGGCCAGCGCCTTCTTCTTGGACAGCGCGCGTGCCGCCGCCAGCCGCTTCAAGGTCGGCTCGATGTTGACCAGCGCTTCCGTCAGCGGCAAGTAGTTGAGTTCTCGCGGTGCATGCAGCTGCGCCACGTCGCTGTCATCGGTGAGGTTTGACACCGCAAACCGGCGAAAGACTGTGCCGATACCGACCATGCCGAATGTTCGGCACTCGGCCGCCCTCAGCGCTCCCATGCTTGCCGCCCCTGCGATGCGGACACCCCGCGATAGAGCGAACAGGATCTCCTTATGCCAAGGCGCTGCATTTTCCGAAAACAGGCCGTCCACCAGAGCAATGGACCCGGCACCGCGCAGAACAGCCCGGGCAATGTCACCACAGCGTGCCGGACCCAGGCAGTGGAGATCGGTGTCATGCTTGCAGATGAATGGCAAATCGCGGTGCAGGCTGGGGCCGGCAAAAAGGACTTTCATATCAGGATACTCACGACAGGCCCTGCAGCAGGACGGAAAAGGCGCGAGCACCCATCGCTCCGTCCCCGTCGACCATTTCCGTCTGCAGGCCAGGGATGATGACCCGCGCTACCGCCATGCCGGTGTCGTTGATCAGCGGCACTGCCACCACCTGATCGATGCCTACCGCCTTCAGCCGATCAAGCAGGATTCCGATCCTGCGTGGGATGCTGTCAACCATATCGAGGGAAGCCACCGACCGCGCCGGCGGCGCGGCACCGGCAAGCGCTGCAAACAGGGCGACGATCTCGGAACGATCGGTATCCTCAGCAATCTGATAGATGGTGGGCGCCATGTCGTCGCGCGACCCGGTAATGCGCGCGAGACGTGATTGTGCAGCTTCAACGATGGCCTGGACGAGAGCTGCTTCCCGGCTGGGATGGCAGCCACAGCCACCGGAATGGGCAAAGCGTGCAATATCGGCCCCGGAATCGGATCCACCATCGCTGATTACCGCCGTGAAGGCCGGGATGCCGACATCCGTCGTCATGTCGATCACGGCAAGTGTGCAACCGGCGACTTCAACCCGGCGTGCGAGATCGACGGCAAAGGTGCCGTCATCTGCACCGATGGGATAGCGGCGCATCTGCACGTCGGCCGCCGATCGAAATTCCATGAGGGCCGATGCATCCCGCTCGATCAGCTCACAAAGACCATGAAATATCGCTTCGCAATAAGTCGAGCCGGAGGCAAGACCGTCGGTTGAGACCTGGAAGGCCTGATGATAGGCAGGCGGGTCGACACGGTAGTCCACCCCAACCAGGGACCAGGGGACGTAGACCAGTTTGCCGGAACATAAATCATAACCCTGCGTCCAATGCAGCGGGTCGTCACCACACAGGAGCTCGGACCGGCATCTTGTCGAGAGCGCCAGGTTTATTGTCCCGGTCGCCGTGGCGCTCGCTTCCGTCAGCGTGGCAAGCCATAAATCGTCGCGTACCTGCTCGGCCACTGCCAATTCGACTGCTTCCATCGTCGCCGACAGCCATGCGGAATCTTGGGTCAGGCCTTTTCCCTGGCTGACGGACAGACTGCGCGAATTCGGCCTGACCGCGATCACGACGGGAATGCCAATCCGGTCCAGGCCGGTGACATCACCAATCCGCGCAATACCGAGTTGCTGCAAGAACGGCACGATTTTCTGTTTGGCCACCACCGGCCGTACCGTGCGATCGCCGTGGCGCGCCAAGCAAGCATCACTCTTGACGTCAAGGCACGCGACCAGCCGGTCCAATTCGCTCGCGATCGGTGTCACGGCACGGCCGCCGCTAGAGCCGACTAGCCCTTGCTGCGCTTGGCCTTGTGCTTGTCGGCAATGGTTTTGAATTTCTTCGACAAAGGCGCTTTGTCATGAAACACCTTGCGCACGGGGCTGCTTCGCTTGCCCAGAACCAGGGCGCCCAATTGGTTGGCGGAGAATGACAAGATGATGCCACGGCTGACCGCGTTGCCGTTCGCAACATTGTCGAGGATGCTCTGGGCGAGCTTGTCGCGCTTGTTTTCGGCGGCGGCACCAGCGCCCTTGATCTGCGACTGGAACACGCTGACGACATGCAGCGCGACATCTTCGGGCACTTTTGTCGCCGTGCCCTCTTTCTTGTTAATAAACCACAACTCACCCTTATCGTCGGCCGCACCGACCAGCATATACTCGGCCATCATTACCCCCCTTTATATAACGACGCCCATAGCGCCATTTACGCTTAGAGATGGTATCGCGGTGCGTGTGACTGGGGCGTGACTGGTGCCACCGCTATTGCAAACCAGCCAGCTTCAACCCTTCAACAAGATGCTTTGTGTCGGCTAAGTTCTTGTTCGGAACGATGGTTTCCACATCTCTGACGCTGAAACCCGGGTAGACGCTGCGGACCACGCGGCTGTAGCGTTGCGCCTCGGCCTTATCACCCAGCTGGGCCGAGCAGGCGGCCAGGAGGCGCGCTGTCGCTGAGTTGTTTTCGACCTGCTTCAGCGCCAGCATCGCATCTTTATACTGGCCGAGCTGGTAGTAGATGCTACCAAGCGTCCAGACATAATCGTCCGGCGGCAGCGGGTTAAGATCGATGGCCTTGAGGCAGTATTTGAGCCCCTCGCTCGGATTCCCGGCATGGGCCAAGGCGTCGGCATAGTCGGCCAGGATGTCTGCATCGTGGGGGTTGAGCTGCAGCGCCTCCTCGAAGGCTGCCAGGCTGTAATCATGTTGCCGCAGATAGAGGGAGGCATAGCCCCGCTCGCGCATTGCCCTGCCGTCAAAGGGATCCAGTTCCGCCGCCTTGTCAGCCAACGCGACGGCTTCCTTCAGCAGGTCGGTCTCGACCATGCCGCGGACCAGCCATTCCGAGGTCAGGCTGCGCGAGAGGCCGATCATGGCCGCCGAATAGTCCGGCACCCGGGTAATCGCCTCCTTGAACAGGCTGCGCGCACGGCGGATATTCTTGAGATCGTGCCGTGTCAGCAGGCGACGGCCCTCCAGATACTGGCGATAGACCGACGCATCCGTTGCTGGAACAGGCGCCTGCAACTCGGTCCGCTCGATGGAATCGACCAGCGAGCGCACGACCAGGGCGATGACGCGGTCGAACACGCCGCGGAGCGCCCCCAGGGTGAATTCCGCATCCGTCGCCCACAGCACCTCCGATGTCGCCGCACTGGTGAGGCGCACTGACAGGCGAAACCCATGCGCGCTGGGCAAAAGTGCCGTCGTCACCGCGTAATCGACATCGACGATCGTCAAGGCCGCATTGAAATCCTGGCTTTGATAGGCAACCGACAACCCGGTATGAGGTGCAATCACCGAGAACTGCCTGAAGCGGCTCAGACCAATCGTAATATCCTCGATGAAGCCCAGCGCCAGGCCGCGCGCGAGATCGTCAGTAACGATGCTGACCGGGGGCAGGACGATGAGGACGGGCGCTGGCCGCGTGCCTGCAGCCGGCTTGCTGGCGCGCATCGGGTCGATCGGCGCCGGCGTGCTGCCGGACACGCGGACGACCTGCGCCGTCACCGGCTTTTTGTCAGGCTGCTGCGTATCCGTCAGCCGCAGCGCTCGCGCAAGGTCATTGGTCCGCTGGTCCGGCTCGACGCCCAGCTCACTGGCCAGTACTCGTTTGCAGCGCCGATAGATACGCAGCGCCAAGCCGCGATCAGCACGGTCGGCGCAGACCCGCATCAAGGCGCGGTAGGCCACCTCCTCGGTATTGTCGATATCGATCAGTTTCAGGGCCAGACGCCAACGGCTGTCGCTCGACGCGGCGCCAGCCTCGGCATCCAGGATATGCCGGGCGGCTTCCAGGAACTGATCCTTGATGCTGTTCCGCCGCTCTTCGAGCCATTCCTCAATACCGGCTTCGCCGAATTCCAGTCCGTCAAGGAGAATGCCCGCCCAAGCCGCCAACAGGGGTTCGCAGAATTCCGCCGGTTCGGCGCTGCTCCTCGCCAGCTGGATCACCGCCATAAGCTCGGCATAGTCAACGCGGCAGTTCTGCGCTGACAAGCTGATTTCGTCCCCGGCGAAGATCAGCAGAACCTGACCCAGGCTGTGTTCAATCTTGCGAATTCTGGCGATCAGCTGGCGAAGATTGGCATTGGCCTTGTGCTGATCATACTCACCCCACAAGATGGGCCGGATTTTGGCGCGGTTGACGGTAAAGCCTTCGGACATGGCCAGGAGGCCGAGCAGAACGAGGGCCTTGTCGGGCACGGAAACCTTCTCGCCGCCCGCCATGAGGCTGGGCGATCCCAGAAGCTTTAATGTGATGTCCCGATCCGACCCCGGCACCATTGAGAGGCCCCCAGCCCCAGTTATTCTCGACGCTCTTAGAATAATTGCAAGTTTACAGGGAATATTCAACTCCGCCAGCTACTTAAGATGAGGCTTGAATATTTGCACCATGACATGGTGCGATGGAGTTCGGCAGATAGCAAAAGTGGCAGCCAGATATCGGGCGTTTTGCAATGCGCCGATGGTCAAAAAGAGTCACGCAGGAATCACCTTCAGTTATGTAGTTTATTGCATGGATCGCGGCAGATAGCGGCCGGATGGGCGGTCACGCAGCCACGCAGTTCATCGTGTTGTAGGGGGCAAGCCATGCCGTACGCGTACAAAGTCAACGGGCAAGCCGTCTCGCTTGAGGCAGATCCGAGCGTTGTCGCCGTCAGGTTCAATCGCGCACATCCCAACAGCGTCCGCGCCATGGCGACCGAGGCTGCCATGGTTGGCCCCTTCTCAAGGCGCTTCGACGTGCCTGGCGAAAATTTCACCCTGGTGCCGGTCGAACCGGCCAAGGGCGCAGCCCGTGCCACCAAAGCACGTGCCGGCCGGCCGGCTCAGCCCCAGATGCAAGCGGCCATCCAGGCCCTCAATACGCAGCCGGCTGTGGACAATGCCCTCCCGGTATTTCGCGTCAATGGCAGCCAGGTCATCGCGCCGGATCGACTCATTGTGGGCGTCAAGGATGTGAAGAGCGCGGGCGCGCTGGCGCGGAAATACAAGCTGAAGCGTCTCGATTCTGTCGGTGACAACATCGTGTTCGGCATTGCTGCATCAGCCGATCCGTTCGACGTGGCGCGGCAATTGGATGCCGATCCGCGGGTGCGATTTGCCGAGCCGGATTTCATCGTCATCGGACGCCATGCCGCCAAGAGCGCCGAGCCGAAGCGGCAAACGCGCGCCGGGAAATCGAAAAAAGCGTCGCAATATGCGATGACCATCACCAAGGCGTCCAAGGCCTGGAAGATCCAGCCGGGCGATCCCAAAATTAAGATTGCCGTCCTCGACGAGGGCGTCGATACCAAGCATCCCGACCTGGCACCCGCCATTGTCGGCACCTACGACGCCGTCGACAATGACACCTTTCAGGAACCGAATGGCTGGGACGGTCATGGTACCGCCTGTGCCGGCCTGGCTGTCGCACAGGGAACCGGCCGCGCCAGCATGCGCGGTGCCGGCACCGGCTGCTCCCTGCTCGCCGTGCGCATCGGCTCGTCGCTCGTTCCCAACTTCCCGATGGTTACCAGCAGCATCAAGCTGGTCGCCGCAATCAAATGGGCCGTGAAGAATGGTGCCGACGTGCTCAGCAACAGTTGGTCGGCACCACCCTCGAACGCCATCGCCGAGGCTTTCGAGAAGGCGCGCCGCAAAGGCCGCAAAGGTCTTGGATGTGTCATCGTGATTGCCGCCGGCAATGAATCGGGCCCGGTCGTCTTCCCAGGGCAGCTTCCCAACGTGCTGACTGTCGCCGCCAGCAACGAATTTGACGAGTTCAAAAGCCCAACCAGCCGTGATGGCGAGACCGGCTGGGGTTCCTGCTTCGGACCGGAAGTCGGCATTGCAGCACCGGGGGTCCACAACCGTACAACCGATATCAGCAGCAAGTCAGGTTACGATCCGGGTAATTATGCCGGCCATTTCGGCGGCACGTCGGCATCGGCGCCCATCGTCGCCGGCGCCTGCGGCCTGGTCCTGTCGGCCAACCCAAAGCTGCGCGAGAGCGAGGTGCGCGCGATCCTGCAGAACACCGCGGACAAGGTGGGGAAGAAACCTTACGGCGCCAATGGCCGCAACAATTTCTTCGGCGCCGGGCGCCTCAACGTCCTGGCCGCCGTGAAGGCAGCGCGCGCGATGCAAGTGGCGCCCGCCGCCAAACCCGCGCGCAGATTAGGAGGCCAGCCGAGGCGCGCAGGGCTGAACGCGCCTTCAATCCTTCAGTGACTGCGACAGCATGAGCGTCGGCGCGGCAACCAGTCCACTCGTCGTCGGGCGCAAGAGCGGCCAGCAGATTGCGACCGTTCTCCTCCGAGGCACCTTCGTAAGTGGCGCGGATGGGGTCGAGATTGGCGCCCCTCTCAGCCCCACTTCATCTCACCGGTGGCAACCTTGGAGCCGATGTCGAGGGCGACCCCCATGCCGAGGCCTGGGAAGCGGGCTTCCATGGCAGCCTTGAGCGCGGCCGAATCCTTGGCCTTGGCCAACTCTTCATCAAACGCCTTCAGGTAGGCGATGGTGTGTTCGACGCCTGAAAGATTGGTCAGCGCTGCCGGCGTCATATGCCCAGCAACCACGACCGCCGGCCTGCGTGCTACGATCTTCTCAAGATTGGCGATCCAGGTCGCGCGCTGTTCCTTGGTCGGCGTGTCGGCGGTCCACACATGGACGCCAGAAAAGATCATCACGCCCCCGAACACCGCATTCAAGGATGGCGCGAAAAGGTAGCGCCGGTTGGTGAGCCCTTCCGCCTCGACGATCTCAATGGTCTCACCATCAACAGTCAGCGTCTTTCCGTCGAATGCTTCCGGGACGACGATATCTGCAAGTACCTGCGGGCCATTTTCCTTGAGTTGCGGTCCCCAGACGGCCAGCTTTTTTTCGACGCTGCCCTTGATGGCCGCAACTGCAGCAGGCGCTGCAATCACACGGGCATCGGGGAAAGCAGCTTTGATCGGGCCGAGGCTGAAGTAATAATCTGGATCGCTCTGGCTGACATAGACTGTCGTGAGGCGCTTGCCTGTGGCCAAGATCGCGTCAGTGACGGCCTTGCCATCAGGGAGTGTGAAGCCGCCATCGATCAGCACGGCTTCCGTGTTCCCGGACACCAGCACAGGGGCGCGGAAGAAGCCGTTCTGTCCTGCGGGGAAATGCTTCCAGGTGAGGCTCCCGGCCGCATGACCCAGCCCCGCAGGGGCAAAGACTGCGGCGGCACCAGCGGCAAGGGTCGATTTCATGATGGATCTCCTTGTGAACATAGATGTCTCCTGACGGTGGCTATGAATCGTGAAATTCAGATGAGACCGGTGAACTGTCTCTGTCGGTTGTCAAAGCTCAGGCTGCCTTCAGTCCCTCTATCAGGACCTCCATGCTGCCAAAGAGAGCGCTCCCTCCCACGATCCGGCGGTTGTCCCCAACGCCGACGAGGAGAGCAGGGACGCCATTGACGCCGAACCGGCGCATCTCCACGCGCGCGGCTTCAAGGCGGGTGCGGTAAGCGATCATCAACACGTCATCGGGATTTGCCAGACGACCCGCGATCTCCGGCAAATTCAACGCGCGCAACACAGCCGAAAGGACTGAGATATCCGTGATATCCCGGCCCTCGACATAGCGGGCATTCTGGATGGCCTTGAGAGCCTCGAACTCTCGATCCGGCGCGGCGAGAGCGACAGCCGTGAGCGCCAATGTCGCCGGGCCGGAATCGAACAGGCGGGTACGATCACCGAGGACATTGCGTCGATAGACTTCGCTGAAAGGCTGCCCGCTCAGGCGCGCGATCCGCTGGTCGTTGGTCCAGGCGTAGGCTGCGAAGCTATCGTCCATCGGTCGCGCGCCGTCGCCGGCAAACAGACCGGTCGCAATGAGATCAATGGCGAAGTCCGATCGAGCGACAAGCTGATCAAGCTTCGCCGAGGCGCCGTAGCACCAGCCGCAGAGGGGATCGAAAAGATAAGCGACGTGAGTAATGACGGCCATATCGTCCTCCATGACCGCGAAAATGGCACGTGCCGGCTGATCGAAGAAGGCCAACAAATCATACAGAATGTATGCTATTTCATGACAATCTGATCGATCTGAGCTATGATCGGGACCATGAACCTTAACCGATTGGCCTATTTCGCGGCGGTGGTTGACTGCGGATCCTTCACGCGGGCGGCGGATCGGCTCGGCATCACCAAGGCCGTGGTGAGTCAACAGGTGGCGCAGCTCGAACGAGAACTCCAGACTAATCTGCTCGTCCGAACGACGCGGCGCGTCCATCCGACCGAGGCGGGCCGCATGCTTCACGCACGTTGCGTCATGATCTTGCGCGAAGCGGAGGACGCCTTCGACGAACTCGCGCAAGCAGCCGCTGAGCCGACCGGCACATTGCGGATCACCGCTCCCAATGACTACGGCACCGAAGTTGTCGTCGCGGTCCTCACGGCCTTCACGGCTCGCTATCCCGCCTGCCGCGTGGAGTTGACGCTCAGCGATGAGACGGTTGACCTTGTCTCAGGTAAAATCGACATGGCGATCCGTGTCGGCTGGCTCGTCGATTCCAGCCTGCAGGCGCGCAAGATCGGTTCCTTCGGGCAACTCCTAGTCGGCGCTCCGGCATTCTCGGATCGGATTGCGACCGCCCACGATCCAGAGGATCTCGCGACGCTGCCGTTCATCGCCAACATGGCACTACGCGAGCCGCTGCTCTGGCAATTCTCAAGGGGTGACCTCGAGCGACGGGCAGTGCGCATGCAGGCGAGTATTGCCATTGATACGACGCCAGGGGTGCTAGCGGCGGTGCGCGCCGGCGGCGGTCTTTCAGTTCTGCCGGACTTCCTGGTTGCAAATGATCTGGCCACGGGGAGGCTGAGCAATGCCCTTCCGGAATGGCGGCTACCGTCGGGCGGAATCTATACGGTCTACCCAGCGGCCCGCTTCCGGCCACCCAAAGTGACAGCTTTCGTCGAAATGCTCATGGCACACGAACGACAAACGAGTTCAATCGCGCAGCCGTAGTTTTGTTGATCGAGTGGGACCCGAAGTGAGAGTTGGCTACCGTACCGGCGATCCGGCCGACCGCCTCGCTTCAGAGGGGATATTCCAGCAGTCCACCACGCTGGTGGTGGAGTACAAGTCTTGACGATCGGGATGCCGGCCGAGCCAGACGTATCTTCCAAATGGCCGGAAAGCCTGCGATCTAGAAGGCGACCTGATCGCCGCCTTTCAGCTTCAGCATGGCGCGCGCCTCAGCCGGCGTAGCGATCTCCAGCGACAGGCCTTCGAGAATGCCGCGGATCTTCTTGACCTGCTCGGCATTGCTTTTGGCAAGCTGGCCCGGCCCCAGATAGATGCTGTCCTCCAGCCCCACCCGCACATTGGCGCCCATGGTGGCCCCCATCGTGGCAAGGTTCATCTGGTGGCGCCCTGCAGCCAGGATCGACCAGTGATAATCGGTCCCGAACAGCCGGTCCGCCGTGCGGCGCATATGCGCCAGGTCTTCCGGATGCGGGCCGATGCCACCCAGGACGCCGAAGATGGTCTGCACGAAGAGCGGCGGCTCGAGGAGCTTGCGGTCGAGGAAATGCGCCAGGGTATAGAGATGCCCGATATCGTAGCATTCGCACTCAAACCGCGTGCCGCAACCCTGGCCGAGTTCGCGGATCACGCGTTCGATCTGGCTGAAGGTGTTGCTGACGATGTTGTCGCGGGTCTTTTCGACATAGGGTTTTTCCCACTCGTATTTCCACTCGGTGATCTTATCGGCGGCATGGAAGATGCCGAAATTCATCGACCCCATGTTGAGCGAGCAGAGCTCCGGTTTGGCGCGCAAGGGCGCCGCCAGCCGGTCGTCCATCGACATGCCGAGTGAGCCACCGGTGGTGATGTTGATGACCGCGTCGCAGGACTGTTTGATGCGTGGCAGGAATTGCATGAACACGTCCGGATTCGGCGTCGGCCGTCCATCTTTGGGGTCGCGCGCATGGAGATGGATGACCGAGGCGCCGGCTTCGGTGGCCGCGATCGAATCTTTGGCGATCTCGTCCGGCGTGATGGGCAGATAAGGTGACATGGTCGGCGTGTGCACCGAACCGGTGACGGCGCAGGTGATGATCACCTTGCGGCTCTTGGTCGCCTTCGGCGCCATCGCGCCAGACTCGATCTTGGCCATTGCCCCACCTATTATTGATTACGACGTGTCTACTTCAATTCTGCAGCAGCCGCAGAATGATGTCCGCGGCTTCGGAGATGTCCTCCTGCAAAGCAGCGCGCGCGCCAGCTCCGTCGCCCTTACGCAAGGCGGCAATCATCGCCTCGTGATGATCCATGCCGAGGCCCAGAGTGGCCTCGCCTCTCATCGTGTTGAGACACGGACCGACCTGCATCCAAAGGCTTTCGATGATCGGCATCAGCAGCGGTGAACGCGCGGCCTTGTAGATGGTGAAGTGGAAATCGAGATTGAGGTCGAGATAGCCTTCGGCCGAGTCCGACGCCGCCATGCGGTTCATGTTGGCCTGGATCTCCTGGAGCCGCGCGAGTTCGGGGCGCGTAATAGTTAGGGCAGCCCATTCCGCGGCCTTGCCCTCAATCTCGCAGCGCACGCGGCGGAGATCCATGAGGCGGGCGGCGGTCATCTGCGGTACCTCTACCCCGCGATTGGGATTGTTCTGCAGCGCCTGCTCCGCAACCAGGCGGCGGAGCGCCTCGCGGATCGGCATGGCGCTCGTGCCGAACACCTTTTCCAGCTTCGCGACCACCAGCCGCTCGCCGGGCACATAATTGGCCGACATGATGGCGCGCTTCAAGCGGGCATAGACGTCCTCATGGGTGGTGCCATGGGGTACATCGCCCACCGCCGCCATCTTGGTGCTGGCGACGCGCAGCTTGGGCGCGCCAGGACCGCGCCGCTTAAGGGTGACGGCCATGATGCTCAGCGTATCCGGTCAGTGCCGGGCCAAGGACGTGCTGGGCAGGATCGAGCGGTAGTCGTTGAGGAAGTCATCGAAAATATCCGTGAAAGCGCCGATATCGGCGCGGGTGAATGGCAGCGACAGGGCGATCATGCCGCGCGGCGTGGTATATTGCCCGCGCAACAGCATTTCCAACTGCCATAGATGCAGGAAGCGATGATCGGCCGCCTCGACGTCATGGGGCGAGCGGATCTCGCCGTGCACGAAATGAAGGTTCATCAGCGATCCCACCCCAGTGACAGTGCCGGCCACGTTCCGCCGCGCCATCTGCTCATTCATGGTCGCGCGCAACTCGTCGCCCAGGGTGTTCATGGAATTCAGCGCTGATTCGGTCAAGACCTGGGTGAAGCCGGTGAAGCCGGCCGCCATGCTGAAGATGTTATTGTTGAAGGTGCCACCATGGCCGAAGGCATTGGGCGACGCCGGGTCGAACCGGTCGAGAATGTCGGCGCGGCCCCCAAACGCGCCGAAGCTGCAGCCGCCACCGATATATTTGCCGAGAGAGATCATGTCGGGCTTGATCGCAGCCTTGCCGTGATAGCCGCGATAGGAAAGGCGCGAGGTCATCACCTCGTCGAAGATGAGCAGGATGCCGGCTTTCTCGGTCTCGGCCCGCAGCATGGCGAGGAAGTCTGACCTAGCCTCAATACAGCCGCCACCACCCATCATCGGCTCCAGGATCACCGCCGCCAACTGTCCGGCATGCTGCTGAATGAGTGCCGTGGTGCCGGCAATGTCGTTGTATTGGGCGACGATAAAGGGAAAGGGCGCATTCAGCGGCGAGCCGCCATGGGCAAAGGTCAGGATGCCGCCGTGATAGCCGCCATCGAACACCAAGATCGACGGGCGGCCGGTTACCGCGCGGGCGGTGGATAGCGCCATCAGATTGGCTTCGGTGCCGGAATTGCAGAAGCGCACACGTTCGACCGCAGGATAACGTTCGACGATGGCGGCCCCCAGCTTGGCTTCATAGGGATTGGGCCCGCCCAGCACCCAGCCGCTATCGGCCACCTGCTTGATCGCGTTGGCGATAAGCTCATTACGATGGCCGTAGAGGCCCGCGGTGTATTCGCTGACGAAATCGACATAGGTATGGCCGTCGAGATCGCTTAGGCGATTGGCCTCGCCGCCGGTCAGGGTCAACGGAAACGGTTCGTAATAGAGGACAGCGCGCGTGTTGCCGCCGGGCAGCGCCTGCTTGGCGGCTTCATGCCGTGCGCGGCTCTCCGGATTGGCCCGGATGAAGCGTTGGCGCGTGTCGGCGATGGCGGCATCGAGCTCGAAATTGGTGCCGATGGCTGGAGCTTGCATGTCTCACCTATTTGATCAAACTTTTCAAAAACTAATCGTCGTCCCTGTCTCTGTAAAGGGTCACTATCTATTTCAGCGCTATATTGTTGGCATTGACAGCCGGAAATCATCGCCCTAACATTTGATCAAATCTGTAAACAAAAACACCAAACAAAGCAGGAGGCTGAAGATGACATCGAAAGTTGTTTGGGCCGCATTGACGTTTGCGGTCGCCACCACCGGTGCCGCAGCAGGCGCATCGGCGGAAGACAGCTTCACCGCCGTCGGCTGGGGCGGCAGTTGGAACGAAGCCTATGACCAGGGCGTATTCCAGCCCTTCACCAAGGAAAGCGGCATCAAGGTGACCGTCGACGAATGGGAAGGCGACCTCGCCAAGGTCCGCGCCCAGATCGAAAGCAACGCGATCGTCTATGATTTCGTCAGTGTCGAAGCGCCGGCCCTGGAAATCGGCTGCGCCGAGGGCCTGTTCGAGAAGCTGCCCGAGGCGATCTATGCCCAGAAGGACGAATATCTGCCGGGCACCATTCACCCCTGCGGCATCGCATCGGATACCTGGGCCACGGTGATGGTTTATGACGGCAATAAGATCAAGGACGGCCCACATAGCTGGGCCGATTTCTGGGATGTCGAGAAATTCCCGGGCAAGCGCGGCATGCTGGGCGGCGCGCAGTATACGCTGGAGAACGCCGTGATGGCGATGGGTGTCGCCCCCGCCGATGTCTATACCGAACTCCGCAAGCCGGACGGCGTCGACAAGGCTTTCGCCATGCTCGACAAGATCAAGCCGCATGTCGTGTGGTGGACCAGTTCAACGAAGGCGCTCCAGAACCTTGCAGCTGGCGAGGTGGTGATGACCGATCTCTACAACGCCCGCGTCACCTCGGAAAACGAGAAGAACAAGACCAATTACGTGATCGCCTGGGACGCCGGCTTCTTCTACGGCACCGATATGTGGGCGGTGGTCAAAGGTGCGCCGCATGCCGCCGAAGCAGAGAAGTTCCTCGATTTCTTCGCCAAGCCCGAGAACCAGGCCGGTTTCCCCAAGCTCTATGCCTATGGCGTCGGTCATAAGAAGGTGGCCGATTACCTGACGCCGGAGCAGATCAAGCGCCTGCCGACCTCGGGCGACAATCTTGCGCACGGCGCTGTTTACGACACCGATTTCTGGGCGGAGAATAAGGAAGCTCTCGAGCAGCGCTTCCAGGCCTGGCTCGCCCAATAATTTGACGCGCAATATGGGTAGGGTGGTTTGACACAAGCGGACTCTATCCAGCGGGAGACGTACCGGGCGCCAGGCTTCTGGCGCTCGGTCTTTTCCAATATCCTGTTCGGCGCCGAGACGCGCCATTTTGCCTTGGTGCTGCCCCTCCTCCTCTTCATCCTGGTAACAGTGGTGGTGCCGGTCGGACATTTCCTCTACCGCGCCATCGACAATTCGGCACTTGCCAACAATCTGCCGCGCGCGGCGGCAAGTCTCGAAAACTGGCGGCCACAGGACGGTGTACCAGGGAATGCTACCTTTGCGGCGTTTGCCGCCGATATCCGTGCTGCCGTGGGAGCTGAGACCCTGGGCCAGATGGCACAGAGCCTCAACCAGCAGCTGACCGGCACGCGCAACATGATGCTGAAGGCCGGGCTGGTGGTCGATGACAGCATCACCGATCTCAACGCCAAGGATATTCTGCTCGCCAAATTGCCGGGTCTCGCCAACGTCAGGATGTGGGCGCGGGTCAAGGCCGGCGGCTCCCCCTTCACGGATTTCTACCTATTGCAGTCGCTGGACCTAGAGCGCGACCTTGATGGCACGATCACGGCAGTGGCGCCGGACCGGTCGATCTTCCTCGCCGCCATCTGGCGCACCATCGTCATCAGCATCAACGTGACGCTGATCTGCGCCCTTCTCGCGCTTCCAGTTGCCCATGTGCTGGCCAATGCCAGGCCGCCTTATGCCGGCATCCTGCTGGCACTGGTTCTGTTTCCTCTGTGGACCTCATTACTGGTCCGTACAGTGTCGTGGATCATCATCCTGCAGGGTGAGGGGCCGGTAAACACCAGCTTGCTGTTCCTGGGATTGATCGATGATCCATTGCACCTCGTCTATACCCGCGGCAGCCTCTATATCGCGATGGTACAGGTGTTGCTGCCGCTCATGATTCTTTCGATCCTTGCCGTTGTCGTGAAGCTGCCCAAGGAATTGGTGCGGGCCGCGACGTCGCTCGGCGCCGATTGGTGGCAGGCCTATTGGCGCGTGCAGTTGCCACTCATCGTCCCCGGTATCGTGACGGGTGCGGGCATCGTGTTCGTGTTTGCACTGGGCTATTACATCACACCGGCTCTCATCGGCGGCCCACGCGACCAGATGCTAAGCTCCTACGTAGCGCTCTACACCAACAAAACTCTGAACTGGGGACTGGCGGCGGCGTTAGCCCTGCAGCTGCTGTTGGTGCTGGCGGTCGCCATGCTGGCCTGGGCCGCGTTCCAGAAGCTGAACCGGAGGAATGCCTGATGCATTTCTGGCCACGCTTCCGCGCCCAGCTCGCCGGCGCCCATACCGCGCTGGTCCTGCTGTTCATCCTGGCGCCGATCGCGATCATGGTGCCGATCTCGCTCACCGCCGGCAGCATGCTGACCCTGCCTGTCCCCGGCTGGTCCTGGCAATGGTACGAGGTCGTGTTCACCGATCCGCGCTGGACGCGGGCGTTCATGAATTCGCTCATCATCGGGGCGGCATCGACCCTGCTGGCCACGATCCTGGGGACACTGGCGGCGATCGGCCTCACCTGGGGTCGTTTTCCGGGGCAGCGATTGATGCTGGCCATCATCTCCGTCCCCCTGATCCTGCCTATCATCATCATGGGTGTGGCCTGCTTCAGCTTCTATGCGACCATGGGGCTGGTGGGATCGCGCCTCGCGCTCATTCTCGCCCATGCCGGTCTGGCAGCACCCGTGGTGGTAACGACGGTGATGGCTAATCTCAAAAGCTTCGACCGAACATTGATGCGCGCGGGCGCCTCGCTGGGGGCCGGCCCCCTCCTCGCCTTCCGCCGCATCCTGGTTCCGCTGGTAGCACCCGGCATCTGCACCGGCGGGTTGATCGCCTTCCTCATTTCCTTCGACGAGGTGGTGATCGCAAGCTTCCTCACCACCGCAGACCAGCGCACTTTGCCGCGGCAGATCTTCAGCGGTGTCCGAGAATCGATCAGCCCCGCGATCGCGGCGGCGGCCGTCATCCTGATCCTTTGCTCCGCCATCGTGCTGGCGCTCACCGCCGAGATGCAGCGTCGTGCTCGCAAACTGCAGATGAAACCCAGATGAAGACGGATTGCCCGATCCTTGATTTGCGCGGCGACGCGCGCAGCCGCGGCCACGCGCATGGCGAAGCCGCCCGGACTCTCATCGTTCAACATATTGACGGCTGGCGCACAGCGTCCGAGAAGCAGACCGGCCTCCCCTATCGCGAGATCATCGCGCAAATACTGGGCGACACCCGCTTTCCGCAGGCGGCGCAAAAATGGACGCCGCATCTGTGGGCCGAACTGGAGGGCATTGCCGAAGGTGCGGGCCAGGCCTTCGAAGACGTGCTGCTGCTCAACCTCACCGATGAGCAATGGTGGTTCTTCGCCCAGCGCCAGACCGAAGCCTGCACCAGCTTCGCCTATCGCGATGGCGACGCCGTGTGGTCGGGACAGAATCTCGACATCACCGGTTGGATGGATGGCTTGCAAGTGGTACTCCGCCACGATCTGGAATCATCCACAGGCGGCACCAGTCTGGTGGCGACACTCGCCGGCACGATCGGCATGACCGGGATCAATTCGTTCGGCGTCTCGATCTGCTGCAACACATTGCTGCAATTGCCACCGGCTGCGGACGGTTTACCGGCCTTGATGGCCATCCGTGGCTTCCTCGACCAGCCAAGCCTCGCTGCGGGCGAAGCCTTCCTGCGCCGCCTCAAGCATGCATCCGGCCTGCATTATCTTCTCGCAGGTCCGGGTGAGTGGCTGGGCGTCGAATGTGATGCAATGGGTGTGCGCAGGATTAACAGCAACAAAAGCTGGTACGCGCATACCAATCATCCCAAGCATCTACCACAATCAGGCTCCCGCTCATCGACTGATCGGCTTGCCGCGATGGAAGCGGCGCTGCCTGACGGCCGAGGATTGGAAGCCCTTGCGCTGGCGCCCATCTGCCGCGATGGCAGCTCGGCCATCGACCCGATCGGCTTTACGATCTTTTCAACCCATTGGAAGAATGAGGCGGGCGCCGCGGCAACTATCGCCCCAGGGCCACCGAGCCACGCAAGCTATCGCAGGATAGCGCAGTTGCGAGACGGCACGGGCACCTGAGAGAGCGTCGCGAAAGGCGGGCGTTTCTCTTCCCAACAGTTTGCCGCCGGCTCTCAGCATCTCGAACATCACGCGCGGCCCAAGCCCCGTTCGGCGCCAAATCTGACTTATGGGTCGCGGAGTTTAAGCTCGCAGACGAGGGCTGTGCACAGCAAGGGCGCGTCAATAGAGCTGGTGAGCCCAGATGTCGCAGAATTAGCCCGTGTAGAGGTCAGTGTTTGTTGGTCGGACGATCCGATGATCAAGAGTTCCTCTCACCAATGAGGTCTCGGACGGCATCTTTTGCACCCACCTGAAGCAAAGAAGTCAGATGCCTAACAAGTTCAGCACGAAATAACCCTTGTCGCGGCAAATCTTCGCCAAAGACCTCTCTTACATTGAGCAATTCCTCAACAAGACGGTGTGGAGCAGCCCCAGCCACCTTGATGATTGTCGCCAAACGCGCCGACAGGGGATCTCTGACGTCGATTGCTTTCCCATGTTCGTCGGTCCCACTGACATAGCGCATCCAAGCAGCCACACCGAGCGTAGCCCGAGTCACCGACAAGCCCTTCTCCAGTCGATCTCGAATCGTATCGAGCAGTCGCTGCGGGAGCTTCTGGCTGCCATCCATGGCGATCTGCCAGGTGCGATGCTGCAGTGCCGGATTTTCAAACCGTTCCAGGAGGGTGTCACGATAGATGGCAAGATCGCCCAAGCCTGGCGGCAGCGTCGCCATCACTTCATGTGTCATGAAATCGTAGATCAGCCGCCGGAATGCCGGATTGGCGATCGCCTCGTTGACATATTTGTAGCCGCCGAGATAGCCCAGATAGGCAAGGATTGAATGGCTTCCATTCAGCATGCGCAGTTTCATTAGTTCATAGGGCCGTACATCGCTCACGAATTGTACGCCCACCTTCTCCAGGGGTGGTCGGCCGGTGGAGAAATTATCTTCTACGACCCATTGTGAGAACGGCTCGGTTACCACCGGCCAGGCGTCCCCGACGCCCCCGGCATCGAGCACAAACTGTCGGTCAGTATCGGTTGTGGCCGGTACAATCCTGTCGACCATGGTTGATGGAAAAGCCACTTCACTGGCGATATATTCCGCCAGCTTTCTATCTCGCTGTTCAGCGAGACCAGTCACGACGCGCGCAGTCGTCTGGCCATTGGCGGGCAGATTATCGCAGCAGAGCACCGTAAAGGGGGCCAGCCCCGCCGCTCTTCGTAATTCCAGTGCCCTGACGATCAACCCGGGTGCAGTGACCGGCGCTTCCGGCCGGGCGAGATCGTGAAGCACATCTGGATGCTTCAGATCGAGCAGGCCTGTTGCCGGATCGTGGCAGTATCCCTTCTCTGTCACCGTCAGGCTCACGACGCGGATACGCGCGTCGGTCATTGCCGAAATCAGCTTGACGTGCTGCGTGGTCGCATCCAGTACGTCAAGCAGAGAGCCTATAGTGCGGGTCTTCATGCCGGCGCCGTCGCGGACGGCAAGCGTGTAGAGAAAATCTTGCGGTGCAAGAGCAAGGCGCGTATCCGGTCGCCGCAATGAAGCGCCTATGATTCCCCATGCCGGGTCCATGCCGAGGATATCATCCACATACACCGCCATATGGGCTCGCTGAAACGCGCCGACACCCAGATGCACGATTCCTGGAGTAATTTTCGAGCGATCATATGGCAGGCTTGCGCTCGCAGCCGACAAGCGCGGGCTGACTTTTCTATCCATCGATTTCAACGAGCGCCTTGATCAGTCCGGACTTCACCGTTGCCCAGATGGGAATAGAATGCATGGCATCCGCCAAGCTTGTGCGATGGGTAATGAGGCGATCGACCGGAACATCGCCCTTGCGGATCGCGTCGATGACCTGGCGAAAGTCATCGGAGGTCGCGTTTCGGCTGCCATAGAGCGTTAATTCCTTGCGGTGGAAATCCGGATCAGCGAAGGTGACAGAACCCTTGATAACGCTGACCAGCACATAGCGGCCGCCATGCGTGACGAAGTCGAAGCCTCTTTCCATCGCCGTCTGGTTGCCTGTTGCATCAAAAACAATATCAAATCCGCTGCCGCCCGAATGCTCAAGAACGGCTTCCAACGCATCGCCGTCGCTCGGAACAACGGCGACGCCGACAATCTCCTGTGCCACACATGCCCGTTCGACATTTTGATCCATAACCGCAACTTCTGCACCCGCCAACCGCGCGAACAGTGCGACGCCCAGCCCGATCGGCCCCGCCCCCCCCACCAATACCCTGTCGCGTCCGGTAACTTGACCGCGCCTCACTGCATGCGCACCGATCGCCAGAAATTCCACGGCCGCACATTGATCGATACTCAAGCCAGGTGCCTGGATAAGATTCGCGGATGGCACAGACAGCAATCCAGTTAGTCCGCCGTCCCGGTGAACGCCCAGGACCGAGATATCTACACAGCAGTTCGGTTTGCCGGTGCGGCAAGCGATGCAATCACCGCAGGATATGTATGGATTGACGACACAAACGTCGGCGGCTGAGAACCCGGCGCCTTCGGGAGCCTCGATCACTTCGACGGCCATTTCATGCCCCATCACGCGCGGATATTGTAGGAAGGGGTGTTTGCCCTCGAAAATATGATAGTCGGTGCCGCAGATTCCTACCCGCCGCGGCCGGACCAGTATGTGACCGCTGGCAGGCCTTGGACTGGAGCGCTGGACCAGTTCAAGCTTACCTGGCTCAGTGCAGATGAGAGCCTCGACAAATTGCACGTCATCACCTCTCGAAATCGCTTGTGCCAACGAGGGCCGGCATGCGGCCGGCCCTCGCTTCATTCTGGTTAGAAGTTGGCCATATTTTCTTTGGTCACCAAGGCGGCACCCGAGTCAATCAGCGACTCGACTTTCTCGCCTCGGATCGCCTTCACGAGCGCGTCGACACCGAGTTCCGCCATTTTGGCCGGAAACTGCGCCACCGTCGCGTCTTCAATTCCTGCCTCGAGCGCTTCCTTTTCGCCGCAGCAGAAGTCGAAACCGGCGAGCACGATTGCATCCTTGGCAATGCCGGCATTCTTGATCGCCTGCGCGGCGCCTGCAGCGGGCGGTCCGCAGGCCGCGAAGATGGCCTTCAAATCTGGATTCTTGGTCAGCAAATCTTCGGCAACGCTGATGCCAAGCTCTTCGGTACAGTTGGTAGCACCCTGACCGACCACCTTGACGTCAACACCTTCGAGTCCGTCAAGCATGCCCTTGACCCGGTCATCCAGTGACGGCACGCCGGGCACACCCTCGAGAATGCCCAATGTGTCACCGTTCTTCAGCACAGTCTTCAGATAGGCGCCAGCGATCTTTCCGGCATTGTAATTGTCCGTGGTCGCCAAGGCCGTCCGCCCATTCCAGTCGGGAATGTTGTTATCCATAAGGACTATTTTGACCCCCGCGGCGACCGCCTTGTCGAGTGCCGGAGCCACCGTGGGATCTACCGGCGTCAGAGCGATGCCCTTGACGCCTTTTGTCACCATGGACTCGATCAAGGCAATCTGGCCTTCGATATCCGTGGCGGAGGTGCCCTGACCATAGATGATCTCCACACCAGGGTGGGCCACCGCATAGGCCTTGGCAGCATCCTCCATCGTCGCAAAGAACGGTACCGGGAATTTCGTGATGAAGCCGATCTTGACGTTTTCATCGGCCGAGACGGGGCCAATGCTTGCCATCGCAACCATCAGCCCTCCCAGCAGAAGTTTCAGTTTCATGATTTTACTCCTCCCATCAGGGCCGGTCCGGAGTGAACCGACCACATGCATCGCCACCATTGCCGGGCGGCGAATTCTATCTTCCCTCCGCCCCCACGATCAGGGAGACGAGTTCCTGCTGATTTTCTCGACTGGGCTTCAGTTCGCCAACCTTGTGGCCCTGCCGCAGGACGACCGCACGATCGGCCAATTCGATTACGTGTTCCATGTTGTGTGTAATGAGGATCACCGCATTGCCTTCGCTTCGTAGCTGAGCAATCAGATCCAGGACCTTGCGGGACTCGCGCAGGCCGAGTGCGGCCGTTGGCTCATCCAGAATGACGACCTTTCGCGCAAAGACCGTGGCGCGGGCGACCGCGATAGCTTGGCGTTGCCCACCCGACATCAAGGCGACAGGCGCATCGAATTTCGGCAGCTTCACCTTTAGCCGCTCTAGGACCGCCGCTGCCTCCTGGTCCATTGCCCGTCCGCGCAGGAAACGCATCCCCCGCGGCAGCCATGCGGGAAAGGCAACTTCCCGCCCGCAAAAGAAATTCTGCGCCGGGGTCAGATTGTCGAACAGCGCGAGGTCCTGATAGACGGTCTCGACACCGGCCTCGCGGGCCACAGCGGGCGATTGAAAAATGACGGCTTGGCCATCGATCAGGATCTGACCTTCGTCGAGTGTGTGGACGCCGCTGATGCATTTCACCAGAGTGGATTTCCCGGCACCGTTGTCGCCCAGCAGGGCAAGAACCTCGCCGCGATGCGCCTCAAGGCTGACATTTTTGAGAGCATGCACCGCGCCAAAGCGCTTCTGCGCATGTCGGATGGCGAGTGTCGGATTGGCTGTGGCCGTACTCATTGCGCCCTCGCGGCCTGTAGGACCCGCACGCGGGCCTCAAGATGGTTGCGCAATACGTCCGACTCGACCGCCACCACGATGATGAATCCGATAGCGATCATCTGAAAGAACACGTCGACGCCCAGCAGGTTGAGTGCGTTGCGGATGACACCGATCATGACCGCCCCAACCAGCGCATGGCCAAGGTGACCGCGTCCGCCAAGGAAGCTTGCACCGCCGATGATTACGGCCGCGATGGTATCGAGCTCAAGGAGATTGCCATAGAGCGGCGATCCCGCCTCGGTGCGGCCGGCCAACACGATCGCGCCGATGCCGGCGCAAAGACCAGAGAACATGTAGGTTGAGATCAGAACGCCCTTGACCGGGATACCCATCTTCAGCGCCGCTTCCGGTTGGCCGCCGACGGCATAGATCCAGCGCCCCCACACCATGGCCTTGGCCATGACCGCCACGATTAGTGCAACACCCAGCACGATAAAGAAAGAATTTGGTACACCAAATGAGCCGCCGCCACCAATCGCGGCGATGGCGTCAGGCATGCCTCGCATCGTGGTGTGGCCGACCGCAAATTCCAGAGCCAGGCCCCGGCAAATGCTGAGCGTGGCGAGCGTGATGATGAACGGATGTGGCAGACGCCCAAAGACATAGGCAATCCCGTTGACGGCGCCGACTGCGCCACCCGACAGCACCATGGCGAGCATAACGACGGCCGGGGAATTGATCTCGCGATAGACCAGACTGCCGATCACCGTCGCCAGAGCGAGGTTTGCACCGACCGACAGGTCGATCCCGCGAGTGAGAATGACCAGATGTTGGCCGATCGCAACGATAGCGATCACCGCCGTCTGCGACAGGATGTTGCTGAGATTTCCCGGCTTAATGAAGTCGGGTGTCAACAGGCTGATGGCGACCACGAGCATTGCGAGGACCAGCAGCGGCCCGATGCCGAGCAGCCGCAGGGCAAGAGATACGAAAGCTGTCCGACGCTGCGTTTGATCCGCGATACGCGCGCCGTGGACACTTTCCGATGGTTCCCCCACAACGTTTGCCGCCACGATCGTTTCCCCGCCTTTGTGTTTCTTATAGATAAAAATCACTAATGCGGGCATGGTCAATCTGTTTTTTATATATTAAAAGTACACTTATGAAGAAAGGTGGCCTGAAATGAAGACAGATGCCGTGTTCAAGCGTGCTTTCAACGACGCCATCGATTTGATCTCTCGCCTGCGAGACGGCGAGCTTTTGCCGTCCGAAAACGAGCTGGGAAGCCAGCTGCACATCAGTCGCACAACGGTACGCAAAATTCTGACGGCGCTCACACTGCAAGGCATCATCGGCGGCAGTGGCCGCGAACGTGTGGTCCTGCGGATTTCAGCGGCTCGGCGCTTTCCAGAAGCAGAGACCGTGCCGATGTCAGAGCAGATCGAGAAACGATTCCTCGAATGGATGTTGCGAGACAACACGCGCCCGGGCACGAGTATCAACGAACTAGAATTGGCGCGGCGATTTGACATGGCCACGACCGGTATCCGTGAATTCCTCAACCGCTTTCAACGTTTCGGCCTGATCGAGAAGCGACCGAATGCGGGTTGGGTATTTAAGGGATTTACGGCGAGTTTCGCGCTAGAGCTGTTTGAAATCCGCGAGATGTTCGAACTGCGATCTGCGATGGCATTTACGGCACTGCCCGAGAGTTCGCCTTTATGGCAGCGACTGGTTGCTTTGCGCGAGCAACATCTCGACTTGTTGAGCGATATCGATCGGCGCTATCACGACTTCTCGGACCTCGACAGCCGCTTCCATCAATTGATCAATTCCGCCGCACCGAATCGCTTCATCGAAGACTTCTTCGACATCATCACGCTGATCTTTCACTATCACTACCAGTGGAACAAGCGTGACGAGCGCGAGCGCAACGAAGTCGCGATCAAGGAACACCTCACCTATATTGACGCGCTACTTAGCCGGAACACCGCCATCGTTCACCTGGCCTGCCGCGCGCATCTAGCTTCGGCAAAAGAGACGTTGATGCGATCGTCTTCCCGAAAGACTTCCGAATTCGCACAAGCGGATGACGTAGAAGATCGATCCACTTCCGCCGCGGCAAGGCTGTCCGCATCATTTTGAACGCGACTGAAGCTTTTTCTCGACCGTGGCAAAGGCCTTCTGATAGACATTCCGCTCAGTCTGCGGAATGAGGATCAGATCGTCCTGCGGGCTCGCATCCCAATCTCCCGTCCACACCGCGAACGTCACATTTCCTGCGGTGACGGGCCAGAGCCTTGGCCCCGAGACATAATTGAGCCACGGAATCTCGCATTTGATAATGCGGTAGGAGAAGGATCGGGTGCGATCGCACAAGTGCAGCAGCTCCTCATTCAGGCGGCCATCGCCGAAGTAAAAGTCGCGCACGCCGGATACCTTGTCGGCCCGCACGCCGTTCAGCATGTGCATCTTGGTGATTTCGTCATGCCACGCGCCCATGCCGGCGAAATCGCGCATAACGTGCCAGACATCTTCGATCGGCGCGCGGATCACGCGTGATGTCCACACCTTGTTCGGAGAAAAACCCTTCCAGCGAACGGCACCTTTTGGTGGCTTCAGCGGCTTATCGGCAATGATTTTGGCCAGACTGGCCCAGTTCGCGGCAAAGACGTCGCGCGATATGATACGTTCATACTTGCCTTCCTCACCGGGTGCCTCGTCGAAGGTAGCTTCCCATTCGGCAAAGGTTCGATCGCTTTCGGTAACTGGATAGAGCCGCAAAGTCGCAATGTAGTTTTTTACCGGAAAGGCCGGCTTCTCGAAATTGTAGGTAAGGGTATGGTTCGCATCATCCAGTGTCAGCAACCTCTCGCGCACATGGCTGCCATCGCGCGTACGGAATGAACGCACGCAACCAACCACGTCAGAATCGCGACCACCCTCTATCCTGGATCTCGTGATACCCGGCGCCCACCGCGGCAATCCATTGAAATCGCGCATCAATCCCCAGATGGTTTCCACGGGTGCTTTCAGGATGCTTGAGGCATAGGCACGGGCCATGATCGTCTCCATCTGCAGATGTTGCGCTGGCGTCCTCGCTCCGGTTCAGCTGGCGATCTCACGGAACGCCGAAATGGCCGCGGCTGCGAAGGCCGGATCGTTGATGTGATGATCGAGCTCGATGAGCTTGCGGTTTGCGGCCATCCGCCAACCCGCCCGAATGCTCTCGAACAGCGCCGCATCCGCGACCGGATCGTGAAAGGGCTGGCCCGGCGCATCTATCGCCGAAATACCCTTGCGCGGCAGCAGGAACCTCACCGGTCCGGTCATCTGGTTGATGCGCTCGACGATGAAGCCGCCGATCCGGGCATTTTCCTCAGGCGTCGTGCGCATTAGTGTGACGTGGACGTTGTGAATATGCAGTTTACGGCGGGCAAACTGCACCGGCACTGTCGCTAACGTACCGAAATTTGCCAAGTCGCAAGCGCCGACCGATCCAACATAGGGGACGGGATGGCGGCAGAACGCGCGGAAGCGGTCGGAAGTGCACGGCATGACGCCACCCACCAGATAGTCCGCTACTTCTGTCGTCGTGATATCGAAGACGGCATCAAAGAATCCGGATTCTGCGAGTTTCTCGAAACTCTGGCCACCAGTGCCGGTGGCGTGAAAGACGATGCTTTCACAGTCCGGCTCGAGGTGCCGCCTGATCTCGTTCACGCAATCCGTGGTCACGCCGAACATCGTATACCCGATCGCGCGCTTCGATTTGCCGATCTCCGGCACGCGGTTCAGTGCCATTCCGGCAGCTGCATGGGCGGCATTTCCGATCACCCTGCGGCTGATGTCGTTAAGACCTGCAATATCGGTCACGGCGTGCATCATCATGATATCGGTCGGACCGACGAAACCAGCCACATTCCCCGATGCCAGGGTGGAAACCATGACCTTCGGTATGCCCACCGGCAGCGCCCGCATCGCTTCTGTTACGATGGCGGTATTGCCCGACCCGCCGAGCCCCAGCACGGCGCCGATATCTCGGCGGGACAGGAGATATCGTTTCAATGCCTCGGCCATGGCCATGACGGCCTGGCCGCGATCCATCTGGCCAAGAACAGCCCCCGCGCCTTCGGGATGGCAACCGGCGACAGTTGCCGCAGTGACGTCGACAGACTCGTCCGGTTCTGCGGTGGAGACATCTACGAGAACGGGTGTCGCACCCGCCCGACGGATGCAATCGCACGCGAAGCGAAGCTCTCTCCCTTTCGTATCGCAGGTTCCGGCGACGTAGACCTGTGGCATCTAGCGCCCCGCTCTGGTCCAACCCTGCTGCATGCTCTTCAAGCCAAACTTGTAAACCTCTTCCTTGTTGGGGAAGAAATCGCGCCACACCCGGGTGGCCGCAGCCAATGCCGGAACGGCACGGCCAAAGGCTTCGATAGTCAGCCAGCCATCATAGCTCGCAGCTCTGAGCGCCCGATACGTGTGCTCCCATGGAACCTGCCCCTTGCCGGGCGTCCCGCGGTCATTCTCTGAGATATGAACGTGGATCATGTGGCGTCTGATGGCCGTGATGGCCGCCGTCGGATCCTTCTCTTCGATGTTGGCATGGAATGTGTCGTACATGCCCTTGACTGCTGGGTGATCCAACTCATCGAGATAGTCCGCCAGTTGCGCCATCGTGTTGAGGAAGTAACATTCGAACCGGTTCAGCGCCTCCAGCGCAAAGCGCACACCCTGTCGATCAGCATGATCACCAGCGCGCTTGTGAAACTCGATCGCACGCTTGCGCTCTGTGGCTGTCGGCCCCTTACCGGTAAAGTGCCCAAGCTCCGAATGCATTGGCCCTGCCAGAAGGGAGCCGCCGAGCGCCTTGGTACAGTCGACGGCCCACTTGGCGCGGGTAACGGCTGCGCGCCGTTCCTCGCGATCGCCTGAGAGCGAGTTGTGACCGGCGCCCAGGACACTCACCGTTGTGACGGCGAGACCCAGCTTGGCAAGAGACGCACCTAACCTTGCATAATGGTCAGGCGTGCCTTCAAAAAGTGGGATCTCCACACCGTCATACCCGGTCTTCTTGAGTGTCCGGAACAGGGGCAAGTGTTCTTCTGTCACGTGCCCTGTCCAGAGCAACAGATTGAATCCGTATCGCATACCTCCCTCCCCTTTCGCCGCCGCCTTGCTGCACTTGCGGTCACGCTTTCGATGGTACCAATTGCTGGACAAGCGCCTGCACCAGACGCGGCAGATCGTAGGGAAAGCGGGCGGTAATCAGATTGCCATCAACCACACATGGCTCGTCCGATACCGTGGCACCGGCATTCTCGAGATCGATCTGGATGTTCCAGACGGCGGTCGCGCGCTTTCCCTTCAGAATCTTGGCGCTCACCATTACCCATTGGCCGTGGCAGATGGCTGTCGTGGGCTTGCCGGCCTCATACATAGCGCACACCAGGGCGAGGGCATGCTTGTCCATACGCAGCGCATCCGGATTCCAGCAACCGCCGGGCAGCAGTATCGCGTCATAATCCGCCGCCTTGGCCTCGTCCGTATAGCGATCGATCTTCAGCCAGCCGGCATTTTCCATGAGCCGGATGGCCAACACATGCGTGGCGCTCTGTGGTGGAAAGCGCAGACCAAGGGTTGGATGGAACTCGCCGATCCGCGGCGAGACGATATGCACCGTGGCGCCATGCTCTGAAAGCCAACGGTGAGCACCCAAAATCTCCACCTCCTCGACACCGTTGGTGCAGCAGATAGCAATCTTCTTTCCTTTCAGCAGATTGGGATCGGAAGGTGGGTCGAACAGGAAACTGTTGAGTTCCCGATTCAGCTCGCCATCGGCCGTTGCGAGCAGTTCTGTCGAGATCGACGGCACGGGCGAAGTCGACATCAACTGCTGCATGCGCAGGAAAGCGGTGGCCTGGGTTGATTTGCTCATTTTTTCCATACTCCCGATATAGGTTGATTGGCGACAGTCATTCATGCAGACGCTAGAACCTGATTTCTTTGAAGGCGCGGACCTGCGCGGTTAGCGCGGTTTCGACCGGCAGGCGTTCCATCGAACTGGCGCCGTAAAAGCCGTGAATGCCTGGCGTCTCCGTGAGAATATACGCTGCGTCTTCCGGCGATGAAATCGGGCCGCCGTGACAGAGGAAGATGACATCCTTGCGTATCTTGCGCGCTGCTTCCGCCCATTCGCTGATATGCTTCGGGCAATCTTCAAGCTTGAGAGCGGTCTCTGCGCCAATACTGCCGCCGGTCGTCAAGCCGAGATGTGCAACGATGATATCGGCCCCCGCGCTGGCCATGGCCGCTGCCTCATCGGCATTGAACACATAGGGTGTGGTGAGCATATCTTTCTCGCGGGCCTTGGCGATCAGGTCGACTTCCAGGCCATAGCTCATGCCGGTTTCTTCAAGGTTGCGACGAAAGACGCCGTCGATCAGGCCGACGGTGGGGAAATTCTGGATTCCGGAAAAGCCGAGTGCCTTCAATTCGTCCAGAAAGGAATCAGCGAGAAGAAAGGGATCGGTGCCGTTCACGCCAGCCAGCACGGGGGTAGACCTGACCACCGGTAACACTTCACGCGCCATTTCCTTGACGATCTCGTTGGCATTGCCATAGGCCAGGACACCGGCCAGAGACCCACGGCCCGCCATTCGGTAGCGGCCGGAATTGTAGATGATGATCAAATCTGCGCCACCGGCTTCCTCACATTTGGCAGACAAGCCGGTGCCGGCACCTGCGCCGATGATCGGCTCCTTCCGGGCGATCATGCCTCGAAAACGCTCCAGTAATTGGCTGCGCTCAATGCGAGGCATCGTTCGCCTGCTCCCCGTGCTCATTCCGTCCACGCCCCAGCAGCGCGACCAACCCGGCCAGGATGCTGGCAATTGCTGCGATGGTCCAGGTGAAGCCGTGCAGGTACCACGGCGTCGCGTTGATCTGTGCCTTGCCCAAAACTGTATTGGGGTTGGGCGGATTGAGAAAGAACACGCCATAGAGATAAGCGGCGAAGATCGCGATCAGCAACGCCAGGCAGAAGATCAAGGCGACGATGAGCGCCACCTTCACCACCGAGCGCTTCGGCACCCCTGCTTGCGCCATTGGCAGCAGGTTGTTGACCAGACCAGCTAGCACTACCAAGACGCAGCCGATCGTGAAGAGCGACATGCTGAAGGGTTGGAAGATCAGTAGCAGCGCGAGGACTCCGAGTCCGATGATGGCAAATTCCAGCCTGCGCGCGGTGGTTGGCGTGAGTTTCCCGTTGCCATCCTGGTTCATGCGCGCACCGCCCTTCCGTCTTCGGCAAAGATATGTGTCTGGGCGGGATCCGGGACAAGATGGAGCGCCTCGCCCGACTTCACCTTCATCTCGCGCGGGACGACCACACGGATGTCGCTGCCGGTCGCAGTCCGGGCATGAACCAGAGTCTCTGCACCCATCGGCTCGATCAGTTCCGCCATGGCGCCGATTGCATCGGCCGTCCCCGTCGGAACAACCGAGAAAGCGCGCGGGCGCACTCCCACGGTAACTCTCCCAGGGCGCAACCGGGCGACGCCTGGATTGACACTGATCACAACATCTTGCTGATCGAAGGCGACCGTTGCCTTCCCGCTACTGTATTCTTTGAATTGCGCCTCGATCAGGTTCATCTGCGGCGTGCCGATGAAGCTTGCCACAAAGACATTCTCCGGCTTGGCAAATACTTCATGTGGGCTTCCGACCTGTTCAATCAGCCCATCGCGCATGATCGCGATGCGATCCGCCATGGTGAGGGCCTCAAGCTGATCGTGCGTCACGATGACGGTCGCTTTGGACAGATTGGACAAAACGGCCTTGATCTGCCCGCGCATGGAGTGACGCAGCTCGACATCCAGCCGGGAGAGGGGTTCGTCAAACAGAAAGCAATTGGGATCGCGGACAATCGCACGCGCCACGGCAATGCGTTGTTTTTCACCCTCCGACACCTGGCCAGGTAGGCGCTCCAGTATCTCGCGAAGATGCAAGATCTCGGCGACTCGGTTGACGCGCGACGCCATTTCGCCCGAACCCAGCTTCTCGTGATAGAGCGGCATAGCAATGTTCTGCCGAATGGTCAGGGCGGGATAGAGTGCGTAGAACTGAAACACCATCGCAATGTCGCGCTTCTCAGGCGGCAGTTCGTTCATCCGTTGGCCAGCAATGATTACGTCGCCGGACGTCGCCCGCTCCAATCCAGCAATCATACGCAGGGTCGTCGTCTTGCCGCAGCCCGAGGGACCAAGCAGGCACACCACTTCGCCCGCCGCCACAGAAAGATCGGCGTCGCGCACGGCCACAAATTGTCCGAACGCCTTGGTGACTTTACGGATATCAATGGTCGGCATGCTATTTCTTCACCGTTCCGAATGTGACGCCGCGCAGCAAATGCTCTTGCAGGAAGAAGGTCACCAGGAAGACCGGGATAAGGAACAGCGTTTCGATCGCCGCCAGCAATGTCCAATCCGTACCGCGTCCGCCCGACGACACCGCCTGGTTCATTGCCACCGGGATCGTGCGTGTATCCGGACCGGTCAAGAGCAACGCGAACAGGAACTCGTTCCAAGTGAGGATGAGACCGAACACAAAGGTCGCCGCCAGACCGGCTACCACCTGCGGCAGGCAGATTTTGAAGAAGACTTTAACCTCAGATGAGCCATCGATCCGGGCCGCGTCTTCTACGTCGGT
Organism: Dongia sp. P2_B8; assembly: GCF_056404715.1. Classification (NCBI taxonomy): domain Bacteria; kingdom Pseudomonadati; phylum Pseudomonadota; class Alphaproteobacteria; order Rhodospirillales; family Dongiaceae; genus Dongia; species Dongia sp. P2_B8. The sequence continues at coordinate 334,134 of NZ_JBFUDM010000003.1, read as the reverse complement.
CGATAGTTCATCGAAGAAGCTCTTCATCATCCATATCGTGAAGGCCAAGTTGAAAGCCGTGTAGAGCAGAATGATGCCAAGATAGGAGCCCGACAGCCCCACCGTGCGAAACATGAGAATGACCGGAATGACGACCACGATCGCGGGTAGCATGCGGGTAGTCAGGATGATAAAAAGATAGGTATCGTTGCCCTTCAGCGGATAGCGCGAGAATCCGTAGGCTGCTAGCGTTCCGAATACCAACGCCGACAGAACGGACACGGTGGCGATCATGATCGAGTTGAGGAAGAATCGGTCGAATCCTGTCGCCTCGGGCTGACTGCCGGCCGTCATGACGCGCGAGAACACTGACCCGAAATTCTCAAGAGTCGGCGTGAAGACGAACTGCTCAGGGATCAGCCCGAACAGCGAGGTCGGCGAGAGCGTCGGAGGCACCGAAAGCGCCAGCCCTTGCGGCTTGATAGCTGTAAAGATGATGAACAGAACGGGCAGGAAATAGATGAGGCTGATTATTGCTACGAAAAACGTGTGACCCCAGCCGGCTTCCGACACGCCGCTGCTCTTGCGAATTCCGAACCGTTCCCAGATCGAGATACCATATGCCATGGTTCAACTCTCCCTGTTTCTGCGGTTGGCCAGATAGAGGTAAAGGTTGGTCAACACGATCACCATGAACAACATGACATACGAGATCGCGGCCCCCTCGCTCGTCTTGTTCTGTTCGTTGGCAATGCGGATAAGATGGTAGGAGATCGTCATGGTGTCATTGCCGCCCTTAGTCAGCAAGATCACGAGGTCGGCCAGTTTGAAAGCTTCGATGGTGCGGAACAGCAACGCCAGCATCAACAATCCGCGGATATAGGGAAAGGTGATGCTCCAGAAGCGCCGCCAGGCAGATACCCGGTCGATCGCCGCCGCCTCATAGAGGTATTTCGGCACCGAAACGAGGCCCGCCAGCACAAGCAGCATGACAAAGGGCGACCACATCCAGGCATCGGCAAAAACGATGCCCGCAACGGCGCCAGCCTTGCTGTCCATCAAGATGAACTGACCGCCTGTGATGCCGTTGATAACATAGCTCAGGATGCCAAAGGTCGGATCGTAATAATAAGTAAAGAACACGCCCGAGGCGACGACAGACAACATCATCGGCGTAAGCACCAAGATGAGAAGATATTTTCTCAACGGAAACTGCTTGGCAAAGAGCATCGCTAGAAGGAATCCGACAGTCATCTGCGCAGAGACCGTAAGGACGACGAACAACGCCGTGTTGACCAGCGCGCTCCAATTACTCGGCGCAGCGATATCGTTGGTCAGGACCTTGATGTAGTTGTTGAGACCCACAAACCGGATGGATTGCTGATTCGACTGATAGGCGAAAAATGACAGTCCTAGCGACCATAGCAGCGGAAAAATGTTCATCACGAACAACACCGCGATCGCTGGCGCGACAAGGAGGCCACCGTAGTAGCGGCGCCGATAAGCATTCACGACAAATGCGGCAGCAATCGAGGCGGCAGCAGCACCGACCACCCAGAAGGACACGGACGCCGGTAAAGTAATGGCGGAAAACACGGAAATGGCCAGGCCCGCGACGATCGCGAGTCGCCAGTTGTCGGCGCGGATCGCCAAAGCGCGTGGTGGCGAACCAGTTGGATTGACTGCTGACATGGTGGGCATCGTCATGCTGTGGCACGTACCATTTTTGTGGTTGCGGGACGGCGCATCCTCGGTGAGCCAGCATCCGTCCCTGCCGCGACGATAGATCGGCAGCAAGGCAGGACATTCGCTTCCCGCAGTCCGGCGCCGGATGCTTCCGCCATGCGCCCGAAGGCGCGATGGCGGAAGCCCCGATGACGCTATTGGATCAAGCCAGCTTCCGTCAGCAGGTCCTGCTGGAACTTGGCAATATTGTCCAAGGTCGTCTTCGCATCCTGCTTACCGGTGATCGCAAGGTCGAATTGATCTTGCTGCTGGGTCAGGAGTTCGAAGAACTGCGGTACGTGCCACACGTCCTTCTGCCAGTCCAGCGAGGCAGCCCAGGCTCGATTCCATGGCCGATAGGTCACGTATTTCGGGTCCGAATACACGGACTTGATGGCAGACTGACCACCGCCGGCCGCAAACTGGTTCTGAATGTCCGCCGATAGCCACCACTTCACGAACTCGACCGCTTCCGTGATTTGCGCTGGGGTCGTCCAAGTGGTCAGAACGAAAGGTTGGCCGCCGATGTTCGACCAGCGAACCATCTTACCGTCGGCGCCAGTGGTGCCCGGCATCATGCCGACTACCAGCTTGTCCGCGACCTTTGAAGTGTTCGGATCGAGCGAAGCTTCACCCAGGCCGATCCAGTCAACATTCATGGCCACCTTACCTTCGCGGAACAATTCGTCGGACTTGAAGATATCCATCGTCCCAGTCTTCGCGACCGGTGGCATGTAGTCGATCAGATTGAGATACTTCTCCAGCGCCTTGACCGCCTCCGGCGAGTTTACGACACCTTCCGCCTGGCCGTTTGGCGCTTTGGTCTCATCCCAGATATCACCACCCATCTGCCAGATGAAGCCGTTGATCTGCATGGATGAGAAGTCATATGACTTGCCGGCCTGGAACGCGATGCCGTAGAAATCGTCATCGGCTGGCTTGCCGGCCAGCATCTCGCCTTTCTTTCGGCGGAAGAATTCGCCGACATTCTTGAAATCGTCCCAGGTCATGGCATCGAGTTCTTCGCCCGTGCACGGCAGCTTCTTGTTATACTTCGCCATGAAGTTTGCCTGCTCGGTCCCGTCGCAGAGCACATCCTTGCGCGCGAAGTTCACCAGCACGTCCGGAAACTGCGGGAACCCATAATAGTTCGTCGATTTGTGCGGATAGGTCGCGTAAGCGTTTAAAGGATTGGGATGGATCTCCATGAACGTCTTCATGAACTCCGGATCTGCGTCCAGCAGATCGTTGATCTGCCGAAAATAGCCGCCTTCGACGAAGGCACCGAGCCACTGCGAATCCGAGACGATGAAGTTGTATTTCTGCTCGCCGGAGGTGAGCGATGCATTGACTCGAGTATAGAAATCCGGCCAGGGAATGAAATCCACATCGAGCTTCACGGTGTTGCCGGATTTCGGCTTGTATTGCTCATCGAAGAATTTCTTCATGATGCGTGTCGGCGGCCAGTCCGGCACGGCCATAGTCAGCGTCACGTCTTCTGCGCGTACAAATGTCGGGCTCGCCGCGACCAGCGAGGCAACGACACCTGCCGCCGTCACAGCGCCTTTGATCTTTCTGCTCATGCTCATCTTCTGGTCTCCTCCCATTTATTGTTCTTTGTTTTTCTTCAGGCTTCTTCGGTCAGGCCATCGCCTGCCCGCTCGAAGCTCGGAAGACGTGGAACTTTCCTGGATCGAGAATGATGGTTGCCGGTTGCCCGGGCTGCAGGGACGACGCGGTCGATTCCGGCAGCACCATGCGGATCGTCTCGCCGCCGGTCTCAACTGAGACTATCGTGACATCGCCCAACGGCTCGAGCATAGCGATGCTTGCGGCAAGCCCCCTCTCATCGCCCACGGCGAAACGTATGTCATTGGGACGGATGCCCACGATGGCGGCCTCGCCGGGCGCCGCCGCCTGGAATCGTCGGACCAGCGGCAAGATCCCGAGCGGGGATTCCAGCCTGGCGCCATCACAGGACAGGCTTCCCTTGATCATGTTCATGTGCGGAGAGCCGATCTTGGCAGCCACGTAGAGATCGCACGGCGTTTCATAGAGTTCGTCCGGGGTGCCGATTTGTACTACGGCACCATCCCGCAAAACGGCAATTTCCTCGCCCATGGAAAGCGCCTCAAGCTCGTCCGGTGTCGCATAGACGATGGTAAGACCGAATTGACGATGAAGACGCTTCAGTTCCGCCCGCATGTCGTGGCGGAGTTTTGCATCCAGGTTGGTGAGGGGCTCATCCAGCAATAGGATTCGCGGGCGCCGGATCAGAGATCGTCCCAATGCCACGCGCTGCTGCTCACCTCCTGAGAGCGTGCCGGGCTTGCGGTCGATTTTCATGTCCAGCCGAAGCATGGCGGCTGTTTCCTTGACGCGGCGGTCTATTTCGTCACGCGGCAGGCGGGCCTCTACCAGAGGATAGGCAAGGTTTTCATAGACGCTCAAATGCGGATAGAGCGCAAAGGACTGGAACACCATCGAGACATCCCGTCCCGCGATAGGTTCATGGGTAAAATCCTTGCCGAAGATCTCGACCCGACCATGGTCAGGGGCGACGAGACCGGCAATTGTGCGAAGCGCCGTGGTCTTGCCGACTGAACTCGGCCCAAACAACACGAAAAAGCGGCCTTCCAAAACATTGAAGGACAGATTCGAAAGCGCTTTGACGCTGCCATAGGATTTGCTGACTTTCGTCAGGCTGAGCGCATTTTTTCCAATGCTGGTATCGGCCGTCATTCGAAGGCCTCCAGCAGGCGATTGCGCGAGCGTTCGATGTGATCGCGCATCGCTTTTTCCGCCCCTATTGCGTCGCCGGAGGACAGTGCCACAAGAAGGGACTCATGCTCGGTCAGGGCCTCTTCCGTGACCCGCGCCTGGAACATCAGGCGGAAGATATGAAAATGCGTGTGTAGGTGCTCGAGCGTGTCACGAATCAGCTCATTGCCGGCGATTTCCATGATCTGATCGTGCAGTTCTGCATCAAGCCGCGCGAACCGGGAGTAGCCAAGCCGCTCACGGCTGCTATCCAGCTTCCGCATTTGGTCAGCGGTATCCGTCAGCTTGCGCATGCGATCATCATTAATGCGCTCCGCAGCGCGGCGGGCCGCGTCCGGCTCCAGCAAGAGACGAAGCTCGTAGAGTTCCTCAAAGCGCCGCCGCGTGATCTGTGGCGCCGCGCTGTAACCGACGAGATGTGTTTTGACGACCAGACCCTCGCCTTCCAGACGCCCGAGGGCTTCGCGAATGGGTGTGTGAGAGACCTCGAGTTCGCGTACCAGTCCGTCAACCGTGATGCGGGCGCCGGGTGCGATATCCAGCGCCATGAGCTTATTGAAAATTGCCCCGTAGACATCGTCGACCAAGCCCTTATGCCGCTGAATAGCCATGAAACTCCCGTTGGAACGCGTCGACGATCGGCCTTAGCCAAGGGCAAAATCCTCCCCCTCAGCGCATTACTCGAACGACAACGAATTGATCTGTCATCTGCTATATCGTATACGATATCATATACGATCTCAACCACCAAGAAGCGGATGTGAGGGTTTTCAAGCTTAATCAAAGGATTAATGGCATGGCTGCCGACGCGACCGATTTTTCTGTGATGAGACTGCCCCGCGAGATTCTGTTCGGCGAAGGTCAGTTGGCTGCCATCGGCCAAGTGGCAGCACGCCTTGGCGCGCGTGCCCTGATCTGCACTGACGGGCGTTTCGCAGCGAGCGAGGCCTTCGCGCAATTGCTGGAAAGTCTTCAGGAAGCGGGCCTCAAATGCCATGTCTTCGACGCCGTTGAGCCGGATCTTCCCTGCGAAAACGTCTATCGCTGCGCTGCGATGGCGCATCCCTTCGCCCCCGATCTCGTCATCGGTATCGGCGGCGGCAGTTGCATCGACCTCGCAAAATGCGCCGGGCTCATTCTCACGCACGGTGGCAAGCTTGAGGATTATTACGGCGAGTTCAGGATTCCCGCGCGCATTCTTCCGGTGATCGCCGTGCCCACCACTTCCGGTACAGGATCCGAGGTAACGCCCGTCGCCGTGGTGTCCGATTCAGAACGCACGCTCAAGGTCGGCATCTCCAGTCCATACATGATTCCGGCCGCCGCGATCTGCGACCCCATCCTCACCTGGACCTGCCCGCCGCCGTTGACGGCGATCGCTGGCGCCGACGCACTGACCCATGCGATTGAAGCTTTCACGGCATGCCGGCGTGTCCCGGACGCTGACCTGGCGCAAAGGCATGTGTTCGTCGGCAAGAACGCCTTCAGCGACATATTCGCGCTGAGGGCCATCTCGTTGATCGGCGGGAGCCTGGAGCGGGCCTGCGCCGACGGATCCGATCGGCGGGCGAGATCCGATCTGATGCAAGGCGCCCTCGCTGCCGGCTGTGCCTTTGGTACCGCCGGCACGTCGCTAGCGCACGCGGTGCAGTACCCGATCGGCGCGGTGACCCATACGCCGCATGGCATCGGCGTCGCCGCTATCCTCCCCTATGCCATGAGCTACAACCGTACTACCGCGCTAGCGGAGATGGCTGAGATCGCGGTCGCGCTCGGCGTGGATCGGGCGCGCCAGTCCGTCGATGCGCTCTCTCAGACCGCGATCCAGGAAGTCAGCCGGATTTTCGCTGCCATCGGCATACCGACGACATTGCGGGACCTTGGCCTGCCAAAGGATCGGATCGACTGGACGGCCGAGCAGGCTGCCGGGATCGCGCGCCTGCTCAAAAACAATCCACGGCCTATCGATCGCGACGGGCTTCAGAGATTTCTCGTGGCGGCTTTCGACGGTGATCTTGCCGCCGCTGCCCAATAGCATCTCTCGCCAACTCATTGGAAAATCTGATATGTCTGCGTTCAAACCTGCCATCGAAAGCACCGCAAATCCGTTTGCCCGGTCCCAGAATCTCTATATTGGCGGTACGTGGCGCCCAGCAACCGGCGGCGCGACAATTCCAGTTCACAATCCTTCCACCGAAGCCATGCTGGCGTCGGTTCCAGACGCCACTCTGGAGGACGCCGCGGCGGCTGTCGATGCGGCCGCGAGAGCCGCGGCGGATTGGGCGGCGACGGCGCCGCGCCGTCGCTCCGAGATACTGCACCGCTGCTTCGATCTGATGACCGCACGCGCCGACGAACTCGCGGAATTGATCTCCCTGGAGAATGGCAAGGCCCTCCGCGATGCGCGCGGCGAGGTCGTCTATGCGGCGGAATTCTTCCGCTGGAACGCAGAGGAAGCGGTCCGCATCCGGGGCGATTTCCAGACCGCACCGTCTGGGATGAACCGGATTATCGTCGATCATCAACCGATTGGCATTTGCATACTAATCACGCCATGGAACTTTCCGGCGGCGATGGCGACGCGCAAGATTGGCCCGGCCCTGGCTGCTGGCTGCACGGTGATTCTCAAGCCGGCTTCCGAAACACCTCTGACCGCCTTCGCGCTGGCGGCGCTCTGTGAAGAGGCCGGGGTGCCGCCGGGAGTCGTGAATGTTCTGACGACAACCAAGCCGGGACCGCTGGTCGCCGCCATGCTGGCAGACCCTCGCGTCAGGAAACTTTCATTCACCGGCTCAACCGCTGTCGGGCGAACCCTGCTTACCGAAGCCGCCAGGAACGTCATTAGTTGTTCGATGGAGCTCGGCGGAAATGCTCCCGTCATCGTCTTCGATGATGCGGATCTAGATATAGCGATCGATGGCATCATGATTGCCAAGATGCGCAATGCCGGACAGGCATGCACGGCCGCCAACCGCATCTACGTCCAGTCCGCCATCCATGATGAATTTGCAGCACGCTTGACCGGACGCATGTCGGCGCTCGCTATGGGGCCGGGCGTTGCTCCAGAAACGGAATGCGGCCCGATGATCACTGCGATCGCTGTCGGCAAGATCGACCGCCTGGTGCAGGATGCTCTTGCAAAAGGTGCGACCCTTCTCTGCGGCGGTTCACGGCCGGATCGCCAAGGGTACTACTTTCAGCCGACCGTACTTTCTGGGGTCGTAGCCGGCGCCGATATGATCCACGAAGAGATTTTCGGGCCTGTTGCTGCGCTGTGCCGCTTCGGTACCGAAGAGGAGGCGATCTCTCGCGCCAACGACACGGAGTACGGCTTGTCGGCCTACATCTTCACCCGTGATATCGCCCGGGGACTAAGAGTGGCGCGGCGTCTGGAATCTGGCATGATCGCCCTCAATCGCGGCTTGGTCTCGGACCCGGCGGCGCCGTTCGGCGGCGTCAAGCAAAGTGGCCTCGGGCGCGAAGGCGGGCCGGATGGCATTTATGAATTTCTCGAGACAAAATACATTGCCGCCACAATCTGATTCTCGCAGCGGGGAGCGGGTGCTTGACCAAAGATCCATTTCGGAACCGTGATCACATAGAGAATTTCGATGCGCTGATCGAAGAATACAAGATCAGGAGCGCCGCAACCCGTGCCTCGCTCAACATGCTGGCTGGCGTCGCATATGGTGCCGGGGTGGGCGAGACGTTGGATTTATTCCTCCCAAAAGACCCGGCAGGTCCATACCCCGTGCACCTCTTCATCCACGGCGGCTACTGGCGGATGTTCGCCAAGGAGGATTTCTCGTTCGTCGCAGACACCATTACCTCGGCCGGGGCAATTGCCGCCATCATGGACTATGACCTGATGCCGGAGGTTCGGATGGATCGAATCGTCAACCAGGTCCGGCAGGCGGTCCAATGGCTCGCCGACAACGTGGGTGATTACAAAGGTGACACGACACGCTTCTCGATCAGTGGTCACTCTGCGGGTGCCCATCTGGCAACTTTCGCATTCCGCGAAGGGACCGGGGGTCTCAAGCCTTGCCGCGCATTGCTTCTCAGCGGAATATATGATCTGAAGCCACTGCAATCCTCATTCCTGCAGCCCCTCATCAGTTTGACCGATCAAGAGGTGGCCTCGTTTTCACCGCTTCGCCACCGCCATGAAACCGGTACGCACGTGGCCGCTGCCTTTGGCGAACGGGAAACAGATCCCTTCAAAAGCCAGGGAACTGATTTCGCCAAACATCTGGCTGATCAAGGGATCTCGGTTGCCGCGCATATGCTGCGCGACGCCGACCATATGACTGCCGTGAGAGATCTCGGCACGCCCGAGAGCGAAGCCGGAGAATTGCTCATTCAAACCATCCGTGCCTAGCCATTAAATCCGAATGGTCGTCACTCCGCTACAACTTGTCTCCGGGGCTTGGTTCTAAACACACTCAGAGGTCAAGCAGCAACCGCGTCGTGCCTTCCGCCGGCACAGCGCAGCAGACAAGTGCCTCGTCATCGCCGGTTTCAGCACTGGGCGGCGTGAGATACGTGACCGCGCCTTCGACAATCTTGGCGCGGCAGCTGCCGCAGTTCCCCGCGCGACAGCTGAAGGGCGGAGCAAGACCGCGCGATTCGGCGAGTTCCAGCAGCGATCCGCTGCCAGGAGTCCAGCGCGCTTCCTTGCCAGATGCCGTAAAGGCTACCGCGACGGATTCCTTGGACGGCGGTCCCAGAACAATTGCGGGCGCGCCCTTATCCGCGACACGGGTCAGTGAGGCCGGCCCGAACGCTTCGGCATGGATGCGCGTATCCGAAATATTGAACCCGCGCAGCCCATCATAGACCGCCTGCATGAATTGACCCGGCCCGCACAGATAGAAATCATAGTCACCGAAGGGCAGCGTCGCACTCAGCAGCGCCATATCGATACGGCCCTCGACATCGTAATCTTCCTGGGCGCGCGCATCACCTGGCTCGCTCAGCACCCGCACCAAACGCACCAGCCCCTGCCCCATCGCCAGCAATCCGGCGATCTCGCCATCGAAGGCGCGGTCATCCTTGTTGCGTGCGGCATATAACAACCAGGTGGGTCGGATGCGGCGCTTGCGCTGGCCCTCAAAGATGATGTGCCGCAGCATGGCGAGCATCGGGGTAATGCCGATTCCAGCCGCCATCAGCACAGCCGGCCGGGGCTCCAATGCGTCGACAGTGAATCTGCCGGCAGGTGCCTGCACCTCCAGCGTATCGCCGACCTTCAGTGTGTGGAGGTGCGCCGATACCGTGCCTTGTCGCTTGACGCTGATGCGATAGAAGCCATCGGAGGGTGCCGCCGACAGTGTATAGGTGCGGATAACAGATCTGTCCGTTCCCGGCAGCGTGAGGCGGATCGGCAGATGCTGTCCCGCTTCATGCGGAATGAGGCCGAATCCGTCCAGCGGCTGCAGATAGAACGATCGCACGCTGGCACTTTCCGGCCTGATCTCTTCGATGCGAAACGGCCGCCATTGCCTGGCGAGTTCCTGCGCCTTCAGCCGCGCCGCCATCTCGGCCCAATCGCCTGTCATTAGTGAATTGGGTGAAGCCCCTTGCGTCTCGTCCGCCCAATGCAACGGCAGCGCCGCCGGGCGATAGACGATGTGGGTGGGTTGCATCCGCCAGAAGCGCTCAGCTCCTTGGAACGCCGCGATCTCCGGCCCATCGAGCATAACCTGCGGCACACCGGTGATCTGCAGCAGATCGCCTGAGGTGAAATCGACGAAGACCAGCCCAGCGCGTGGATTGACGCTGAAATTGCCGAGCGTGTTGAAAAACAGATTGCCGGCAAAATCCGGTACCGTCAGAACACCCGCTTCGCTGATATGCACAAACCCTGGCTTGCCGCCACGATGCGACACGTCCACTTGCCGCCCGCCTTCCGGCAAGTCGACATAGGATGCAACGAAGAACGTGTCCGCACCATTGATCATCGCCCGAGCGCGTGCGTTCAATTTCTCCAGATACTGCACCGTCTGAACTGGCTGGAACCGGTCGGCCGGGCGGGTGAACTCAAATCGCCGCAGCTGGATGTATTGCGGGCAATTGCCGTAACTCTGGTGGACCGCGATGGTAAAGCTGCTCTCATTTTGACGCAGCACCGTGCCGTTCATCCTGTTGCGCCGCCGCGTGTGCAATTCGATCCCAAGCAGCCCGATGGCATCCCCGTCATTGAAGCCCGCCTCTGCCGGATCGCCCGGATCGCGGGCAAGTTTGACGCCAAGGCGCTTCGGATCCGGTGATTGCATGAAGCCTGGCTCGTTCGCTCGCAAGGTGGCCCACACGTCGCCCCGCGCGTCGACCGATCCCAGCACGATGAAGGGAAGTTGCGCGAAAAAATCACGATGCTGGTCCGGCATGTAATCGCGGATGACCCGGCGTCCTACATCCGCCATGCGCTCGGCAACGCCGGCGCTGCGCTGCAGGGCGACCTCGCCGTCATGCCAGGGTGATGCGGTGGATATCTGGGTAACAGTCATCTGCAGGCCTTTCTTCTGCGAGAGTAACACGGGACGAAGGCCAAGCCTGCGCCCCGTGCCGGTTCAATCTTTACGCCGCCAGACCAACGGGCGTTTTCTGGAATGCGACGAATCCGGGAAGGGCTTCGATCCGCGCCAACCAGCCCCGCACATGAGGATATCCTGAGAGGTCGACATTCCCTTCCGGCGCGCTGGCGATGTAGCTGTAGAGGGCGACATCCGCAACGGTCGGCGTCGTTCCAGCAATGAAATCCCGTTGCGTCAACTCGGCATCAATCAGCTTCAGCACATTGTGCGCCCGTGTCAGCACTTCCTCCGGCCGGAAGCCTGCGCCAAACACGGTAATGAGGCGTGCTGCCGCTGGGCCGTAAGCGATTTCGCCGGCGGCGACCGACAGCCATTTCTGCACTTTCGCGGCGGCCAGTGGTTGTTCCGGCAACCAGTCACTGCGCCGCAGTTTCTTTGCGAGATATATCAGGATGGCGACTGAATCGGTCACGATCGTACCGTCATCGTCCAGCACCGGCACCTGGCCGAACGGGTTGAGCTTCAGAAAATCCGCCGCCTTGTGAGCCCCCTTGGCGAGGTCAACGAGGACCAGTTCGTGCGGGACATTGAGCAGCGATAAGAACAGGCGCGCGCGGTGTGAATGTCCCGACAGCGGATGATGATAGAGTTTCATGATTGCGTCTCCTAAAGAGAATGAGGAAAGGAAGGGTCAGGCGGCATCGCGCAAATTGACGCGCGGGAAGTCGATCTCGGTCTTGAACACCTCGTTTACATAATTGGTCCAGGTGTTGAGGGCCACATGCTGCACGATCTCGAGCAACTGGCCATCGTCATAGCCGGCAGCCTTCACCGTGGCGATGTCAGCTTCGCTTACTTGGCCGCGCGAGCGGGCTACCAGTGCTGCAAAGCTGACGGCGGCATCAGCCTTCAAATCGTTGGAGCGGCCACTACGGTTGGCAGTGATTTCCGCGTCGTCGAGCTTGGCGAGATTCTTGGCCGTATAGGTGTGGGCCGAGAGGCAATATTCGCAGCCATTGATCTCCGCGACGGCAAGCGCGATGCGCTCGCGGGTCTGCGGCGGCAAGGCGCCCTTGCCCAGCGTGTCGGCGAGATCGAGATGGCCCTTGAGGGCGGTCGGGCTGTTGCTGATCAGCTTGAAGATATTGGGCACCATGCCGAACTTCTTTTTGACGCCCTCAAGCAGGGACTGCGAAGCGGCAGACGCGTCGGCGATGGTGTTGGGGGTCGGAATGCGTGACATGAGAGCCTCCAGTTGGGGGATGAGGCGGGCGAAGAATTCCCGAACGCGTCATCTACCCGGAAGCTAGATCCTCCCGATAATTTGCGGTAGATTGTCATTTTAGGAACAATCCTCCCAAAAAATGGGAGGTTAGGTATTGAGGAAATGGCATGGATAGGCTGGAGGCGATGGCGCTCCTCGTGACGGTGACCGAGGTCGGCAGCCTGTCCGCGGCAGCCCGCCAATTGGGGGCGCCTCTCGCCACCGTCAGCCGCAAGGTTGCCGATCTCGAGGCGCATCTCAACGCGCGCCTCCTTACCCGCACCAACCGCAAAGTGCAGCTGACCGAAGCCGGCCGCGCCTATGTCGCAGCCGCCAAGGAAATCCTGGGGCGAGTCGAGGAAGCCGAGCGGACAGTGGCCGGTGAATACGTGACGCCCAAGGGGGAACTCACCGTGACTGCGCCGCTGGTCTTCGGGCGCATCCATATCTTGCCGGTGGTGACTGATTTCCTGAACGTCTTTCCGGACATCACGCTGCGCCTCATCCTGGGCGACCGGCTCTCGAACCTCGTCGAAGACCATATCGATGCCGCCTTGCGCATCGGCAATCTACCCGACAGCAATCTGGTGGCGACACGCCTCGGTGCGACCCGACGCTCAACCTATGCCAGTCCTGACTATCTCAAGCGTCGCGGCACACCGATGACTCTCGAGGATCTCGTCCATCACGATTGCGTCAGCTTTGAAAACATTGCCCCATCGAAGTTCTGGAACTTCCACGATGGCAAGCACGAAATGCCGGTCCGTGTTCGCACGCGCCTTAGCGTCACCACCGCGGAGACGGCGATCGACGCCGCGGTCGCTGGCACGGGTATCACCCGCGTGCTCTCCTACCAGGCCGCCAAGGCTGTGGGCGCGGGGGCGCTCGTCTCGATCCTGGAAGAATTCGAACCGCCCGCCTGGCCGATTCACTTCGTCCACGTCGCTCAAGGCGCCCTGCCTCTCAAAATGCGAGCCTTCCTCGACTTCGCGATACCCAGGCTGCGCGCAAAGCTTGCGTGACGGATTCGGCACAGAATCCGGGACCAGGACATCAGGCAACATTTGGGCGCGCCAGATCGTGCTAAGCTACTTCGCCCGACGCATGCTCGACGAAGCCGCCAGCTAGAATGTGTCTGCTGAAGAACGCCGGCAATTCTGCCTGCGATAATTGCTCGCACGCAGAAAGGATCTGCCCTCCACACGCCAGAACTTTCAGGGCTTCAAACGCTTGCCGGGAAACGGATGCCGTCATTGTGGCATTGTGGTGTCGCCACACCATCAACCGAGCGCCACCGCTATCCAGCGTTATCGCTCCGGCATCCCCGCCACCATGCGCTAGTCGATAGATGTCCGGCAGCGGGAAATTGGACCAGAGCAGAGTGAGGCTCGGATGCGCCTTGACAGAGAGCTCAGCCAGTTGATCAGGGGTCAGCACACTCAATAGGTCCGCATCCAGAGCCACCGCGTCAGGTGCAGTCGTCGCCCGGTTGATGGCCCAATCCAATCTGGCTATGTCGGCAAGATAGGGTAAACTCTTCACCAACATCTCGCCATCAAGGTACTCGCCAAAAGCTGCGCCATATTCCGCCAGCCAAGGTTGGAGAGGCGGCTGGCACTGCAAGAATCGCGAGGCAAGCACACGAAACGCTTCCTCCCCGATAAGCAAGGAGACCGTCGGGAACGTCATGGCGAGTGCAGCACAAAGGCTGATTCGATGATGATTGCGATAGACGCTGAGTGGGTCACCTTCCGGCAGATGTTCTGGCCTGACAACATCCATCAAGGAGTCGCAGCCGGTTCCTCGAATGGCCGCCACCATCTGTCGTTGCAGATCAACAAGCGCGGTCATATTTTGCCTCAATCAATGCATCCTGGCGCATCGCATCAGCTTTGGCCGCCTCGGCCACCAAGACAGCAAGGTCCGGGATATTGCTGTCCCATTCAACCAGCGTGACGGCTTCAGGGAAGAGGCATGCAGCCTCACGATAGAGCTGCCAGACGGGATCGGCAACCGTGCCGCCATGATCATCAATCAATATGCGGCGCCCATTCTGCTCGGCGATGTGATGTCCCGCCACATGGATTTCGGCGACCGTACCGGGCGTCAATGCGGCCATCACACTTTGCGGTGAAACTCCGAGATTGTGAGCATTGACGTGGAGATTATTGACATCAAGCAGCAATCCACAACCGCTGCGACGGGCCAACTCCGCCATGAAGGCACCTTCCGGGATAGGCGAGTGAGTGAAAGCGATGTAGGCACTCGGGTTCTCCATCAGAATATTGCGCTTGAGCTGGTTCTGGACTTGATCGACATGGTCGGCCAAGATCGCTAGCGCCTCTTCGGTATATGGCAAGGGCAGCAGATCGTTGAGGTAGACCCCATCCATTCGGCACCAGGCGATGTGCTCGGACACAAGGAATGGGTCGACCACTTCCGTCAGGTCCCGCAATCTATCCAAATGCACACCGTCGATCGGCTCGGCACCTCCCAATGACAGGCCTACGCCATGCAATGATATCGGATGGCAGTCGCGAACGCCGAGCAGGACCTCCCTGGCGCCGCCGCCGCCCATATAGTTCTCAGAATGCGCCTCCAGGAAGCCGATCGTAAGCTTTTGCTCTCGAATGGCTTGATGGTGTGTCACGCGAAGGCCGATGCCCGTGCGCATGGAGTTGGACGGCATCATCATCAATCTGCCGCGCTAGTAGGCGGGCTGATCAGCCTCGCGCCGCGTTGATAGGCTGCATAGGCCCAGAGCCATTGCAGAGCTACCCGAACGCGGCTGCGCACCTCGATCAGGAACGCCACGTGTGGCAAGGCGTCTTCCTTGGATGCTGGATAATGCTGCTTCATGGCGATTGTCCTATTTGGTACGATGATCAAAGATGCGCCTGACCAGATGATCCAGCGACATGACGCCCGGCCCGCGGGTCAGCAGCAGCAACAGGAACGTCATCCAGGTAAGGTGTTCGACCCAGCTCTGCGGATAGACGAAGGTCTGGATAACCAGGGTCATACCGATCATCGGCAGGCAGGCTAGGCGCGTGGCGAGGCCCAGGACGAGTAGAACCGGGGTCGTCAGCTCAACGCTGGCTGCCAGAGGTGCCGCAAGCTCCGGTGGCAGGATGGGCACCTTGTATTCGCTCGCAAAGAGCTGGAGGGTGAGATCCCAATTGGCCAGCTTGCTCTGTCCGGCGCGCCAGAAAATCGTGGCCATGCTGATGCGCGCCATAAGCTGCAAAAGGCTGAGCGGCAGGTATTCCAGGCGATCATAGAGTCGGCGTACTTTATGGGTCAGGCTAGACGAGCGTGTATAGCCTTCGGCTTGCATGAGCATCGTCATGTTAGTCTCCTTCATAGAATGGAATCAGAGCTTTGCGTGCAGGATAACATCGGCGATGGCACCTTCTTCGATCAGCGAGGCGACGCCCTTGGTGCCGTCAAAGGCTGAATCCTGGAGCGCCGCCAATTTCGTTGCTGCGGCAAGGGTTCGGCCGCGAGCGAGAGAGGATTCGAAAGCAAAGCGAGCAGATGGCAGCGTTTCATAGGTAACGGCTGCAATATCATCAGATCGATCGGGAGTAAGCCGCAGAAGGATGGACTGGCTGGCAGGCGCGTTCGGCAAATCGGTATCCGTGGCAGCCCAGTGATGAACGGGGTAGGACAGGCTAAGATAGCGGAAGCTTGGCTGCAGCCGCAGCATGAGGTCCGGATGTCCCTGGATCAGATCGGCAGGCAGGCAGCAGGCACCGATACTTGGTTCGCGATCCTCTAGCCCGGCCAGAAACAGCCCAAGATCGAGCCGCGCCAGATCGGCCAATGCGGGATGCTCTCGACCGACATCTTGGCCAGCCAGGAAAGCGGCAAAGGCGCGCGGATCTCGCGCTTCGAGGCGACCCTCGCTACGATGGGCCTGCCACAGCTCTGCCAAGTGCTTGGGCCCGATGACACGAGCAACTTTCCGGAACACGACCACGGCATCAACGGCGCGGGATGACGGTCGCAAACCGCAGGCATCGCCTCGAATCGCGGCAACGATCGATGTTACATCACCGTCAGATGGGCCTTGATGGATGCAATGGCGAAACTGCAGGGAACGAGACAATTCCGGCACCTGAGACATAGAGAGGGGAAGGCGGCGAGGATGCCCGAAAGGTCATCCTCGCCGGGATAGCGGTCGGTTACTTCGGCTCGAGGCTGCCGCCGTTGATCTTGTTGCAAACGCCCTTCGGCACGAACACCCAGGCATCGCCCTGCCCGCCCGCGGCAACCGAACCAGCGCAGGAGTTGGTCGCAGTCTGGCAATCGTTCTGGCCACCAGCGGCGACACCGAAGCATTTCTCGAATTCATAGGACGGCGGTGTGGCCGGGCCGGCATTGGCGGCGGCGATGCTCATGAGGCTAACGGCGGCTGTCGCGGCGGCAAACAAGCTGGCATTGGTGATCTTCATCTTTGTCTCCTGATGACTGTAAGAGCGGCGAGACCACCTCGCCGTCATCAGCAGTATTTCTGAGGGCAAGGAAGATCTAAAATGCCGCTTCGTCACAGAAACGATGACGTGCGGGCATCGATCGCAGTCACCCCATATGCACAGAAAAACGCCCGGCATTGAGATACCGGGCGTTTCAATGATCGGGCTATATGCCTTACAGGTAGGTCTGCGCGATGTCGACGCTGGACCTGACACCGAGTGCGTCAAAATTGTCGGCAAGCCAGGCATCGGCATGGGACCGACCTGTTTCCTTGAGATCGAGCAGAAAATCCCAGTCGGCGTTCAACTTGGAGAGAACATTGAGCTTCTGCATGACCTGCTCGGCGGAAATCGAGTGGATATGCAGTCGTTTGAGATCCTTCGTCGGATCATCATGGTCCGCGTGCTCGCCGATCAGCTTACTGACAAAGTTGATTGCTCGCATTTCCCGCATCAGGGATGAATTGAAACTGATTTCGTTGATGCGATTGATGATCTCGCTGGCCGTTCTCGGCAGCTCCTCTCGGGTCATGGGATTGATGTGCACCACGACCATATCGGCGCTGTCTGTATTGTAGATGAGCGGGAAGATGGCCGGATTGCCCATATAGCCGCCATCCCAATAATGCTCGCCATCGATCTCGACGGCCTGGAACAGGAAAGGGAGGCAGCCGGAGGCAAGGACCGCGTCGGCAGATACTTCCTTACCGTCGAAGACTTTGACCTTCCCGGTTCGCACATTGGTCGCCGACAGGAACAGTTTGATCGGCTGCGGTCGGCTGCGAAATGCCTCAAAATCGACCGAGGCCGACAAGACCTCGCGCAGGGGATTCCAGTTCATCGGATTGAGCTGATAGGGCGACATGATGCGCGAGACGAAATCGAGCCACATAAAGGAAGGCGAGCTCTCCAGCGCCTGATTGCCCGTGATCTTGTCCCACCAAGTCGCCTGAAACGGCGAAAGACTGGCCGCGTGAGCAATCCGGCGCCAGAAATTGGCGAGCGCCGCCTTGGCTCCGGCCCGGCCGCCCTCTTGATAGCCGTAGACCATCACAGTCGCATTCATGGCGCCTGCAGAGGTCGCCGATATCCCATCGAATTCGATGCGATCGTCCTCCAAGAGGCGATCCAACACGCCCCAAGTGAAGGCTCCGTGAGCACCCCCGCCCTGAAGAGCGAGGTTGATCCGGCGCGTTGCTACGTCGTGAGAGGTCGGCCTGCTGGCGGTCGCCGCATCGTCGGCACGGCGCATCGGCGAGGACAAGGTGTTCATGACAATGTCTCCTTTCAATGTGCCGTCCAGCCACCGTCGACGGACAGGCTGGCTCCGGTAATGGATCGTGCAGCTTCCCCAGCCAGGAAGACAGCGAGGGCGCCAATCTCGCTCGCCTTGGCAAACTGCTTGTTCGGTTGCTGCGCCAGGAGAACGTTGCGGACGACTGCCGCACGGTCGATGTTGTGCGACATGGCCTGCGCCGCGATCTGCTTTTCGACCAACGGCGTCCAGACATAGCCGGGACAGATGGCGTTCGCCGTGATGCCCTCTTCGGCCGTTTCAAGAGCCGTCACCTTGGTGAGGCCCAGAACACCGTGTTTTGCTGCCACATAGGCGGCCTTGAAGGGCGACCCAACCAGCCCGTGCGCTGAGGCAATGTTGATAATTCGTCCGAAGCTGCGGCGCTTCATCCCCGGCAGTACCTGTCGCGTCGCATGGAAGGCCGAGGAGAGGTTGATGGCCAGAATGGCATCCCATTTTTCGACCGGGAACTCGTCGATCAGCGCCACGTGCTGGATTCCGGCATTATTGACCAGGATGTCCACCCGGCCGAACCGGGCCTCTGTCGTCGAGACAAGGTCAGCAATTTCGGCTGGGTGGCTCATATCCGCACCGTGAAAGGGAATATCGACATCATGCGTGGCAGCGACCCGCCGTGCTGCCACCGCCAGCTCTGTGGCATCGCCAAACCCATTCATCACGACATGGGCACCTGCCTTGGCAAGTTCCTCCAGGATAGCAAGGCCGATCCCGCTGGTGGAGCCTGTGACGATGGCAACGCGGCCGGAAAGGGCTCGGCTGGCCAGGGTCGCCGGGCTGGCCTCCGGCCCTACGCCTTCGGGGGTGAGCGTGTTCATATGGGCATTTCCTAAAAAGGGATTGGAATGACGCCAATCTGGTGGAAACCACGCCAGCCAGGAAATGCCAGGTCCCTATGGATTCAATGCCGCATCAGCATCGCCCCTTCCATGCACGCAAGGTATAGTCGGTTCGAGCCCAAGGGCGTATTGGCAGGGGAAAAACCTATTATGGAAATGCATCAAATCCGCTACTTCCTGGCCGTCTGTACGACTCTCAATTTCACGCGTGCGGCGGAACAATGTAACGTCACTCAGCCCGCCCTGACCCGCGCCGTGCAGAAGCTCGAAGAGGAGCTGGGTGGGCTGCTGTTCCGGCGCGAGCGGAAACTGACCCACCTCACCGATCTCGGGCATCTGGTACGCCCGCAATTGGAGGCTGTCCTCTCTCAAAGCGAGCAGGCCAAGACCACCGCCAAAGGTTTCCTACATCTCAAGGACGCCCCCTTGAAGCTGGGGGTCATGTGCACGATTGGACCCATGCGGTTCATCGGATTCCTGTCGCGTTTTCGCGCCGATCATCCCGGTGTCGATGTCAGCTTGATCGAGGGCGTTCCGGAGGAACTGACTGAGTTGCTGATGTCCGGCGCCCTGGACGTGGCGATCATGACGGCGCCGGAAGGCGAGAACGAAAGGTTGACCACACGGCTGCTCTATGAAGAGCATTTCGCCGTCGCCTTCCCGCCCGGCCACCGCTACGAACAATTCGAAGCTGTGCCGATCAAGGAGATCGGCGGTGAATCCTACCTCGCCCGCGTCAACTGCGAGTATTACGAACGTCTCGACAACATCTTGACCGAACGCATGGTGATGTTGGAAGAGGTCTATCGCTCGGAGCGCGAGGATTGGATCCAGACCATGGTCATGGCGGGCATGGGCATTTGCTTCATTCCCGAATTTTCTCCGGTTCTTCCAGGCCTCTGCATCCGCCGGGTCATCGATCCGGAAGTCACGCGCAAAGTCTATCTGATCAGTGTCGCGGGCAGGCGCTTCTCCCCGGCCGTACAGACTTTCGTTAAGGCGATTGACCATCATAAATGGCCGGAGCAGTTGGGCCTGTGATGTCGACGGCGTTCCCTCTCGGTAGCACGGATGCGAAAGGCCTGAGCGCGCGCGTAGCACTCGGCCTGCTCATGGCAGCAGGCTGTTTCCTGATCGCGGGGCTGGTCCATTTCAACTGGCAGCGGAGCGCCGATCGGAATGCGGCCGAACTCGTGACGCAGATCAATAGCCGTATCACCAGTTCCGTCACACGCGACATAAAAAGCAAGGTCGATAGTGCAGAATCGGCCCTCTCTTCGCTGCATACGGTGTTCTTCCAGGATGTGATCCGGATCGACAACGAAGCGAAGCGCGAGTTCGTCTTCCTGTCCTTGCTGCAGTCCAACGCCGATCTCTCCTGGGTATCCTTTGGCTGGCCGGACGGCAGCTTCTTCGGCGCCCGGAAGGACGCCGACAACAACATCCGCATGGCCGAAGTGAAGCGCGGGGCCACTGCGACAAACAATTTCCGGGTCGACAGCTATCTGACCACGGATCGTGACATTCTGTTCCAGACGCGGACACAAACGCCAAGCGACTTCGATGCGACGGCACAATCCTGGTACAAGGCTGCCCAACCGCAAGACGGCGCCGTCTGGAGCGAAAGCCAGACTTTTCCCACTGGCGATCATCCGGCCATCACCATATCGCGCAAGCTGACCCTATATAGCCGCTATATCGGCGTCCTAGCGGTCAGCATTGATCTATCGCGCCTGGCGAAGTTCGTCGATCGCCTGGAAATCACGCAACGCGGCCAAGCCTTCATCCTGGCGCCGGATGGGCAAGTCCTGACTGAGAACGGCTGGGAGCCGCTCAATGACACCCATGATTCAGGGCGGCGCGCCGTCTCCGCGGACATGGACGTCCAGCCGGAGGCGCTCGCAGGGTTGACGGCGCCACGCAGCATGATGGGACGCGATCCACTGACGGGGCGAGACTACTATCTCAATATCTCCCGCCTGCCCTACCAGGATTGGTCGCTCGTCATTGCCATCCCAACGGCGGACATTCTCGGCGACATTCCGGCGGCTACCCACAGACTTTATGTGCTTGTCGCCATCCTGGCTGTATTGGTCGCCGGCAGCGCGTTTCTCGTCGCCGATCGTTTGGTGACACGCCCGCTCGCGGGCATTGCCAAGCAGCTACGTGCGATCGGCGGCTTTGACTTGCATGCCGTCAGATACGAGCATTCTTACCTGCACGAATTCGACCAGCTCTCCCGCAGCCTGGTCCAGATGAGCGCTGGCCTTGGCTCTTTCCGCAAATACCTGCCAGCGGATCTGGTAAAGACACTGGTGAGCGAAGGTATCGAGGCAAAGCTTGGCGGTCAGCGTAGACAGTTGACGTTGCTGTTCAGCGATCTCGCGGGATTCACAGGGCTCACGGAATCCGACCCCGATCGAATGGTTTCCTTTCTGGGGGCCCATCTCGATGACATGTCTCAGGCAATCCACGCGACAGGCGGGACGATAGATAAGTTTATCGGCGATTCGGTCATGGCCTTCTGGAACGCCCCAGGACCCCATGAAACACCCGAACAGGCAGCCTGCCGGGCCGCGTTGGCATGCCGTGATCGCTTCAATCGTATGCTGGAGGAGAATGTCTGGGGCCTCACCGCACGGCCTGGCCTCAGGATCGGCATAAACACCGGGCCGGCTCTGGTCGGCAATATCGGTTCGCACGACCGTCTCAACTATACCGCCCTCGGCGATACCGTAAATGTTGCCAGTCGCTTTGAAGCACTCAACAAGAAATATCGCACGGACATTCTCATCGGCGAAGACACCGCGGCAGCACTCGGCGACGGCTTTGTGCTTCGGAAGCTCGATCGCGTCGCTGTCTATGGGCGCAAGCACGGTATCGAGATCTATGAGCTTGTCGGTGCAGCTGCCGGAGAAGACCTTAAACCAGTTTGGATAAAGAACTACGAGGCGGGCCTAGACGCGTATTTTGAGCGCGACTGGAAGGGTGCTGCCGAATTTTTCGAAATGACAGATCGTAGTCGAGGTGGCGACGGTCCATCGGAAGTCATGATCGAGCGCTGCCAGGAGTATCTCCGCGTGCCACCCCCGGACACATGGGCCGGGATTGCGGTCGCGATGAGTAAATAGGCGCCATTCTACGCAAATCCCACGACCCGAAGCCGCGAGTTCACAACGAGGAAATCGGCTCTGATGTGTTGACAAATTAGGACGGTTGCCCTAATAGAATACTTAGGGCAACCGTCCTAATTTCTGGGTGAAACCAAACATGAGCGCCAACGCCACACGCACAGAGATCGTTGCCGCTGCTGACGGTCTCTTTTATCAGCAGGGATACGAGCATACTTCCTTTGCCGACATTGCGGGCGCGGTGCAGATATCGCGAGGCAATTTTTATTATCATTTCCGGACGAAGGACGAGATTTTGGATGCCGTCATTTCGGCGCGACTCCGGAAAACCCAGGCCATGCTGGATCACTGGGAAGAAATCGGTGAGACACCGCAAGCAAGAGTACGGAGTTTCATTCACATCCTCATCGCCAACCGCGCAGATATCAAACGCTATGGCTGCCCGATTGGTACGCTGACGACGGAACTTACAAAGCTCGACCACGCCGCGCAGGATGATGCGGCCAAATTGTTTTCCCTGTTCCGCGTCTGGCTTTCTCGGCAGTTCAACATCTTGGGGCGCAAAGATGCTGATGCGCTGGCGCTCCATCTTCTTGCGCGCAGCCAGGGCATCGCCACGCTGGCAAATGCCTTCAAGGACGAGGCCTTCATCCGACGAGAAGTCGCCGACCTTGAAGCTTGGCTCCATGAGATTTTCAACAAGGCTCAAATGCCGCGGCGGACACGCAAATCATAGGAGGGGATCTGTATGTACGTCGTTTTGTTAACATTTGGCGATAAGAAGGGTGATGCGGGACAGTACATGCGGGGCCATAAAGATTGGCTCCAGCGCGGGTTCGATGATGGCGTCTTCCTAATGGCAGGCAGCCTGCAGCCCAATCGGGGAGGTGCCATCATCGCTCACAACATAGTTCAATCTGATCTTGAAGCTCGCGTAGCCGATGATCCTTTTGTCGCCGCAAATGTCGTTGATGCCCAAATCCTTGAAATCGCGCCGTCGCGGGTCGACTCGCGCCTCAATTTCCTGCTCGGTTAAAGATATCCTGATAGCGGAGGAGAGCCATGAGTTCCACAATTCCAGGACCGGATGGTAAACCGCGTTGCCGCTGGTGTGCGGCCGCGCCCGAGTTCTTTGCCTATCATGACAGGGAATGGGGGTTTCCGGTCAGCGACGATCGACGCCTATTCGAAAAGTTGTGCCTGGAAGGGTTCCAGTCTGGTCTAAGCTGGCGCACGATCCTTGCCAAGCGAGAGAATTTTCGGAATGCCTTCCATGGCTTCGACTTCGATCGCATCGCTCGCTACACCGAAAGGGATGTGACTCGCCTCCTCACTGACGAAGGCATCATCCGCCATCGGGGCAAAATCGAGGCAACCATAAACAATGCGAAACGGGCGAAGGAACTGGTGAAATCGGAAGGATCGCTCGCGGCCTTCCTATGGCGTTTTGAAACGAAACCAAACGTTCATAGCGCTCCGCAGACCGTCTCCACCTCGGCCAATTCCATTGTATTGTCTAAAGAACTCAAGAAGCGCGGCTGGAAATTTGTTGGCCCTACCACGGTCTATGCCTTCATGCAGGCAATGGGATTGGTCAACGATCACGCCGAGGACTGCATCATCCGCAGCAAAGTTTTAAGAGCGCGTAAGACATTTCGCCTCCCTTAGCCCATTCAAACACGCGGCAGTACCATCCTGTTCGCCAGCATCAAGCCGACCACGATGGATGCGGCGATTCCCGCCACGCAGGCTGTCCACCCCCATGCACCGAACAATTGACCGAGCAAAAAGCTACCGGCAAGGCCCCCCAGGAAATAGCTGGCGAGATAAAGACCTCCCGCTGCGCCGCGGTCGCTTTTGGCGGCCCGCCCGACAAACCCGGTCGCAATCGCCTGTGCAAAGAAGGTCCCAGCGCCGATGAGGCAAAGGCCGATCAGTACCAGGCGCAGCGACGAGGTCAGGAGCAATGGCAGACCAAGCAAAACGACACCAAGACCCGCGAGGCAAGAAGGCCGAGCACCGAAACGCACGACGGCGAGACCAGCCAGCGGCGTGGTCAACATTGAGGGCACGAAGACGAAGTAGACCAGCCCCAACTGCATCTGGTGAACACTGAAGGGTGGGTGTACCAAGACAAAGTTGACGTATGTGAACGTCCCGATGAAGGCAAACAGGATGAGGAAGCCAAGACAAAAGGCGGCACGCAGCAGCGGATTGAAGAGATGGTCACGCAATACCAGCATGGCACCCCTGGTGGCTTCGTTCATGGCGACCATGGGTTGGGCACGCGTCAAGGTCAGATACGTGAGCAGCGCACCCACCAGGTTGAGTCCGGCAAAAATGTAGAAATTGCTGGCAAGACCTAAATGGTCTGCAATCGTTGCTGACATCAGCCTACCGAAGAGATTGCTGGCCACATTCCCTGTTACGTAGGCGGCGAGCGCCGCAGCTATATCCCTGGGTCCGGATTGCTCCGCGAGATAGGCGAGTGTCAGGCTGAAGGCCGCCGACATGCACAGGCCTTGGATGACACGCAATACGGTGAAGACCGTCAAATCCGGCGCAAAGGCCAGGAAGCAGGTCGGAACGGAGAGGACAATGAGGCTCATGACGGCCCACCGTCGCCGATTGAGATGGCGACTGAACAGGGCAACGGCCAATCCTGCGACAGCCATGCCGAAGGTACTTGCGTTGACGGCTACACTCATCGCAGCCGGACTGACGCGATAGGCATCTGCCAGAGCTGGCAAAATCGCTTGCGTCGCAAAAAGGTCGACAAGGGTAAGGAAGGCGATCAGGCCGACGACGATGAGCCTATAGATACTCGATATAAGCGCTGCGTTTCGCTCCAGAGATGATATCGGCAGTTCTGATGGCATATTCATTGCCTGCTCCAAAGGCAAAAGAAGACGCGTGACGCCGAGAGGGACGGTCCCGGCATCACGCATCTCATGCAGGCGGACGGGTGCCACCTGCATGTCGGTGGTCTTACATATTCATGTCGCTGGCATCGTGCAGGATATCGACCGAAATCAGCACGGCCTTCTTCTTGCCGGTGTTTTCCCACCAGTGCGAGGTGACGTGGGTTTCCGGCGCCACGTCGCCAGCCTTGTGGACGATCGGCACGGCACAATTGCTTGCGTGCTCAATGACGGTGCCGCTGACCACGTAGATCATCGCAGGGCGATCGGCATGGGCATGCCATGGAACGATCCCGCCGGGCTGAACTTCCAGGCGGCGCAGACGGAATTGATGGTCGCCGAGCGCTACCATTTCTTTCGACAGGTCGGTGGTAGCGAGCACGTTGTCAGTGACGCCTTTCGGCTCCATTGGCCCCGGCTTGGTCACGTCGATGCCCATCTGGTTGGCTGGGCACGAACCAGCCTCCGCGGCACTTGCCGCCACCATCGAAATTCCGGCGGCGAGGGCCGCCATTGATATCTTGCGCCAGAGATTCCGGCGGTTTCTCTCAAGGGAAATCATGACTCATTCTCCATGTGACTTGGATTGCCAGGCACTTCATGAACCTTGGCGACATGGAGAGGATCGTGGATAATCCGTCATCGGGAAAATGCCGACTGGCTATAGATCCGATAGGTGGAAGTATCGAGCCCGATCTCTGCAATCAGCGCGAATTCGCCAGGGCCGCTTCCATGGCGGTCGCATCCTAGCGCGCGATGATCTTGTCCCGGACCGCGACGCTAAGGCTGCGTATCGAGCTTGCGGACAGTTGCCTCCAACTCATCCAGGATCTCCATTCCCTGTCTCATTCGGGTAGCTTCCGTGTCCAACAGATAGGGCGGGATTTCACGTCGGGAGCGTGCTGCCGTACCATCCAAACTTTCCACGATGGCCTTGAGCATGGCACGCCCGACTAGCGGCCAGGCTCGCGTTGCTGGTGCGCAGCGAACAAATGATCTCAGTCCGGCCGAACTACGCCGCTGTATCGGAAGTCAACTTCCGGCGGAAATGGAACCGAGTGCCGCGCGGCCAGATATTGTGTTTGAGTACCATCAACCCCGTCCGGACGGGCGCTGCTCAAGAAAAGGTGGACTAGCCAGCAGGTAGCCAGAGCCTCGCGCCGACTGATATCGGGCACGTTCATTTTCTCTCAAATAATCAATAACTTAGGTGGGTTTTTGGCTGGGGGACTAGGATTCGAACCTAGACTGGCGGAGTCAGAGTCCGCTGTCCTACCGTTAGACGATCCCCCAACAGGCTGCTGCCGTGTCCGGCGGCGCCGGAAGGGCCGAAAGCGGGCGGAACATAATGCCGGCGGCTGGCAAGTTCAAGCATTCTATCCAGGGCTTGCCCGATCCGCGCCCGCACCGGTCCTGACGACGGCCGGCCCTAAACTTTATCTTGGGCTCCGATGCATGTAGGATGTTTGGCGATGATACCCGGCAAGGGTCGATCCATCTGGCTGCGATCTAGATTATTTGCGCCTTTTCAGTGGGTTAACCCATCGGGGCAGAGGAGCATTACGCGTGAACGGTGCATTATCCGGGTCGCCGGCACCTGCGCTATGGCGTACGCGTGCGGCTAAGCCCGGTCAAATCATGGCCGCCCTGGACCTGGGCACCAATAACTGCCGGCTGCTGATTGCCCGGCAGGGTGCTGGCGGCTATCAGGTCATTGACGCGTTTTCGCGCATCGTCCGGCTGGGCGAGGGTGTCTCGCAGAGCGGGCGCTTGTCTGCCGAAGCCATGGACCGCACCGTCGAGGCCCTCAAAATCTGTGCCGCCAAGATGGAGCGCCGCGGGGTGAGCCTCGCCCGTGCGGTGGCAACGGAAGCCTGCCGCCGGGCCGAGAATTGCGGCGGCTTTGTCGATCGTGTGCGCGAAGAGGCCGGCATCGCGCTCGACATCATCACCTCCGGTGAGGAAGCCGACCTCGCCTTCAAGGGCTGCACACCGCTCCTCGATCGCAACGTGGCTCAAGCCATCGTATTCGACATCGGCGGCGGCTCCACGGAACTGGGCTGGCTGCGCCTCAAGCCCGGTCGGCCACCGCACATGGTGGCCTGGCATTCGATGCCATTCGGCGTGGTGAGTCTCACCGAGGAATTCGGCGCCGAGGCGCCAGCCGGCGACAATCCCATGGCCTTCTACCGCCGCATGGCCGACAAGGTGGCAGCTGAACTCGATCCCTTCCGCCGCGCCATCGGTGCCGGCAGGCTGATCAGCGAAGGCGGCGTCCAGATGCTGGGCACATCGGGCACAGTGACGACGCTGGCAGGCATCCAGCTCGGCCTGGCGCGCTATGAGCGCAGCCTGGTCGACGGCTCATTCCTGCGCTTTGGCGATGTCGAGCGCATCAGCAGCGATCTGGCGCGCCGCGATTGCCGTGGCCGCGCCACGCTGCCTTGCATCGGTGTCGAACGTGCCGATCTGGTGCTGTCCGGCTGCGCCATCCTGTCGGCGATCTGCAAGATCTGGCCCGTGGGCACCTTGCGTGTCGCCGACCGCGGTGTCCGCGAGGGCATTCTGATGAGCCTGATGACCGGAACCGCACCGGACACCGTCTATGGCGACGATGCCGATATGGACGAGCCGAACAATCTGGCTTCGACACTCACACGCGGCGAACCAGCGACACTTGCTATTCCCGACCTGGGGGCTGCCGACCTGCCCACAGCGGACCTCGTCGCCGCCAGCGAATTTTGATGAATTGGAGCTTCAATATGCGTGATCATCCCCATGCGTAACAATAAAGGGGCCGGCGGCCAGCGCGGTGGCGGGCAGCGGTCCGGCACGCGCGACGAAGGCTCGATTACCGGTCGCGGTCTCAAGACCCGCGTGAAGACGGCCCATAAACGTACACTCTCCTCGACCCTGTGGCTCGACCGGCAGCTGAACGACCCCTATGTGGCCGAAGCGAAGAAACGCGGCTATCGCTCGCGCGCTGCCTTCAAGATCCTGCAGCTCGACGAGAAATATCATTTCTTCAAGATCGGCGGACGCATCGTCGACCTCGGCGCAGCCCCGGGCGGCTGGACCCAGGTCGCCGTCGACCGCGTTCATTCCGCCGATGGCCGCGGCAGGGTCATCGGCATCGATCTCCAATTCGTCGAACCTATTCCCGGCGCCACCATCATCGAACTCGATTTCATGGATGCCTCGGCACCCGACAAGTTGAAGGCACTGCTCGCGGGCGAAGCCGACGTCGTGCTCTCGGACATGGCCGCGTCCTCAACCGGGCACGCCCAGACCGACCATTTGAAGATCATCGATCTTGCTGAAACGGCGTTGGCCTTCGCCTGCGAAGTTCTGGCACCGGGCGGCACCTTTATCGCCAAGGTGCTGCAGGGCGGCGCCACCAACGAATTGCTGGCCCAGCTGAAGAAGCATTTCGGCAGCGTGCGCCATGTGAAACCCGATGCCAGCCGCAAGGATTCCGCCGAGATCTACGTCGTGGCCCAGGGATTCCGGAAGTAGCTGGGATTCCGGAACCAACGCGCAACTGCCGCATTTCCTCCTGAAACGAGACGGAGATGCAGCATGAACAACCTCACAGATCGAGAGCTGCATGGTGGCTGTGCGTGCGGTGCGTTCCGCTTTACGGCCCGCGGCACGCCATCGCGCGTGAGCCTCTGCCATTGCATGACCTGTCGCAAGCATCTCGCCGCCCCCTTCGGTGCTTTTGCGATCTACCAGGCTGACCAAGTTACCCTCAGCTCGGCCCCCACCATCATGTTCAAATCCTCAGGCGATGGGCGACGCTACAGCTGTGCTGCCTGCGGCTCGCCGGTCTATGACCGATATGACGGCCAGGACGAGGTCGAGCTGATGTTCGGATCGTTCGACGATACCAGCGTCTTCACGCCCACCTACGAACTCTGGGTGAAGCGGCGCGAGAATTGGTTACCGCCGTTGCAGCACGGGCCGCACCTTTATGATGCGGACCGCCCGGCTACCGCACCGCGGGAGGCACCGAACGAAGGCCCTGAATCGCCATAAAGTAATTCCGAGCCAGATTGACAGCGCAGGTTGACCGCACAGGCGCGATAGCTAAACTCGCCGCACCTTTCATTGCGATCACAGCCCGCCTGCATGACCCTTCCCCTCCTGATTGACACGGATCCCGGCATCGACGATGCCATCGCCATCTGGCTGGCCCTCACCGCACCGGAGATCGACATCCTCGGCCTGACCGCCGTGCTGGGGAACGGCCCGGTCAGTGCGTGCGCCGAGAACGCGGTCCGCATTCTCGACGTCTTCGATCGCGCCGACATTCCMGTTCATGTGGGTGCAGCGCAACCATTGACGCGGCATTACGCGCGCAAGGGCTGGGGCGTGCATGGGCCGGATGGGCTGGGCGGCATTGGCCTCGCCCCACCCTCGCGCGCCATCGACGGCACCGATGCGGTGGGCTGGATGGCGGGGGTCCTGGGGAAGGCCGCACCCGGCAGCGTCACGCTGGCCCCCCTTGGACCTCTCACCAACATCGCAAGGCTGCTGCAGGGTCATCCCGATGCCCGGCGCGGCATCAAGGAAATGATCGTCATGGGCGGCGCCACCAGGCCGGATGGCGGCAATGCGACGCCCCATGCCGAGTATAATTTCTGGCTCGACCCGGAAGCGGCCGATATCGTCTGCACGAGCGGTGTCCCCATCACCCTCGTCACCATTGAAACGGCGCGGCCGGTCAGTGCCACGCCGGAACGCATCGCCCGGATCGAGGCCGCCGGCAGCAGGGTCGCTGGTCACGTTGCCGGCCTGCTGCGGTCCTATGTCCATGAATCGAAGGCCGATGCGCTCTTTGATCCCTTGGTCATGGTCTATCTGCTGCGCCCCGATCTGTTCGAGGCGAGCTTTGCGCATTTCCGCGTCGAGACCGGCCAATCGCCGCGCCTTGGCGCCCTCACCTGGCAGCCATCGCTGGATAGGACCCCGCACCGCCTGTTGCAAGCCCCTGATCCGGATACCATTTTCGATTTCCTGGCAGCGCGTTTCCAATAGCCGTGGAACCACCCTGCGCGCATCCCCGGTAAGCGTCTGGCGCAGACCCTCAAGGCTTGTGAGATTGCGCTCAATCTGTATGATGRGGCGCCAACCAAGACCGCCTCCACAAAGGGGCGGTTTTTCATATCCGGACAGGGCCGTACCAAAGGCCATGTCGCCCAAACATGGTTGGTGCAATGCAAATCCGTGATGCTTTTACCTTCGACGATGTTCTCCTGGAACCCGCGCACTCGCTCGTGCTGCCGGCGCAGGCGAATACCGGGACGCGGCTGACCAGCCGCATCAACCTTCATATCCCCCTCCTCTCTTCCGCCATGGACACGGTGACGGAAGCCAAGATGGCGATCTGCATGGCCCAGAACGGTGCCATGGGCGTCATCCACAAGAACATGGATATCGCCCGCCAGGCCGAAGAAGTGCGTCGTGTGAAGCGTTTCGAATCCGGCATGGTGGTCAACCCGCTCACCATCCATCCCGACCAGACGCTGGCTGATGCGCTCAACCTCATGGCCACGCATTCGATCTCCGGCATTCCGGTGGTCGAGCGGGCGGAAGGCGGCAAGCTCGGCGGCAAGCTGGTCGGCATCCTCACCAACCGCGATGTCCGGTTTGCCACACATATGGACGAGCCGGTCGCCAACCTCATGACCAAGGAACGCCTGATCACGGTGAAGCCTGGCGTCAACCGCGACGAGGCCCGCAAGCTGCTCCACCAGTACCGCATCGAGAAGCTGCTGGTGGTTGATGAATTCTATCGCTGCATCGGCCTCATCACGGTGAAGGACATGGAGAAGGCCCAGGCCTATCCCCATGCCAGTAAGGACGAGAATGGTCGCCTGCGCGTCGCGGCGGCGACCGGTGTCGGTGCCGACGGGCTGCATCGTGCCGAGGCGCTGCTTGAGGCCGGTGTCGATGTCGTCGTCGTCGATACCGCCCATGGCCATTCGGCCGGCGTGCTTGCGGCCGTCACCGCCGTGAAGCGCCTTTCCAACATCGCCCAGGTCATCGCCGGCAATGTCGCCACCGCCGAAGGCGCGCAGGCGCTCATCGATGCGGGTGCGGATGCCATCAAGATCGGCATCGGGCCGGGCTCGATCTGCACCACGCGCATCGTGGCCGGTGTCGGCGTCCCGCAGCTCACCGCCATCACCGATGCGGCCGAGCGTGCGCACAAGGCCGGCGTCCCCGTCATCGCCGACGGCGGCATCAAATATTCCGGCGATGTCGCCAAGGCGATTGCCGCCGGCGCCGACTGCTGCATGGTGGGCTCGCTGCTGGCCGGCACCGACGAAGCACCGGGCGAAGTGTTCCTGCTGAATGGCCGCTCCTACAAATCCTATCGCGGCATGGGTTCGCTGGGTGCCATGGCGCGCGGCTCCGCCGACCGCTATTTCCAGGAAGAAGTCTCCGACAATCTGAAGCTGGTGCCCGAAGGCATCGAGGGCCGCGTCGCCTATAAGGGCCCGGCCGGCACCGTCATTCATCAGCTGGTCGGTGGTCTCAAGGCCGCCATGGGCTATACCGGCAACGGCACCATCGCCGACATGCAGACCAAGTGCCGCTTCGTGCGCATCACCAATGCCGGGCTCCAGGAGAGCCACGTGCATGACGTGCAGATCACCCGCGAAGCCCCGAACTATCGCCAGAATATGTAAGGCGACCGATCGCTCCTTGCTCCCTTGAACCCTCGCCCCGCTTGCGGGGAGAGGGCAGGGTGAGGGGTGGTTGGTTCAGATCCGGTGTAGCGCCCCTCACCCCAACCCTCTCCCCACTATCGCGGGGCGAGGGAGAAATTGGGCGGCCGCTCATAACGATATTGATATGGAACGAACGACATGACTCCCGGCGCCCGCATTCAAGCGGCCATCGAATTGCTGGCCGCCATTCACGGCGGCAGTGCACCTGCCGACCGCACCGCGGCGGCTTTCTTCCGCAACCGGCGCTATATCGGTGGTTCCGACCGGCGTGCCGTCCTTGATCACGCTTATGCGGTCCTCCGGCAGAAGGCCAAGCTCGATTGGTGGATCGGTCGCTTCGAGTCCGAGCAGCCATTGCCGGAACTTGAACGCGCCCGCATCATCGCCAAGCTGGCTTTGATCGATGGCTGGACCGCGGACAAGATTGCCGGCAGCTTCGATGGCGGCGACTATCGTCCGAAGCCCTTCAACCGCACCGAACGCAACTTCGCCGGCTTCCTGGAAGACGCCGATTTCAAGCACGGCCAGCAGCCGAAATGGGTACGCTTCGAATATCCGGAATGGATCGAGCCCAGCCTGGTCAGCCGCTTCAGCCAGGCCTTCGAGCAGGAAATGGCAGCGCAGGTTGAGGAAGCCGCCACCGACATCCGCACCAACACGCTGAAAGCTACCCGCGAAGAGGCGATCGAGGCCCTGCGCGAGGTCGACATCGTGGCAACGCCGACCGCGCTATCGCCGCTGGGTCTGCGAGTCGAGGGCCGTCCCCCGCTGGGCTCGCTGAAATGTTTCCAGGACGGCCTTATCGAGGTCCAGGACGAAGGTTCGCAGCTGGCTGCCTTGCTGGTTGATGCACGACCCGGCCAGCGTGTGGTCGATTTCTGTGCCGGTGCCGGCGGCAAGACACTCGCCATCGCCGCTGCGATGAAGAACAAGGGCAAGATCTTCGCCTGCGACACGTTGAAAGGCCGCGTCGAGCGCGCTGGCGACCGCTTGAAGCGCGCAGGTGCCTTCAATGTCGAACGCAAAGGCCTGGAGAGCGAACGCGATCCCTGGGTGAAACGCCATGCCGGCAGCTTCGACCGCGTGCTGGTCGACGCCCCCTGCTCCGGCACCGGTACCTGGCGCCGCAATCCGGACGCCAAATGGCGCCTCATTCCGGAAGACCTTGCGCGTCTCGTGACATTGCAGGCCAGCATCCTTGATTCCGCCCAGCGCCTGGTGAAACCGGGCGGGCGCCTCGTCTATGCCACCTGTTCGCTTCTCGCCGAAGAGAATGACGGCCAGGTCACCGACTTCCTTGCGAAGCACCCTGACTTCGTTCAGGTACCGGTCGCCGAGGTCTGGCAGAGCGTCATCGGCACGGACTGTCCTGCCAACGGTCCCACGCTCTCGCTGACGCCGTTGCGCAACGGCACCGACGGTTTCTTCGTCGCGGTCATGGAGCGCGTGAAGCCGGTGTCAAAACCCGAAGGCAGCGCGACTGACACGCCAGAGCCTACCATCAAGAATGACGAGGCCTGAGCCGATCAGCCCCATCCCGACAAGGTGATGGGGCTCGATCACCTCATGCAGGAAGAGAACGCCAAGCAGCAGTGCGCTCATCGGGATGAGCAGGGTCACCAGCGACAGATTGGTCGATCCCGCCCGGCGCAGAATGCGGAAGAAGATGACGTAGGCGAGTGCCGTCGAGAACAGTGCCAGAGCGATGATCGCCCCCATCGCGCGGAAGCTCGGTAATGTTCCCAGCCAGGGCCGGTCCAGCAGCAACACCGGCAGCAATAGCCAGCAGCTGCTGCCGGTCAGCTGGCCACTTGCCACCACCAAAGGCGGCCGTGCCTTGAACCGGCGTCCGAACACGCCGGCAAAGCCATAGGACAAGGCCGCCGCCAGCACCGCACATTCCGCCCATAAATGGTCCCCCAGGCCCGCCATCACATCGCTGCCGATCATCACCGCTACCCCCGCTATGCCGGCCAACACGCCGAGGATCTTCGCCGGTCCAGCGCGCTCATCCGCCGTAAAGACATGTGCCACCAGCACAGTGAAGAGCGGTGTCGTCGCATTGAGGATCGAGGCCAGACCGGCGCCTATCGCCTGCTGCCCCCAGAAAATCAGGCTGAACGGGATGGCGTTGTTGAGCAGCCCCATGATGAAAGCGTCGCGCCAGAAGACGAGATCGCGCGGCGCCGCCACCCGCAGGGCAAGGCGAACCAGGTGCAATGTGACCGCTGCCAAGGTGACACGCAGCAGCGCCATGGTAAGTGGCGGCACCTCCGACACGGCAATCTTGGCAAAAATGAAGCCGCCACCCCAGATAAGCGACAGGGTCAGCAGCAAGACCCAATCTTGCG
Organism: Dongia sp. P2_B8; assembly: GCF_056404715.1. Taxonomy (NCBI): domain Bacteria; kingdom Pseudomonadati; phylum Pseudomonadota; class Alphaproteobacteria; order Rhodospirillales; family Dongiaceae; genus Dongia; species Dongia sp. P2_B8. Next base: position 300,074 of record NZ_JBFUDM010000003.1, on the reverse strand, counting down.
TGGCCATGCGCGGCGCGGTCGTTTGATTCATGAATTCCCCCTGTATCTCACGGAGAGAAATGCCAGGAATGGGACGTCGCGGCTATCCGAAGATTGCGATCTTCGTCACCGGTTGATCAAAAGAGATACAGAAGGCCGATGAGGCAGGCTGCAATCGGCGTCAGCCAAAGAGCAGCGGATTTTGCCAAGAGACCAGAAAATCCGAAGGCGTCGCTCATCCTGGAGGAAGGCCGGTGCCGATCCTGGGTCCTCGCCACCAGTTCTTCAAATGACAGGTCGAGCGCGATATTCCGCAGTTCCGGCGTATAAAGGCTGCGGGCACGACGCCCCTTGCGATAGGCCCGCCAAATTGCCCGCGGTGACCATAGGCAACCCAGCAGAACCAAAGGCAGAATGAGCGCCGTGGCGCCCGCATGCGCATAGGGCCCTGCGGCGAACTCCCAGGTCGCGACCTGGCATTCACCGCGCATATCAAATGGATAGCCCGTGAGAAGATGATGGAGGTCGTGCTGTTGAATGGCTGCACGTCGCCAAGAGAAGTTCGGCACGGCCAAGGTGAGCGGGCCCATTCTGAAAGGCCAGGTCGGTGCCGAATCATATGTGCTATCCAGCCCCATTGTGGCGCGAAAGGCCATCAGCACATCCGCAGCATTCCGCCTCTCCAGAAAACTCTGCAGTGGCATATCATGCCTGCTTGGGCTCGAAGACCATCGCCTGGCGGGCATTCTCCAGCACGATGGCTGGCGTCAGCAGAGCAACGGCCATCAGCCAGCCGAAACGGCCGCGCTGCGCCAGCGCCAGGCACACGGCCGGCAACCCGACAATGGTTTCGTTGCGGCACCGGACGATCAAGCTATCCAGGGCGGGATCGACATGCAGCTCGATATCCTGGCCGAGCAAGCGCGTCATTGAGCGACGGCTGAGAAACGTCGCCGGCCATTCAAGACGGAGGCTCACCCGGTCTTCCTTCATCACCCGCCAGATTGGCGCGATGGCAAGATGCTGCCGTGGCAGGATCCGCAGCGCCGAACGCAGGCGCATGTTCCCCAAACAATCTGCACCCATCAGTTCAGCCCGCGGCGGCAAATCTTCCGGCAGCCTGAAATTCCAGGCCAGCCCACAACGATGCAGCAACACCAGCATCCACCAGCCGGGATCCCACTCGCCAGCAAAGAGACCGAGGCGCGCCGAGCCTGGATAGGCATGATGATTGTTGTGCCAGCATTCGCCCATGGTGAGCAGTGACGCCAGCCGGATATTGCGACCCTGGACGGCTGCCTCTGCAACCTCGAAATGCATATCGCCATCGTTGTGCGCAAAATAGCCAATCAGCCAATGGCCAAAGACACCGGCGGTGATGCGGGCGCAAACGCCGAAGAAGACAAAACTCCAACCGCCCCAAACATAGAAGATCAGCGCCGGTGGCAGCTGCTGCAGCATCCAGGTGGTTTCCAGGAATTGATAGAAGCGATCCTGTGCAATGCGCGGCTCAATCGCGACCTTCGGTGGGTTGGCGAGCCTGAGCTCGCAATTGAGCTGCCACCAGCCATCCTTCCAGAAGCTGCTGCCGTGCCGCAAATAATCGTGGCAAGTCGGCAGGCGCTGCGCAAAGTCACGCAACTCATGAGCCCGCAGGAGACCGATCGGACCTGCAAGCCCGACCTGCACACCCATATAGACCAGAAAATACTCCAGCGCTTTCGGACATTCGAAACTGTTGTGGATAAGCTTGCGATGGCTGCCGAGGGAATGGCCGAGGAGCAATACCGCGCCGGTCGCGCCGAAAAATAGCAACAGGCCCGACCAGGTGAAGAAGATGGCGCCGCCGACGAGCGCACTTGTCGCCATGCCAAAGAACCAGAAAGATTTTACCGGTGAAAATCGCACCTCACCGTCCGAGACACTTGCCAGATCGGTGACGGAGATGCGGTGGCCTTTCAGGCTTTCAAGGATGTTCGACATCGAATTCCCCTATATGGCAGCGCGACTTCCCAAAACTTCAGGCTGGCCGTTTCTTCTGTGCCCCTTTGCTTTTTTCGGCGGCGATTTTCCGTGATTCACGCTTCAACGGACCACCCACCGGGCAAAGCTCGAAGGCAAAGCCCGTCAGATTGTTGACGAGATTGTCCGAGTTAAGCTTGTAAAGGACGAATTGCCCCTGGCGGCTGCTTGTGACCAGATCGGCATTCTCCAAGATTGAGAGATGTCGCGAAATCGTCGGTGCGCTCATGCCAAAGCGCTTGGCAAGTTCCGAGGTGCTGAGCTCCGTCGCCGAGAGATAGGCGAGGATTTCCCGGCGCGGGCGCGAAGCCAGGGCTTCGAATATTTTGTCGAGGGACATGGGCAATAATCACTATTAGCTAATTTGCTAATTTCACAATAACGCAATCATTAAGGACATGTCAAATGGCCGGGTATCCGGCCCGGTCTGCCGCTGCAGCGGTCTCAACTTTGTCAGGAATTTATGGGCGTTTCAGGCTGCGCGTGCCTGGCGCTTTGCCTTGACGAGGCTGGCCCAGCGGCCGGCTACCACGCGGCAGAACTCGTTAGCGGCATCGATATGCTGCTTGAATTCGGCGCGGGCGCGGTTGACGGCTTTGCTGCCTTCGGCCTCGCCCAGTTTCTTCAGGATGACGTGGTTGAATTCCTCGATCCACATGGTGGCATGGGCCGGGGTGATTTCGAAATGGCATTGGAAACCATAGGCCGTGTCGCCATAGCGGAAGGCCTGGTTGGCAGTGGTGGCCCCGGTCATCAGGCGCACAGCCCCTTGCGGCAGGGCAAAAGTATCCTCGTGCCATTGCATGATGTGCTGGCGTGGGTTGAGGTCGCTGAGCAGCGGGTCGCGCGCCCCTTCCGGCGTGATGTCGATCGGCAGAAAGCCATATTCGAAATCATCATTCACGCGGACGCGGGCGCCGAAGGTGCGTGCCAGCAGTTGGCCGCCGAGACAGAGGCCGAGGAGCGGCTTGCCCTGGTCGTGAAACGCCTGGAGAAGAGCGCAAATCGGCGCGAAGGCCGGATAGTCGGCATCATTGTGGGCATGCTGCGGGCCACCCAGCACGACAGCGCCGTCAAAGCCATCGGATGCGGCCGGCAGGTCCATGCCGTGATGCGGTGTGACAGTGACGAGATCGGCGCCGGCGGCCGTGAGATGCTCTCCCAGCAGGGAGATATGCGACGTCGGATCGTTCTGAATCACCAGCAGCCGCATCGGTCATCCCTTCATCAGGCGCAAAGCTGCCAGGATGATGGGCATTTGCCGGACGCATGACAAGGGCTGGGCAATGCGTACAGCGCATAACCGCACGGCTATTCCAGCAAGATCAATGCTGCAGGTGCGCACCCGGAAGCAACCGTCCCAGCAACCCGCCAAACCGGCCGCAGATCACCGATCCGGCATAGATCAGCCCCGCCACCAGCACAATGGCCGGCCCCGGCGGCAGATCGAGGTGATAGGAGCCCATGAGGCCAATGAGGCCGGATGCCAAGGCCAGAGAACTGCCGAGCGCAATCATGCTGGCCACCGACCGGGCCCAGAATCTGGCCGCGGCCGCCGGCAGGATCATGAGGCCCACCGCCATCAGGGTGCCCAGCGCCTGAATAGCCGCCACCAGATTGAGGACGATGAGGATGAGGAAGATCATATGCGCCATCGCCCCCTGGCCACCGACCGCGCGCAGGAAGGTGGGGTCGAAACATTCAACCACCAGGTTGCGATAGATCACGGCAAAGGCCAGCAGCGAGAGGATCGCTGTCGCCACCACCAGGACGAGCCCGTCGCTGCCGATCGAGAGCAGAGAGCCGAACAGGATATGGAGGAGGTCCCGCGTACTGCCGCGCATCGAGACGATGAGCACACCCAGCGCCAGCGACACCAGATAGAGGGCAGCGAGGCTGGTATCCTCCTTGAGCGGTGTCAGCCTTGCAATGAGGCCGCTGAGCAAGGCCACGGCAAGGCAGGCGATCAGGCCGCCGATACTCATCGCCCAGAGGTCGAGGCCGAACAGGAAAAAACCGATGGCGACACCGGGCAGAATGGCATGTGCCAGCGCATCGCCCATCAAGCTCATGCGACGCAATTGCAGGAAGACGCCCAGCGGTCCGGAGACGATGGCAACCGCGATCACCGCCACCAGCGCCCGGCGCATGAAGGCGAAATCGACAAACGGGCCGATCAGAAAATCATAGAGCATGATCAAGCGGCACAGACGCCGGCATCGACCGACCAGCCATCGGCATGGCTGCGGGCACTGGCAAGGTTGGCAGCATTGAGGACGTCACGCGTCGCCCCCCAGGCGATGGGTTCGCGCGCCAGCAGCAGGCAATCCGGGAAATGCGCCCGCACGAAGTCGAGATCGTGGAGAGCGGCGATCACTGTGCGGCCGGCCGCATGCCAGCGATCGATGAGGGCCATCAGATCCTGGATGGTGCGCTGATCGATGGCATTGAACGGCTCGTCCAGGAGAATCAACGAAGCGTCGGCGGCGATAAGGCGTGCAAACAGCACGCGCTGGAACTGGCCCACAGAAAGAGAGGCGATCGGCCGGTCATCGAGGCCGGCAAGACCCACTTCGGCCAGCGCAGCGGCAGATGCCGCACGCATCGCCGGCGTCAGGCGCCGGAAGGCACCGATGCGCCGCCAATGGCCAAGATCAACCACTTCGCAGACGGTCATGGGAAAACTGCGATCGACCTCAGTCACCTGCGGCAGGAAGGCCAAGCCGTTGCGGTCCGCAACCTCAATGGACCCGCCATTGAGCGGCAGCAGCCCGACAATGGCTTTCAAGAGCGTGCTCTTGCCGGCACCGTTGGGCCCGACCAGAGCTGTAAGGCTGCCCTTGGCAAAGGCGCCGGTCAGGTGATGGACGGCGGGATGGCGCTGATAGGCGATGGTGACGTTTGCAAGAGAGATCGCTGGGTCGGTTATCGTCGACGCATCAACATGGTGGTGGCGATGGGCGGTGTGATCGGTGTGCGGATGAGCAACTTCCATATGCCGGATCCAGGGTCAGACGAGAGCCCAGCGCAGCAACAGCATCAAGCCGCCGGCCAGGATTGCCGCCAGCATCAGGCGATGCGTCATGCTCATGCCAAAAGCCATATGCCGATCTCCAAGGACGGACGACCGCCTCGCGCGATACGTCAATACAGTTTGTTATAACATATCAAATCTCCCGAACAACTGCTTTGGCGGCCCCGTTTCCTGTCGGAACCATGCGGCAGGCCAGCACCCACGTGGATCATCTGCCTGAAATCATTACTTTAACGGATATTTATATATCAATATTCTCGTAAATATTGCAGCGCATTGATTGTAGGACTACCATGATCACTCAACCGTCTCGTTCACCAATAGCGAGACTTCAACAGAAGGAGAGAGTCATGGAAGCGTCTTGCAGCTGTGGACAGTCCTTCCACACCATTCATTGCGTCGTGCCACCCATCCTGCTGGAGAACATCGCCAAACACGGCACCGAGAAGCAGAAGGACTGGGCGCTCCGAAATCTGCAATTGTCGGGACAGTTCCGCGGCCATCGCGTGGCGGCACAGGCGATCTGGTCGATGACGCCGGCGGGAGTCAAACGCCGCACGATCTATGATGCCAAAGGCTCGGAGACATTGCCCGGCAAACTGGTCCGTGGCGAGGGCGATCCCAAGGACAAGGATGTCGCCGTCAATGAAGCCTATGACGGCAGCGGTGCCACCTATGATTTCTTCCTGAACGTCTTCAAGCGCAATTCACTCGACGATAAGGGCATGCGCCTCGATTCCACCGTCCATTACGGGGTCAATTACGACAACGCCTTTTGGAATGGGCAGCAGATGGCTTATGGCGACGGCGATGGTGAGCTGTTCAACCGCTTCACGATCTCTCTCGATGTCATCGGCCACGAACTGGCCCACGGTGTCACTGAATATGAAGCGAGCCTTGTCTATCAAGGCGAGTCCGGCGCCCTCAATGAATCCTTCTCGGACGTCATGGGGTCGATGGTGAAGCAATATAAGAAATCACAGAAGGTGGGAGCCGCCGATTGGCTGATCGGTGCCGGTCTCCTTGCCAAGGGCGTGAAAGGCGTCGCCTTGCGCTCGATGAAGGATCCCGGCACGGCCTATAACGATCCAGTGCTCGGCAAAGACCCCCAGCCCAGCCATCGCAAGAACATGTACAAGGGGACGCAGGACAATGGCGGCGTGCACATCAATTCCGGCATCCCCAACAAGGCGTTCTATCTGGCGGCGACGGCGCTGTCGCCCAACGGCTATGCCTGGAGCAAGGCCGGGGCGATCTGGTACGAAACGCTGTGCAACCGCCTGCGGCCGGATTCAGGTTTTGCAGATTGCGCAAAGCTGACGCAGCAAGTCGCCAAGGACATGTTCGGCGCGCCCGCCAAAGCGGCCGTCGCCAAGGCCTGGAAAGCGGTTGGATATTAGGCAGCGGCGCGCCTAGAGTACCAGCAGGGTCGTCATGGCGAGGTCGTTATAGCGCCGGGCGCATCGGCGGCGACCCTGTTGGAGATCGCATGTCGAACATCAAGGCACTCAAGATCGTCAGGGCCGGTGGGGTAGTCGGCGGATTTCTGCAGCACAGGCTGGATGTGGCTGCTCTCGACCAGGCTCAGTTGAAGGATGTCGCAAAACTGGTGCAGTCCCTTGCCGCCTGGAAGCCGACGCCGGCAGAGAGCCGCCCGGTCGACAAATTCGATTACATGATCCATGTGACCACCGACGCCGGCGAGTCGGCCCTGCATATCCAGGGTGCAGGGGCTGAGGCCGCCGTCAAAGCCCTGTGGGCGATGACCAAGCCAGCCGACCGAAGTTGATACCGGGCCATACGTGATCTGCGTATCCGTATATGTTTCACGTGAAACATTTCGGGAACGCTGCCCAAGACAGCGTTTGCGATGTCCATCTGTTCGTCCGGACCATTCGTCCGGGGTCCCGCCACTAGAATCGGCTGATCTGCCTAAAATATGAGCTATTCTGACAACCAACCTCATGGGTCCCAAGGTTTTTGCCAAACATTCCAGCGGCCTCTTGGCCTTGCCGGGATGGCACGCGCCTTGCTGATCTAGGGTTCAAATGGCCGTGCCGGTCCACACGGGGCGGATCCGATAAAAGCGCCACAGGGAGTTCAAATGGCCTTTGACGAGATGCGGCTGGGTGACGGCACGATCCGAGCGCCTTATCTCGAAGTGGCAAATTGGCTGCAAGGTGTTACCTCCGCCCAATTGGAGCGGCGCCGGGCCGAGGCCGAATTGTTCTACCGTCGCGGCGGCATCACCTTTGCCGTCTATGGCGACGCGCAGGGCGAAGAGCGCATCATCCCCTATGACATCATTCCGCGCATCCTGTCGGCAGCCGAATGGGCGCGATTGAAGGCCGGGCTGGAACAGCGCATCCGCACGCTCAATCTCTATCTGGCCGACATCTACGGCCCACGGGAGATTTTGAGGGCCGGCATCGTTCCCGAGGATCTGGTCTGGCGCAATCCGGCCTTCCGTCCGGAAATGGCCGGGCTCAGCGTTCCCCATGGCATCTATATCCATATCGCCGGAATCGACATCGTGCGCGTCGATGGCGATGATTTTTATGTGCTGGAGGACAACGCGCGGACGCCGTCTGGTGTTTCCTACATGCTGGGTGGCCGTGAGATTTCGATCCGGCTGATGCCGGAGCTTTACGCGGCGCACCGTGTCGCGCCGGTCGAGAACTACCCCAACGAATTGCTGGCAACCCTGCGCTCGTCCGCCCCGCGCAATGCGACCAACGACCCGACCGTCGTCCTGCTGACACCGGGCCAGTTCAACTCAGCCTATTACGAACATTCGTTCCTTGCCGACAAGATGGGCATCGAATTGGTCGAAGGCACGGATTTGTTCGTGCGCGACAGCATCGTCTTCATGCGTACCACCGAAGGTCCCAAGCGTGTCGACATCATCTATCGCCGCGTCGACGACGCCTTCATCGACCCCCTGGTGTTCGAACCGGAATCGATGCTGGGCGTCCCTGGCCTCTTTGCCGCCTATGCCGCCGGCAATGTGACGCTGGCGAATGCCCCTGGGACCGGCGCCGTCGATGACAAGGTCGTCTATTCCTATGTCCCGGACATGATCCGTTTTTACCTGGGCGAGGAACCGCTGCTGAAAAACGTCCCCACCTGGCGCTGCCGCGATCCGCAGCATCTAGCCTATGTGCTCGATCATTTGCAGGAACTGGTGGTGAAGGAAGTGCACGGCTCAGGCGGTTACGGCATGCTCGTGGGGCCCCATGCCACCGGTGCCGACATCGCACTCTTCCGTGACCGGTTGAAGGCGGATCCCACCAATTACGTGGCGCAGCCCACCCTTTCGCTCTCGACCTGCCCGGCCTTTGTCGACAATGGTATCGCCCCCCGCCATGTCGATCTGCGCCCCTTCATCCTGACCGGTGCCGATGGCATCCGCATCGTGCCCGGCGGCCTCACCCGCGTCGCCTTACGCGAAGGGTCGCTGGTGGTGAATTCCAGCCAGGGCGGCGGCACCAAAGATACCTGGATCGTGGAAGGTCCGGGGGTGGTGGAGAGCTGACATGCTGAGCCGCACCGCAGATTCACTCTTCTGGTTGTCGCGTTATGTCGAACGCGCTGACTATCTCGCCCGTGTGCTGGAGGCTGCAAGCAGGCTTTCGGCCTTGCCCAAAGCCTATGGCAGCGGTGGCAATGAATGGGAAAGTGCGCTGGCCACTGCTGGCTGCATCGATGCCTTCCATCAAGTCCACGAGACGCCCGATGCCGCCACAGTCATCGATTTCCTGGCCTTTTCCGAACAAAACCCCTCGTCGATCAGGCGCTGCCTGGAAACGGCGCGTACCAATGCTCGCGCCGTGCGGACCGCCATCACCGCCGAGATGTGGCAGGCAATCAACGGCGCCTGGCTGGAACTGCCGACCATGGCGGCGCGTGCCACCGACCCGGACAGCCTCATGGATTTTCTCGACTGGGTGAAGGAAGTCTCGCTGCGCTTCGACGGTTCCGGCTATCGCACCATGTTGCGCAACGACGCCTATTGGTTCGCGCGGCTTGGCATCTTCATCGAACGGGCCGACAATACGGCACGCATCCTCGACGTCAAATATCATGTGCTGCTGCCGGAACATGCGGCGGTTGGTGGTGGCATCGACTATTCGCAATGGGCGGCGATCCTGCGCGCCGTCTCGGCGCTGACCTCCTATCACTGGGTCTACCGGCAGGGCCTGCAGCCCTGGCTCATCGCCGACCTCCTCATCCTCAATCAGCAGATGCCGCGCTCGCTCGCCTCCTGCTATGGCGCCATCGTCGCCAATCTGGAACGGCTCTCCAGCGCCTATGGCCGGCATGGGGAAGCGCAGCGCCTGGCACGTTCAATCCATGTGCAGTTAGAGAACAGCCGCATCGACCAGATCTTCCAGGGCGGCCTCCACGAGTTCATCACCACCTTCACCACCAACAACAACAGACTCGGCGCCGCCGTGGCTGCACAATATCTGAGTTGAGGGGGTTCACCACCGATGCTGATCCATGTGCGCCACCGTACCCGTTACACTTACGATCATCCGGTGCATTCGATGATCCAGGCCCTGCGCCTGATGCCGCGCAACCATGAAGGCCAGTATGTCCGCCGCTGGCAGATCGATCTCGACCAGGAGGGGACGCTGCGCCCCGGCGAGGATTCCTTCGGCAACGTCCTTCACATGCTCTCGCTCGACGGGCCGCTTTCCAGCCTGTGCATCACGGTCGAGGGCGAGGTCGAGATGCAGGATACAAACGGCATCGTGCGCGGCGCGCTGGAAAAATTTCCAGCCGAACTCTACCTTCGCGACACGCCCCTCACCGTGGCCGACGCGGCGATCACCGATTTCGCAAAATCCGTGGCCGCCAAGGCTGGCGGCAGCGAGCTGAAGATCCTGCACGCGTTGCTGGCTGCCCTTCATGCGGACATCACCTTCGATACGACGCAGACGGACACCGCCACCCGCGCCATCGACGCCTTCCAGATGAAGCAGGGTGTCTGCCAGGATCTCAGCCACATCTTCATCAGCTGCGCCCGTGTGCTGGGCATTCCTGCCCGCTATGTCGGCGGCTATCTGATGCGCTCGGACGATGCCATTCATCAGGAAGCGGGCCATGCCTGGGCGGAAGCCCATGTGGCGGGCCTGGGCTGGATCGGCTTTGATCCAGCCAACGGCATTTGCCCGACGGAATCGCATATCCGCGTCGGGACCGGGCTTGATTATCTCGGCGCCTCCCCCATCCGCGGTGCCCGACTGGGCGGACGGGCGGAAAAGATGGAGGTCGAGGTTACGGTCGCCAATACCTATCAAAGCGACCCCGCCCACCAGACCCGCTGGAGCCAGCCGCAGGCGGCCATCGTCCAGGCAGCCCAGCAGTTCCAGGCGTAGCATAGCTCCACGATTGCCCCCAAAGACCGTCATGCCCGGACTTGATCCGGGCATCCACACTCTCATTTGCCGCAGTGGATCCCCGGGTCAAGCCCGGGGATGACACATGAGCGGGGACACCGCCAGCCGCATTGGCAGGAATCGGCCGCCGGTCTATAACGGAACCGTCCCAGCCTAGGGACCATTGGCCCCAGATCGTCGGATCGGGGGGACATCAGGGTGGTTTCGATAGAACAGAAGACGATTCCTATGACGTATTGCGTTGGATTGAAGCTGCGCGACGGGTTGGTCATGATTTCCGACACGCGCACCAATGCCGGCATCGACAACATCTCCTGCTTCCGCAAGCTGCATTTGTTCGGCGAGCCGGGAGAGCGGGCGATGGCCATTGCCAGTTCCGGCAATCTCTCCATCACCCAGTCGGTCATCAGCCTGGTGACCGAAGGTATGCCCGACCCGGAGAGCGGCCAGAAGCGGACGCTCAACAATGTGCCGAGCATGTTCAAGGCAGCGCAGCTGATTGGCGAAGCAGTGCGCGAGGTCTACCGGACCGATGGGCCCAGCCTGGAAATGCATCAATCCGCCTTCGATGTCGCCCTGCTGCTGGGTGGCCAGATCAAGGGCCGCCGCATGCGGCTCTTCATGATCTATTCCGCCGGCAATTTCATCGAAGCCACCGGCGACACGCCCTACCTGCAGATCGGCGAAACGAAATACGGCAAGCCGATCCTGGACCGGGCCGTCACCTATGAGACAGATCTTTACGAGGGGCTGAAGCTCGGCCTGCTGTCGATGGATTCGACCATGCGCTCGAACCTTGCCGTCGGCCTGCCGCTCGACATCATGGTGCAGCGCCTGGACGCCTATCGGCCGGAGCTGGTGCATCGCATCCATGCCGGCGACGCCTATTTCGAGGAACTGAGCAAACGCTGGTCGGAGGCACTTCGCGCCAGCCATCAGGCGATCGCCCAGCCACCTTACAAGGGTGTTGCCGGTGCTGCCTACACCAACCCCGACAGCCTGCTGCGTCCAGCCAAAAAGCGGCACGACGATGTGACGAAAGCTGCCGCCAAGCGCGTTGGTCCGAAACCGCGGCGGAAGTAGCGGCCAGCCTATGCCCAGGCCGTCCACTGAAGCCATTACGGCTTTCCAGCGAGCAGCCCTTTCCTTGCTGGGGCCGAAGGGTTTTCTGACAGCGCCCGCGGACCTTGAAGCTGCGCTCACCGATTGGCGCGGGCTCTATCATGGGCGCGCTTGTGGTCTCGCATTGCCCGAGAGCAGTGCCGCCTGTGCGGCCCTCATCAAGCTCACCGCCCGGCACGGTATTCCCGTGGTCCCGCAAGGTGGCAATACCGGCCTCTCGGGTGCCGCAACACCCGATACCAGTGGCGATACCGTCATCGTCAACCTGCGTCGCCTCAACAAGATCCGGGCGCTGGACACCATCAATGACACGATCATCGTCGAGGCCGGTTGCATCCTTGCGGACGTCCAGGCAGCGGCCGCCGCGGCCGACCGCCTGTTTCCATTGAGCCTCACCGCGGAAGGGTCGTGCCAGATTGGCGGCAATCTGGCCACCAATGCCGGCGGCATGAACGTGCTGAAATTCGGCAATGCCCGTGCGCTCACGCTGGGGCTGGAAGTGATACTGCCAGACGGTGAGCTGCTGGACAGTCTCACCACGCTCCATAAGGACAATACCGGCTATGATTTGAAGCAGCTCTTCATCGGATCGGAAGGGACGCTGGGGCTGATCACGGCAGCTTCGCTGAAACTCTTTCCCGCCTTCAAGAGCCGTGTCACAGCCTTGGTTGCCCTGCCTGCCCTCGACGTCGCCCCCGCTTTGCTCGCGCGCTGCCGGGCAGCAACGGCGGATCAGCTGATCAGCTTCGAGTTGCTGCCACGCTTTGGACTCGATCTCGCGCTGAAGCATTTCCAGGCGCGCAACCCGCTGGAGCATACTGCCGACTGGTCGTTGCTGATCGAAGCGGCAACGCCGGCCGCGGACTTCGACGTATCACTTGCTCTCGAACGCGCATTGGGTGAAGCCCTGGAAGCCGATGAGATCGTCGATGGGTTGATGGCAGAAAGCGAAGCTCAGCGCACGGGTCTGTGGTCATTGCGCGAAGGCATCGTCCATGCCCAGTCGCGTGAGGGCGCCAGCATCAAGCACGATATCGCCGTGCCGGTCGCCAGCGTGCCGGCCTTCGTCGCCGAGGCCTCGAAGGCGCTGGCAGCAGCGCACCCGGCCGCCCGGCTGCTGTGCTTCGGGCATCTGGGCGATGGCAATCTGCATTTCAACCTGTTGCAGCCGACGGCTGGCGATCCAGCCGTTTTTCTGACCGAGACAGGTGCCATCAACCGCCTGATCCACGACCTCGTCACCCGTTATCGCGGCTCGATCAGCGCGGAACACGGCATCGGCCAGCTGCGCCGGGACGAACTCAGGCGCCTGAAATCGCCGGTCGCTCTCGATCTCATGCGCCGCATGAAGGCCGCCATCGATCCCGAGGGGCGGTTCAATCCAGGCAAAGTGATTTAACGGCGGGCCTGGTACCGGCCGGTCATGCCCATGGCGCCAATTTGAGTTGCTGAACGGCGACTGATTTGCCCGCCTGATCCGAAACCTTGATGATGTTCCCCTTGCGATCAAAATATCGCACCGATATCTCCGCCGTCGCCGGATCGACATCAAGGCGGCAGAAATTATCCTCCTGTGTAAAGGCCCAGGCACGGTAGTGCATCTCGCCGCCTTCGAAGGGGAAGCCGTCATACTGGTCGTCCAGTTCGGAATCGTGCACGTAATTGTTGGGATCGCCATCCGCAAAGGGGAATGGCCAATAGAAGGCAGAGGACGTGATGTCGTAGGCGATCAACTTCGCCGCCTCGAGTGTCGCCTTGAAGCGCAACTGCGCGATGTTGGAACAATGAATATCGCCGGTCAGGAAGACAACATTCTGGATATTATTTTTGACGATGTGCTCGACAATGGCCTTGCGCGTCATGGGGAAAGCCGGCCAGGAATCGCTTTCTTCTCGCGATTCAATATCATCAAGGAAGAGTCGGTCGTCGATTGAGCCACCCCGCGCGCGGATGCGTTCACCCATATCGGAAGGCGCAAAGACACTGGAGGAGACAATGAATTTCGGCGCATTTCCCACGCGCGCCTTCTGCTCCGTCAGCCAGTTCAGCAATATCGCCAATTGTCCGGGGTAGGCTGGATCAATACTGGGGCGACCCAGCAAATGGTTATCGCGCAAGGTTTGCGCGTTGCTGTAATAGCGCTGGGTGCGCGCATCCAGCACGAAGAACGGATATTGCGCATAGTCGAACTGGTAGTAGAGATAGCGCCCATATGTTCTGGGGCCGTGGCTCCACTGATAGCTCATGTAAGCGCCGATCGCGAAGTTGAACAGGCTTCTGCTGTCGCTGTTCCCCATGCGATCCTGCGCCCAATTGTCCTCGATCTCATGATCGTCGAGGATCATATAGGTCGGCGCGGTTTTCAAAAGCTGGCGCATATTGGTCGAACTGAAGGCCGTCTGGTAGCGTTCCTGGAACTCCGAATATGTGTCGGCGCGTCCGACGGGAATCATGCGGTTGAGCAGGTCCGCATAGATCTGGTCTCCCGCCATGACGGTGAACCGTGCTGCCGGCATCTCGGCGGTCCCCGCGAGATGCCGCGCCATCGGCCGGAAGATCTGATCTGCTTCCTTCGTCTTCCACAGCAGGCCGGGATAGCGGCACGATCCCAGCAGGAATGCCATGGGCGCCTTGGCATCAGGTTTCGGTGACGTACGGAAAGTTACCTCACACCCTTCGGCCGGCAATTCCAAGAGACCGAATTTGATGCTGTCGATGGCCGGCAGCCTCTGGACCAGATCGAAATCGGTGACATTCTCGCTGTCGCCTAAGGGATCGTCGATCGAGAGTGTGCCAACCCGGGCTGAATATTGCGTGTCCGATTGAAGCGGCACGGGCGTATCCTGCAGTTCCGGCGGCACGTCGTTCATGTGATGGCCGAGGGCCACATCCTTGCCGAGCGTGAAGATACCTGTCCGGTCGAATTCACGGTGCAGGCGGAAATAAAATGCGTCGGCGACCGATTGCCGGTCCGGCGTCATCAGGCCGATAACGCCGATCGTGCGCCGGTTGGAATTGAATGACGTGCCTTTGTCTTCGGGATCAGCCGCCTGGACCCAGATACGGCAGCTTTCATGCGTCGTGTGGCCGATGATCGGGCCCAATCCTGGTATGCGCAGGGCAGTCATATTACACATCTCCAAAAGATTGCATGACGGTCCACCACGTTATTTATACGTGTATTCCTTTTGCGACCTTTGATCAAGTGGATATATAAAATATCAACTTTTACGTTTTACTCGAATATTCAAGCAGATAGGTCAGCCGGCCATTGCTTGCGGCAGCTGTCCGCACCTGCAATGATTCAAGAAATCGAGTCACTGCGGGGGAACGTCATGAGTGCCTATGAAGCACCGTTGAAAGAGATCCTGTTTGCCCTGGACGAGGTGGCGGGCTTGCCCGACATCGCGAAGCTACCGGGTTATGAAGAGGCTGGCGCGGACACCATCGCCGCCATTTTAGAGGCAGCCGGCACGTTCTCCGGCGAGGTGTTGGCGCCCATCAACAAGAATGGCGACAAGGGCTGCAGCCTCAAGGATGGCAAGGTCACGACAGCTGAGGGCTACCGCGATGCCTATCAGCGTTTCGTGGCCGATGGCTGGAATGCGGTTGCCTTCGATCCTGCCTTCGGCGGCCAGGGCATGCCCTGGGCGGTGACGACGGCGCTGCAGGAAATCTGGAACAGCGGCAGCGTCGCCTTCGCCGCTTGCCCGATGCTGACCCAGGCCGCGGTCGAGGCGATCTATCATCACGGCACTGAGGTGCAGAAGGCGAAGTATCTGCCCAAGATGGTCAGCGGAGAGTGGACCGGCACCATGAACTTGACCGAGGCGCAGGCCGGCACCGATCTTGGTGCCATCCGCACGCGCGCCGAGGAAGATGGGAAAGGCGCCTATCTGCTCAAGGGGCAGAAGATCTTCATCACCCATGGCGAACATGATTTCGTCGAAAACATTATCCATCTGGTATTGGCGCGTCATCCCGGCGGACCGGCCGGTCACAAGGGCCTCTCACTGTTCGTCTGTCCGAAATTCCTGGTCAATGACGATGGCAGCCTGGGTGCGCGCAACGATGTCACCTGCGTCTCGATCGAGCACAAACTGGGCCTCCACGGATCGCCCACCTGCGTCATGGCCTATGGCGACAAAGGCGGCGCGCAGGCCGAGCTGATTGGCGAAGCGCTGCAGGGCCTGCCGCACATGTTCACCATGATGAACAATGCGCGCCTCACCGTCGGCGTCCAGGGTCTGGGCATTGCCGAGCGCGCAACGCAGCATGCGGCCCATTACGCCCGCATCCGCGTGCAGTCGGCCGTGGTGGGGGCACCCACCGGCGCCGGCAACCTCCCGATCCTTCACCATGCCGATGTGCGCCGCAATCTCGCCACCATGCGGGCGCTCACGCAAGGGTCGCGGGCTCTTGCCTATTTCACAGCCGGCGCACTCGACCGGGCCAAGCATCATCCGGATGCCGATGAACGGAAGCGGCAGCAGGCGCTCCTTGATCTCATGATCCCGATCGTGAAGGCCTGGAGCACCGATAATGGTGTCCGCACCAGCTCGCTGGGCGTGCAGGTTCATGGTGGTGCCGGCTATATCGAAGAGACGGGAGCGGCGCAATTCTATCGCGATGCCCGCATCTTCCCGATCTATGAAGGCACCAATGGCATCCAGGCCATTGATCTGGTCGGCCGCAAGATCCAGCGCGACGATGGCCGCACGATGCATGATCTGATCAGCCTCATGACCGCCAATCTCAACGAGCTTGGCATCAAGGGTGAGGAACTGCCAGCCCTTCATGACCGGCTGATGCCGGCCTTGCAGCGGCTGGGGTCTGGCACCGATTACATCCTGATGGCTGGCAAGACCGATCCCAATTTGGCGCTTGCCGTGGCACAGCCTTATCTCAATTTGTGTGGGACCGTGATTGCCGGCTGGCTACTGGCGAAATCGGCGCTGGCGGCATCGCGGCGCCTGGAGGCCGGCGATAGCGATGTCGGTTTCATGAAAGCCAAGATCGCCATGGCCTGCTTCTATGCCGACAATATCCTCGCTGAGAGTGCCGGACACCTGTCGCAGATCACGAATGGTGCCAAGAGCCTGCTCGCCATCGATCCGGAGAGTTTGTAAGGATTGCGATACAAGCTCGCCATTTTCGACTTCGACGGAACGCTGGCCGATAGCGTCGGCTGGTTCATCCCCGTTCTCAACGAGCTGGCGCCACGCCACGGCTTCCGCAGCGTGAACGCGGCCGAAATAGAGGATTTGCGGCATTGCGACAACCGCGAGATCATGCGGCGCCTTGGCGTCCCCATGTGGAAGCTGCCACGCATTGCCGATGAGGTACGAGCGCGGATGGCGCGAGATGCCGACCAGATTCAGCTGTTCGAGGGCATGGCGGCGCTGCTCGAAACTCTGCATCGCGCCAAGGTCATCTGCGCCATCGTCAGCTCGAATGCAGAGGCCAATGTGCGCAAGATCCTAGGTCCCGACAGCATCGCCGCCGTCACGCATTTTGATTGCGGCGCCAGCTTGTTCGGCAAGGATAAGAAATTCCGCCGGACCATCAAGAGGGCCGGCGTTCCTCCCGACCAGACGATCTGCATTGGCGATGAGCAACGCGACGTCGAGGCTGCCCATTCAGCGGGCGCCGCCTCCGGCATCGTGATGTGGGGCTATGCCAGCCCCAGCCTGTCGGCTCGTTGTGGCGCGACACTCACCTTCGAGAAGCCGCAAGACATCGCACGAGCGCTCCTGCCCGCGTGAGTGTTCGCACTACTTCCCTTCCAGCACCAGCAGATCCGCTGGCGAGAAGGTGACGGTCGCCTGCGCGCCGCGTTCCGGCGGGGTGACGCCGGGATTGTTGAACGTATCCAGCGACAGCAGATTGTCGCCGAGGCGCACCTTGATGCGGATGACGGACCCGAGGAAGGCCACGTCTTCGATGGTGCCCTGCAGGCGGTTGCGCTCGGCACGATCTGCCATGTTGGTGGTGGCACCCTGGCCACCGAAGCCTTCCAGGCGCGCCGCTTCCGGCCGCAAGGAGACGGCGCAAGTGTCACCCGCCGTGGCTCCCGGGAAACCGCGGCCGGCCACGATCTTCTGCCCGCCGACCTCAAGCACGCCGCTCGCCGCATCGACCACCTTGCCGCTCAGCACGCTCAGCGTTCCCACGAAGGATGCGACGAAGCGTGTCTTGGGCTGGTTGTAGATCTCGAAAGGAGCGCCCACCTGGTCGACGCGACCCTCGTTCATGACCACGATGCGGTCCGACATGGAAAGGGCCTCTTCCTGGTCGTGGGTCACATAGATGGTGGTAATGCCGAGCTTGCGCTGCAGGTTGCGGATTTCTTCGCGCAGGGAAACGCGGATCTTGGCGTCGAGGGCCGAGAGCGGCTCGTCGAGCAACAAAACTTGCGGTTTCACGGCAAGCGCACGGGCTAGCGCCACGCGCTGCTGCTGTCCACCGGAGAGCTGGTAGGGATAGCGGGTAGCGAGATGCGGCAGCTTGATGATGTTCAGCATTTCCTCGACACGCGGCGCGATCTGGGCCGCCGACCATTTGGCGACCTTGAGGCCGAAGGCGACATTTTCCGCCACCGTCATGTTGGGAAAGAGCGCGTAGGATTGGAACACCATGCCGACATTGCGCTGGTTGGGCCGCAAATGCGTGATGTCCTTGCCGTCGATGCGGATCGTGCCGGCAGTCGGCAATTCGAAGCCCGCGACCATGCGCAAGGTCGTGGTTTTGCCGCAGCCCGATGGCCCCAGGAACGACACGAATTCGCCGCGCTCGATGGCGAGGTCGACATTCTGCACCACGACATTCTGCGCAAAGGCCTTGCGGACCTGGCTGATTTCGAGAAACGCCATACTCATACCCTCTTGATACAAGCGCCGGTCACGGCGCGTGTTTGATCTGTTTGGCGCGGCCAAAGACATTGATGAGCCCCATGCACGCCCAAGTAAGGACGAAGGCCATCACCGCCAAGGCCGACGGTTCGTAGGCGCGGTTGGCGCCGATAAGCTGCAGATAGGGACCGAAGGCCGGCCGGTTGAGGAGGCTCGCCATGGTGAACTCGCCGATCACGATGGCAAAGGTCAGGAAGGCACCAGAGAGGATCGCGGTGCGCACATTGGGCAGGATCACCTTGAACAGGATCGTGGCCCATCCGGCACCGAGATTTTCCGCAGCTTCGGTCAGCGTGCGCACATCGATGGCGCGCAACCCCGTATCGACTGCGCGGTACATGTAGGGCAGCGCCAGCGTGACATAGGAGAAGGTCAGCAACACGTTGGTTGACCAGATCTCCGCGGTGAGGGGCAGGAAGGACGAGCTGTTATAGAGCCGCAGATAGCCGAACACGATGACGATGGCCGGAATGACCAGCGGCAGCAGCGTGATGAATTCGATGAGCGGCCGCAGCTTGCGCAATCGCAGCTGCACCCAATAGGCCGTCGGCACCACAAGCAGGACCCCAACGACGATCGTGGCCAGGGCCAGCAGCGTCGAATAGAGAAAGGATTCCTGGAACGCCGAATCGGCAAAGACCGAGCGATAGGCATCGAGACTGTATTCGCCGCGCCGCATGCGCAGTGAGAATTCAAAGGTCCCGGCCAGCGGCACGACGAAATAGAGCGTGCCGATGATGAGGGCGATCCAGGATCCGAGACGGGATTGCTTCATCGCAGCCACCTTTCGCTGCGACCGCGCAGCCAGATATAGGCCCCGTTGGTGAGCCCGGTAATGAAGATCATCCCCAGCGCCAGCGCGTAGCCGAGATTGGGGTTATGCAGCACATCGCCGCGGATCTGCGCATAGAGCAGGATGGTAATGATGTTGAGCGAGCTGCCGGTGAGCGCATAGGCCGTGGCGATGGCACCGAACGCATTGGCAAACAACAGCAGGGTGCAACCCAACACACTCGGCCACAGGATCGGAAAGGCGACATGCAGCCAATATTGGAGTGCACTCGCCCCCAGGATCTCCGACGCCTCGCGCCATTCCCGCTTCAGCCCGTCGAGGGCCGGGGTCAGGATGAGCACCATGAGCGGGATCTGGAAATAGAGATAGGTGAGCGTCAGGCCCCAGAAGCTCAGGAGGTTGAAGCCGGTCGAATAGATGTTGAAATCGAATAATTGTATCAGCAGGACAGTCACCAGACCGGTACGGCCCAGCGTGGCCAGGAAGGCAAAGGCGAGCGGCAGGCCGGCAAAATTCGAGGCAACACCGGAGAAGGTCATCAGGGTCGGGCGGATCCAGGCGGGCAGCCCACCCATGACAACGGCGTAGGCGAGGCCAAAGCCGATGACCGCACCGACGATCGCCGACGCGCTGCTGACCTTGATGCTGATCCAATAGGCGCTGAGGATCGACGGATTGAACAGGTCGATGATGTTCTGGAAGGTGAAATTGCCTTCCGGGTCCTGGAAGCCACCGACGATCAGGTAAAGGGTCGGCAGAATGAGGAACATGAGGGCGAAAATCAGGAAGGGTGCCACCCCCACCCAGGCCCAGGCAGATTGGGCAAACTGCGCCCGAGACGCAGCAGCTGCCGGCGCCGGTATTGTTTCTTGAGACTGTGCCATTTTCCCCGATGTGGCCAAAGTGCGCGTGCGGGCAAGTACGCTCCCCCGAACGACCCTAGATGAAGCCTATACTCTGAAAACAAGGGCCGCGCCAGCGTCCGGGAAACCAAAATCCGACGCTGGCACGGCCTTAACTATTTAATCTTTACTGGACGTTGGCGCCGACGACGGCATCCCAATTCTTGGTGATGACTTCCTTGGCGGCCGCCTGCTCGTCAAGCGTCGGAAAGACGGCACGGGCGTAGGCATCGGCCGGCGGCAGCTTCGCCAGGAGGTCCTGCGGCACCTTGCCATTCTTCACCAGATCGTTGAATCGGATCGGATGGCAATAGCCCTTGAGCCAGCCGATCTGGCCTTCGTCCGAATAAAGATATTCCATCCACAGCTTGGCAGCATTGGGATGCGGCGCGTAGGCGCTGATCGCCTGGACGTAAACGCCAGCCACGACATCGCCTTCCGGCACAATCACATCGACCGGCGGGTTGCCTTTCAACGTGTCGCGGTCGGCGAGAGCCAGATAGTCCCAGCGCACGATGATCGGGGTCGAGCCCTGCGCGAGGCTGTTCGCCTTGGCGCTCACGGGCACGAAATTGCCGATCTTGTTGAGCTCGGCAAAGAATTTGAGACCAGCTTCACCGGCCGCTTCGCCGGCCTTGGCGCCGGTCGACATGCCGGCGCCATGGACCGAGATGATCGAGGCGTTCGAGGTGCGCGGATCCCCCGAGAGGGCGACCGAATTGGCATATTCCGGCTTCATCAGGTCAGCCCAGCTCTTGGGCACGTTCTTGACGATATCGCTGTTCACTTCGAAGGACAGCACGCCGTAATAGTCGCCGTACCAGTGACCATCGGCATCCTTGGCACTGTCGGGGATCGAATCCCAGGTCGAGACCTTGTACGGCTGGATAAGGCCTTCGGCCTTCGAGGACGGGCCGAAGGAGAGACCCACATCGATGACGTCGGGCGATTGTGGGCCCTTATTGTCTTTGTTMGCCTTGATCGCCTCGATCTCGTCGCCGGAACCGGCATCGGGATTGAGCTCGTTGACCTTCAGGCCGTATTTCGCCTTGAAGCCCGCGATGAGATCGCCGTAGCCACACCAATCATGGGGCAGCGCGATCGTGGTGAGTTCGCCTTCGGCCTGCGCGGCCTTGACCAAATCGTCAATCGAGCCGGCGGTGGCGAAGCTGGTCATGAGCGCGGTCGTCGACATGAGAGTCGCGAGCGATAGCGCAGCGGTGCGCGTAGCGGATGTCATAAATTTCTCCCGAGGTCCATTGGAGTGCCAAGCAGGTTCTGCGCGACGGTTCGCCGGGCCGATTGCACATGACGCGCAACCAATTTACGGCAACCTTCACAGCCCGCGGTGAGGCTTAGACCACAGCGTCGATGACGGTTTCATGAGACCGGCATGTCAGTTTTGCGACGCAACAAGCGGGAGGTCGGAAAGGCGCGCGGGGCAATTGCTCAGATGCCGGCGCGGCCTGTCAGATCAATCGTGGCAGCGTTTACTGAACGTTGGCGCCGACGACCGTATCCCACTGCTTGGTGATCACTTCCTTCGCGGCACTCTGCTCGTCGAGCGTCGGGAAGATCGCCTTGGCGTAGGAATCAGCCGGCGGCAACTTGTCGAGGAGATCCTGCGGCACCACACCACGCTTCACCATGTCGTTGAAGCGGATCGGGTGGCAATAGCCCTTCAGCCAACCGAGCTGGCCTTCGTCGGAATAGAGATATTCCATCCACAGCTTGGCAGCGTTCGGGTGCGGCGCGTAGGCGCTGATCGCCTGCACGTAGACACCGGCAAGAACGGTGCTGGTCGGCACAACGACGGCAACCTTGGGGTTGTCCTTCAAGGTGTCACGATCGGCGAGCGCCAGATAGTCCCAGCGGACGATGATCGGGGTCGAACCCTGGGCGAGGCTGGCAGCCTTGCCGATGACCGGCACGAAGTTGCCAGCCTTGTTGAGGTCGGCGAAGAACTTCAGACCAGCATCACCAGCAGCCTGGCCGGCAGCAGCGCCGGTCGACATGCCAGCACCATGAACGCCAATGATGGCGGCGTTCGAAGCGCGCGGATCGCCAGCAAGGGCCACTGAGTTGGCATATTCCGGCTTCAGAAGATCGGCCCAATCCTTGGGCACGTTCTTGACGATATCGGCATTCACTTCGAAGGAGAGAACGCCGTAATAGTCACCATACCAGTGACCGTCGGCATCCTTGGCGCTGTCGGGGATCGAATCCCAGGTTGCGACCTTGTACGGCTGAATGAGACCTTCAGCCTTCGAGGACGGACCGAAGGAGAGGCCGACATCGACCACGTCTGGTGCCTGCGGGCCCTTATTGTCTTTGTTAGCCTTGATCGCCTCGATCTCGTCGCCCGAACCCGCATCCGGGTTGAGCTCGTTGATCTTCAGGCCGTACTTTGCCTTGAAGCCTTCGATGAGACCGCCGTAACCGCACCAATCATGGGGCAGCGCGATCGTGGTGAGTTCGCCTTCCGCCTTGGCGGCGGCGATGAGTGCATCGAGATTGGCAGCCGGCGCCGCGGGCGCGGTGGCTACGGCATTCGTTGCCGGCGCGGCTTCCGTGGCGGCAGGGGCAGCGGCTTGTTCAGCCGGCTTTTTGTTCTGCACCACGTAATACGCAATGGCGGCAGCCGCGATAATCGCGATGACGATAAGCGCTTTCTTCATGAGAATACCTTTGCGGAGTTGTTTCGCCAGATCACCGACATGTCAAACCATCGACATAGCGGGGAGGCGAGTTTTTTGATTGTAGAAAATTAACAAACACGTCACTTGACAGCCAATCAGTGTGATTGCGCCACCCATCTTTGTCAAGGTTAGGCGGCCCGATCGGCCTGTTGCCAACGTGTTGTACCTGTGCGCAGCCGCGTCGCGGTCACACGCCAGAAAGTGCCGCGCTGCGACCGGAACCGGTCGCTCTGCTTAAAGCATGCGAGCCATGACAGTTTCATGAAACGCCCCAAATCAAATCACGGAGAGAGCGCCAGATCGATTTTGCGGCGCAGCGCGACAGGCAACCAATTCCTAACGCGACTTGGCGGCCAAGCGGCGGCGGGTCTAGGATGCCGCCCGATTCGTCCTGCTGCAGCCCTGATAGAGGAAGGCCCTTCATGACCGCGCCGCGCAAAGTCCTGTTCATTTCCGCCGACCAATGGCGCGGTGAGTGCTTGTCGGCTTTAGGCCATCCGACCGTTAAAACACCGCATCTTGACGCTCTCATCGCCGATTCGGTGCTGTTCAAGCGGCATTATACGGTCGTGGCACCCTGTGGTCCGGCCCGTGCCAGCCTGAATACAGGTCTCTATCTGATGAACCACCGGTCCGGCCGGAACGGCACGCCGCTGGATGCGAGGCACACCAACGTGGCCTTGGAGGCACGCAAGATCGGGCTCGACCCTACGCTGCTTGGCTACACAGATACCAGCGCCGATCCGCGCGGCCGCCATCCCAGCGATCCGGCACTTAAGACCTATGAAGGGCCGCTCCCCGGCTACAAGCCGACCCTTCTCTTCCCGGAATATATGGCCGCCTGGATGAACGACCTTAAGTCCAAGGGCTATAAATTCGAGGGGCGCCACGACGTCTATCAGCCCAAGCCCGGTTTCAAGAAGCCGGCAGACCGCGGCCATCGCTACATCCCGACCCTGTTCTCGGCCGAAGATAGCGACACCAATTTCATGGCCAACCGGGTCATCGACTGGCTGGGCGACCGCCGCCACGACGATTGGTTCCTGCATTGTGTGTTCCTGCGCCCGCACCCGCCAGTGATCACACCCGAACCCTATAATGCGATCTACGACCCAGCCGAGGTCCCCTTCCCCAAGCGCAAGATGACGCCGGAGGAAGAAGCCAAGCAGCACCCTCACCTCAAGACCCTGATCGAGAAATTCGGCAAGCCGAATTCCTATGAAGAACACAACCCCAACAATCTGGTGACCATGCCGGATCTGGAACTTCGCCAGATGCGGGCTTGCTATTACGGCATGATGAACGAGGTCGACGATGCAGTCGGCCGCATCGTGGCGCATCTCAAGGCCACCGGCGAATACGACCACACGCTGATCATCTTCACCTGCGACCATGGCGAGATGGGCGGCGACCATTACTGCTGGGGCAAGGAAACCTATTTCGACCAGAGCTTCTTCATTCCGCTGATCATCCGCGATCCGCGCGACCTCGCCGATGGCACACGCGGCACCATGGTCGATGCATTTACGGAATCAGTCGACGTCATGCCGACCATTCTTGATTGGCTGGGTGCCGAGGTGCCGGCACAGTGCGATGGCCGCTCCCTCACCGGCTTCCTCACCGGCGAAGCGCCTGCCCGCTGGCGGGAGGAGGCGCATATGGAATTGGACTTCCGCTCCGGTCCCTATGGTGGCATCGACGCGGAACGCGCCTTCGGTATCGAGACCCATGAGTGCCAGATGGCGATCCTGCGCGGCCGGCGCTGGAAATATGTGCATTTTGCCGCCCTGCCACCGCTGCTGTTCGATCTGGAGAACGATCCCGATGAGATGAACGATCTTTCAAAGGACCCGCAACACGCCGGCATCATGCTGGAAATGGCGCAGAAGATGCTCTCCTGGCGCCTGAAGCATCAGGAGCATGTGCTGAGCGATCTCCACAATGGCCCGAACGGGGTTGAAGACCGCGGCAGGAAGCGAGCGTGAGAGATCCAGGCTGAACCACCCCCGCCCAGGCCCTCCCCCAAAACAGAGAGGGGGAAGAGTAAAGCGAGATTGAACTATCTGTCTCGATCCAAAAGCCCTCTCCCTTTAGGGGGAGGGTTGGGCGGGGGCTCTTCTCAGAACGGTGTCGGATCGACGAACCGCTTCACGACATTCTCAGTCAAGCGGCTGACATTGTTCTTGTAGCCATCATGCGCCAGCGATCCGCCATAGGAGATCGAGCCGGTCGAGAAGACGGCGCCGCCATTGGGCGTTTCGAAAAACATCATGTCGCAGCGGATGCGCGGGTTGGTGTCGCCGTTGACGGCCGAATGAGTGTGGTTCATTTCCTCGTTCACCCAATGATAGGTGTCGGGGAAATCCGTGGCCGCCGCAACGATCAGCGCATGGGGCGGGGTGCCAAGGCGTGCATCGGCGCGATCGATTTCCCAGCCGGCGGCACCGCCACCCACTGTGCCGAAATCACCAATCACCTCATCGGCCCCAATCCCTTCGAACATGAAGCCGACGCGCACATCCTGGCTTTCCGGCGTGCGGTGATAAGGGACGGCTTCAACGAAGCCCTGTGCGGCGAAGGCATTGCCGACCAGCATGTTGGGCGGGCGGCCATTCCGGGCCCACAGGCCCGACATTTCGCCGGTGAAGCTCATGAAATACTCGCCGGATTCCGAGAACCAGGCGCGCATACCGTCTTCGGCGCGGCGGTGCTCGATCACACCCGGCATGCCGGCATGATAAGCGATGCGCCAATAGAAACCGTTGGCGCCCATATACATCAGCCGGCCGCCGCCGTTGGTGAAAGCCTGCAGCGCGTCCAGCATCGCCTTGGAATAATATTCGGGATGCGTGCCAGTCATGACGCAGCGATAGGGCCGCAGGCACTCGACACCTTCGGCATGAAGATCGTCATCGGTGATGACGTCATAGGGGATCTTCTTCTTCTCCAGCCAGTCGATGAGATGCGTGTCGGCGTTGAACTGCCACAGATCGGTCTTCGGCCGCATGTTGAGGATGGGCCGCAGATGCGAGGAATAGCAGACACCGCTGCCGTCATTATGTTCGTCATAGACCGAGAGGCCGAAAGTCTCATGCTCCTCGAGATACTGGTCGACCGCGTTCATGGTGGCGAACTTGCCGCTGGCGAGTTCGTCGAACCACCAGCTCGACACCATCTGCTGGTTGGCATAGGCAAGATAACTCGCCGTCGGCACCAGGAAGGCCAGGGGCGCCGTCGCTGTCCCGCGCACCGGACGCACGAAGAAAGGGACATAATCCTCGATCTTCCCGCCATCTGCGCTTTTCTGCCAGATATGAGCGCAATAGACGCCTGATTTGAGATCGTCGGGCACCGTCAGTGTGAAATCGGTGCGCCAGCCGCAATCGTAGAGATCATCATCGTGGAAATGGATGGCGCCGTAATGATCAGGCTTCGACTGCCAGTTGAAGTCCGAGGAATCCCAGTTCCAGCCGGTCATGGCCCGGGTTGGCAGGTTGATGGCACGGCCATGATAGCGATTGCCGGAGACGTCGGTCACCTTGACCGTCGACATGCCGCGCGAAAAATCCCAGGCCGCAACGACATATTGCGCAAGGTCGACATCCAGCGGCAATTCGCGCAGGCGTTCGACTTCGGCCGGCTTCAAGGCACGGGAGGAGACCCGGGGACTGTCGATCTTGCCGTTGAAATGGGCTGCCGGGAATTTGTCGTTGTTCCAGGCGCTGATCAGGAACCGGCCGCCCTCACCAAAGGACTCGGTCAGCATCTCAGTCTGGCTGACCGCATTTGGGCTACCGTGATAGGTAAGCATCATGTTCTGGCCGATGGTAACGCGGCCGGTGCCGGAATCGAAGATGGCGTAGACTTCGTACCAGTGGCGGCCGAGCAGCTTGACGCCGGTCGAAACCGGCGCGTTGCTGCCGGCGCGGAAGGCAAGGCAGCCTGCCTCGTCAATATAGAGCGCATAGCCCGACTGGCTGGCAGCGTCGTAATTGCCGAGGATCGCCTGCGGCTTGCCGTTACCCGGCAAGGTCGGCCAGATCATTGCCTGCACGGTGAAATTGAGGAGATCGAAAGGCTGACGGGCGGTCACCCAGATATAGGAGCCAGCCATGATGGGCTGCTGGCGTGCTGGATAGGTGCCGTCGATCTCGCTATCGATGTTCTTCGCCTTGAAGCCAGGGCCATCGGGCGAATCGTCGCCACAAATGAGGCGAATGAGCCGCGCCTTGAACTTTCCGGGCAAGGGCGCGCTGACCTTGAAATTGACCGCGTCGCCAGGCACGGCGCTCAGGCGGTCGGTATAACCGAGGATACGTTCACTCATGATATTTGCTGTCTCGTCAGATGAACTGATGAATCACTAAAACCAGGAAACACTTGGCCCAGGGCCTACTTTACGGGGCAGGGCTGGCCAACGACTTCCTGCCAGCGCGCGCGGAAGCAGGCCCAGGCCGCAGCGCCGTAATCGCTGAACACATCCGTGTCGCTGATCTCGACCTTCATGCCGCGTTGCGGCCCCATGCGGCCGAGGCGCCATTCCTGGTAAGGCTTGGTGCAGATGATGATGGTACGGCCGCGAGCAAAGCCCCAGCGCAGCAATTGCAGCAGCTTCTGCAGATCGGCGCTGTACGGACCAAAAGGTGCTGCTTTGAATTGCGAGGCAAGCTCTGCACTGTGCGCGCTCGCCGGATCGATCTTAATCATGGCTTATGGAACCCCCATCCCAAACACCGACTGGACCAATCCCGCCCAGCGCGGCGTGCCGTTCTACTCATCTGGCCTATTTCCGATGAGCGAAGCCATCATATAGAGCCATGAGCCCCTCTGTCGAGGAATCGGCCGGGCCGCCTTTGCCGGCAAGGAGCGCATTGGCCATCTCTTTGCCGAGCTCGACACCCCATTGATCGAATGGATTGATGCCCCAGATCGTGGCCGCAACGAAGACCTTGTGTTCGTAAAGCGCCACGAGGGCACCCACATGATAGGCATCGAGCACTGGCAGCAGGATCGTGGTTGACGGCCGGTTACCCGGAAAGGTGCGATGCGGCGTGAGTTTGGCGACCGACGCGGCGTCGCGACCGGCAGCCTGCATTTCCTTGGCAACGGCGTCGCCCGACTTGCCGAAAGCGAGGGCTGCCGATTGCGCGAGACCATTGGCCACCAGCATGTGATGCTGATCGGGGAAAGCCGAGCGGTCGCGGGCCACCAGAATGAAATCGCAGGGTACAGCCTCCGACCCTTGATGCAGCATCTGATGGAAGGCATGCTGGCCGTTGGTGCCTGCCTGACCCCAGATCACCGGCGATGTGTTCCAGGTAACAGGCACGCCCTCGCGGGTCACCGACTTGCCGTTGCTCTCCATTTCCAATTGCTGGAGATAGGCCGGCAGGCGCCACAGATCCTGTGCATAGGGCAGGATCGCTTGTGCCCCCATGCCGCAGAAATTGCGGTGCCAGACCTGCAGCAAGCCAAGGATGATTGGAAGATTTTCGGCGGCTGGCGCTTCGAGGAAATGGCGGTCCATGGCAGCTGCCCCCGCCAGCAGGTCGCGGAATTTGTGCGGCCCCACGGCGAGGATGATGGAAAGGCCGATGGCCGACCAAAGCGAATAGCGGCCGCCGACCCAGTCCCAGAAACGGAACATGCGCTTGGGGTCGATGCCGAATTGCTGCACCGCAGCGATATTTGTCGAGACAGCGACGAAATGCCGGTCCACCGCCGCGACGCCAATCTTATCCGCCAGCCACTTTCGCGCCGCGCGCGCATTGGCCATGGTTTCCGCGGTCGTGAAGGTCTTCGAGGCAATGATGAAAAGCGTCTTTTCGGGATCAGCCCGGGAGAGAACCTGATCCAGATGCGCGCCGTCGACATTGGAGACGAAATCGAGCTGGAACTTGCCACCGATATCCGGCCGCAGCGCATCGACGATCAAGGCGGGACCAAGGTCCGACCCGCCAATCCCGATATTGACGATGTGACGGATGCGCTTGCCGGTTGCCCCCTTGAATGCGCCATGGCGGACCTCATCGGCGAAATCGCAGAGGGCGTCGAGTTCCTGTTCGACCAGCGGTGACACATCCTTGCCGTCGATCGCAAATTTCAAGCCCGAACCGTCATAGGCAGCAGGGGCGCGCAGCGCCATATGCAGGGCCGGGCGCTCTTCGGTATTATTGATACGTGCGCCATCGAACAGTTGCTGGCGCGCCGACGCGAGATTGGCCTCGTTGGCAAGGCCGAGCAGCAAGCCCATGGTCACATCGGTGACACCGTTCTTCGAATAATCGAGCACGATATCGCCGAAGCGCGCCGAAAAATTCTTGAAGCGCGCATGATCACTGGCAAAAAGCTGCGCCAGGCTGATGCCGTTCAGCTTCGCATGATGGTCCTTGAGTGCCTTCCAGGCAGGCAATTGCGTTGGATTTGTCATGTCACCACATCCGGTTGAGTACGGCCTGACAGGCGTTTGATGCCGATCAGTTCTTCGGCAAGGCTGATGAGATCGGCCAGTGCCGTCTGGGGCTCCAGGTCAAGGACACCCGTGCGCGGCTCGAAGCGTTCGATATAGAGGCGCAGGGTGGCGCCCTCCGTGCCGGTGCCCGACAAGCGCAATACCAGGCGGCCACCGTCGGCGAAGACCAGGCGCACACCCTGGCGTTCGCTGATCGATCCATCAATCGGGTCCTGATAGCGGAAATCATCGGCAAGCTCGATGCGCCTGCCATTGTGCGCGCGGCCTTGCAGATCAGGAAGACGCTGGCGCAGGGTGTTGACGATCTCGTTGGCGCGGTCGCTATCGACGGCCTCGTAATCATGGCGCGAGTAATAGTGCCGGCCAAAGCGGCGCCAATGGGCATCCATGATTGCCGGCACCGATTTGCCGGTTGCCGCCAGCAGGTCGAGCCAGAAGAGGACAGCCCACAGCCCGTCTTTTTCGCGCACGTGATCGGAGCCGGTGCCGTAGCTTTCCTCGCCGCACAGCGTTACCCGGCCGGCGTCCAGCAGGTTGCCGAAGAATTTCCAGCCGGTCGGTGTCTCGAAACTCTCGATGCCCAGTTCCGCTGCGACCGCGTCGGCGGCCCGGCTGGTCGGCATGGAGCGTGCAACACCCTTGATGCCCTGGGCATAACCCGGGATCAACGTCGCATTGGCAGCGAGGACCGCAAGGCTGTCGCTGGGCGTCACCGCAAGCTTTGCGCCCACGATCATGTTCCGGTCGCCATCACCGTCGGAGGCTGCACCCAATGCCGGCGCATCGGCAGCCCACATCCGCGCCATCAACTCTTCGGCGTGCGCAGGGTTGGGATCCGGATGATGATTGCCGAAATCGGTCTTGGGCACGAAGTTCAGCAAGGATGCAGCCGGCGCTCCCAGGCGCTTCAGCAGGATTTCCTCGGCATAGGGGCCGGTCACCGCATGCATGGCGTCGAACAGGATGCGGTTGCTCTTCAACCATCCGCGCATGCGCTGGAAATCGAACAGGCGCTCCATCAGGGCAGCATAGTCGGCCACGGGATCGACGATTTCGACCGCCATGCCGCCAAGCGATTGCCCGCCCACGCGGTCGAGATCGATGCTGCCGGCAGCATCATCCAGAATGTCGTAGCCGGTGAGTTTTTGCGACCGTGCGAAGATGGCTTCGGTCAGCGCTTCTGGCGCCGGACCACCATTGGCGACATTGTATTTGATGCCGAAATCGCCATCCGGGCCGCCGGGATTATGGCTGGCCGACAGGACGATGCCGCCTTTCAGCCCGCGCTGGCGGATGAGGTTGCTGACCGCAGGCGTCGAGAGAATACCGCCCTTGCCCACCAACACTTTGGCAATGCCATGAGCCGCCGCCAGGCGCAGGATGATGGCGCTGGCTTCGCGATTGAAATAGCGGCCGTCACCACCCAGCGCGATGGTTGTCCCTCTGAGATCGCCGACACCATCGAAGATCGCCTGCACGAAAGTTGCCAGATAATGCGGTTCAGCGAACCGCTTCACCTTCTTGCGCAGACCCGACGTACCGGGCCGCTGGTCTTTAAAAGCTGGGCAGGAAACGTGCTGGACGGTCGGCGCCATCAATTCATCCTTTTCGTGAAGCCATAATTTCAGCGCGCGTTTCCGAGACGGCATTGGCATGCGCGTCGAACCCTTCGTAGCGCGCCAGCACTTCGGCGGCACCGGCGAGGCTCGCATAGCCAACGGGCGTCACATGCGCCACGGTCGCGCGCTTCATGTAGTCAAAGACCGACAAAGGCGACATGGTCTTGGCCCAGCCGCTGGTGGGCAGCACATTGTTGGGGCCGATGACGAAGTTCGCGAGCGTGTTGGAACTGTTCTCGCCCAGCAGGATTTCGCCCGCATTGCGGATATGCCCAAGATGGGCATAGGGCTCCTTGGCATGGATCATCAGATGTTCGGGAGCGTAGTCGTTGACGAAATCATAGGCGCTTTGAATATCCGGGGTAAGCACGATGCCGCCCCGCTCCGATGACAACACCGTCATCGTGTAATCGATCCGCGTCTCGCTCATCTTGCCGAAGAAACCTGGAATGGCTTTCATCGCTATCTCGGCGACCGCGCGCGATGGCGTCACCAGGAAACCCGATGAATCCGGCCCATGCTCGACCTCGACCAGCAGGTCAAGGGCAGCAAGCCGACCGTCGGCCGTGTCATCCGCCAGCACCAGCGCCTCGGACGGACCTGCCAACATGCCGGGATCGATCCGGTCGGCCAGCAATTTCTTGGCGGCAATGAGATAGGGGCTGCCTGGCCCCACGATCTTGAGGCAGCGCGGCACGCTCTGTGTGCCGTAGGCGGCAGCGGCCACGGCTTGGGCACCGCCCACGCGGTAAACTTCCGAAACGCCGGCAAGCTTGGCCGCGATCAAGGTTGCGGCATCGGCACGGCCATCGGGACCGGGCGGCGTCAGCATGACCACGCGCGTCACGCCGGCGACCACGGCCGGGATCGCGGTCATCAGGGCGACCGAGGGAAATGACCCCTTGCCGCGCGGCACATAGCAGGCAACGGAATCAATGGGCGACCAGCGTTCGCCGGCAAAGACCCCGGGCTGCATTTCCTTCAGCCACATTTCCTCGGGCATCTGCGCCTGGTGGAAGCGGCGGATATTGTCGGCGGCGAACTTCAGGGCTGCCATCACCTCAGCCGAGACATGAGCCTCCGCCCAGGCGAAATCCTCTGGCGGCGTCAGGATTTGCGCAAAGTCTTGAGGTGCCCCGTCAAATCGTTGGGCGCAGCGGATGAGGGCGGCATCCCCCGCCGCCGCGACGTCGGCCACAATCGGCCTCACCGCGTCGACAAAACCCTGCAGGTCCTCCTCCGACCGGACCATCAGCCGGGCGCGGGCAGCACTATCCATGCTGGCAAGGTCGTAAAGGCGCACCGTACGGTCGGTCTTGTGCTGGGGGGCGGTCATGTCGGGCGGGTCCGGCTATTCAAGGAAAGGTGCTGGGAAAAACAGCTTAGCCAAGGGATGTATTGGCTTTCCACCCTGAAAGCAATGCAGTGCAGCAAAATGAATGTATCCGGCGCATTTGCCCCAAAAATCAGCAATCCAGGCAAAAAAACGCCCAACCGCAAAGAGGAGGCGGCTGGGCGTTTGGACCGATTTCGGCAGGGGTTCCCTTTCGGGGGGTAGGTCCGTGGGGGTTCACCAAAATCGGTCGACCAGTTTTGCAACGTCAGTCGAACTCGTGGTCAGGTCGTCAGTTAGGTCTGGCAATACGCAGATTTAAAAGACAGGCTCGGGGTCAAAAACAACAGGCTGGGAGAAAAGATCAGACAGTCAGAGAGAATGTCGGCTGCGGGTGCAGACGCGACCGCAAGAGCCGCGACCTCTGCAAGAAGACGTGCAGCTTGGTGCCGCGAGAGCGGTTGAAGGGGCCGATCCAGGCCGGCGCCAACCCCAGGCAAATAACCCACATCACCAGGGTCACCGCCGCGATCGTCATTGAGAAGGTCATATTCCCCCCATATCCACAAAAGGCGCCCACAAAAACGCGCCACGGCCCAACGGGCCGCAGCAGCCGCGTTAATCTGTCGTTAAGGTAGATCGGCGGGCGTCGCGCCGCTGCCGACAAGCCGGTGACGTGCGTGACAAGGCTGTGACCTAAAATTCCCCATTTTATACAAATACTTAGGAGATATCTTGCGGCCTGGGGAAAATACCGCTAGGTGAAGCCCGAACGGTGGATGGGCAAAGTGCCCGCGCGGCCCCAATTTGACCCCCGATGCCCAGGACATGGGCGCGGGTTCAGGCGCGCTGATCCCCCAGGAATTTCAGGACCGCGTTCCATGAGCAAGAGCCAGCCGCGCGTCGGCATCGTCAGCCTGGGCTGCCCCAAGGCATTGGTGGATTCCGAGCGCATCCTCACCCAGTTGCGGGCCGAAGGGTATGATATCTCCGATTCCTATGCCGGGGCCGATGTCGTCATCGTCAACACCTGCGGCTTCCTCGATTCCGCCCGCACCGAAAGTCTGGATGCAATCGGCGAGGCCTTGCACGAGAACGGCAAGGTGATCGTCACTGGTTGCCTGGGCGCCACCCCCGATCTCATCCGCCAGCAGCATCCCAAGGTGCTCTCCATCACCGGTCCGCAGCAATATGAGACCGTGGTCAATGCGGTCCATGACGTGATCGCGCCCAAGCACGACCCGTTCTATGATTTGGTGCCGCCGGCCGGGCTCAAGCTGACGCCGCGCCACTATGCCTATTTGAAGATCTCCGAAGGCTGCAACAACCGCTGCACCTTCTGCATCATCCCGGCGCTGCGCGGCGATCTCGCCTCACGCCCGGCGCGTGAAGTGCTGATCGAGGCCGAGAATCTGGTCAAATCCGGCGTCAAGGAATTGCTGGTCATCAGCCAGGACACCAGTGCCTACGGCGTCGATATCAAATATGCCGAGAGCAAGTATCAGGGCCGCATGGTCAAGGCGAAGTTCCTCGACCTCGCCCGCGAGCTGGGGTCGCTGGGTGCCTGGACGCGCCTCCATTACGTCTATCCCTATCCGCATGTCGACGACGTCATTCCGCTGATGGCCGACGGCGTGGTGCTGCCCTATCTCGACATCCCGTTCCAACATGCCAGCCCCCATATCTTGAAGGCGATGAAGCGCCCGGCACATCAGGAAAAGGTGCTGGACCGGATCAAGAAGTGGCGCGACATCTGCCCCGACCTCACCATCCGCTCGACCTTCATCGTCGGCTTCCCCGGCGAGACCGAAGCCGATTTCGACTTCATGCTGGATTGGCTGGAAGAAGCTGAACTGGACCGGGTCGGCTGCTTTAAATACGAGCCGGTCGACGGCGCCAAGGCCAACGATCTCGGGCTCGAGCCGGTCGATGAGGATGAGAAGCATGATCGCTGGGATCGCTTCATGGAAACCCAGCGCGTCATCAGCGAAAAGCGCATGCAGCGCAAAGTCGGCAAGACCATGGACGTGCTCATCGACGAAGCCGACAAGGTGCAGGCGATCGGCCGGTCCTCAGCAGATGCGCCGGAGATCGACGGCCAGGTATTCGTCGGCAACCTCGGCAAGAAGCGCCTCAAAGCCGGCGACATGGTCAAGGTGAAGATCGACCGCGCCGAGGATTACGATCTGTGGGGCAGCCTGGTCAGCTGATCACTCAGCCAGACCGTTGAGATAGTCGCGCTGGGTCTTGGGCAATTCGATTTTCTGGAGGCCCGCGTCGAACAGCCGCTTGAAGGCAGCACCCTCTGCGTTCTTCTTGAAGCAGACATGCACGGTCATTTCGATAAGTGGCTTCACATTGAATTCAATCTGGTCACGCCGCGGCAGCACGACGACATCAGTCGCAGCATAATATTCCATCACCGCGTGGTCGATCACCGCCAGTGAGAGATGGCCGACCGCCACCTTGCGGAGGTTGTCGAGATCCTCGGTCGCCCCTTCGGTGTGCAGGATTCCGCCGGCCACCAATTGGTCGAACTCCGCGCCGTTGGCATAGCCGTTGACGACGCCGATCGTCCGGTCGGCAAGATCGCTGAGCTTGTCCCAGTGTGCCGGTGCTTCCTTGCGCTGCACGAAGCCCACTTCACTGATGCCGATAGGATCGCTGAAACTGCAGGTCTTGGCGCGTTCTTCAGTCCAATAGGCCGGGAAATAACCGGCATAGTTCGGATCTTCCTGGCCATAGCGCATGGCACGCACCCAGGGCAGAAAGGCAAAGCGCGCGTCGCTGCCATGCTCCTTGGCGATATCGCGGAGGATCTTCGCCGTCATGCCGGATTCCGGCAGATGCGAGGAGACATAGGGCGGCCATTCCAGCGTCGCAAAGCGGATGGCGTCCTGCGCTTGCGCCAACCCTGTCATCACCACAAGAAGAATTCCCGCCGCCAAAAGACTTATGCATGGAGCGCTGACGCTGCCCGAATTCAGGGTCCTTCTTATCAAATATAATCGCATTGCGATGGGCTGCTCCTCATGTTCGACGCGCAGTTTAGCGCAGCAGGCTGGTTTCAAACAGGCTGAAGGACCATGCCCCTCATTGTCAGCCACTACTGCCGTCGTTAGGTTGCTGACAGCCGAGGCGCGGCGCTAGATTCTGCCGATCGAGGGGGACGAGATGGACGAAGCTGAATTCCAACGCAAGAAGGCCGAGATGGAGCCCTGGTACTGGTGGGGCATCCAGACTTTCTTCAAATGCAAATTTGACGAGAATCCGGCCAATTGCGACATCGCCCTGGTTGGCGTCCCGCACTCCTCCGGCAATGGGTCGACGGAACGCGATCAGCATCTGGCGCCGCGCGCCGTGCGCAACGTGTCCGGCTGGTACCGCCGCGGCCATCAGAAATACGGCATCGTGCCGTGGGAATCCGCCCGCATCAATGATCTGGGCGACGTGCCGCTGCCCCACGCCATGGTCAATGATATCTGCGTCAAGGATATCGAAGGTTTCTATAAGCGCCTCGACCGCGCCGGCACACGGCCAGTCTCGATCGGCGGCGATCATGCCATCACTGGCCCCATTCTGAAGGCGCTGGCTGGCAAGGATGCCAACCTCACCGGGGGGCGCAAATGCGCACTCCTCCATTTCGACGCCCATCGTGACGATTACGAACACATCCCGCATTGGCTGGGTGCCGAGCGGTCGGCAGCACATTGGGCCGCCTATACGGTCGCCGAGCAGCATGTCGATCCCGCCCACAGCGTGCAGCTCGGCATGCGTGGCAACCCGATCCGCCCGCGTGCCGACCTCAATTTTAGCAAGCTCGGCTACCGCCTCATCCCGGCCGAGGAATTCTTTGAAATCGGCATCGAAAAGACCATTGAGATCATCCGCGAACGTGTCGGCGACATGCCGCTCTACATTACCTTCGATCTCGACGTGCTCGACCCCGCCGATGCACCGGCCGTCTCCAACCTGGAGCCGCTGCATGAAGGGCTGCGCGCCTCGCAGATCGTCAAGATCTTCCATGGCCTTCGGGGCATGAACATCATCGGCGGCGACATCGTGTGCATGATTCCCACCAAGGACAATCCCAACAACATCACCGCCATGAATGCGATGGCGATCATGTTCGAAATGGTGGCGCTGATCGCCGATCGTATGGAGCAGGCCAAGAAGGGGTAATATTGTTTCGGGACACCCCTTGATTGCCAATCCGGTGGCACCGACAATGCTGCTGGTTGCCCTTCATGAGATGACCATGCTGCGCAAGATTTTCTGGGAAGATCCTTACCTCACACGTCTCGACACAAGAGTCACCACCGTTGCGGGTGATGCGGTGACCTTGGCCGAGACGATCTTCTATGCTTTTTCCGGCGGGCAGGAGAGCGATGCCGGCGCGATCGGCGGCCATCCCGTGCTGGATGCGCGCAAGGATGGCGCCGATATCATCTATACCTTGGCGCCGGATCATAGCCTGCGGGCCGGCGAAGAGGTCAGCGTTGATATCGATTGGGAGCGCCGCTATCGCCTGATGCGCCTCCATTTTGCTGCCGAGATCGTGCTGGAGATCGTCTATCGCGATCTGGGCCCGATCGAAAAGATCGGCGCCCATATCGCTGCCGACAAGGCGCGCATCGATTTCGCGCGTGCAGCACCGGTGACCCCCGAACTGCCAAGGCTGCTGGCCAGCGCCACTGCTGTCATCGAAGCCGACCTGCCCATCACCAGCGCCTTCAGCGATCAGGCCGCCGGGCGTCGTTACTGGCAGGTGCCGGGCTTCGACCCGGTTCCCTGCGGCGGCACGCATCTGAAGCGCACCGGCGAGGTCGGGCCGCTCACCCTCAAGCGCCGCAACATCGGCAAGGGCAAGGAACGGATTGAAATCTTGCTGGAGGCAGTTGCCTAAGCGATCCGCTTTCGATCGGCACCCCGCCTTCCGATCAAACTCTTCCGATCAAACTCTGGGCAACCTTGCCCAGGATTCCGGCAATCACCGGCGGCGGCGGGTCCTGGGCAAGAAAAGATCGTGTCCGGCCTTGCCCTGTTGGTCAGAATTTCATTGCAGATTTGTGATCGCGGTATAGCCTAGCGAACACATTTGCCATGGTCTCCATAGGTTACGCGGGTTTGGGGTCATGGCGGGGATGCAAAAACAATTTGAGATCACCAACCAGGAGGCTTTCGATGAATATGCTTCTTAAGGCCGGCGTCGCCGGTCTTGCCCTTGTTATGGCCAGTGGCTTTGTTGCCGCTGAGGCCAAGACCCCCAAGGACACGCTGGTCATGGCCTGGGTGTTCGACGACATTATTTCGCTGGACCCGGCCGAAATCTACGAGTTCTCGAGCTCGGAATACATGGCCAACACCTATGACCGCCTGATCGTGCTGGATCTCGCCAAGCCCGGCGAACTGAAGCTACAGGCCGCAGAGAGCTGGTCGGTGTCCGACGACGGCAAGGTTTTCACCTTCAAGATCCGCCCCGGCATCAAATTCGTCTCCGGCAATGAGATGACCGCCGAAGATGTCGAGTTTTCGTTTGAGCGCTATGTGCTGCTCGACAAAAACCCGGCCTTTATCCTGACGCAGTTCGGCCTGACCAAGGAGAACGTCAAGGATAAGGTTCGTGTGAAGGATGCCTCGACTGTCGAAGTCGAGCTCGACGCTGCCTATGCCCCCAGCTTCTTCCTGAACTGCCTTTCTTACACGTCGTCCATCGTCGACAAAAAGGAAGTCATGTCCCACGAAGCCAATGGCGATCTGGGCTATGAATGGCTGCGCACCAATTACGCCGGTTCCGGCCCGTTCTTTTTCAAGAGCTGGAAGCCCAACGAATCGCTGGTTCTCGAAGCCAATGAAGGCTATTGGGGCGGCGCGCCGAAGATCAAGCGCGTGCTGGCGAAGAACGTGACCGAAAGCGCCACTCAGCAGCTACTGCTGCAAAAGGGTGACGTCGATATCGCGCGCAACCTGACCGGCGACCAGT
The DNA here is from genome assembly GCF_056404715.1 of Dongia sp. P2_B8. Lineage (NCBI taxonomy): Bacteria > Pseudomonadati > Pseudomonadota > Alphaproteobacteria > Rhodospirillales > Dongiaceae > Dongia > Dongia sp. P2_B8. Next base: position 261,800 of record NZ_JBFUDM010000003.1, on the reverse strand, counting down.
TGAAGGCCATTGCCACGGACAAGAATGTCGCCATCCAGGCAACGCCGAAGGCGACGCTCTGGTACATGGGCCTCAACACCAAGAACCCGAACCTCGCCAAGCCCGAAGTGCGCCAGGCGATGAAGTACCTGGTCGACTATGACGGCATTGCCAAGACCTCGTTCAGCGGCATCGGCATCAAGCACCAGACCATCCTGCCGGAAGGCCAGCTCGGCGCTGACAACGAAACGCCGTTCACCTTCAACCTCGCCAAAGCCAAAGAACTGCTGGCCAAGGCCGGCCTGCCCGACGGCTTCAACGTGACCATGGACACCACCAACAAGACCGAGACCCGGGTTCTGTCGGCCTCGATCCAGAACACCATGGCCAAGGCCGGCATCAACATCATCATCAAGATTGCTGATAACAAGACCACACTGACCAAGTACCGTGCCAGCGAGCATGACATCTATATCGGCCAGTGGGGGTCGGATTATCAGGATCCGCATTCCAACGCCGAAGGCTATCTGATGGCCCCGCTCGCCAAGCGCAACGTGTGGCAGCTCGAAGAGAACAAGACCGCCGTTCTCGCCGCCCGCGACGAGAAGGACAGCGGCAAGCGTGCCCAGATGTATATGGACCTCCAGAAATACGCCCTGGAGAACAGCCCCTATATCATCATGTTCCAGCAGGTCGAGAATGCGGCGCTGCAGACCAATGTGAAGGGCTTCGTCATCGGACCGACCTTCGATTCCAATCTCTATGCGAATGTCGTGAAGGAATAAGATACCGCTGATGCGGGATCTGATTTCGACGGGCCATGTAGATGGCCGTCACCTGCACCACCCCGGGCGCAAGCCCGGGGTGGTTTCTTTCCCCTGCGGCCGCTTGCTGTCGCCCGTTTTCAGAAATTTCCCATGCTGTTGAAATCGCGACGCCTGAAGGGCGCCTTGCGCACCTTTACCTCGATCGCCACCACCCTTTTCGGGTTGCTGCTGGTGACCTTCATCATCAGCCGCATGCTGCCGGCCGACCCCGTTCTTGCCATCGTTGGCGACCACGCGACCGATGAATATGTCGCGCGCGTGCGCGAAGAAATGGGCCTCAATCAGCCGATTCTGGTGCAGTTCTGGATCTATATTTCCCATGTGGTCCAAGGTGATCTCGGTCAATCGATCCGCACCAGCCAGCCCATCGCCCAGGAATTGATGACCGTCTTCCCCGCGACGCTGGAACTGGCGACGCTTGGCACCATCATCGGTATCATCCTCGGCATCCCGCTCGGCGTGCTGGCCGCGGTGCGTAAGGACACCATGGTCGATCATCTGGTGCGCTTCTTCGGCCTGGTCGGCTATTCGGTGCCGATCTTCTGGCTAGGCCTCATGGGCCTCCTCGTCTTTTACGCCAAGCTCGACTGGCTGCCCGGACCAGGGCGCCTCGATTTCGGTTATGAGGAAATGGTGACACCCGTGACAGGCCTCATGACCGTCGACACGCTGATCGCCGGCGACATGGATCTCTTCAGGAATGCGCTGGGGCATCTCATCTTGCCGGCAAGCCTCTTGGGTTACTACAGCCTCGCCTATATCAGCCGCATGACGCGCTCCCTGATGCTGGGGCAGCTATCCCAAGAATATATCCTCACGGCCCGGGTCAAAGGTGTGTCCGAAACGCGCATCATCTGGAAGCACGCCATGGGTAACGTGCTGGTGCCGCTCATTACGGTCGTCGCTCTTTCCTACGGCAACCTCCTGGAGGGCTCCGTCCTCACCGAGGCTGTCTTTGCCTGGCGTGGCCTTGGCCTTTACATCACTGATGCCATCTTCGGCCAGGACATGCCGGCCGTCATGGGAGGTACCATCGTCGTGGGCGCGGTCTTCATCATCATCAACGTGCTGACCGACGTGGCCTACCGGCTGCTCGATCCACGTGCAAAATAAAGGAGGGGCGAAATGACCTCTACTGCCCTCCGCTCCTGGCTCCTCAGCGACACACCGGATTCCCGCTTCCAGGCACGCATGGGCCGCTTCTATCTGGGCTGGCTCACCTTCGCCCGGAATCCACTGGCGATGCTGGGCCTTATCATCCTCGTTCTGCTGGTGGTGATGGCGGTCTTTGCGCCCTGGATATCGCCCCACGACCCCCTTTCGGGCGACGACCTGCTTCGACTGTTGCCCCCGAGTTCGGAGTATCTTCTTGGTACCGACGAAGTGGGGCGCGATATCTTCAGTCGCATCGTCTTTGGCGCACGTACGACACTCTACATTGTCGGATTGGTCGCGATCACGGCGGCGCCGATCGGCCTGCTGATCGGCACGACCGCAGGTTATGTCGGCGGCTGGGTTGAAACGACCCTGATGCGCCTCACGGACGCCTTCCTCGCTTACCCGAAGCTGATCCTGGCCCTCGCCTTTGCGGCGGCTCTGGGCGCGGGCGTGGAGAATGCAGTCCTTGCAATTGCCCTCACCTCCTGGCCGCCCTATGCACGCATCGCCCGCGCCGAAACGCTGACCGTGCGTAACAGCGATTATGTCGCTGCTGCCCGCATGACCGGCGCCGGGTCCCTGCGTATCCTCTTTGGGCACATCATGCCGATGTGCATCCCCTCGCTCATCGTGCGCGTCTCGCTCGACATGGCAGGCATCATTCTGACCGCCGCCGGCCTCGGCTTCCTGGGCCTTGGCGTGGCACCGCCGCAACCGGAATGGGGCTCGATGGTGGCGGAAGGCCGCTCGCAGATTCTCGAACAATGGTGGGTGTGCACCTATCCCGGCATCGCCATCTGCATTGTCAGCCTCGGCTTCAACCTCATCGGCGACGGTTTGCGCGACGTCCTCGACCCGCGCGGTAAGTGAGATGGCTATGACCGAGACACCGATCCTCGACGTCCAGAACCTCAATATCCGCTTCGACACGCCGAAGGGCGAGTTCCATGCGGTGAAGGATGTCAGCTTCACCATGGGCCGCGAGAAGCTCGCCATCGTCGGCGAATCCGGTTCTGGCAAGACACAGACCGGCCGCGCCATTCTGGGCCTCACGCAAGGCCGCATCACCGCCGACCGCATGACCTTTCATGGCAGCAACCTCCTTGGCCTCAGCCCCAAGGCCTGGCGCGAGATCCGCGGCCGGCGCATCGCCATGGTGATGCAGGATCCGAAATATTCCCTCAATCCGGTGATGAGCATCGGTGATCAGTTGATCGAGGCCGGCCAGCGCCACACTGGCAATATCAGCCCACGCCAGCGAGGGCTGGAGATGCTGGAAGCCGTCAAGATCCGCGATCCCTTGCGGGTATTCCGCGCCTGGCCGCATGAATTGTCCGGCGGCATGGGGCAGCGCGCCATGATCGCCATGATGCTGATGGCGGAACCGGAATTGCTGATCGCCGACGAGCCCACCTCGGCACTCGACGTCACGGTGCGGCTGCAGGTTCTGGCGATCCTTGATGATCTGGTGAAGACACGCAATATGGGCCTCATCTTCATCAGCCATGACCTCAACCTGGTGCGCACCTTCGCCGACCGGGTGCTGATCATGTATGGCGGCCGCGTCGTTGAGGAACTGCCGGCGCGCGATCTCTATTCGGCGACCCATCCCTATACCCGCGGCCTGCTCGCCTGTGCGCCGGAAGTGGACAAGCCGGAGAAGCGCCTGGCGACGCTGACGCGTGACCCGGCTTGGGCCGACGCACCGGCAAAACGCGTGGGAGGTCGCCCATGACCCGCGCAACCATGATCGATATCGAAAACCTGTCCGTCGTCTTCGGCGATGGTGGCGACCTGGTGCGCGCCGTCGACAAGGTCAGCCTGCAAGTCGAAGCCGGGGAAAGTTTCGGCCTGGTGGGAGAATCCGGTTCCGGCAAATCGACCATCCTGCGTGCCGTTGCTGGACTGGTCGACGGCTGGAGCGGCAATATCAGCATCGACGGCAAGAAGTTGGGACGCAAACGCGACCGCAGCTTCTACGCCCAGGTGCAGATGGTGTTCCAGGATCCATTCGGGTCGCTCCATCCCAAGCACACGATCGACCGGATCTTGAGCGAACCGCTGATCGTCCACAGCCTCGATAACCGCGAGGCCCGCGTTCGGGCAGCCCTGGACCAGGTGCAGCTTGGCCCCAGCTTCCGCTTCCGCTATCCGCACCAATTGTCCGGCGGCCAGCGCCAGCGCATCGCCATCGCCCGCGCCCTCATCCTCAATCCACGCATCATCCTGCTGGACGAGCCCACCTCGGCGCTCGATGTCTCCATCCAGGCCGAAATCCTCAATCTCCTCGATGATATCCGCACCCAGTTGGGGGTGACCTACCTGCTGGTCAGCCACGATCTCGGCGTGGTCGCCCACATGTGCAACCGCTTTGCCGTCATGCGGCAGGGCAGCCTGGTCGAGGTGGCCCAAAGCGCCCATTTGGGCACCGGGGCGCTCGGCCACGCCTATTCGCGCCAATTGCTGCTGGCCAGCAAGGGCTATGACCGGGCTTTGGTGGACACCTTCGCGGATCTGTGATTTCAGCACAAATACATATATATCAAATACTTATATGAAAAGCGCCAGAACTGCGCGCCAGCCCCGTCTGGAATGAGCTTGAACGGGTGCGTGACCTGCTTTATTTCATGGCGCCATCTGCAATCATCCCAGCATGATTCCGGCGCGCAAGCCTTTATGGAGCGCCTGGATGTCGTGCGGATTGCCCCACTGATATCGTTTTGCCACTGATATCCTTTTGAAAGAGAACCATGTCGAAAGAAGACGTCATCACCTTTGACGGGACCGTCACTGAGATGCTGCCGGATCTGCGTTACGTGGTGCAGCTCGATAACGGGCACCAGACGCTGGCCTATACCTCCGGCAAGATGCGCAAGAACCGCATCCGCATCCTGGAAGGCGACCGGGTCACGGTCGAAATGACCCCCTATGATCTGACCAAGGGCCGCATCACCTTCCGCTTCAAGGACGAACGCGCCAACACCGGCAGCGCCCCGCGCCCGGCCCCGTTCAAGCGTCGCCACTAAGCCCCGCGCCACTCATGTGGCGCCATTAAGGTTGTTCCGGTAATCCCGGCCGGCGGCCCATCTTTCCGGATCGGGCGCTGGCCGGTTTCAATCCCCGCGCCTTGAGAGCAGCCCAAGCCTCGGCGCCGGTATCGACGATATCGAAGATCCCGAGATCCGCGGCCTCAATGAGGCCGCTGTCGATCATGGCGTCGAAATTGATGACGCTGTTCCAATAATCCTTGCCGACCAGCACCACCGGCGTCGTGGTGACCTTGCGCGTCTGCTGCAGGGTCAGGATCTCGAACAATTCGTCCATCGTGCCGAAGCCGCCTGGAAACACCGCCAAGGCCCGGGCGCGCATGGCCAGGTGCATCTTGCGCATCGCAAAATAATGGAAGCGGAAGGTAAGGTCGGGCGTCGAATAGGCGTTGGGCTCCTGCTCGCCGGGCAGCGTGATGTTGAAGCCGATCGACGGCGCCCCCGCCTCATGGGCGCCACGGTTGGCCGCTTCCATGATGCCGGGGCCGCCACCGGTCGCGATCACATTGTCGCGCTGGCCATGAACCGGCTTGAGGGCACCGCCCTCTTCCGACACCAGCCGGGCAAAGGCGCGCGCTTCTTCGTAATAACGCATCCAAGCGCCTAGCTTCTCCGCCCGTTCCCGCCCTTCCGGCGGGGCAGCGGCGATCCGGATCGCCGCCAATTCCGGCGAGGGAATGCGCGCCGAGCCAAACACGATGATGGTCGACCGCACGCCCCAATCCTGCAGGATCATGTCCGCTTTGTAATACTCCAGCGCAAAGCGCAGCCCGCGCAGTTCTTCGCGGTTGGCAATGAAGTCGATGTCCTGGGCCGGCAGCGTGTAGGAAGGGGCGTTGCGCTGCTGGGCGTTGTCGGGCTTGGAACTGCCGGGCTTTGGCGTATCGGTCATGCGCATTGCTTTCATCGAGGTGACGCGAAATGATAAAAGGAGCTGGCTCACCCCTGTTCAAGAAGAATTTGCCATGGACACCCCCGAACCGAAACAGTTGATCGCAGAGATGCTGGCGCGGGTGGCTGCCGGATTGCCGGCCCATGAGCATGTGCCGCATTTGCGGCGCTGGCTGGATTTCAACAATCATCGCTTCGGCCCAGTCATGCGGGCACCGCTCGACCGGGCGCATGTCGCGATCATGGACGCGGCAGACCATGCCGGCAGGCTGACGCATGGAAGCCGCAATGGTGGCGAGAATCTCACAGCCTGGTGGCTGCAGCGGCAACGGGAGATTGCGCCGAAGACCGGCATCGGACGCTATTGCGAAGATCGGGGGATCTATGATCACCCGGATGAGCCGCGGGAAGAGAATCCCCGCAAGATCCACCACGCCATCGACATCTTTGAGCCGGCCGGGACGGACATCTTCGCGCCCTATCCAGCCACGGTCGAAACCGTGGGCAACGATACCAGCCGGCACGGCTTCGGCGGCATCGTGGTGCTGCGCCACGAGACCGACGACGGCGTGCCGTTCTGGACGCTCTATGGCCATTTGGCGCCTGGCAGCATCAAAGGGATGAAGCCCGGACAGCACATCGCCAAGGGTGATGTCCTTGGCACGCTGGCACCACCTGCCGAGAATGGCGACTGGCCGCCGCATCTCCATTTCCAGCTGATGACGCATCTCATGGGCTGGCATGTCCTCGATATCATCGGCATCAGTTGGGCAAGCCAGTGGGAGCTGTGGCGCGAGATCTGTCCCGACCCCAACATCATTCTGGGCATCGAGGCCGATTGCGCGGCACCCGTGATGCGCACCAAGGAACAGCTGCTGGCCGAACGGCGGCGGCACCTCGCTCCCTCCTTCAGCCTGGCCTATGACTCGCCGCTCAAGATCGTGCGCGGTGCTGGCTGCCATCTTTATGACGAGACTGGCCGCACCTATCTCGACATGGTCAACAATGTTGCGCATGTCGGCCATAGCCATCCGCGTGTCGTTGCAGCAGCGACGCGGCAGATGGGCGCGCTCAACACCAACAGCCGCTATCTCCACGACCATCTCACCACTTATATCCGGCGCTTGTGCGAAATCCTGCCGCCGGAATTGTCGGTCATTTACCTCACGAATTCAGGCAGCGAGGCCAATGATCTTGCCTTGCGCCTGGCTCACGCTCATACCAAGGCGCGCGACGTGGTGGTGGTCGATCATGGCTATCACGGCCATCTCTCCAGCCTCATCGACATCAGTCCCTATAAATTCGATGGCAAGGGCGGCGAAGGGCGGCCGGGCCATACCTGGGTCGCCGAAATGCCCGACCCCTATCGCGGCCGGGTGAGGAAGGGTGATAAGGATGTCGGCCCGGCCTATGCCGACAGCGTCTCCACCCTGGTCATGGACATGGTGGCGCTGGGCCGGAAGCCGATGGCCTTCATCGCGGAGGGGGTCCAGGGCTGCGGTGGACAGATCCCCTTCCCTCACGGCTATCTCGCCAGTGTCTACAGCCATGTGCGGCGCGAGGGTGGCCTCTGTATCGCCGACGAGGTCCAGGTCGGCTTCGGCCGTGTCGGCACCCATTGGTGGGCGTTCGAGACGCAAGGTGTCGTCCCCGACATCGTCACCATGGGCAAGCCGATCGGTGCCGGCCACCCGCTGGCCGCGGTCGCAACCACCCCGCAGATCGCCGCGTCCTTTGCCAATGGCATGGAATATTTCAACACTTTCGGCGGCAATCCGGTCTCGGCCGCCATCGGCCTTGCCGTCCTCGACATCATCCGCGACGAGCGCCTGCTCCACAATGCAAGGGCGCGGGGTGTGCAGCTGATGGACGGGTTGCGGCTGCTTTCGACCCGCCACCGGGTGATCGGCGATGTCCGCGGCCTTGGGCTCTTCATCGGGGCGGAATTCGTCAAGGACCGGGAGACGCTGCAGCCCGCCGCCGCCGCCCTCAAAGCCACGATCGAGGCCATGAAAGGGGCGGGCGTGTTGCTATCCGCCGAGGGACCACATAACAATGTGCTGAAGATCAAGCCGCCGCTGGTCATCACCGCGGACGATTGCGCACATTTCCTCTCATCGCTGGATCGGGTCTTGAGCGATCTCGGCCTTTAAAGGTGCCCCAATGACCTTTCCGATCGACAGCTACTCATCCTTCGGCGAGGACCGGCTGATCCAGAAGTTTCTGGCCAAGCTGCCGGTCGGCTTCTATGTCGACGTCGGCGCCCACGCGCCGATCGACTATTCCAACACATATGCGCTCTACCAGCGCGGCTGGCGGGGTATTGCCATTGATCCCGATCCCGACGCCATTTCCGCTTTCCAGGCCACGCGGCCCGAAGACACGGCCCTGCAGATCGCCATCGGCAGCAAACCTGGCAAGGTCAGGCTCCATCTCTTCAACGATCGTTCGATGAATACGGTCGATGAGGCCCTCTACAAGAAGACACTTACCAATCCGAGGAAGCGGCACCTCGGCGATATCGACGTCGAGCGGAAGACCCTCGCCGACGTGCTGGCCGAGCATGTTCCCGCCGGCCGCACGGTTGATTTCATGAATGTCGATTGCGAGGGTGTCGATCTCGACGTGCTCCGCTCCAACGATTGGGCGCGCTTCCATCCGAAGCTGCTGGCGGTCGAAGATCTGGACCTTGATCTGGAACGCGTGGTGGAGAGCAAGATCTTCCGCTACCTGCGCCCGCTCGGCTACCGGCTCGTCTCACATCTTCATTACACGTCGATCTACCGGCTGAGCTAGGCCTTGGGCGCTTCGCCAGCCTGGTACCGCGCCCAGCGAAATCGGGCGATGCGGTAGGCATCCATGATCGAGACGGCATAAACTAGCAGGCCGCCGGAGAGACGCCCAAGCAGGCTCAATTCCGCCGGCGTGATCTTCCAGGTGATAAAGCCCAGGATGAACATGAACCAGGCGAACATCATGCCGCGCTGGATATTGCCGGCGGCCCAATGACCACTGCCCGGCGCCACCACGGCGATCAGCATCACCAGATAAGGATGAATGGGCGGCTTCATCGGACAGTCTCCACGGCTGGGCTGGTGCGCAGAGTATCGGCCAGTGCCAGCGCGCGGTCGAGAAGATCCGTCACCATCTCGCGCGGAACAACCACCGGGCCAAACAGGGACTGCCGCAGCACAAGATATTCGGCCCGTGACGCCTGTGCCGCCTGCCGCACCAGCCGGACGCCCTTGGGTGTCACCAGCAGTTCCTTGACCCGCTCATCGTCGAATACCCGGATATGGCGGTCCAGCAGCGCCTGCGGCGGCACGACATCCGGATTGTCGCTCTTGATGGTGAGATGTTCCGGCCAGCCCGGGGGCAGCGGCAGGACATGATCGAAACTGTTGGAGGGTGCATAGAATTCCACATTATGAGCGCGCGCCAGGATATCGCAGCTGCCGGCATAAGGGACATCGGCCAGCACCGTCACCCGCAGCCAGAGCGAAGGCAGCTTGCGCACCGCAAGATTGTCCAGCACCGCATCGATCGTGACTTTGTGGCCGCGATAGAGGCCCCGCAGCTTGGGATAGTTCAAAGGCGCCCGGGTGAGCTCCGACTCGCTCAGCAAGCCCCGAAGATTATCGAACAGCATGGCGCGCTCGGCTTCAAAGCGCCGCCGGTCGCGGCGATAGATCCAGATCAGGGCGCCGACCGCCACCAGGATCGCCGCCAGTATTTCATAACGCATGGTCGATCCCAAAAACCTTCCGACAAAAAAGACTCGGGCAAAAAAGACTCGGGCAAAAAAGACCGGGCGAGGGGAGTCGCCCGGTCTTTAAGTCGTCATAGGAAGAACTCAATAACCCCAGACTTCCAATAACCCCGGGCCCTCAATAACCCTTGGGCCTGGGCCAGTTCATGGTGAACTGATCGGCCCGGCGGACGAATTGGTAACGCCGCAGGCTGAACCAGATCGAGATGATGATGTAGAAGGCCATCATCGCCAGCAGCTGCCGTCCGTAGCCGAGATAGACTGCAAAGAAGGTGGTGATGCACAGGATCATCAGCACGATCGCCGGGATCGGGTGGAACGGATGTTCATAGCCGCGCCGGATCGAGCCCAACGGCCACATTTTGCGGAACTTCCAGACATTGATCGGCATGAAGGTGTAGTTGAGCAGGCCCGACAGAATCGAGAAGGTGATGATCTGGGCCAGCGGCACCTTCAGCGCGAAGATGGCCACCACCGGGATGAGGAAGATGATCGAGCGGAACGGCGTGCGGTATTTGGGATGCACGGCGCTGAACCAGGCCGGCAGGTAGCGGTCACGGCCCATCGAGAACCAGGCGCGCGCCGCATCGTTGATGCAGCCGTTGGCCGAGGCGATGGCCGAGAACAAGGTGCCGACGAACAACACGGTCTCCAGGAACGGCGATCCGGTGATCTTGGCGGCGTCATAGAGCGGTGCCAGTTCCAGATCCCAGCCGACATATTCCCAGGGTRGCATGCCGCAGGCGATATACCAGGTGAGGGCCGCTGCGATCAGCAGCGTGATGATGCCTGTCATGGTACCAAGCGGCAGTGCCCGGCCCGGTGAGCGGACTTCTTCCGCCGCCTGGCAGGTACCTTCGATGCCGAGATAATACCAGATGCCGAAATGCAGCGAGGCAATGACGCCGAGCCAGCCATAGGGCAGATCGGTGAGCAGGCCTTCGTGCAGCAGCTGCGCATCCGGGTTCCAGCCCTGGACACCGAAGAAGAGGATGATGATCGAGGCGAAGGCCGCCGCGGTGATGATGAAGTTGACCGTGAGGGTCATCAGCACGCCGCGGTAATTGAGCCAGGCCAGGAACATCAGCGAGAGCACGGTGAAGGACCACCACCATTCGGCATGCAAGACCGCAGCCCCTTCCGGGTCGACGCGGCCGATGCCGATCTGCACCAACTGGCCGACCACCTGGACATCGGCGGCCTCGAGCATCGAGTAAGCCAGCACCAGATAGAGGCCGACATTGAAGGCCATCAATGGCCCGATCGTGTGCTTGGCCTGCGCATATTGCCCGCCCGCCGCCGCCACCGTCGAGGTGACCTCGGAATCGATCATGGCAACACAGGTATAAAGAAGGCCGATCACCCAGGCGGCGATGAGTGCCCCGAAGGCACCACCCTTGCCGACGCCATAGTTCCAACCCATGAATTCGCCGACCAGCACGATGCCAACGCCCAGGGCCCAGACATGGACTGGCCCCAGGACCTTGAGGAGGTTGATGCTTTTCGACTCAGTCTTGCCCACGGTCGTGTCAGCCATGACTCAGGCCCCCTTGCCTTGGTCGCCAAAGAGATCGTCGACGCCTTCGCGCGAGCTCAGCAGCGTATCTTCATCATATTGCTGACCCACCCGCCACGCATCAATCACCATCCAGGCGAACATCAGCGCCGAGATTGCCCAAGCTGCCCATTCCAACATCTGCCAGATATTCATGTTCGGCTTCCCCCTGCCTTCGCGTTGCGATCAGATCATCATCGCAAGCTGATTAGTCGAATTTCTCTCGCACTACTTCGCGATACTCTTTTTCGGAGACGCGGAGCACATAGATGTAGTAGCCGAGGATCACCAAAGCAGTAATCAAGATGCCGAGATAGTCGATGTCGTATTCGAACGGCATGGTGATGATGTCGGCAGCGGCTTCCGGCGTGTAGCCGAGCTTTTCCCATTGCTGCTGCATGGTTGGATTCTGGCCCATCGACTCCCATGTGAGGCCGGTCCAAACTTTGGATTCCGTTCCGTCAGCCCCAGCCTGCATCGTATAGCTCACGCCAGCCGGCAGTTTCTCGACGCGTGACGGCACCGCGATCTCCAGCCAGAGCGGCAGGAACAGCGCCAAGAACACCAAGGCCAGCACCACGATAACGTCGATAATCTGGCCGGATTTGCTTTGTTTGGGTGGATTGTAGCGTTGCGCCATGTTCCCCTCCCCCGAGAGCATTTAAAGTCAGCAGTTGCAGCGTTAGGACAGCATCAATCGCCGCGGCTTAGTGGCCCGCATCCAGATGCTTGATATCGATGCCATAGACATGGTCCCGGTCCTCGCCGTAGTGGCGGACCATGGCTGTGATGGAGGCGGTGTTGAACAGCAGCAGCAATGCGGCTGCGATCCAGCAGACCACTTCAATGCCGCGGCTTGGAATGTGACTGTGCACAGCCAGCAGCACGAACAGCACAACGATCCACAGGGCTACGACGAATCCGTAGGCCCACAGGCGATCTCGGCTGTACATGGCATTGATGCGCGACTGAAGGTCGTTCGCCATTTCACTCTCCCCTGAGACGGCGATCGGTGTCAGCTCGATCGCTTCATCCGACTGTTTCATCGCCTCGGTCGAGGCGTCACTCCCAAATCACGTCCCCTTTCCGGGGTATCGTGGCGCTCCTCTTCTGGGAGCTTTCGTCCAGTCAGTTTTGCTATGCAAAACCGACTCGTCTGCGTCATTAGCGGCAGTTATCAATTTTTAACATGCCGTTTATGACTTTACTAGCCTTAAATGAAGTTTCCTACGCGGAAACATCGGCACTGAGAAGAAAGCCGCCCGAAACTCTTTCGGGCGGCTTCAATCTCGTCAGCAATCGAGCGTGTTGTGACGCTCCCATTCGGTGAGGTGCTTGGTGAAGCTGTTCCATTCCTCGGTCTTCATCCGCACGTAGGAATTGACGAAGGAATCGCCGAACTGCTCGCGCACCACCTTGCTGGCATCGGTCAAGCGCAACGCGTCGAGAAGATTGAGCGGCAGTTTCCTGGCACCCTTCACCGTATGGCCATCGGTATACATGTTGATGTCGAGGCGCTTGCCGGGATCGCGCTGGTTGGCGATGCCGTCTAGACCAGCCGAGACGATGCCCGCCTGCAGCAGATAAGGATTGGTGGCGCCATCGGCGAGGCGCAACTCGAAACGCCCCTCATCCGGCACGCGGATCATGTGCGTGCGGTTGTTGCCCGACCAGGTGATGGTGTTGGGCGACCAGGTGGCGCCCGAAATCGTCCGCGGCGCGTTGATGCGCTTATAGGAATTGACCGTCGGGTTGAAGAACGAGCACAGCGCGTCGGCGTTATGCTGGATACCGCCCAGCACCTGATAAGCAAGCTTCGAAAGGCCCAACTCGCCCTTGGGATCGCCGAACAGATTCTTCTTGCCGCTCATATCCCAGAAGGAGATATGGGCGTGGGCTCCGTTGCCAGTGAGATTGCTGAACGGCTTCGGCATGAAGGTCGCACGCATGCCGTGCTTCTCGGCGATCGATTTTGCCATGTATTTGAAGAACACATGACGGTCGGCGGTAAGGAGCACATCGTCGTATTCCCAGTTCATTTCGAACTGGCCGTTCGCGTCTTCATGATCGTTCTGATAGGGCTTCCAGCCCAAGGTCAGCATGGAATCGCAAATCTCGGTAATGACGTCATAGCGGCGCATCAAGGCGAGCTGGTCATAGCAGGGCTTGTCGGCGGTATCGGCCGCATCGCCGATTTCCTTGCCGTCCGGCGTGATCAGGAAGAATTCGCATTCGACGCCGGCCTTGGCGCGCAGGCCTTTCTTGGCAGCTTCGGCGATCTTGCGCTTGAGCAAATTGCGCGGTGAATCCGCGACCGGCTTGCCGTCCATCCAGAGGTCGGAAGCAAGCCAGGCCACTTCCGGCTTCCATGGTAGCTGGATGAGGCTTTCGGGATCGGGCTTGGCGAAAAGGTCAGGATGCGCCGGCGTCATATCGAGCCAAGTTGCGAAGCCGGCGAACCCGGCGCCGTTCTTCTGCATCTCGGCGATGGCCGCGGCAGGCACCAGCTTGGCGCGCAGCGCGCCGAAGAGATCGGTATAGGAAATCAAGAAATACTTGATTTTGCGGTCCTTCGCGACCTTGGCGAGGTCGGTTGCCATGCTTTATTCCCCTCTGTTGAAAGCCTCAAACTACCTGTTGTCGTTTATTGTTTGGCCGCGCTGACGCGCCTAGTACTTGCCCTGCCCTGGGATCCAGTTGGTGCCGGCGAGTGGCACGCCAGCCATCGCCGCGGACTCGACGGTGAGCGCCACCAGATCATCCGGCTCAAGATTGTGGACATGGCTCTTGCCGCAGGCCCGCGCGATGATCTGCGTTTCCATGGTGAGGACAGCGAGATAATTGGCGAGGCGATGGCCGGCCTTGACCGGATCGAGCCTGGCCGCCAATGCCGGATCCTGCGTCGTGATGCCGGCCGGATCGCGCCCTTCATGCCAATCGTCATAAGCACCGGCTGTTGTGCCAAGCTTCCTGTATTCCTCTTCCAGGCTTGGCGCGTTGTCGCCCAGCGCAATAAGGGCCGCCGTACCGATGGCGACCGCATCGGCGCCCAGCGCCAGGCATTTCGCCACATCGGCACCGTTGCGGATGCCGCCTGAGACGATCAACTGCACCTTGCGGTGCATGTCGAGATCCTGAAGCGCCTGTACCGCCGGGCGGATGGCAGCGAGGATCGGCAGGCCGACATGCTCGATAAAGACTTCCTGGGTCGCCGCTGTCCCACCCTGCATGCCATCCAGCACCACCACATCGGCCCCGGATTTCACGGCGAGCGCCGTATCGTAATAGGGCCGCGTGGCACCCACCTTCACATAGATCGGCTTCTCCCAATTGGTGATCTCGCGCAGCTCGGTGATCTTGATGGCAAGATCGTCAGGCCCGGTCCAGTCGGGATGCCGGCAGGCCGAGCGCTGGTCGATGCCGATGGGGAGGTTGCGCATGCGGGCCACGCGCTCGGTGATCTTCTGCCCCAGCAGCATGCCGCCACCACCAGGCTTGGCGCCCTGCCCGATGACCACTTCAATGGCATCCGCCTTGCGGAGATCGTCGGGGTTCATGCCATAGCGCGAGGGCAGCAGCTGATAGACCAGCATGTTTGAATGACCGCGCTCCTCCGGCGTCATGCCGCCATCGCCGGTGGTGGTGCTGGTCCCCATGGCGGAGGCGCCACGGCCAAGCGCTTCCTTGGCGTTCCCGGAGAGAGCACCAAAGCTCATGCCTGCAATGGTCACCGGAATCTTGAGCTCGATCGGCTTCTTCGCGAAACGCGTGCCAAGGGTGACGTTAGTGCCGCATTTCTCGCGGTAGCCCTCCAGCGGATAGCGCGAGATTGAGGCACCGAGGAACAGCAGATCGTCGAAATGCGGGACCTTGCGCTTGGCGCCGCCGCCGCGGATGTCATAGATGCCAGTCGCTGCCGCGCGCTGAATCTGGGCAATCGCATCCTGGTCGAAGGTCGAGGAGAAACGCGGCGGCGTATGGAAGGGACTATGGTCGCTCATCAGAATTCATTCCCCTCAATACGCATCGACATTGTCGACGTGGAAATTATAAAGGCTCCGCTTTGAGCCATAGCGCTTGAACTTTTTCGGATCGGCATCGAGACCGGCCTTCTTGAGAAGCCGCCCCAGTTTTTCGACATGATGCGGCGTCATCTTCTTCTCGATGCAGTCGGACCCCAGGCTTTCGACCTTGCCCTGCACATAGAGCCGCGCCTCATAGATCGAATCACCCAGGCTGGCGCCGGCATCGCCGCATACGACGAGCGCACCGCTCTGGGCCATGAAGGCGCTCATGGCGCCCACCGACCCTTTGACGACGATGTCGATGCCCTTCATGGAAATGCCGCAGCGCGTCCCGGCATCGCCCTCGATCACGAGGAGGCCACCCTGGCCCGTGGCACCGGCAGCAGCACTCGCCGTACCCTTCACCCGCACTTCGCCGGACATCATGTTTTCGGCAACACCGACACCGCATTGACCGTGAATGACCACGGTCGCCTTCTGGTTCATGCCGGCGCAGTAATAGCCGATATGCCCTTCGACATGGACCTCGATCGGCTGTGTCAGACCCACTGCGCAAGCATGCTCGCCATGGAGATTGGTGAGACGCCAGACCTTTTCATTGGTGTCGGCGGGCAGGTTTTGGAGCTTAGCATTGACCTCGCGCAGCGTGGTCTTGGTGAGATCGAAGGAATTCATATCAGTGGAGGCTCCAACTGTAGACGGTCGCCGGCGCCGGCTCCCAGATCTTGGCTTTTTCGATATTGGGGAGATAGGCAAGGCTGCGGAATTCCGAGGCCATCGCCACCCAATCGTCATTTTCCGCAAGTACGGCCGGCTTGCAGGCGACGCCATCGCGCACCACGGCAAAACCGTCCTTGGTGCCCATGGTGAAGGTGAAGAAACCGTCGAGGTCCACGAGACCCGCTTCCAGCGCCTCCTTCAGCGTCGCACCCTCCGAGAGGCGATAAGCGAAATAGCGTGCCGCGACTTCCGAATCATTGTCGGTGTCGAATTCCTGCCCCTGCTTCCGAAGCCAGCGGCGGAGATTGTTGTGGTTGGAGAGCGACCCATTATGAACCAGGCACATATCGGGGGCCGGGGTGAAGGGGTGCGAATGTTCCGTGGTGACGGCGCTTTCCGTGGCCATGCGGGTGTGGCCGATGGCGTGGCTGCCCTGCATGCCGGCAAGGCCGTATTTCTTGGCCACATCCTTGGGCAGGCCCATATCCTTGTAGACTTCCATCAGCTTGCCATAGCCCATGATGCGGACATCCGGGCGCTGTGCTTTCAGCCACCGGATGATGGCGGACTCCGTCGCGTCCGCGCTCAGCAGGACGTGGTTGCCGCGCTGATCGACATCGACCTCGATATTGAGGGCGGCCCCCAGATCGCCGGCGAGCTTGCGCCAGGGATAGGCCGTGTCGGCATTGAACAAGGTGAGCTTGCTGCGTTTGCCGGTGACCGGGCTGTGATAGACGGCAATGCCGGCGCTGTCGGGACCGCGATCGGTCATGCCGATCAGCATGGTTTCGAGATGCTTGCCGAGCACCGGCTCAAGCGCCGGATTTTTCAGGAAAAGGCCAACGATACCGCACATGGCGCGTACCTCCCTTGGGGAACGGAACAATATTGGCCCAAAGATAGCCTGCCCCCACCCCCTGTCAAGGGTAATGAAACTTTTTTTACTGTGAGGAAACTCTATTCCTGAGGAGGGATGCTCGTCCCTTCTAGATCGTCATCCCCGGGCGAAGACCCGGGGATCCACCGCGGTAGTTGAGACTGTGGATGTCCGGATCAGGTCCGGGCATGACCGCCCACCTTGCGTGATCAGTCGTTATCCCGGGCATAGGTGATGATGGACAGGAACCGGATCGGCAGCTTGATCAGCTGTTCCGGCCCATGCGGGACGTCCGAATCGAAATAGAGACTGTCGCCGGGATGCATGTGATAGAGCTTATCGCCATGCCGATAACCGACTTCGCCTTGTAAAATATAGAGAAACTCGACCCCGTCATGCTGGAAGATCGGGAACACGTCGGAATTCTCGGTCAATGTCACCAGATAGGGCTCGACCGCGAGGCCGCGGCTGAAACCGTGCCCGAGCAGCTGGTACTGGTGCCCGGCACGGGTGCCACGACGCTCGATGGGGAGCCCCTGCCCGGCCGAGACGAAGGTCGCCGATCGCTCCTCCTCGAACCCCCGGAAGAAGGACGTCACCGGCACCTGCAGCGCCTTCGAGAGCTCATGGAGGGTGGCCAATGAGGGCGAGGTCTGTCCATTCTCGATCTTCGAAAGCATGCCGGCCGACATGCCGGAGGCCTGCGACAGTTGCGCCACCGTCATGCTGAGCTGATGGCGGAAATTGCGCACCTCGCGGCCGATAGCGGCTTCCAGCGAGCGGCCCTTGCCGGAGACATGATGCGGGTCTTGTTGCAAGGCAGCGGCATGTTTCGCCTGCTTGGCCGTCAGCTTGGCGGGCGCGCCGGAGATCGAGGTGGTGGATTTGCCTTTGACCGCAGCTGCCGGCTTGGCGGGTTTGCCGCCCTTCTTGCTGCCGTTTTCGCGGTTAATGATGCGCTCACGCGCCATGGCCCTGTCCCACCGAATATTGTCCTGCGACCGACTCAATCGGTCGATGGCGGAGCATAGCGGCAGAATCCTGCCGCGTCATGTCCTCCAAAAGTCAGGACATCACGCCGCCAGTCTTCAAGCAGCTTGCCGGTCCTGGCGCGGACTGACGCTGAACTGGCGGCGATAGGCCTTGGCGAAATGCGAGAGCGAGACGAAGCCGCAGGCAATTGCGATCTCGGCCACGGAGAGTTCGGTCTGGCGCAACATGCGCCGCGCCCGCTGCAATCTCAGCTGGGCATGGAATTTGGCCGGCGTGCAGCCGAGATAGCGCTTCGACAACCGCTCCAGCTGGCGTTGGCTGACGCCGAGTTCATGGGCGAGCTTGGCGGGCGAGACCGGTTCTTCGACCGTCGCTTCCATCCGCTGGACCGCGCGCTGCACCACCGTGTTGCGCACCGCCGCCCCCAACAGCACTTGGCGCTGGCCTTCGGTCGCCCCGCGGATGCCGCCATGGAGGAACTGGTCGGCGATTTGGCGGGCAAGCTCGCGACCATGATGGCACTGGATCAGCTCCAGCATCATGTCGAGCGCCGCCGTCGCACCGGCACAGGTGAGGATGCGGCCATCCACCACGAACAAATCGTTGAGCAGCTCGACATCGGGAAAGGCTTCACGGAAGGAATCGGCATAGTCCCAATGCACCGTGCAGCGCCGTCCGGTGAGGAGCCCGGCCCGCGCCAGCACGAAACTCCCGGTGCTGACCGCTGCCAAAGCAAGGCCCGCGCGATGCAGGCGCCGCGCCGCTGCCTCCACGTTCATGAATCTTTTGGCTTCCGCGTGCGTCGCCGCACAGACGATCGCCATGTCGAAATCGGCAGGATCGATCTCGCTCACTTGCCGCGCTGCGACCTCAATGCCGCTGTTTGACTCAACGCCACCGGCCGTCGTCCCGAACAGGGCCCATTGATAGAGCTTGCGCCCGGACATGCGGTTGGCCGCACGCGCCGGCTCGATCGCCGAGGCAAAGGACATCAGCGCAAAGCCTTGAACCAGGATGATGGCCAGGCGAAACGGTGCGGCCCCGATAGTGCGGGCGGCCGCGAAATCCGCGATTTCCCGCTCGGTCATCCTGTATGCCCCCGCTTATTGCTCCAGATCTTGCAGAGCTTGCAGGCCCACCGGGCGAATGTCGAATTCCTTTCCCGCATCCATCAAGCAGGACCAGAGATATTCGGCCGAGGCGATATCCGCCAGCACATGATAGGCGGCATGCTGACGGCCATCCTTGGCCTTCCGGTCGGCACGGATGATGATGGCGCTCATCTTGGCGACCGACGTCTGGGCAATCGCCCCTTCGGCAAAGCGATCGCGCCGGAGATCGACACCGCACATTTTGGAGAACATGGCCGGTGCGAACTCGCCCGCCAGCATGAACCAGCCATGGCTGTCCTGGCGCGGCAAAGGATAGCCCTGTTGCGGGCGCGGTGCCGCCGCAGCCCATGTCCAGGCAGCATTCAGCCGCTGCATCAGCGCACCCGTGCCGGCAAGGCTATCGAGCAGGAAGATTTCGGTGGGCGCTAACCGTGCCGCCAGTTCGCCGCCAGCCTGCCCATATGCCTTGTTGCTGTCCGGGCCGATGCTGAGCCCCTGGGCCGTCAGCCATTCCGCCGTACCTTTGCCCTTGAAACCGGCATGGGGCATGACGGAGAGGTCGGCCAGCGCCAACCTGCGGGCAGAGGCAAGTTCGGCCTCGCGCCCGGCACCGAAATGAAGCGGGATGGCAGCGCCATTCACCTCGCCAAACTGTGCGCCCAGCGCCGCGAGATCCCGGTAGGTGAAGCTGCGCCGCGTAAGGCTGGCAGGGTTGATATTGTTCATCTCACATCTCCTGCCGCTTGTTCTCGGGATCGTAGAACGGATATTTGGTGACGATACCGGTGATGCGCCTGCCACCATCGACCTTGATGGTGAACTCGCTGCCCAGCGCCGCATCGTCCGCATGAACATAGGCGAGGCCTACGACCTTGCCCAAACTTGGCGAGGTCACCGCCGAGGTAACGCGGCCCACGATCTCCTCGCCTTTGAGCACCAGATGGCATTCTTCCGGGCAGACATCCCCGGCATTCTTCAAGGTGAAGCCGACCAGCTTCCGGACCAGCTTGGTCTTGGCGAGAATCTCGGTCGAGCGCCCACCAACGAAGAACGGCTTGGTCTTGGCCAGCGCCCAGGGCATGTCGGCTTCCCATACATTGGTAAGGCCGTCCGTGTCCTGGCTGACGATGATATGGCCCTTTTCCAGGCGCAGCACGCGTTGCGCCTCGACACCGAAAGGCTTGATGCCTTCAGGCTTGCCGGCCTCGATCAATGCATCCCACAGTGCCTCGCCATAACCGGCGGGCACGTGGATTTCATAGCCCAGCTCGCCCACGAAACCGACGCGCATCAGGCGTGCCGGGATACCGGCCACGGTGCCGAGCTTCACACCCATATAGGGGAAGGCTTCCGCGGAGAGATCGATATCCGTGCACACCTTCTGCAATACCGCGCGCGATTTCGGCCCGGCGATGTTCACACCGGCCAAGGCTGCCGTCACGTTCGCCACATCGACATCGAGCCGCCATTGCGCGTTCCAGAACAGCATCTGGCGGTAGACCACATCGACGCCGCTGGTGGTTGCAGTCACATAGAAATGCTCGCCATGGAACCGGCAGGCGACGCCATCATCGGTGATGACGCCGGAATTGTCGGTCATCAGCACATAGCGCGAGCGGCCGATCGGCTGCTTGGTGTAGCTGAATGTATACATGCGGTTGAGGAATTCCGCCGCATCCGGCCCACGCACATCGAGCCCGCCCAGGGTCGAGACGTCGATCAACCCGACATTCTCGCGCACCGCCTTCACTTCCGTGACGATCGCGGCGGCGCGCTCGGCCTTCGTGCCGTAATAGGCCGGCCGCCACCAGACACCGGCCGGCATCATCTGCGCCCCCAGTTCCAGATGGCGATGATGCATGGCTGTGCGGCGTTCCGGGTCGAACACGCGGCCGGCCAGATGGCCGAACTTCTCCGGCGTATAAGGCGGCCGCTGTGTGGTCACGTTCATGTTGGCGATATCGGTCCCGGTCTCGCGCGACACCACGCGCACCGATGTCACCGCGGAATGGCGGCCCTGGCTCGGCCCCATGCCGACGGTCGAATAGCGCTTCAGCAATTCGACATTGTCATAGCCATCGGCGATGCCGTTGATGAGGTCGTGATATTTGAGGTCCTCGTCGAAATCGACGAAATCGAAACCGCGCGCATGCGGGAAGATCGGCCAGGGATGCGTGCGGCCGATATGGCCCCGTTCCGTGGGTGCAGCCGGAATCGCTGCCACAGCACAGCCCGCATCCTTGGCGGCGGCCAAGCCAGCGCGCCTGCCGTCGTTAATCACCGCATCGAGATCATAGACATTGTTGACCGAACCCGCGGCATGAACACCCGCCGGCAGGCTCACCGGCTGGAACATGTGCGAGTCACGGCAATAGCCGAATTTCGCCCCCGCATGATGCAGCAGCTGTCCCGCCGGGCTGAAGCCCACCGACAACAGGATAAGGTCGCAGGCGACATTCATGCCACCTGTGCCCAAGCGGCCTTCACCGGTCACTGGTGCCAGCGCCGCCCCGGAAATATGCGTCTTCTGCGCATAGAGCGCTTCGCCAATCCCGTAACCGACATGGACCGCGATACCTTTCGCCTTCACCGCCGCCACCATCGGTGACGTCGACAAAGCGGGCCTGAGATCGGCAATAGCCGCGACCGTGACGCCGGCCTCGATGAGGTCGAGGGCCGCACCATAGGCATCGTCGTTGGCGGCGAGGATGACAGCAGTCCGGCCGGGTCGGACGCCATAGAGCCGGATGAGGCGCTGTGCTGCACTCGCCATCATCACGCCGGGCAGATCGTTGTTGCGGAACACCGCCGGCTGCTCGATCGAGCCGGTGGCAATGACGATGGATTTCGCGCGCAATTTGTAGAAGCGGTTGCCCTTGATCACCGGAATCCAATTGTCGGAAAAAACACCGGAGCAGATGGCGCCGGTCATGACGGTGAGGCCCTTGACGCTCTCGATGTTGCCGCCAAGCTCGGCGAGCAGCGACGGACTGCGCACGCCCTCGGCATCGAAGCGGGCATAACCCAGCGAGCCGCCCAGCATCGGATTCTCGTCGATCAACACGATCTCGGCACCAGCTTCCGCCGCCGCACGCGCCGCGGCCAGGCCCGCTGGACCGCCACCGATCACCGCAACATCGGCAAACAGATATTGCTTGTCGTAATAGCTCTCGTGAAAATCCGCCTTGGGGTCGATGGCACCCAGGCCTGTCATGGCCCGCACGATCGGCTCCCAGAACGCCCAGGACTTCTTCTTCTCGTTGAAGGTTTTGTAGTAGAAGCCCACGGGCAGGAAGCGGTGCATCAACTCGACCACCCGCGCCATGTCGCCGTCGAAGGAGCCGAAATAGTTCTGCGCCTTCACCTTCAAGCCATTTCGCGCCGGATATTTGTCAGCGAGGCAATTAGGCTCCTGTGGCAGCTGCACCAGCGTGTTGGCATCCTGCCCCGCCATGGTCAGCACACCGCGCGGCCGGTGATACTTGAACGAGCGCGAGATCATCCATTGACCGTTGGCACATAGCGCCGAGGCGATCGTATCGCCTTTGAAACCGGTGATCGTGCGGCCTTCGAAATCGAAACTTACCGTCTCGCTGCGGTCGATGAGGCGCCCGAAAGGGGCGGCCAGGCGGTTGATCTCGCTCATCACTTTGTCCCCGTCTTGGAATCGGTTGGGGCTTTTTTCGCCGCAAACTCGACGCGCGCGCTGAACACATCGCCCGCTGCATAGGTCTTCAGAATCTCATCGGTGATCGTGTTGCGCTCCGCGATGAACCAGAAGGATGTCGGCACATGGCACCACCATTCGCGCACCAATCCGGCCTCGTTATTTTCCAGGAACAGCCAGTCGGCCCAGACCTTGTCATCGACGCTGGCTGGATCGGGCATCGGCTTCACCTCGCCACCCCAGGCGAATTCGCTGATGTTGCGCGGGCCGTTCAAGGGGCAATTCATGATTTTCATGGCGTCTTTCCCCCTTAATGGCCGACCGAGGCCGCGCCCTTTTCACCGACCTGGGCATAGTCGACGAAACGGTCGAGATAGAATGGCTTGATGAGATCATGCGGCGTGTCGTTGGCGATGGTGTGCGCCATGGTCATGCCGCAGACCGGCGTCGCCTTGAAACCCCAGGTGCCCCAGCCGCTGTCGATGTAATAATTCTTGACGGGTGTGAGGCCCATGATCGGGCTGAAATCCGGTGTCATGTCGGTCATGCCGGCCCATTGCCGCATGACCTTGACCTCGCCCAGCATGGGCAGAAGTTCCAGCATGTGGCCGAGGAGGCCTTCCTTGAAATCCAGAGTCGAGCGGGTGTTGTAGAGGCCGTAAGGGTCGGTCGAGCCACCCATCACCAGCTCACCGCGCGAGCTCTGGCTGACATAGACGTGGAGCGACCCGGAGACGATGATCTGGTCGAGGAACGGCTTTAGGGGCACGCTCACACAGGCCTGCAGCGGAATGGTGCGGATCGGCAGGCGGAAGCCCGCCATCTTGGCAACGACCGAAGTGTTGCCCGCCACCGCCTGCATCACGCGGTTGGCATAGACGGTGCCGCGCGAGGTCTCGACACCCTTCACCGTCCCGTTCTCGATGATGAGCCCATTGACCGCCGTCTGCTGGTGGATCTCGACGCCCATCTTGGCGGCACCCCTGGCATAGGCCCAGGCCACGGCATCATGCCGCGCGATCGATCCTGGCGGATGAAAGAGCGCTCCCATGATCGGATAGCGCACATGATCCGACATGTTGAGATGCGGACACAGCTTGCCGATCTGGTCAGGATAGATCAGCTCAGAATCGACACCCAATTGTTTGTTCACTTCGGCGCGCCAGCGGCTGGTGCGCATGGCGGCATCGGTATGCGCCAGCGTGAAATGGCCGCGTTCCGAATAAAGGATGTTGAAATCCAGCTCCTGGCTGAACTCGCGGTAGAGCTTCAGCGATTGTTCGTAGAAGCGCACACCTTCCGGCGTCAGGTAGTTGGAACGGATGATCGCCGTGTTGCGCGCCGTGTTGCCGCCGGCGAGATAGCCACGCTCCAGCACGCAGACATTGGTGATGCCATGGGTCTTGGCGAGGTAATAGGCGCAGGCCAGCGCATGCCCACCACCGCCGATGATCACCACGTCATAGGATTTCTTCAGATCCTGGGCCTTCGGGATGAACCGCTCGGCCGGATACTTGCCGCTGAGGCCATAGCGCAGGATCTTGAGGGGGAAAAAGGCGGGAAGCATGGGTGGAGCCTCGCTGAATCCGTCACATCCGTTGATGGCGGCAAGGCTATCTCAGCCGATTTTGCACCATTGTCAATTATCGACATACGATGACGTAAAATCGGCAGCGTGATTTTGGGGCCGCTGCCGAGCAGCGCCCACTTCTAAGCCCTCTCCCTTCGGGGGGAGGGTTGGGTGGGGGCATGGGCGATGGCTTTGTGAGAGCGAGACTGAATGCGGCCCCCMCCCCSGCCCTCCCCCTGAAGGGAGAGGGAGTTTCCAGCGGGTTCGTTAGAGAGCCCCTCGCCCCGCTTGCGGGGAGAGGGGCTAGGGGAAGAGAGGCAATCCTACGGCAGCGCCGTCCCTGCACTGACCCGTGCCTGGTCGAGCAGCCAGCTGCGCAGGAGTGTCGTTGCGGTGCGCGGCCTGGCCCCGATCGGCTCGATCAGATGGAACCCGAAATCGGTCACCATCACTTCTTCGACCGGCCGCACCAGCCTTTTATCGTGCAGGAAATCATCGACGAAATAGCGCCACCCCAACCCGATGCCTTCGCCGGCAATCGCTGCCTGAACCAGGAGGGGATAGGAGTTGAAACGAATGCGGGCTGCCGGCAGTTTGGGCTTTTCCGGCAAGCCTTGCGACCAATCCTCCCAATTCAACCAGCGTGGATCGGCCGATTCATATTCCAGCAGAGGCATGGCTCGGAATTCGTCCACGCTCAGCGGCAGCTTCTTGCCCTTGAGCAGGCTGGGGCTCGCCACCGGGAACATCTCGCCACCGAACATGCGGGTGGCATTCACCGCCGGCCAATGGCCATCGCCATAGCGGATCGCCATGTCGATACGCTCTTCGGCCAGATCGCCCAGCGCATCGGAGGCGACCAGACGCAGGTCGATGTTGGGATTGGCCGAACGGAAGTTGGGCAGGCGCGGCATCAGCCAGAAGGTGGAGAAGCCCAAGGTGGCGCCGATGGTGACATTGCGCCGTCCCTGCTGCTGGCGAAGGGTGGTCGCGGTATCCGAGATCGAGGTCAAGCCCGATGTCACCGAGCGATAGAGGATGTCCCCTTCCGGCGTCAGGCGCATGCCACGGCGCGAACGGGAAAACAGCAGCACCCCAAGATCGGATTCCAATTGCTGGATCTGCCGGCTGATGGCGGCCTGGGTCAGGCTGAGCTCCCGGCCGGCGGCGGTGAAGCTTTCCAATCTCCCGGCCGCCTCGAAGGCGACCAGGGAGTTGAGAGGCGGCAAAGAGCGGCGCAGTGAGGGGCGGGCCATGGCGATTCCGTCAGCGATGAGTGTGTCTCTATAACGCAGGGTTGCGACGGCATAAAGCCCGCGCATGCCCCGCACATGCTCCCGCACATGCTCTGGGCCCCATCTCGCCACCCTGGCGGCATTACAAGACTTCATGCCGGGATCACACAAGGGCGGATTTACTTCTCAGGTTCGGCGTCCGACATTGGCGCATCCGACATGAGGGCCCGGACATTGGGCCAACCGCCACGCCAGGAGCATTTCGTGCAACCCCGCCTCGATTCGTCACGCCTTCCCTTTGATCCCGCCGCCCTCGAACGGGTGCTGCAGCCGATCGAGACGGCCCGCGGCCTGCCCAATGACGCCTATACCAGCCCGGCCTTCCGGGAGTGGGAACGCGACCGCGTCATCGGCAAGACCTGGTTCTGCATCGGCTTTGGCCGCGATGTCGCCAATCCGGGCGATGCTTTCCCATCCGACGTGCTCGGCCTCCCCGTTCTCATGCTGCGGCGCTATGATGGCACGATCGGCGTCTTCCACAATGTCTGTTCGCATCGCGGTGCCCAGCTGGTGACGGAAGCCTGCAGCGTCAAGCGGCGCCTGCGCTGTCCCTATCATTCCTGGGTTTATGATCTCGACGGCATGCTCCTCGCCACGCCGCATATCGGCGGGCCGCGCGTCAACGAAACACCCGGCTTCGACAAAAGCGAACACGGACTGAAGCCGGTGCGCAGCGCCGTCTTCTGGGACATGGTGTTCGTCAACATCAGCGGCGATGCCGAACCGTTCGAAACCTTCATCAAGCCGCTCAAGGATCGTTGGGCGGATTTCGACATGAGCCGCATCCGCCATCCGGGTGCCGTGGGCAGTTTCAAGCTTACCGTCAACTGCAACTGGAAACTCGCAGTCGAGAATTACTGCGAATCCTATCACCTGCCCTCCATCCATCCGGGCCTCAACTCCTATTCGAAGCTCGAGGATCACTATCATATCGAGGAGCCGGATCATTTCTCCGGCCAGGGCACCCATGTCTATGCGCCGCTGCTGGTCAAGGACGGGCCCAATTTGCCGCAGTTCCCGGGCCTGCCGTCAAAATGGGACAAGGCTGCGGAATATGCCTCACTCTTCCCCAACGTGCTTCTTGGCATCCACCGCGACCATTATTATGCCATCCGCCTGGAGCCGGTATCGCTCGACCAGACGCGCGAGCATCTCGAAATCTACTATATCGACGATGCCTCGGCGGATCCGGTCTTCGATGACGTGAAGCGGGCCAACCTCAATGCCTGGAAGACCGTCTTTGCCGAAGACGTAGGCGTGGTCGAACGCATGCAGCTGGGGCGCCATTCGCCGGGCTATGACGGGGGCGTGTTCTCGCCGGCCATGGATGGGCCGACGCATGTTTTCCATCGGTGGCTGGCGAAAAAGCTGCTCGCTGGCTGAAATCCGGCGCGAAACATTCGCTTTTGCGGGCCGGTTTACCGCCCAGTTTACCACTCTGGGCATCCTGGCTATGCTCCAGCCATGAATGATGCGATTCCCGCGGCCAATGCCGCCATTTTCTATCAGCCGGAAGGCTATGATACAGGCCGCCAGAAGCTGATGGGGCGTCATGCCGCCGGCGAAGGCTTCCTCAAGGGCTTTTTGCGCCACAGCGGCGTCGACACGCTCTATTGCTATGCCGCCACCAAGGAATTCGCGGGGCATTTCCAGCGCCTGGTCGGTGGCTTCGGCAACAAGCGGCCGGTGCGCTGGCTGGATGAAAGTGACGCGGCCAGCCCGCGTGGGCCGGGCACGCTCTACCTGCCGGACCCCAGCCTCGCCGCCGCGGCGTGGCGGCGGCGCGCGGTCGGCCAGAAACTCTTCTCCATCACCGGCATCACCCACACCACGGCGTCGGCCGGCGCCATGGATTGGATTGCCGGCCTCCTTTCGGCCCCCGTGCAGGAATGGGATGCGCTGATCTGCACCTCGACCGTGGTGCGCGAGACGATCGAGGTGGTGCTGGATCAGCAGCAGGAATATCTCAGCGCCCGCATGGGTGCCGCCAAGTTCACGCGGCCGCAATTGCCGATCATTCCCTTGGGTGTTGATACCGAGGCGTTTGCACCGGACGCCGACAAGCGGAACGCGGCGCGGGCAGCACTCGGAATTGCCCCGGACGACGCCGTGGTGCTGTTCGTCGGCCGCCTCTCCTTCCATGCCAAGGCGCATCCTTTGCCGATGTATCTGGGTCTTGAACGCGCGGCGCAGGCTTTGGCCAAGAGCAGCGGCCGCAAGATCCATCTCGTCCAGGCCGGCTGGTTCGCCAATGATTTCATCGAGAATGCGTTCAAGAATGGGGCGGCGCAATTCTGTCCCAGTGTGAATGCCATCTTCCTCGATGGCCGCAAGCCGGACCTGCGCGGCCAGGCCTGGTATGCCGCCGATCTTTTCACCTCGCTCTCCGACAACTTCCAGGAAACCTTCGGCCTGACGCCGATCGAGGCCATGGCGGCGGGCCTGCCCGGCGTGGTCAGCGATTGGAACGGCTACCGCGATACGGTGCGCGATGGCATCGACGGCATCCGCGTGCCGACCTTGATGCCGCGCGCTGGTTTGGGCATTGATCTTGCCGACCGGCATGCCGCCGGCATCGACACCTATGATCTTTATTGCGGCTTCTCGAGCCAGTTCGTGGCGATCGATCCCAATGCCACCGCCCGCGCCTATCTGAAGCTCATCGAAGATGCGCCCCTGCGCCAGCGCATGGGCGCTGCGGCACGGGCGCGTGCCATCGATACGTTCGACTGGGCCGTGGTGGTGAAACGCTATCAGGATCTGTGGGCGGACCTCGCCGAGCGCCGCAAGGCCGGGTCTGAGAATGCACCCCGCGCCGCCGGCCAGCCTGCCAACCCGACGCGGCTCGACCCGTTCATCAGCTTTGCCAGCTATCCCAGCGATATTCTCTCGGATGCGCATATCGTGGCGGCCACGCAGGGCGCCGATGGCGCGCGCCTGCAGGCCCTTCTGCAATCGCCGCTCATTTCCTTCGTAAAGCCGGTGGCGCCGGATCCCGACGATTGCGCAAAGATCCTCGCCCATCTGCAGCGCAGCGGCCCGCTCAGCGTTGCCGATATTCTCGCAGAAGCGCCCGATTCACGCCGTGGCCGCATCGAACGCGGCCTCGCTTGGCTCGCGAAGCTGGGCCTGCTGTCGATCAAGGCCCCGGGGAAACCCTAGGCCCGCTCCCGCGACCACAGGGCTACCACCTCGACGATGGCCCCGGTCAGCTGCGCCAGTTCCGCATCGCTCACGATGAACGGCGGCGCCAGATAGACGACATCGCCGAAGGGGCGGATCCAGACACCGCGTTTGAGGAAATGCGGCCGCAGCCAGGCACCTTCGCCGGCACGGTCCAGCTGCACGACGCCGATGCCGCCCTTGACCCGCACATCGACAACACCTTTGAGGCCGCGGCAGGCCTCCAAATTGGCCTGCATATGCTTCTCAATTGCAGCGATCTGCTGCAGCCGCGGCTCGCGCTCAAAGAGGTCGAGCGAGGCGTTGGCGGCAGCACAGGCGAGCGGATTTCCCATATAGGTCGGCCCGTGCATCAGGGCCGTTTCATGGCGATCGGAGAGGAACGCCTGGAACACGTGCTGGCGCGCGATGGCAGCTGACAGGGGCAAGGTGCCGCCGGAAAGCGCCTTCGAAAGGGTGATGATATCCGGCACGATGCCGGCCTGCTCGCAGGCGAACATGGTGCCCAACCGACCGAAACCGGTCATGATCTCGTCCAAGATCAGCAGATGTCCGTTGCTGGGCATGTCGCAGATGCGGCGCAGAAAGGTCAGGACCGAGGCATCGTGAAACTTCATGCCGCCGGCACCCTGCACCAGCGGTTCGACGATGATGCCGGCAATCTCCGACCCACGCTGCGCCAGCGTTTCGATGAAGGCTGCCTCGGTCACGGCATCGCGCGGCAGGTCAACCACGATCTGCTCCGGCAGATAGCCCTTGAAATGCCCGTGCATGCCTTCGTCCGGATCGCAGATCGACATGCAGGCCATGGTGTCGCCGTGATAGCCGTGACGGAAGCTGACGAAGCGGGTGCGACCGGCAACACCACGGTTGATCCAATATTGGATCGCCATCTTCATGGCCACCTCGACCGAGACCGAACCGGATTCGCAGAAGAAGACGTGATCGAGATCGCCCGGCAGCAATCTGGCAAGCCGGGCAGCGAGGGTCATCGCCGGCTCGGTGGCAAGACCGCCCAGCATCACATGGGGCAGCTTTTCCAGCTGGGCTGCCACGGCCTCTCTGATGTGCGGATGATTGTAGCCATGGGCCTGGGTCCACCAGGAAGCGATACCGTCAACGAGGCTGGTGCCGTCGGCCAGATGCAGCCGCGCGCCTTCGGCACGGACGACCGGCAGCGGCACAGGCGCTGTCTGCATCTGCGCATAGGGCAACCAGAGGTGCTGGAAGCCCTCCTGCAACCAGGCAGGCGTGCCACCAAATGAATCAGGCATGGTGCGTATGGGCCGGCATCGGCTTCAGGCCGAGCTTGTCGAACAGCATCTCGTCGCGCGGCTGCGTCGGGTTGGCGGTGGTGAGCAGCTTGGGTCCGCAGAAGATCGAATTGGCACCGGCGAGGAAGGCCAGGGCCTGGATCTCGTCGGACATCGTCTCGCGGCCGGCCGAGAGACGCACCATGGAAGCCGGCATCATGATGCGCGCGACCGCGATGGTGCGCACGAATTCCAGCGGATCGAGCTTGTCGGTGCCATGAAGCGGCGTGCCTTCGACCTGGACCAGCATGTTGATCGGCACCGATTCCGGATGCTCCGCCATGTTGGCAAGTGTCACCAGCATGCCGGCACGGTCGCGGCGGCCTTCGCCGAGGCCGACGATGCCGCCGCAGCAGACTTTCATCCCCGAGGCGCGCACGCGGCCCAGGGTCTGCAGGCGGTCGTCATAGGTGCGGGTGGTGATGATCTCACCGTAATATTCCGGCGAGGTGTCGATATTGTGGTTGTAGTAATCGAGCCCCGCTCCGGCCAGCGCATCTGCCTGGGTGTCGGTCAGCATGCCGAGGGTCATGCAGGTCTCTAGCCCCAGATCCTTGACACCCTTGACGATGTCGCAGACGGCTTCGACATCGCGGTCCTTCAATTCGCGCCAGGCAGCGCCCATGCAATAGCGCGAGGCGCCACTCTCCTTGGCAGCCTTGGCTTCGGCCACCACCTTGGCGACGCTCATCAACCGGTCGGCCTCGACGCCAGTCTGGTATTGCGCCGCCTGCGGGCAATAAGCGCAATCCTCGGCGCAGCCGCCGGTCTTGATCGAGAGCAGGGTCGACATCTGCACCTCGTTGGCATCAAAGCGCTGGCGATGCACGGTCTGCGCCTGGAAGATGAGGTCGTTGAAGGGCAAGGCGAACAAGGCTTCGACCTCGGCCACCGACCAATCATGGCGCACATCGCTTTGTGACGATGTCCGCGCTTCTGCCAAACTGTTCATCGCCGCCAGCCCTTCCCTGTCCATGAGCCCCGTAACTTTCACCGGTAACTTTCGCTGGGGTTCGATTGCGCCGGACGCTAAGCTGCACCCGCCGCCCTGTCAAGCCGACGGGGTTCCTCAACCCACTGGAATAAATAGCACTTATCAGATGACCGGCTATTTCGTGACAGCCACCGGCACCGACATTGGCAAGACTTATGTGAGCGGCGCCCTGCTGCGTCATTGGCGCCGGGAACAGCGCGCCATTGCCGCGTTGAAGCCGGTCATGAGCGGCTTCGATCCCAGCGACGTGCCTGGCTCCGATGCCGGGCAATTGCTGCTGGCGATGGATGCGCCGATGGATCTCCCCGGCCTCAACCTCATTTCCCCCTGGCGTTTCCAGGCGCCGCTCTCACCCGACATGGCGGCAGCGCGCGAGGGCAAGACCATCCCCTATGACAAGCTGGTCGCTACCTGCCGATCAGTCGCCGGCATGATGCCGGAAGACGGCCGCCTCATCATCGAAGGCGTAGGCGGCGTATTCGTACCGCTCGATGACCGGCATACAGTGATGGATTGGATGCAGGATCTCTCGCTGCCGATCCTGCTGGTGGCTGGTTCCTATCTCGGCACCATCAGCCATACTCTGGCCGCGCTGGCAGCGATGCAGGCGCGTGGCCTCACGCCACATGCCGTGATCCTCAATGAATCGCCGGTGAGCCCGGTGCCCCTGCCAGAGACGGCGGCAACGCTCGCCCGACATTGGCCGGGACCGCCGGTCCACATCCTGCCGCGGAACGCGAGAGCAGCAGACATCGCCTGCCTCGCAGCCGCCCTATGACCGATATCGCCATCATCGGCGCCGGGGCTGCCGGCATCGCGGCGGCACGACACCTCGCAGCCCTGGAGCATGATTTCGTGCTGCTCGAGGCCAAACCCCATGCCGGCGGACGCTGCGTCACCGACCATGTAACCTTAGGCGCGCCGGTCGATCTCGGTGCCCATTGGCTGCATTCCCCGGCGCGCAATCCGTTGGTAGAGATCGCCGATCGGTACGGCATCCGCTATCGCCAGGGCGCCCAGGACGGCCGCTACTGCCGCAACGGTGCCTGGCTGGAGTCGGCAGAAAGCAAGGCCTGTGCTGCCTATGTCGAGGCCTGTTTCGACCGCGTCATGGCGGCGGGCCAGGCTGGGCGCGATGGTGCCGTCACCGATCTCTTCACCGGCGGGGAGGACCATCCCTGGTATGAATTGTTCCTGGCTGAATTGCAGGCCAAGCAAGGGGTCGCCCCCGGCCAATGCTCGATCCTCGATTTTGCGCGCTATGTCTGGGAGGGCGATGATTGGCCGGTGATCGACGGCTTTGGCACGGTCCTCGCCCGCCTCGCGGAAAGCCTGCCGATCCAGTATGCAACGACGGTCGAACGCATCGACTGGTCAGGATCCAAGGACGTCCGGCTGACGACGCCAGCGGGCACGGTCGCAGCGCGCGCGGTCATCCTCACAGTCTCGACCGGCATTCTGGCGTCAGGCATCCGTTTCGATCCCCTGCTGCCCGATTGGAAAGATGAGGCGATCGACGGCCTGCCGATGGGGTCCTGCAACAAGGTGGCGTTGCGTTTTTCCGGCCGCGTCTTTGCCGATTGCAATGCCAGCCTGGTCCTGCCCATGCGCGGGCTTTCGGAACCGGTCGAGTTCATGCTGCGCGAAGGTGAACATGAGATCGCCACCTGCCTGCTCAACGGCCCGTTCGGCAAAGCGCTGGCAAAGGCCGGTCCGGCGGCGATGGCGGATTATGCGTTGGAGCGGCTGATCGAAATGTTCGGGAGCCATCTGCGCCAGGCGCTGTTGCCGGGGCAGGTTACCGCCGATTGGGACGCCGATCCCTTTGTCCGCGGTTGTTACGCCGCTGCCCGGCCTGGCCGTGCCGATGCACGCGCGGACCTCGCCCGTCCGGTCGAGAACCGGCTGTTCTTCGCCGGCGAAGCCACCTCGCGCGATTTCATCGGCGATGTGCATGGTGCCTGGTTCAGTGGCATCAAAGCCGCCGAGGCCGCCCTGGCATCGCGGCCACCGGCCGCCCGGGCATCACGGCTCCATCCGCTCATCTAGGCCTTGACCATGGTCGGGAAGTAACGCTCCATCAACAGGATGGCAGCAACATCGTGGCAATGGTGGCATGACCGAGCTGGATGCCAAGAAATCGACCGACATTTTCATCACGGCCGAAGAATGCCCCGAAGAATGCCCCTCGGCCAAGATCCGCAAACTTGCTGACTATTGGGCAAAGCTGCGCGGCGATCTCAGATTCCCATCGCGCCATGCCCTCGACCCTGCCGACATCAAGGTGCTGCTCCCACACATCGTGCTGGTTGAGATACACCTTGACCCCTTGCGTATCCGCTATCGCCTGGCGGGGACCAAGTTCGTCGAGGCCTTCGGCACCGAGACCAGCGGCCGCTGGCTGCACGAGGTTTATGAAGATCAATATGAACTCGACCAGACGCTGGGCAATTTCCAGCGCCTGCTCGACACAAGCGCGCCGGTTTATGGGCGCACCGAGAACACCTTCCTGCCGATCGGCACCAGCCAGTTCGCCTGGGCGATCTTCCCGCTCTCGGATGATGGCGTGACCATCACCCACGCCTTGGGCATCGAGGATTACACCGCGCTCCGTCGCTGATATTGAATGCCCTTGCCAGGCCTCAACGCGCATTCCACCCGAATTCGCAAAAAGATGGATCTGAAATGAATTCATTCAGGCCTTGGTAACATGTCCACCCTATTGTCGTGGGAATATATTCCAATTCGCGCGGTCCAATGACGTGCGATTTCCGGCCTTGCCGGACGACCTTCAGGAGT
This sequence comes from Dongia sp. P2_B8, assembly GCF_056404715.1. Classification (NCBI taxonomy): domain Bacteria; kingdom Pseudomonadati; phylum Pseudomonadota; class Alphaproteobacteria; order Rhodospirillales; family Dongiaceae; genus Dongia; species Dongia sp. P2_B8. The sequence continues at coordinate 228,026 of NZ_JBFUDM010000003.1, read as the reverse complement.
GACTCATGCTGGCCAACACAAAAATCTTTGTCCGCTTAATCGCCTTGCTGGTGCTGATGTTGGTCCTTATGGGCGGTATCGCCGGTGTCGGCTTCAAGGGAATCTCGGACATCGAAAGCGAGTTGAGCACGGTCTATCTCGACCGCGTGATCCCGATGCAACAATTGCGCAAGATCTCGAACGACTATTTCAATGTCCGTATCCAGGTCATGGCGGCGGTGAGTACGACCGATACGCAGGTCATCGCGGACGCTACCCGGCAAATCGAAGCGTTGGTCGCAGAGTCTGACAAGGAATGGCAGGCTTATATAGCAACCTTCCTGACGCCAGACGAAAAGCGCCTCGTTGCAGACGCAATGGCGAAATTTGCCAGCTATGACGATGTGCGCGGCAAGGTCCTGGCAGCACTCAAGGCAGGCGATTTCGATGGTGGCCGAGCCCTGGCAAAAAGCGAGGGCGGCCCGGCTCTCGCAGCTCTGATGGGTGCCTTGGATAAACTCAGCTCCTTGCAGGTCGATGTCGCCGCGACGGAATATTCAGACGCGCAGGATGTGTCTGCCCGCAACAAGATAACCTTGCTGGGCGGCTTCGGCATGGCCTTGCTCTTGGGCAGTCTTGGCGCCTTCGTCATCGCCCGGTCCATCACCAAGCCCTTGCAGAACATCATCGGCGTCATGGGGGAACTGACCACCGGCAATCTCAATACCGAAATCAGCGGCAGCCATCGCAAGGATGAAGTAGGTGACGTATCCCGGGCGGTCGTGATCTTCAAGGACGGCTTGCTGGAAACGCAGCGCCTGCGCGCGGAACAGGAAATAGCCAAGAAGCAGGCGGAAGAAAATAGGCATAAAGCGATGATCGGCATGGCGGACCGCTTCGAGGCGACCGTCGGCAATGTCCTGGGCGCCGTCACGGATTCAGCCAGCAAACTTCAGGTGACCGCCCAGACAATGTCGGCAACTGCCGAAGAGACAGCGCGCCAATCGTCGGCCGTCGCCGCTGCCTCCGAACAGACGACTTTGAATGTCCAGACAGTGGCATCCGCAGCCGAGGAACTTTCAGCATCGATTTCCGAAATTAGTTCACAGGTCAATGAATCCAATCGGGTCGTCAGCGGCGCTGTCACCCAGGTCAATGATACGAACGCCAATGTCAGGAATCTGGCCGATGCCGCGCAGAAGATCGGCGCGGTCGTGCAATTGATCAACGACATCGCCGGGCAAACGAATTTGCTCGCTCTCAATGCCACCATCGAAGCCGCGCGCGCTGGCGAGGCCGGGCGAGGCTTCGCAGTGGTGGCGTCCGAGGTAAAAGCCCTGGCAACACAGACCTCAAGTGCCACGGAAGAAATCGCCGGCCAGATACGCTCGATCCAGGACGCATCGAATGGATCGGCGCAGGCGATCCTCGGGATCACGCAAACGATCAGGCGGGTGAGCGAGATTTCGACGGCGATCGCATCCGCCGTCGAAGAGCAGGGGGCTGCAACGCAGGAAATATCACGCAGCGTTCAGCAGGCCGCACAAGGCACCACCGAAGTATCGGCCAACATATCAAACGTTACGACAGCTGCGCGGCAAACCGGCCTGGCTGCCAGCGATCTGCTCGTCTCCGCCGGCGAACTCTCCAAGAATGGTGTGCTGCTCAAGCAGCAAGTTGGCGAGTTCCTGCGCGAGGTCCGCGGCTAGCAGCTCATCATCGCCGCGGCGCGGAAATTTGGCACGGCCGAAGCGTCAGTGCGGCCCTTTTTGCCTGGATCGGTAAAATAGATGGATTTGAGATGAACCCATTTAGCCCTTGGTAATAATTCCACATTATGATTGTGGGAATAAAGTCCGAGCGCCTTCCGCGCGCGCCCTTAGCGGCCCGCGGTTTGGTATTAAAGTGGAGAGTAGATCATGCTCGCCAACACAAAGGTCTTTGTCCGCCTGATTGCCTTGCTGGTGCTGATGCTGATCCTCATGGGCGGCATCGCTGGTGTCGGCCTGAAAGGACTTTCGGATATCGAGGCCGGTTTGCAGACCGTCTACAATGATCGCGTCATCCCGATGCAGCAATTGCGGACCATCACCAACGCCTATTTCAATGTCCGCATCCTGGTCGTGAGCACGGTTAACACGACTGATCCTGCGGTCGTCACCGAGAACACGCAGAAGATCAACGCCCTCGTGGCGGCCGGCTACAAGGAATGGCAGGCCTATATCGCGACTTTCCTCACGGATGAGGAAAAGGCGCTGGTCGCAGATGCGACGGCCAAATTTGCCACCTATGACGAGGTCCGCGGCAGGGTCCTGGGGGCTCTCAATGCCGGCGATTTCGAGGGTGGCCGGAAACTGGCCAAGAGCGAAGGCGGACCGGCTTTGGCCGCCCTGATGGGAGCACTCGATAAGCTGAGTGCGCTGCAGGTCAATGTCGCGGCGCAGGAATTCGCCGACGCACAGGAGCTGTCCTCCTGGGACAAGATGACCCTGCTGGGTGGCTTTGGCCTCGCGCTGGTGCTTGGCAGTCTCGGCGCCTTTGTCATCGCCCGCTCCATCACCAAGCCACTGCAAAACATCATCGGCGTCATGCGGGAGCTGACGGCCGGCAATCTCAATGCCGAAGTCAGCGGTGGCAAGCGCAAGGACGAAGTAGGCGACGTGTCGCGCGCGGTAGCGATCTTCAAGGATGGATTGCTGGAAACGCAGCGCCTGCGGCAGGAACAAGAGGATGCCAAGAAACAGGCAGAGGAAAATCGCCGCAAGGCGATGATCGGCTTGGCCGATCGGTTCGAGGCCACTGTCGGCAATGTGCTGAGCGCCGTCACCGATTCCGCCACCAAGCTGCAGGCAACCGCCCAGACCATGTCGGCAACCGCCGAAGAAACCGCCCGGCAATCGGGCGCGGTCGCGACAGCTTCGGAACAGACCACCGCCAATGTGCAGACGGTGGCATCGGCTGCGGAGGAACTCTCGGCCTCGATCGTCGAGATCAGCTCCCAGGTCAATGAATCCACGCGCATCGTCACGGGTGCCGTCAATCAGGTGAATGACACGAACAAGAGCGTACAAAGCCTTGCGGACGCCGCGCAGAAGATCGGCGCGGTCGTGCAACTGATCAACGATATCGCCGGGCAGACCAATCTGCTGGCCTTGAATGCGACGATCGAAGCGGCGCGCGCTGGCGAGGCCGGCAAGGGCTTYGCCGTGGTGGCCTCGGAAGTGAAAGCCCTGGCCACACAGACCTCGCGCGCAACGGACGAAATTGCCGGACAGGTCCGCTCGATCCAGGACGCCTCGGCCGGATCCGCCCACGCCATTGCCGGTATCACGGACACGATCAACCGGGTCAACGAGATATCGACCGCGATCGCGTCAGCGGTCGAGGAACAAGGTGCGGCGACACAGGAGATTTCCCGCAGCGTCCAGCAGGCCGCCCAGGGCACTACTGAAGTGTCGGCCAATATCTCAAGTGTCACCACGGCCGCCCGTGAAACCGGGGTTGCTGCTTCGGACCTGCTGGTATCTGCCGGTGAACTCTCGAAGAACGGCACACTGCTGAAGCAGCAGGTCGAGGACTTCTTGCGCGAGGTCCGCAGCTAGTAGAAATAGTTCCGGTCGTTGAGGTCGGGATAGAGGCTGGCCACGTAATCGCCATAGCCGTTGAAGATCTGTGTCGGCACCCGTTCGCCCGAACCCAGCACGCGTTCCGATTCCTGGCTCCAGCGCGGATGCGAGAAGGCCGGATTGACGTTGGCATAGAAGCCATACTCGCTGCTCTGCAGTGCCTGCCACAATCCCACCGGCTGTTCATCGGTGAAAGTGATGCGCTGGATGCCCTTGGCGGATTTGAAGCCATACTTCCAGGGCAGCGCGATGCGGAACGGGGCACCGTTCTGCTTGGGCAGCGCCTTGCCGTAGACGCCCGTCACAACGAAGGCGAGTTCGTTGGTGGCTTCCGCCAGCGTGAGACCTTCGAGATAGGGCCAGGGATAGATGGGGTCACCCTGGCCGGGCGCCACATCGGCGTTCATGAAGCTTTCAAAACGCAGGAACTTGGCGCCGGATTGCGGCTGCGCCAGCTTGACCAGGGAGGCCAGCGCGAAACCGCTCCATGGCACGGCCATCGACCAGGCTTCGACACAGCGATGGCGGTAGTTGCGCTCCTCGAGCGGCATCTGCTTCAGAAGATCGTCGATGGCGATGGTCTGCGGCTTGTCGATCAGGCCGTCGATGGTGATCGCCCAGGGACGGATCGGCAATGCTTGTGCCGCGTCCTTGATGTCCTTCGAGGTGCCGAATTCATAATAATTGTTGTAGGAGGTGGCGTCGGCCTCCGGCGTCAGGTCGCGGTCGAGCGTGAACTTTTCATTGCGCTTCACCGGATAGAGGCTGGCCGAGGGGTCCGGCGTCAGATCGCCTTCCGCAGCCGCCTTTTTCTCGCAGGCAAGGAGCGCCGGGGCGAACATGGCGCCAGCCGCCCCAATCAGGAAGCGCCGCCGGTTGCGGAAGACATGCTCGGGCGTCAGTGCCGATTCCTTCAGCTCCCAGCCACGGTTTTTCCGGATCCACATCATCTTTCTCCCTGAAGCATCACGCCCGCCCGACAGACCTGCCCGACAGGTCGGTCTAGAGGTGATACGCGCGAGGCACGGGATAGATTACAGCCGATCGGCCGGCCGAACAAAGAAAGACCGGCGCCGGATTGGCCGGCGCCGGTCCTAAATCATTGAAATACCAGGACTTACTTGCTGAGCAGCGCGCGCAGCATCCAGGCATTCTTTTCATGAAGCTGCATGCGCTGCGTGAGGAGGTCCGCAGTCGGCTCGTCGCCGGCCTTGTCGGCCGCGGGGAAGATGCTGCGCGCAGTCTTCGAGATCTGCTCCTGGCCGGAGACCAGCTGCTTGATCATGTCTTCGGCGGAAGGGACACCCTGCTCTTCCTTGATCGAGGAGAGTTTCGAATAGGCGGCATAGGTGCCTGGCGCCGGATAGCCCAAGGCACGGATGCGTTCGGCGATGAGGTCGACCGCGAGCGCCAGTTCCGTGTACTGCCCCTCGAACATCAAATGCAGCGTGTTGAACATCGGGCCTTCGACGTTCCAATGGAAATTATGGGTCTTGAGGTAAAGCGTGTAGGTGTCCGCCAGCAGACGCGACAGGCCATCGGCGATGGCCTTGCGGTCCTTCTTGGAGATGCCGATATCGATTTCCATGTGCATGACCCTTGATTGGTTTTTAGAAGCTAAATTTGGCCCTAAGCCCCGGCGATCGCAAGGCTTTAGAATGGGTCTAAACGATGAAATTCTCTGCCGCGGTTGATCGATTGGCTCGATCAGCCGCGGCAGATTTGTAGATTACTTCAACTTTTCACAGGCCCGGATGATGCGCGTGCAGGCGTCTTTCAGGGCCTCGGTCGAGGTGGCGTAGGAAATGCGGAAATGGGGGCTGAGGCCGAAGGCTGAGCCCTGCACGGCTGCGACACCTTCCGATTCAAGCAGATAGGTTACAAAATCGTCGTCGGTCGCGATGCGCTTGCCTTCCGGCGTGGTCTTACCGATGGCGCCGGCGCAGGACGGATAGACGTAGAACGCCCCTTCCGGCTTGTGGCAATGGAGGCCCTTCGCCTTGTTCAGCATCTCGACCACCATGTCGCGGCGTTCCTTGAACGAGACATTGTGCTTGGCGATGAAATCCTGCGGGCCGTTCAGGGCTTCGACCGCCGCTGCCTGGCTGATCGAGGACGGGTTCGAGGTCGATTGCGACTGGATCTTGGCAATCGCCTTGATGAGATTGGCAGGTCCCCCCGCGTACCCAATGCGCCAACCGGTCATGCAATATGATTTCGAGACGCCGTTCATGGTCAGCGTGCGGTCGTAGAGCTTGGGCTCGACCTCGGCCAGGGTTGCGAACTCGAAATCGTCATAGACGAGATGTTCGTACATGTCGTCGGTCAGCACCCACACATGTGGATGCTTCAACAGCACGTCGGCAAGCGCCCGCAATTCCTTGGCGGTATAGGCGGCACCGGTCGGGTTGCTGGGCGAGTTGAGGATCAGCCACTTGGTCTTGGGCGTGATCGCTGCTTCCAGCATTTCCGGCTGCAGCTTGAACTGATGATTCTGGCCGCATTCGACGGCGACCGGCGTGCCTTCGGCGAGATGCACGATGTCCGGATAGGAAACCCAATAGGGTGCCGGAATGATCACTTCATCGCCCGGGTTCACGGTGGCGATGAGTGCGTTGTAGAGTACCTGCTTGCCGCCGGTGCCGACCGTGATCTGGTCGATCTTGTAGTCGAGATTGTTCTCGCGCTTGAACTTGGCGATGATCGCCTTCTTCAGCGCATCGGTCCCATCGACATTGGTGTATTTGGTGTCGCCCGCATTGATGGCCTTGATCGCCGCCTGCTTGATATTGTCCGGCGTATCGAAATCCGGCTCGCCGGCACCCAGGCCGATGATGTCGCGGCCCTGCGCTTTCAGTTCGCGCGCCTTCATGGTCACGGCGATGGTGGGCGACGGTTTGATACGGTCGAGGCGGTCGGCGAGGAAAGCCATTCTGGGTCACCTTTGGGTGGGTCAAACGAGGCTGGAAAATCGGGCGGGAAGATAGCCCCCGCCCCCAACCCCCGCAACCCCCGCGAATGCAAACCAGCAATGCCTGCCGACCGGCAACGTTTCAGGCGTAGCGGCGCGCTTTCGCCACCGAAATTGTCACCATGACACTTCCCAGAAGCAGCCCCCAGCCAACCTCTTCGCCTAAAAAAGCGGCAGCGAGGCCAAGACCGATAAACGGCTGGAACAGCTGGATCTGGCTGACTCGTGCCGTTCCGCCCAGGACCAGGCCGCGGTACCAGAACAGGAAGCCGATGAACATCGAGAACAGGGTGACGTAGCCCAGGCCGATCCAGGCTGATCCGGGAACGGTTCCAGGTGCCGCCGGCCAGGCGAGGATCATCGCCGGCAGGCTCAAGGGCAGGCTGACGATGAGGGCCCATGAAATGACCGCGGCAGGTGGCATCTTCTGCGACAGTCGCGCCCCTTCCGCATAGCCGATGCCGGTGGCGATGACGGCGCCCACCATCAGGAGATCGGCACTGCCGAACTGGCCACCTCCTTCATAGACCACATAGCAGGCGACCGAGAGCGCGCCGAACACCGCCCAGAACCAGAAGAGCGCACGTGGCCGCACCGTGCCGATGATGGCGCCGACCAGGCAGGTGGCGAGCGGGATGAGGCCAACGAACAGGATGCCATGGCTCGCCGGCACGTAGCGCAAAGCAAGGCCGGTCAGCACCGGAAAGGCGATGACGACACAGAGACCGACCAGGGCGAGACGCAGGAGGTCGCGGCGGCTCGGCGGGGCCTGGCGTGTGGCCAGCAGCCACAAACCACCCAGAACAGCTGCACCCACGGCACGCGCCGCACTGACGAACCACGGATCGAGCGCCAGGACGGCAGCCCGCGTCGCCGGTAGCGAGCCGCCGAAAATGGCAACGCCGATGGCGCCGTAGATGAGGCCGCGGGTCACTGGCGTGAGGAACGGGGTGGCTGGCAAGGCAGTATCGGTCATGCGGGCGGATCCTTGGTGAATGTCGCCCGATCCTCGCAAACGGGGGCTGGCCAGGACAGGCACACATCCGATACAATCTGCCAATCTATACCAGCACAAATACCAATACAGATGGATCTCGACCTCAGCACGGAAACCGGCACCCTCACGCAGCGCATCGCCCAGGCGCTGGGCCGCCGCATGGCAAGCGGCGCGCTGGGGGCTGGTGAACGCCTGCCGTCCGTCCGGCGCCTCGCGGACCGGCTGGCGGTCAGCCCCTTCACCATCGTCGCGGCCTATGACCGGCTGGTGGCGGATGGGTTGGTGCTGGCCAGGGCGAAGTCCGGCTTCTTTGTGGCGCCACGCGCTGCCGTGGCACGGCCCTTGACGCTAGATCCGCTCCCCAGTGCCCGGACTGGTGTCAACCCGATCTGGATGATGCGCCGGTCGCTGACCCTCGATCCGCAGCAGCCCAAACCCGGTTGTGGCTGGCTGCCCCAGGATTGGCTGCCGGAGGCGGCCCTGCGCGCTGCCCTCCGGGCCTTGGCGCGGGCGCCGGAGACAGGTCTCCTTGATTATGGCGTGCCGCTGGGCTTCCGGCCGCTGCGCGAGTTGCTGGCGCGGCGCATGAACGAGCTGGAAATTCCGGCAGCCCCCGAACATGTGCTGCTGATGGACGGTGCCAGCCAGACCATCGATCTGGTGTGCCGCTATCTCATCGAACCGGGTGATGCGGTCCTGGTCGACGATCCGGGCTATTTCAACTTCCACGCCGCCGTGCGCGCCCAGCGCGGGACGCTGCTTTCCGTGCCGATGACCGAGACCGGCCCTGATCTTGCCGTCCTCGAAGAGCTCGCCATAAAGCACCGGCCGAAGCTTTATCTGACCAATGCCGGCCTCCAGAACCCGACCGGCGCGCGGTTGGGACTTGCCACCGCGCACCGGCTGCTGGCACTGGCGCAGCGCCATGATTTCCGCATTCTCGAAGACGACATCTTCCGTGATTTCGAAGCGCGGCCGGGCTTGCGCCTCGCTGCCCTCGATGGACTGCAGCGCGTCATCCATATGGGCAGCTTTTCAAAGACCCTGTCGGCGGCAACCCGGATCGGCTTTCTGAGCACCGATCCGGCAACGCTGGCCGATCTCATCGACCTCAAGCTCGCCATGAGCTTTGGCAACAATGAACTGTCGGCGCAGCTGGTCTATCGGCTGCTCAGCGACGGATCCTACCGCAAGCATGTCGGCGCCATCCGCGACCGGCTGGCCCGCACGCGCTTCCAGGTCGGGAGGAAGCTGACCAGCCTCGGCTTCAAGCCCTGGCTGGGCACCCAGGCGGATGGTGGCGAAGGGATGTTCCTGTGGCTGGAATTGCCTCAATCCGTGCGTCGGGGCCGGAATGCCGGTTGGCACAATGCCGAGGATCTGGCGGTCCTGGCCCAGGACCAGGGGATCGTCCTGGCTCCCGGCAATGTCTTCAGCCCACAGGCCGCCTGGCCCCGGCACCTGCGCTTTAATGTGGCGCAAAGCCTGGACCCCCGGATCTATACTTTCCTAAAAGCGCAGTTTTCCTGAACCGATAGTTTCCTGGCCGGTATGTTCCAGGCCTGATACCACCTTGGCGGTATTCAGTGACGTTTTTTAGTCACCCTTGACCATTTGTACTTGTATCCGTCACTTTGCGCCTGGGGACGATACACAATTCGCAGGTCCGGAAGTAGCAATGTCAGGTCGACTGAAGCTGAAGCTGCTGGTGTTTGTGATCGCTTTCGTGCTTGGCATGGCGGCGCCCCTCATCGGTCCCCACCCCAATATGCTGCTGGCCTTCGGTGCCATGATCGGCGTCATTCTCGGCCTGGTCGCCGCCATGGCGGTCGAGCGGCCGGAGCCGCTTGCCAAACAATTCACCCGTGCGATCGAGGAAGGCGGCCTCTCCATGGCCTACCAGCCGATCGTGACGCTGGATGCCAACCACACCGTCATTGGCGCCGAACCGCTGCTGCGCTGGACGACACAGGTCGGCGATGCGATCTCGCCCGGCGACTTCCTGCCTATGGCCAAGGCGATGGGCCTCGCACCCGTTCTCAACCAGCGCATCCTCGATATGGTGCTGGCCGATCTCGGGCCCGTGTTGAAAGGCGAACGCGAAATCTGCGTGACCCTCAATCTGGAACCTGATGAGTTCGCCGACCTCACCAAACGCGAAGCGCTGGCGGCCCGGGTGACGGCAGCCGGCATCCCGCCGCACCGGATCGCCATCGAGATGAACGAGATCGATGCCGCCGACCGGCAGATCCGTCCCGCGATCTGGGACATGAAGCAGCGCGGCTTCCGCATCTCGATCGACGATTTCGGTATCGGCGGCGGGGACAGCGAATATCTCTCCTCGCTCAACCCCGATCTCATCAAGCTCAACCGGCGCTTCGTGGCGCTCTCGGGGAATGGCGGGCCGGTTGCTGGATTGGTCGCCGAACTCGTGCGCCTGGCCAAGAAATGCAATGCCCGCATCGTCCTGGTCGGCATCGAAAGCCCCGATGTGGCACGCCGCGCCAGCGCCTTGGGCGCCGATCTCGGCCAGGGCTTCTATTGGCACAAACCCATGCCGGCCAAGGAATTCCTGGATCTGCTGCGCGGCTAGACGGCCGCACCCGCCAAGCCCTCAAATCCGGGCCTTTCATTAAATATAAACCATCCTTGGGGATCATGGCCGGCGCGCTGGTGATGACATCCGCGCCGCGCCCCGAAGGTTCCCGATGAACGTCAAGATTGCAGCGCCCGCAACACCGACCGCAACGCCCCGGATTCACAAGCCGGGCGTGAAGCGGATCAGCCTTGCCTTGCAGGGCGGCGGCTCGCATGGCGCCTTCACCTGGGGCGTCATGCACCGGCTGATCAGCGAGCCCCGGATCTATATCGACGGATTGAGCGGGACCAGCGCCGGCGGCATGAATGCCGCAGTCTTTGCCGACGGATTCCTGAAGGGCAAGCGCCAAGGCGCCATTGATGCGCTGCAGGCCTTCTGGATGGGTGTCTCGGCCCTTAATCCGATCCCGCGCGCCATCCCGCGCGGTATCCCGGGCGTGTCCGAAGGTTGGGACGTCGACAAGGATCCGACCTTCATGTGGTTGGATTTCACCACGCGCCTGTTCGCACCCCGGCAGGTGAATCCGATGCGGCTCGATCCGCTGGGCGACCTGCTGTCAGACCTCGTCGATTTCGACAATCTGCGCAATCATCCGGAAGTGAAATTGTTCGTCACCGCATCCAACGTGCGCACCTGCCGTTCGCGCACCTTCCGCACGCCGGAGATGTCGGTGAAGGCGCTGATGGCCTCCGCCTGCCTGCCCTTGATGTTCGAGGCGGTCGAGGTCGATGGCGAGTTCTATTGGGATGGCGGCTATCTCGGCAATCCGGCGATCCATCCGCTCATCCACGAATGCGACAGCTCCGATGTGGTGATCGTGCAGATCAACCCGATGAACCGGCCGGACGTACCGGTCACGGCCCGCGACATCCTCAACCGCATCAATGAAATGACCTTCAATGCCAGCCTGGTGCGCGAGATGGAGGGTTTTGCCACCCTCACCCGGCTCATCGAGAATGGCGAATTGCAGAACGACCGCTACACCGCCGTTCGCTTCCATGAAATCAGCGCCGAAGCGGAACTGGCCGATATGGGCTCGCTCAGCAAGATGAACACCGAGCGCGCCTTCCTCGAACATCTCCATCAGCTCGGCTATGAAACCGCCGACAAATGGATCACCCAGAATTTCGAGCGCATCGGCTGGGAAAGCACCATCGATCTCAACGAGCGGTTTGGCTGAGCATCGCTATAGGCTGCCCACCACAATCGACACCACCGCTGGCCTTGATCCTGGCCAGTCTCGCCGCCGCGTCACCGGGCACGTCGGCTTCGATCGGCCATATGATTTCCGGTGCCACTACGTGGTCTTCGCCGGTGGCGCTCAAACCATCAAAGATCGGCCCAGCGACGCAATAAGCCCACACCCGCGGGCGCTCCCTGCTGCCATAGCCGACGACGAAGATGTTCCCGATCATGATGCCGGTTCCGACATAGCTGGGGTTTGGCGTCGCCCAGTCGACCTGGTAGGTCTGGTCGGTCTTGCGGATCGTGACTGAGCCCGAATAGCGCGTCAGGTTGTTGTTGAGGCCCAAGGTGATCGCATATGTCCCATTGAGCCCGGTAGGACCCGACAGGTCCTCGCGCCCGTGGCTGCCGGTGTAATTGCCGAATCCGTTCCAGATTCCTTCGAGACGACCACCCGTGACGCGATAAAGGACGATACCCAGCCCCTCGCCTGGCGGCGCCATGATCCCGCCGATGACGTTGTCCAGCTGCAAGGCATAGCCCTCGCTGGCCGCCTTGCCGTCAGGTAGCCAATGGACTGAGAGGGCGTCATTGGCGCGGTCGATGTCGAGGCTGCCGCCATAGGGGCCAGTGGCCGGGTCGAGCCCATTGAACAGATATGACCCGCTGAGTTCCTGCGCCCACAGTGCGGTCGGCATGGCCATCAGCCAGACGGCGGCAGCGGCAATAGCGCACGCCTTTTTCAGATATGTGAACGGCATCGGCGGTCGCACGGGCTGCCCTTGCTGTTGCGCGGTCCAAACCTTGCGGAGTGGCGTGAACGAAGTCAAGCAAGAGCAATCCGGTTCGACTCAGGCCTTCGCCTTCTTCTTCCTGGCCCAGAGATTCAGGAACTCGACCAGCGCGGAGAAGGCGATGGCGAAGTAGAGATAGGCTTTCGGGATGTGGAAGTGCAGGCCTTCGCCGAGCAACGCCACGCCGATCAGGAGCAGGAACGAGAGGCACAGCATTTTCACAGTCGGATGTTCGTCAACGAAATTGCCGACCGGGCCGGCCGCCAGGATCATGACGATCATCGCGGCAACGACGGCCGCCACCATGACCGAGAGATGGTCCGCCATGCCGACGGCCGTGATGACGCTGTCCAGCGAGAACACGATATCGAGAATGGCGATCTGCACGATGGCCGCCGCCAGGCTGAGATATTTGCCGCTCTTGGCGCCGCCCTCGCCGCCTTCGATATGGTGATGGATTTCGGTCGTCGCCTTGGCCAGCAGGAAGAGGCCGCCGCCCAGCAGGATGACATCGCGCCAGGAGAGGTCATAGACCAGTTCCGGGCCGAACCAGTCGATGGTCAGGATCGGGGCCGTGAGGCCGGCCACCCAGGCGATCGAAGCCAGCAGCAGCAGCCGCGTACCCAGCGCCAGCAGCAGGCCGATACGGCGCGCCAGCATCTGCTTGCTGGGCGCACAGCGGCTGGCCACGATCTGCACGAATAGAAGATTATCGATGCCAAGCACGATTTCCAGCGCCGCAAGCGTCAAGAAACTGAGGATCACGGCGGGGTCGGTCAGAAGCTCAAGCATGTGGCTGAATATCCCTGATTGACATGATTTCCCCGCACCAGCCCCGTTTTCCGGGGGGCGCGAAATGACCGGCAAGAGATGGGAAAGCCACGCGGAAAAGTCAATGCTGCCCAGAACGAAAGGCATAGGCCGGAACAAAAGGCATAGGATTGCGAGCATAGGGGAACGAAAGACATCGGCCACCATTTCGCGTATGGTGCTGATGTTAGCGTTGCACCAATGGGTCGCGGTCTTCACATGTCCGGCGTCCGCATTCGGCACCTGCCATGTCCAGCAATCCCGGCCCTTCGTCCGCGATGATCGAGGAGGCAGATAATGGCTACGACGATCCGCAATCCCCTGGAATGGGGCTGGGACCAGGTCAGGCATGCAGCACACGCCCTGGAAACCCTGGAAGAATCCGCAACCCGACCCCATGACGATGTCGCCGCATCTCCGCCCATTGTGCGCCCCATCGCCGTCAGCGATTTCCGCGAGATTTTCCAAAAAGCATTTGCCGATTTCGGCGCCTACCGGACCGATGTATTTTTCCTGTGCATCATCTATCCGGTGATCGGCATCATGATGGCCCGGGTTGCCTTCGGCTATGACATGCTGCCGCTATTATTTCCGATGGCATCGGGTTTTGCCTTGGTGGGTCCCTTCGCCGGCATTGGCCTCTACGAGATGAGCCGGCAGCGCGAAATGGGCGTCAACGTCACCTGGCGCAATGCTTTTGCCGTCTTCCGCTCACCGGCGCTGGGCAGCATCGTGCTTCTGGGGCTCATGCTGGTCGCCGTGTTCGTGTTGTGGATCGCCACCGCAGCAACATTGCACACCGCCATCCTGGGGCCAGAGCAGCCACTCTCCATGGCAGGCTTCGCCCATGACATCTTCATGACGCAGGCCGGCTGGACCATGATTGTGGTCGGATGCGGTGTCGGCTTCCTGTTTGCTTGCCTGGCGTTAGCCGTGAGCGTGGTGTCGTTTCCGTTGCTGCTCGACCGCGATGTCGGGTTGGGGACCGCAATTGAGACCTCGTTCCGCGCCGTGGCGGTGAACCCGGTGCCGATGGCGGTCTGGGGCATCATCGTGGCGGCGAGCCTGGTGCTCGGGTCGATCCCCTTCTTTGCCGGCCTCATCATCGTCATGCCGGTTTTGGGGCACGCGACCTGGCACCTCTACCGCAAGATGGTCACGCGGAAGGCTGGATAGCCGGTGGCTGGATAGCCTTGCGCGCGGCGGCGAGTGCCGCGGCGAGGTTGGCAGAAAACCGCACCGCGGGCCTGGTGACGCCGAACGATTTCAGCGTGCGCCTGACGGGGGCGGCTGCGGCCGCGATGACGATATAGGCGCCGCGCTTATGTGCCTTGTGCACGAAGGCCTCGATCGTCGCGGCAGCGGTTGAATCGAGCATCGGCACGGCATCGAAATCGAAGATGACGGCTTTGGGCTGCTCGCCGATGCGGTCAAGGGCAGCCGCCACGCTGGCTGCTGCGCCGAAGAAGAAGGCGCCCGAGATCCGGCAGATGACGATGTCGCGGTCGGTTCCCTGTGCCGGTTGATAGCGCGTGCGCTCGACGCCGTCTGCCTGGTCTTCATTGAGCAAGGGCGTTGCCGTCTCGACCGCCACGGCCTGTGCCAGGCGATGCAGCATCAAGAGCGCGCTCAGGCAGAAGCCGGTCAGGATGCCGTTCATGAGGTTGTTGAAGATGGTGACCAGGAAAGTCGCCATCAGCACCAGCGCATCGGCACGCGACGCCCGCAGCAAGGCGGCAAAGGCCGGCTTCTCCGCCATGTTCCACGCGACCGTGGCGAGCACCCCGGCAAGTGCCGCCAGCGGAATGTAGGACGCAAGTGGTGCCGCCAGGACCATGAAAGCCAGCAGGAACAGCGCGTGGAGCATGCCGGAGACGGGACCACGCGCGCCGGCACGCACATTCGTCGCCGTCCGCGCAATCGTGCCGGTGACGCAGATGCCGCCGAACAAAGCGGAGGCAATATTGGCGACACCCTGTGCGACCAGCTCGCAGTTCGAACGATGGCGCCGCCCGGTCATGCTGTCGGCAACGACGGCCGAGAGCAGGCTTTCGATGCTGCCGAGCAGTGCAAAGGACAGCGCAGCGGGCAGCATTTCGACAATGCGATCATAGCTGATGGGCGGCAGTTGCGGCCAGGGCAGGATGTGCGGGATGCCGCCGAAGCGCGTGCCGATGGTCTCGACCGGCAAGCCCAGGAGGGCAGCACCCACGGATGCAGCGGTGACGCCGATCAGCAGGCCCGGCCAACGCGGCCGGTAGCGGCGCAGGGCCACGATGAGCAGGATCGTCAGCAAGGCCAGCGCACAGGCGGCCATGTTGATGCTGGGCAAGGCCAGTACCAGGGCCGGCACCTTGTCAATAAGCTCGCCCGGCTCGCCACCCGGCATCGCCAGGCCAAGAAGATCCTTGATCTGGCTGGCGAAGATGATGACCGCAATACCCGCCGTGAAACCGACCGTCACCGGATAGGGGATGTATTTGACGAAGGTGCCGAGCCGCAGCAGACCGGTTGCCAGCAGGATGACGCCCGACATCAGCACCGCGAGCAGCAGGCCATCGACCCCATGCACCGTCACCGTGGCTGCCACCAGCACGATGAAGGCGCCCGCTGGCCCCCCAATCTGGAAGCGGCTGCCGCCGAGCAGCGAGACGATGAAACCGCCGACGATCGCCGTATAGAGGCCCCGATCCGGCGTGACGCCGCTGGCGACCGCAATCGCCATGGAGAGCGGCAGCGCCACGATGGCAACCGTCAGGCCGGCAATGGCATCGGTTCGGATGTCGGCCAGCCCATAGCCTTCGCGCAGCACCGTCGCCAGCTTCGGCGTGAAGAGTTCAACGAAACTGGGCTTATGCACTGTGTTCAAGGGCGGCTTTCGCGGGGTGGCTGGGTTTTGCAGGCCGGAGCTGTATCTACACTTATTTGGTGTTGAAGATAGATGTCAAGCAGCATCCTGACGCAGGGCGTCGCCGCATGAATTCATGAACCGGGGGTCGGCACCTGATAATGGAGCGTCTTGCGCCATTTGACGCGGAGCGCCGCGGGACGTTCGGGAATGCGTTCGTCGAGCACGGTCACGGCGTGGATGCGGTCGGTACGGAAATGGCGGAAATCCTGCCGGAGCTCGCACCAGCCCACCAGCATGCGCACGGTTTCAAGATAGCCGATGGTGACCGGCCAGACCGTGCGGTTGGTGGCGCGGTCCTGTTCATCGCGGTAATCCAGCAGTACCTTGTTGCCGCTATGGATCGCCGCACGCACGGAGGCCATATCGACCCGGTCGACCGGCATGTTGCGGCCAGGCGCCGTCAGGCTGGCAGGATCCAGCACAATGGGGCGCAGGCGCTCAGGGACAGCGGCGGCGATCTTTGCCAGAAGATCCTGGGCCGCCCGCGCCAGGGTCGGATCGCCACGGCCGGTAACCCATTGCGCGCCGATGACCGCTGCCTCGATCTCGTCGGCGGTCAGCATCAACGGCGGCAGGTCGAAACCGCCTTCCAGCACATAACCCACCCCCGCCTCGCCGCGGATCGGCACGCGCTGGGCCATCAGGGTGGCAATATCCCGGTAGATCGAGCGTTTGGACGTCTCCAGCTCGGCCGCAATGGCGTCCGCCGTCAGCGGTTTCCGGTGACGGCGCAGGATCTGGATGATCTGGAAGAGCCGGTCGGCCCGCCGCATGACTTTTTCCTACCCGTTTCGTTCGCTGCTGACACTAGGCTGGCAGCAGGGTGGCAGTAAAGAGAAGGCATCGCAACGCCCGCTCAAGAGGACATCAGCCATGTTGAAGCCGACCGCCCCCATCACTCTCTTCGCCTTCGGCCCGGCCTTTGATCTGCCGGAAGGCAGCCCCTATGTCATGAAGACGGAAACCCAGCTCCAGATGGCTGGCCTGCCCTACCAAAAGGACTTCACCGGCTTTGCCGCAGCGCCCAAGCGCAAGCTGCCCTATATCAAGGACGGCACCACCATCGTGCCGGATTCGACCTTCATCCGGCAGCATCTGGAATGGACCTACAATGTCGATTTCGATGCCGGGTTGGATGTCCGCGAGCGGGCACTGGCCTGGGCCGTGGAGCGCATGCTGGAAGATCATCTGGGATGGACATCGGTGAAGTCGCGCTGGCTCGACCCGGTCAATTTCGCCAAGGGCCCGGCCCATTTCTTCGATGGTGCTCCGGCGGAGATCCGCGAGCAGCTGAAGGCCGACACGCAGGCGAAGATCGTGCGCAACCTCGATGGCCACGGTATCGGCCGGCATTCGGACGAGGATATCCTGTTCCTCGGCACCCGCTCGCTCTACAGCTTTGCGCAGCTGCTGGGGGACAAGCCCTATCTGATGGGCGACAGACCGTGCGGCACCGATGCCACCGCCTTCGGCCTCCTCGCCCATATCATGAACCCGTTCTTCGACACGGACCTGTGCAAGGCGGCGGAGGCTCATGCCAATCTGCGGCCCTATGTCGACCGGATGATGGCACGCTATTACCCCCAGCATCACCGGGAACAACAGGCGGCCTAGGAGACTTGAAGAAGAGGGGTGGAGATCATATCTCTACCCCTCTTTCCCTCTTTGTTCTATAACCGGGCGCATGAAACCGCAGCAATCAGATCCCGTCATTGAGGAACGCCCGATCGGCGCCACCGAGCAGCTGCCGATGAAGCCGTTCAAGCTCGTCTCCGATTACGTCCCGGCCGGCGACCAGCCGCAGGCAATTGCCGAACTGATCGCCGGCGTCAACGCGCAGGAGCGCGACCAGGTGCTGCTCGGCGTCACCGGGTCGGGCAAGACCTTCACCATTGCCCATGTGATCCAGTCGGTGCAGCGCCCGGCTTTGGTGCTGGCACCCAACAAGACATTGGCGGCGCAGCTTTACGGAGAGATGAAAAGCTTCTTTCCCGAGAACGCGGTCGAGTATTTCGTCAGCTACTACGATTACTACCAGCCGGAAGCCTATGTGCCCCGGACCGATACCTATATCGAAAAGGAAAGCTCGCTCAACGAACAGATCGACCGGATGCGCCATTCGGCGACGCGCGCTTTGTTTGAGCGGCGGGACGTGATCATCGTCGCCTCCGTCTCCTGCATCTACGGTATCGGTGCGCCGGAAACCTATTCCACCATGACCATCACCTTGAAGCCCGGCGACAGCGTCGACTTCAACGCGCTGGTGCGGCGCCTCATCGAACTTCAATACAAGCGCAACGAGACAGCGTTTTACCGCGGCACGTTCCGCATCAAGGGCGATGTCCTCGAACTCTTCCCGGCCCATTTGGAAGACCGGGCCTGGCGCCTCTCCTTGTTCGGCGACGAGATCGAGACCATTGTCGAGTTCGACCCGCTCACAGGCCAGAAAAGCGCGGACCTCGCCGAGATCAAGATCTACGCCAACAGCCATTACGTGACGCCGAAGCCCACGCTCCATCAGGCCGTGAAGCTGATCCGCGAGGAGTTGAAGGTGCGCCTCAAGCAGTTTGAGGCGGACGGGAAATTGCTGGAGGCGCAGCGACTGGAGCAGCGCGTCAATTTCGACATGGAAATGATCGAGGCCACGGGGGTCTGTGCCGGCATCGAAAACTATTCGCGCTATTTGACCGGCCGCAACCCCGGTGAGCCGCCGCCGACATTGTTCGAATATCTGCCGGCCGATGCTCTCCTCATCGCCGATGAAAGCCATGTCTCGATCCCGCAGATCGGTGGCATGTTCAAGGGCGATTGGCATCGGAAATCGACGCTCTCCGAATATGGCTTCCGCCTGCCCTCCTGCACCGACAACCGGCCGCTGAAGTTCGAGGAATGGGAGCAGATGCGCCCACAGACCATCGAGGTCTCGGCGACACCCGGCAAATGGGAGTTGGAGCAGACCGGCGGCGCCTTCATCGAGCAGGTCATTCGCCCGACCGGTCTTATCGACCCGGTCTGCATCATCCGTCCGACCGAAACCCAGGTCGATGATGTGACGGCCGAGTGCAAGGAATGTGCCCGCAAGGGCCAACGCGTCCTCATCACCACACTGACCAAGCGCATGGCGGAGGATCTCACCGAATATCTGCACGAAGCCGGTGTGCGCGTGCGTTACATCCATTCCGATGTCGAGACCCTGGAACGCATCGAGATTATCCGCGATCTTCGGCTCGGTGCCTTCGACGTGCTGGTCGGCATCAACCTCTTGCGCGAAGGGCTCGATATTCCGGAATGCGCCCTGGTGTGCATCCTCGATGCCGACAAGGAAGGTTTCCTGCGCTCGCGCACCTCTCTCGTGCAGACCATCGGCCGCGCAGCACGCAATATCGATGGCCGCGTGCTGCTCTACGCCGACAAGATGACCGACAGCCTCGAATATGCGCTCGCTGAAACCAATCGGCGGCGCGAGAAGCAGCAGGCCTATAACGCCGCCAACGGCATCACGCCGGAATCGATCAAGAAGAATATCGGCGACATCATGGGTTCGGTCTATGAATCCGACCATGTGACTGTCGATACCGGTGTGCTCGGCGACAAGCATCTGCTCGGCCACAATCTCAAAGCAACCCTGGCCGAGCTGGAAAAGAGGATGCGCAATGCCGCCGGCAATCTCGAATTCGAGGAAGCCGCGCGCTACCGCGACGAGATCAAGCGGCTGGAAGCCATCGATCTCGAAATTCCCATCACCACCAGCGGCATCAAAGGCGGGCTCGATGCCGCCGGCAAACCTCTGCCGGAACGCCCCCGCGCCCGTTCGACCGCCGGAAGGCCGGGTGAATCCCCAAAGTTCAAGGACAAGGCAAAGCGGCGCAAATAGGCCAGCCTGCTGCCTCAGCTTTGCCTGGCCAGCATCGCCTTGAAGCGCCGCAGAGCCAGCGCCAGGAAGACGGCCCCCTGTGCAGCAATGATCAAGAGCTGCGGCCAGATGATATCGAGGCCGGCACCGCGATAGAGCACGGCCTGCGATACCGCCACGAAATGTGTGGAAGGCAGCGCCTTCATCGCGACCTGAAAGAACTGCGGCATGGATTCCACCGGTGTCGTGGCGCCGGACAGCAGATTCATCACCACGAAGCAGGGAATAGCCATCAGGCCGAACTGCGGCATGGAATTGGCGACCGTCGCCAGCAACACGCCAAGGGCCGTGGTGGCAAACAGATAAATGGCGGTTGCCAGCAAGAACACAGCCGTCGATCCCAGCACCGGAACGCCAAGGAACATTTTCACGACAAAATGCAAGGAGAGCGCGACGGCGACCAGGATGACCAAGCCATTGGCCCAGATCTTGGCAGCGGCAATTTCGCTCGATGTTATAGGCATCACCAGAAGGTGCTCGATGGTACCTCGCTCGCGCTCGCGGATCACCGCGGCACCTACCAGGATGATGGAGAGAATGGTGACATTCTGGACCACCTGCATCACCGACATGAACCAGGCGGAATCGAGATTGGGGTTAAAGTAGGCACGGATCACGACCTCGACCAAGGGCGTCGCAACGGCGCTTCGCTGCCCGAGAAAGGCTGTGACCTCGCGGTCGATGATTTCGCTGATATAGTTGGTGCCGATGCCGGCCTGGGTCATGGCGGTGGCATCGACCGCAAGGCCGATGGTGGGCCGCCGGCCCGCAGCCAGATCGGCTTCCATCCCCGGCGGCAGATCGAGGGCGAAGGTGAACGTACCACGATCGAGACCAAGCTCGACCGAGCTACGGTCAATCTCTTGTGGCTTCAGAAAGTAAGGCGGCTGCAGGGCCTGCACGATGCGGCGCGAGAGTTGCGAGCCGTCGCCGTCCACCACCGCGACGGCAGCATTGCGCACCTCGGTCCGCACGCCGTGCGCCACGGAGTAGATCGAGAAGGTGAAGGAGAAAACCATCAACCCCAGCAGCACTGGATCACGGGCAAGTGCCGCCAGTTCCTTAAGGCCGAGGCGGTAGACGTTTTTGAGCCAGAGGCCGAGGCCGGAGGATCGCTGCATCGCCTACGCCTCCTGCTTTGAGACGCAGAGGCGCGCGAGAACCAGGAACAGGACCGCAAAGCCTGCCAAGGCCAGATATTCCTGGGTGAATGCGGAAAACTCCAGATCCTTGGTAAACACACCCAGACTGACGGTCTGATACCAGGATGCCGGAAAGCCAAGCCCGATCCATTTGGCCACACCTTCCAGGGTCGCTGTGGGGTAAAGCAAGCCGGAGAAGTTCACTGCCGGAATGATCGCGAGGATCGCCGCCGCAAAAATAGCTGCTACCTGGCTGGAGCAGAAGGCGGAAATCAGCAGGCCAAAGCTCGTAACCGCCGCCTGATAGAGCGGGACAGCCAGCAGCAGGGCGAACAGACTGCCCTTGGGATAGATGCCAAAGACCGGGATGGCCGTGAGTGTCATCAGCAGGAAGGCCAGGCAGCCGATGCCGATATAGGGCAGCTGCTTGCCAATGAGATATTCGCCGATGCCGGCTGGCGAAGCGTAAAGGTTGGCAATCGTGCCCAGCTCCTTTTCCCGCACAACGCCAAGGGCAGTCAGCATCGCCGGAATCAGAATCAGCAGCAGCATCATGATGCCGGGCACGATGGCAACGACGCTTTTGAAATCCTGATTGTAGCGGAAGCGAGGCGCCAGGTCGTAAGCGGTCGGGTCGGGAAATTTGCCAATGGTCTGGCGCGCTTGCTCCAACGCCTGCTTCAGCGCGATGCCTTGGACATAGCCGCGCGCCGTCTCGGCCCGGAACGGAAAACTACCGTCGATGAAGACGCCAACCTGCGGGCTGCGACCTTGCAGTAGATCGCGGCCGAAATCTGGCGGGATCTCGATCGCCACTTGGATATCGCCCGCGCGCAAGCGCTGATCGAGCGCATTGAAATCATCGATTGGCGCCTGCTCCCTGAAATAGGGCGAGCCGCCGAACCCTTCCATGATTGTTCGGCTTTCCAGGGACCGGTCCCGGTCGAGGACCGCATAGCGTAGATTTTCGACATCGAAGGACAGGCCGAAGCCGAAGCTCACCATCAGAAAGAGCGGTGCCAGCAGGGCAAAGGCGAGGCGAATCGGATCGCGCCGCAGCTCCAGTGCCTCGCGCCGCGCAAAGACGCCGATGCGGGACAACGAGGCTGCCCGCGGCGACCCAGGCGACAATCGTTCTGGCGACAGTTGCTCGGGCGATGCCTGCTCGGACGGCATCTCAGGCACCATCATACCGGCTGGCGCAGGTCGCTCCGCCGCCTCAATCAGCCTGACAAAAGCTTCTTCGAGGTCCCCGTCGCCATGGGCCGCCGCGAGCTCGGCTGGAACACCTACCGCCAGGGTGCGACCGCGATGCATGAAGGAGATGCGATCGCAGCGCGCCGCTTCGTTCATGAAGTGAGTCGAAATAAAGATGGTAACGCCCTCGTCCCGCGACAACTTGCCAATCTGGTGCCAGAAAGCATCGCGCGCTTCCGGATCGACGCCAGAGGTCGGCTCGTCGAGGATCAACACCTTGGGCTTGTGCAGGCAGGCCGCGGCAAGTTGCAGCCGCTGGCGCTGGCCCAGCGACAGATCGCCCGGCATGCGGTCGGCAATGGCGACAAGATCAAAGCGCGTCATGGCATCGCGCAACCGCGCGGGAATGTACGCCGCCGGCACCTGATAGAGGCGTGCATGCAGCGTCAGATTGGCTCTGACGGACAGTTCCTCGTAAAGGGAAAAGCTCTGCGACATGTATCCGATATCGAGCCGTGTCGTCCGGTCCTGGGCTGCCACCGGCCGGCCCAGCAATTTGGCGTCACCGCTGCTGGCCGGCAGCAAGCCGGTCAGCATCTTCATGGTCGTCGTCTTGCCGCAGCCGTTGGAACCAAGAAAACCGAAGATCTCGCCGGCTTCGATGCGGAAGCTCACCCGGTCCACCGCCACGAAATCGCCGAAGCGGCAGGTGAGATCCTGTGCCTCAATGGCCGGCGGGCCGTCATGCTGCTGGCGTGGTGGAAGCTGCATGTCGCCCGCAGGCAATTCCGTGGTCGCGATGCCGGCGCGGTGACGCAGCACGACGAAAGCCTGTTCCAAGGTCTGCGTCGCTGTCTCGGCAAGAATGGACCCGGTGGGCCCCGCCGCCAGCAGGCGTCCGCCGTCAAGGGCGATCAGTTGATCGAAGCGCATCGCCTCTTCCATATAGGCGGTGGCGGTGATGAGCGTGAGCATCGGCCGATCGGCGCGGATCTCGTCGATCAGCTGCCAGAACTGCCGCCGCGAAAGAGGATCGACGCCCGTCGTCGGTTCGTCGAGGATGAGGAGATCCGGATCATGTACAAGAGCACAGCAAAGACCCAATTTTTGCTTCATGCCGCCGGACAATTTGCCGGCCGGGCGATCGGAAAATGGGGCAAGTCCCGTCGCCTGCAGCAGGCGCGCTCGGCGCTGCGCCGTTTGCGTCGCGTTTAAGCCGAACAGGCCAGCGAAGAAGTCGATATTTTCACGCACGGAGAGGGTGGGATAGAGATTCTTACCCAGGCCCTGCGGCATATAGGCGATACGCTCGGCAATGGCGTTGCGATGCTTGGCCACCTGCATGTCACCACCCAGCACGGTGACCGTTCCCTGCTGGATCTTGCGCGTGCCCGCCATAAGCGACAGCAAGGTCGATTTGCCGACGCCATCGGGGCCGATGATCGCCACCGAACTGCCTGACGGTACCGTGAGGCCGATCTCGCTGAGCGCGAAATGCTTATTGGGACGGTGATAAACCCCCGCCAGTTCGACCGCGACCGCTAGACCTGCCTCCAATCGTGTCGACTGGCCCGGCATCGCCGTCACAGGTTGGTACTGGTGGTTGCCGTGCTCGATTCCGGCGGCAGCCTGGGCGTGAGGAAATCGGGCCAGCTCACAGCTGTTTCGACCTTGAGATAGGCGTTGCCGGTAAGGCCTGCTTTGACATAGTCGCGATACCTCACCAGCAGGTCATGGGCGATGGCCACCTTGATGCGGTAAGTGAGCTTGTCACGCTCGGTCTTGGTCTCGACGAATTTGGGCGTGAACTGGGCCTCGGCCGCCACGAAGCTGACCGTGGCCGGGATGACGAATTCGGGTGCCGCGTCGAGCACGATGCGCGCCTCGGAGCCGATGCCCACGCGCCCGGCAACCGCGGTTGGGAAGAACACCACCATATGCACATCAGCAAGATCGAGCAGCGTTGCCACCTGGCCGCCGGCCGCCAGCACCTCGCCCGCTTTCACCAGCCGGTACTCGACCCGGCCGTCCGTGGGTGCCTTCAATTCCATATCGGCCAAGATGGCCTCCAGCCGCTGCACGCGTGCCGCTGCCGCCAGCGTTGCTGCCTTGGCGTCTTCCACGCCCGCGATGGCGCCTTTGAGCGACGCCGCAGCGACATCGCGCTGGGCGTGGCGTCGCTCGACCTCGGCCACCGAGCCCGCATTCTTGGTCTGCAGGGTATTGGCACGCGTGAGCTCGATTTCGGCAAGCTTGAGGTCCGCTTCACGAATGCCGATCTCAGCCTGGGCCTGGCCGATGCCCTCCTCGGCCTGGCGCTGCCCCGCTTTCGCCTCAGCCAGTTCCGCCAATAGTTCGGCGGTGTCCATGCGGGCGATCACCGCCCCCTTGGTCACGAAATCGCCTTCATCGGCCAGGATCTCGGCAACACGGCCGGCATATTTGGTGGCGACGGACACGCGCTCGACTTCGATCCGCCCATTGGCGACGGCAAGGCCGCTCAGGGCGATCTCGCTCTGGTGTTGCTGCCAGAACATGTAACCGGCCACACCGCCCCCCAGCAGGATCAGACCGGCGATGACATAGGTGAAGCGCATGGAAAACCGCCTGTCTCGAACAAGGAAGCAAGGTTGGGATTGAAACCTTATCTTCTCATGCCCAGGACGGGCGGTCAGCATATTGATCCAGATCAAATACCGGCCTTTGCCGGCAATCAGGCCCGGATCAGCGGCTTGTATTTGATGCGGTGTGGCTGATCGGCATCGGTGCCGAGGCGCTTGTGGCGATCGGCCTCGTAATCCTGGTAATTCCCTTCGAACCATTCGACATGGCTGTCGCCTTCGAAGGCGAGGATATGTGTCGCGATACGGTCGAGGAACCAGCGATCGTGGCTGACCACGACCACGCAGCCGGCAAATTCCAGCAGCGCTTCTTCAAGTGCCCGCAACGTATCGACGTCAAGATCGTTGGTCGGTTCATCGAGCAGCAGGACGTTGGCGCCGCCTTTGAGCATCTTGGCGAGATGCACACGGTTGCGTTCGCCGCCGGAGAGTTGGCCAACCTTCTTCTGCTGGTCGGTGCCCTTGAAATTGAATCCGGCGACATAGGTGCGGCTCGGCATCTTGCGCTTGCCGAGCTCGATTTCATCATGTCCGTTGGAGATTTCCTCCCACACCGTCTTGCCGTCGTTGAGGCTGTCGCGCGACTGGTCGATGTAACCCAGCTTCACCGTCTCACCCACTTTGAACGAGCCGCCATCGGCCTTCTCGATGCCGGTGATCATGCGGAACAAGGTGGTCTTGCCGGCGCCGTTCGGGCCGATGACACCGACGATGCCGCCCGGCGGCAGGCGGAAGGAAAGATCCTCAATGAGCAGCTTCTCGCCGAAGCCCTTGTTGAGATGTTCAGCCTGGATGACGAGATCGCCAAGGCGGGGTCCGGCCGGGATATAAATCTGCGCCGTATCCTGCGACTTTTCGTTCTGCTGGGCGAGCAAGGCTTCATAGGCCGTGACGCGGGCCTTCGATTTCGCCTGGCGCGCCTTCGGTCCCTGGCGGATCCATTCCAATTCCCGGTCGAGCGTGCGCTGGCGCGAGCTCTCAGATTTCGATTCCTGCTCCAGACGCTTCGATTTCTGCTCCAGCCAGCCGGAGTAATTGCCTTCGAAGGGGATGGTCTGGCCGCGGTCGAGTTCCAGGATCCAACCAGCCACATTGTCGAGAAAGTAGCGGTCGTGGGTCACGGCCACGACCATGCCCTTATAGCTTTCCAGGAAATGCTCCAGCCAGGCCACGGACTCGGCGTCCAAATGGTTGGTCGGTTCGTCGAGGAGCAGCATGTCCGGGTTGGAGAGCAGCAGACGGCAGAGCGCCACGCGGCGGCGCTCACCACCCGAAAGCTTGGTCACGTCGGAATCGCCCGGCGGGCAACGGAGGGCATCCATGGCGATCTCGACCGTGCGCTGGATATCCCAGGCATCGGCGGCATCGATCTTTTCCTGCAACTCGGCCTGCTTGGCGAGCAGCGTGTCGAAATCCGCGTCCGGATCGGCCATGGCATTGGAGACCGCTTCGAAATCCTCGAGCAGTTTTGCGGTGGCACCAACGCCTTCCATGACGTTGCCGAGCACGTCCTTCTTGGGGTCGAGCTCCGGCTCCTGCGCCAGGTAGCCGACCGTGACACCGTCCGCGGCCCATGCCTCGCCGTTAAATTCCTTGTCGATGCCGGCCATCATCTTCAGTAGGGTCGATTTACCCGACCCGTTATGGCCAAGCACACCGATCTTGGCGCCGGGCAGGAAGGACAGCCACACATTGTCCAGGACCTTCTTGCCGCCCGGATAGACCTTGGAAAGGCCCTTCATCACGTAAATATATTGATACGCCGCCATTTTTTAAGCTCCGACCCACTTTGTTCCAACTGCCCACAAGGGGCTTTGGCGCCTTCTTAGACGATTGAGGCGGGTGGCGGAAGGGGTGCTTGTGCGGCCTCAGGGCAAGTACCAGGACTTGAATACGGCCGCGCTGTCGTCGGGCGGCAGGGTCAACGTGCTGCGATAAAGACTCAACGACACCCGGCAGCCGGTTTCCGGGGCAAGATTCGGGTCCGCCGTCTGCTCGAGCAGCGCACCATCGGGTCCCATCTTTTTGACGATCTCTTCAAAGAGTGCATCTGTGCGTGCCTTTTCCGGCAAGGGGCGCGCCGGATCGGCACTTTCGAAGATATCGGCCAGCAGGTCCGGTTCATGGCGACGCAAATCTGCGGGAATGAGTGCGACGGCGCGCTCGGCGCCCGGGACGGCACCTCCGCTCAGAAAAGCGTAGCAAGCTGCCTGATCCTGGGCCGCGACACTTTCGGCCGCGGCGAGCATATGCTGGATTAACGCGTTGACGGCCCGATCATCCGCATAGGGGACATATTTTGCCCGAAGGCCGCCGAGCCAGTTGATACCCGTCAACCTGATTTGCTCGACTGGCATGCCTTGCGCCGCGGCGTGCTGCAGCTTATCGATCAATGCGGAGAATTGCTCAGGCTCACGCAGCTTGATGACCTGAAAGACACGCAGTTCAAGCAGATCTTGTTCAATGCCCGCCGCATCAATGGCAACGCCGCTGGCGGCAAATTTTTCGCCATTGACGATCTCCGTGACGGCACCACTGGCCATTAGCTCATCGTTGCTGGGGACCCATAGTTTACCGGGCGCCATGGCAACCGCCTTGGCTGCGAAATCGTCGAGCAGCTGGACTTTGTAAAGCATCTGCCAATGCTGGACGTCGAGCAGACCCGTTTGAGGAATCTCATAATTCGTGTACCCCAGCTTCGCACCATCGCGCAGATAGCGGTTGATCCCGCCAGACACCACGATCGTACAGGCTGCGCCGCAGTTTCGCGGCACATAGGTATCGAGCCCGGCTTGATGAATAAGGTCGGCAATCTTCCAGGCCTCCTTGAGCAGCCCACCACGCCCGACATTGACATGCACCATGCGCAGACCGGGATTTGCTTCGAGGGCATGGGCGAAATCGGCAGCGATTCCCTTTCCGATCATGCCGGCAAGGTCGATCTCCTCGGCATTCAAGACCCGGATGGTCCATTCCATGGCCGGAGCATTGGTATTCTGAGCAGCGGCACTGCCGGATCCAGCAACAGCGCATAGAACAACGAATGCCAAGAGCCTCAAGCACCTTGCAAACACAGCTTGCATCCTCCAAGAATGGAACTAAAGAGGAACAAACGCTACCATTCCGACTACGAACCATCAATTAAATTATTTATGCGAGTTCATCATTTTTTCTGGAGACCTGCGTGCAGCGACTTGGAATGCTGGATAGCCTGTTTGCAACGATGACCCTACCCATGCGTCGTTATCGCGTGGCGGCACCTCTCGCGGCAGCGACATCGGTCGCCTTGCTGGCGTGTGTTTTCTGGTTCGACGACTGCGCCGTCTTCGGCTATCCGATCGACTATGCCGTGATCGGCATGAGACTGCCGTACACTGTCTTCAAGGACCATGGATGGAGCGGCCTCGCCGTTTGGGTCGCAAGCGCCTTCCTGTTTTCGGCCGCCTTGGCATTTTGGAGCATCGCACTTTACGAAGGGGCGGCGCTTCACCTGGGGCGGGTCGCCCTTCTA
The DNA here is from genome assembly GCF_056404715.1 of Dongia sp. P2_B8. Taxonomy (NCBI): domain Bacteria; kingdom Pseudomonadati; phylum Pseudomonadota; class Alphaproteobacteria; order Rhodospirillales; family Dongiaceae; genus Dongia; species Dongia sp. P2_B8. Next base: position 199,770 of record NZ_JBFUDM010000003.1, on the reverse strand, counting down.
AAGCGGAGCTTGCCGTTCTTTGCCGCAAATCTTGTCGTGCCGACTCTTTATGTGCCTGTCGCCGCCACCGTCTATTGCGGCATCATCGAGGAGACGATGCTCGGCAATGATCGGTATGGATTTACCTCGCTGGGCGACATCTCTCGAGAGCTGTTCAGCATCGCAGGGATCCTTGCCATACCGCTAACCTGGCTCTTTCTGCGTCTGGCGCTGTGGCCAACGATGATCCTCTTGACGGGTTGGCGCGGTGCTTTGCGCCGGAGCTGGGCGGCTGGACGCGGTCTCTCTCTGCGCATTCTATGTCACATTGCGGTCATGGCATTCGCGATGGCGAAGATCTTCGATATGCTGTCGTTCCTGTTCTACCGGCTGCAATTTGCCCTTATCGACTATGCCGCTTTCGATACCATGATACTGGTGGCGATCAGCAGCATCGGCATCGTCTGCACGATCCTGCTGGGATATTGGGTCAGCGCTCTGATGGTGCTGCATATGCCACGCGATCTCTCGGCAGGCGAACCATCGCCGCCTGATCCGATCTAGAAGATCGGGGCTGTTATGGGCGGCTCGGCCCCGCTATGCTGCCGGGCGCCCTTCATCCCGGATCACCCATGTCCCCCCAGCCTATTCCTAACGAACGCCCCACCCAAAAGCCCCTGCTCGGCATTGCTCTCATGTTGGGCGCCATGGGAATTCTGCCGTTTCTCGATGTGGTCGCCAAAACGCTCGGCCAGCAGAGCGTGCCGGTGGTGGAGATCGTCTGGGCGCGTTTGTTCTTTGGCATGCTGATCACGCTGCCGGTCGCCTGGAAGGTCGTTGGCGTCAAGGGCCTGGTACCGGACCCCTTCTGGATGCATACGATGCGCGGGATTTTCCTGTGCAGTGCCACTTTCTTCTTTTTCTGGGGTCTCAAATTCCTGCCCATCGCCGATACGCTGGCGATCTTTTTCGTGCAGCCGCTCATCGTCACCATGCTCTCTCCGGTGATGCTGGGCGAGAAGGTCGGTATCCGGCGCTGGAGTGCCGTCGTGGTCGGCTTCATCGGCACGCTGATCATCATCAGGCCCGGCTTCCAGGAGTTCAACCCGGGCATGTTGATGGCACTCACCGCCGGCACGTCGCTTGCCATCTACATGCTGCTCACGCGCAAGATTTCCGGCCGGGCCAATGCCATGGTGACGACCTTTCACACCAATGTCGTAGGCTCGCTGATCACGACAGTCGCGGTCCTGTTCTTCTGGCAGCCGCCGACCCTGGAGCAATGGCTGCTGTTTCCGCTCCTCGGCCTCATCGCGACGATCGGGCATTCCCTCATCGTCAAAGCCTATGACCATGCCGAGGCATCGCTGCTGGCGCCCTTAGCCTATGCCGAGATGATCATGGCCGTCGTTGCCGGCTGGTATTTCTTCGGCGATTTTCCCGACCGCTGGACCTTCGTCGGTGTCGGCATCCTCATCGCCTGTGCCATCTACATTTCCTATCGCGAACGCGTGCGCAAATTGCCGCCGGGAATTTCGGGCGAGCATTCGTAACGCCTTTGTCGCAAGCGCACATTCATCTTGCTGGTCGCGTTTTAATTGTCTAAATTTGACAATAGGAATTTTTAACGTGTGCCTTTGGGGAATAGAATGGCGTTTGTGCGTATGATGAAGCCGCTGCTGGCGCTGGCTGCTGCGGTATCTCTACTTGCGGCCTGCGCAGGTGGTCCCGGCGACCTGCAATATCCGGCTGGCAAGACACTTAAGATCACGAAAGAAGTCTGGTCATATTATCAGGCATATCTCGGGACACTCGGTGGCACCATGCCCGGCGTCTTCCTGGTGGCCATGGATGGCGATGTCGGCCGAGGTGCCCGGTACATGTATTGCCCGCCGAAATATGATCGTTGCGCGCCCAAAGGCGGCGGTGCGATCAATGAAACCAATCGGATGTGCAAGAAAGACCATTTGACCTGTGTGCTGTTTGCCCGCGATTCACACATTGTGGTGCCCTACAAAATCATCGACTGATAAACAGCGGCGACATCGGTCGACGCCGTCCAGTTGCCCCCATCCAATTGACCCCGTCCAATTGACCATGTCCGAAAACCGCGAGCGTCGTGCGCGGGGCAGTGGCATGATCGGGACATGGACCATCTGACACGCGACATCGGCACAAGCGGCCGGACCGACATATCCAGGCCAAAGACATCCGGGCCGGAGGCGATGCCCCTGGACCCGGAAGCCTGCTACCGTGCGCTCGCTTCGCGCGACGCGCGGTTCGATGGAAGGATCTTCGTCGGCGTGACCTCGACCGGGATCTATTGCCGGCCCATCTGCCCGGCGCCCAGCGCCAAGTTCAAGAATTGCCGCTTCTTTCCATCCGCGGCAGCGGCACAGGAAGCAGGCTTCCGCCCCTGCCTGCGCTGCCGGCCCGAAACGGCGCCGGATCTCGGCGCCTGGCACGGCACGTCGAATACTGTGACGCGGGGCCTCGCCCTGATCGCCGAGGGCGCGTTGGATGGCGATGACAGTTTGGTCGATCATCTGGCTGCGCGCCTCGGGCTCGGCGAGCGGCAATTGCGGCGGTTGTTCAAGGAACATCTCGGCGCCTCGCCCATCGCCGTCGCCCAAACGCGTCGCGTGCTGTTCGCCAAGCAGCTGATCCACGATACCAGGTTGCCGATGGCGGAGATTGCATTGGCCGCCGGCTTCGGCAGCGTGCGCCGCTTCAATGAGACCTTCCAGCAGCTCTATCAACGGCCGCCCTCGGCATTGCGCCGCAAAGCGGTGACGGCATTGGCACAGGGATCGGTCGCGGTGAGCGGTGTCGTCGTGCGGCTGCGTTACCGGCCGCCCTATGACTGGCCGTTCATGCTGTCTTATCTCAAGGCACGGGCCATTCCAGGCATCGAATATGTGGCGGATGATTGCTATGCGCGGAGCGTTGCGCTGGACGAAAAATTCGGCAGCATCGAGATCCGCCACGAACCGGCGCAGAACAGCCTGGCGGTGACGATCCGCTTCCCCTGCGTCCGCGCCTTGCCGGCGATCATCGCGCGTATCCGGCGTGTGTTCGATCTTGGCGCCGATGTCGCCACGATCGGCGCGCATCTTTCGCAGGACGCGTGCTTGGCACCCCTCGTCGCCGCGCGCCCCGGCTTGCGTGCCCCGGGCGGCTGGGATGGATTCGAGCTTGCCATGCGCGCGATCCTGGGCCAGCAGGTGACGGTCACGGCGGGTCGACAGCTGGCCGGCAAGCTGGTCCAGCTGTGCGGTACTCCCCTGCCCGCTGCATCTCGCGGCGATCCGGCTTTGACCATGACCTTCCCGACACCGGCACAGGTGGCTGCCGCCGACCTCAGCACACTCGGCATGCCGGGCGCCAGGCGCCGGGCCTTGGCCAACATGGCGCTTGCGGCGTTGCAGGATGCCGACCTGTTCCGCGCCGGCGGCAGCATTGAGGAGACCATCGCCAAGCTATGTGCGATCAAGGGGATCGGCGATTGGACCGCGCATTATATCGCCCTCCGCGTGGTGCGGGAAACCGATGCCTTTCCTGCAAGCGATATCGGCATCCTGCGGGGTGCGACGCTGCCTGGTCGTACCCGGCCAACACCCAAGGAACTGTTGCAGATGGCCGACATGTGGCGACCCTGGCGCGCTTATGCAGCACAACATCTCTGGGCTGCCGATGAAGCCTTGCTGGAGCAGAAGAATGCGTAAAGCCGAACCTGCCATCCTCCAGATCGATCGTATTGCGACGCCGATCGGCGAACTGGTCCTTATTGCCGATGCCAAGGGATATCTCCGTGCCATCGACTGGCAGGACCATGAAAAGCGCATGCTGCAGCAGCTCGGCCGCTATTGCGGCAAGGCCGGCTACGTCTTGCAGGATAAACGCAACCCAGGCGGGCTCTCCACCACGATGCGCGCCTATTTCAAGGGCGATCTTGGCATCCTCGACCAGATCAAGGTCGAAACCGGCGGCACCGATTTCCAGCAGAAGATCTGGCGTGAACTGCGCCGCATCCCCTGCGGCAAAACCATTTCCTATGCCGAACTGGCCAGGCGCATCGGCAAGCCGCAGGCGATCCGTGCCGCCGGCACCGCCAATGGCGCCAACCCGGTCAGCATCGTGGTGCCCTGCCACCGCGTTATCGGCGCCGACGGCTCCCTGACTGGCTATGGCGGTGGCCTCCATCGCAAGCAATGGCTGCTTGAACACGAAGGCGCGATCGGCTGAAATCCCGCCACACATCAACAGGAGCTCATCATGGCGCCGCGTCCAGACGCTGCTGCGATCTTTCACCAACTGCATCGCAGCCCAGAGATCTTGAAACTCGCCAACGCCTGGGATGCTGGGTCGGCACGCCTCTTTGAAAGCCTGGGCGCCAAGGCAATCGCCACGACCAGTGCCGGCTTTGCCTGGGCGCTTGGCTATCCCGACGGCGATGTGCTGCCGCTGGAACAGCTCGCCGACAGCGTGGCGCTGATAGCCCGGGCGATCCAGGTGCCACTGTCCGTCGACATGGAGAGCGGCTTCGGGCGCGACGCTGCTGCGGTCGGCGAGGCGGTCGCACGAATCATCAATGTCGGCGCCATCGGCATCAATATCGAGGACGGCTCCAGCCCACCGGAGCTGCTCGCCGGCAAGATCGCCGCGGCGCGGGCGGCCGGTCAGCGCCTGGGAATCGACCTTTTCATCAATGCCCGTACCGATGTCTATCTGCGCGGCCTCGTGCCCGCGGGCGGGCGCGTCACAGAGACGCTCAAGCGGGCGAAGATCTATCGCGACGCCGGTGCCAGCGGCATTTTCGTGCCGGGCATCGTGATCCCGGACGAGATCAGATCGGTCGCCAGTGCCATCGACCTGCCGATGAATGTGCTTGCCTGGACGGGACTGCCGCCGGCCGCAGAGCTTGCCAAATTGGGTGTCCGGCGCCTGTCGGCCGGGTCGGGCATTGCCGAGGCAGTGTGGGGTCGTGCGGCCGAACTGGCCAAGGCCTTCCTGCAGGACGGCGCATCCGATCCCCTGTCCGAGGGCGCCATGGATTACGGCGCCATCAACACCCTCACCAAGATCGCATAGAACGCCAGATAAGAAGAGGGCCCGGCCKTGCGGCAGGGCCCGGAGGGGGAACTTCTTGCACAAACGCTGGCAGCAAAACTACCAGCGCTGCGCAGGATCTAGTCTTCGATCGTTGTCGTGTGTTTCTGGCGCAGGAACAGCACGCCGATCACCAGCGTCATCACGGCGACTGTGATCGGATACCATAGTCCCTGATAGATATTGCCCGAGGCAGACACCATCGCTGTCGCCAGCAAGGGAAGCATGCCGCCAAACCAGCCGTTGCCAATGTGGTAAGGCAATGACATCGAGGTATAGCGGATCTTGGTCGGGAATAACTCAACCAGATAAGCGGCAATCGGGCCATATACCATGGTGACGTAGATCATCATGATCGCCAGGATGAGTACAACCATCGGCTTGTTCATTTGCGCTTCGTCGGCCTTTGCCGGGTAGCCGGCATCGGTCAGAGCCTGCTTGTAAGCATCGACGTTGAAGCCTTGCAGCACGGTCGTGCCGATCGTGGTCTGCACGACCTGACCTTCCACCGCAGGGATCGATTCGAACGACAGGCCGGCTTTGGTCAAGAAGTCCTTGGCCTTGTCGCATTCCGTGAACGACGACCAGGGGCCGACAAAGATGTGGAAATTGCAGTCGGTGGCGGCAACCTGGATCGACGTCTTGGACTGGAATTCCTCGAGCCCCGGATTAGCATAATGTGTCAATCCCTGGAACAGCGGGAAATAGGTCAATGCCGCGATCAGACAGCCGGCCAAGATAATCTTGAGACGGCCGATACGATCCGACAGTGCCCCGAAGATGACGAAGAACGGCGTACCTATAAGCAGCGAGATCGCGATCAGCATGTAGGCGATCTGGCCATCCACCTTCAACGTGATCGTCAGGAAGAACAGGGCGTAGAACTGGCCCGTGTACCAGACAACACCCTGACCTGCGGTGGCGCCGAGCAAAGCAAGCAAGACGTACTTGTTGTTGGGATAACGCAGGAAGCTGTCGGTCAGCGGCGACTTCGACCCCTTGCCTTCTGCCTTCATCTTCTGGAACACCGGTGATTCATTGAGCTTCATCCGGATATAAACCGAGAAGAGCAACAGGATCAGTGAAACCAGGAACGGAATACGCCAGCCCCAGCTCGCAAACTCCTCGGCTGTGAAGATGCCGGAGAAGCGGCAAATACCAATGACCAGCAACGACAGGAAGAAACCAAGCGTGGCAGTGGTTTGAATCCAACTGGTCGCATAGCCGCGGCGATTGTCGGACGCGTGCTCGGCCACATAGGTGGCAGCGCCGCCGTATTCGCCACCAAGCGCCAGGCCCTGCAGCAGGCGCAACGACACCAGCAACAATGGGGCCAACCAGCCGATAGTCTCAAAGGTCGGCAGCAGACCAACGGCAAATGTCGAGAAACCCATGACCAGGATGGTTACGAGAAAAGTATACTTGCGGCCGACCAGATCGCCGATGCGGCCGAAGAAGATTGCGCCGAACGGACGAACCAGGAAGCCTGCCGCATACGTTGCGAAGGCCGCGAGCAGGGCGGCCGTCGCATTTTCCTTGGGGAAGAACAGGACGGCAAAGAACGGGGCTAATGTTGCGTACAGATAGAAATCGTACCATTCGAATACGGTGCCCAACGACGATGCGAACACAACCTTTCGAACTTCTGCGGGCGGAACCGATGCCGTGACGCTGCCGCGCCCCATAGCTGCATCTTGAGTGCTCATGCTCTACTCTCCCCTTTTGTTGCCGACCCCGTGCCGTGTTGCCGGCATCTTTTCGGGTCCCCATGACTTTGATCCAGCACGCGACCGACCTGGACTCGCACCAGATTCCAGGATTCCTCTTAAGCCCGTCCTTGTCCGAATTGACCCCAGACTTTGGTCGTAGCGACCTTGGCCCAATGGACATGCCCTTGAAGCCCATGCATTAATTGCCGGAATGTCGCAGAGCAGCCTCATCCTCCTTCTCTCGCTGGCCTATCTCGGCCTGCTCTTCGTGATCGCCCATGCTGGCGAGCGGCATGCGATCAACTGGTCGCGCGGCCGACTGGGACCGCTCATCTATGCGCTGTCGCTGGCGATCTATTGTACGTCCTGGACTTTTTACGGATCGGTCGGGCGCGCAGTCAGCAATGGGCTCGATTTCGCCTTGATCTATGTCGGGCCTGCCTTGGTGATCGTGCTGGCCTGGCCGGTAATGGTGCGCATTGTTGCACTTGCGAAGCAGCAGAACGTGACCTCGATCGCCGACATCCTCGGTGCCCGCTATGGCCGCAGCCGGGCGGTGGCCGTGATCGCGACGCTGATCGCGGTGATGGGCGCCATGCCCTATATCGCGCTCCAGCTTCAGGCCGTGTCATTCAGCTTCGAGGCCTTGTCGGGCACCGTCACCCTGCCCACCGCAGCCGGTGCACCACCAGTGCCGCTCTGGCAGGACACCGCCCTCATCGTCACCTTGTTGATGGCGGCCTTCACCATCCTGTTCGGCGTGCGGCATGTGGAAGCGAGCGAACAGCATCGCGGCATGATGCTGGCCATCGCCATCGAAAGCCTGGTGAAGCTCTGCGCCTTGCTGGCAGGTGGCATCTTCATCGTCTGGGGCATCTTCGACGGGCCCAGCGCCCTCCTCGCCCAGGCGCGCGACATCCCGGCCGCAACCCACATGCTCAACCCGCAGCCGAATGCCAACTGGCTGGCGCTTACCGTCCTGTCCGGCTTTGCCTTCCTCTGCCTGCCGCGGCAATTCCATGTGGCCGTGGTCGAGCACAATCATCCAAAGAGCCTGATGACGGCACGCTGGATGTTTCCGCTCTATCTGGTCTTGATCAACCTCTTCGTCGTGCCGATCGCCATGGCTGGCCTCGTCAAGCTCGATGCCGGCCATGTGCCGGACTTCTTCGTACTCAATCTCCCGCTCTCGGCAGGGGCGGATTGGCTGACCGCCTTCATCTTCATTGGCGGCCTCTCTGCATCGACCAGCATGGTGGCGGTGGCCTGCATGGCGCTCTCCGGCATGGTCGGCAATGAACTGGTGATGCCCTGGCTGCTGCGTCGCCGACAAGAGGAAGGCGCCAATCTCGGCCAGCTGGGCCTGCTGGTCCGGCGCCTTGCGGTCGTCGTCATCCTGCTCGCGGCCTACGCCTATTACCGCACCATCGCGGGCCTCTTGCCGCTGGTGACGATCGGCCTCATCTCCTTCTGTGCCGTTGCCAATTTCGCGCCACCCTTGCTGCTTGGCCTTTACTGGCGCCGCGCTCATCGCCACGGTGTGATCGCAGGCTTGCTTGGCGGCTTTGCGGTCTGGTTCTGGGCCATCCTGTGGCCGACCATCCAGCCCACAGAGGCCTCGACCCTGCCACCCTGGGGACCGCTCGTCTGGTTCGATCCGCTGTTGCGCGGCTTCGTCACGGCGATGGCGGTCAACATCGCCTTGCTGGTGGTGGGCTCGCTGCTGGCCAAGCCCATGGCCCGCGACCGGCAACAAGCAGAGGCCTTTGTCGGCGACGACAGAGCCAAGGATCGCAGCAAGCCGGTCTCGCCGGCACGCACCGAGCTTGACCAATTGATGGAGCTGGCAGCCCGCTTCATCGGCATCGAGCGCGCGGAAGAGGCGTTCCGCGAACTGACGCTATCCGGCGCTGCCGCGGTCGAGTTCACCGAACGGCTGCTCTCCGGCACGATCGGTGCCGCGTCCGCCCGTGTCGTCGTCACCACGGCAAGGCGCAAGGGCCTGTGGATGCCAGGCTCGATCCGCGACATGCTGGACGAAGCCACCGCCGCCATCCGCTACAATGCCGATCTCCTGCGTCGCACACTGGATCATATGGGATTGGGCCTTGCTGTGTTCGATGCTACCGGCAAGCTGGAGGTCTGGAACGAACGCTTTGCGATCCTCAGTGGGCTGGACCGTGACCAGCTTTCGGTCGGTGTCAACATTGCCACATTGCCGGCACATATTCCCTCGCTCGCAGCAGCCCTCGGCACCGATCAGATCGCCATGCGCGAACTCAAGCTCGCCGACGGATCGGTGACGGAGTTGCGCGTCGATCCGTTGCTGGGGGGCGGTGTCATCGTCACCGCCAACGACGTGACGGCCCGGGTGCGCACTGCCGAGGCTCTACGTGACAGCGAGCGGCGCACCCGCATTGTGACCGACAATGTGCCGGTGCTGATCGCCTATATCGACCGCGACGAGACCTATCGCTTCACCAACCGTCCCTATCAGGCATCGCTGAAGGGCGGCGCCGGAGCAACCGAGGGCCGTCACGTGAGCGAAGTGCTGGGCGCCGCGCGCTATCAGCAGTTGAAGCCCCATATCGATGCGGTGCTGGCGGGCCAGGAGCAGGTGTTCGAGATCGACTTCCCGACCAACGATGCCAAGATCGAGGTGGCACGCGGCACCTACATCCCACATGTCGATGAAAGCGGGCAGGTGCTGGGCTTCTTCCTGCTCTATGTCGACATCACCGAACGACGCCGGGCGGAAGAAGCTTTACGGAATGCCAATGAAGGTCTGGAGCGGCGCGTTGCCACCCGCACCGCCGAATTGGAAGCTGCCCGTGCCCGCGCCGAGGATGCCAATATCGACAAGACGCGCTTCATTGCCGCCGCCAGCCACGATCTGCTGCAGCCCTTGCATGCCGCAAGACTATTCGTGGCAGCCTTGGCGGAACGTCATGTCGCCGATGAATTGGTGGCCAAGGTGGATCTCGGTCTCTCGTCGGTAGAGGCGCTGCTGGATGCGCTTCTCGACATTGCCAAGCTCGATGCGGGTGCCATCAAGCCGGAACCGCGCAGCATTCCGCTGGGGCCGTTGCTGCAATCGCTGGCCGACGCTTTTGCACCGCTGGCCGAACGCAGCGACATCGAATTGCGCGTGGTGAACAGCCATGCCTGGGTCATGACCGACCCGGCCCTGTTGCGCCGTGTGCTGCAGAATTATCTGTCGAACGCCATTCGCTATGGCCGTGGCAGCGTGCGGCGGCCTCGCGTCGTGATGGGATGCAGGCATGTCAGCGATAAAAGCGGTGGCAACAAGATCCGTATCATGGTGCGCGACAATGGCCCAGGCATCGCCGCCAACCAGCAGACCAACATCTATCAGGAATTCATCCGCCTGAAGCCGGCCAGCGTCGGTGGCGAACGTGGGCTGGGACTGGGCCTCGCCATCGTCGACCGCATCGCCCGCATGCTGGGCCATGAGCGCGGTCTGGTCTCGGCACCGGGCAAAGGTGCGGCCTTCACCATCGATCTGCCGCTGGCCATGGCCGACATCGCGCGGCCCAAGGATGTGGAGCCCGACCAGGCACGCACCGGCGCCTTGGCGCGGGCACCCTTCGTCATTTGCGTTGACGATGAGGAACAGGTACGCGAGGGGATGGAAGTCCTGCTGCAAAGCTGGGGCTGCGATGTCATCACCGCAGCCAGCGCCGATCTTGCTTTGGCAGCCTCAGCCGGACGCGTGGAACGGCCAGACCTGCTGCTGATCGACCTTCATCTGGGCGACGACCAGCCGGACGGCATCCTGGAAATCGGCAAGCTGCGCGACGCCTGGGGCGAGTCGGTGCCAGCGGCCTTGATTACCGCGAACCGGGATCCCATCGTCATGGCACGCGCCCGCACGCTGGGGCTCGACGTGCTGCATAAGCCCGTCAAGCCCGCGAAACTACGCGCTCTTATCGCCCAGCGGTCCCAACGGTCGGTCGCCTGAATTCAGCGATCGTCGCCTCCATCTTGGCGCGGTTCCCACTGGTCAGGGCACCAAGATGACGGAACATCTTGCCAGCGCCAGCCAGCAGGTTGTTCGCCAGGCCAGCCATGGTTTCCCGGCGCAACTCCCGCGCACGCTGTTCATGGAAGGCGATCAGTTCTGGGGTGATTTGGACCAGCCCGGTTGCGTTACCGAGGGCAGAATTCTGCCCGAGCCAGCCATTTTCGTCGTCGTTATACGGCCACATGGAAGACCTCCTTAAAGGTGGATATCTTCCTCCCGTGCTTCGATGGTTCTGAGCCATCGATTGCTGCACTGCAGTAACGAGTATATGGCTTGATTCTGCCGATCTTCAATATCTCTTTCGCATTGCAGCAATGCGAAAGCGTCGCACCCCCTAAACGAAACTGGCGCCGGCGGCCGGCAATGCGACCGAATCTTGCCGAAACGCTCTTTCAGGCCCTGTTCAGGACAGTGTGCCCAGCCTAATTTCCTCTCCTGCTAACGCTATCATTCACCATCATCTGGGAGAGAACGGGATGAACAAGATCGGTGCCCATGCCTTGGTCTGGGTCGGCGGCTGGAGCCATGCGGAAGCCACTCAGGCCATCGAGAAGACAGCTTCCCTGGGCTACGACATCATCGAGATTCCGGCCCTCGACCCCACCACCATCGATGCAGCTCATACCCGCCGCACGGCTGAGGCCAACAAGCTCGGCATCACCGTGTCATTGGGGCTCGACGGCAGCGCCGATATCTCCAGCGAGGATCCGGACAAGATCAAGCGCGGCGAAAAGCTGCTGCGCGATGCGCTGGCGGTCACCCGCGACATGGGTGGCACGCATATGTGCGGCATCCTCTATTCCGGCTTCATGAAATATGCCGATCCCACCACCGAACGTGGCAAGGAAAATTCAGCCGAGGTGCTGCGCAAGATCTGCGCCGAAGCCGCCAAGAGCAACATGACCATCGGCCTCGAGGTCGTGAACCGCTATGAAAGCAACGTCCTCAACATCGCGGCGCAGGCGGTCGATTTCTGCAAGCGCATCGGTGCCCCCAATGTGAAGGTGCATCTCGATACCTATCATATGAACATCGAGGAAGCGGATATCGAGCAGGCGATCGTCGATACCGGCGACTATCTGGGCTACTTCCATATCGGTGAGTCGAACCGCGGCTATCTTGGTGCCGGGTCGATCGATTTCGACAAGATCTTCCGCGGCCTGGCGCGCGCCAATTACAAGGGCCCAATCACCTTCGAGAGCTTCTCCTCGACGGTCGTCAACAAGCAGCTCTCAGGTATTCTGGCGATCTGGCGCAATCTGTGGGAGGACAGCACCGACCTCGCCCGCCACGCCCACGACTTCATCCACGCCAACCTCAAGGCCGCACAGGAAGCCCAGATCAGGCGCGGGTAGTTTTATCCTGAAAACGTGGATGGCCGGCCCCTTTTTTTAAGCAAAGCTGGGCCCGGCCATGACGGCATTATTTAGAAACAGCGCTATTTAAGTTCGTCATCCCCGGGCTTGACCCGGGGATCCACTCTTGCCGGTTTGCCCCTTACTTCACGTTCAACTTCACATCGATGTTGTTACGCGTGGCGTTCGAATAGGGGCACACCTGGTGGGCCTTGGCGACGAGGGCTTCCGCATCCGCCTTGGCGACGCCCGGCAGCGAGATATCAAGCGAGACTTCCAGGCCGAAGCCACCTTCCGAGCGCGGGCCGATGCCGACTTCGGCGGTGACCGTGGCGTCGGCCGGTACCTTCACGGTGCCGCCCTGGGAGGCCACGAACTTCATGGCGCCGATGAAGCAAGCGGAATAGCCGGCGGCGAAGAGCTGTTCGGGGTTGTTGCCGGCACCACCGCCGCCGCCCAATTCCTTCGGGGTCGCGAGAGTGACGCTGAACGTACCGTCCGCGGTCGCAGCTTTGCCGTCGCGGCCGCCGGTGGCGGTGGCTTTGGTCCGGTAGAGAACATTGACGCTCATGGTTCGCTTCCTTTCTGCTCGCCCTGTCCCACGCTGGATTGCCGGGGGGCCGATGGCGGCTGGGCTTCATTGCCCGCCGACTCTGGGGTGGATATTGGCATAAATTAGATTGTGCACAATCTAATTTTTCATGCGACCCGCGCATACCTGGATTGCGCAATTAAATTTTACACAATCTATTTCCAGAATGAGCCGGAGGGATTAGATTATTACTGACCGCGATTGTTGAAATGAGCGGGGGCCGATCTCGTTCCCTGCAGCCCTTCCCGAGGCCGATCATGGCGCGTAACGACGACCAAAATCATGACAGGGACATGCTGCTGCTTTCCCAGCAGCTCTGCTTTGCCCTCTATTCGACCGCCCATGCCTTCAACCGGGCCTACAAGCCCCTGCTGGCCCCGCTCGACCTCACCTATCCGCAATATCTGGTGATGCTGGTGCTGTGGGAGGCGGACGATCTCACGGTCAAGGAGATCGGCGCCCGCCTGCAGCTCGATTCAGGAACGCTGACCCCGCTGCTGAAGCGACTGGAGGCGGCGGGGACGGTTGAACGCGTGCGCGACACCGTCGATGAACGCCAGGTCCGCATCAGGCTCACGGACAGCGGCCGCGCCTTGCGCAGAAAGGCCGAAGGGATTCCAAAAAAACTGACCCAGGCGATCGGCCGCCCGATCCCCGACATCGTCGCACTGCGCGAACAGCTGAGCCAGCTCCGCAGCCGGATGGATGCCGTCACGGATTGACTAATTTTTGCCCGACTAGTTTTTGGCCGACTATTCTTCCGGCGATGCAGGAACGGGCCTGGTCACCGGTTCCAGCGCCAGGCGCTGCGCCAGGATGACGGCCTGGGTACGTGAGGTGACGCCCAGCTTGCGCAGGATTTCGGTGACATGTGCCTTCACCGTGGGCTCACTGATCTGCATTTCATAGGCGATCAGTTTGTTCGCCATGCCTTCCGCCAGCAGCGACAGCACCCGGTGCTGTTGCGGCGTCAATTGTGCCGCGCGTTGTGCGAGGTCGCGGTCGCGCGACGTCAGCACATCATCCTTGGCTTCATCCGGTAGCCAGATAGCGCCGGAGAGGATCGCCCGCACGGCATCCAGGAACCGGTCGGCAGCGGCCAGTTTGGGAATAAAGCCGGCAGCACCCATTTCAACCGCTTGCCGCATGGCAGCCGAATTCGTGCTGGCCGACACGATGGCGATGGGCAGCGCCGGATGTGCTGCCCGCAAGGCCGCAAGACCCGCAAGGCCCAGCATCCCCGGCATATCGAGATCCAGCACCAGGAGATCGGTGTCCTGGGTGGCCTCGATCGCCGCCTGGGTTTCGGCGAGCGTGCCTGCAAAGGCGATCCGGGCACCGTCGAAGCCGCCTTTCAAGGCTGCCGCCAGAGCATCGCGCACCATCGGATGATCGTCCGCGACAACGAATGCCAAGGCGCCCGCTGCATGCGCCGGCACCGGTTGGGCAGCGTCGGGGACGGTGAACCCTATGTCCTGCGATGACCCGGCCTTACCCGCCATATGGTCGCTTCCCCCAGTTCAGACTTCTTTTATGGGACGCCTTCTGGCGCCTGCCGCGTTATTAGGACAGCATACACGCTCGGATGCGGATCGGAAATCATCCAGCGCCGGGCGCCCATCCTGGCGGGACGCCCGGTGCACGCACTGGGCCTCCGCCTTCCGTGGTGCCTTTATGTGACGGGGCCCTCTTGACCGCGGGTAAGCCGGCCGGAAGCCGGCGGCGCTGTTGCTGCGCCGTAAAGTTGCGCGCTAGAGTGCCGGCCACCCAATACCCGGCAATTCGGCAATCAGCGCGGTAGGATGACCATCGATCAATCAGAATCAGGGGCGCTCAATTTTGCAGCCTCCCTCGCCCGCTCCTTCGCGGCCTCGCTCAATGTCGATGCGACGGTCGGCCAGGCCTTGGGCAGCATCATCCAGTTGCTGGAAACCGAGGCGGGCTCCCTGTTCCTGCTCGACGATGCCGGGCAGATGCTGGTCTGCCGCGCCAGCGTCGGGCCGGTCAAGATCGATGGGCTGGCGGTCCCCATGGGCCAGGGCATCGTCGGCCGCGCAGTCGCCGAAGACAAATTGCTGGCGGTCGAGAACGCCTATCAGGACAAGAATTTCTTCAAGGGCGCCGATGAGCGCACCGGCTTCGTCACGCGCTCGATCCTGTGCGCACCGATGCGCGTCGGCGACAAGCTGATCGGCGCGGTCCAGGTTCTCAACAAGCGGTCCGGCCACCCCTTCGACGGCACCTCCGGCAAAGACGCCAACATGCTGCAGGTGATGGCCAACGCGGCAGCGCTCGCCATTTCCAATGCGCGCCTTGCCGACCAGCTGCTGGAGCAGGAGCGCATCAAGCGCGAGCTGGAACTGGCCTCCGAAATTCAGCGCAGCCTGCTGCCGGCACAGGATGACGATCTGCCGATCTGTGGCATCAATCGCCCGATCCGCGAGGTTTCCGGCGATTTCTATGACTATTTTGAACTGCCCGACGGCACGATCGCCTTCGCGCTGGGCGATGTGTCCGGCAAGGGGATGAACGCTGCCCTGCTGATGGCCAAGACCGCGAGCCTGTTCCGGTGCCTTGGCAAAACCATCCGCGATCCGGCGCGACTGCTTTCCATTCTCAACCGCGAGATCTGCGAAACCACCAGCCGCGGCATGTTCGTCACCATGCTGGCCGGGCTCTATGAACCAGCAACCGGCCTGCTGCGCTATTCCAATGCCGGCCACCTGCCGCCGCTCATCAAGTTTCCCGATCACCTCTATGAACCCGTCATGCCGGATGCACCGCCGCTCGGCATCCTGCGCGACATTCATTTCGAGGATCACGAGATCAATCTGACCGGCGGCCTGTTTGTCGTCTTCTCGGACGGCCTTACCGAGTTCCGCTATGGCGATGAGGAACTCGGCGTCGACGGGCTCAATTTGCTGCTCGAATACGCCCATGACGGGCCGCTGCGGCAGCGCCTGGAAATGGTGCTGGCGGAACTTGACCAGGGCGGCTGGCAAGCCAAGGACGACCTCACGATCCTGGCCATCGACGACCGCGCTGCCGGCAAGGCGTGGCAGCGGGAACATCCGCCGATGGTGGCGGCACCGGCTGAGGCAGAATTCCTGTTCGGCCTCTCCTTCCCGGCCGATCCCAGCCGTCTCAAATTCATGCGCCCGGCGCTGGAGGGGGCTGCCAAGGCCTGCCAATTCGCCGAGGACGAAATCCAGGATCTGGTGCTGGCGGCCGGCGAGGCCATCGAAAACATCATGATTCACGCCTATGGCGGCCAGGCGAAGGGCGAAATCACCCTGGCGGTGCACCGCCTGCCGGACGGAATTATGCTCCGGTTGCGAGATTTTGCACCCCGCGTGGATACCGGTAAGATAGAACCAAGACCGCTTGACGAGGTCAGACCCGGTGGATTGGGGACGCATTTCATCCGGGCCATCATGGACGATGCCAGTTTCATTCCCTTGCCGGACGGCGAGGGAAACCTGCTGGAACTTGTCAAACGGCGCCGAAATACCGCTGATTCCACCGGAAACCCGGTGCCGAGCGGTGCGGACAGCAAGGGTGGGAATTAGGGGATGTCTGTGGCCAACATCAAGGAAGAACAGGGCAAGATCGTCATCGCCCTCGAGGGAGAAATCGATCTCGAGAACGCCGGCGATGTGCGCAAGGCGCTCCTTAACAGCCTGAAACAAAAGAAAGATCTGCTGATCGACCTGTCCGCGGTCAGCTATATCGATTCGTCGGGCATCGCCAGCCTGGTGGAAGGGCTGCAGGTCGCACGCAAGCAGAAGAACGAATTGTCGCTGGTCTCGGTGAGCGCCCGCGCGCTCCGCGTCCTGGAACTGGCCCGCCTCGACAAGGTCTTTGCGATCCATGCCGACGTGGCCGCCGCCTTGGCGCCAAAGGCGTGAGAGCGAGAGAAAAGAGGCGAGATCCTTCCTGATGGCGAATCCCGCAAAGCTCCCCGCAAAATTCTTTGAGCTCATCGGCCGGCGCACCATCGCCGGGCTCGACGAGATGGGCTATGCCGCCGCCATCTTTTTTGAAGCGATCTATTGGACGCTGACCGGCTGGCGCTACCGGCAGCCCGTGCGCATCACCGCAACCTTCGGCGCCATGATGCAGTTCGGTGTCGCGGCCTTGCCGATCGCCACCCTGCTTGCTGCCACCATCGGCCTGATGCTGGCGATCCAGAGCCTCTACAGCCTCGGCATCTTCGGCGCCGAGCAGTATGCCTATATCGGCATCGCCCTTTCCGTGGTGCGCGAATTCAGCCCGATGATCATGGGCATCCTGATCGCCGGCCGCTCGGGCTCTGCCATTGCGGCACGGCTCGCCACCATGAGCATCAACCAGGAAGTCGATGCCCTGCAGGTGATGGGGATCAATCCTGTACGCTTCCTGGTGTCGCCCGTGCTGATCGCCCTGGTGCTGATGATGCCGTGCCTTGCCATGTGGGCCAATCTGGTCTCGCTGCTGTCGGCCGGCCTTTATGTTTCGGCGCAGCTCCACCAATCCTTGGGCGCCTATTTCAACGATACCATCGCCGTGCTGAAGACCGGCGATGTCTGGCACGGCCTCGGCAAGGCGACCCTGTTCGGCATCATCATCGCGCTGGTCGGTGTCATCAACGGATCGATGGTGCAGGGCGGTGCCGAAGGTGTCGGCAAGGTAACGACCCGCTCGGTCGTCATCTCGATCACGCTCATCGTCGTTGCCGACATGATCTTTGCCTATATGACGACGCAGTAGCACCATGGCATCCCCCACCGCCCTTTCCGCTGAAGCAACCAACCAGGCCAACCGGCCCAGTGCCGAGGACATCGCCGCGCGCCGCAAGGTGATCGAGGTCGACCATCTCGACTGGTCTTTCGGTGCCCGCCAGGTCCTGTTCGACATCAATCTCGATGTGCGCGAAGGCGAGATCATGGTGATCATGGGTGGATCCGGCTCAGGCAAGACCACCTTGCTGCGCCACCTCGTGGGCCTGATGCCGCCGATGCCGGGCAAGGTCAAGCTGCTCGGCAAGGATATGGGCGCACTCTCACGCATGCAGCTGCTGGAATTGAAGCGGCGCATCGGCGTCGCCTTTCAGTTCGGTGCCCTCTTCTCCTCCATGAGTGTGGCCGAGAATGTGAAGCTGCCTTTGCGCGAGCTCACCGATCTCGAAGAGCGCACCATGGACATCATGGCCAATATGAAGCTCGAGGTGTGCAACCTCTCCGGCTTCGGCCATCTGATGCCGGCCGATCTCTCCGGCGGCATGATGAAGCGTGCCTCGATCGCCCGTGCCATCGTGATGGACCCGAAGCTCATCTTCCTCGACGAGCCATCGTCGGGCCTTGACCCGGTGGTCTCCTCGGCACTTGACGATCTCATTCTGAAATTGCGCGATGCCATGGACATCTCGGTGGTCGTGGTCAGCCACGACGTCGAAAGCGCCTACAAGATCGCCGACCGGATCACCATTCTCGACAAGGGCCAGATTCTGATCTGCGACCGTGTCGAGGCCGTCCGCAATTCGACCAATGAACGGGTGCAGAATCTGCTGCACCGCCGGTCCGAACAGGCCGAAATCGACCCAACCGAATATCTGCGCCGCCTAGCTGGCGATTGAACTTCCCCGGGGGATTGAAGATCGATGCGTAATCACTTTCTCAATTACACGGCCGTCGGCATCTTTGTCGCCGCCATGATCGCGGCGCTGGTGGTGTCGCTCTCGATGCTGGCCGGCCGTACTGGACCCACCGACAGCTATTCCGTGGTGCTGGATGACGTGACCGACGTCAAATACGGAACCATCGTCCGGTTCGCCGGCTATCCGATCGGGCAGGTCGAAAAGATCAGCCCCGAATACAACGAAGGCAGATACCGCTTCCGCCTGCACATTGCGGTGAAGGAAGGCTGGAAGTTTCCCCAGGATTCGGTGGCCCGCATCGCCGCCTCCAGCTTCCTCGCCGGCAAGACGCTGGAAATCAATGGCGGCCTTGCCAGTGCCACCATCGCACCTGGCGGCGAGATCGCCGGCGGGACAGCTGCCGACATGTTCTCGCTCATGGCCCAGGTCGCAGCCGAGATCGGCGATCTCTCCAAATCCTCGCTGAAGCCGCTGGTCGCCAAGATCGGCGATATCATCGACCGGATCGGCAACACCACCGAAGTGAACCTCAAGGAATTGATGGGCTCGCTCAACGCCATCGCCCATGAGGTCAATGCCAAGACACCCACCATCGTCGGCAATGTCGAGACCTTCTCCAGCCAGATCAATGTCGAGATGGCCAAGGTCGACCAGCTGCTGTCGGAGAAGAATATCGGTGCCGTCAACAATTCACTGGGGCACATCGAGAACGCCACCGCCAACGCGGAGGTCGCGAGCAAGGATCTACGCCAGATCGGCGCCCAGATATCCAAGGTCGCCGACCAGATCAGCGCGTTGGTGGCCGACAACCGCAAGGGCGTCGACAAATCCGTGGCCGATCTCGAATATACGTTGCGCGCCGTCGCGCAGAACATCGATTCCATCACGCATAATCTGGACGGAACCACGCGCAACATGAACGAGTTCAGCCGACTCATTCGCCAGAATCCTGGCCTGCTGCTGTCTGGCAGCAATCCGGAAACCGACAAGGGCCTCAGCCCGAACAGTGGGGATGAGCAATGATGACGACCCGCCGCACACTCTTTACCGTGATCGGGCTTGGCCTCAGCCTTGCCTTGAGCGGCTGCTTCGGCTCGGCACCGCCGGTGCCCAAGGAACAATATTTCCGCCTGATCGCCAGCAGCGATCCGGCACCGGTTGCCAATCCGCTGAGTGGCATCGTCGAAGTGCCGCCATTCCAGGCCGAAGGTGTGATGGGCGAGCGGCCGCTCTTGTTCACCCAGGATAACGGCATGAAGCTGGAACAGCGCAACTACGCCTACTGGACCGATCCGCCGCCGGCCATGCTGCGCGACCAGATGGTGGCCTTCCTGGGAGCGGCGAAGCTTGCCGACCAGGTGGTGCCGAGTGAATTGCGGGTTGCGGCCAAATACAGGGTCGAAGGGCGCATCAAGCGCCTGGAGCAGGTTGCCGGTGCCAAAAACGGCGGTGTCATCGCCCTGGAGCTGGCCCTCATCGACAAGACCAGCGACAGCATCGTCGCCTCGGGGACCTATGAGGTGGCCAAGGATGCAAGCGGCCCCAACATCGATGATGCCGTCCATGCCCTCAATGCCGGTCTCAACGAGATTTTTGCCAAATTCGCCGCCGATCTCGGACAGCGCGGCTGAACCGCAAGCGGGGTTGCGGGGAATGCTTGAATTCGGGAGCCGATCGCCATAGATAGGCCCCCATCCATCACGAGCGGCCTGCGCCCAGAATAGGTGCGGGGTCAAAACGAAAGGAATTTTCTATGTCGCGCGGCGCCCTCAAGGTCCACGATCTCAGCCCCGAGAAGATCAAGAGCCTGACCCATTGCACCATTTCAACCAGCAAAGGCGATATGAAGCTGGAGATGTTCCCCGAGGACGCCCCCAATTCGGTCGCCAATTTCTATGTCCTCGCTGAGGACAAATTCTATGACGGGCTCAACTTCCACCGCGTGATCCCCGGTTTCGTGGCCCAGGGCGGCTGCCCGGAAGGTACTGGCACCGGCGGTCCGGGCTGGCGTATTGCCTGCGAAACCAAGGGCAACCCGCACAAGCATATCGAAGGCGCCCTCTCCATGGCGCATGCCGGGCGCGACACCGGCGGCTCACAATTTTTTCTCGTATTGGAGAAGCAGCCGCATCTCGATGGTGGCCATACGGTGTTCGGTCAAATCGTCGAAGGGCTCGATGTCCTACAATCCCTAGAGATGGGCGATGAGATTAACCACATCCGCTTCGAATGATGGCAAATTCCTAAAAATCCGGACTTCCAATATCGCTCAATAACTTAGCTGCGCTCCTGAAACTTGTTGTTAAGAAATAGGGCCTAAAGTCCCAATGTCAGGTGTCTGGCATTGGGCCGGCACTCGCATGGTTTCAGGGGCGCAATTATGGGGCGGGCTATATTGAACTGGTTGCCATGGCATCGCGATGTGAACGTTCTGGCGGATGAAGAGATCGACCGCCTCGATGTCGGCACGGTCCTCATTGAAATTTCCGACAAGCTGCCGCAGCACATGTACGCGCATTGGCGCGTTGAAAAGCGCTTCAAAGGCCCGGGCGATCAACCGCACGTCTCCTTGCGCAATGTCAGCGATCCCTATGCCCACAAGCTGCTGTCGATTTCGTCGCTGATTTCGGCGCGCCGCTTCCAGCTCGAAGGCGCTGCTTCCCACTAACTAACCGCTAGCCGATCTGCTGCAGCATCTCGCTGACGAGTCTTGCCCGCAGCTGCTCCAGCTCGCCGCTCTTGGTCATGTCCAGGATCACCGCTTCGATGCTCGGGACCAGGGCGCGGTGGCTTTCATGCAGGTAGTGATAGACGTAAATCCGGCTGAGGGGCGGCAGGACCGGTGCGATACGCGATTCCAGATGCTGCTTCTTGATTTCCACCTGGCCGCTGAACAAATCGGTGACCAGCAAATCGAAACGCTCGCGGTCGAGCATCTTGACGAGCTCAGCGAGGCTGTTGGCACGCTGCACATGCGGCATGTCGCGGGTACCCGCCTCTGACGAGCCGACACCGCGAACAATCCCGACCTGATAGTCCTTGATCGATTCCCAACCCTGCACGTCGAACTTCAAGCCCGTGGTAAAGGCCGTGGGCTCAATATAGTTGATCGGCGGGGATAGCTGAATCAGCGCCGGATAGTCCTTGCTGATATTGGCAATTCTCTGGATCTCGCCATCCGTCTCACCGGCATTGCTCAGAGCAAGCGCACGTTTTGCCTCGACGTCGATGAAGTCGAGCTTGATATTGAGCCGCGCGTAGACCTCGCGCAGAATCTCACCGCCGACATGCTGATCCGGCACATTCGCCAAGCGCGACAGCGTGATGGTCGCCGGTGTTGTGGATGATTGCGCGAGCGCCAGCCTGGACAACCAACCTGTCCCGCACAGAGCAGCAGGTACACCGAGGACAAGCATCCGTCGCGCTATGTCTGTCTGTTTGGCCATATCCGCCATGACTCGTTCGTGGTTCGCTGACGCGCGCCCAGAACACATACTAGGTTGGCGTCACATGGATCGCCGCAGGCGGCCACCATCAACTCGACCAATGAACCAGCAATCAGGTGCAGCTCATTTGGCAGAACCACCTGAAGGAAGCACGTCACTCAACTATCCTCTCCATGCCCGGCCCCGTCCAATGAATTTCGATAGGATTGCCATGTCCGCCGAGAATAGGCACGCAATCCGCTGCCAGCGCATGAGAGCCTTCGAGCCGCATGTCATCAAGAACTATGCTATGATTTCCATGCCGGCTCATCTGAGCCGCTCATGATCGGCGTTCGCGGCAGGATTGGGCAGCGATTGGCAACCAAAGATAGCAACGGACAAAGCGGCGCAACGCAGGCGATGGTGGCGAAAAGCCAGCCCTCTCCTGTGGATCGCGTAAGGCGCGGAATCGGTGCGCGGCTTCTGATCCGCGTGGTCCTGTTCAGTTCGGCCGTGACTCTTGTTCTCACCACGATGCAGCTCTATCTCGACTATCGCCGCGATGTCAGCATCATCGACCAGCGCCTCAATGAGATCGAGCACAGCCATCTTGCCAGTATCGGCGAAAGCCTGTGGCAGCTCGACGAACGACAGCTCGCTCTGCAGCTCGAAGGTATCCTGCGCCTGCCGGATATCAGCGCCGTGGAGGTGCGTGAATCCACCGACCGCGGCAATTCACTGCAGGTGGCAGTCGGACAGCCGCAAACACATTCCGTGATCGCGCGCAAATTTCCGCTCACCTATGCGGTACGCGGGACCAACCTCACCATCGGTACGCTCTATGTCGAAGCGACACTGACCGGGATCTATCGCGAGCTGGTGAACAAGGCGGTCGTGATTCTGGTCAGCCAGGGCACCAAGACCTTCCTGGTATCGCTCTTCATCCTTTACATGTTGCACAATCTCGTCACCCGGCATCTCGCATCCATGGCTGGCGCGCTCAGTGTTTTCGATCCAAGGCGGGAGTCGACACCGCTGACGCTGCAGCGGCCGGCGCCACCGACACCCGACGAACTTGATCAAGTTGTCAGTGCCTTCAACAGTGTCTATGCCCGCCTGCGCAACGCCTATGACGATCTGCGCGCCGCCAATCAGGAACTGGCGCGCGACAACCTTGCCCGCCGGCGCGCGGAGACCGCCCTACGGGAAAGCGAACATCGCTTCCGCGACTATGCGGAAACGGCCTCGGACTGGTTCTGGGAAACCGGGCCGGACCACCGCTTCACCTATCTCTCGGACCGCGTCGCCGATTTTGGCGTTATCACGGCGGACCTGATTGGCCAGCGGCGCTGGGATGCCGCAACCGATCTGGAGCAGGATCCGGAAAAGTGGCGGCTGCATTTCCAATCCCTCGACTGGCGCGAATCGTTCCGCGACTTCACCTATCAGATTCGGCTGGCCGGCAATGCGCTGGGCTATGTCTCGACCAGCGGCAAGCCGGTCTTCGATGGCGCGGGGGCCTTCCTCGGCTATCGTGGTGTCGGGCGCAGTGTGACCGCCCAAGTCCACGCCGAGCTCGCCCTCCGCGAGGCGATCAAGCAGGCGGAACTCGCCAATACGGCAAAAAGCGACTTCCTCGCCAATATGAGCCATGAATTGCGGACACCGCTCAATGCCATTATCGGCCTCTCTGAGATGATCGAGAGCGAGATGCTGGGGCCGATCGGCAACGAGCATTACCGCGGCTATGCGGGCGACATCAATGCCAGCGGCCGGCACCTGCTTGGCATCATCAACACCATCCTTGACCTTGCAAAAGTCGAAGCTGGCAAGATGGAACTGCAGATGCAGGCGCTGCCGCTTGACGAGATCGTTCTGGCCGTCGTGCGCATCATGACGACGCAGGCAGAAGCCGCCGGGCTGCATCTGGAGACGGTCATATCGCCGGACTTTCCGAATGTGCGCGCCGACGCACTGGCCATTCGCCGCATCCTCTTCAACCTCATCTCAAACGCCGTGAAATTCACCCCGCGCGATGGCCGCATCACCGTTTCCCTGCAACGCACGGCCGCCGGCGAAATCGAACTGTCGGTGGCCGACACCGGCATCGGAATTGCCGCTGAGCATTTGCCTAAGCTGATGCAGCCTTTCGTGCAGTTCGACAATGTCTATCAACGGAAGTTCCAAGGTGCCGGGCTGGGCCTCGCACTGGTGCGGTCGCTGGTGGAGCCGCATGGCGGGACCGTGACCATCAGCAGCGTGGTGGGTCAGGGAACCTGCGTCCGGGTCCTGTTGCCGTCGGAGCTCGTTGTGGCGGCCGCAACAGCTGATTGACGACGCGCCCCACTCCGACGATCAGTCGTTTGAACCGTAGCCCTTCTTGTCCGGATCTCCACTGCCTGGGAAGCGGCTTTTGCCGGGCCCATTGGCCGACGTCGTCATCTGCCCCAGATCGTCGAACAAATCCTCCAGGAAGGACGGCAGGATGGATTGTTTCCTGGTAACCGGCTTCGGCGCCTTTGCGGTGGACGTCGCTGCGGATTTCTGCGCACCAGTCGGCGCCGGTTTAGCAGCCGTCCCATTGGCTTTTGCAGGATCGCTGGCCCTGGCAGAGGGTTTGATCACAGGCAGCAATTCCACTGCCGGATCCACGGTCGCTACAGAAATCGCCGGCAAGGTTGCCGGCTTTTCCTGATCCTTGAGATCAGCCGATATCTGCATGCTATCCGCCTTCGTGGCTGCCAGCGCGGCCGGACCTTCCGGGATCTCGGATTGCGACGGCGTGATGAAATCCGCTGACAGGGCCGGCAACGGATCCATGGGCGGTGCCGCCAGTAACGATGCCGGCAACGCCGCCTGTGTGTCGCTCCCCGGGGTCAGCGCCACCGCGATCGGTATTGGCGGCAGATCGTCCGTGTCGGAGGCAACACTTTCCGGCAGCGGCATGGTGGTTGGCGGCTGGGCGGCTGGCGGCTGGGCCGGGGCAATCACCTGCGCCATAGCCGGTTGGACCGCGGTCACCGGCGGGCTAGATTGGCCGTCATAGATCGTTGCGATCAGCAAGGCGCCCACAAGCGTCGCCGCACCGATTCCGACAGCGAGAACTTGCCGATGGCGGCCCGGCTGCGCCAGCTCGGCTACCGCGCGAACGGCGAGGGTCGCGATCGCGGCTGCCCCACGTTGCGCAGCGCTGATGCTCCGGTCGGCTGCCTCCTGCAAGGCGCCATCGGCCTTGGCTATGCCGATCGCAAGCAAGCGGGACGCGGCAGGGCCAGAGGCGGGCTGTTCGGATTGGGCCGGCTGCGACTTCCCACCGAAGGCCGCCAGATAGGCTTCGTAGGACAAGTCTCGGGCAGGTGGCAGGCCAGCGGCCATGAGCACGCTATCGCTGATCCCATTTTTGACCCGGAGATAGCCTTCGTAGGACAGTGCCGATTGAGGGTCTGTGCGCGATGGCGGCGCAGACGTCTCCGGCCGCCGCGCAAAACGGTCAATGATTCCAAACTCCAGACCCGACGTGGCCATGTTCCGCCCCCAACGCTTAGCCCACCGCGCTTAGCCCGCTACACATCCGGAAATTAGGACTAAATCCAGATTCACCAAGGGAGGCGGCTTACCTTGGCCCCTACGAGCCAGTCCGGCTACCACCCAGACGCGGCGCCATAACACCGCAGCGGGTCAAACGATCCCTGGATTTCTGGGGGTGCATAAAATTTCCCGAATCGAAGATCAGGGCGCAGGTCCGACCAAGGGCACGCGCGATCTGGATCAAGGACTGTCAGTGGAGGAGGACGGCCCCCAGGGCGACCAGGCTCACCGACGCATAGCGCCGCTTGCGGAACTTTTCCTTCAACAGGAAGGCGCTCATGATGGCGGCGAAGATGACGCTGGTCTCGCGCAGGGCGCTGACCTGGGCAAAGGCGCCGTCCTTCATCGCGAAGATCGAAATGGCATAGGCGCCGGCCGAGAGCGATCCCCCCGCCAGACCCAGCTTCCAGGCACCCGACCAATAGCTGAAGGCCGGCCGCATGCCACGCCGCCACAGGCAGAACAGCACCAGCATGGGCGCATCGAGCGCGAACAGCCAGGCGATATAGCCGAATTGCTGCGCCTCCGTAGTCCCGGCATGGCGGACACCGAGGCCGTCGCACAGCATATAGCCCATGATGCAGACACCGGTGAGAAGGCCAAAGGCGACCGGTTCCCATTTATGCTTGCCGGCCAGCGGCTTTTCGACCGAGAGGCTGAGAATGCCGATGGAAATGGCGGCGACCCCCGCCATCTGCCAGACCGCCAGAATCTCATAGGGCGGCAGGACCCAGGCCGATACCGCCACCAGCAGCGGCGCCGAGCCGCGCGCGATCGGATAGACCTGGCTCAGCTCGCCATGACGGTAGGCGAGGACCAGAAACAGATAGTAGCCGAGATGTGTCAGCAGCGATCCCAGCAGATAGATCCAGCTGGCCGGTTCCGGCACGTCGGTGAAGAACAGGAACGGGACGGCGATGAGGCCCGCCAGACCCATGGTCAGGCCCATGTTGAGCAGCGTGTCGTTGCCGATCTTGACCATCACGTTCCAGCTGGCATGCATCACGGCAGCCAGCAGAACGAGCAATGTCATGGAGAAAGAGAGTGTATGCATGATGCCCGCGACCATGACAGATGCATGACGCCCTGCCCAATCGCTTGTTTCGATGGGGGCATAGATAAAACCGCATAGGTCGCGGGTAAACGATAGACAGGACCCTTAGTTCAGCGGCACGACCGAGATCGAATTATAGGGTGATCCATCGATCAATTTGGTCGACCAGACGAGATAAACGAGGACGTTCTTCTCGGCATCGAGGAAGCGGCTGATGCGCAACTCCTTGAACAAGGCAGAGGAGCTTTCGGAAAACACGACCTCGCCATCCTTGTCGGTCGGGATCTTGCCGGTGATCTTGGTGGGGCCAACAGCGCGGCAGGCGATGGAAAAGCGGCTGGGATCTTCGGCAAGGCCCACGGCACCGCTCCAGCCGCCGGTCTCTGCCCGGCTGAGATAGCATGATACATTCTCGACCTTGGGATCGTCATAGCGTTCGATGACCACCTTGTCGTTGGGACTCATCATGCGGAAGGTCGTCGAGACCGCGCCGATTTCCTCCTGCGCTGCTGCCGGCACCACCATGGCGCTGGAGGCGCCCAAAACCATTAAGCATGCTGCGCACTGAATCCAATTCATGATCTTCTCGTACCTCAGGAGTGTGGACGCCAACTGAAACCCGCACCTCGAAATGGGGTTCCCTGACCAGCACAGCAAGAGTCCGCCGGAAAGGATGAGAATGCCAGCCGGACAGCGTCCCGCAAGTCAACTGCGACAATATCGACGCTGCGTTCGGCGGCAAACACGGTAACATGCCGCACGAACAACCTGCGAAGCCGACGTCTAGAAGTCGATGTCTTAAGGAGATGATGATGCGCCGATCTGGTCTGGTTTCGCTGGCAGCGATGCTTTTTCTGTCCACCGCTGCCTTTGCCGAGACACCGCACAGCGTCGAGGCCATGCTGCAGGGCGCCGAAGGCGTCAATTTCGGCAGCGTGACCGTGACCGCGGCACCGAAAGGCGTCCTTGTGCATATCGAGGCTTCCGGCTTGCCCGCCGGCTGGCACGGATTGCATTTTCACGAAAAGGCCGACTGCTCGGATCCCAAATTCGCCAGTGCGGGCGGCCATGTGCATGCCGGCGCCAAAATTGTCCATGGCCTGCTCAATGCCAAAGCGAATGATTCCGGCGATCTCCCGAACGTCCATGTCGGTAGCGACGGCACGCTGGCGGTCGAGCTCTATTCGACACTGGCATCACTCACCAAGGGCAATAAGGGCATCATGCTCAACGATGCGGACGGTTTCGCCATCGTCCTTCACGCCGCACCCGACGATTACCAGTCGCAGCCGATCGGCGGTGCCGGCGCCCGCCTGGCTTGTGCCGCCTTCAAATCCACAGCTCCCCTCTAACATGCAAAGCGTCGCGAGAAATCTCCCATAAGTTTTCTTCGCCAGCGCAAATCGGCTGTTTTCCGCATCCAAATGCCGGTTCGTCGCAAAAGCGCCCGGTTATTAACCTTGCACTAAGCTTAAGCCCCTTAATCTGACACCGTATTTCAGCGTGTTTGACGGGGAATTATCCGGTGGCCTCCATCGGCGCCATCATTTTCCAGCTACTGCAGAATGTCAGCCTGTTCGCCCTGGTAGCGGCCGGCTATGTCGCCATTGCGCGCGTCACTATCGTCGACAATAGAATTCGTGACCTGGCGATCGGCATCGCCTTCGGTATCGGCGCCTTGCTGGCCATGTCGAACAATATCGTGCTGGCCCCCGGTGTTGCCGTCGATGGGCGCAGCGTGATGACGGGCTTGGTGGGCGTCTTCGGCGGCCCGATCGCCACCGCCGTTACCGTCGCCTGCGTCATCTTCTATCGCCTGTGGCTGGGTGGTGGTGGCGCGCTCGCCAGCGTCTTCGGGTCCATCTCCGCCGGCCTTTTAGGCATTGCCTTTGCCACCCTCTCCCACCGCGGACAATTCAAGTTCGGCCTGCTGCCGCTCCTGGCCCTGGGCGTTGCCGTGGTCAGCCAGGGTTTCGTCTGGTTCATGCTGCTCCACCCCAGTGCCACCGTGGCGCTGGCGTTGCGGGCGGCCATCCCGGTCTATTTCGTCATACCGCTCGGCATGGCGCTGCTGGGCATCGTGCTTCACCGCGAGGATCAGCGGCTGGCGCTGCAAAAGCGCCTCCACGAGCAGACGCAATTGTTCGAGGCGATCTTCAATTCCATGAGCGAAGGCGTCACGGTGGTCGATGCCGAAGGCAAGATCATCATGGTCAACCCGATGTCCATGGCCCTTGCCGGCGTCGCCGCCAACGACACGCCCTCAGAAGAATGGCCCGACAAGTTCGGTGTCTTCACCCCCAACCGGCAGGCGTTGTTCGATCCCGAGAAAATGCCCTTGGTGCGCGCCATCAGGGGCGAAGAAACCAACGATGTGGAAATACTGGTCCACAACCAGGCCAATCAGCGCGCCCGCTTGCTGAGCGCCAGCGGCCGGCCCTTGCGCGATACCGCGGGCGCCATCCAAGGTGGCGTGGTCGTGTTCCGCGACGTGACCGACCAGCGCGAAACCCAGGAAACATTGCGTCGCAGCGAAGAGCGCTTTGCCTTGGCCATCGCCGGCAGCCAGGACGGCATCTGGGACTATAGCCCCGTGACCGGCGCCGCCTGGTTTTCGCCGCGCTTCAAGGCATTGCTCGGCTACCGCGACGATGAGTTTCCCAACGACATCCAGTTCTGGAAGAGCCGCATGCTGCCGGAAGACCATGCGGCATCAACGGCGCAGTTCTTCGACTATGAGGCCGGGCGCTGCGACCGGATCGAAAACATCCAGCGCTTCCGCCACAAGAACGGGCAACTCGTCTATTTGAGCAACCGTGCCACCGGTATCCGCGGCGAAGACGGCAAGATCCACCGCCTGGTCGGCGCGGCCACCGATATTACCAGCCAGAAGGAACGTGAGAACGAGCTTGCCGAGCTGCTGAACCAACTGACCGGGACCCAGGCGCAGATCAAATATGCCCATGATGAAATGGAGCGCTACGCCACTTTGCTGCGCTCATTGACCGATGCGATGCCGGCACTGGTGTCTTTCATCGACCGCCAGGAACGCTATGCCTATTGCAACAAGGAGTATCAGGACGTCTTTGGCGTCGAGCCGGATGCCATCATCGGACGGACGATCGAGGACGTGGTCGAAGCCGAGATTTACGAGGTCGTGAAGCCCTATCTTGAGAAAGCCTTGAAAGGCCAGGAAGTCACCTTTGTCCGCCCCCTGATTGCGCAGGGTGAACGGCGCTATATCGAGCAGCGCTATATTCCCGAGATCCGCGCCGACGGCAAGGTGATGGGCTTCTACGCCATTGGCTGGGATATCACGGAGCGTCACAAGCGCGAACAGCATCTGAGCACCGAGGCCGCCACCGATCCATTGACCGGCCTTCTCAACCGGCGCGCCATGATGGCGGCGATGAACGAGGAAGCTCTGCACTGGAAGGGTGGCGATATCAGCGGCGCTGTTCTCTATCTCGACATCGATCGTTTCAAACAGATCAACGACCGCATGGGGCATGATGCCGGCGACGGCGTGCTCAAGATCTTTGCCGAGCGCGTCCGCGCCATCGTGCGCAATTCGGACAAGGTGGCACGGTTGGGCGGCGACGAATTCGTCATTCTGCTGACCGCCCGCGACGGCGAGGATTCAGCCAAGCGTATCGCCAACACGCTGCTCACCCGCATGCTGACTCCCGTTGAATGGGGCGGTGCCGCGATCACCGTCACCACCAGCATCGGCATCGCACTGATCAACCAGCCGGATCTCAGTGCCCAGCAGATGTTGAAGGAAGCCGATATCGCGCTCTATGAAGCCAAATCGGCCGGACGCGCCACCTTCGCCTTGCGCCGGGTCGGCTATGCGACATCCATCAGCGAGCGTGCGAATTCCTGAGCTGCGAAGGGCTTGAGATCGTCCTGGCCTTCGCCGACGCCGATGGCCACGACCGGCAGCCCGAAGCGCTCAGCGAGCGCCACCAGCACACCACCTTTGGCCGAACCATCCAGCTTGGTGACGACCAGGCCCGTCACCTGGCAGATCTGCTTGAAAATATCGACCTGAGAATGTGCGTTCTGGCCCACCGTAGCGTCGAGGACCAGCAGGCAATCATGCGGGGCTGCGGGATCGACCTTCTTGATCACGCGGACGATCTTGGCCAATTCCTCCATCAGCCCCGCCTTATTCTGTAAGCGACCAGCGGTGTCGATGAGAAGAAGATCGATGCCCTGCGCCTTGGCGTCGGTCAGTGCATCGAAGGCGAGGCCGGCTGGATCGGCACCTTCGCCGCGGGCGATGACGGGCACGCCAGCGCGCTCACCCCAGATTTTCAATTGCTCGACGGCAGCGGCGCGAAACGTATCGCCAGCGGCCAACATGACCTTCTTGCCCTGGCCCTGATAGAGCCGCGCGAGCTTGCCGATGGTGGTGGTCTTGCCGGAGCCATTCACACCGACAACCAGCACGACATGCGGTCGGTGCGCGGCGATGGTGAGCGGTCTTGCCACCGGTTCCAGGATGGTGGCGATCTCGTCAGCAAAGAGTTCACGCACTTCCTCAGATGTCACTTCCTTGTCGAAGCGATCCTTCGCGAGGGCCGCCGTGAGCTTCGCCGCCGTGGCCGGGCCGAGATCGGCGGCAATCAGCGCCTCCTCCAGCTCATCAAGCAGAGCACGGTCGAGCTTCCGCTTGGTGAAGAGGCCCGTGAGACTGTCGGTGAGCTTGGCGGAGGAACGGCTGAGGCCGGATTTCAGGCGCTGGAACCAGCCCCGCTTCTCAGGTGTCGTGCTGTCGGTCATGAATGATCGGAACTGCGAAAAAGACTCATGCGGCGATGGCGGTGAGATGCTCGTCTGTCGCCCCATTGATACGGGTGTCGATGATGCTGCCCGGGACGGCGCTGAAACCCAGCGACACGGGTGCAAAATGGTCGCTATGGCCGAAGGCGAAGTTGCCCTCCGACTTTTCCACGAGGACGCGCGTGGCAGCACCGAACTGCCGGGCAAAATAGGCACGTTGGGCGGCGAGGCCGCGTTCACGCAGGGCCTGGGCGCGCGCCTTGCGCACCGGCCCTGGGACCTGCGGCATCTTCGCGGCCGGTGTCCCACTGCGGGCGGAATAGGGGAAGACATGCAGGAAGGTAAGATTGCAATCTTCAACAAGACGCAGCGAGTTCTCGAACATCGCATCGGTCTCGGTCGGGAAGCCGGCAATGAGATCGGCACCGAATACCAGATCGGGCCGTGCCGCCAGCATCTCCGAGGTAAAGCGGATCGCATCGTCGCGGCTGTGGCGGCGCTTCATGCGCTTCAGGATCATGTCATCACCGGCCTGCAGCGACAGATGAAGGTGCGGCATCAGCCTTTCTTCGGCGATGATGAGGCGGCGGAGTTCGTCATCCACCTCGACCACGTCGATGGAGGAGAGACGCAGGCGCGGCAATTCCGGCACCAGGGTCAGGATCCGGCGCGTGAGCGCGCCAAGGCCGGTATTGCCCGGCAGATCACCGCCATATGATGTGATGTCGACACCGGTCAGCACCACTTCACGGACGCCGTTGGCAACCAGCTGGCGGATCTGATCGACGATGGCGCCGGTCGGTACCGAGCGGCTGTTGCCGCGGCCGAACGGGATGATACAGAAGGTGCAGCGGTGATCGCAGCCCTGCTGGATCTCGACAAAGGCGCGGGCTCTTGCGGCGAAACCAGAAATAAGATGCGGCGCCGTTTCCGTCACCGTCATGATGTCGGCGACCGCGACATGTGGTTCATGCGAGAGGCTGAGTGCTGCAAAGCTCTCTGCCTTCAGCTTCTCTTCATTGCCGAGGACGGCATCGACTTCGTCCATCGCCGCGAACTTCTCCGGCGAAATCTGCGCGGCACAGCCCGTCACAATGATGCGGGCCGCCGGGTTGAGACGGCGCGCCTTGCGGATCGCCTGGCGCGCCTGGCGCTCAGCTTCCGAGGTGACGGCGCAGGTATTGATGATGATGGCATCGTTCAATCCGGCAGCGGTGGCGTGATTGCGGATGACTTCGCTCTCAAACGCATTCAAGCGGCAGCCGAACGTCACCAGCTGCGGTTGGCCGGGGATCGCGGTGTCGATGACGGGTGTGACGGTTTCCTCAGCCATGGCCGTTTGCGAGACCGGACCCGTTCACGAGACTGTCCAGATCGATCACCCCTTCATAGGACAGGGTCCAGGGACCGGTCATGCGCACATGGCCGTTTTCCAGCCATTCGATGGTGAGCGTGCCGCCATCGACGATGACCTCGCCCTTGCGGCTGCTGAGGCCACGCCGAGCTGCGGCCACCAACGTGGCACAGGCGCCCGAGCCGCAGGCCAGCGTGATGCCGGCGCCGCGCTCCCAGACCCGCATGCGCATGCGGTCCGGCGAGAGGATCTCCACGAATTCGATATTGGCGCGCTTGGGGAAGAAGGGATGGTTTTCCAGCTGCGGTCCGATGACCGGCAGGTCGATCGCATTGACGTCTGGCACGAAGAAGACCGCGTGGCTCGACCCCACATTGACACCGACCGGATCGGAGAGCGCCCCCAAAGAAACCGGCATGTGCAGCGTGTCGCAGGCCGACGCCACCGGGATCTCGGCCCAATCGAGATTGGCCGGCCCCATATCCACCGCAATGTGACCATTGGGCAGCGCTTCGGCGGGCAGCAGGCCCGAAACGGTTTCGATCACCGCATGAGCTCCGCCCTTACCATTGGCGGCCTTTTCACCCATGATCCGCGCCGCGATACAGCGGGTGGCATTGCCGCAGGCCCGGGCTTCCGATCCGTCGGCATTGTGGAGGCGCATGAAGACGTCTGCCCCCGGGGTCACCGGATTTTCCAGCGTCACCATCTGGTCGAAACCGACACCCAGATGCCGGTCCGCCAAGCGCCGGCGCTGCTGTTCCGACAAGGTCAGCTTCTGCCGACGCGCATCCAGCACGACAAAATCATTGCCGAGGCCATGCATCTTGAGGAACGGAACTGCCGTCATTGCCGTCATCTTTGCCGTCTTCTTTACGGGCGTCCTGGGTGAATCTTGCTTGGTTATGCCGGTGGGCTGGCCCCAAGTCCAATGATTTCAGTAGGATCGGCCCCTGCAGTCAGCGCAGGGCACACACTATTGTCGTGGCCTATATGGGGGCCTGGGACCGGCCCGCAAAGGCCCGGTCACGGCACTGGTTGACGGGCCCCCATCCCCTCTGTATAACCCGCCGCCAACAGCATTTTCTTACGTTTCAAAGCAGGTATTGCCCCATGGCTCATCATAAATCCGCGGAAAAGCGCATTCGTCAGGCCGTTGTCGCCACGGCGCGCAACCGCACCAACAACAGCCGCATGAAGTCGGCCGTGAAGAAGGCCGAAGTGGCCATCGCCAGCGGCAACAAGGCCGAAGCCGAAGCAGCCCTTAAGGCAGCGATGCCGGAATTGGCGCGCGGCGTGGTGACCGGCGTGGTGCACAAGAACACCGCCGCCCGCAAAATGTCGCGCCTGACCAAGCGTCTTCGCACGCTGGCCTAAGACACAGACTCAGCCGGGACCCGTAAGGGTCTGGGAGTTATCGCGTAAGCCGCGGCCCTCACCAGAAGGCCGCGGTTATCGTTTGTGCCTGTCCGCGCTCAGCGCCACCATCCGTTGTAATGAATAGGTCTATTTGTGCTGTTGAATCTGTGACGATTCGGCAACAGCAGGGGTGCCAAGAGTCGATTCCCTATTGTTCTCGATTCGGACTTGTTGCATGCCTTAAAAGGCGCGCGTACAGTTCGATCCGGCCACGAGACAGGGCGTTGGCCGGGGCTCGGAAAGAGCTCGATCACGGGAAAATTAGCTATAAAAAACAAAGACCTATGATGCGTGACGACACGTTTCATCAGTTCTCTTGCCAAAGCATTGGTGGTCTCTCCACCATGCGCGCCAGTGAACGCCGAAAAGCCGCTAGATCAGACCGATCTGGCCCCTTCGCAGCGTCCATTTTCCCCCACTCTCACCTGTGGCAACCAAGTCACGGTTACATTGCGCGCCTTCATGGAATAATCGCGCATTGGTTGCAGCCTTACTCACCCGATCCCAACAGGTTCGGCGGCCGGGCTTAAGTTAATTATTAAGACCGCCGCCGATCCGGGTGCCACGCCGCCTTTTGGCGCGTGATGCCTATGCGGTGGCGGAATCGATGATTGTCGGGGGTATGACATTATGAGCAAGACTGGCACCTATGCAGGCGATGTGACGCCGCAAACCACCTGGGAAGCCCTCGTCAAAGATCCCACCGCACGCCTCATCGACGTCCGTACCCAGCCGGAATGGAGCTTTGTCGGCATTCCCGACCTGTCCCCGATCGGCAAGAAGGTCGTCCTGACCTCCTGGCAGGTCTATCCGAACATGGCGGTCGACCCGGATTTTGCCGGCAAGGTGAAGGCGCAGCTGGGCGACCAATCCGGCCCGCTCTATTTCCTGTGCCGTTCCGGCGCGCGGTCGCGGGCGGCAGCCATTGCCCTGACCGAGGCCGGCGTCGGCCCCTGCTTCAATGTCAGCGGCGGATTCGAGGGCGACAAGGATGCCAGCAGCCATCGCGGCCGCGCCAACGGCTGGAAGGCCGCTGATCTTCCCTGGGTGCAGGACTGATGAGCAGCATCATGAGCCGGAATGACGATGTGAATCTGGGCGGTATCGGGGGCAAGGTCATGATCGAAGCGGGCAGCGATTCGCTCCTCAATGCGCAATGGGCCCGTGTGCGCGGTCGCCTGCGCGCCGAGTTCGGCGAAGCGACCTTCCGCTCGTGGCTGAAGCCCCTGACCTTGGCCGGTCGCCGCGGCCAGGATTTGCGCGTGGCCGTCCCGTCGCGATTCATGCGCGATTGGGTGGCGACGCATTACGCCGACCGGATCATGGCGCTGTGGAGCAGCGAATGCCCGGAGATCCGCTCGGTCGAAGTCATTGTCGACAGCCGTGAAGCCGTCGCCGATCAGGCCAGTGACGATGCGGCCTTGGAAGATTTCGCGGGCGCCGACACGCAGGTACAGCCGGTGGCCGAAGCCGCAAGCAGCTTTGCCTCTGCCAATACGGTCGAAACCGATGGTCTTGCCGAAGTGAGTGCGACGCTGGATCCCCGCCTCACCTTCGACAATTTCGTGGTCGGCAAGTCCAACGAACTGGCGCATGCAGCTGCCCTGCGTGTGGCTGAATCCGATGTTGTGCCGTTCAATCCGCTGTTTCTTTATGGTGGTGTCGGCCTCGGCAAGACGCACCTGATGCATGCGATCGCCCATCACATCAAGAAGAAGCAGCCGCAAAAGCGGGTGATCTATCTCTCGGCCGAAAAATTCATGTACCAGTTCATCCGGGCGCTGCGGAACAAGAACACCATGGCGTTCAAGGAATTGTTCCGCTCGGTCGATGTGCTGATGGTCGATGACGTGCAGTTCATCATCGGCAAGGAATCGACACAGGAAGAATTCTTCCACACCTTCAACGCGCTCTTTGACCAGAACAAGCAGGTCGTGCTGTCGGCCGACAAATCGCCTTCGGACCTCCAGGGACTGGAAGAGCGCATGCGCACCCGCTTCGGCTGGGGCCTGGTCGCCGATATCCATCCCACGACCTACGAACTGCGCCTTGGCATCCTGCAGGCAAAGGCCGAGCAGGCGCCGATCACGATTCCCTCCAAGGTGCTCGAATTCCTGGCGCACCGCATCTCGTCGAATGTGCGCGAGCTGGAAGGGGCGCTCACCCGGATCATCGCCCACGCAACTCTGGTCGGCCGCCCGGTCTCGGTGGAATCGGCCCAGGAGCTGCTCAAGGATCTGCTGCGCGCCAACGACCGGTCGGTCACGATCGAAGAGATCCAGCGCCGCGTCGCCGAGCATTACAACATCAAGCTTGCCGACATGAGTTCACCGAGGCGCGCCCGCCAGGTCTCGCGCCCCCGCCAGATCGCCATGTATCTGGCGAAACAGCTCACCACCAAGTCGCTCCCCGATATCGGCCGTTCCTTCGGCGGGCGCGACCATACGACGGTGATGCATGCCGTGAAAAAGGTCGAGGAACTGGCCACTGGCGACATCTCCTTTGCCGAGGATATCGATCTTCTCAAGCGCATGCTGGAAGGCTGATTTTCGACCCAGATTCGACCGGGTGTTTCGCCCTGATTCTGGGGGCGCTTTATCCAGGATTTCTGCGGGGTTGCCGGGGGTCGCCGGCCCCCGCCCGGGGCCATAAAACCCTGTTGCCCCGGTCCTAACCTGCTATAATCCCTGACTTGCTGGAAACCAGAGGCCGATTCGGCTATTTCCGCCCGCCGGCTACTCGGGGCGCGGGGGACCTTCAGGCAAGGTGGAAAAGATCGGACCGACGGCGTCGGAACTCGAATCTGGGGCGTTCCGCCCCGATTGGAGGCTACCGCCAGCGGCCAGAAACAGGGTTGAGTTAGGCCATGAAACTGACCATCGAACGGACCCTCCTGCTCAAGGCATTGGGGCATGTGCAGAGCGTTGTCGAGCGCCGCAACACCATTCCCATCCTGTCCAACGTGCTGGCTGAGGCCAAGGACGGCCAATTGTCGCTGACCGCCACGGATATGGATCTGGCGGTGGTTGAGAAGGTGGCCGCCGATATCAGCGCCCCCGGTGCTGCCACGGTCCCGGCCCATACGCTCCACGACATCGTCCGCAAGTTGCCCGACGGCGCCCAGGTGCAGATCGAGYTCGCCGCCGACGGCCAGCAGGTGACCGTGAAGGCCGGCCGCTCGCGCTTTGCCCTGGCGACGCTCCCCAAGGAAGATTTCCCGGCCATCCATGCCGGCGACCTGCCGCACAAATTCCCGCTCTCCGCTGCCGACCTCAAGGGGCTCATCGATCGCACCAAGTTCGCGATCTCGACGGAAGAGACCCGCTATTACCTCAACGGCATCTATGTCCATGCCTATGCCGCCGGCAAGCAGACCAGCCTGCGCGCCGTGGCGACCGACGGCCACCGCCTGGCGCGGGTCGAGATGCCGCTCCCCGAAGGCGCCGAGAGCATCCCCGGCGTCATCGTGCCCCGCAAGATGGTCAACGAGGTGCGCAAGCTCATCGAGGATTTCGAGGGTGCGGTCGACGTCTCGCTCTCCGACAGCCGCATTCGCTTTGCCTTTGCCGATGTGGTGCTTACCTCGAAACTGATCGACGGATCCTTCCCGGACTATCAGCGCGTCATTCCCACCGCCAACGACAAGGTGCTGGAAGTGGACCGCAAGGAATTCCGTGACGCAGTCGACCGCGTCTCGACCATTTCCAGCGAAAAATCGCGTGCCGTGAAGCTCAGCCTGAAGCCCGGCACCCTCACCCTCTCCGCCACCAGCGCCGAAAACGGCAGTGCATCGGAAGAGATCGAGGTCAAGTATGACGGCCAGGCGATGGAGATCGGCTTCAATTCGAAATATCTTTTGGATGTCGCCGACGAGATCGAGGGCGAGGGTCTGGAATTGAAGCTTGCTGATTCCGTGGCCCCCACTCTGTTGCGCGACATGGCGGACGCTCAGGCACTCTATGTGCTGATGCCGATGCGTGTGTGAGGCAATGGCGGTCGCCGAGCGCGGAACCGACATCGCCCATATCACGCCACACCAGGATACGCAGGTGGCGAACGGATTTTCGTATCTCTCGCTGACGTCGTTCCGCAATTACCGCGAGATCGGCATCGAGACCGGGCTCGACCGGGGCCTGGGCGCGATCGTGCTCACGGGTCACAATGGCGCCGGCAAGACCAATCTCCTCGAAGCACTCTCCTACCTCTCGCCCGGCTCCGGCCTGCGGCAGGCGACCATTGCCGAGATCGAATTCCGCAATGCCGGCAATCACGCGGCGGCTCAGTCAGCCGACACGCAGGAAAGTTTCGCACGCCAAGGCGGCATCGCCTGGGCGGTCCATGCGCGCTATCAGGGCCGTGGCGGTGAACATGCGCTGGGCACCGGCCGCGATCCGCTGGCCCAGGCACAGACAGGTCGCGAACGACGCATCTCGCGCATCAACGGCGCCAATGTCCGCAGCCAGGCGAGCTTTGCCGAGATCCTGACCGTGCTGTGGCTCACCCCGCAGATGGACCGGCTGTTCAGCGAAGCCACCTCGTCGCGCCGCCGCTTCCTCGACCGGCTGGTCTATGGCCTCGATCCGGCCCATGCCGCCCGTGTGGCTGCCTATGAACAGGCGATGCGCGAGCGGGCCCGGCTGCTGCGCGGCGAAGGGCCATCGACACCCGGTGGCGACATGAATGCCTGGCTCTCGGGCCTTGAAGCCGAGATGGCGGCACAAGCCATCGCCATCGCAGCGGCCAGGCTCGATGCCAGCGCCAGCCTCAACGCTGCCATGGCCGAGGCCGTGGGGCCGTTCCCACAGGCCGACCTCGCCGTCGCCGGCGCGGTCGAGGCCTCGCTCGATACGATGCCGGCGCTGGAAGCCGAGGATCTGCTGAAATCACGCCTTGCCACCGCCCGCCAGACAGATGCCGAAAGCGGCGTCACCCAATGGGGCACGCACCGGTCGGACCTTGTGGTGACGCTCTCGGGTCGCCATCTAGGTGGGGTGCCCCTGCGTGCCGGCGATTGCTCGACCGGCGAGCAGAAGGCGCTGCTGGTGGCAATCATCCTGGCCGAGGCGCGGCTTTCGACCAAGCGGCGCGGCGAGGCCCCGGTGCTGCTGCTGGATGAAGTGGCAGCTCATCTCGACCGCCATCGGCGCGATGCCCTCTTTGCCGAATTACAGGCGCTGCGCGCCCAATGCTGGCTGACCGGCACGGAACGCGAGACGTTCCAATCCCTGGATGGCTGGGCTCAGTTCATGACCGCAGGCGATGGCCGCCTGCTCCCAGATGCGCCCTGAGTGCATGAATTGAGCCCAGTTATCTCCAACCGACTTACTTTTGCAGTAACGAGACCCAGACAATGAGCGACGAGACCAAAGATACAGGCAACCATGGCGCCGATGATTACGGTGCCGATTCCATCCGCGTGCTGAAGGGCCTCGATGCCGTCCGCAAGCGGCCAGGCATGTATATTGGCGACACTGATGACGGGTCGGGCCTGCATCACATGGTCTATGAAGTCGTCGACAATGCGATCGACGAAAGCCTCGCCGGTTGGTGCGACCGCATCGATGTGAGCCTCAACGGCGACGGGTCGGTGACGGTGCGCGACAATGGCCGCGGCATTCCAGTCGACATCCACAAGGAAGAAGGCGTCTCGGCGGCCGAGGTCATCATGACCCAGCTCCATGCCGGCGGCAAATTCGACCAGAACAGCTACAAAGTCTCCGGCGGCCTGCATGGTGTCGGTGTCTCGGTGGTGAACGCGCTCTCGGAACGCCTCGATCTGCGCATCTGGCGCGACGGCAAGGAGCATTTCCTGCGCTTCCGTCATGGCGATCCGGAAGCACCGCTGGCAGTGACCGGCGAAGCCGGCAGCAACCGCGGCACCGAGGTCACCTTCCTGGCCTCCAAGGAAACCTTCACCAAGACCGACTATGATTACGCGACCCTGGAGCATCGCCTGCGCGAACTGGCTTTCTTGAATTCCGGCGTGCGCCTGATCCTC
Source organism: Dongia sp. P2_B8 (assembly GCF_056404715.1). Taxonomy (NCBI): domain Bacteria; kingdom Pseudomonadati; phylum Pseudomonadota; class Alphaproteobacteria; order Rhodospirillales; family Dongiaceae; genus Dongia; species Dongia sp. P2_B8. The sequence goes on along the minus strand of NZ_JBFUDM010000003.1, from coordinate 159,720 downwards.
ACCGACAACCGCACGGTCGAGCCGAAATCGGTCGAACTGCATTATGAAGGCGGGCTCGAGGCCTTCGTGCGCTATCTCGACCGCGCCAAGAATCCGCTGCACGGCGCTGCCATCACCCTGATGCAGGAAAAGGACGGCATGACCGTCGAGGCTGCGCTGGAGTGGACGGACAGCTATCACGAATCCATGCTGTGCTTTACCAACAACATTCCGCAGCGCGATGGCGGCACCCATCTGCAGGGCTTCCGCGCGGCATTGACGCGCCAGATCAACAAGTACGCGGAAGAAAGCGGCATCGCCAAGCGTGAGAAAGTGACGCTGACCGGCGATGACGCCCGCGAAGGCCTGACCTGCGTGCTCTCGGTCAAAGTTCCCGACCCGAAATTTTCGTCACAGACCAAAGACAAGCTGGTTTCGTCGGAAGTCCGGCCTGTGGTCGAGAACATCGTCAACGAGCGCCTGCAGCAATGGTTCGAGGAACATCCGGCGGATGCCAAGCGCATTGTCGGCAAAGCCGTCGAAGCCGCGGCCGCGCGCGAGGCCGCAAGGAAGGCCCGCGACCTCACCCGGCGCAAGGGTGCGCTCGATATCTCGTCGCTCCCCGGTAAGCTTGCCGATTGCCAGGAACGCGACCCGGCCCTTTCGGAACTCTTCATCGTCGAGGGTGACTCGGCAGGCGGGTCCGCCAAGCAAGGCCGCCACCGCAAGAACCAGGCGATCCTGCCGCTCCGTGGCAAGATCCTCAATGTCGAGCGCGCCCGCTTCGACAAGATGCTGTCCTCGGACCAGATCGGCACGCTCATCGCGGCACTCGGCACCAGCATCGGGCCGGAAGAGTTCGACATCGCCAAGGCGCGCTACCACAAGATCATCATCATGACCGACGCCGATGTCGACGGCTCGCATATCCGCACGCTGCTGCTCACCTTCTTCTACCGGCAAATGCCGGAATTGATCGAGAAAGGCTATCTCTACATCGCCCAGCCGCCGCTCTACCGCGCGGCCAAGGGCAAGTCCGAGCATTATCTGAAGGACGATCTCGCGCGCGAGGATTACCTCATCTCGCTCGGCCTCGACAACGCCGTGCTGACGCTGGGCAACGGCGAACAGATTGCCGGCCCGGATCTGCGCCGCGTGGTCGATCTCGCCGCCCAGGCGAAGCATCTCATGGAACCGCTCATCCGCAAGGTGGGTTCCGCCGCCGTGGTCAGCCAGGCAGCCATCCGCGGCGGCCTCAACCCGCAGGCCGCCACCAACCCGGAACTCGCCGCCGCCATCGCTGCCGAGCTCGACAAGATCTCGCCCGCGGCCGAACGTGGTTGGTCCGGTCTCTCCGACCAGCAAGGCGGCCTCGCCTTCAAGCGGCGCCTGCGTGGCGTCACCTCGGGCCATGTCATCGACGCAAGCCTCATCCGCTCGGCCGAGGCGCATCGCCTCGACCAGATGAAAGACGGCTTGCTGGAAAGCTTCGGCACCGCCGCCACCCTGGTTGCCAAGGACCGGACCGCCAACATCAATGGCCCGATCGATCTCATCGACGTCGTGACCGAGATCGGCAGCAAGGGCATCGACATCCAGCGCTATAAGGGTCTCGGCGAAATGAACCCGGAACAGCTCTGGTCGACCACCCTCGATCCCGCCGTGCGCTCGCTCCTGCAGGTGAAAGTCAACCATGTCGACGAAGCCGAAGAAATCTTCTCGACCCTGATGGGCGACCTCGTCGAACCTCGCCGCGACTTCATCCAGCAGAACGCGCTGAATGTGGCGAATTTGGATGTGTAGATAGGTTTCTGTCGGCCCGAAGCCGGCGTGCCGCTGTTAGCTGCCGTTCCATTCCGCGCGCATCAACTCGTACCAAACTTCGCCATGCTCGCTACCCGGAATGGGATTGGGCAAGTCGACGGGAACTGTGCGCGCGTAGGTCATGCCGGTCTTTTCCATCACGCGGCGCGAGCCCTGGTTCACCGCCATCGTGCACGCCACGATCTTTTCATACCCACAGCTTCCGAACCCCCAGTTGACGAGAGCCGATGCCCCTTCCGAGGCTAACCCCTGGCCCCAGTCCATCCGGCGCAGGCGATATCCGAGTTCGGCCAAGGTGTCACTCTCCGGCCACAAACAGAACCATCCGACGAATGCACCGTTGCTTGTACGACGCGCCGTCCAAACGTAAGGCTCTGTTCCTCTGGGCATGAGGAACGACGCATCCGGATCGACCTGGTCATGGTCGACGGCATGTCCGCCGTTCAGAAAGCGCATGACCTCCGGATCAAGCTCGAGGTTGATGAAGTCAGCACAGTCACTCGGACAACAAGGACTGAGCGTGAGGCGCATCGTCTGCAAAACCGCCATTTCGGAACATCCATCTTTACCTTGGCAATGCTCGATGACGGTACATGGCGGCCAATGCGCTCACAAGTGCTGTGGGAAATACCTGACGAAGGGGCTGTTCAAAAATCAGGAATGACGCGACAGAGCGACAACTCTCAGCACTCAGTCGCTCGATGCCAGGGAGCGTCGCTGGCGTTCTGCGTCAGTTTGCTCTGATCAAAAGCCGCCTTTGTCGCGTTTTTGAATCAGGCTTCACTTTGGAGGCACCTGATTCTATCGCATTCCACGATCGGCCGCATCTGAGCCTGCACCGGGTGTCCTTGCAGACACTGAAAGCGCCATCTCATCTGCAGGAACGCAAACCAGCCGGTCCGACGTATGAAAGGTCGAACGCCATCTGATAGGCCAACCGACCTTGTAGTAGAACTTGCCGTGGACATGGGCGAAGGCGGCCGAGGCCGCGATGTCGGCCACATAAGAATAACGGACGGTCGTTCTCGGTTCGACATAAGTGCGGACCCACTTCTTATCCTTGGCCGTGACTTTGTCCTCCGGGGGCAGCCAGTGGCCCCGTCTCGGAACACCTGAATACGAACCCTCTCCAATTCTCGTTTGTCCGTTGTGAGCATCGTCATGATGCACCGGGTCTTTCGGCATCATCGTTTTCAGGGTGAAGCCCAGCTCATGCATCGCGAGCCGCGTCGCGCCTCTGTTGCTGATAATGGCCAGTACTTCGACAAGCCAGCGATCGCCCTGGCGGCCGACAAATTTGATGTCGGTGTCGAACTCGCTATAGGGCGCATATTCACGCCTGATCCAGAAGAGATAGCAGCCCCAGAACGCACCCACAGCTACGCCGAGGGTGATCAGCAAACTTTTCAGGCCATCGAGAGAATCCTTATTGTCGTCGAGCCAGGCCCAGCTTTGCGCGATCCACTCCATTGCGACCTCTCCCACAACAGTTTGTGTCCAGCGTGCTATCTCTCTATTTTATGACATCTGTGCTATTTTTAAGAGATTATTAAACTGTATTTCATCTATGCAGATTATATTCTAATAACTGAATTATATAATAGTATACACGTAAAAATTTATAACATTCAAGAGTGGAGATCAAGATCGAGGATGCAGCCAGGATGAAGGCAAGGACCGAGAATCCTTCTCAGCCCTGATGGGCGAACTCGTCGCCCCCCGCCCGCGGCTTCATCCAGCAAAAGCGCTCAACCTGGCCAATCTGGATGTGTGAGGGTTCATTTTTGGATCACACATCATCCACTCTACTCCGGCGGCTCCTGATCAAATTGACGAGCCAGTTCCGGAATGACGATGCCGGGCAATTTGCGGCAGGTCCAGATGTGATGAGCCTGGCTGAGGTCGAGCGGCTCGTCGATTGAGCCACCCTTGACGGAGATACTGTCGTCCACGGCACGGTCACCATGGAAGACGCGCGAACCACATTGTGGACAGAAGAAGCAATGCAGGATGGCCCCGCTATCTGTCGGACGCGACCACCGGCGCAGGTCCCCCGACACCAGATGCACATCGCTGCTGCGCATAATGACCGAGATGCCGAACGCTGAAGCCGACTGCTTCCGGCATTCGCGGCAATGGCAAATATATGTCTGCAAAGGCGGCGCCGTGAGTTCGTAGCGCACGGCGCCACATTGACAACCGCCGACCTTAAGAACCATCACACCCTCCATCGCTGCGAATATCCTTGCAGACGTGGCGGGCGAACTCAAGGTCTCGGCGGCAGGACCTATTTTTCGATCTCACGCTTTCCCCGACATCGCGATAGACTTGTCATAGCAAGAGCGCCATTGCGCTTCCGGGAGGGACTGTGTCTGTCGCCAAGGTAAACATTCGGAACGCTACGCCCGCCGACGCCGCCGTGCTGGACGCCATGATCCGGCTGTTGGCCGCGCATGAGGGGGCGGACGACCTTGTTTCATATTCGCAGGATCAGCTGGCGGCTGCTTTGGCCGGCGATCCACCGCGGCTCCATGCCATTCTCGCCGAGGATACCGATGGCATACATGGCTTCGTCACCTATACCATCGACTTTTCCATCTGGAACGGCGGCGATATCCTGCGCATCGACGATGTGTTCGTCGGCGACGGCGCAAGGCGGCGTGGCATCGGCCGGCAGATGATGATGCGGATCGCCGAATTGGCTCTCGCCGGCGGCATGATCGCGCGCTGGGAGGTTGAGCCGGTGAATATCGCCGCGCAGAAATTCTATCGCGGCCTCGGGGCGACAGTCCGCGACAAGATCGTGGCGCGCTGGGAAAGGCCGGCGATGGCGGCAGCACTTGATCATCCCGTCGAACGACCGCGAAAAACGACCTAGGAGACGCGCGCATGAGCACGGAAAAAATCGCGGAGGAAGGCGCCATCATTGCCGAGAACCGGCAGATCGTCTTTTCCAAGATGGCGCTGCTGGAGGCGGTTCTGATGCAGTTGAAAAAACTGCAGCAAAAGATCCCGGTCGGCAAGATCGAGGATATTGAGGCGCAGGATGGGGCGGTGGTCGCCGTCACCCTGCAGCTCCGTGATCTTCACACCAACAAGCTCCATGGCCTGCCGGTGGCGCCCGAAGCGCTGGCTGCCGGGCTCATTGCCTTTTGTCTCGACCACCGCATTCCGGTGCCGCGCCGCGCGGCAAAGTCGCTGCGCATGATCGACGGGCAGGTTGCGCTGATCCTGGAACTGCCACCGCGGTCGGCGCGGCTACAGCGCCGTGAAGCGCTAAGAATGGGATGACGCTACCGGCAGTGCCGCCCGCAAGGCCGCCTGGGGACTGGTAAGCGGCTTTGCCGCGCGGCAGAGCGCTACCGCCGGCGCCATCGATGCCTGGGCGAAAGCGATGCTGGCAGCGCCCGCCGCAAGAGCGTCGTCGGCGGCCGCAGCGATCACAGCGCCGTAGCGCTGCTGATCGCCAACCTGGAACAGGTCCCAGGCGCCTGCCACCAGTTGCATGTCGATGATGGCGTTCGTGCCCGATGCCACCTCGCAAAACAATTCCTCAGTCGCCTGCCGCGTGCCCGGAAATGTGTAGAGAACAACCACGCGCCCACCTGGTGCGGCGGCAGCCACCGCCACCGCCAGCTCCGCCAAAGCGCGGTCGATGCGCAGCATCGGCACAGGGCTGGTGATCCGATCGGCGATCGGCCCCAATGTCGAGCAGGCCAGCAGCACGAAATCGGCACCCTTCGCCGCATCCCTCAAGACTGTTTCGGTGTCGCGGATGACCGCGGTGTCGAGGTCGCCGGCCTCTATTGCGGCAGCCAGCAGGTCGGCGCGCACGATATGGTGAAGATCGAGGTTGAGCCCGGTGGCGGCCTCTTCAAAGATGGCAACATTGCTGGCAGCCGTATGCAGGCAGGYAACGCGGCGCGGGGGCGTCACGAGGCCGCACTGCCTTCGTCGCGCTCATCCTCCTCATCCTCATCGTCGAAGATGCCGGCTTCCTTCTCGCCGCCATTCTTCACAGCGTAATGTTTGCGCTTGGCCTGATACATCGAGGCATCAGCCTGGCTCAGCGCATCGTCGGCGGATTGCTGGCCATGGAACTCATGCATGCCCACCGCACAGGATAGCTGGATGTCGACACCTTCCCAGATGAGCGGCGAGCGGGCGATGACCGAGAGCAGCTGATTGGCCTTGTCTTGGGCCTGCGCCACGTCCGCCTGTGCGAGGATGATGCCGAATTCATCGCCGCCCAACCGGCCGACCACATCGGAATCGCGCACATTGTTGAGCAGCATGGTGGCGAAATGGCGCAAGGCGGCGTCGCCGGCCGCGTGGCCGAAGCGATCGTTGATCTGCTTCATGCCGTTGAGATCAAAATAGAGCACCGACCCCGGCGAACCATAACGTTCCGAGAAGGAGATGAGGCGCGTGAGCTCGCGCACGAAAGCGCGACGGTTGGCGATCGGCAGCATGGCATCTTCATCGGCCACGCGCTCAAGATGCGAAATGCGCTTCCTGGTGCGATCAAGCTCGTCGCGCAGATGCCGCACTTCGTCGAGCAGGGCCGTGAGGGCTGCGCGGACATTGGGCGAGAGTTCGGTCTCAGTGAGCCCGAGGAACGTTGCTTGATCGACCGGCGCTGCATGCGTGGCAGAGCTGGCTGCATCGACGCTGGCGGCAGCGGCGGACTTGCCGACCTTGCCAACCTTGGAAACCGGCCGCGCGCCTCCCGCGGGCCCTAGCCCGGTCGGCCCGCCAGCTCGATCTCTGATCTTCATCCTGCCGCCTTTCGCGCCCCGCACCAGACCGACCTCAGGTCCGGCTGCAGAGGGTCTTTATCGTTGGCTCCGGATGTTGGCGATCCGGGATTACACTCGCAACCTCTTTTTGGCGTTGCACCCAGGCCCGTCTGCATTGCCAAAAAACAGCGCCGAATCATGACGCTAACTCAGTTAAGGTGGCGTTAATGCGGGACCAGGGTCATGCTTGCCAAAGGGTTCGCAGAACCTATAATCGCGGCCCTTCACCGGGGTTCCAGGAAGGCGTAAGGCCATGGCAACAAAAGAGAAACGCAAATCTGCCGCCGCTGCTTCCGGGGGCCAGCCGAAAGTCGGCATTATCATGGGCAGCCAATCCGATTGGGCGACCATGCGCCACGCCGCCGAAACCTTGGACGCCCTCGCCATCCCGGCCGAAACGCGAATCGTCTCCGCCCACCGTACCCCGAAGCGCATGTTCGACTACGCGCAGAAGGCGAAATCCCGCGGCTTGCAGGTGATCATCGCCGGTGCCGGCGGGGCTGCACATCTTCCCGGCATGACGGCGAGCCTGACCGAACTGCCGGTCTTCGGCGTCCCGGTCGAAAGCCAGGCCTTGAAAGGGCAGGACTCGCTCCTCTCCATCGTTCAGATGCCGGCCGGCATTCCCGTGGGAACACTTGCCATCGGCAAGGCAGGCGCCATCAACGCCGCATTGCTGGCAGCCGCCGTGCTGGCCCTCAACGACGCGGCCCTTGCCAAGCGCCTTGCCGCCTTCCGCCAGAAGCAGACTGACGCGGTGGCCGACAAGCCGGCGCGCGAGGGCTGATCTTCATGAGTGCAGAAAACGGTCAGATCCTGCCGCCGGGCTCAGTCATCGGCATTCTGGGCGGTGGACAATTGGGCCGCATGTCGGCGCTGGCGGCCGGCAGGCTCGGCTACAAGGTGCACATCTTCTCACCGGAAAAAGATGGTCCGGCCGCCCAGGTCTCCTGGCGCAACACGGTCGCCAATTATGATGATCTCGCGGCTCTCGAGGCTTTCGCGAAATCTGTCGATGTGGTGACCTTCGAATTCGAGAACATCCCGGCAGCCGCGGCCGAAGTGCTGGCCAAGGTAAAGCCAACTCGCCCCGCCCCGCGTGTTCTCCATATCACGCAGGAGCGCCTGCGCGAGAAGCGTTTTCTGGAAAACATCGGCGTCCCGGTGACGGCGTTCCGCGAAGTCAGAAGCGCCGAGGAATTGCCCGCCGCCGTAGCAGCCTTAGGCACGCCCTCGATCCTCAAATCGGCCAGCTTCGGCTATGACGGCAAGGGCCAGGTGCGTATCGAAGCCGGCATGGATTTGGCCGACGCCTGGAAGAAGATGGGCGGCACGATCGCGATCCTCGAAGGCTTCATCGATTTCGCCTGCGAGATTTCCGTCATCGTTGCGCGCAACCCGGCGGGTGACGTGGCTCTCTTCGAACCGGCGCTCAACAGCCACAAGCACCACATCCTCGATACCAGCACGGTGCCGGCCGGTGTGGCACCCAAGGTCGCCCACGCGGCCGAAGCGATCGCGCGGCGCATCGCCGGCGAGATCGACCTCATCGGCCTCCTCGCTGTCGAGATGTTCGTGACCAAGGACGGCCGCGTGCTGGTCAATGAACTGGCACCCCGCCCGCACAATTCCGGCCATTGGTCGCAGGACGGCGCCATCACCAGCCAGTTCGAGCAACATGTCCGCGCCGTCTGCGGCCTCGACCTCGGCAACCCGGCACGGCACTCCGATACGGTGATGACCAATCTCATCGGCGACGAGGTCGAGACCTGGCCGCAACTACTGTCGGATCCCGACGTGAAACTCCATCTCTACGGCAAGGCCGAAGCGCGGCCGGGGCGGAAGATGGGACACTGGAACAAGCTCTCGCCGAAGAGCTGAAGCGCGGAGAGATACCCCCCTCCCCGACCCTCCCCCTCAAGGGGGGAGGGAGAAGAAATGACTCCGCACAGCCGACACTCTCGTTCCAGTCCTCTCCCCCCTTGAGGGGGAGAGCTAGAGAGGGGGGTAGCAACTGAAAACTCTCGGCACCCCCCCAAACAAAAACCCCGCCGATCTCTCGGCGGGGTTTCCAGTTTGGAGGAACGAAACCTGACGATTACATCCCAGCCTTTTCGATCACGGCGTGGGTCCACGCACCTTCCGGCTTCTTGGTGATGACCGGATCGGAACCGCCCGACATCAAGGTCTCCACCGTGCGGTCGGCCGCGGCATCATCCAGCCAGCCGGTGCCCTTCGGGTTCTTGCCGACGAGCTTGGCGATTTCCTTCATCATGCGCAGCTGGTGCTTCTCGGTCTGCGCGCCGGTGGTGTCGTTGGCGAGCACGATCTTGACCGAATCCTTCGGGTTCTTCACGGCCCAATCCCAGCCCTTCTTCGAGGCCCGCACGAAGCGCGCGAGCTTATCGACCATGGCCGGATCCTGGAGGCTCTTATCCAGCGTATAGAGGCCGTCCTCGAGCGTCGCCACACCTTCCTTCTCATACTGGAAGGTCACCAGTTCCTTGGCCTTCAAGCCGCCATCGATGACCTGCCAATATTCGTTATAGGTCATGGTGGAGACGCAATCGGCCTGCTTCTGCAGCAACGGGTCCACATTGAAGCCCTGCTTCAACACCTTGACGCCGCCGGCCGAACCGTCGGTCTTGAAGCCCAATTTGTTCATCCAGTTGAGGAACGGATATTCATTGCCGCCGAACCAGACGCCCAGCGTCTTGTCCTTGAAGTCAGCCGGCGTCTTGATGCCGGAATCCTTGCGGCAGGTCAGCATCATGCCCGACTTCTGGAAGAACTGGGCGATATTGACCAGCGGCACGCCCTTCTCGCGCGTGGCCAAGGCGGACGGCATCCAGTCGACCACCACATCGGCGCCGCCGCCGGCGATCACCTGGCTGGGATTGATGTCCGGGCCACCGGCCTTGATCGTGACGTCGAGGCCTTCGGCGTCATAGAAGCCTTTGTCCTTGGCGACGTAATAGCCGGCGAACTGCGCCTGCGTCACCCATTTCAGCTGCAGGGTCAGGGCATCCTTGGCTTCCGCCGCGGCAGCACCACCCAGCAAGAGCCCCGCGATGACCGCGGAACCGAACAGTTTCTTGAGCACCATTTAAGCCTCCATTATCGTTATGTTTAACGCTCAGAAATCCTTCAACCAACGCACTCAGCGGCCCCGGAATGACGCGTGCCATGACGTGAGGCGTCGTTCCATGAGAGCCAGCAGACCGTAAGAGAGCGACCCCGCCAAAGCCGCCATGGCAATTGTCGCCCACACCACATCCACGTTCATGCGCGCCACTTCGACACTGATGCGGAACCCCATGCCGGAAATGGGCGAGCCGAAAAACTCCGCCACGATGGCACCGATCAAAGCCAGCGTCGAATTGATCTTGAGAGCATTGAACAGAAAGGGCAAGGCGGCCGGGAGGCGCAATTTGAGGAGCGTCTGCCAATAGCCGGCAGCATAGGACCGCATGAGATCCCGTTGCATGGCATCCGCCGCATTGAGGCCGGCCAGCGCATTCACCAGCATGGGAAAGAAGATCATGAAGACGATCACCGCCGTCTTCGATTCCCAGCCGAAACCGAACCACATCACCATGATGGGGGCGATGCCGATGATCGGCACAGCACTCACCATATTGCCCAAGGGCAGCAACCCGCGCTGCAGAAACGGCACCCGGTCGACGATGAGGGCGGTGGCGAGGCCCAAGGCATTGCCGATGACGAAGCCGGCGATGACGGCCTTCATGAAGGTCTGCCGGAAATCGTCGATGAGGGTCGGAAGCTCGCGGAAGAACGCATCCCAGATCTGACTGGGTGCGGGCAACAGCACCTTCGGCACGCCATAGCCGCGGCAGATGAACTCCCAACCCAGCAGTAAAGAAAGGCCAAAGATGGCAGGGATCAGCCAGATCACGAACCGCGTATCCTTCAACGAGCTTAAATAGCCAAGTAACCGCCAAGAGCATTGAGTGCAGATGAAAATCAGAATCGTTGTCGGGAAGACGCCAATTGACTTCCCAGCCGATTCCGCGGCGCTAATATCATGAAGCCCATACGCAGCAAGGGCTATCAGCAGCGCCGCCCAAATCACGCTCCGCTGCAAAGCGCGTCTTGTCATGCCCGCACCCCGGCATTTTTGAGGACCAGCCGCTCAATGCCACCGATGCCATAGACCAGCAACGTGCCGAGCAGGGCCGAGGCCAGCAATGCCGACCAGATCTGCACTGTCTGGCCGTAATAGCTGCCCGAGAGCAGCCGTGCGCCTAATCCCGCCGAGGCGCCGGTCGGCAGTTCGCCGACGATGGCGCCCGTCAAGCTGATCGCCACCGCGACCTTGAGGCTCGCGAACAAAAATGGGATCGAGGCGGGCACGCGCAGCTTCCAGAACACCTGCGCCGTGCTGGCATTGTAGGAGCGCATAAGGTCGAGCTGCATCGGGTCCGGCGAGCGCAGGCCCTTCACCATGCCGATGGTGACCGGGAAGAAACAGAGATACATCGAGATGATCGATTTCGGGACCAGCCCGGTGATGCCGATATTCCCCAGCACAACGATGATCATGGGGGCGATCGCCAGGATCGGAATGGTTTGCGAGGCGATGATCCACGGCATCAGGCTGCGGTCGAGCGTCTTGATATGGACGATGCCGGCGGCCAGCATCATGCCGAGGAACGCGCCGAGCGCAAAGCCGACCAGGGTTGCCGAGGCAGTGACACCGGCATGATAGACGAGAGATTTATTCGAGGTGACCGGCTCCTCGACCGTCGTCGCCAGGAATTCGGTGAGAATCTGTCCCGGACTCGGCAGCACCGGCCGGTCCATCGCCCAGGTACCGCGCAAGACACCCATGAAAGGTGGCTTTTCCGCCGGAGCGGTCTCCACGGTTGCCTGCGCGCCCTCCGTCGTCACATCGGATTCATCGCTGCCGGCGCTGTCTTCTTCCGCCGGCGCCGGGTCGGCCGTGGCGGAATCATAGGACTGGCTTTCATCATCCTCGGCGGCGGGCTCGTCCCCACCCGGGCTGGCGTCACCGTTCAGCGCCGCCTCGGCTTCCGCTTCAGCCGCCGCATCGCCGGCGGCACTCATCAACCGTTCGCTCACCTGGGTCCAGTTGAGCAAGGCGGCGAGGCCGTACCACAGCACGATGATGAGTGCTACCACCGCCAGCACCGGCAGCGCCTTCTGCTTCAACCCATGAAGCACATCGCCGCTCATTTGACCTCGTCATAGGAATGGCCGGCCTTGAGGCCAAGGCGAATGCGGTGCGCGAGGTCCTGCGCTTCCGGTGATTCCCGCGTCTCCAGCGTACGCTCGGCCGGCAGGTTGCTGTCGATGACATCGATGATGCGGCCGGGCCTGGCACTCATGATGACGATACGCGTCGAGAGCAGCACCGCTTCGTCGATCGAATGGGTGACGAAGATCACCGTCTTCCTGGTCTTGGCCCAGATTGAGAGCAGCTCTTCATTCATGCGGTCGCGGGTGATCTCATCCAAGGCGCCGAACGGCTCGTCCATCAGCAGGAGATCCGGATCGAAGCTAAGCGCGCGCGCGATCGAGGCGCGCTGCTGCATGCCGCCCGAGAGCTGGAAGGGAAACTTCTTCTCGAAGCCCTTGAGTCCGACGAGGTCGAGATAACGCTGCGCCTTCTCCACCCGTTCCGCCTTGCCGACGCCCATGATCTCGTGGGGCAGCTCGACATTCCGCTGGATGTTGCGCCAGGGATAAAGCGCCGCCGCCTGGAAGATATAGCCATAGGCACGCTTCAACCGCGCCTCGCGCGGTGACACGCCATTCACCGTGACGGTGCCCGAGGTCGGCTGCTCGAGATCGGCAATGATCCGCATCAACGTCGTCTTGCCGCAACCCGACGGACCGATGAAGGTCACGAACTCGCCGCGGCGGATCTCAAGATCGATATCCTTCAAGGCATGAACTGGCGCGTCCGGCGTCTCGAACGTCAGCCCCAGATTGCGGACGTCAATCACGACGTCGGATGTGCTCATTTCATTTCCTTGCGGACTCTCCGCGTCATGCTAGTGACACCCCTCACCCCGACCCTCTCCCCACTTCGTGGGGCGAGGGAGTTTCTACCGAGCGCGCACAAAGCCCCTCGCCCCTCTGGGGAGAGGGGTTGGGGTGAGGGGTTATTCTGGCAAATCATGAATTACTTAGGCCGCATTCGCACGTTCGACCATGGCCCGCAACAGGACGTCGCAGCCATCTCTGCAATCCTCCTTGGTCGCGTTCTCGATCTCGTTGTGGCTGATGCCGCCTTCGCAGGGGATGAACACCATGGCGGTGGGGGCGACGCGGTTCATGTAGCAGGAATCGTGCCCGGCGCCGGAGATGATGTTGAGATTGGAAAGGCCAAGCTCGTCGGCCCCCTTCTTCACTGCCGCCACGCAGGATTCATCGAACTTCACCGGCGGCGAATACCAGATTTCCTTGAAATCCATCTCCAGCCGGTTCTTGGCCACTGCCTCGTCGCAGGCGGCTTTCGCTTCCGCCGCCATCTTCGAGAGGATCTTGTCGTCGGGATGGCGGAGATCGATGGTGAAGAACACCTTGCCCGGGATGACGTTGCGCGAGTTCGGGCTGTTGTTGACCATGCCGACCGTGGCGCAGGCGAAGGGCTGGTTATCGAGGCCGATCTTGTTGATGGCGCTGATCACGTGGGCAGCCCCCACCAGCGCATCCTTGCGGACGCGCATGGGCGTGGGCCCCGCATGGGCTTCCTGGCCGGTCATCACGACCTCGAACCAGCGCTGGCCCTGGGCGCCCTGCACGATACCGATGGTTTTCTTTTCCGCTTCCAGGATCGGGCCCTGCTCGATATGTGCTTCGAAGAAGGCATGGACCGGGCGGCCACCCACCTCATCATCGCCGTAATAGCCAATGCGCTTCAGCTCATCGCCCATGGTCTTGCCGTCCTGGTCGGCGCGGGCAAGGCCGTAATCGAGATCAAACACGCCGGCGAAAACGCCAGATGCCACCATCGCCGGGGCAAAGCGCGAGCCTTCCTCATTGGTCCAGATGGCGGCTTCCACCGGGCGCAGCGTTTCATATTTCATGTCGTTGAGGCTGCGGATCACTTCCAAACCGCACAGCACGCCATAGACGCCGTCGAAGCGGCCACCGGTCGGCTGGCTATCGATATGGCTGCCGGTCATGACCGGCGCCAAGGTATTGTCCTTCCCCGGACGGCGGGCAAACACATTGCCCATCTTGTCGATGCGAATCGAGCAGCCGGCTTCCTTGCACCACTCCACGAAAAGATCGCGGGCCTGGCGGTCGAGGTCGGTCAGGGCCAGGCGGCAGACGCCGCCCTTTTCCGTGGCGCCGATCTTCGCCATTTCCATCAGGCTGTCCCACAGCCGGTCGCCATTGATCTTGAGATTGGTCGCCATCTTCTCCCTCCGGGTACCACCGGGCGCCCCAGGGTCTTTCCCAGGAGGACGCCGGTTATGCCTACAGAACAGGGAGCGGAGACACGATTCGCCCGCCCCCGATCATCCCGCACGCGCGAGATTTAGCATGAGGCGACACTTATCGCAGCCCAAACCAGCCCTGTTTTTGCCAGCCCATTCCTTGCGGGCAGACTTCTTTAGATGGCCTTTGCGGCCTTAAGGGAAATCCTGCCTAATCCTGACTGCTTGGTCAAGCTTGCTGTGGGCAGCCCGGTGCGGTGACAAGGCCGTGATAGGCCAAAAAATGGGGAATCCTCCCGATGTTGAGGGACACGCCCTGACTAGCCTGCACAGGCCGGGCTCACAGGGATGGAGCGGCTTCGGACCGCGCGCCGCGACGGTTATCGCGGGCGTGAAAACACCTATCCGCACAGAAACCCCTCCAGCAAGGATACCGCCATATGACTCAAGCGATTGTGCCCGGCTCCGCTCATTGCCAGCCGCATCACCCTGCCCCGAACCCGACGGTCCACGCCACCTTCCTCAGCGAACTTGGCTTTCTCACCGTCTTTGCCGACGACAGCGCGCAGCAGGTCACCATCTCACGCGACGCGCGGGGCCACATTTTCATCAATGGCGGTGCCGTTCCGATCGAGAGCGATCCGGCCGACAGCAGCCGGCCGACCGTCGCGAATACCAAGCTCATCCAGATATTGGGCCAGGGTGGCGACGACCGGATCGTGCTGGACGAATCCCACGGCCCCCTGCCGCCGGCACATCTCTTCGGTGGCGACGGCAACGATCTCGTCACCGGCGGCTCGGGCAATGACATCATCTTCGGCCTTGCTGACAATGACACGCTCAATGGTCGCGGTGGCGACGATGCCCTGTTCGGTGGCGAGGGCAATGATGTGCTGACCGGCGGCACCGGCAACGATCAGCTGTTCGGCGAGGGCGGCGACGACCGCTTCCTGTGGAAGACCGGTGACGGCCAGGACAGTGTCGATGGCGGCACCGGCATCGACACGGTTGAGATCACCGGCACCAAAGGCGCCGACCATTTCGCCGTCACCTCGAGCGGGAGCATAATCCACATTGACCGGGCGGGTGATGCACCCTCCGGCGTCGATGTCACGGGCGTTGAGAACATCCACATCAACGCCAGGGGCGGCAATGACACGATTGATGCCAGTCAGATGCGCGATGCTGCCGTCCAGTTGACGATCGACGGCGGCGGCGGCAATGACACGCTGCACGGCGGCGACGGCGCCGACACCCTCCTCGGTGGCAATGGCAACGATACCATCGACGGTAACCGTGGCAACGACACAGCCCTGATGGGTGCGGGCAACGATACCTTCGTCTGGGACCCGGGCGATGGCAGCGATATTGTCGAAGGCCAGGGCGGGATCGACACGCTGCTGTTCAACGGCTCTAACGCCAGCGAAGAGATCGACATTGCGGCCGATGGCGAGCGTGTGCACCTGTTCCGCAACATCGCCAACATCACGATGGATCTCGACGGCACCGAGCATGTGACGGTCCGCGCGCTCGGCGGATCGGACCAGGTCACGGTGGGCGACCTCCGTGGAACCGACGTCACTCATGTCTCAGTCGATCTCGCCTCATCTCTTGGCACCGGCGACGGTGTCGCCGACGATGTGATCGCCCTTGCGACCGATGACGCCGACACTGTCCGTGTTTCCAGCATCGGCGATACCATCTTCGTCAATGGCCTACGGGCGCAGATCGACGTCACCCATGCAGAAGCCCTCAATGACCGGTTGACGATCAATGCGCTGGGCGGCGACGATGTCCTGGATGCGACCGGCCTCGCGCCGGACAAGATCAGCCTCAGCCTCCACGGCGGCGAGGGCAACGACACCCTCGCCGGCGGTGGCGGCAATGATCAGTTGTTCGGCGATGGCGGCAACGACCGGTTCCTGTGGAAGTCCGGCGAAGGCCAGCATTCGGCCGACGGCGGCGCCGGCATCGACACGGTCGAGATCACGGGCGCCAGCACGGGCGATCATTTCATCCTTAGCTTCAACGGCAGCTTGACCCATGTCGACCGCACCGGTCCGGTGCCGGCCGGCATGGATATCACCGGTGTCGAGAACATCATCGTCAACGGAGAAGGCGGCAATGATCTCATTGATGCAAGGTTCCTGCGCGACATCGCCGTCAGTCTCACCATCGATGGCGGTGCCGGCAACGACACGGTCTTTGGCGGCGACGGGGCGGATACCCTCCTTGGCGGCACAGGCGACGATACTATCCGCGGTAGCCGCGGCAACGACATAGCCCTGATGGGCGCCGGCAACGACACCTTCATCTGGGATCCGGGCGATGGCAGTGACATTGTCGAAGGCCAGGGTGGCATCGACACACTGCTGTTCAATGGCTCCAATGTGGGCGAACAGATCGACATCGCAGCCAATGGCGAGCGTGTGTTCCTGTTCCGCAATGTCGGCAATGCCACCATGGACCTTGATGGCATCGAACATGTAACGGTCCATACGCTTGGCGGACCCGATCAAGTTACCGTGGGCGATCTTAGCGCCACCGACGTCACCCATGTAACGGTCGATCTGGCCGCGACCAACGGCACCGGTGACGCCGCGGCCGATGACGTCATCGTCAATGCGACCAGCAAGGACGATGTCATTCTTGTCGCCTCGATCGACGACAGCATCGTCGTCAATGGGCTCCACGCGCAGATCACCGTGGAACATGCCGAAGGCGCCAATGACCGGCTGACGATCCATGCCCTGGATGGCGACGACGTGATTGACGCCACCGGCGTCGCAGCAGGCAAGATCGGCCTCATTCTCGATGGTGGGGCCGGTGATGATGTGCTGATCGGCGGTGATGGCGACGACACGCTCATGGGTGGGATCGGCAATGACGTGCTCATTGGCGGCAACGGTCATGACACGCTGATCGGCGGCGGCGGCGACGACATTTTCATCGGTATCGGCGACGTCATCATCGACGGCTTCCAAGCGGGCGCCGGTGGCGGTGACCGCGTCGATTTGCGCGATGTCGATGGCGCACTCGACTTCGCCTCGGTTATCTCCCACGCGCAGAATGTCGGCAATGGTGTGGTGATCGATTTCGGTCCCAACGATTCGATTACTCTGCGCAACGTGCAGATTTCATCCCTGCACGACGACGACTTCCTGTTGCAAGGCGCAGCCTGACGAATGCGGGTGAGCGGCGGCAGCGCCGCTTACCCGCCTTTGTGATGGAATGAAACATCCTGCGGCCGGCCGGGGAGCTTCAGCGACATCGCGCCGCCCGGCCCCTCCGCCACCACCTTGCCGCGGCGCAGGACCTTCAATCTCGCGGCTTTGAGACGGATCGCCTCGATCGGGTCGCCGGCATCGAGAAGGACGAGGTCAGCATAGCAGCCGGGCGCCAATCCATAGCCGTCGAGATGGAGAATCTTCGCCGGCGTTTCGGTCACCGACTGGAAGCAGGCGCGCATCGCCTCCACACCGGTCATCTGCCCGACATGGAGCGCCATGCCGGCCACCTCCAGCATGTCGCCCGACCCCATCGAATACCAGGGGTCCATCACGCAATCATGGCCGAAGGCCACCGGAATGCCAGCCGCCATCAATTCAGGAACGCGCGTCATGCCTCGGCGCTTCGGATAGGTGTCGTGCCGACCCTGGATGGTGATGTTGATGAGCGGGTTGGCGATGGCAGCGACACCGCTCTCCGCCATCAGCGGAATGAGCTTGCTGACATAATAATTATCCATCGAATGCATGGAGGTAAGATGCGAGCCAGTGACACGGCCCTGCAGCCCCAGACGATGCGTCTCCGCCGCCAGCGTCTCGATATGGCGCGACATCGGATCGTCGGTCTCGTCGCAATGCATGTCGACCAGCAGGCCGCGATTGGCAGCGAGTTCACACAGCGCCCGCACCGAAGCCGCCCCATCGGCCATCGTGCGTTCAAAATGCGGGATACCGCCCACCACATCGACGCCGCGATCAAGTGCTGCCTTGAGAAGATCGACGGCGCCCTTGCTGCGCAGATAGCCGTCCTGTGGAAATGCCACCAATTGCAGATCGAGATAGGGCTTCACGCGCTTCTTCACCTCAAGGAGCGCATCCACCGCCAGCAATCTTGGATCGCAGATATCGACATGGGAGCGGATGGCAAGCAGGCCGCGCGCCACCACCCAATCGCAATAGCGGAGCGCCCGCTCCATGATCGCCTCCTGGGTGAGATGCGGCTTCAACTCGCCCCAGAGCCCTATCCCCTCCAGCAAGGTGCCCGATTGGTTGAGCCGCGGCAGGCCCAGGCTCAAGGTCGCATCCATGTGGAAATGCGCATCCACAAAGGGCGGGCTCACCAGCAGGCCGCGTGCCTGGATGGTTTCTTCGCCAGCGTCAGGCAGATTCGGTTCGACCGCGACGATCTTCTCGCCCTTGATACCGATATCGATATCCTGGCGCCCGTCGGGCAGGGTTGCATGGCGCACGATCAGATCGAACATGGACTCACCTTTGTCATCAGCGTTCGCCCTTGCGATAGGGCAGCATGAGCGCGCGCGGATAGCCGGCCCGCCGCGCCATGGTAACGAGTGCCAGGATCGAGAGGATATAGGGCAGCATCAGGAAGAACTGATAGGGCACACCTGCCACGATCTGCTGCAGCCGCAGCTGATAGGCGTCAAACGCCGCGAACAGGATGGCTCCCAGCAGCGCCTTGCCGGGACGCCACGAGCCGAACACGACCAGCGCGATGGCGATCCAGCCGCGGCCATTCACCATGTCGAAATAGAATGAGTTGAAAGCCGACATGGTGAGGAAGGCACCCCCCAGCGCCATGAAGGCACTGCCTGCCATGACGGCGCCGATGCGCAGCAAGGTGACATCGATGCCCTGGGCCTCGACGGCGGAAGGATTCTCGCCGACCATGCGCACCGCCAATCCGACCGGCGTCCGGTAAAGGATATAGGCCACCAGCGCCACCGAGACGAAGGCGAGATAGGTGAGCGGCGTCTGGTTGAACAGAGCCTCGCCCAGGAAGGGCAAATGGCTGAGGCCCGGAATCGGCAAGGCTGCGAACGGTTCGATCTTGGGCGGGCTGGTCACTTCCGGCAAGGCCACGCGATAGACATAGGAGGTGAGCGAGGTTGCGAGCAGCGTGATGCCGATGCCCGTCACATGCTGCGACAGGCCCAAGGGCACGACGAGGAGCGCATGCAGCAGGCCGAAGGCCGCACCCGAGGCCGCCGCCACTGCAACACCCACCCAAAGATCGCCACCCATATAGACCGTGAACCAGCCGGTGAAGGCGCCCACCGTCATGATGCCTTCGATACCGAGATTGAGGACACCGGCGCGCTCACAAATGAGCTCACCCAGCGTCGCAAAGATGAGCGGCGAGGCGATGCGGATGGCAGCCGCCCACAGGCTCGCGGTGAAGATGATCTCAAGCGCCGCCATCCCTCACCTCCACTTCAGGCGAAAGCGGGTGAACAGCATCGCGACCACCATGGTGAGAAGTGCGGTCGCCACCATGACCTGGGCGATATAGCTGGGGACACCGGCCTGCCGGCTCATGGCATCGGCGCCGACGAACATGGCGGCGACGAAGATCGAGGCTGCCACAACACCCAGCGGATGCAACATGGCCAGCATAGCGACCACGATGCCGGCATAGCCGAAGCCGGGCGAGAGATCGAGGGTGAGATTGCCCTTGAGCCCGATCACCTCCGAGACACCGGCCATGGCGGCAAGCCCGCCCGAGAGCAGCGCCACCTTCACCATCACGAAATCGACCTTCATGCCGGCAAAGCGCGCAGCCCTCGGGTTGAAGCCGACAGCGCGCATCTCATAGCCATGGATGGTACGCGTGTTGATGAACCAGACGATGAGCGCCATCGCGACGGCGATGAGGAAGCCGAGATGCAGGCGCTTGCCGGTAATGATCTTGGGCAGCTGCGCCGCCTCGACGATGTGCCGCGATTGCGGCCAGCCCATGCCCATCGGGTCCTTCAAGGGCCCTTCCAGCAGGAACGAGACGAACAGCAGCACGATGAAATTGAGCAGCAAGGTGGTCACCACCTCGTCGACGCCAAAGCGCGTCTTCATCAAGGTCGGACCGAGCAGCAGCAAGGCACCCGCCAAGGCACCGGCAACCAGCAGGATGGGAACGAGGAGCGGACTGGGGAGCGGCAGCAGGCCGGTGCCGAGCAAGGCTGCCATGATGGCGCCGCCATAAAACTGCGCCTCGCCACCGATGTTCCACAGGCGCGCCCGAAAGGCCACTGCCGCGGCAAGGCCGGTGAAGATGAGCGGCGTGGCCCGGGTCAGCGTTTCGAAGATCGCAAATTGCGAGCCCAATGCGCCCTTCAAGACCAGGCCGAAGACACCGAATGGATCGGCACCACTCCACAACACCAAAAGGGCCGCGATCATCAGGCTGGCGCCGACGGCAGCTGCCGGCGCCGCCAGCCACAAGACCCAGGGCGTTTCCAGGCGCGGTTCAAGCCGCATGGCTATCGCCCTCGCGCACAAAGCCATGCCCAGCCATCATCAAGCCGATCTGCTGTACCGAGAAATCGGCACGCGCCATGGGCGCCGAGAGCTGCCCGCGATAAATGACGGCGATACGGTCGCTCAAGGTCAGCAATTCGTCGAGATCTTCCGAGATCAGCAGGATGCCGGCACCCCGCCTGCGCGCGGCCAGCAGCTGTTCATGCACATAGCCCACCGCACCGATATCGAGACCGCGTGTCGGCTGGGCGGCCAGGATGAGCCTCGGGTTGCCGGCCATCTCGCGGCCCAGGATCAGCTTCTGCATGTTGCCGCCGGACAGCAGCCGCGCCGTCGCCTGCGGCCCCGGGCAACGCACATCGAAACCAGCGATGATACCTTCGGCGAATGTCCGCGCCGCTTGCCAATCGATGAGATGATGCTTCGAGAAGGGCCGTTCGCGGTAGCGCTCACTGATCATGTTCTCGGTGATCGGCATGTCGCCGATGAGGCCCACCGCATGCCGGTCTTCCGGAATGCGGCCAACACCTCGCCGCACCATCGCGGCCGCATCGGCATGGACGATCGCCTCACCGAACAGGGAGAACTGACCGGCACTGGCCGCGGTAAGGCCGCCGAGAAAGTCGGCGAGTGCCGCTTGCCCGTTACCGCTCACCCCGGCAATACCGAGAATCTCGCCAGCACACAAAGAGAGATCGACCGCATCGAGATCGTTGCGGCCATGGCTGCCTTTGACGGTGATGGACGCGAGATGGAGAAGCTCGTCCCTCGCCGCCTGCGGCTCGACCTTGGGGACCGGAATCGGCCGGCCGACCATCAGCTCCGCCAGTTCCTGGCGCGTGGCACCCTTCGTGTCGCGGCCCGCGACCAGCCGGCCTTGGCGGAGCACCAGCACTCGGTCGCTCACCGCCAGCACCTCATGCAGCTTGTGCGAGATGAAAATGATGGCAAGGCCCCGCGCCACCAGCTTTTCCAGGGTCGCGAACAGGCCCTCGCTCTCCTGCGGCGTCAACACCGCCGTGGGTTCGTCGAGAATGAGGATGCGGGCGTTGCGATAGAGCGCCTTCAAAATCTCGACCCGCTGCCGCTCGCCGACCGAGAGAGCGCTCACCCGCGCGTCCGCGTCGATGGCAAGACCGAAATCCGACGCCAGCTGCGCGATCCGCTGACGCGCCGCGGCCGCCTGCGATCGCCACGACCAGAGCGATTCCGTGCCGAGGGCGATATTGTCGAGCACACTCAAATTGTCGGCCAGGGTGAAATGCTGGTGCACCATGCCGATGCCGGCATCGAGCGCCGCGCGTGGACTGCCCGGCGGCAGGATCTTGCCAAAAGCCGTGACCTCGCCTGCATCGGCCACGTAATGGCCAAAGAGAATGTTCATGAGCGTCGTCTTGCCGGCGCCGTTTTCACCGAGCAAGGCCAGCACTTCGCCTTGGCAAAGCTCAAAGCCGATATCGTCATTGGCCTTGAGATCGCCGAAGCTTTTGGAAATGCCGGCCAGCCGGAGGACCACATCCCCCGACTGGCCATCCATCGCTTGTGGCATCAGCTCGATTTCGGCTCGTTATCGTCGATGGCGACTTGGAACGCGCCGCTCTTGATCGCGGCCTCGCGCTCCTTGACCTTGGCCACGATGTCGGCCGGCACCTTGGCCTCGAACGTGCCCAGGGGGGCGAGGGAACAGCCACCCGGCTTCATGAACGAGAGGGCACCGTAATCCTCAGCCGTGAAGCTTTTCGCCTTCACCTTGGCGATGGCCTGATCGAGCGTCGGCTCGAAATGCCACAGCGCCGACGCCACGACGGTATCGGGATAATCGGCTTGGGTGTCGATGACGTTGCCCACCGCCAGCACACCCTTTTCCTTGGCGGCATCGGAGACGCCGAAGCGTTCGGCATAGAGGAGATCCGCCCCGGCATCGATCTGCGCCAGCGCGGTTTCCTTCGCCTTGGGCGGATCGAACCAGGAGCCGATAAAGGCCACCTGGAATTTGGCATCCGCCTTCACTTCCTTCACACCTGCCATGAAGGCATTCATCAGCCGGTTCACTTCCGGGATCGGATAGCCACCAACCATGCCGATATTGCCGCTCTTGGTCATGGCACCCGCGATCATGCCGGTGAGGTACGAAGCATCCTGGATGTAATTGTCGAAGGTCGCAAAGTTCGGCAGGGCCGCATCCGGCTTGAAGCTCGACCCGATGAGGAAGGCGACACCCGGATAATCCTTGGCGACCGCGCGTGCGGCGTCTTCCACCGCAAAGGCTTCGCCGACGATCAGCTGATGGCCGGCCTCGGCATATTCGCGCATGACGCGTTCATAGTCGGTGTTGGAAACCTTCTCGGAGAACACATATTCGATATCGCCGCGCTCCTTCGCGGTGTTGGCCGCCTTGTGGATGCGGCTCACCCATTGCTGTTCGATGGGCACGGTATAGATGGCCGCCACCTTGATGGCATCCGCCGCGCGCACGGCGCGTGGCAACACCGTGGTGACGGACAGGGCCGACATCGCGGCCGAAGCATGCAGAAAAGCACGTCGAGTTACCCGGATCATAGCCTTCTCCTGCGATAGAATTATGTCGCGTTTTTTGCTGTACCCCTTGAGTACGAGCCCACCCGACGGCCAGGGGGTATGAGTGGCCGAATATTGGTCGGGTGCAAGTGCAGCGCGTGAGCCTTCAGACTCCGGCCGCCTATCAAACTCGCGTCACGATAGTTTCATAATCGCAAGGAGCGGGCAACGATTTTTCGCAGCTGCGAATACGCTCAAACCGTCGGTGCGGGTGGGAAACTGATCCGCACGCTGGTGCCCTTGCCGGGCGCGCTGGTGATCGAGAATTTGCCGCCATGCATTTCGGCCAGGCGCAGCACGATGGAAAGGCCGAGGCCCGTGCCGCCCTGATGCTTGCGGCCAGCACCCGTCTGCTCGAACGGAACCAGCGCCTGCGCCAATTCCTCCTCGCTCATGCCGATGCCCGTGTCCGCGACCTCGACAACACCGCCACCTTCGGCATGGGCCGTGAGATGGATGTCGATGCTGCCATGGGGGTCGGTGAACTTCACGGCATTGGACAGCAAATTCAGCATGATCTGGCGCAACGCCAGCTCATCGGCATAGAGCGCCACCGGACCGGATGCCTTGACCCCCAGCTGCAGGGATTTTTCCGCAGCGCGCGGCGCGATCATCTCCAGGCAGGCGCCGGCAATGTCGCTGGCATCCAGCATCTGCGGCGCGATCCGCCGTTTGCCGGCCTCGATCTTGGCATGATCGAGGATCTCGTCGATCATGCCAAGCAGCAGCGAACCGCTGGCATGGATGTGCCCTGCATAGTCCCGGTAGCGATCTTCACTCATCGGCACCCGGCCGGACCCGCGCATCAGATCGGCAAAGCCGATGATGGCATTCAAGGGTGTGCGAAGATCGTGGCTTGCGGTCGCAAGCAGCATGCTCTTGGCGCGTGTCGCCTCTTCCGCCGCCCGCCGTTCCCGGTACAAGGCGACAATGGTGAGCGTCGTCATGGTGAAGAGGACGATGAGCTCACCGGCCAGCTGCAGCGGATTGATCGCGGCCGGTGCATGGAACGGGCCCACGCCGGCAGCCGTCCCCGCCATCGCAATGACCGAGGCCAGGGAGACCAGCGTATAGGCCGCCCGCAACGAGGTGTTGAGCGCGATCCAGGACAGCGGCACCACGAGGAGGAAAGGCAGGCTGGCAAAGAGGGCGATCGGTGCCGGCGGCAAGGCAAAGAGACCGATGACGACGATGGCGACGACGCCCCAGACAATCCTGTCCTGGCGTGTCAGCTTCCGTGTCGCTTCTTCCGGCATCTTTTCGCCGCCCAGCCACAGCAGCAGGCAGGGGGCAAAGCTCAGCGTGCCGCCGCTGTCGCACAGCCACCAACTGACCCAGGTCCGGGTAACGGCGGTCAGATTCCACGGGCCATCCAGGTTAAGCGCCAGCGTGCCGCCCGCCGCCGTAATGGCCGGATGCAGGATCACCGCGCACAGGATGAACAGAACGACGCCGGAAAAACTGCTGAACAGGATCGGGGCCGGCCGCAGGCGCCGCAGCAGCGCGATGCTCAGGATCGGCCCCATTGCATTGGTGAGCGAGATGAGAACCGCCACCAGCAGGCTCGACTCGAAATAGCCGTAATTGATCAGGAACGAGCCCAGGAACAGGCCGGGCAGATAGCGCCAGCCACCCAGCATAGCCGCCACCACGGCAACACTGGAGGGCAGCCAGATGGGTGCAGGAAACAAACCATAGGCCGCGAAATAATGGCCGACGGCCAGTCCCAGCAGGAAATAGAGCGCCGCTGCCGCGAGATTGCTGCCGATCTGCTGCCGGAATCCGCCCTCCGCCCGCAGCCAGTCGCTCCAGCGCGGCGCAATGCGCGGCGATGCCGCCATGCCCGGCCCGGAGCCGAGCATGGGAACCGCTTCCGAAGGAGATGCAACCGACGACATGACGACCAGCCACTCCGCGAGTCTGCAACCAACGCCGATTCTGCCACCAGTGCGGATCGATAATCGCGCTATTGCAATGAGATAGTTAGGGTACCACGCATACTGATGATATTTCCCTTAAGATCATTAAATAGGAATGAACGTCCAAGCAAGCCGCCTGGCATAAAAACCCGATTCGCTTCCTGCGCACACCGAGATGGCATGAAAAAGGCCGGCGATTTAGCGCCGGCCTTTGTCGTCCAGGGGACAATTCCGCCCTATTCCGCCGCGTTCTTGCGCATCGGATTCCGGGGGTCCTGGGTCCAGTTGAGATAGGGCTTGCCGGTATTCTGCGGCACCATCGTGATCACGTTCGGCACCGGGCAGGCGTGGTAGCAGAGATTGCACCCCACACACTCCTCATCGATCACCTCATATTTGCGCTTGCCCCCACCCTTTCCATCGCTGACGCGCTTGGCGCTGATCGACTGATGCGACGTGTCCTCGCAGGCGACATAGCAGAGCCCGCACTGGATGCATTTCTCCTGGTCGATATGGGCGATGGTCTTGAAGTTGATGTTGAGCTGCTGCCAGTCGGTGACGTTGGGTACCGCCTTGCCTCGGAAGCCCTCGATGGTCCGGTAGCCCTTCTCATCCATCCAATTGGCAAGGCCGCTCACCATCTCCTCGACGATGCGGAAGCCGTAATGCATTGCAGCCGTGCAGACCTGCACATTGCCGGCCGACATCGACATGAACTCGGCCGCATCGCGCCAGGTGCCGATGCCGCCGATGGCGGAGATCGGCATTCCATGGGTCGCCGGATCACGTGCGATTTCGGCCACCATGTTGAGTGCTATGGGTTTCACCGCCGGGCCGCAATAGCCGCCATGGGTGCCCTTGCCGTCGACCACGGGCGTGGGTGCCATTTGGTCGAGATCGACTGAGCAGATCGAATTGATGGTGTTGATGAGCGAGACCGCATCGGCCCCGCCCTTCTTCGCCGCTTGGGCGGGCTTGCGAACATCGGTCACGTTGGGCGTCAGCTTGACGATGACCGGCATGCGCGTGTTCTGCTTGCACCAGCGCGCGACCATCTCGACATATTCCGGCACTTGGCCCACGGCCGCCCCCATGCCGCGTTCCGACATGCCGTGCGGGCAGCCGAAATTAAGCTCGATCCCGTCGGCCTCCGTCTCCTCGACACGCGCCAGGATGTTCTTCCAGGCCATCTCCTCGCACGGCACCATCAGCGAGACGATCATGGCGCGGTCTTTCCAGTCGCGCTTGACCCGCTTGATCTCCTGCAGGTTGATGTCGAGCGGCCGGTCGGAGATGAGCTCGATATTGTTGAAGCCGATCATGCGGTCGGGGCCAAGATGCATGGCGCCGTAGCGCGAACTCACATTCACCACGGGCGGATCTTCGCCCAGCGTCTTCCACACCACCCCACCCCAGCCGGCCTGGAAGGCGCGCACGACGTTATATTCCTTATCCGTCGGCGGCGCCGATGCCAGCCAGAACGGGTTCGGCGATTTGATACCGATGAAATTGGAACGAAGGTCAGCCATGTGTCCCTCCTTAAGGGAAGTCCGACAGATCAATTTCAATGTCATCCCCCGCGAAGGCGGGGGATCCACGAGTTTCTTTCTTCAACGGCAACCAAACTCGTGGATGGTCCGCCTACGCGGACCACGACAAATTAAGAGTAGCTACTCACCCCGCAGATACGCGTCGATCGAGATCGCGGCATCGCGGCCGTCGGCGACAGACTGCACCGTGAGATCGACGCCGGATGTCACGCAATCGCCGCCGGCAAAGACACCCTTCACCGAGGTGGCGAAATCATCATTGACCGCGATCTTGCCGCCCGCCATGTCGAGTACATCCTTGGCCTTGCCGTTCAATGGATCCGCAACCAAGGTCTGCCCGATCGCCTTGAACACCGTGTCGCACAGAATCGAGAATGTCTCGCCGGTACCCATCAACCGGCCCTTATCGTCGAGCTGGGTATATTCAAACGCGATCTCGCGCACCGCGCCATTGTGCCCGTGCAGCTTCGTCGGTCGCGCCCAATGCTTGATCTTGACGCCGTTCACCTGGGCGAATTCCTGCTCATGGTGTGTCGCACTCATATTGTCCGGGCCGCGGCGATAGACCAGGGTCACATCCTCGGCCCCTAAGCGCTTCGACTGGATCGCGATGTCGATCGCGGTATTGCCGCCGCCGATGACGACGACCTTGCGCCCCACGGGCAGCGACTTCTTGTCCGTGGCCTGGCGCAGGCGCGCGATGTAGCCCACCGCATCCTCGATGCCCGCCATCTCCTCGCCATCCACCCCCAGCGCGTTGACGCCGCCAAGGCCCATGGCCAGGAACACCGCGTCGTAATCCTTGCGCAAGGCATCGAGCGTCACGTCGCGGCCGAGGCTCACACCGGTCTTCACACTGATGCCGCCCAGCGCCAGGATGAACGAGACTTCCGTCTGCGCGAAGTCATGCACCGTCTTATAGGCCGCGATGCCGTATTCGTTGAGACCACCCAGCTTGTCGCGCGCTTCATAGACGGTGACGTCATGGCCGAGGCGCGACAGGCGATGCGATGCCGACAATCCGGCCGGCCCCCCACCCACGACCGCGACCTTCTTGCCGCTCGACGGCGCCCGGGTGAAGGGCTGCTTGCCGGCCGCCACCAGGGCATCGGTCGCATAGCGTTGCAATGCCCCGATCCGCACCGGCTTGTCTTCGGAATGATTCCGCACGCAGGCGTCTTCACAGAGAATCTCGACCGGACAGACGCGGCTGCACATGCCGCCCATGATATTGGCTTCGAGAATGGTCTCGGCAGCGCCGATGGGATCGTTGGTCCCGATCGAGCGGATGAAGCTCGGCACATCGATGCTGGTGGGGCAGGCCTCGATGCAGGGCGCATCATAGCAATAGAAGCAGCGGCTGCTTTCGACGAGCGCGCGCTTGTGATCCAGCGGGGGTTTCACATCGTTGAAATTGGCCGCAATTTCTGCGGCTGTCAGGCGGCCCGCACGGATATCTGGCGCGGCGTACTCGCTCATCGGCTTCCCTCCCAGTTGGCTCAAAAAAGCACTTCCCTGGCCGGATCGCCGTGTCGTCCTCATTAATCTGTGCGGGACGCGACTTCATAGGATGGCGATCGGCTACCTATGGCGGTCATCAGAACACATTCTTTTCATATGGTCAATTAAAGCTGACCGATTGGAAAGATTTATTCCGTTCAACGCTTATGTGAACCCGCTCACAGCCAGCGCCGACAAAAGGCCCTATCTCCAGACCGTCGAACCGAGAGTGCCTGATGGCTGCGCAAGTTCTGCCAAGCCCCGGCACTGGGCCCGTCCCTAGACTGACCCCATCGGTCCTTAAAGTTGGAGACCAACATGTCCAGTACCGTTCTGCCGCGCAGCCTGCGCCACACTTGGTTGATCCTGCTGGGTCGCTTTCTGATGAAGATGATCGGCGCCTATCGTCGCCGGCGCGCGACCCAGGCCCTGCATCAACTGCCGGACCATCTCTTGCGCGACATCGGCGTCAGCCGTGGGCAGATCGAGCATATCGTCGAAAAAGGCCGCTTCGACCAATAGGCAGATACTTGTTTAGTTAGATTACTAAACTGCATGCTGTTTATTCTCATCGGTTGACGGCACTTCCCGAAAGGTCCCAGTATTCTTGCATGGTTGCCGCGAAGAGCGACCTGGACTGGGACCATTTCTGTTTATTAAACAAGGGGAGAAATCCGATGATGAAGCGTCGTACTCTGCTGCAATCGCTGACCGGCGTGGCTGGCCTCGGCGTCCTGGGCGCCACCCTGCCGCTGGGTTTTGCGCGCGCCGCCGGCAAGCCGGTCGTGGCCTTGCTGCCCGGCGTCGTGGATCCGTTCTATTTCACCATGAAGCGCGGCGCCGATCAGGCTGCCGCCGAAGAGGGCATCGAGCTCCTGTTCCAGATCCCCAAGGCCTGGAACGTCACTGACCAGGTGCCGATCCTCAAAGCGATCATCGCCAAGAAGCCCGACGTGCTGCTGATCTCGCCGGTCGACAAGGACCAACTCATCCAGCCGCTGAAGGAAGCGGCCGATGCCGGGATCAAGGTGATCACGGTCGACACCTATATCGGTGAAGGCAAATACCAGACCGGCAGCGGCAAGGCCGACTTCCCGCTCTCCTATGTCGCTTCGGACAATACCGAAGGCGGCCGCATCGCCGCCCGGGCACTCGCCAAGGCGATCGGCGAGAAGGGCAGTGTCTATTGCGAAAACAACAAGCCCGGCATTTCCTCGACCGACGCGCGCATGGTCGGCTTCGAAGAGGAAATCAAAAAGTTCCCGAACGTGAAGGTCCTCAAGACCCAGTATAACGAGGATGACGCCAACAAGGCCGCGGCTCATGTGGCCGCTGTCCTCGCCCGCGAACCGGACCTCGCCGGCATCTTCGGCGTCAACACCTTCTCCGGCATGGGTGCCTCGGAAGGCGTCAAGAAGGCCGGCAAGACCGGTGCCGTGAAGATCGTCGTGTTCGACGCCGTGCCCGGCATCGATGCCAGCCTGAAGAGCGGCCTCGTCGACGTGGCAATCGCCCAGAAGCCGTCCGAGATGGGCTATGTCGGCGTCAAATTCGCCTCCGACCTCATCAAGGGCAAGACCATCCCGACCTGGCAGGGCACCGGCTTCGTCGTCATGGACAAGTCGAACATCGATCAAGAGGATGTGCACAAGTACATCTATTCGAACTGATGTGCCCGAACTGATGTGCCCGAACTGATGTGATTGGCGGCCGAGCATGTCGCTCGGTCGCTCCCTCTCCCCGCTTGCGGGGAGAGGGTGGGGGTGGGGGGCCACATTCGGTCTCACGGATAGAAAGCCCCCTCACCGCTCGCTTCGCTCGCCGCCTCTCCTCGCAAGCGGGGAGAGGCAAGAGATCGCTGTTTTAAGGACTTTGCGCGTGACCGATATCTCGATCGACGATCAGCTGGGGCGGATTGCCTTGCTGACCCGCCTGTGGCCATGGCTGTTTCTGGCTGTCCTGCTTGCCTTCTTTGAAATCTGGGCGCAGGTCGAGGTGGGCCGGTCCTTCCTGTTCAATGCCTATAACGCCCAGGCCATCCTGCTGGCGGCGAGTGCGCCGCTGCTCCTTGCCACTGGCCAGACCTTCGTCATCATCACCAGCGGCATCGATCTCTCGGTCGGCTTCGTCATGGGATTGGCGGCCGTGGTCGTGGCCCAGGTGACGCTCATGACCGGCAACACGGAAATTGCGCTGCTCGTCGGCATCGCAGCCACGCTCATTGTCTGTGCGATCTCCGGCTGGATCAGCGGCACGCTGGTGGCGCGCCTTGGCGTCCCCGCCTTCATCGGCACGCTCGGCATGTACGGTGTCGCCCGCGGTGCCGGCTTCCTCTCCGCCGGCAGCGGCATGACGGTCTCGATCGACAATCCGGGCCTGGTGTGGCTCGGCACCGGCTGGATGCCGATCATCGTCACCGGCCTCCTGCTCCTCGTCATGCATTTCGTCCTGTCGCAGACCAGGTTCGGCCAATACACCTATGCCATCGGCGGCAATCTGCAATCGGCAGCGCGCGCCGGCATCGACGTGAAGCGCCACCTCATCAAGATCTACATCCTGTCCGCGGCCTTCGCAGGGATCGGCGGCATCGTCTACACCGCGCGCTATGCGGCAGGTGCCGCCAATGCCGGTGAATCGATGCTCCTCGATTCCATTGCCGCCGTGGTCATCGGTGGGGCCAGCCTCTTCGGGGGCACCGGCAATGTCATCGGCACGCTCATCGGCGCGCTCATCATCGCCGTCATCCAGTTCGGCCTCATCTTCATCGATGTCGATGCCTTCTGGCAGTTCATCGCGGTCGGTGTCGTCATCATCCTCTCTGTGCTCATCGACCAGTACAAAGACAAGCTGGTGAGGGCGGCATGACCCCCATGCTTAAGACGGGCCCAATCCTTGAAGCCAAAAACATCTCGATCCGCTTTGGCGGTGTCGAAGCCCTGAAAAATGTCTCCTTGAGCGTGTCGCCCGGCGAAGTTCTGGCGCTGGCCGGCGACAATGGCGCCGGCAAATCGACGCTCATCAAAGTGATCTCCGGCGTCTATCATCCCCATGCCGGCGAATTGTTCTTCGATGGCGCACCGCTCATCTTGCGCGATCCGCAGGATGCCCGCGCCAAGGGAATCGAGACGATCTACCAGGACCTGGCTCTCGCCGACAATCTCGACGTTGGCAGCAACATCTTCCTTGGCCGCGAACCGATGCACCGGCGCTTCGGTGTCAACGTGATCAACCGGCCGCAGATGCGCAAAGTTGCGCGCGAGGTGCTCGACCGGCTCGATATCGTCGTGCCCGAGAAGAAACTCGTCGGCCCCGTCCGCACGCTCTCCGGTGGCCAGCGCCAGGCCATCGCCATTGGCCGCGCCATCTATTGGGATGCACGCGTCCTCATCATGGACGAACCCACCGCGGCCCTCGGTGTCCCGGAACAACGCAAGGTGATGGAACTCATCCATGGCCTGAAAGCCGAAGGCGTTGCCGTCATATTGATCTCCCACAATCTCCACGACATCTTCGGCGTCGCCGACCGCATTCTTGTCCTGCGGCGCGGCGAGCTTGCCGGAGAACGCATGGTCAAGGAGACCGACGGCGATGAAGTGGTGCGCCTGATGGTCGGCGACACCTATGCCGCCACCAAGACACCCGCATCAAAATGAGCAGCTGGCAACTCGACTGGCAGTTCGGCCGCGCCGAGTTGCTGGCGATGGGTGGCATGCTGGGCCCGGTCACCTTCAAGCTGCCGGATGGCCGCAGCATTCAGCCCATGTACGTGGCGCCGTGGGCGGACGATCCAGCCGCCCAGGATCTGCCGCCCTTGTTACGCGACCTCCGCGGCGAGTTGCCCTGCGTCCCCTTCGGCCGCACGGATTTTCCGGAGGGGCTGGCGCAGGCTCATGCAAATTTAAATTCGTCATCCCCGGGCTTGACCCGGGGATCAGCTTCCACCGCCGAGTTGTTGCAGGCAGATCCCCGGGTCAAGCCCGGGGATGACGATAAAAGTGGGCATGACACCAAAAGCAGGCATGACGAAAAGGGGTGGCGCGCTATCACGCCCACCGACCATTGGGAACATGGCTACAGCGCCAACCAGCCCTGGTTGCTGCTCTCCGCCGACAAGCATCACATCCGCATCGGGATCGATTATCCCGAGACCTCGCCGATCCATCGCCTGGAGCGGCAGGTCAGCGCCGATGCGGATGAGCCGGCTCTCGACATCTCGCTCACCATCTGGGCACGCGTGGATGTCGTGATGCCGGTAGCACTCCACCCGACTTTCCGCGTGCCGAAAGACGGCATCAATGTGAGGCCCGGTCCCTTCACGCGCGCTGTCGCCTATCCCGTGCCGACCGAAACCAATGTCTCGCGCCTGACGCCCGGCGGCATCAGCACCGATCTTGCCAACATGCCGGCCACCACCGGCACAATCGACCTCACGCACCTGCCCTTGAACCTCAAGACCGAGGAATTGCTGCAACTCGAGGATTGCGCCCCGCCTTTTTCGCTG
This sequence comes from Dongia sp. P2_B8, assembly GCF_056404715.1. Lineage (NCBI taxonomy): Bacteria > Pseudomonadati > Pseudomonadota > Alphaproteobacteria > Rhodospirillales > Dongiaceae > Dongia > Dongia sp. P2_B8. The sequence continues at coordinate 127,138 of NZ_JBFUDM010000003.1, read as the reverse complement.
TATTACGAGAAGGAGGGGGTCGAGATGTCTTTGTGGTGGGATCAACAGCAATTGCCCGACGTGATGCTCTGGGTCAGCAATGGCGGGCGCGGCGCGTTTCCGTGGAACAACCGCAACTATGCGCTGGGCGTGGAGCCCGTGAACGGCGTCTTCGATCTCGGCCGCGTGGCATCGCCGCCCGCTGGCCACCCGCTGGCGGCAAGACGCGGCCTGGCCTTGAAGAAAGGCCAACCTTTGCGCATCGATTACCGGCTGGCGGCAAAATGAGGGCGCTCTCATGGCCGTGACCGTGCGCGATATCGCCCGTGCCGCCGGTGTTTCCATCGGCACGGTGTCGCGCGCCTTGAAGAACCAGCCGGGTCTCGCCGACGAGACCCGGCGCCATGTGCGCAGCGTTGCCAATCAGCTCGGCTATGATTCCGCAAAGCTCCAGGCGCGCAAGGTCCGGAAGCTCGCATTCCTTCTGCACCGGCAGCACAACACGCTGGCCAACACGCCCTTCTTCTCCGCTGTCCTCCATGGTGTCGAGGAAGCCTGCCGCGCGGAGGGCATCGTCCCCTCCTTCCTTTCCGTAGGACCGATGGACCCGGTCGCCGATCAGCTCCGCCTCCACGATCCGGACGCGCTCCTCTGTGCCGGCTTCTTCGAGCCGGAACTCCTCTCCGTGTTCCGCGAGACCGGCAAGCCGGTGGCGCTCATCGATCTCCTTGCCGACGGGTTCCTCTCGATCAACCCCGACAATCAGCGTGGTGGCTATCTCGCGACCCAGCATCTCATCCGCCAGGGCCGGACGCGCATCGCCTTCCTCTCCGGCTCGCTCGCCCATTACAGTATCCGCGAACGTTTCCGCGGCCACCGCCAGGCCTTGTTCGATGCCGGTGTGCTGGCCGATCCCACGCTCGAGGCCATGACGCCGCCCGGCATGGATGTCGACCCCGGCGCCTATCTCGCCATGCAACAGCTTCTCAAGCTCCCGCAACCGCCCGACGCAGTCTTCGCCTTCAACGACAGCGCCGCCTTGAACGCCATGCGCGCGATCCAGGAAGCCGGCCTCAACATGCCACGCGACATCGCCATCGTCGGCTTCGACGATATCGCCCAGGCGGCGCTGTCACATCCGCCCTTGACCACCTTGCGGATCGACAAGGAAAGATTGGGCCGCATCGGCGTCGACCTGCTGCTGCACGGCGCCGATGACAATCGCGAAAACCATGTCCTGCCGGTCGAACTGGTGATCCGCGAAAGCACCGTCGCCGCGAAAATTCCAGCCTGAAGGAAAAGTCTCTTGAGCACGCCTGTTCCACCCGTCACCAGCTTCCGCGACCGTACCTTCCTGATGGGCCATATCGCCAAGACCATGGCATTCTATCATCCGCGCGCCATCGACAAATCGGGTGGCTTCTTTCACTTCCTGCGCGATGACGGCAGCATCTATGACGCGACCACGCGACATCTGGTGAGCAGCACGCGCCTGGTCTTCACCTACGCCATGGCAGTCCGCAAACTCGATGACGCAACATATCGGCCGGGCCTGAAGCACGCTCTTGCCTTCCTGCGCGACGCGCACCGCGATCCCAAGACGGGTGGCTATGCCTGGACCTTGAAATGGGAGAACGGCCGCAAGGAACTCCTCGACGGCACCAACCATTGTTACGGCCTGGCCTTCGTCGTCCTCGCCTATGCCCATGCCATCATGGCCGGCGAGGAGTCGGCGCGGCCGCACCTGGCCGAGGCGTTCGATCTCATGGAACAGCGTTTCTGGGAACCAAAGCACGGCCTCTATGCCGACGAAGCCAGCGCCGATTGGTCCCTCACCTATCCCTATCGCGGGCAGAACGCCAACATGCATGCTTGCGAGGCGATGCTGGCAGCCTTCGAAGCCACGCATGACACACGCTATCTGCACCGCGCCGAAACCTTGGCGCACAACATCACGGAGCGCCAGGCGGCCAAGGCCCACGGCATGATGTGGGAGCATTACCACGCCGATTGGTCGGTCGATTGGGATTACAACAAAGACGACAAGACCAACATCTTCCGCCCCTGGGGCTATCAGCCCGGGCATCTCACCGAATGGGCGAAGCTTCTCCTCATCATGGAACGCCACAAGGCGCATCTCAAAGGGTCAGCGGATTGGCTGGCACCGCGCGCCAAGCAGCTTTTCGACACCGCCCTCGCCAAGGCCTGGGACAAGGATCATGGCGGCATCTTCTATGGCTTCGGGCCACAGGACGAGATCTGCGATGCGGATAAATATTTCTGGGTCCAGGCAGAGACCCTGGCCACTGCCGCGTTGCTCGCCACACGCACGGGCGACGCCCTCTATTGGGATTGGTACGACCGGATCTGGGCCTATAGCTGGCGGCACTTTGTCGACCACGAACACGGCGCCTGGTACCGCATCCTCACCCACGACAACCGCAAATACTCCGACGAGAAGAGCCCCGCCGGCAAAGTCGATTACCACACGATGGGTGCCGCTTACGAAATTCTGAGCGTGGTGTAGAAAAGACCCCAAATAAGCCCCCCTCGCCCCGACCCTCTCCCCGCAAAAGCGGGGCGAGGGAGTTCCGACCGAGCCCGGCCTAAAGCCCCTCGCCCCTCTGGGGAGAGGGGCGAGGGGGCGTTTTGAAAAACTCCGCCATATCTAACCCACTCCAAAACCATCACTTTCCGAAATCTGACCGATGAATTGTCCGGCCGGTTAAACAATCCGGTTGAGACATGAGCCCGATCCGGTTTTACTGGCATCAAGCCCGAGCGGGGAAAATCGGGCATCCGGTTAAAACGTGGATGGGGGAATTGCGCGATGAGCGGGTCGCCGGGCGACGAGTCGAATCTGGATTCCGATGACGGGTCTGTCGGCATCCGTGCGAAATCGCGCGCCCGGATCGAGGCCAGCATCCGGAAGGCCGCCGAAGAGGTGTTCGCCGAAATGGGCTTCGAGGGTTCCTCGACCAGCCTCATCGCCAAGCGCGCTGGCCTGCCCAAGGCCAACCTCCACTATTATTTCAAGACCAAGAACGACCTCTATCAGTTCGTGCTGCGCGACATCATCGAACTGTGGCTGAACACCGCGCAGGAAATCCAGCCCGATGCCGATCCCGCGACGGCGTTGGCGCATTATATCGGGCAGAAGATCGACCTCGCCCGCGACCGGCCGATAGCAAGCCGCGTCTTTGCCAATGAAGTGCTGCACGGCGCACCGCGCTTCGATCGGTTCATGCGCCAGGACCTCAAGGATTGGGTCGACCGCAAATCCGGCATCATCGAGGAATGGATCGACGCCGGGCGCATTGATCGGATCGATCCCAAGCATCTCTTCTTCATGATCTGGTCGACGACGCAAACCTATGCCGATTTCGCGACCCAGATCGCCGCGGTGCTGGGCCGCCGCGAACTCATCGAGGCCGACTACCAGCTGGCCGCCAAACAGATCACCACCATCATCCTCAAAGGCTGCGGCCTTAAGGTGCCGGCGGAAGGCTGACAGGTCCGATATGAAAGTCCTCACCGTCTTCGATCATCCACGGCGGGACTCCTTTGCTGGTGCCATCCTCGACCGGTTCGTGACAGGCCTCAAGGCGGGAGGGCATCAGGCGGAGATTGCCGATCTCCGCGCCGAAGGGTTCGATCCGCGCCTGCCCATCGCCGACGAACCGGATTGGGACGATGGCAACAAGGTCTACAGCGCCGACGTGCTCCAGGAACAGCAGCGGGTCGGCCGCAACGAGGCGCTGGCCTTCATCTTTCCCGTCTGGTGGTGGTCCTTTCCGGCGACCACCAAGGGCTGGATCGACCGGGTGTGGAACAATGGCTGGGCCTATGGCGATCGCAAGCTGCCGCACAAGAAGGCCCTGCTGATCGGGACAGCGTCTGGGGACGAAGCCGGCTATCTCAAACGCGGCTACGATAGCGCCATGCGCACCCAGCTGTTGACCGGCACCATGCATTACTGTGGCATTGCCGAGGCAGAACTCCATCTCCTCTACGACGTAATGGCCGGCGCCCCCACCCGCGCCGCGCATCTGGCAAAAGTGGAAGAGTTGGGCAAGAGTTTCTGATCAAAGATGCGTGATGCATCTCGAGTTTACAGCGGCACTCGTGGATACCGTCATCCCCGGGCTTGACCCGGGGATCTGCCTGCAACAGCTTGGCGGTTGAACCTGATCCCCGGGTCAAGCCCGGGGATGACGACCGGGAAGCGGCCTAGCTGTCTCTTTCCTAGAGAAGGGAACCCACCGTGTCCGTGCATCTCTACGCCGCTTTCCTCGCCACCTGCATCATCATGGCGATCATCCCCGGCCCGACCGCGACCCTCATCGTCGCCAACGCGTTGCGTCATGGCACCGGTGCCGGCCTCCGCAATGTGGCGGGCACGCAATTGGGTCTCGCCATCATGATCGCGGTCGCCGGCATCGGACTCACCTCGCTCATCGCCGCCATCGGGCAATGGTTCGATATCCTGCGCCTCGCCGGTGCGGGCTATCTCATCTATTTGGGTTGGAAGATGTGGCGGATGCCGGACATCGATCTGCTGGCGAAAACAGATACGCCAATAGCTAGGGGCCCCTGGGGCGGCTTCTTCCTGCAAGGCAGCCTGGTGGCTCTGAGCAACCCGAAGATGCTGTTGTTCTTCGGCGCCTTCTTCCCGCAATTCATCGATCCGGCGCGCCCCTATGCGCCGCAGATCGCCATCATGGGCGTAAGCTCGATGATCGTGGCAGCCCTGAGCGACGGCACCTACGCACTCCTCGCCGGCACACTCGGCCGCGCCCTCTCCCGCACCCGCCTTCGTCTCGTCACCAAAGCCAGCGGCGCCTGCCTCATCGGCGGCGGCCTGTGGCTGGCAGCAGCACGCAGATAATGCCGATGCGAAGCACCTTGCTGCCAACGCTCCTGCTGCTGGCCGGCACGATCTCAGTGTCGGGGCCGGCCTTCGCCGAAACCGGGCAGACCTGCATCGCTAGCGACAATGAAAGTCAGGCGACCTGCCTTGCCATGGTCAGCACGGTGCGGGAATTGCTGGAGAGCGACAATAACAAGGACCCTGCCTGTGCCACCCGGAATACCAACGATGCCCGCATCACGAATGACGTCATCGACTGGATCAAAGGACACCCCGAACGCGCGGGCGACGATCTCGGCGGCCTCATCCGCGAAGCCCTGATCGAAATCGATCCCTGCGCGCAAGGCCCGCTCATTCCGACACCAAGCACACCCAGCGATATCGATGTCGATTGAGATGCCCGCACAAACGCGTGGTGCGTTCACCCGAGCCCTCCTTGCCATGATCGTCACCACCGCGCTGTGGGCGCTGGCGTTCATTGTGCCGGTGATGGTGCCTGCGGCATCGGCGCTCGACATTACCTTTGGCCGCTATTTCGCCTATGGCATCTGTTCGCTGTTTTTGTTGTGGCGTTTTGGCAGCGTCAGATTCTCGACAGCCGATTGGGTGCTGGCCGCTGGCTTCGCGATCTTCGGCAATCTGCTTTATTACGCGCTGCTGGTCTTAGGCATCCAGCTATCCGGCCCGGGGCTCGCGGTGCCGATCATCGGGCTGCTGCCGGTGACGGTGGCCCTCTGCGGCAATTGGCGCGAGCGGGCGATTCCGTGGCGGCGGCTGGCCCCATCTTTGCTCGCCGTCTTTGTCGGCCTGATGCTGGTCAATTTGTCGCGTGGCGGATCGTTTGGGGGAAGCGGGCATGCGTCGACCCTCGGCCTCCTGTGCCTCGCAGCCCCCGTCATCATGTGGACCTGGTATGCCATCGCCAATGCATCGTTCCTGAAACGGCGGCGCGATGTCAGCGCCAGCAGCTGGGCCAGCGCCATCGGCGTTGCCACCCTGGTGCTCACCTTGGCGCTGTTTCCGCTGCACCTCATGTTCGGCGACGGTGCCACCTCGATCCCGCACCTCTTCGCGACGGGGGATGTTTTCCTGGTGGCCTTCTGGAGCACGGTGCTGGGCCTTGGCGCCTCCTGGGGCGCTGCCATGCTGTTCAACATCGCCTCGACACGCCTGCCGGTCACCCTCACCGGCCAGCTGATCGTGTTCGAGACGATCTTCGGTGTCGCCTATGTGTTCCTGGCGGAAGGCCGCCCACCGGCACCTATCGAGTTAGTGGGGTTTGGGTTATCGATCCTGGGAATCTGGCTGTCGATCCGGGTTCTGCAGCAGCAGCCCGTTATCAACTTGTGACCAAGCGTACAAATTTTAGCGGCGCCGACATCGCAGCATAACGCTTTTTGCCGGGGCTTTTCGGTCAATCGCTTGTTAAACTGTTTGCGCGCCCGTGACTTACATCTCTTCCAACCTGAGTATCATCTTCATGACCACCAGCGACATTCGGACCTTTTTCGACGGTTATGCCCGCGCCTTCACAGCGCAGGATGCCGCCGCCATTTGCGATCATTATGCCTTTCCCGTGCAGATCCTGTCGGAGGACACCGGTTACGTGTTTCGCGACCGGGCCGAGATGATGGCTGACATGACCGGCTTCGTGGCATTTTACGACAAGGTCGATTTCGCCGCCGCCACCATCACCAAATTCGACTTCCAGCCTTTGTCGAAAGTGTTCGGCCAGGCCCATGTCGATTGGGCGCTGATCAACAAAGCCGGCGGCCATATCATCGACTTCCACACCACCTATACCCTGCGCATCGATGGCAAGAACGGCTCCGCCGGCCAGCCCTCCATCATCGGCATCCTCGCCCATTCCGAGGACAGCGCCTGGAAGAAGCGCGGCGTGCCGATTGATTGGTGAGGGGCAAACTTCGCAAGCGCGATCAAATCCACTCCGGCTAGATTCGTCCGCGTCGGAGGAGATTTCATGAAACAGACGACCAACCTGGATATGAGCCGCCGCCTCGAAAATGTGATCCGCCATATGGGATCGCATCTCGATGCGGATATCGACCTTGCCGCCTTGGCGGAGATCGCGTGCCTGTCGCCCTATCATTTCCACCGCATCTATGCGGGCATGACGGGCGAGACGGCGGCGGAGACCTTGCGGCGGATGCGGCTGCACCGGGCGGCCAGCGATCTGTTAGCGAGTGATCTGTTGGCGGGCGATAGCATGCCGATCCCGCGTGTCGCCAAGCGGGCGGGCTATGGCAGCGTCGCCGCCTTTACGCGGGCTTTCCAATCCAGCTACGGCATCGCGCCGGCGGCCTATCGCAAGCGCGGTTTCCTGGTCGCCGATTATTCAGAAGCACTTCCGGCATCCCGATCACAAAAGCCGGAGACCATCATGTTCAGCGTTACCGTCCGCGATACCGACCCCGTGCGCCTCGCCGCCCTTCGCCATGCCGGCCATTATCTCGAGATCGGCCCCGTCTTCGAGCGGCTCTATGCCTGGGCCGGCGGCCGCGGTCTCATGGGACCGCAGACGCGGAGCATCGGCATCTATTACAGCGATACGAAATCGACCCCGCCTGCCGAGTGGCGCTCGGATGCCTGCATCAGCTTGGGCGCCACCGTCACGGTCGATGCCGGCAAGGAGGATGGCCCGCGTCTCATCGATCTCGCTGGTGGACGCCATGCCATCCTGCGCCACAAGGGGCCCTACGCCGAACTCCACAAGGCCTATGACTGGCTGTTCGGTCACTGGCTGCCGCAGAGTGGCGAGGAACCGGCCGACCGGCCCTGTTTCGAGGAATATCTCAACAATCCGCGCGACCTGCCGCCGGAAGAGTGGCTGACCGAAATCTCCCTGCCGCTCGTCGCGAAGTAACCGGGCCGCTAAGTAGACACGAACCTGTGAGCGATGGTGACAGGGGTCCTGCTTGTGACCCCTGTCACTGGCCGCTTGGCCGTGGCGGTCCAATTCTCATCCCCAGAACGCGATCCCGGGCAAAGCCGATGGGGTTCTGCCTGGCGGGGTCGGTATCTTCGGAGAAGTGCCATGACCGTTTCTCTTGGGACCGCCAAGTTTCGCCCGTCTTTGTTCAAGCAGCTCAGCGTCGCTATCGCCGTCGCCGCCATCGCCAGCCTCGCGCCGCAGATGGGTTTTGCCGAGGAAGTCGGTCCCTATGTCAACGTCACAAAGCCCAAGCTCAATGCCGGCCAGTTCGTCAGCAACTGCCAGAATATCGGCGGCACGGTGAGTGACGGCGGCAGCTCGGGCAATGGCGGGCGCATCGTCAATTGCGATAAAGATAACGGCCTCGGTGTATCCTGCTCCTTCGATGCCAACCACCCGACCACTTGCGTCGGCACCGGCCCGCGCCCGCAATAAGACCGCATCCTTCTTCAGGCGGCCGGACCGCGCAACGGGTCCGGCCGCTTGCGTTGGGCGCGCCAATATGTTGCCTTCTCTATCATGTCACGCAGCGCCCGCCTTCTCGATCTTGTGCAAATCCTGCGCCGCCACCGGCAGCCGGTGAGCGGCCAGGCGCTGGCTGAGGAATTGACGATCAGCCTTCGCACACTCTACCGCGACATCAACACGCTCATCGGCCAGGGTGCCCCGATCGAGGGCGAGGCCGGCATCGGCTATGTGCTCAAACCCGGCTTCGTGCTGCCACCCTTGATGTTCGCCGAGGATGAGATCGAGGCGCTGGTGCTGGGCTCGCGCTGGGTGGTGAAGAATGGCGACAGGAAACTCGCCGACGCCGCCACCAATGCCCTGGCCAAGATCAGCGCCATCCTGCCTGAGCATCTGCGCGACGAGGCGGATGCCTCCGGGCTGGTGGCGGGTCCCAGCCGCATCGATCCGCCACCGGTCGACCTTGGCGATCTGCGTGACGCGCTGCGCCGTGAATGCAAGGTCGATTTCACCTATCGCGATGCCGAAGGCAAGCCCAGCATGCGCATCGTCTGGCCGATCGCCGTCACCTTCTATGACCGCGCGCGCGTCCTCGCCGCCTGGTGCGAGTTGCGGCAGGATTATCGCCATTTCCGCCTCGACCGCATGTCCGATCTTCACCTGCAGGACGGCCGCTATCCGCGCCGCCGCCGGGTGTTGATGAAGGAATGGCGGGCACAGGACGAAACCCCCAAAATCGGTTGATTCACTGCTGACAGAAACTGTCACGGCGAGCGACTAGTCTCCTCTTCCAAGAGAGAAGGAGAACCGCCATGCGCCGCTATTGCTATGAAACCAAAAGCGATTTGCCGCCGGAGCTTCTGTATCGGACGATTGCCGACATTAAGCGCTGGTCCGAATGGGACGACGAGATCGAGGGCATCGAGATGAACGGGCCGGTCGAGGCCGGGCGCGCGTTCGTCCTGAAACCGAGGGGCCGCGATGCGGTCAAGCTGCGTGTCGAGACGATGGTCGAGCCTTATCGTTTTGCCGATGTGGCCTATCTGCCGCTGGCGCGCATGCGCACGGAACACGCCTTCATCCCGACGCCCGACGGCACGCTGGTGCGCAGCACGATCGAATGGCGCGGTCTGCTGGCGGCCTTCTGGGATCGGCCGCTCGCGCACAATTATGCCGAAGGTGCCGCGCGACAGACACGGCGCTTCCTCGCCTTCGCCGCCGTGCGGCAGATATCCATTTCAAACGAGAACATCCCGCAAAAACCGGCAGCCGTTCCCCCAAAGGCAGCGGCCAAGGAAGTGCCGCTACCCAATTTCGTGTTTTGTTGACGCCTATTCGGCAGCCTTCTCCTGCTTGCGCTGGACGGCCTTGGGTGCACGGATGGCGTTGACCTTGGCCACCGCATCGAACATCGCCGGGAAGGTCGGGCGGTCGATATAGCGGCCGGCGCCGCGCTCGACCTTGAGCTCGCCCTTCTCATAGACGACCTTGCCTTGAGAAATAGTGTGGCTGGCATTGCCGGTCACGGACATGCCTTCGAAGATGTTGTAATCGACCTTCTGATGATGGGTCTTTGCCGAGATGGTGCGGGTGGCCTTCGGGTCCCACACCACGATGTCGGCATCAGCACCGACGGCGACCGCACCTTTGCGCGGATAGATGTTGAAGATCTGCGCGGCGGCCGTCGAGGTCACGCGCACGAATTCTGACGGCGTGAGGCGCCCGGTGCCGACACCGTGATGCCACAGGACGGACATGCGGTCTTCGACACCGCCGGTGCCGTTGGGGATCTTGGTGAAATCGTTGCGGCCCGCCGCCTTCTGGTCGGCACAGAAGCAGCAATGATCGGTCGCTGTGGTGTGGAGGTTGCCCGATTGCAGCGCCCGCCACAGGATTTCCTGATTCTCCTTCGGGCGGAAGGGCGGGCTCATGACATGGGCCGCGGCCACGTTCCAGTCCGGGTGACGATAGACGCTGTCGTCGATGAGGAGATGCCCCGCCAGCACTTCGCCATAGACGCGCTGGCCTTCGTTGCGGGCGCGGGTGATCGCCTCGACCGCTTCCTTGCAGGAATTATGGACGATGTAGAGCGGGTTGCCGATGACCTGTGCCACACGGATCGCCCGATTTGCGGCCTCACCCTCGACCTCGGGCGGACGCGACATCGGATGGCCTTCGGGACCGGTGATGCCCTTCTTCAAAACCTCGGCCTGCAAATGATAGACAAGCTCGCCATTCTCGGCATGGACCGTGGGGATGGCGCCCAATTCCAGGCAGCGCGCAAAGCTCAGCACCAGATTTTCATCGGGCACCATGATGGCGTTCTTATAGGCCATGAAATGCTTGAAGGAGTTGACGCCCTTCTCGCGGGTGAGCACGCCCATCTCTTCCTTGACCTTGTCCGACCACCAGGTGACGGCGACGTGGAAGGAATAATCGGCGCAGGATTTCTCGGCCCATTCGCGCCATTGATCGTAGGCGGAGAGCAGCGAGGTCTGCGGTGCCGGGATGACGAAATCGATGATCATCGTGGTACCGCCGGCAAGGCCCGCCGCTGTCCCGCTGAAGAAATCCTCGGACGCCACGGTGCCCATGAAAGGCAGCTGCATGTGTGTATGGGGATCGATGCCGCCCGGCATCACATATTGGCCGCCGGCATCGACAATCTTGGCACCTGAGGGCGCCTCGAGGTTCGCACCGACCGCCTTGATCTTGCCGCCCTCGCAATAGACGTCGGCGCGGCTCTCGCCCTCGGCATTGACGACGGTTCCACCACGAATCAGCAACGACATCGCGCGCACTCCCTTGGCTTCACCCCTTCGCGCGCGCCATCCGCGACCGCGTCCCTCGGGGTCCTGGCTCATCTCCTGCGGCTGAGTATGTCAGCTCGCCCCCGCAGCGGCGAGATGCCGGCCCGCGGGTTTATTTGATCGATTGGTCAAAGATGGTACCGGAAATGACCGGGGCTGTGAAGCGCCGGATTGGGCATTTGCGATATCGCGTCATCTCGTTTGCCTCATCTTGTTCGGCTCATCGGCCGTCATGGTCATCTGCAAGAACTCGCCATTTGCAATCACAGCCATTTGCAATCACTCGGGCAGCATCGCGGCCGAGACGGCGACCGCATCCGCGATCGGCTTTCCCGGCCGATCAGGGGGGCCGGCATTTCCCAGGCGGCCCGCGGGAGATCGCTTTTCCCAGGGATCCACGGGAGGCCACTTTTCCCAGGGGCCCACGGGAGACCGGTTGCCCGCCCCGGTCCTGGCGGTGATCGCGTGCCCCCAGCGATCATGGGGGCCGGTTCTTGCACCGGCCGGGCATGGGTGACGGTCCCGCATGGGCGCCGACACCCCGAACCGGCCTGCGCCGCAATGCCCCGGACGAGGCACAGCCAGCTTGCGCCGGGAGACAACCGAGTGATTGCAGATGGCGAGTCATTGCAGACCCGAGTCATTGCAGATGGCCGGCAGCTACCCGGCTGCTCTGCGGTTATGCACGCGCCAGTGTATTAGTATCATATTCCTATGTTCTTGTCAAGAACAAATAGGAAACATCTGGGCGCGAAGATTTTTGGCGAGTCAGGACTTGATCTTAGACAGTCTAAGATATATCTTAGTCATGTCTAAACATACAAAGGAACAGACATGAGATTTACGGAAACACACGAAAACGGCCGCGAACGCGGCCATGAACGCGGTCGCGGCGAACGCAGCTGGGGCCAGCACGCCGGGGGTGATTGCGGCCGGGGTGAGCATCGCTTCGGCCCCCGAGGTGGTGGACGGGACGGCGGCTTTGGGCGCCACGGTCATGGGCATGGTTGGGGCGGTGAGGATGGCGAGGGTCGCGGCGGTGGCCGCCGGCGCATCTTCGATAGCGGCCAGCTGCGCCTGGTGCTCCTCAAGCTGATCAGTGACCAGCCGCGCCACGGTTACGAACTCATCCGTGCCATCGAGGAATTGACCGGCGGCGCCTATGTGCCCAGCCCCGGCATCGTCTATCCGACGCTGACCTTGCTGCAGGAAATGGGGCAGATCGACGAAACCAAGTCCGAAGGGCCGCGCAAGGATTTCGCCGCGACGGCCGAGGGCATCGCGCATCTCGAAGCCAATAAGCAGGAAGTCGAGCGGCTGTTCGCGCGGCTTGCCGATCTTGCGGCCCAGCGTGAGAAGGCCGACGCGGGTCCGGTGCGGCGCGCCATCGAGAATCTCCGCACCGTGTTGCGGCAGAAGACCGCCGCTGGCGAGATCGCCAAGGACACGCTTCATGACATCGCCGCCATCCTCGACGAGGCGGCACAGCGCATCGAGCGTCTTTGATCATGACGCGGATCGAGATTTTACGGAAACGGTTCGGCATCCCGGCACCCGTCGCCCATGGGATGCCGGACGAGAAAGATATCAGCATGACATTCAGCAGCATCTCGAACGTACCGACCCCACATGGCAGCCGCTATCTGCAGCAGCTGTGCAAACATTGGACCCACAATCTGACGGTCGAGTTCACGCCACAAGCCGGCAAGGTCATCTTCCCCCGCGATGCGCGCGGGGCCGATTGGCCGGGCGATGCGACGCTCCATCTCACAGCCCATGAAGATGCGTTGGAGTGCCGCCTCGACGCGAGCGCCGAGGGACAGCTCGAGGGATTGAAAGGCGCCGTCGAACGGCACCTCGAGCGCTTCGCGTTTCGCGAGGGGAAGCTCCAGTTCGAGTGGCGGGATGCTTGAGGAGTGCGCGGACGTCTCAATGCATCAAGATTGGGCGGACCATGACGATATAAAGTATGGGCCGGCCACAGGAGCCGCTCACGCATCCGGCAGGGTGAAGACGGTGCAGGGGGCCGAGATGCCGCGCAAGGTGTGATCGCCGAGTGGTAGCAGCGGCGTCGTGATCTCGGTGGCGAAGGGGCCTGAGATCAGGACCGATCGGCCGAGCGGCCGGCACAAACCTTCCAGCCGGCTGACGAGGTTGACCGCGGGACCGATGGCGGTGAAGTCCAGCCGGTCGACCGCGCCGATATTGCCCCACAGCATCTCGCCGACATGGAGTGCGGCACCGAAGGGCAGCGGTGGCAGACCCTGCGCCTGCCGTGCCACATCGAGATGAGCCATGCCGGCGCGGGCAGCGATGACAGCACGCAGTGCCGCCTCGCAGGCCGCGGCCGGCTGCCCGGTGACCGGGAAGATCGCCAGCGCGCCGTCGCCGATGAATTTCAGCACCTCACCGCCGAAAGCATGCACCGCGCCAGCGACGCGGTCGAACCAGGCATCGAGGGCGGCAATCACCACTGCCGGTTCCGCCACCTCTGAAAGAGCGGTGAAGTCACGGAGATCGGCATAGAGGAGGGCTGCGCGGATGGTTTCGCCGGTGCCGCGGCGCAGGGCGCCGGCCTGCACCCGGGCAGCACTGCGCCGGCCGAGATAGGCTTCGAGCAACGCATCGAGGGTCGCTCGTGCGGCGAGGGCAGCCAAGGGTGCCACAACGAAGCGCGCGGCCTGGCGCAGCCGTGCAGTCTCGGCGGGGCCGAACGGCCGGGTTCCGGCCCAGCCCAGCATGGGACTGCTCGATATGGGGCCGCTCGACATTGGACCGACCATGTCCTCATGCACCGGGCCAATCCCAGCCAGCCAGTCGCGCCCGGCCTGCCAGCCATGTCCAGCTTGATCAAGCGAACCCACGGGTGGACCGCCGGCGACGCCCAGTGCCTCGATCACCGCCCCGGTCTCCGCGCGCCAAAGCCAGGTGCGGCGGGCGATGATCGGATGCGGCACGGCGAGCGTCAGGGCACCGCCGGCCAGCGGCAGGCTGTCGGCCAGCAGCCGGCCGCCGAGGTCGGCAAGGAGCCGGTCGGGACCAGATGAGGCGCCAGCCTCGTCCACCAGCCAAGCAAGAGGTGCGGGGAGATCCATACCGCGATCATGCGACGAAGGCCCCCACATTGTCACCCGTGCCTCGGCGATGTCGCGCAGCGGAGGTAGTTACTTCTTGCCGCGATTGCGATCTGGGCCAGGGTCCCGCCCGGCCGCGACCTCGACCAGACGGCCGATGTAATAGGTCCAGCCTTCCAGATGATTAGCGCATTGCTCGGCATTGGGCAGGCCAGTATGGGTGAAGCGCAGCAACGTTCCATCCGGCTGCTCTATGAGGTCGATCTCGACGAGGCTGGACCCCGGCGGCACCACTTCGTTGCCGTCCCAGCCGAAGCTGTAGGCCAGGCGATGCACCGGCACCACCTCGCGGAAGGAGCCGCGGGCGACGTTCGTGCCGGTGACATTGACGAGATAGAGCCCGCCGGGTTGCGGCTCGACCTGCGCCTCAGTTCCCATCCAGCGCAGGATCTTCTCCGGATCGGTGAGGAGGGCGAACACCGCGGCGGGCGGCGCTGGAATGTGCGTCTCGCGGCGGACGACGAGGGCATCTGGCATCGGGTTCCTCCATGACAGCAACTGTTAGGGGCAGCAACTGTTAGGGTTGCGGCAGGTGGAGCAAGTGCGGCCGAGGCCGCCTGCGGGCTCGCCTGCGTCGTTCGTGCCGGTTTTGATACACATGCTGGCGGTGATCGTCGGATAGACCAGGACCACTAAGTTAGAACCGGGTATCCGGCGGTGGAAGTGACAAGTGTGGGTGGATTCCGATCGTGACAGCGCGCGGCTCAGCATCGCTGCTGGAGCAGCCAGTTCCGGACTGTGGCGGTGGGACCCGGGCGGTGGGGTTTCCTGGGTGAGATCACAAAATAATCCGAGGGGCCGCGCATGGCCGCATCGAAGGCCCGCACCAGCCGGCCTTCGCGGAGATCGCGCTTCACCAGGAAGTGGGGCGCCAACGCCAGCCCCTGGCCCGCGAGGGCAGCGTCGATGGCGAGCGCCGTCTGGTTGAAGCGCACGCGCCTTGCAGCGGATGAATAAGGCTGTTGCAGGACCTGTTCCATGAACGCGTGCCAGAGATCGTGGCCATCGACCAGCAACGGAAACAGGCCGACCTCATCGGCGCGAAGTGGTGACGGTGCGTGGGTCAGCAAGGCCGGGCTGCAGACGGCCACCAGTTCCTGTTCAAACAGCATGTCGGCATCGAGGCCCGGGCCAAAGGGTGGCCGGCCCTGGCGCACGGCGATGTCGACGCCGTCCGATTGAAAGTTCGAGAGGCTTTCGGTGGCGAGGATACGCACGTCGAGATCGGGATGCGCGTCGGTAAATTCGGGGAGATGCGGGATCAGCCATTTCGAGGCGAAGCTCGGCGTGACGCTGATCGTCAATTGGCTTGGCGCCGGACGCAGGGCTGCCGTGGCATCAACCACGATGTCGAACGCCCGGCGGATCTCGTGCGCATAGGCGCGCCCTTGATCGGTCAAGGCAAGCGCGCGGGGCAATCGTTCAAAGAATTTCAGGCCGAGGTCAGCCTCGAGGCCCCGCACATGTTGGGCGACAGCGCCCTGCGTCACGCCAAGTTCCACGGCGGCGAGGCGGAAATTGAGATGACGCGCCGAGGCCTCAAGGGCCCTGAGCGCGTTGAGCGATGGCAACCGGTCTTTCGTCAACTTCATCCAGTAGTTTTCCTACAGTTATAAGGCACCTCTTCTGCATAGTCCCCTATCGCCCTTCCTGCTACATAAATGCTTAATTCAGCAAATATCCAGAAGATTTCATCCAGGCCGAGGACAAGAGAATGGCGATAGAAAAAGTAGCGATCATCACGGCTGGCGGCAGCGGCATGGGTGCCGCGGCGGCGCGCAAACTGGCGGCGGACGGGTTCAAGGTCGCCGTCCTGTCCTCCTCCGGCAAGGGCGAGGCCCTGGCCAAGGAACTGGGTGGGATCGGCGTCACCGGATCGAACCAATCGAACGAGGATCTGAAGCGGCTGGTAGATGAGACGATGGCGCGCTGGGGCCGGATCGACGTGCTCGTGAACAGTGCCGGCCATGGCCCGAGGAAGCCCGTGCTGGAACTGACCGATGAAGACTGGCACCGCGGGATCGATGTCTATTTCATGAATGTGGTGCGCGCGACGCGGCTGGTGGCGCCCATCATGGCGACGCAAAAATCCGGCACGATCATCAACATTTCCACAGCCTGGGCCTTTGAGCCCAGCCCGATGTTCCCGACCTCGGCAGTAGCCCGCGCCGGTCTTGCCGCCTATACCAAGATCTTCGCCGACCAATATGCGGCCGACAATGTGCGCATGAACAATGTGCTGCCGGGCTGGATCGACAGCCTGCCCGCGACGGAGGAGCGCCGCCAGGGCATCCCGATGCAGCGCTACGGCACCAGCGAAGAAGTGGCGGCCACGATCGCGTTCCTCGCATCGCAAGGGGCCGCCTATATCACTGGGCAGAACATCCGCATCGACGGCGGCATCACCCGCGGCATCTGACACGGCAAAGTCCGGCCACGGCCGGACTTTAAGGTCGTCACCGGACTTGTACGATTACGACATTGCCGAGGCACGCGCCGATGTGCAGACTGCGCGCGCCTTGGCTGCTTCATCGCGATAAACGAAGCGGCCCGGGCTTTCGCAGTTTTCAGCATCGGGCGTGTATTTTGGCGACATCAGGGGATACGCCCAGGCGGGATGGATCGGGGCGAGATGGATCGGGGCGGACTGGATCGGGGCGGGATGCGGCGCTGAAGGCATCGCCCCTGCCGGGCATTCTGTGCCTGTGCGCCGGGGCAGCGGTGTTTTCACTGCAGGATGTCGTCATCAAGCTGATGAGCGGGGGCGGTTATCCGCTCTCGGAAGTCCTCACCGTGCGCGGTTTCATCGCCTGCATTCCCTTGGCCTTCCTGCTGCATTTCGGTGGCGGCGGCTTCCGCGCCTTGCGGTCGGGGAAGATGGGCCTGCTGTTCTTGCGCGCCGGGCTGCTGCTGGTTTCCTACACGACTTATTATCTCGCCATGGCGGCCTTGCCGCTGGCGGTCGTGGTGGCCCTGTTCTTCGCCGCACCCTTGTTCATCGTGCTGCTGTCGGGACCGATGCTGGGCGAGAAGGTGCGCCTCAGCCAGTTCGTAGCGGTGATCGTGGGGTTCATGGGCGTGCTGGTGATCTGCCTGGGGCCGAGTTTCAGCGGCACAGAAGCCGGCACGGTCGGCAGTTTCCTCACGCCCGCGGCGTTCCTGGCGCTGGCCTCGCCCCTCTTCTATGGCTTGGCGGCGCTGATGGCACGCAAGCTTGCCGACACGGAAAGCGGCGCCGTGATGGCCAGTTATCAGAACATCGTCTTCCTCTTCGGCGCCATTGTCACGGCCCTTGCCACCAATCTGGGGCCGGATCTCTCAGTGGGGATTGCGGATCAGAGCTTCCAGTTCCTGCTGCGGCCCTGGGTCATGCCGGGAACGCGCGATTTGCTGCTCATCGCTTCCACCGGGTTGGTGGGGGCCTGCGGCAGTTACTTGCTCACACAGGCCTATCGCCTCGCGGAAGCCAATATCGTGACGCCGTTTGAATATATCTCGATCCTGTTCGGGGCCTTGTCCGGCTGGTGGATCTGGAACGAGGTGCCAAGTGTCACGACCCTCTCCGGTGTTACGCTGATCATCGGCGCGGGGCTTTACGTTCTGCGCGGGAAACCGGCGGCGGTTTGAGCATCCTCTTCGAGAGCGTATGGATACAATCTAGTTCAGATCGTCATGCCCGGGCGTGACCCGGGCATCAGCCAACAACCGAAAGACAGAGCCCCGTCATACCTGATCCCCGGGCCTGATCCCCGGGCCTGATCCCCGGGCCTGATCCCCGGATCAAGCCCGGAGATGACGATGAAGCAAGCCCGGCGGATGGCGGCAATCCAGAGAGAGCGATGCCGAAAGAGAGCGCGCGCGTACCCAACATGGCTTGATCGCCTTCTGGCGCGGCTCTATGTTCCAATGAAATTCTGAACCAACTCCAAGATTGCATCCATGATCATCGGCGCGATCCTGAAGCGCAAACTGGCGCTGCTGGGCCTCATCGTCATCGCCATCTTCGCCCTGGCGGCGATTCTGGCGCCGTGGCTTGCCCCCTATCCACCGGACCAGCAGTTTTTCGAAGGCTTGACGCTCGAAGGGGCGCCGCTGCCGCCGGGTGCACAATTCTGGCTGGGCACCGATCTTCTCGGCCGCGACCTGCTCTCCCGCCTCATCTATGGCGCGCGGGCGACCCTGATCGTGGGTGTGGTCGCCAATGGTGTGGCGATCGCGATTGGTGCGCTGATCGGAGTCACCGCGGGTTATCTCCGCGGCAATGTCGGCAGCGCTCTCATGCGCTTTACCGATTTGATGATGGCGTTTCCGGCCTTGCTGCTGGCCATTCTGCTCGCCTCCATGTTCCAGCCGAGCTTGTGGATCGTGGCCTTCGTCATCGCCATGGTGAGCTGGGTGCAGATCGCCCGCGTCATCTATTCCGAGACGATTTCTCTCGCAGAGCGCGAATATGTGACGGCCGTGCGGTCGGTGGGGGCCTCGACACCACGCATCCTATGCCGCCATATCCTGCCGCATCTCATTCCCACCCTCATCGTCTGGGGCACGCTCGGCATCGCCACCACTTCGCTCTTCGAAGCGACGCTCTCTTATCTTGGCATCGGCGTGCAGCCACCGACGCCGAGCTGGGGCAACATGGTCAACGAGAACCAGACCTATTTCGAAAGCGCGCCCTGGCTGGTGTTCTTTCCGGGTATCGCCATCGGCATGCTGGCGCTCTCCTTCAACCTGATCGGCGACGCGCTCCGCGACATCCTCGACCCCACCTTGCGGGGGCGGCACTGATGGCTGGCTATCTGATCCGGCGGATTTTCCAGGCGCTGCTCACGCTGATCGGCATCAGCCTCATCACTTTCATCATTCTGTTCGCCCTGCCCGCCGATCCGGCCCGCCAGGTCGCTGGCCGCACCGCCAGCGTCGCCCAAGTCGAGCAGGTTCGCCATCAACTGGGCCTCGATCTGCCGATCTGGCAGCAATACGGGCGGTACCTCGGCAAGCTTGCGACCGGCGATCTCGGCCGCTCCTATGTGCAGCGCAGCCAGGTTTCGGAGCTCATTGCCTCGCGTCTGCCGGCCACCTTGTGGCTGATGGCGGCTGCCATCGGCTTCGAGCTTGTCATCGGCCTGACCATCGGGGCCGTTGCCGCGTTCCGGCGCAACACGCTCATCGACCAGACCGTGATGATCGGCGCCTTCGTTTTCGTCTCGGCACCGCAATTCCTGCTGGGCTATACCATGCTCTATGTCTTTGCCGTGTGGCTGGGCTGGTTTCCGATCGGCGGCTACGGCAGCTTGAGGCAGATCGTGCTGCCGGCGCTGACCCTGGGCCTGCTGGGCGGTGGCTGGTATGCCCGCATGATGCGCTCTTCCGTGATCGAGGTGTTGCGGCAGGATTTCGTGCGGACCGCGCGGGCCAAGGGCTTGGGGCGCATGCGCATTGTCTTTGTCCATATCGTGCCCAACGCCATTTTGCCTATCATCGCCATGGTCGGCATCGATATCGGCATCTTCATGAGCGGCATCGTGGTGGTGGAATCGGTGTTCGGCTGGCCGGGGATCGGGCAGTTGACCTGGCAGGCCATTCAACAGATCGATATTCCGATCATCATGGGCGTGACGCTGGTCTCGGCCTGTGCCATCGTCCTTGGCAATCTGCTGGCCGACCTCGCGGCACCGCTGATCGACCCCAGAATAAGGCTTAAATAGGCATATGGCTTAAATCGACAAAAGAAACGCACACCCTTTGGACAGGAGGTCCCGATGACCCGTTTGCTCGCATCTGTTTCGCTCATTTCCCTGCTCGCACCCCTACTACTCCTGGGTGCTTGTGGCGAAGAAAAGAAGGAAGAGGCCCAAAGCCAGGCAACGCCGGCGGCCAACGCGACGGCGACGACCGAAGCGGCGCCTGCTGCGGCACCGGCTGCCACAGAGACGGCCGCCGCCCCGGCGGCGACCGGCGAGCCCAAGCAGGGCGGGTCGATCATCGTCACTTTCAAGGACGAGATCCCAACCCTGGATCCCGCCATCGGCTATGACTGGAAGAACTGGTCGATGATCAAGAGCGTGTTCGACGGCCTGCTCGACTACAAGCCAGGGACCACGGATATCATTCCGGATCTTGCCGAGAGCTACACCATTTCGCCCGATGGCCTCACCTATACCTTTGTGCTGCGCAAGGGCGTCAAGTTCCAGAACGGCCGCGAGATGAATTCGGCCGACGTGAAATACTCTTTCGAGCGCATGATCAATCCAGCGACGCAAAGCCCGGGTGCCGGCTATTACGGCGCCGTCAAGGGCTTCGAGGATTACCAATCCGGCAAGGCCAAGGAACTGGCCGGCGTCTCGGCGCCCGACGCCAACACGGTCAAGATCGAACTCAGCCATCCCGACGCCACCATGCTGCACCTCATGGCGCTCAACTTCTCGTTCGTTGTGCCGAAGGAAGAGGTTGAGAAATACGGCGCCGATTTCGGCAAGCATCCGGTGGGCACCGGCGCCTTCAAGATGACCGAATGGGCGCCCGGCCAGAAGATCGTGTTCGAGCGCAATGCCGATTATCGCTTTAAGGGCCACCCCTATCTCGACAAGATCACCTTCGAGATCGGCCAGGAACCTGTCGTGGCGCTGTTGCGCCTGCAGAAGGGCGAAGTGGATTTCGTCGGCGACGGCGTGCCACCGGCAAAGTTCGTCGAAGTGATGGCCGACCCCACCATGAAGGATCAGGTCCAAAAGGTCGACCAGTTGCAGACCGGCTATGTCGCCATGAACGTCAACATGCCGCCCTTCGACAAGGCGGCGGTGCGCCAGGCCGTCAACATGGCTATCAACAAGGACCGCATCGTCCAGCTGATCAACAATCGCGCGGTGCCGGCCAACCAGCCCTTGCCGCCCGCCATGCCCGGCTATGACAAGAGCTATAAGGGCTATGCCTATGACGTCGAAGGCGCCAAGGCGAAAATGAAGGAAGCTGGCCTCGAAGGCGGGATCGAGACGGACATGTATGTCATGAACACTGATCCGCAGCCCAGGATCGCCCAGGCGATCCAGCAGGATCTCAGCGCCATCGGCATCAAGGTCAATCTCAAAACCCAGGACATGGGCACCGTGATCGCTGCCGGCGGCAAGAAGGATGGTGCGCCGATGATCTGGTCGGGTGGCATGGCCTGGATCGCCGATTTCCCCGACCCTTCCAACTTCTACACCGCGATCCTGGGTTGCGGTGGCGCGGTCGACGGCGGGTGGAACTGGTCCTGGTATTGCAACAAGGATCTCGACGCCCGCGCCGATGCCGCGAACGCCATGACCGATCCGGCCAAGGCTGCGGAACGCGATGCCGAATGGGGCAAGATCTTCGTCGACGTGATGAAGGACGCGCCCTGGGCACCGATCTTCAACGAAGTGAACTACGTCGTCCATTCCAAGCGCGTGGCCGGCAACTACACCGATCCGATCCATATTCCCGTCGCCAATTACGACGAAGTCTATGCGACTGATGGCAAGTGATGTCATGGCGAGGGCGGCAACCTTGCCGCCCTCGCTTCTCTCAAGACAACAATCATGACGATGCGCAATCTCCTTGCGGCCGGACTTTTGGGCTTCTTGTGCACCCTGAGTGCGTGCGGCGCGTCTCCTCAGAACGTCGGCCCGGCGAAGACCACCGTCGCCACACGTGCCGCGTTGAAACCAGGCGGAAGCATTGTCGTCACGCTTCGCGACGATCTGTCGACATTGGATCCTGCCGTGGGTTACGACTGGCAGAATTGGTCGGTGATCAAGAGTGTGTTCGATGGCCTGCTTGACTACAAACCCGGCACCACAGAACTGGTGCCCGATCTTGCCGAGAGCTACTCCATTTCGCCCGACGGCCTGATCTATACGTTCCATTTGCGCCATGGCGTGAAGTTTCACAACGGCCGCGAAATGAAAGCAGGCGACGTGAAGTATTCGCTAAGGCGCATGATCTATCCGGGCACGCTCAGCCCTGGCGCCGGCTATTATGGAAATATCAAAGGCGTCGCCGAGTTCCAAGGCGGCAGTGCTGACGACATCTTCGGCATCGTCGTGGCGGATGACCATACGGTGAAGATCGAGCTTGTTGAGCCTGACGCTACGATGCTGCATCTCATGGCAATTAATTTCGCTTACATCGTGCCAAAAGAAGAAGTGGAAAAAATCGGCGGTGATTTCGGTCACCGGCCTGTGGGAACCGGCGCGTTCAAGGTCGCATCATGGGCACCCGATCAGAAAATCGTTCTGGAACGTTACGCCGATTATCACAAGCAGGGCCTGCCGCATCTTAACAAAATTACCTTCGAGATCGGTGTGGATCCGATCGTTGCCGTGCAGAGGCTTCAGGCCGGCGATGTCGACATTGCCGGCGACAGCGTGCCGCCTTCCATCTATTCTGACGTGGTCCTTGATCCGGCAACCCGCGACCTCGTTACGGCAACAGATCAATTGCAGACCGCCTTCATCGCCATGAATGTCAACATGCCTCCCTTCGACAAGCTGGCTGTCCGTCAAGCGGTCAACATGGCGATAGATAAGAAGCGTATCGTTGAGCTGATCGACGATCACGGCGTTGTGGCCGATCAATTGTTGCCGCCGGCCATGCCGGGCCATAACACGTCCTACAAGGGCTATCCTTACGATGTCGAAGGCGCCAAAGCCAAGATGAAGCAGGCGGGATTTGGTGGGGGCTTCGATACCGAACTTTATGTCACAAACATCGACCCCCAACCACTGATCGCCGGCGCCATCCAGCAGGATCTTGCTGCTATCGGCATAAGGGCTGAGATCAAGTCGCTCGATATAGAAAAAATCATTTCCCGCGGCGGCAGCCCGATCGGCGCCCCAATGATTTGGTCCGGCGGGCTTGCCTGGAATGCCCCTATACCCGATCCCTCGAATTTCTATGCCGTACCGTTGAGTTGTTTTGGCCGAACGGCAAAGTGGAACTGGTCATGGTATTGCAACGAAAACCTCGATGAACGCGCAGCCAAAGCCGATGCGATGGCGAGTCCGGCAAAAGCGGGGGAACGCATCGATATATGGGGCAAAATCTTCTCCGATATCATGGCAGATGCGCCTTGGGTGCCGGTCTTTCACGAACGAGCCATTGCCATCCATTCACGGCGTGTCGACGGCCCGGACGGCCAACTGGGCGACCCACTTCATATCCCGGTCAACTACGATGAAGTCTACGTGACGGATGGCGGTTAGACCGGATAACGTTTAGGTTCATGCGGGGCGGAAGGGACGCCAGCCCACCGCTTGATCTTCCCCCGCGTTCCAAAGTTTTCCGAGGTCGTCATGCAGCGCCTAATCAGCACCGTTTCCTTCGTAGCTCTCCTTGCCATCAGCCTTACCACCCTCGCAGCCGCCGACGAGCCCAAGCGCGGTGGCGAATACACGGTGCTGTTCAAGGATGATTTCGATTCGATGGACCCGGCCATCGGCTACACCTTCCAGAGCTGGTCGCCGATCCGCGCCGTGTTCGATGGGTTGATGGATTACAAGCCCGGCACGACGGAACTGGTGCCGGATTTGGCCGAAAGCTACGAGATCTCGCCAGATGGCCTCACCTACACGTTCAAGCTGCATGACGGGGTGAAGTTTCATAACGGCCGCCTCATGACATCGGCCGACGTCAAATATTCGATCGAGCGCGTTGCCGATCCGAAGACGCAGAGCCCAGGTGCTGGTTATTTCGCCTCGATCAAGGGCTATCAGGATTTCGCCGACGGCAAGGCGACGGAGATCACCGGCATCACCCTGCCGGACGAACACACGGTCAAGTTCGAGCTCTCGGCGCCAAATGCCACCATGCTGTCCGTGTTCGGCTTGAATTTCGGCATGGTCGTGCCGAAGGAAGAGGTCGAGAAATACGGCCAGGACTTTACCCATCACATCGTCGGCACCGGCGCCTATAGCCTTGCCGAATACACGCCCGGCCAGCGCATCGTGCTCGATCGCTTTGTCGACGGCTGGAACAAGGATAAGGGCTTTGCCGACAAGATCACCATCCAGTTCGGCATTGAGCCGGTGGTACAGGTCCTGAAAGTCCAGAACGACGAAGCCGACATCACCGGCGATATTTTTCCGCCGGCGAAGTTCCTGGAGATTTCCAAGAACGCCGCGTTGCAGGACCGCTTCATCACCGCCGACCAGCTCAATACCAATTATCTCGCCATGAATTTGAACCTGAAGCCGTTCGACAAGGTCGAGGTGCGGCAGGCCGTCAACATGGCGATCGACAAGGAGCGGCTGGCAAAGATCCTCAACAACCGCGCGACACCGGCAACGCAGGTGCTGCCGCCGGCCATGGGCGGCTATGACCCGGACTATAAGGGCTATCCGCAAGATGTAGCGGCGGCCAAGGCACTGCTCGCCAAGGCCGGTCTGGGCGACGGCTTCACGACGCAGCTTTATTTTCAGAACGCCGATCCCTGGCCGCGCCTGGGCCAGGCGATCCAGCAGGATCTCAGCGCCATCGGCATCACGGTGGAATTGAAGGGTCTCGACCTTGCGACCGAAGTCGGCATCAGCAGCAAGCCCGATGGTGCGCCGATGAGCCTCACCGAATGGTATGCGGATTTCCCGGACCCTTCCAATTTCTACACCGCGATCCTGGGCTGCGCCGGGGCGATCGAGGGTGGCTATAACTGGTCCTTCTATTGCAACAAGGATATCGACGCCCGCGCCACGGCGGCCGATTCCATGGCCGATCCTGCGAAAGCCGCAGAGCGGCTGGCAGCCTGGAAGGGCATCTATGCCGACATCATGAAGGATGCGCCCTGGGTCCCGCTGGTAAATGCGCGGCGCTATGCGCTGAAGTCGAGCAAGATCGACGGCGATCCCAGCTACTTCAAGGACATCATCACCCAGCCCTTCCCCTATGATTCCGTCTGGGTGAAGCAGTAACGGACGAGACGAGGCAGATCATGAGCGGTTCGCACAACGGTTCGACGACGGCAGGGCACGCGGCACATACCATTCACCGCCACCATCATCACCATGGCTGGGACAATTCAATAAAGCCGGTGCTGACCGTGGCACCGGGAACCGTGGTCGATCTCGAGACCATCGACAGTTCCGGCGGGCAGATCACGCCCGCCTGGACGGTCGCCGACATGGGCAGGCTCGATTTCGCCAAGGTCAACCCGACCACGGGACCGGTCTATATCGATGGCGCGCAGCCCGGCGATGCGGTGAAGGTGACGCTGCTCTCTTATAAGCCCAGCGGCTGGGGCTGGACGGCGAACATTCCAGGCTTCGGCCTGCTGGCCGACCAGTTCAAGGACCCAGCACTGCATATCTGGAAATATGATGCGAGCTCGCTGGCGCCAGCCATGTTCGGCGGCATCGCCAGCGTGCCGCTGAAGCCCTTTGCCGGCACGATCGGCCTGGCACCGGCGGAACCCGGCCTCCATTCCGTGGTGCCACCGCGGCGCGTCGGCGGCAATATGGATATCCGCGACATGTCGGTGGGGACCGAGCTTTATCTGCCGGTCGAGGTGGCCGGCGGCCTGTTCTCGCTGGGCGATACCCATGCCGCACAGGGTGACGGCGAGGTGTGCGGGACCGCCATCGAGAGCCCGATGGATGTGACCGTGAAACTCGATCTCATCAAGGGCGCCAACATCGCCTTTCCGCATTTCCGCACGGCGGGGCCGGTCACGCGTCACCTCGATGCCAAGGGCTATGATGTCGCCACCGGCATCGGGCCCGATCTGATGGCGGGCGCCAAGGCAGCGGTCAGTGGCATGATCGAGCTCTTGACCCGGCGCCACAAGATCAGTGCCATGGACGCCTATATGCTGTGCTCGGTCTGCGGTGATCTCCGCATCAGCGAGATCGTCGACATGCCGAACTGGGTGGTGTCCTTCTATTTCCCCCGCGTGGTGCTGGATTGAACGCGTATCAACCCCTCACCCCCACCCTCTCCCCGCTATCGCGGGGCGAGGGAGCTGTCTGTGCATTTGGCTATAGTCCAGCCCGCCTGTATGCGAAGTCCCTCGCCCCGCTTGCGGGGAAAGGAGTTGGGGTGAGGGGTGCTGTCTTACTTTCGCTTTGTCCGGCATCATGATTCCCCAAAAACCTGTCGGCGATATTCTCCTCGACGTGCGCGATCTCTGTGTCGAGTTCGCGTCACCCAACGGGGCGGTGCGGGTGATCGACAAATTGAGCTTCGATCTGCGCGCAGGCGAGACGCTCTGCATCGCGGGTGAATCCGGGTCGGGAAAATCGGTGACCGCCTTGTCGCTGATGGGCCTGCTGCCCAAGCCCGGTGGCCGCGTGGTGCAAGGCTCGGCACATTTCCTGGGGCGCGATCTGCTGACCCTGGGTGATCCGGAGATGTCGCGCCTGCGCGGCAACGAGATCAGCATGATCTTTCAAGAGCCGATGACGTCGCTCAATCCAGTGCTCTCCATCGGTACGCAACTGACCGAGGGGCTGGTGCGGCATCTGGGTGTCAGCTGGCAGGATGCGCGCAAGCGCGCCGTCGAAGCGCTGGAGGCCGTCCGCATCGCCGAACCAGCGCGGCGCCTCAAGCAATATCCTCATGAACTCTCCGGCGGCATGCGTCAGCGCGTCATGATCGCCATGGCGATGGCAGCACGGCCGAAGATCCTCATCGCGGACGAACCGACCACGGCGCTTGACGTCACCATCCAGGCGCAGATCCTGGAATTGATGGCGACTCTGCAGCGCGAGACCGGGACCGCCATCATCATGATCACCCATGATATGGGCGTGGTGGCTGAAATCGCCGACCGCGTCGTCGTGATGCGCAAGGGCGAGGCGGTTGAGCGCGGCACCACGGCCGAGATCTTCGCCCACCAGCAGCATCCCTATACCAAGGCGCTGCTTGCTGCCGTGCCGAGCTTTTCGCAAGGTGCCGCCGCACCGGCCATGCCTGATCTTGGGGATGCGAAGCCGCTCATCGAGGTGAAGGATCTCATTGTCCGCTTCGACGTCAAGGGCGGCCTGTTGCAGCGCGTGACACAGCGCGTGCATGCGGTGGAGAAGGTCAGCTTCGACCTCATGCCAGGGGAAACGCTGGCCCTGGTCGGTGAATCCGGTTGCGGCAAATCCACCACCGGCAAGGCGCTCCTCCATCTGGTCGCCTGCACCGGCGATATCCGCATCGAGGGCGAGGCGGCTGGCCATAAATCAACGGCTGAGCTCAAAGCAATCCGCCGCCGCGTGCAGATGATCTTCCAGGACCCGCTGGCCTCGCTCGACCCGCGCATGAGCGTCGGCGACCTGGTGATGGAACCGCTCGTCATCCACAATATCGGCACGCCGGCACAGCGCCGCGAAAAGGCAGCCGAGCTCTTCCGCCGCGTCGGCCTGACACCTGACCAGCTGGCTCGCTTCCCCCATGAATTTTCCGGCGGCCAGCGCCAGCGCATCTGCATCGCCCGCGCCCTTGCACTTGGCCCCAAGGCGATCGTGGCCGATGAATGCGTCTCGGCGCTCGATGTGTCGATCCAGGCGCAGATCCTGGAGCTGATGAAGGAATTGCAGGACGAGCTGGGGATTTCTTATCTCTTCATCTCCCACGACATGGCAGTGGTGGAGCGCATCAGCCACCGTGTCGCCGTGATGTCGCTGGGGCAGATCGTCGAGACCGGCCCCACGCGTGCTGTTCTGGGTAATCCGCAGCATCCCTATACCCGGAAGCTGCTGGCGGCGGTCCCCATTCCCGACCCGGCGCGCCGTCATTCCGACGATTGGCAGCGCGACCGCAAGCGCATCGAAGGCGAAGTGCCGAGCCCGTTCCGGCCCGTCGATTTCACGCCGGACTATGTCACCTTCCGCGAAGTGAGCGCCGGCCATTTCGTGGCGGCTTAAGGAGAATAAGCATGAGCGAATTCTGGCGCCTGTCCGCCGTCAAGGCCGTCGAGCTTCTGAAGAAGGGCGAAGTCACACCGCTCGATCTCATCGACGATGCGCTGGCACGCATCGAGGCGGTGGGGCCCAAGGTCAACGCCATGGTGACCCTGTGCGCCGACCGCGCCCGCGACCACGCCCGGCGCCTCATGCAAAAGCCGATCGCCCAGCGCGGGTTGCTGGCCGGCCTGCCCTTCGGCGTAAAGGAATTGAGTGACGTCGCCGGCGTGCGCACGACCTATGGTTCGCCGATCTTTGCTGACAATGTGCCGGTGAGATCCGACATCATGGTCGAGAAGATCGAAGAGAATGGCGGTATCGTGCTCGGCATGACCAACACGCCGGAATTCGGCGCCGGTGCCAACACCTTCAACGAGGTGCATGGCGAAACCTATAATCCCTGGAACATCAAGCTGAATGCCGGCGGCTCTTCCGGCGGTGCCGCGGTGGCGCTGGCCACGGGCCAGGTGTGGATGGCGACCGGCTCGGATCTTGGCGGGTCCTTGCGCACGCCGGCAGCCTTCTGCTCGGTCGTGGGCCTGCGTCCCTCACCCGGCCGCGTGCCATCGGGCCCGGGTGAGTTGCGCTTCGACATGCTCTCGGTCAATGGGCCGATGGGACGGAACGTGGCCGATACGGCCCTGATGCTGGATGCCATGGCTGGCTGGCATATCGAGGATCCGATCTCCTATCCGGTGGATGCCGAGCCCTTTCTCAGTGCCGCCCTCCGCCGCACGAAGCCGGGGCGCATTGCCTTCTGCCTCGATCCGGCCGGCCTGCCGATCGAGCCCGAGGTCAAGGATATCTGCCGCCGGGCGCTGGAGAAGCTGGCCGCAGCGGGCCTCAAGGTCGAAGGAGCGACGCCCGATTTCAGCGGTGTCGGCAATGCCTTCCAGACCCTGCGCGCAGCCGATTTTGCCGCCACCGTGCAGACGCTCCTCAACCAGCATCGCGACAAATTGAAGCCCGAAGTGATCTGGAACACGGAAAAGGGCCTGGCGCTCAGCAGCGCGCAGATCGGCAAGGCGCATCTCCGCCGTTCGCGCCTCTATGCCGACATGGTGACGCTGTTCAAGACCTATGACCTTCTCATCCTGCCGGCAGCCCCCATCCTGCCACGCGACATCAAGGAGCGCTGGCCGCGGGAGATCAACGGCG
Source organism: Dongia sp. P2_B8 (assembly GCF_056404715.1). NCBI lineage: Bacteria > Pseudomonadati > Pseudomonadota > Alphaproteobacteria > Rhodospirillales > Dongiaceae > Dongia > Dongia sp. P2_B8. The sequence continues at coordinate 97,871 of NZ_JBFUDM010000003.1, read as the reverse complement.
AGCAACTCGACAATTATGTCGAATGGCTGAAGCTCGCAGCACTCATCACCATGACCTCCTGTCCGGTTCTCTCGCTGCCCTGTGGCTTCTCTGAGGATGGCAGGCCGATGGGGATGCAGCTGGTGGGCAAACCACGCGGTGAAGGCGCGCTGCTCTCGCATGCGCTGGTCTGCGAGGAGATTCTGGGCATCCGCGATTTGGTACCGATCGACCCGCTTGGGTGAAGGAAGCAAGACCCCTCACCCCGACCCTCTCCCCGCAAGCGGGGCGAGGGAGTCTCTGACGAGCTCGCTCTCAAGCCCCTCGCCCCATGAAATGGGGAGAGGGGTTGGGGTGAGGGGCGTTTGTGCAACTATGCCTTCTCCTTGGCCACCGCCGCTTCATAGGCAGCCCGCAGTTTTTCGCTGGCGCGGGGGGCGGTGGATTTCAGCGGCAGCCCGAGATGGGTCTCGCGCAATTCGTCCATGAATTCCGCCCAGAAAGGCGGCCCGCCTTCCTCCAGCAATTTCGCCCGCACCGACAGCGTGTAGGTGGCCTTTGTGTGGCGGCTGCCCCAGGCGCCCATATGGGCGAGCAAGGGCACCAGTTGGATGGCCTTTTCCGAGAGGCTGTAGATCGCCTTCTGCTTGTGGCTGGGATCGTCGGCGCGGGTGATGAAGCCGGCTTCCAGGAGCCGCTTCAGCCGGTCAGCAAGGATGTTGGAGGCGATGCCTTCCTCGGATTTCCCCAGCAATTCGCGGAAATGGCGGCGGTTGCCGAACATCATGTCGCGGATGATGAGGAGGCTCCACCGGTCGCCCAGGGCCTCCAGGGTCAGGTTGATCGGGCATCCGGATCTTTGGCTTTCGCTCACGCAGGGCTCCGTTGATAACTGCTTGCAATTTAGGATCGGTAGGTGGGATGTGCAAGGGGCGCTCGCTTCCCCAGTTTGCTCGTCATCCCCGGGCGAAGACCCGGGCATGACAAAATGGGCCACAATCTTGCGCCGCCTGTCCTTGAGGCAGGTGGGGGCGGTCGCTATAGTGCGGCCCGATTTGTGCGGTGCGGTGCCCGTTGCGGCAAAGACCGACGCAGACCTTGGGAGAGGGTTTCATGAGCGCCGGTTACGCGGATGAGTTGCGCGGAAAATATGTCGATGAAATCGATACGGGCATGACCGCCGTCTTTTCAAAGACGGTGACGGAGACCGATATCGTGCTCTTTGCCGGCCTCTCCGGCGACACCAACCCGGTGCATCTCGACGAGGAATTCGCCAAGCCCACCATGTTCAAGGGCCGCATCGCCCACGGCATGCTGACGGCTGGCTTCATCTCCGCCGTGTTCGGCACCAAGCTGCCTGGGCCTGGCTGCATCTATCTGTCGCAGTCGCTGAAGTTCAAGGCGCCGGTCCGGATCGGCGATACCGTGGTTGCGCGCTGCACGGCCACCGCCGTCGACAAGGAAAAAGGCCGCGCCACCTTCTCCACCATCGCCAAGGTCGGCGAGACCGTGGTGCTGGAAGGCGAAGCCATGCTGCTGGTCCCGAAGCGGCCGGCGTGAGTTTTGTGATGTGTAGAGTTTTCAGTCACTACCCCCCTCCCCACCCCTCCCCCTCAAGGGGGGAGGGAGATTCCATCCAGTCCCCTCCGCCCTTGAGGGGGAGGGTTAGGGCGGGGGGTTCTCTCCGCGAGTCCGAACCATGCGCTTAATCCGGCATTTCCAGAATGTGACACCGGAGGTCCATGGTGCCGTGGTGGCGCTGGGGAATTTCGATGGGGTGCATCTGGGGCATCAGGTGGTGATCCGCCAGGCGGCGGAGATCGCGCATTCGACGAATGCGCCGCTGGCCATCCTGACCTTCGAGCCGCATCCGCGGTCCTTCTTCCGGCCGCAGGATCCGCCGTTTCGCCTGACGCCGTTCCGCATCAAGACGCGGCATCTGCAGGCACTGGGCGTCGATATCCTGTTCGAGCTGACCTTCGATGCCGACATGGTGGCGCGGACAGCCGAGGCGTTCGTGACCGAGATCCTGGTCGAAGGATTCCGCATCGCCCATGTCGTCGTCGGCTATGATTTCTGTTTCGGCAAGGGCCGCGCCGGCAACGCCGCCCTGCTCACCCAGTTCGGCGGCCGCCATGGCTTTGGTGTGACCTCGGTCGCAGCGGCGAAAGCCGGGGACGGCCCGGCCTATTCCTCGACCCTGGTGCGCGAGCAGCTGCAGGCTGGCGACCCCAAGAGTGCCACGGCCACCTTGGGCCGGCCGTGGGAGATCGAGGGCCGCGTCGAGCATGGCGATGCGCGCGGACGGCTGCTGGGCTTTCCCACGGCCAACATCGCGCTGGGCGACTATCTGGAGCCCAAGCTTGGCGTCTATGCCGTGATGGCAACCGATGACAGCGCGGAAAGCCCGCGCTGGATCAGCGGCGTTGCCAATCTTGGCCGGCGCCCGACCGTGGGTGGCACCCGCGTCCAGCTTGAGGTGCACCTCTTCGATTTTGCGGCCGATCTTTACGGCAAGCATCTGCGCGTGGCGTTGATGGACTTCATCCGCCCGGAAATGAAATTCAACGGGCTCGATGCCTTGAAGGCCCAGATTGCCGCCGACAGCCTCGAGGCGCGGCGCATGTTGAAGGATTACCAGGGCCCCGCCCCGGGACAACATCTGCCCGGCCACCTGCCGCGGCCATAACAGTCTAGAGATTCGGATCCGATCATGAGTACTGACGTCACGAAGCCCGATTACAAGAACACTGTCTTCCTGCCGAAGACCGACTTCCCGATGCGCGGCGACCTGCCGAAGAAGGAGCCGGCGATCCTGGAATCGTGGGCGGCGGAAGATCTCTACGGCAAGCTGCGCGCGAGTTCCAAGGGCAAGACCAAGTTCGTGCTGCATGACGGCCCGCCCTATGCCAACGGCAACATCCATATCGGCCATGCGCTCAACAAGATCCTGAAAGACGTCATCAACCGCTCGCAGCAGATGCTGGGCAAGGATGCGCATTACGTGCCGGGCTGGGACTGTCACGGATTGCCGATCGAATGGATGATCGAGGAGCAGTACCGCAAGGAAGGCCGGAACAAGGATGCGGTGGAGATCAACGAGTTCCGCCAGCAATGCCGCGAGTTCGCCGCCAAATGGATCGACGTGCAGCGCGAGGAGTTCAAGCGCTTAGGCATTGCCGGCGATTGGGATCACCCGTACCTCACCATGAGCTTTGCCGCCGAAGCGCAGATCGCACGCGAGATCGGCAAGTTCCTGATGAATGGCGGCCTGTTCCGCGGCTCCAAGCCGGTCATGTGGTCGGTGGTCGAGAAGACCGCGCTGGCCGAGGCGGAGGTCGAATATCATGACCATGTCAGCAACACGATCTGGGTGAAGTTCCCGATCGCCAAAGGCCCCGCGGGTCTCGAGAAGGCAGCCATCGTCATCTGGACGACGACGCCCTGGACCATCCCCGGCAACCGCGCCATCGCGTTTGGCAAGGACATCGACTATGTCGGGCTGGAAGTATCGGGCGTCGGTGAAGGTGCCCATGTGAAAGCAGGCGACCGGCTGGTCGTGGCCGCCGATCTGCGTGCGGCCTTCGAGGAGAAGGCTGTCATCACATCGGCCAAGGTGATCTGGTCCGGCAAGGGAAGCGAGCTCACCGGCACGGTGGCGCAGCATCCGTTCCATGGCCAAGGCTATGATTTCAACGTGACGGCACATGCTGGCGATTTTGTCTCGACCGAGGCCGGCACCGGCTTTGTGCATATCGCCCCCGGCCATGGCGCCGACGATTACGAACTGGGCCTTGCCAACGGCATCGAGGTGCCGCAGACGGTCGGTGGCGACGGCACCTATTACGACCATGTACCGCTCTTTGCCGGCAAGCGCGTGTTGACGCCCTATGGCAAGAAGGGCGATGCCGACGATGCCGTGATCGCCGCCCTCACCGACAAGAACATGCTGGTGGCGTCGGGCAAGGTGACCCATTCCTATCCGCATTCCTGGCGGTCGAAGGCACCGATCATTTTCCGCAACACGCCGCAATGGTTCATCTCGATGGAGAAGAACGATCTGCGGAAGACGGCGCTCTCGGAAATCGAGAAGACGCGTTTCGTGCCGGCTGCCGGCCGGAACCGGCTCTATTCGATGATCGAGAACCGGCCGGATTGGTGCATCAGCCGCCAGCGCGCCTGGGGCGTGCCCATCGCCATCTTCGTCAACAAGAAGACGCAGGAACCGCTCCGTGACCAGAAGGTGGTCGACCGCATCGCCGAGGCCTTCATGAAGGAAGGCGCCGATGCCTGGTATGCGAGCGAACCTTCGCGCTTCCTCGGCAACGACTACAACCCGGACGATTACGAGCAGGTGAAAGACATCGTCGATGTCTGGTTCGATTCAGGCTCGACCCATGCCTTCGTGCTGGAGCCGGAAAACCGCGCCGATCCCACCTGGGACATGCATGCCCCGGCCGATCTCTATCTGGAAGGGTCGGACCAGCATCGCGGCTGGTTCCATTCGTCGCTGCTGGAGAGCGTCGGCACCCGCGGCAAGGCACCCTATAAGGGCGTCCTCACCCACGGCTTCACGCTCGATGAGCAGGGCCGCAAGATGTCGAAGTCGCTGGGCAACGTCATCGCGCCGCAGAAGGTGATGGAGCAATACGGCGCCGACATCCTGCGCCTGTGGGTCGTCTCCACCGACTATGCCGACGATCAGCGCATCGGTAATGAGATCCTGAAGCATTCGGCGGAAGCCTATCGGCGCCTCCGCAACACGTTCCGCTATGTGCTGGGTGCCTTGGACGGCTGGTCGGATACGGAACGGCTGAAGCCTGCGGAGATGCCGGAGCTCGACCGCTGGGTGCTGCACCGCCTTTCCGATCTCGATGGCAAGGTTCGCGCCGGCATCGATGATTATGAGTTCCACGATCTCTTCATCGAGCTCCATAATTTCTGCGCGGTCGATCTTTCTGCTTTCTATTTCGATATCCGCAAGGACGCGCTCTATTGCGACCGGCCGGACAGCATCCGCCGCCGTGCCACGCGCACCGTGCTCTATGAAGTGTTCTCCTGCCTCACTGCCTGGCTCGCCCCCATCCTGTGCTTCACGGCCGAGGAAGCCTGGCGCGCGCGGCCCTGGGCGAATCAAGGGGGGAAAGATGGCGAGGACAGCGTCCATCTGCGCACCATGCCGGTCTTGCCGGCGGATTGGACAGATGCGGCTCTGGCGGAGAAATGGAGCAAGATCCGCGATACCCGGCGGGTCGTGACCGGCGCCCTGGAACTCGCCCGTGCCGACAAGAAGATCGGCGCCAGCCTGCAGGCAAAGCCCAAGGTCTATCTCTCTCCTGAGCGCATGGCCGACCTCAAGGACCTCGACCTTGCCGAGATCGCCATCACCTCGGGCATCACCGTGAGCACGGAAGCAGCACCGGCCGGTGCCATCACCCAGCCCGACGTCGCCGGCGTCGCCGCCTTGGTCGAACTGGCCGAAGGCGCGAAGTGTGACCGCTGCTGGCAGATCCTGCCGGAGGTGGGCACCGTTGCGGCGCATCCCACACTTTGCCATCGCTGCGCCGATGCGGTTGAGGCGGCGTGATGCATTTCAGCGAGATCTGGGCAGCGTCCCCCCTCACCCCAACCCCTCTCCCGCGAGGGGAGAGGGGCTTGGTGCCACCTCTGCAATATCGTGCGGTGTCGATGAATAGGCAAAATGTTGCCGGCACGAGCTCATCCCCTCTCCCCTCGCGGGAGAGAGTCAGGGTGAGGGGGCGGTTGTCCCAGCAAGCCTCAGGGGCAGCAATATGAATATGCGTATCGCCAGCCCTGCCCTGTTCCGTCAGGCGATCATCCTGGCTGGGTTGATCATCGTCGCCGACCAGTTCACCAAATGGCTGGTCATGGTCGAAATCATGAATCCGCCCCGGGTCATTCCGCTGCTCCCCGTCGGCAATATGGGCCTCAATCTGGTGATGGCCTGGAATACCGGGGTCAGCTTCAGCATGTTGCGTGGGACCGGCCCGTGGCTGCTCTCGGGCCTCGCCCTCGCGGTCAGCGTCGGGCTGGTCATCTGGCTTGGGCGCCTCAGCCACCGGCTGCCGGGCTATGCGGTAGGCCTCATCATCGGCGGGGCTCTCGGCAATGTGATCGACCGGCTACGATTCGGGGCGGTGTTCGATTTTATCGATTTTTACGTCACGGACTGGCATTGGCCGGCCTTTAACCTGGCGGATTCGGCCATTTCGATCGGTGTCGTTCTCCTGTTGTTCGACAGCTTGTTTCATCAGCCGGATCGGGGTAAAAATAGCGCCGGATCGGAGGCTCCATAACCCATGCGCACCAAACTCATTGTGACCGCTTTTGGCCTGTTGGCCCTGCCGGCTTTTGTCGGCGGCTGTTCCAACAGCACCAAAGAGGCGCTGGGCCTGACCAAGCGCTCGCCCGACGAATTCCAGGTGGTGTCCAACGCCCCGCTGTCGATGCCGCCGGATTACAATCTGCGCCCACCCGCACCCGGCTCGCCCCGACCCCAGGAAGGGACCGCCCGCGACCAGGCGCAGCAGGTGGTGTTCGGCTATCCGGGCGCCGGCGGCGCGCCGTCCAAATTGCCAGAGATCGGTGTCGGCGAGGCATCGAGCGCGCAGTCGGCTGGTGAGGCCTCGCTGCTGCAATCTGCCGGCATGGCGGGTGTCGATCCCAATATCCGTCAGGTGGTCGATGCCGAGACCAATGAAGACGAAGCGGATTCGAAGCAGCTGATCGACAGCATCGTGTTCTGGCGCAAGCCCGAGCCCTACGGCACCGTGGTCGACCCGGCCGAAGAACAGAAGCGCCTGCAGGAGAATGCGGCGCTGGGCAACGAGCCGACCCAGGGCGACGTGCCGATCATTCAGCGCAAGCAAAAAGGTCTGATGGAAGGGTTGTTCTAAGATCTTGAAGCCAACATTTTGCAGGTTGTTCCTGAGGCCGGCAGCTTTATGCGCCGGCCTTAGACTTTTGGGCCTTAGCTTTTTGGGCCTTGGTTTGGCCGCCCCGACACCGGCTGCGGCCGATCTGTTCGCCGCGGAGAGCTTCACCCTGCCCAACGGGCTGGAGGTCGTGGTGCTGCCACGGCATCTCGCCCCCGTGGTCTTCCAGGTGATCGTCTACAAGGTGGGCGCTGCCGATGGCGAGCCAGGCAAGAACGGCATCGCCCATTTCCTTGAACATCTGATGTTCAAGGCGACCAAGAAGATGAAGGCCGGCCAGTTCAGCCAGGATGTCGACCGGCTGGGCGGCACCGACAATGCCTTCACCAACCAGGACATGACCGCCTTTCACCAGGAGATCGCCGCCAAGGATCTGCCGATGATCATGGCGGCGGAGGCCGACCGCATGGTCAATCTGCAGCTTGACGATTCCGTCGTGCTGCCGGAGCGTGACGTCATTCTCAACGAACGCGGCCAGACGGTGGAAAGCGATCCCGGCAGCAGACTCTCTGAAGCGATGACTGCCGCCATCTACCAGAACCATCCCTATGGCTTGCCCATCATCGGCTGGCGCCATGAGATGGAGGCCTATACGACCGAGGATGCGCTGCGCTTCTATCGTCGCTGGTACGCGCCCAACAATGCCATCCTGATCGTGGCCGGCGACGTGACGGTGGACGACGTGAAAGCCCTCGCGGAGAAGAATTTCGGACCACTCGCCGCGCATGACCTGCCGGAACGCAACCGGCTGATGGAGCCGCCGCCCGAAGCACCGCGGCGCGTGTCGCTGGCCAGCCCCGAAGTCGAGCATCCCAGTGTCTGGCGGCGCTACATGACCGAAAGCTACCGCACCGCCGCCGTCAATAAGGACAACACCGCACCCTATGCGCTCAGCCTGCTCTCCGAAGTGATGGGCGGGGGTGCCGTCGGCAGGCTCTACCGGCGGCTGGTGATCGACCAGTCGATCGCGATCGGTGCCGGTGCCGGTTTCAACGGCGATGCCCGCGACTATGGCAGCTTCACCTTCTATGCCTCGCCCCGCGACCCGAAGGATCTGGCCAAGGCGGAAGCAGCGATCGATACCGAGATCGCCTTGCTGCTGAAGGATGGCATCACGGACCAGGAACTGGCGCAGGCCAAAGAGCGGCTGTTGATGGATGCCGCCAAGGCCCGCGACAGCCTGAACGGCCCGGCCCTGCTGGTGGCCGAGGCACTGGCCGGCGGCGAAAGCATGGCCGACATCCAGGCCTGGCCGGACCGGATCAAGGCGGTCACCGTCGCTGACGTCATGAAAGCCGCGCGCGCTGTGCTGACGCCGGAGAACAGCGTCACCTCGACCTTGACGCCCCAGGATTCTGTAGCTGGGGAACCTGCGGCGGGAACCGCACCATGATCATCAAGACAGTGAAGACCGCGGCCCTTTTCATCCTGCTGGTTCTGGCACCGCGGATCGCTGCCGCCACCGACATCCAGCGTGTCACCAGCCCGGCCGGGATCGAGATCTGGTTGATCGAAGATCATACCGTGCCGGTGATTTCCCTCGCCTTCGGTTTCGAGGGCGGGACGGCATCCGATCCCAAGGGCAAGGAAGGTGTCGCAACCCTTCTCTCCGGCTTGATGGATGAAGGTGCGGGTGACATCGATTCATCGGCCTTCCAGCAGCGCATTGCCGATCTCGGCCTCGATTATGGATTCAGCGCCAGTTCCGACAGCTTCACCGGCAGCCTGCGGACCTTGACCGAGAACAAGGATGCGGCAGCCGATCTCCTGGCGCTGGCCATCACCCACCCGCGCTTCGACCCGGAGCCGGTCGAGCGCATGCGCCGCCAGTTCCTGATTGCCATCGACGGCGAACAGCACGATCCGGATGCTGCCGCCGGCCGCCTGCTGGAGAAGAAGCTGCTGGGGGATCATCCCTATGCGCGCTCGAATTACGGCACCAAGGAAACGATGTCGGCACTGACGCCGGACGATCTCCGTCGCTTTGTGAAGGACCGGCTGACCCGCGATCATCTTTATGTCGCTGCCGCCGGTGATATCAATGCGGCCGATCTGGGCCTGCTCGTTGACCGCGCCTTTGCCGGCTTGCCGGCCAAGGGCGTTGCAGTCGATGTGCCGGAGGCGACCGTGGCCCCCAAGGGATCGCTCAGCATTCTCACGCGGAACATTCCGCAGGCGACGGTGCTCTTCTCACAGCCCGGCATCAAGCGCGCCGACAAGGATTTCTTCGCCGCGTACCTGATGAATTACGTGCTGGGCGGTGGTGGCTTCTCGTCGCGCCTGATGACCGAACTGCGCGAGAAGCGCGGCCTGACCTATGGCATCGACACCGATCTTGTGACCTTGGACCATGTCGGCTTCTTCAGCGGCCGGTTCGAGACACCCAATGCCAAGGTCAAGGAGACCATCGATCTCCTGCGCCAGGAATGGCAACGCATGGCCGATACCGGCCCGACTGCGGCGGAACTCGATGCGGCGCGCACCTATCTGCTGGGTTATTACCCACGCAATCTGACCACGACCAGCAAGGCCGCCGATACCTTGCTCGGCATCCAGATGGATCATCTGGGCATCGATTACATGGATCGCCGCCAGGTCGAGATATCCGCCGTGACGCTGGATGACGTGAAGCGCGTCGCCAAGCGCCTGCTCGATGCCAAGGCGCTCACCATCATCGTCACCGGCAAGCCGGAAGGCTTGGATGCAACGCCGGTGCAGTAACGTCTCGATACTCCCTAGCTGTCATGGTCCGCGAAGGCCGGCCATCCACGAGTTTGTTGACCATAAAAAAGCAACTCGTGGATCCTCCGCCTCCGCGGAGGATGACAATACATAAAAGACGCCATCCTCATGACCGCCACGCAGAACACATCCATCGGCCGCCTGACACTCATCACGCTGACGGCGCTGGTGGCGCTGGGGCCGCTCTCGACGGATTTCTATCTGCCGGCGCTGCCCTCGATCGCGCGCTATTTCGGGGTGGCCGAAGCGCATGCGCAGGCGACGCTCTCGGCGTTTCTCATCGGCTTTGCCGGCGCCATCCTGGTCTATGGGCCGCTCTCCGACCGCTTCGGAAGGCGGCCCGTCCTGGCTGGCGGCATCATCATCTTCACGCTGGCCAGCCTGGGATGCATGCTGGCAGAGAGCATCGGCATGTTGGTGTTGTTCCGCTTCCTGCAGGCGCTGGGGGCCTGCGCTGGACCGGTGATCTCGCGTGCCATGGTGCGCGACATTGTCGGGGCTTCCGGGGCGGCACGGGTCTTTTCCTATCTCAGCGCCGCGGTGGCCCTGGCACCAGCGATAGCGCCCATCGTCGGCGGGTTCCTGGCCGACGAATTCGGCTGGCGCGCCTGTTTTGCAGCCCTCACCCTTTACGGCCTGCTGGGTCTCGCTGCGATGTTCTTCGTGCTCAAGGAAACCAATACCGAGCGCGATCTTACCGCCGCCAACCCCCTTGCCTGGTTCCGCATCTACGGGTCGCTGGTCAAGCACCGCGGCTATTTCGGCTATGTGCTGGCCGCCACCTTCGGCTATAGCGGCATCTTCTGCWTCATCTCGGGCTCCAGCTTCGTCTTCATCGACGTGCTGGGCGTGCCGCCGAAATATTTCGGCTTCTGCTTCGGCGTGTTCGTCATCGGCTACATCATCGGCGCCACCACCGGCGGCAGGCTGGCCAAGCGCGTGGCACCAGCGCAGATGGTGGGTATCGGCTCGCTCATTGCTTTGTTGAGCGCCGTGGCGCTGGTCGCCATCAATGTGGTGATGCCGGCCTCGATATGGTCGGTGCTGGGGCCGCTGCTGCCCTATATGATTGGGATCGGCATGACCATGCCGGCGGCACAGGCGGGCGCCATCGGTCCCTTCCCGCGCTCGGCGGGGGCAGCCTCCGCCCTGCTGGGCTTCGTGCAGATGGCGGTTGCAGCCGGTGTCGGCGGCGTCCTGGGATTGATCGGTTCCCCCTCGCCCATGCCGATGAATTTGATGATCAGTGCCATGAGCGTGGCGCAGATCGCCTGCTACTGGTGGGTTATCCGGCCCTATAAGGGCCTCTAGTCGCGCGCCCTAGTCGCGCCCCTGGTCTTCGCGCTGCTGGTAATAGGGCTTCTTCTTTTCCTTGGTTTTGGCCTTTTGCGTGCCTGAGTCAGGTGCATCGGACCCACCGCCCAAAATCGTGCTGAGCAGCGCACCGATGCCGGATTCCTCGGCCGGCGCCGTTTCCACCGGCTTGGCAGCCTGCGGTGCGAGTTCGACCGGCGCGCCGGCACTCGCCACCAGCGTACCGCCGGTCGCCCGCGAGATGTCGCGTGGTGGCACATTGGCCAGCGCCTCGGCCATGAAATCGTGCCAGATGACGACCGGCAGCGAGCCACCAGTCACCTTGTCCATGGCGGCACCATTATCGTTGCCGACCCAGACACCCGTCACCAGATCGGCGGTGAGGCCGATGAACCAGGCATCGCGAAAATTCTGGCTGGTGCCGGTCTTGCCATAGACTGGGCGGTCGATCTTGGCCTTCTTGCCGGTGCCCCATTCGACGACGGCGTTCATCACATCGAGCATGGCGTTGGTGGCGGTGGCACTGGCGACGCGGCCAGGACCGGATCCGCCGCGTTCATAGAGCACGTCGCCGGCCCGCGTCGTGATGCGGTTGATCGAGAAGGGCCAGACACCCTTCCCCTGATTGGCAAAGACCGTATAGGCCGTGGTCATCTCAAGGAGCGTCGTCTCGGAGGTGCCAAGGGCGATCGAGGCGTCATTGCCGATCGGCGTGGTGATGCCAAGACGCTGCGCTGCCGCGATCACGTTCTTGCGGCCGACCTGTTCCGACAATTGCACGGCGACCGAATTCAGCGAGCGCGCGAAGGCCTCGCGCAGATTGACCTCGCCATAGAATTTGTCGTTGTAATTGCCCGGCTGCCATTTGCCGATGCGGATCGGCCCATCGGTGAAGATATTGCCCGGGCCATAGCCGGCCTCGAACGCCGCCAGAAACACGAAAGCCTTGAAGGCGGAGCCCGGCTGGCGAAGCGCCTGTGTGGCGCGGTTGAACTGGCTGTCACGATAAGAGACGCCGCCCACCATCGCCTTCACCGCGCCGTCCGGCGTCATGGCAACGAGGGCTGCCTGGCTGGCATTCTGCTTCGGGCCCATTTCCGCGATCGTTTTGGCGAGGTGCTGTTCGGCGGCACGCTGCTGTGCCGGATCGAGCGTAGTTTCGACAATGAGATCCTGGTCCGAAAAACCGACATAGGATGAGACCTGATCGAGCACCCAATCGGCATAGAACTGGCCGATCTGGCCGCGCGCCTCGGCACTGACCGAGGGGGCCGTCATGGTGGTGGCGGCATCGGCCACGTCGGCGGTGATGAACTCGGCCGCCACCATGTTCTGGAGCACCAGGCTTGCGCGGTCGCGCGCCAGGATCTTGTCGTTCAAGGGATTGTAGCGTGACGGCGCCTTCAGCATGCCGGCCAGCATCGCCGATTCAAACAAGGTCGCTTCCGCCGCGGGATGGCCGAAATATTTGCGCGAGGCCGCGTCGATGCCATAGGTGCCGGCACCGAAATAGACCCGGTTGAGATAGAGCTCGAGCAACTGATCCTTGGTGAAGTTGCGCTCCAGCCACAAGGCGAGGAGCACTTCCTGGCCCTTGCGATGGATCGACCGCTCCGGCGTCAGGAAGATGTTCTTGGCCAGCTGCTGGGTGATGGTGCTGCCGCCCTGCACCAGCCGTCCCTGCGTGAAATTGACGTAGAAAGCGCGCAACAGACCTTTCACATCGAGGCCGAAATGGCTGTAGAAGCGCCGGTCCTCAGTGGCGATCACCGCCTGCGGCAGATAGGCCGGCAAGTCGCGCAGCGCCACCGCGCTGCCGTAGAGATCGCCATAGGAGGCAATGAGGCTGCCGTCCGCCGCCACCAGGCTGACCGACGCGCGGCGCTTGATCTCGTTGAGCTTGGAGACGTCGGGCAGATCGTAGGCGCACCAGGCGACGAAGATGAGGGTGATGAACCCGCCCCAGATCGATGCCACCAGGCCCCATTTCAGGGTGAAAATGGCCAGCCGGCGGCGCCATTTCCGCTCCGATTTGGCTGACTTTCCGTCTTTATCCGAGTCGCTACTGGTCATGGCCGCCTTTTACCAGATCGCGACCCCAGTTCCAGCCTGCAGGAGGTCCAGCCGGCACGGCTACCGCCGGCAGGCGGTGCCGGGATCGCTCCAGACGGTCATATGGCCATGAAATGGGGCAGGATCAGGGCGTCCTGACGATTTCCCTTGGGAGGGCGATCATTTTCCGGTGAAACCGGTCCTGACCGCCCGCCAAGGTGATAACTGGGGGTGATTGCCGGCGCGATCACCGGCCGGAGGCGCGCCGCCCGACGCTGCCTTCATTGCCGTCGCCATGGGTGAGGCGGTTCGCCAGCACCAGCAGGGCTTCGGTGATGCGCTGCTCGAAAGCCTGTTCGGGATTGGCATCGCCGATCACGTCATCGAGCACCGGACGCACATTGTTGCGCCAGCCTTCCGGTGCGAAGCCGAAGCGCCGCACGCGTTCATGGCGCCCCAGCACCGTCAGCTGCAGGAACAGTTCGCGGAAAGCGGGGTCGAGCTGGCAGCGTTCGAACAATTGCTGCGGCCCACGATTGCCTTCGTCGCCCAACAGGGCGCGCACATTGCTGATCTGGATGCCGGCCTTGAGTGCCAATGCCGGCAGCACGAAGGCGAAATTGCCGAGACTGAAAGAACGCAGGATGAGCGTCGAGCTCAGCAGCTTGTTCTGATGCAGCGCCTCAATGAGGCCGCGCATTTCCTCGGCGCGCTGGCCAGGGGCAAAGCTGGTGAGCAGGATGTTTTCACGGCCATGCTCGATGAGCGCAGAGACGCGCGCCGGTTCGAGATTGTACTTGTCGATCAGCCGTTCGAGGATGCGGCCGGTGACGACCGTGGTCATCCGTTCGGCAACTGCCATGGGCAAGGCACGGCGCTGTGCCACCGCATCGGTCACATTGCTGTTCTCGGCGAAGCGGTCGAGCATGCGGTGATAGGCTTGCGTCGGAATGGCGGCATTCTCGTTGGCCGCCACGCGCAGGACCACGGTCTCGTCGTCGGTCTTGATCAGCGCCGTCGACACGGCGGCCGACAATTGCTGGCGGGTCGCCACGATTCTTGCATGTTCGATCGAGCGGTGCTCAATGACCGCGACCAGATCTTCGTCGGTGAGGGCAAGGCATTCGGCCAGGATCGGCCGCGCCACGTCCATCACATCCTCGGCCAGCCGCCGGGCAATGCTGCGGTCAAGGCCAGGGGCCGATTTCAGCGTTTCGGCGAGCTTCCGGCGGTAGTCGAGCTCCGCTTCCGGCAGCACCGTATTGATGATGGCATTGGCAATTTCGCGCTCTTCCGGCGTCATTTCGCCGGTCTGATAGACCCCTGCCACAGCCAGCATCGTGGCGGCCCGTTTTGCTGGGGTCGGGTCTGCGCTCAAGCGGGTTACATCTGCTTGCGTCAACCTTGCCACACTCTCGTCCCTTCTGTTTCCACCACCCCTGAATGGGGTGCCGGTCACGCCGATTCCCTTACACCGCATCTGCGAAGTCGGGTCGGATATTTACCAATGTTCCCCCGAGTCACCCCGGGCTTAATGATCGGAGCGCTCCAAGTCTCGTTCAGGAGGCGACTCTAATCTCGCACAGCAACAATAGTTTTTGCCTAGTAGCGACGTCCAGTAAGGATCGTCGCCAAAACCGTGATATCACGGATAAATCACGATAATTCAGCAATATAGTGTGAGTTCTTGTTGACTAAAAATTGCTCAAGTCTTTAGTTAATTTTGCGTAAATGCGCTGTGGCAAAGCTGGGACTGAACCGTGCGAAAAATGGAACCCCGGCTCAACGCGTAAGTTCCCGCACTGCGGTATAATTTAAGCCATATTGGTAGATGGGCCTGCAAGTGGGCCGTAACGCTTGCCAAGTGCAGGTCTTTGGCTAATATGCCGCCCGCGCCGCCCAGCGACCGCTGGCCTCGGCGATCACAGATGCCTCTGTGGCGAAATTGGTAGACGCGCCTGACTCAAAATCAGGTTCCGAGAGGAGTGCTGGTTCGAGTCCGGCCAGGGGCACCACTGACATATCAAGGGCTTAGCGCCCTTCTTCTAAAATCGTCCAATTCGCTGTCCAACTTCCGCTCAGTTGGATGTCCAACTCTCTACGCCAATGACGCTAGCCGCTTGCTGCTGACCTGCATGGATGTCTCGCCATATATTTCGATGATTATCGAAATATATCTTGCAGGGAGTTGGAGAGGACGGCATACTGTTTCCATGAAACTCGAAACAGCAGCGCAACAGCTTTCGTCGCTCGGCAGCCCGGTTCGCCTGAAGCTTTACCGGGCCCTCGTGCGGGCCGGTAGCGATGGGCTTCCGTGCGGCACATTGCAGGACAAGCTCGGAATCGCCGCCTCGACGCTGTCGCACCATATCAAGCAGCTGATCGACGCCGGCCTCATTCATCAAGAGCGGCAAGGCACGACGCTGATCTGCCACGCCAACTATCCGGCGATGCAGAGCCTGGTTGGCTATCTGGTCGACGAATGCTGCCTCGATGCCAAATGCAAGACGGCGGAAAAGGCCGCCTGAGCTTTTTCGCCCTGACCTTTTTTTGCCGATATATTTCGAGAATGCTGGAAATACGGAGAAGAGCATGACGCAGATCGAACAGCTGCCGGTGGCCGTCATCGGCGCGGGGCCGATCGGCCTTGCCGCGGCAGCGCATCTGACCGAGCGGGGTATCGATGTCGTGGTTTATGAGGCGGGCGATACGGTTGGTGCCAACATCCGCGATTGGGGCCACGTCCGCGTTTTCACGTTCTGGGATCAGAACGTCGACACAGCGTCGCGCCGCTTGCTTGAGCGGAACGGCTGGCATTTACCACCCACCAACCGGTTGCCGACCGGGGACGAACTCTATCAGCACTATCTCAAGCCGCTCTCCGAAGCTCTTGCGGGCAGGATCGTCACGGGCGCCAGGGTTACATCGATCACGCGCGCCGGTCTCGACAAGGTAACAAGCAAGGATCGCGATAAGAAGCCATTCGAACTGCGGATCAGGCGCGGCGACGAAGAGATCAAGGCGTACGCCAGAGCTGTTATCGACGCCTCGGGCACATGGGCAAATCCAAATCCGCTGGGTGCTTCCGGCCTCCCGGCTGCGGGTGAGCAACAGCTTAAGAGCCGGATTGATTACGGCATGCCCGATGTGCTGGGCGACCGGCGCGCCGACTATGCCGGCAAACGTATCGCCGTGGTGGGCGGCGGATATTCGGCCATCAACGTCCTGCTCGATCTCGCGCGCTTGGCTACGGAGGTGCCCGGCACGCGGCCCATCTGGATCGTGCGCGGCACGAACATGAACCGGGTCTATGGCGGCGGCTCGGCTGATCAGCTTGAGGCACGCGGTACGCTCGGCATGCGCCTCCGCGGCCTGGTCGATAGCGGGCAGATCCAGTTGGTGACGGGCTTTGCCACGCATAGCATCGGTGAGAAAGATGGCGGATTGCTGCTGGCGGGTGTTACCGCGGCAGGTGAATTCTCCCTGCCGCCCGTGGACCGGGTCGTGGTCGCGACGGGCCAGCGCCCCGACCTGGAGATGACACGGGAACTTCGGCTTGAACTCGACCCTTGGCTGGAGGGCGTGAAGGCGCTGGGGCCGCTTATTGATCCCAACCTCCATTCCTGCGGCTCGGTCCCGCCGCACGGTCACCGGGAAACCTCTCATCCCGAACCGGGCTTCTATACGATCGGCGTCAAGAGCTATGGCCGGGCGCCAACCTTCCTGCTGCTTACGGGCTATGAACAGGCCCGGTCGGTCGCCGCCGCGATCGCCGGCGATCTCGAGGCGGCTGACAATGTGCAACTGGTATTGCCGGAGACGGGCATCTGTTCGACCGATGCCGTAGATGACGGCTGTTGTGGCGGGCCGGCACCGGCCGAGAGCAATAGCTGCTGTGTCGCCGATGTGGTTGCAAAAGATGCCGGCAAGACGGGATGTGGCTGCGCCGCTTGACCGACAGCACCGACATAAGGCGATCGCCACGCTTCATCGTTCCGGTCCTGGGGATCACACAGATCCTGGCCTGGGGATCGAGCTATTATCTGCCGGCCGTATTGGCAAAGCCGGTTGCGGACGATACCGGCTGGTCTCTCTCGTGGATCGTCGGCGGCCTTTCGCTTGGCCTGCTGGTTGCCGGCTTGGCATCGCCCTTCGTCGGTCGGCAAATCAAGCAATTTGGCGGCCGGCCGGTCCTGATCGCCAGCGCTCTGTTCCTCTCGGCCGGGCTGGCCGGTCTCGCGCTGGCACCTAATCTGATTGCCTTTGTGGCGGCCTGGCTGCTGCTGGGGCTCGGCATGGGTTGTGGCCTTTATGACCCGGCCTTCTCGACCCTCGGCCGGCTCTATGTCGATCGCGCCAGGCAGCTGATCACGGCTCTCACCCTGTTCGGCGGATTTGCCAGCACGGTCTGCTGGCCATTGTCGGCCTTCTTCGTCTCGGAAATGGGATGGCGCGGCGCCTGTCTCGCTTACGCGGCCATTCATCTGTGCATCAGCTTGCCGCTCTATCTCTTCGCGCTGCCGAAAGAGCCGCGGGCCGCAGAGTTGACCCGGATCGAAAGCGAACCCGCAAAATCGATCGTGCCGCCAATACGCATCTTTCTTCTCTTGGCCCTGACCATCACAGTCTCGGCCATGGTGTCGACTGTCATCTCTGTCCATCTGCTGACCCTCCTGCAGGCGCGCGACATGTCCCTGGCGGCGGCGGTCGCACTGGGCGCCCTTGTCGGCCCGTCGCAGGTCGGCGCCCGCTTCGTCGAGAGTCTCATAGGCAAGTATCATCATCCCATTTGGACCAAGCTGGCTTCCGTCACCTGTGTGGCGATCGGCCTTGGGCTGCTCCTGGACAATCTGCCGTTCGTCTATGTGACGCTGATCTTCTACGGCGCCGGCATCGGGCTGGAATCGATTGCCCGTGCGACTCTGCCGCTCGCCTTGTTCGGCCCGGAGGATTATGCGCCGATCATGGGAAAGCTGGCGCGGCCGAGCTTGCTGGCACAGGCGGTCGCACCATCGATCGGTGCCTTCCTGATCGAGCAATATGGTGCCGTGCCGGCGCTGGCCACCGTCTTTGCCGTGGCGCTTGCCAATCTTTGCCTGGCAATCTCATTGTTCTGGGCGACGGCAAAGTTTCGGCAGCCGGTGATCAAGAGGGCAACAGCGGCCGAAATGCACTGACGACGCTCGTCGCATCGCCTTTGCCGATATCCAGCATCTGTTACGCAGCGCGTTCACCTGCAAAGAGCTTCCGCTGTGCAATCAATCCTTCGCCGACGACGTCGAAGAAGGCGCGGATGCGGGCGGTGGATTTTAGGTCCGTGTGGGTCACGATCCAGAGTTCTCGCTCGAGAGCCTTGATGGGGCCTTTGAGGGCGCGCTTGATGCCAGGTTCGAGATCACCGAGATAGCAAGGCAATACCGCAAGGCCGATGCCGGCCTTGGCTGCCGACAATTGGTTGATGAGGCTGTTGGCGCGGTAGACGATGGTGCCGGGCCCGGCCATGCGCTCCAGCCAATCGGCGGCGTTGATACCGGCTGCGTCTGTGTTCCAGCCGATGAAAGGGCCGCCGGCAAGACTGCCAAGATCGATTGCCACCGTCTTCTTTGGCCGTTTGAGGCGCGTCAGCAGTTTGGGGGCGCCGTAGATGGTCCAGGCGGCATCGGCAAGCTTGCGACCGTAAAGATCCGGCTCCTTCGGTCGCGCGACACGCAAGGCGATGTCCGCCTCGCGCCGCGACAGGCTCAAGATTCGGTTGTCGATGGCAAGTTCCACCTCGATGCCAGGATGCAGAGTCCGGAAGCGCGCCAGCTCCGTGGTCAGCAGGCGATAGGCCAGCGTCTCCGATGAGGTCACGCGCAGGCGTCCAGCGAGGCTGTGGTCGCGCCCGGCAATCTCGCGCCCCAGCGCATGGGTTTCGGTTTCCATCCGCTCGGCCACCAGAGTCGCCTGGGTACCGGCCGGGGTCGGCGCATATTGGCCGCCCTGCAGGCGTTCGAACAAGCGCACGCCGATTTTCTCTTCCAGCGCGTTGAGGCGGCGGAAGGCGGTCGAGTGATTGATGCCGAGCGCCTTGGCGCCGCCGGTGAGGCCGCCGGCGCGGGCGATCGCGAGGATCAGCTTGAGGTCGTTCCAATCATCCATCGCGGCAATTTAGCACGGATCGTCATTTGCGAAAATGCAAATGAGATTGCCAATATTGCCGATCGATTGTCATTGGCGCCAGGTACAGAGTGGGCAGATCGGCCGTGTGTCCCTCATGCAAGGTCCTGTCATCATGCGCAAACTGACCCTTATCAGCCATCATCTCTGCCCCTATGTGCAGCGCGTCGCCATCGCCTTGCGCGAGAAGGGCGCTCCCTTCGAGCAGGTCTATATCGACCTCGCCAACAAGCCGGATTGGTTCCTGGCGCTGTCGCCGCTCGGCAAAGTGCCGTTGCTGCAGGTCGAAGACGGAGATGGCAGGCAGACTGTCCTCTTCGAGAGTTCGGTCATCGCCGAATATGTCGAGGAGGCGATGCCGGGAGCGCAACTGCACCCCGCGGATTCCATCGAACGCGCCCGGCATCGTGGCTGGATGGAATTCGGTTCGGCCGCCTTAAGCGATATTTGGCGCCTGGAAACGGCGAAGGATGAGGCGAGCCTGGATGCCGCCTGCCAAGCGCTGGATGCCAAATTCGCACGCCTCGAAGCAGCGCTTGGTGACGGACCCTATTTCGCCGGCGCCGGCTTCTCCCTGGTCGATGCGGTCTTTGCACCGGCCTTCCGCTATTTCGAGGTGTTCGAGGCCTATGCCGATCTTGGCCTGTTCACGAACCGGCCGCGCCTTGCGGCCTGGCGCCGGGCATTGGCAGTGCGCCCCAGCGTCGTCGCTGCCGTGACGCCGGATTATCCAGACAGGCTGCGCGCCTTCCTGAAAGCCCATGATTGGCACCTGCTGCCGAAGGCGGCGTGAGCCCCGCTACCGAGACCGGACCTGCGGTGAGCTGAGGCGTTTGCCAAACCGCATCGTCCTTCCATCAGGGCACGCTGCTGCTTAGAGTGGCGTCGCGCCCCTTTGGCAGGAGAGATTGATGCAGGATCGGGATTGGCGGCCGGAGAGTCTCGCCGCTCAGGCGCTGGGCTGGGTGGATAAAGAGACGCAGGCGGTGACGCCGCCCATTCACATGTCGAGCACCTTTCTGCGGGCGCCAGACTATGGGTCGGAGCGGGCCTATATCCGCGACCAGAACCCGGCCTTCGACCAGGCCGAGGCGCTCCTTGCGAAGCTGGAAGATGGTGCTGCCGCCGCCCTGTTCGCTTCCGGCATGGCCGCCGCCACGTCGGTCTTCATGGGCCTCCGTCCCGGCGATCATGTGATTGTGCCGCAGATGATGTATTGGTCGCTGCGCCGCTGGCTCACCGGCTATGCCAGCGAATGGGGACTTGAGGTAAGCCTCGTCGACATGACCGATCTGCCGGCCCTCGCGGCCGCCATCCGGCCGGGCAGGACAAAGCTCATCTGGATCGAAACGCCGGGCAATCCGCTCTGGTCGGTGACCGACATCGGGGCCTGCGCGATCCTTGCCCATCAGGCCGGCGCACGGCTCGCTGTCGATTCCACGGTCGCAACGCCGGTCTTCACCCAACCGCTGCGATTGGGTGCGGATATCGTGATGCATTCGGCCACCAAATATCTCAACGGCCATTCCGATATCTGTGCCGGTGCGCTGGTGACGCGCGTGGCGGATGCCGCCTGGGACCGCATCGTCGAGGTGCGCTATACGCTGGGCGCCATCATCGGCTCGGTCGAAGCCTGGCTGCTGCTGCGCGGCATGCGCTCGCTCTTTCCCCGTGTGCGCCTGCAGGCGGCGACGGCGCAGACCCTGGCCGAGCGTTTCGCCGGGCACCCGTCGGTCAGTGCCGTCCTTTATCCGGGCCTCACCGATTTCCCGGGCCATGACATCGCCAGGCGGCAGATGCAAGGCGGCTTTGGCGGCATGCTGTCGGTCCGCGTCAAGGCCGGCAGGGAAGCAGCACTCGCTGCTGCATCACGGGTCGGCTTGTGGCAGCGTGCGACCTCGCTTGGCGGCACCGAAAGCCTCATCGAACATCGCGCCAGCATCGAGGGACCAGACAGCCCGGTGCCGAGCGACATGCTGCGCCTTTCGGTCGGGCTCGAAGATGCCGGTGACCTCTATGACGATCTCGACCAGGCTTTGCGCGGTGGCAATGCGCTTGGCTAATCAGCAGCAGCCACATCCTGTTACATCATTCCCCTAGTGTCCCTGCGGGCCACGACCTATAAAAGTGCATGACAAGCCGGGGGGCACGGGGATGAGCGAGGCGGATGTAACGACGGCCAGCCGGGTCAACAAGCGGGCCTGGTTGCTGGCCGTTCTCGTGCTTGTCATGTTGGCGGGGCTGCCGCTCGCGGTCTGGCTGGATCTCAGCGCACTTTCCAAGTCCGCGCTCGACCGTCAGGCGGCGGACCTCAGTTCCGTCATTACCAGCATCCGCAGCTATTACGCCACCAATGTGGTGGGCCGGGTGCTGGCGGGCGACGGCATGACCAAGGTCGCCCACAATTACGAAACCATTCCGGGTGCCATCCCGATTCCAGCCACCCTGTCGCTGGAGCTCGGCCGCGTCATCAGCGAGAAGCAAGCCAACATCACCTATCGCTTCATGTCGGACCTGCCCTTCAAGGGACGTGCCGCGCATCAGATGGATGCGTTTGAGGTCGCGGCCCTAAAAAAACTGCGCACCGATCCCACGGCGGTTGCCACCGATTTCACCTGGCGCGGCTTCACCGATTCCTTCCGCCTGGCCACGCCAGTGGTGATGGGAGCCGCCTGCGTCAAATGCCATAACAGCCATCCCGACAGCCCAAAGACGGATTGGAAGGTGGGCGATGTACGCGGCATTCAGGAAGTGATCATCAGCCAGTCGCTGGCCGGCAGCATCTTCTCGTTCAAATATCTGCTGGCCTATTTCATTTTCGTTGGCGCTCTGGGCCTCGGTTTCATCCTGCTGCAGCGCCAGCAGGCCCGTACCATCAGCGGCATCAACCGCGATCTCGAGACCGCCAATGCCTTCCTGGCATCCGTCTCGATGAAGATATCGCGCTATTTGTCGCCGCAAATCTACAAGAGCATCTTCAGCGGCCAGCGCGACGTCGTGGTGCACACCGAGCGCAAGCGCCTGACCATCTTCTTTTCCGACATCAAGGATTTCACCGCGACCACCGAACGGCTGCAGCCCGAAGCCCTGACGCATATGCTCAACGAATATCTGACCGAGATGTCGAGCATCGCTCAGCAATATGGCGGCACGCTCGACAAGTTCATCGGCGATGCGATCCTGGTCTTCTTCGGCGATCCGGAAACCAAGGGAGCGGCGGAAGATGCGCGCGCCTGCCTTGCCATGGCGATGGAGATGCAGCGGCGCCTCGGCGAGCTCAAGACCAAATGGCGCCATGAGGGAACCGAGGAGCCGTTCATCGTGCGCATGGGCATCAATACCGGCTTCTGCAATGTCGGCAATTTCGGCAGCAACGACCGCATGGACTATACCATCATCGGTGCCGAGGCGAATTTGGCGGCGCGCCTGCAATCAGTCGCCGAAGCCGGCCAGATCGTCCTCAGTTACGAGACCTTCGCGCTCACGGAAGATATGGTGATGGCGCATCCGCTGCCGCCGATCACCATGAAGGGCATCGCGCGCGAGGTCGTGCCCTATGTCGTCGACGGCCTGCGTGCCGGCCCTGGCGAACAGGCGCAGATCCTGAGCGAACATATCAATGGCCTCGATCTCCATCTCGATCTCACCCGCGTCACCGACGCAGAAGCCGATCGCGCCAAGACGGTGCTGCAGGAAGCGCTGAAGGCATTGGAGGAGCGACGCTAGGCACCAGGATTTTAAGCAGCCGGCAGATCGAGTTCGACCCGCAAGCCGCCCAGAGTACTATCGCCAAGGGACAGGCTACCGCGATAGAGCGTCACGATCTCGCGCACGATATCGAGGCCGAGACCGGAACCCGGCACCTGTTCATCCAGCCGCCGACCGCGGGTGAGCACGGCATCGCGCACCGGCGGGGCAATGCCTGGGCCATCATCTTCGATCGCAACCGACAGTCGGTCGCCCTTGCGCTGAGCTGTGATGTGGACGCGAGAGCGCGCCCACTTGCAGGCATTGTCGCCGAGATTGCCCAGCATCTCCATGAGGTCGCCACGATCGCCGGCAAAGGCGGCGGCCGGATCGATGTCCGTCGCCAGCGATAGATGCCGGTCGCGATGGATCGTCCCCAGCGAGAACACCAGATCCTCTGTGATCTCGGCAAGCTCGACGCGGGCATGTCCCGCAGCCGATGGTCCGGCGGTGCGGATGCGCTTCAATATCCGTTCGACCTGCCCGGTGATGGAGGTGATTTGAGCTGCGAGGACCCGCCGCTTGTCCGCCTCAAGCCCCGCGATCTCGTGCGCAAGGACCGAGAGTGGGTTCTTGAGCGCATGGGCGAGGTTGCCGGCCTCGTTGCGGGCCCGCTCGATCAAATGCCGGTTGTGGTCGATGAGCGCGTTGACTTCCGTCACCACGGGTTCGATCTCGTTCGGAAAAATCCGACTCAATCGCTCGGCGCGGCCGTTACGGATGGCGGCGATCTCACGCCGCAGGGAGGAAAGCGGCCGCAAGCCGAATCCCACCTGCAGATAGATTGCGATCAGGAAGGCAACACCGAGGCCAACGAAGGTCACGACAATATGGAAGGCGAATTGATGTACGTCGGCGTCGATCTCGTCACAGGGTGCTGCCACCAGCACGGTCACGGGTTGCGCCGTCCCCGGCAGCGTCACCTGGCGCCGGAACACGCGCAGTTCTCGGCCGCCGGGACCATTCAGTTCGGTGATGCCGTCCTGCGCAGAGAGCAGCGGCAGGGCGCCATCCCCCATCGGGCCGGCCGAGACCGATTGCCGGACGATGTCATTGCCCAAGGCCGCCTGCCAGTACCAGCCGCTGAGCGGCCGGGCAAAGCGCGGATCGGCGGGGATATAGGCCAAGGTCAACCTGCCCACCTTGTCGATGCTGGCCGCCGCCAGCAATTCACGCTGATAGGCCGCAAGCTCGTCATCCAGCTGCCGCTCCAGGTGGCTGCGGAACGTCCATAGCAGGAGGGCGCCAGCCAGCACCAGCACCGGGATCGCCCAGATCGATGCCGCCGCCATCAGCCGCAGCTTCAGGGAATGCGGAAATAATGTGCCGAGCCAGGCCTTCATAGCGCCAGCACATAACCCTGGCCGCGCCGGGTCTCGATGATGCCGGATCCGAGCTTCTTGCGCAGGCGATTGATCAGCACTTCGACGACATTGCTGTCGCAGTCGAAATTCTGGTCATAGATATGTTCCGTGATCTCGGTCTTCGAGATCACCGCGCCGCGCCGCATCATCAGGTAAGCAGTCAGGCGGTATTCGAGTGGTGTCATGACGATCGGGCTTCCATCGCGGAAGACCATGTTCTGTGCGCTGTCGAGTGTCAGGGGGCCGACCGTCAGCACGGCGCTGGCAATGCCCTTGGCACGCCGGATCAGCGCCTCGATGCGTGCGATCACCTCCTCCATCTGGAATGGCTTGGCGACATAATCGTCGGCGCCGGTGCGCAAACCTTTGACCTTCTCGGTCCAGGCATCCCGCGCCGTCAGGATGAGGACCGGCGCCGTGACGCCGTCCTTGCGCCATCGTTCAAGAACGGAAAGTCCGTCCAGCTGCGGCAGACCGAGGTCAAGAATGATCGCGTCGTA
This sequence comes from Dongia sp. P2_B8, assembly GCF_056404715.1. NCBI lineage: Bacteria > Pseudomonadati > Pseudomonadota > Alphaproteobacteria > Rhodospirillales > Dongiaceae > Dongia > Dongia sp. P2_B8. The sequence continues at coordinate 73,058 of NZ_JBFUDM010000003.1, read as the reverse complement.
ACTTTCCGTGGCGCCCAGATGATGACCGTCCTCGCCGTCGCTGGCGGTATCAACCGCATAGCCGGCCGCCGTCAGCGCCGTCGCCAGATGACGCTGCAAATCCCGGTCATCCTCCACAATCAGGATGCGCATGCTGCAACCATCTCAATCATCGCCACCACCTTCGCCGCCTTCACCGCCACCACCACTTCCGCCACTGCCACTTCCGTCACCGCCGCTACCACCTTCGCTACCGCCATCTGATCCGCCGCTACCCGAGCCGCCACCGCCAGATGAGCCACCCTCGCTGCCGCCCGAATCATCACCACCGCCGCTATCACCGTTGCCGCCGGAATCAGGCCCGTCGTCATCGCCGGTGCCGGCCGGGTGGTCCTCATCCGCATTGCCAGCTTTGTCGCGGCTGTTCAGCCGTTCATAGAGTTTGGCAATTTCCGGATCGTCGGCGGCACCTTCGACATGCCGCAGGCCGAGGTCCACGAGGTCAAAGTCGAGCAGAGCCACGCTGCCCTTAGCCGTCAGGACTTTGACTTCGTAGACCCAGGTGCAACTGCCGCCGATGGCACGCGCGGTGATATCCACCGAGAGGGGTTCAGCGCTGACACTCTCGGCAAGCTCTCCATAAAGGGCAGAGGTGCCGGCGGCATCCGGAGGGTTGGCGCCGGCCGCGCATTCCTGCGCCCAGGCCGGCCGTAACACGGGTAGCGCCGTCAGACCAGCAGCACAGCACAGCGCCGCCACGGCGAGATAAGGCCGCCTGGAGATGAATGCCGGTTTGAAAGCAGCAAAGGGTGCCACGATGCGCACTCGACTTCCCTGGGACGAAACGTTCCTGGGCAGAGGGGGACCGGCCGACCGGCCGGACATATCTTGCCCTCTCTATAACAAGCACTTTCCAACCTTAAGCCAAGCTGAAATAGCGCCTCAGGGTCGCGTCAGGTGGCGCTCTCTAGAGTGCCCTTCGTCGATGCGGCTCCAATGTCGGATTCCCGATCAGATTCTTGGGGGCGCCAACAACGAGGAGGACGACATGATCCAGTTCATTAATCGTAAGAAGACCAGCTGCAGCTACCTAGCCCGTCAGGTGCTTTTGAGCGGAACGGCAACTCTCGCTTTGGCCGCTGCCCTCAGCATGGCGCCAGTCAGCCTCGACCACCTCTCGGCAGGCCCCCTGTCGGTCGCGGCTCATGCCGATGGCGGTGGCGACGGTGGTGAGGGGGGCGGCAACAGCGGTGGTGGCGGTGAAAGCGGCAGCGGCAACGACGGCGAATCCGGTGGTGACGGCAGCGATGACCATGGCGAATCTGGTGATGGCAGCGACGATCAAGGTGAAACTGGCGAGGCTGGCGATGACGGTGCCGACGATAATCCGTCCGGCGACGACGATGGCACGCCGGACCAGGGCAGCGGCGACGTGGCCCGGTCTGCTGACCGGGCCCGCTTTTCATAGGAAGTTCGTGGCGATCAAGCCGCTTTCTTCAGCTGCGGGCGGCTGGCGAGCGCGGTCTCATAAAGACCGATCACGCGTTTCCGCTCTTCACCCGCCAGCACCATGCGCGGTGCCCGCACCGTCTCGGTGCCAAGACCCACGATCTGCTGGCCCAATTTGATGTGCTGCACCAGCTTGATCTCGGTATCGAGGTGGAGGAGCGGCGTGAACCAGCGATAGAGCGTGCGTGCTTCTTCATAGCGGCCGGCCTTGCACATGCTCCACAGCGCCACGGCTTCGTCGGGGAACACGTCGGAGAGGCCTGAGACCCAGCCATCGATGCCAAGCACAGCGCTTTCCAGCACGAGGTCATCGACACCGGCAAAAATCTTGAAGCGGGTGCCGGTCTCATTGTGAAGATCGGTGATGCGCCGGACGTCGTCCGAGGATTCCTTGATGGCGACGATGGTCTTCACATCGCCATAGGCCTTGAGCTGTTCGGGGCGGATGTCGACGCCATAGACCAGCGGATTGTTATAGATCATCACCGGCAGGCCGCTGGCTGAGGCCACCTTGGTGAAATGGTTGAGCGTCTCGCGCGGATCCGATTTGTAGACCATGCCGGGGAGCACCATCAGCCCGTCGATGCCGATCGCCTCTGCATCGCGGGCATATTGCATGCCGGAAGCCGTGGAGAATTCGGAGACACCGGAGATGATTGGCACCTTGCCGCCGGCCACTTCCTTGGCGGCCTTGAGGATCGCGCGCTTCTCCTCGGGCTGCAGCGAGCAGTTTTCACCGCAGGTGCCGAGCATGATCAGGCCATTGACCCCGGCCTTCAGCAGCGCCTCGATCTCCTTCTGGGTCGACGCCAGATCCAGGCTCTCATCCGCCTTGAACTGGGTAGTCACGGCGGGGAAAACGCCCGCCCAAGTCACCGAAACGCTCATCTTTTCTCTCCAAAAGCAGGGTTGGTGGTTGAAATTCCAATTTGAATATTGTATACAATATGCGAAATGAGTCAACAGGGCATCACACCGGGACATCTCATGGCCGACGACGGCATCATTTTGAAGCGCACCATGACGGAGGAAGTGGCCGACGTGCTGCGCGCCCGTATCCTTGCGGGGCGGCTCAAGGCAGGCGATCCCATCCGCCAGGAGCACGTCGCCAAGGAATTGGGGGTGAGCCGCATTCCGCTGCGTGAAGCCCTCTCCCAGCTCGCGGCCGAAGGTTTCGTGACGCTGGTAGCCCACAAGGGGGCCGTGGTCGCCCCCTTATCGCTGGCCGAGGTCGAGGAACTGTTCGAGCTGCGCATGGCGTTGGAGGAAGGCCTGCTGATGCGCGCCATCCCCAGGATGGACGAAGACGATTTTGCCGCCCTGGATGCCATCATCGATGAGAGCCGCGCCCCGGACGGTCTCGAACGCTGGGGCGTACTCAACTGGCGCCTGCATGAAGTGATGTATCTGCCAGCCGACCGGCCGGTGACGCTGAAATTGCTGAAGCGCGTCCACGACAATATCGACCGCTATCTGCGCCTGGAAATCACCCTGTCCGCCGAGGGCCGCACCCGTGGCTACCGGGAGCATCAAGGCCTGGTGGATCTGTGCCGCGCGCGCGATATCGAGGGTGCTCGCGCCCTGCTGCATGAACATATCGCCACAACGGCCCGAAACCTGACGGCGACGCTGGAATTACGTCGGATTTAACACGCCTGCGACCGATTACCGCTTGTGAATGCCTTGGCGGGCCCCATGTCACAAGGGACAGGGCAATCGAAACTTTGCGGGGAATAATCGATGAAACGCAAGACAACCTGGCTGGTGCTGGCCGATGGCCAGCGCGCGCGTGCCTACCGCTATCACGGCGAAGACCAGATGCCGGAGGCTGAAACGGATTTCGAATTCGAACATCAAGGCGTGCCGTCGCGCGATCTGCTGACCGACGAGCCCGGCCGCATGCAACCCAGCGCTGGCAGCGGTAGCGGGGCGTTCACGCCGCGCGTCGACCCACATGAACAGGCCGAAGAACGGTTTCTGGACCAGGTCGCAGCAAAACTGGCGGAGGCCGTCGATGCCGGCCGGTGTGACGCCGTCATTCTGGCAGCACCGCCAACGGCACTCGGTCATCTGCGCCGGAAACTGTCGTCGGCCACGCAAAAGCTGATCACGGCCGAGATCAACAAGGATTTCACGAAGACGGCTGTCCGCGAATTGGGCAAGCTTGTCGCCCATCATCTGGCGACGCATCCCGTGGCGGCCTAAAGTTTAAGCCAGACCCCGCCGCCGTAGCGGTGGGGTCATTTCCCGCTCACCACCTTTTCCAAATCGCGGATCATTTTGAGACGCGCCTTGTCGCTGCCCAGATTCTGCAGGCGCCGCCGCAGGTCGAGGTTGAAAGCCGACATCTCGTTGTGCCAATCCCACCCGCGCGCCACGGCATCGGTCGCGGTATCACCTGACAGGCGCGCCGGTGCCGTTTCCGGCAGCAGCAGCGGACCTTTGTCACGATCAAGCTGATAGGCCTGATCGAGTGATGGTGTCACGATGCGCTCCGCATCCACGCCGTCTTGCGCGACCAATCCCTGCGCCAGGCCAGCGAGGGCCTGCGGTTCGCCATGGGTGAGAAAGATGCCGCGGCTGATCGGCAGGCGCGCCTTGGCCCAGTCGAGCAGATCGGTCTGGTCAGCATGGCCGGAATAGATATCGAGCCGCCGGATGCGCGCCTTCACCACCAGTTCCTCGCCCATGATCCGGACGCGCTCAGCCCCCTCCTCCAGCAGTCTGCCCAGCGTTCCCGGGGCCTGAAAGCCGGTCAGCAGGACAGTGGCATCCGGGCGCCAGATATTGTTGCGCAGGTGATGCCGGATCCGCCCCGCCTCACACATGCCGGAGGCCGAGATAATGACGATGCCGCCATTGATGCGATTAAGCTGCTGCGACTGTTCAGGAGAGGTGGTGAAATGAATGTTGGCCGCGCGGAATGGACTCTCTCCTGCCGGCGTCACATCCAGCGTATGCGCATGGCGTTCGAATACTTCGGTGGCGCGAATGGCGAGCGGTGAATCAAGATAGACCGGGACGCGCGGCAGGCGCCCATCAGCCATCAAGGTCGTAAGATCCGACAGCAGCTCCTGCGACCGCTCGACCGCAAAGGCGGGAATGATGACATTGCCGCCGGCCGCCAGCGCATCGCGCATTTCACCAAGCAACGTGGCCTGACGCTGAGAATCGTCCATATGCGGCCGGGTGCGGTCGCCATAGGTTGATTCCATCACCAGATAGTCGAGATCGCTGGGTCCTTCGGCAGCTTCCTGCAGGGCCGGGTTCTTCGGGCCGAGGTCGCCGGAGAACATCAGTTTCAACTGTGGTTGAGCGGGATTGAAGGTCTCTACCACAAGCTCGATCGACCCCGATCCCAGAATATGCCCGGCATTCCACCAGCGCGCCTTGATCCCCGGCGCCACCTGCAGCCAGACCTGATAGTCGAGCCCGCGCAGCTGGGTGAGGCAGCGCGCGGCATCCATCTGGGTATAGATGGGCTCGATCTCGTCCTCGCCGGAACGGCGGCGGCGGCGGTTGAGCTGGACGACTTCGCTTTCCTGGATGTTGGCCGAATCCGGCAGCATCCAGTCAAGGAGCTCCGCGGTTCCCCGGATCGCGTGAATGGGACCGCGATAGCCCGCCCGCACCAGCTTGGGCAGCAGCCCCGAATGATCGATATGCGCATGTGTCACCAGCACCGCATCGAGCTTCGTGGGGTCGAAGGGAAACGGCCGGTAGTTCAGCTCCTTGAGCGTCTTGGGCCCCTGGAACATGCCGCAATCGATGAGGATGCGCGCCTTGGGCGTCGCCAGCACATACATCGATCCGGTGACGGTGCCGGCTGCGCCGAAGAAACTCAATGTCGTGGACATGTCTTGGACTCCTTTGCCGGCAAATATAGCAGCCGGAGCGCGGAGCCTAGCAGCAGGATCTGCTGCGACAAAAGCGTCGTGTTTTTGAGAGGGGTGCCGCCTTCGACGGCGCACAGACAATATAGGCCGGCAATACAGGCCGGCGCCTTTGCCAAGGCAGCCTTGACACAAGCCTGTCATGCGTCACCAGCCATGATGCGTCATGACCATCCACCGCGCATCATGGCTGCTGCACCGGCCCGCCGCCATCCTCCGGCGCTGCCACCGCCAGCTCCGCTTTCGTATGATGGTGCCGCTGCGGCGCTGCCGTCAGGCGCCGGAGCCAGCGATCCGCGCCACCATGATCGGCCTTGGCCTTGCTTTCACGCCGACCTTCGGCCTGCGCATGCCGCTGGTCTTCGCCATCTGGCTCATCACCCGGCATTTGCTGGGTTGGCATTTCAACCTGGCGCTGGCCTTGGCCTGGACCTGGACCACCAACGCGCTGGTGACACTGCCACTCTACTTCAGCTTCTTCATCACCGGCCGCCTGCTGCTCGGACAATGGCAGGATCTCTCCGGCTATGCCGAGATCGCGTCTCTGCTGGCCGCTGACCAGCCGTTCCTGGCCAAGATCCAGCACCTGTTCCTCGACTGGGGATTTACCTTGTGGCTGGGGGCGTTGCCCTGGGCGATCCTGATGGCCTGCCTCGGCTATCATGGCAGCCGCCGCCTCTTGAGACGGCGCTCCGTGCGACGCCTGCCCCGCCCAGCCTGATGAACCCCCGGCCTGACGAACCCTTGGCTTGATAAACCCCTGGCTTGATAAACATAAGCCGGGTGGCTAGGGTCGCCCCCGGCCGATCGATCGGGCCAGAATTGGGAATTTCAACCATGGCCAAGAAGCCGGCAAAGACGCGCTCGACTGCATCCAGCAACGAATTCGATGCGTTCCTCAAACGCTATCCGGCGACCGAGGATGTCGACGTCTTCGTCCATGACATGAATGGTTTCCTGCGCGGCAAACGCTTTCCCATTTCCGACGCCAGGAAACTCTGGGAGAGCGGCGTCGAAATGCCGCGCTGCCTGTTGTTCCTCGACCCCACCGGCGACGATCTCGACCCTGGCGGAAGGTCGGAAGCACTGGGTGATCCCGACGGAACGGCACATCCCATCCCCGGCCGCCTCGCACCCGTGCCCTGGGCCGCACATCCGACGGCGCAGGTGCTCCTCCAAATGCACGACCCCTTCATCAAGGGCGAAGGCAATGCCGGCAAACCTTCGAAGTATTGCCCGCGCGCGGCCCTCACCGGCACGCTGGCACGCCTGAAGAAGCTCGGTGTCACGCCGATGGTGGCGGTAGAGCTTGAATTCTATCTGCTCGATCCAGCGCGCGAGCCGGGCGCGCCACCCCTGCCGCCGAAGAATCCGCAGACTGGTCTGGTCGAATCCTCGAAGCAGCCCTACAGCATGGACGATCTCGACGCCTATGCGACCTTCATCCGCCGCGCGGCGGCGCACGCCAAGGCACAAGGCATTCCCTCAGCCGCCGCCATCACCGAATATTCGCCGGGCCAGTTCGAGATCAATTTGACCCATCAGCCGGATGCGGTCGCGGCCTGCGACAATGCGGTGCTGTTGAAGCGATGCATCAAGGGGACAGCGAAGGAGCTGGGCTATATTGCGAGCTTCATGTCGAAACCGTTCCTCCATGCAGCCGGCAGCGGCATGCATGTGCATGTGAGCCTCATCGACAAGGATGGCAGGAATCTCTTCGGCGAAACCGGCACCAAGGACGAAGCGATGCTCAAACACGCGATTGGTGGCCTGCAGGCGACCATGGCGGAATCCATGGCGATCTTCGGTGCCAACCCGAATGCCAGCCGTCGCTATGTGCCCGGCAACAATGTGCCGATGAGCCCGGAATGGGGCCACAACAACCGGACGGTCGCGTTCCGCATTCCAGCGGGCGGCCCGAAGGCCAGACGCATCGAGCACCGCGTCGCTGGCGCAGACGCCAATCCCTATCTTGCGATGGCGGCGATTTTGGCCGGCATCGCCTATGGGCTGGAGCAGAAGCTCGATCCCGGCCCCGCGGCCGAGACCGGGGATTTCAAGCGCCCGCCCGATCCCAGTATCCCGTTCAAATTCCAGGATGCGCTGGAGCGTCTCGCCAAGGCGAAAATCCTGCCCAGCTATATCGACCCGGAAGCCTTGAGCCTCTATGTCGATGTACGCCGCGCGGAGCTGGAGAAATTCTACGACGCCATCTCACCTCGCGAATACGATTGGTATCTGTGAGCAACCGGCCGCACCGTCATGTGAGCAGCAAGCGCCGGAGCCGACTCTACCGCGCCTTCCGCTATCGCCTGCTCATTCCCATGCTGCGCAGCCACCACCCGCCGGAATTCGCCGCGCGCGGGACGGCGGTCGGCCTCATCCTCGCCTTCACGCCGACGATCGGGCTCCACACGCTGCTGGCCGGCGGCCTCTGGGCCGCGACCGTGCGCAGTCCACGCTGGCATTTCGGCCTCATTCCGGCCATCGCCTGGACCTGGGCCTCGAATCCGCTCACGGCCTTGCCGATCTACTACCTGCTCTACGTCACGGGACAATTGCTCATGGGCCATTTCGGTGACGCCTCCGGCTATGAGGATTTCATCAACCTCTGGACCAACCTCACCGCCGGCAACCACACACTGTGGCAGGACGTGACGCTGATGGCCAAGATCATGCTGGAAGATTGGGGCCTCGCCATGGCGTTGGGCAGCGTGCCCTGGGCGGCGATCGCAGGCGGGACCGGTTACTGGCTAAGCCTGAAGTTCATTCGGGCGTACCGGCATGAGAAGGCGGTAAGGCGAGCGCGGCATGCAGCCGGCACGAGTAGACATTGACCGCTGCAGCCTAGGCGGGTAGCGTTCAAGGATTGATCTTTGGAGCCTTCACCATGAGCCTTGCACAATCTGATGCTCCTGAGCTCCGCGCCTGGTGGTCACCTGTTCATCTGTGGCGACAGTTCATTGCCTCGGCCGCTGCCGCCGTATCGTGTTTTCTGCTCGGCTATTGCTTGATCAAGGCCGGCTTCGCACCCTCGAACTTGCATACCGGGGTCATTGTAAAGGATGCCACCCTGCTTATGGCATTTGGCAGCGTGGCAATCATATCGTTCGTCACCTTCGATGCGTGTTGGCTGGCCGGCGCGTTCGGTGCCAGTTGGAAAGAGGTTCTTCTCTTCCCGCTGCAACGCCGCTTCTGGTACTTCGCTTTCGCTTGGGTGCTAATCGACTTTCTCTTTCTCTGCGCGTTGTTCAAGCTGCAGAGCGGCGCTGCCGCGGCGCAGGTCGACCCAGCCTTCAAATTCTCGCCCGGCAACTTTGTCGTCTCGCTCGGCATCCTGGCTGCAAGCTTGACACTAGTCTGGATTCGATGGCGCCTGATCTTCTGGCCGATTCATGCACTCGTGACAGGCAACTTGCTGAATCTGGAAGTGCCGTGGCGAATGACAGATGGCAAAACCGGTTCGTTGTTTGATTTATTGATAGGCCTCGGACTTGTCTGCGTCATTGTGCTGACGATGGCTGGCATTCTTGTCGTTGCTATCTTGCCTGGGCAGGCCTTCTTTGCCATCCCAATCATGGCCCTGGCATTCACCACAATTTTTCGCGCACTTCAACTGGCCGCCTTCGCCGAGCGTTACCGGTCAGCAGGCGGCAATCGCGCAAGAGACTGAAAGTTTGGGTTACCCCGTAGTCTCCGGTGCCCCTCACCCCGCCAGCGCGGCGTCCTCGACGACGAGTTGCACGCTGTCCCGGCCTTGCCAATTGTCGCGGCGGAGGTGGCCGGCGACGTGGAAGCGCTGCCCGCGGGCGGTCGTGAACAGGCGGCCCAGCTCGTTTTCCACTGCGCGGAAGGCGATGGCTTTGATGCGGGTGCCGTCAGCGCCTTCGAGGGAGAGACGGAGATGGGCGCCGCCGACCACATCGGCGAAGGCGAGACGCACGTTCGGCAAAGCAAAGCGCGGTTCGGCATTGCCGGCGCCGAACGGGCCCATGCGTTCCAACATCGTGATGAGATCGGTGGTGGCGGCGCGGGGTTGCAGAGCGGCATCGAGATCGAGTACCGGCACCAGTTTCTCGCCCTGCATGTGACCTGCAAAGCGCGCGCTCAAGAAGCCGCGCAGATCGTCTAGCCGGTCTTCGCTCACCTCGAAACCGGCGGCCATGGCATGGCCGCCACCCTTGGCGAGGATGCCGGCTTCACGCGCGGCGATGATTGCATTGCCAAGATGAAGTGAGCCCACCGAGCGGCCGGAACCTTTGCCGATGCCGCCTTCCAGCGACACGACACAGGCCGGGCGCTGATAGCGTTCCTTAAGCCTGCCAGCCACGATACCGATGACACCCGCATGCCAGTCATGGCCGGCGACGAAGATGAGGTAGGGGCTGTCATTCGCCTGCGCTTCGGCGGCGGCGATCGCCTGGTCGAGCACCCTTGCCTCGATATCGCGCCGTTCGGTATTGAGAAGATCGAGCTCGGCGGCGATGCTCCTTGCCACATCGACATCGTCGGTCGAGAGCAGCCTTGCACCGAGATCGGATCGCCCGACACGGCCGCCGGCATTGACACGGGGCCCGAGCAGGAAGCCCGCATGATAGGCGCTGGGACGTTCGTTGATGCGCGCGACATCGCTCAGCGCGTTGAGGCCGACATTCTTGCGCCCGGCCATCACCTTCAGCCCCTGCGCCACCAGCGCGCGGTTGATGCCGGTCAGGGGTACCACGTCGGCAACCGTGCCCAGGGCCACGATGTCGAGCCATTGCATGAGGTCGGGTTCCGGCCTTGCCGGTGTGTAATGGCCGCGCGCCCGCAATGTGCGGTTGGTGGCGACCACAAGCAGGAAGGCGACGCCGACGGCAGCCAGTTGACCATGCGCCCCCGTCTCGTCGAGCCGGTTGGGATTGACCACGGCAGCGGCCATCGGCAGCCTTGGTTCGGCGACATGATGATCGACCACCAGCACATCGAGCCCAGCGCCTTTGGCGGCTTCGAGTGGGGCGAAGGCGGTGATGCCGCAATCGACCGTGATCACCAGCCGGGCCCCCTGTTCCTTGAGGCCAAGAAGCGCCGGCGCATTGGGGCCGTAGCCTTCCTTCATGCGGTCCGGCACATAGAGGATGGGCGCCTTGGCACCGGCAGAATTTAGGAAGCGCATCAGCAGGGCCGACGAGGTCGCTCCATCGACATCGTAATCGCCGAAGATGGCGATCTGCTCTTGCTTCTCAATTGCATCGGCCAGGCGGGTCGCCGCCTGATCCATATCATGGAACTGTGAAGGGTCCGGCATCTGGTCACGAAGGCGCGGTTCCAGATAGGCGCTGGCCCTCTCCAGATCCTGGCCGCGGGCTGCCAGCAATTGGCCGATCAGTTCCGGGAGATCCAGGCGTTGCGCGATGGCAAGGCCCAGCCTGTCGTCACCCGCCCGCTGCCGCCACAAGCGGCCGCTGGCGGATTGGGCGACGCCCAAAAAGGCGTCGCTGTCCGTCATTTGCGCCGGGTCGGCATCAGAGCTTTTGCGGCTTCTTGATGTTCCAATTGTGCTGCGCCTCGATGATGCGGACAGTGCCGGTCTTTGAGCGCATGACCATGGAATGTGTCGTGGCGTGGGCGCCGACACGGCGCACGCCGGTCAGCATCGGGCCATCAGTGACGCCCGTGGCCGCGAACATCACATCGCCCTTGGCAAGTTCGAGGAGGTCATATTTGCGGTCGAAATCGGTGATGCCGATCTTGCGGGCGCGGCCCTTCTCATCTTCGTTGCGGAACACCAGGCGGCCCTGCATCTGACCGCCGATGCAGCGCAACGCAGCTGCCGCCAACACACCTTCCGGCGCACCACCCTGGCCCAGATAGAGGTCGACACCCGTGCCGGGCTTGGCGGTGGCGATGACACCGGCCACATCGCCGTCGGAGATCAGCATAATGCGCGCACCGGTCGCGCGCACCTGGGCGATGAGGTCGGTGTGTCGCGGGCGATCGAGGATGCAGACCACGAGATCAGAGACATCCATGGCCTTCGCCTTGGCGAGGTTCTTCAGATTCTCGGCCGGCGATGCATCGAGATCGACGATGCCCTTGGGGAAGCCCGGGCCGACGCTGATCTTGTCCATATAGGTGTCGGGCGCATTGAGGAACCCACCCGCTTCCGCCATGGCGATGACGGCCAGCGCGTTGGTGCCGCCCTTTGCTGTAATCGTGGTGCCTTCGAGTGGGTCGAGGGCGATGTCGATGGCCTGGCCGCCGGCGCCGACCTTTTCGCCGATATAGAGCATCGGCGCTTCGTCGCGCTCGCCTTCGCCGATCACGACCGTGCCGTCGATGGGGAGATCGTTGAGCGCGGTGCGCATGGCGTCAACAGCGGCCTGGTCGGCCGCCTTTTCATCGCCACGACCCATCAGGCGCGAGGCGGCAAGGGCGGCGGCTTCAGTGACGCGAACGGCTTCCAGCGCCAGATTGCGGTCCATCTCTCAAATCTCCTTCAACTCAGTGTCTCAATCGGGAGGACATGCGCCGGCTCCAGGATCGAGTTCACTTGGGCAAGACGCGCAACGACGCGGCCGATGGCCGCTTCGGTCGTCTCATGTGTGGTTAGAACAATCGGTACCGCTTCCCCTGGCGAGCGCGCGCGCTGGATCATTGCTTCCATCGACACGCTCTCGTCGCGCATGACGCCGGCGATATCGGCAATGACGCCGGGCTTATCGACCACCATCAGTCGCAGATAATAGGACCCGGCATGAAGCCCAACAGGTGCTGGGCGCGCTGGTTCCAAAGTTTCTGCCGGCGCTGAAAAAGCAGGCAAAATGCGGCCGCGTGCGATGTCCATGAGGTCGGCAACGATGGCTGAGGCCGTCGGACCACGTCCGGCACCGCGGCCAATGGCCATGTTCTCGCCGACGAAATTGCCGTTGGTGACGACCGCGTTGTAGACACCGTCGACCTTGGCGATGGTGCTGGCCACGGGCACCATGCAGGCATGGACGCGCTGCTCGATCCCGTGATCGGTCTGACGCGCGATGCCAAGGAGCTTGATCCGGTAGCCGAGCTCGTCGGCATAGGCAATGTCCATGGCCGAAACATTGCGGATGCCGCTGATGCGCACGCTCCCGAAATCGACCGCACAGCCAAAGGCGACCGACGTCAGGATCGAGAGCTTGTGGGCGGCATCGACGCCGTCGACATCGAAGCTGGGATCGGCCTCGGCATAGCCCAGCTTCTGCGCCTCAGCCAGCACATCGGCGAATTCGCGCCCGGTCTCGCGCATTTGCGTGAGGATATAATTGCAGGTGCCGTTGAGGATGCCGTAGACGCGGTCGATGCGGTTGGCAGCGAGCCCCTCGCGCATCGCCTTGATGACCGGGATGCCGCCGGCTACCGCCGCTTCATAGGCCAGTGCCACGCCAGCGCGTTCCGCAGCCAGCGCCAATGCCGTGCCGTGGTGCGCCAAGAGCGCCTTGTTGGCGGTCACCACATGGCGCTTGGCAGCGATGGCTTTTTCGACGACGTCCTTGGCCTTGCCCTCGGATCCGCCGATCACCTCGACCACGACGTCCACATTGGGATGGTCAGCGAGCTTTACCGCATCGTCGACCCAGTCGATTCCGGAAAGATCAAGCCCGCGATCCTTGCTTCGGTCGCGCGCCGAGACGGCGGTGACCGTTATCTTGCGCGGACAATGTTTGGCAAGGATGTCGGCATTCTGCTGCAAGAGCTCGATGACGCCGGCACCCACGGTGCCGAGACCGGCAATGCCGACACGCAAAGGAGAGATGGAATCAGGTTTTCGGTCAGCCACCACAGCAAAGCTCCCTCGGCCACGCCGAGCCCGGTCGTTGGTTCATGATCCCGGGACTCAGTAGGCCGAGAGATAGATCTCGACGCGGCGATTGTTCGCCTCACCGGCCGGCATGGATTCCGGCGCCACCGGATTCTGGGAACCTGCCGCCGCCACCTGGACCAGGGCTGCCGGCACGCCAGCGCGGGTCAGCGCCCGGGCGATGGCATTGGCCCGCTTCAGCGAGACGCTGTAGTTCACCTGATCCTGAGCATAGGGGTTCATGTTGCCGGTGCGCTGGCTGGCATGGCCAACCAGGCGGATGACACCACCATAATAGCGATGCATCTCGGCGACCTGCTTCACCACGCGGGCATCGTCGCGGCCAAGCTTGGCAGAACCGTTGTTGAAGAACACGATGCCGACCGGCTGGCCAGCTGCGGGCAGCGGCGGGACAGCGGCTGCCCCCGAATACGTCATGGGTGCGTAAGATTGGAAGCCCGGCGCGGCATAAGTGGCATAGGCCGGCTGATACGCCGCACCACCGTAAGCCACCGGCTGCGTCGCGCCATAGGGCGAGCGGTAATAGGCCTGGGCCGGGTTGTTGCGCTGATAGGGGTTGTAGCTCGCATAGCCATAGGTGCCGCCAGCGGCGACCGAGGAATAATCGACCATCACCGGCGTGGCGACCACGGTCGGTGCGCTAGCCTGCGGGACAGCGCCCGGCTGGACGATATACGCATTCTGCGCAGGAGCACTACCGCCCAGGGGTCTGGCCCCCGGCTGCGGTGTCCCGATATAGCCCTGGCTGACACCGCCCAGGGGGGTCATCTGCGGCGCCGGATACTGGCCGACCACGGCCGGCGGCAAGGGTTGCGGGGTGACCCCGGCCACTTGCGGGGCTGGCGTCCCAGCTGGCGCGGTTGCTGCCGGCGGGGTCGAGGGGATCACGGGCGCTGCGGCAGCTGCCGCCTGGCCTTGCACCGGGGTTGAGCCTGCCGGGGCGGCCGGCCGGGTCGCCGTCTGGTCCGGCGCCATCAGGGTTTCGTCGGTATATTGGGCATTGGCCTTGTCGGCAGCGAGGCCCTGCGAGACGCCGCTGTCGAGATCCGCCGGCACCGGGGCTGCTTTGGGCACGCTGTTGATGTCCGGGACACCTTCGCCCGAGGGCGGCACGACAGGTGCGCTGTCGGCTGCAGCATTGGCGGTCTGGGTGGCGTCAGCGCCTGCTGCTGCGGCTTCCTTCTTTGCTTGGGCGGCCTGGACTTCAGCCGCTTCCTTGGCGGCGGCTTCGGTCGAGGGGTGCTGCACATCGCCACCGAACCAGGAGGAGCAGCCCGTGATGGTGATGAAGGCGGCGACGGCGGCCCACCGCTTCATGGATTGCTTGGAATGTGGCAGGAAGGGCCGCAGGGCGGACCCTGAATTCAGCGCCAGACGACCGACGGCCTCGGCGACGGCGACACCGCGCGATGCGGCCAGATCCGAAAAATCAACCATCATATCCTCCCCAAGGGCCCCGGCCGCGCGCTCGGCAAGGAGCGCCGTCCTCTGCGCAAACTACTGGCGCAAAATAAAAGTTCCGATTTTTTAGACTGCGCTACTATAACAAACAAGCGAGATCATGGACGTGAAAAAGCGTTAGGTCCTAAATCTTTGTTATTTTTGTCCTTTCTAAGGTTCAATGATGGCTAAGAGCGACCCGGGAACCACCTCGAAGCCCGATCGGGCCAACGCAAATACGCAGGAACCGCAGGAAATCGCGGAATCCATGAGTCGCATCGCCGAACAGTCCCAGCGCCTGCTGCAGGATTTCCTCGGCCGGCATGCCCAGGATTTCACCATCGGGCCAGATGCCCAGAGCCTTGGCCGTGCCTTCCTGGAAATGACCACCCGCATGATGGGCGACCCGGCCAAGATGCTCGAGGCCCAGGTCTCGCTCTGGCAGGATTACATGAATCTGTGGCAGTCCACCGCTGCCCGGATGATGGGGCAGGAGCCAACCCCGGTGATCGCCCCGGCCAAGGACGACCGCCGCTTCAAGGACGCGGCCTGGAACGACAACCAGGTCTTCGACTATATCAAGCAATCCTATCTGCTGACCGCGCGCTGGATGCAGAACACCGTGCGCAAGGTCGACGGACTTGACGACAAGACGGCCAAGAAGGTCGACTTCTATACTCGCCAGTTTGTCGATGCGATGGCGCCCAGCAATTTCGTCATGACCAATCCCGAAGTGCTGCGCACGACGCTGGAAAGCCGCGGCGAGAATCTGGTCAAGGGACTGGAGAATCTCCTTGAGGATCTCGAGCGCGGCAATGGCAAGCTGAAGATCTCGATGACCGACCGCGAGGCATTCGAGATCGGCAAGAACGTCGCTGTCCAGCCCGGCAAGGTCGTGTTCCAGAACGACCTCATCCAGCTCATCCAATATACGCCGACCACGGCAAAGGTCGCCAAACGCCCGCTGCTGATCATTCCGCCTTGGATCAACAAATATTACATCCTCGACCTGAAGCCGCAGAATTCCTTCGTGAAATGGGCGGTCGATCAAGGCCAGACCGTGTTTATGATCTCCTGGGTCAATCCGGACGAGAAGCTCGCGGCCAAGACCTTCGCCGACTATATGCTGGAAGGTCCGCTCGCGGCCATCGAGGCGATCCTCCAGGGCACCGGCGAGAAGAGCGTCAACGTCATCGGCTATTGCTTGGGCGGCACGCTGCTCTCCTGCCTGCTTTCCTACCTGCAAACCAAGAAGCGCACGGAGATCATCGCCAGCGCCACCTTCCTCACCACCATGATCGACTTTGCGGAAGCCGGCGAGCTTTCGATCTTCATCGATGAGGAGCAGCTGACGGCGCTCGAGGACAAGATGAACGAGCGCGGCTATCTCGAAGGTGCCGAAATGGCGGCGACCTTCAACATGCTGCGCGCCAATGATCTCATCTGGTCCTTCGTCATCAACAATTACCTGCTGGGCAAGGAGCCGTTCCCGTTCGACCTGCTCTATTGGAACTCGGATTCCACGCGCATGCCGGCGGCGATGCACAGCTTCTATCTCCGCAACATGTACCAGAAGAATCTGCTCATTCAGCCGGGCGGCGTCGAACTCGATGGCGTGAAAATCGATCTTTCCAAGATTGATCTGCCAAGCTTCGTGCTGGCAACGCGCGAGGATCACATCGCTCCCTGGGTTGCAGCCTACGCCGCGACTCAGACGTACAAAGGTCCGGTCACCTTCGTCCTCGCCGCCTCCGGCCATATTGCCGGCGTCGTCAATCCACCGGCCTCCGGCAAATACAGCCACTGGGTCGGCAAAGGAAAAGCCTATCCGGCAAAGCCCGAGGACTGGCTGGCAACAGCCGAACAGCGCCCCGGCTCCTGGTGGCCGGAATGGCAAAAATGGATCAGCACCTTTTCTGATGGCGAGGTCGACGCAAGACAACCGGGCAGCGGCAAACTGAAAGCCATCGAAGATGCGCCGGGGTCTTACGTGAAGGTCATGGCGCAGTAACCATTTCGCCTTATCAGCACATCGCCATTCATCGTCATGCCCGGACTTAATCCGGGCGTCAACTGGCCATTGAAGAACGTAGCACCTGATTCCCGGCCCCTTTGATTCAAGGCTGGGCCCCATGGATGATGGGCAAGTACACACCTTTGTCGCGCGAACACTTTCTGATAGTTTGTTCGAACAACAAACTTCGGGGGAGAAGCGCCATGAACAAACTGATTGCCGAATTCATCGGCACGCTGACGCTTGTGCTGTTCGGCTGCGGTGCTGCGGTCTTGGGTGGTGAGCATGTCGGACAGCTGGGTATCGCGCTTGCCTTCGGGTTTGCCATCGTCGCCATGGCCTATGGCATCGGCCCGATCTCGGGCTGCCACGTAAATCCCGCGGTCAGCCTCGGCGCCTTTATCGCCGGCCGCATGGAAGCCAAGGACATGGTCTCCTATTGGATCGCCCAGGTGCTGGGTGCCTTGGCGGGTGCGCTCGTCCTCATGATTATCGCCGGCGGCACTGCACATGGCCTCGGCCAGAATGGCTGGGGACCGGGCTATCTCGGCGAATACAGCCTCGCCTCCGCCCTGGTGTTCGAGATCGTGATGACTGCCTTGTTCGTGATCGTGATCCTGGGTTCGACCGGCGAAGATTCAAGTCCGGGCTTTGCGGGATTGGCCATCGGCATCACGCTTGCCGTCATCCATATCGTCGGCATCCAGGTAACCGGCGTCTCGGTCAACCCGGCCCGTAGCATCGGCCCGGCGGTCTTCGTCGGCGGCCAGGCCCTGGCCCAACTCTGGCTGTTCATCATCGCCCCCGCGATCGGCGCGGTGGTCGGCGGACTGCTGTTCAGGTTGAAAGTGCTGAAGGTGTAGGCGGCGCCGAATTCTGCGTCGACCCCCTCTCCCCTACCCTCCCCCACCGCCGACGAATGTCGGCCTTCGCCGACTGCGGGGGGGAGGGAGTTCTGTCGAGTTCACTCCATCGACCGCGCTCATTCTCGCTGTGGTCCCCTCCCCCCAACGTGGGGGAGGGTTAGGGAGAGGGGGTGGATCGATTGACCTCGATTATTTTACGCAGCCCCCTTCTGTGCCACGGCTTGTCGCTGCTCGATCACCTTGTCGGCCAAGCGCCCGCTCAGTTCCTGTAGATGGTCGAACTGGTATGAGAAATTGCCGATGCCCAGTGTCAAGGACCGAAGCTCAATGATCATGTCATGGAGTTCCGATTGCGGCACCAGGGCCTGCACCACTTCCCAGCCGACCCAATCTTCCTTGGCCTGGAAGCTGACGATCTGGCCACGTCGTCCGGTGACGAGGTTGTGAACACGGGCGGTGAATTCCGCCGGCGCTGATACTTCCACGGAGAAGATCGGCTCCAGCAGCACCGATCCGCATTGCGGCATGCCTTCCTGCATTGCCTGGCGCGCCACGGTCTTGAAAGCCATGTCGGAACTGTCGACCGCATGGAACTGGCCGTCGAACAGGGCCACGGCGACATCGACCACCGGAAAACCCATCGGTCCGCGCGCGAGATAATCGCGTGCACCATCTTCGACCGAGCCGATGAACTGCCGCGGCACCGAACCACCCACGACGCGGTCATGGAATTCGAATCCCTTGCCGCGTTCCAGCGGCCAGATCTCGATATGAATATCGGCGAACTGCCCATGGCCGCCGGATTGCCGCTTGAAGCGCGAATGCTGCTTCACCCCGTTGCGGATGGTTTCCTTGTAGCTCACCTGCGGCCGCCGATGTTTCATCGGCAGGCCGAAGCGCGACTTCAGCCGGTCGAAGGCGATGTTGAGATGGATCTCGCCCTGGCCCGAGAGCAGCATTTCATGGGTGCTGGCATCGTGGGTGAAGGTGAGCGAAGTATCCTCCTCGATGAGCTTGGCGAGCGCTGCAGTAAGCTTCACCTCATCGGCCCTATTCTCAGCGTCCATGGCGAGGACGAAGAGCGGTTCCAGCGGCTGTGGCCAGATGAAATCGGGATTCTTCTTGCCGGACGCCGTCAGCAGGTCGCCGGTCTTAACCTCCTCCATCCGCGCCAATGCCACCACTTCGCCGGTATTGGCATGCGGCACTTTTTCGAACGTATTGCCCTTTGGCCGCAAGACACCGGCAACGCGGGTGCCGTTGAGCACCGAGCCTTCGCTGACCCGGCCGCCAAAGATGCGCGCCAACGACAATTTGCCGGCATGGGGCTGATGATAGGTTTTGAACACCAGGGTCGAGGCATCGTAGCTGGAGATGCCAAGGCGCTGCGCCAAGGCCTCCGGTCCCGGCACTTCGTGACGCAGCGCCTTCAAGAGGCGCCGCACGCCACCGTCGCGCTCAGCTTCGCCGAGCAGCACCGGCACGATAAGATCGGCGGCAAGGTCCTTGGCGAATTGCTGGTAGATCTCGTCCTTCGGCGGCACGACGTCACTGAGGATTTCCTCCATCAGATGGTCATCGAAGTCGGCCAATGATTCGAGCATCTTGTTGCGCGCTTCCTGTTCGCGCGGCAGCACTTCCTCCGGCATCTTGATGAGGTCGGATTCCTGGCCCGGATGATATTTGTAAGCGCGCTCGCTCACCAGATCGACATAGCCGGTGACTTCACCACCGTCCTTGCCGGCACCGCGGATCGGTACCTGGCGCAGCACCAGCGGGCGGCTGGAAACCGCCTGAAGGGCGTCCATCATTTCGCGCACCTGGCGGCTCGACACATCCATCTTGTTGATGAACAGGATATGCGGGATCTGGTGATCGTCGAGGAATTTCAAGGTCGGCGCCAGCATCAGCGCCTTGTCGATCAGCGGTTCGGCAACGACGATGGCAACATCGGCCACCATCAGCGCATTGCGCGCTTCCTGCGCCAGCTCGACCGAGCCCGGACAATCGAGGAAGCACCAGCGTTCACCCAGATAGTCGGTGGTGGCGGCGGTCACTTCGACCGACATCTTGCGTGCCCGCGCCTCGGCGGATGAATCGGAAACGGTGTTGCCTTCCTTGGCCGATCCCTTGCGGTGGATCGCTCCCGTGATAAAAAGCAGGCTTTCGAGGAGTGCCGTCTTGCCGCTGAGGTAGGGACCCACGATGGCGGCGCAGCGTGGCGCCCCCGGTTCTCTGCCGTTTTGTGTTCCAGCATGTTGAGTGACAGTAGCCATCTCGACCTCCTTTTCGCTGATGAAATTTCGCGTGAGAGGTCCGGTCTTCTGCGGGGCCGGTATGACTGAAGTGTTTCAGGCCGCGCGGCCCGCTGGCAAGGATAAAAGGCGCGGCAAACAAGGATCAATTTGTGTGCGTCGCAAAATGAAGGTGAGTCTTGCTGACGCTTGGCAAGGTGCACATGATCGGGCATCCTGTGAACGGTTGTTCACAGCAGCTTAGCAGGGGAAGCATGCCGCGGGGCGTTGCCACACGAGACCGGATCAAACAGGCGGCTCTGGAACTCTTCGTCACCAAGGGCGTGCTCGGCACCTCTGTGCGCGACATCGCTGCCTTGGCCGGGATCGCGGAAGGCGGGCTCTATCGCCACTACGCTTCCAAGGAAGATCTCGCCTGGAAATTGTTCTCGGAAAATTATGCGGCCCTTGCCAAGGAATTGCAGGATCTCGCCAAAGAAAAAGGCGATTTTGCCAGCCGCCTTGGCGCCATGATCCGCCGCTTCTGCCGCTTCTTCGACGATGAGCCGCTGATGTTCCGCTTCCTGCTGCTGACCCAGCACCAGGAATTGCCCAAACTGCGCTCAAAGACCCAGTCGCCGGTGCAGGTACTCCACAAACTGGTGAGCGAGGCACAAAAGCATAACGAGATCGCAATCGGGAATGTCGATCTAACGACCGCGCAGATCCTCGGGCTCATTCTGCAGCCGGCCACCTTCATGGTCTACGGCCTGCTGGCCCCCGGCATGCAGCGCATTGAAGCGGAGACGGTGAGCTGTTGCCGACAGATCCCCGGGTCAAGCCCGGAGATGACGGCCTGAGAATGCGCCCACGCACGGCAGGCAAGCCATGACCAACCCCGCCCCCAACTCCTGCGAGCTCACCATCCTGATGCCGTGCCTCAACGAGGCCGAGACGCTGGAAGTCTGCGTGCGCAAGGCACGGCAGTTCCTGGAACGGCACCATATCGACGGCGAAGTGCTGATCGCCGACAATGGCAGCACCGACGGGTCGCAGGATCTGGCGCGAACCGCTGGCGCCCGGGTCGTCGACATTCCGATGAAAGGCTATGGCGCCGCCCTGATCGGCGGTATCGATGCTGCTGCCGGCCGCTTCATCATCATGGGCGATTCCGACGACAGCTACGATTTTGCCGATCTCATGGCGTTTGTCGAACAGTTGCGGGCAGGCCATGAGCTGGTCATGGGCAACCGTTTCAAAGGCGGCATCAAGCCAGGTGCCATGCCGCCCCTGCACCGCTATCTCGGCAACCCGGTCCTCACCGGCATCGGCAAGAGACTGTTCAAGAGCCCGCTCGGCGATTTCCACTGCGGCCTGCGCGGCTTTTCGCGTGAGGCGATCCGCAAGCTTGATCTGCGCACCACCGGCATGGAATTCGCCAGCGAAATGGTGGTGAAGGCGACCCTCAACGGCCTCAAGGTCACCGAGGTACCGACCATTCTTTCGCCGGATGGCCGCTCGCGCCCACCGCATCTCCGGAGCTGGCGCGATGGCTGGCGGCATTTGCGGTTCCTGCTGATGCTCAGCCCCGAATGGCTGTTCTTCTATCCCGGCCTGTTGCTGGCGATGCTTGGGATCATCGTGTTGATCGCCCTGTCCGTGGGGCCGATCCGAATCGCCAACATCACCTTCGACATCAACACGCTGCTGCTGGCGGGCGTTGCCGTCATCGTCGGGGTCCAGGCCGTGGGCCTTGCGGTGCTGGCCAAGCAATTCTGCATCGCCAACCATCTGCTGCCGCCAAGTGCCCGCTTTCGCTCGCTGGCCGATCGTCTGTCGCTGGAATTCCTGCTGCTGGTGGGAACAGCCCTGACCCTGGCCGGTCTCGTCGGCATCGCCATCGCCGTGCTGACATGGCAGGAAACCGGGTTCGGCAATCTCGACACCGCCAGCATGATGCGCCTGCTGGTACCCTCATCGACGGCGCTGTGCGTCGGCTTGCAGCTGGCTTTCACCGCCTTCTTCAAGGGCGTACTCGGCCTCGCCCGCCGCTAGCGGGCCAGCATTGCCGCTGCGTCACTGCATCGTGCAGACCAGATCCTTCTTGGCCTGGTCGACGTCATAGGCGTAGCGTGGGCGATTGACGCAGGTTTCGGTATATTTGGCGGCCTTCGCATTGTAATCGGCAACCGCCTGGTTCAAGGACAAGCGCACATCGGATTGAATGAGATCCCGCAGTGCTGCCGCCTGGGCCATGGAGTTCTTCAGCAGTTCCTGGCCGATGAGATCGTTGGGATCGAGCGTCTTCCGGCGCTCGGCAATCTGCGCATCGAGTGCCGTCAGCTGCGCCTGACGTTCATCCAGGATGGCGCGGCGCGTGGCAATGTCCTGGCGCGCCATCTCCAATTGCGGCTCCTCGCACAAGCAGCCGCGCAACTCCTCGACCGAGAGGGCCGGGCCTGCGGGTATCGTCGTTGCGTTCTGTGCCTGGGCAGAGATCGTCATGCCAGCACACAGGATCAGGGTGGCAAAAGAGGCAGCAATCATCCGACAGGTCATCTAGGGCTTCCGTCTTCCATTCTTCTGATCAGACCTTATGCTCTAGGGCCGGTTTATGGCAATGTTGCGGCCAAATCATCAAGAAAAGCTGATTCATAGAGGCATGGGCAGGGTGGCATGAAGATCGTCGTTCTGGGCGCCGGTTTGCTGGGCGTCACCAGTGCTTATTACTTGGCCAAGGAAGGCCACGAAGTCATCGTCATCGACCGGCGGCCGGAACCGGCGCGGGAGACGAGCTTTGCCAATGCCGGGCTGGTGACGCCGGGCCACGCCAGTTCCTGGGCGAGCCCGCGGGCGCCGATGATCCTGTTGAAATCACTGTGGCGAAATGACACATCGCTCCGCTATCGCCTGCGCCTCGATCCCCGCATGTGGCTGTGGAGCCTGCAGTTCCTCAGGAATTGCACCACCGCGCGCAACCGCGCCGCCACCAAGACAAAGATCAAGCTGTGCCTCTACAGCCAGGCTGAAACATTGCGCATCGGCCGCGAAGAAGGGCTGGAATGGGATCGCACGGCCAAGGGCGCCATCTATCTCTATAACGATCCCGCGGCGTTTCGCGCCGGCAAGGAGAGCATGCGCTTCCTCGCCGATCAGGGCATCGTGGTCAATGTGCTCGACCCCGATCAATTGGTGGCATTGGAACCGGCCCTGGCGTCCACCAAGGGCAGACTTGCCGGCGGCATGCACACGCCGGGCGACGAATCCGGCGATGCGCGGAAATTCACGTTGGGCTTGGCTGAGCGCGCAAAGGCGTTAGGGGTGACGTTCCGTCTGGGGGAATCGATCGAGCGGATCGCCACGCAAGGCAAGCGTGTCACCGAAATCGTGACCGACAAGGGCATTGTGACCGCCGATCAATTCGTCCTGGCGCTGGGAAGCTATGCCCCGCTGCTTACGCGCAAGATCGGCTTCAACCTGCCGATCTTCCCGGTCAAAGGCTATTCGGTCACCCTGCCGATCGCCGACCCGGCGGAGGCCCCTGTCATCGGCGGTGTCCATGAGGAACATCTGGTGGCGTTCTCGCGGCTGGGTGACCGGCTGCGCTTGACCGCCACGGCGGATTTCGCCGGCTACGATACCGAGTTCGAACCCGCGAACTTCGCCCATATGCTGCGCGTGGCGCGGGAGCTGTTCCCCAAGGCCGCCCTCTATGACCGGCCGGACTATTGGGCATGTCTGCGCCCCATGACCCCGGACGGGCCGCCCATCATGGGCCCCTCCCCCATCTCCAACCTCTGGCTTAATGCCGGACACGGGCATATGGGCTGGACCATGGCCTGTGGTTCCTCGCGCATCCTGGTCGACCAGATGCTGGGCCGGAAGCCGGAGATCGACGAAACGCCGTTCCACTACACGCGCTATTAGGGGCCGATTTTTGTGATCCGCAAATGAAGCAGTGCGTCATAGGGAAAGCGCTCCGATAGACCCGGCTGCGCGGCCTTGGTGAGAACCTTCTCGGCTGACGCGCCATCGATGCGATAGCCATACTCGGCCAGCACGTCGGCAAAGGGCGGCAAATAAGGGTGGCCGACCAGATCCTCCTTGAACATCGCTGACAAGGCATCAACGACATATTGATTGTCATTGCCGTCCGAGGCGTGACCTTTGACTGGATCCCAGAAACCCAGGCGACCGCTGTTGTTCATTGCATGCCCGGTCAGCTTACGTGACAACCAGGGATAGTTTTCAAGACGGCCCAGAAAAATGAGCGCAAGTTTGGAGTTCGCCCGCTGCCGGTCGAGAGCCATGTAGAGGGCTGACTGCACCATCAGCGGGGTGACCTCGCAACCCTTCCCGGCCGGCATGATGGGGCGGAAATGCAGCATCTGCTCGCGAGCCTCATAGTCGACCGTCACGCGACAGCCGTCGGGATCGCCGACCATGATTGGGGCCTCGCCGGCCCATGTGGGCGCGGCACCAAGCACAAGGAAAATGCCGATCAGAAATGCCCGCATGCTCAAATCCGGAACAGCCTGCCCCAACCCTCGATCGGTTCCATCACACCGGCAAGGCGCAGGCAATGCCAGGCCATGGCGTGGTTGGAAGAGGTGACGGGCTTGCCGAGCTCGCGCTCCAAGGGTTCGGCGATTTCGGCGACACGGAGTGACGTGCAGGAGACGAAGACCCCATCGACTTCCGGATGGCGGCCGAGCTCCAACGCCGCATCATAGATCGAGCTCGTGGAGATGCGCGCCACTTCGTTATCGTTCTCATGGTTGAAGGAACCGATCACCGGCACCTCCAGCCCTTTTGACTCGATATAGGATTTGAAGCGCGCATTGACGCTGTCGATATAAGGCGTGAGCAGAGCGATGCGCTTGGCGCCCAGCGCTTTGAGGCCCAGCACGCCGCCGGTAATGGGTGTCGTGCATTTGGCTTCCGGCCGGGTTTCGTGGATGCGCTTGAAAACATTCTCCTCGCCGATCACGACGGAGGCTGAAGTGCAGCCATAGGCGACCACGTCCAAGGGAATGCCAGGCAGGATCACATCGGCCGCGGCGGCCAAGCCCGCTTCCATGGCGGCCAAGGTGGTCGGGTTGATCTCGGCGGCGTTGCGGATGCGGGTGGCATAGAATGCGACGCCGGGGATTCGGAATATCTGGCGGAACTCATGCTCCAATGTGTGGTCGGTTGCCAGCACGATGAGGCCGATCCTGGCCCGCGCGGCAACGCCGCTATCGAGGGCAAAAGGCATATGCGTGCGGTTGACCAATAATCCGGCAGAATCCGCAACAATCGTTTGGGCGAGAGACATTCGAGGCCACTCCCTTCCGAATTCGGACGGCGACCCATGCCAAACGGGCATAGGGGAACGCCGGGATCACCGTTTATGATGGCGCGAGCCGGAAACTAAAGCAAATGCCACGTGTTGTATTGGCGGCCCGATTTCCGCTATGTGGTGCAACCGGATGGAGGCCGCGCGACGTTTCGCCGGCCGGGTGGAGCCGGCAAGTTATGGATGGGCAATCATGTCAGCGACATACCTGCGCAGCTTGAAAAAACCGACACTTCCGGCGATTGCCGTCGGATTCCTGGCGCTGGCCCTTCTCACCCCGGCTGCCGCCCAGGACCCCAAGGCCACCACCGCCACCATCGAAACGGTGGCCTATCAGCCGATTCCCCCGGGCGCTGCCTTGCAGACCCAGCCGGAAACCGAGAGCCAAATGGATGACGACGCCTTGCGGCAGGTCGATGCCGACCTCGCTGCGCGTGGCTATGCACTGGGTGGCGATGGCAATCTGGTGGTGACGGTCGCGACCCAGCTGGTTTCGCGACTCTCCGCCGACCAGACGGTGGGCGAATTCAATGCCAAGAAAAGCGACCCCAAGAACGCCAACCTGTTCAGCACCGAGGGCGGCACCCTACTCAATCCCAACGCCCCGATCAACACCGTCGACCGGGTGTTCCGCGTCAACATGACAGTCTATGACCGTCCGAGCGGTCATTACATCTGGCGTGGCACGGTCGAACGCGGCGACGCCAATGTCGATCCCTCGACCGCCATGCGTGAAATGCTGCCGGCCCTCCTCGATCATTTCGGCGAAACGACGAGCGGCGTCACCATTCCGATCGCGGAATAACACCAGGCCCATCAGGCTTTTTGGCCTTCGTTTTTGGCCATCGGTTTTTGGCCTGGCGAAACGGGTATTTGACCATCACCGCGTTCAATAGTGCACATTGACGGGTTCAATGTCGGCAACACTGTGCCTGATCTGATGCACGCGACGATGGCTGATCGCTGATGCCGGCTGAAGCCGCGGCACCGTTGCGCGACCAACATCAATGCAACTGTCTCGATCAGATGGAGTCACTGATTTCAAAGACTTGAACGGCAATCGGCACATGCCGGAATTCGCGTCGATTTTGTGACAAAGAGCCATGCCGGAGATCATGTGCCAACATGTGCCAAGCGGTGTGGTGACACATGCCACCCGTGGCTAGACAGGCAGAGCTGGCAGCACAGCAGTCTCCATGCAAGCCGTGCGTATTGAAACCACGCGCCATCTTCACCAACTCGTGATCCCTATCGCCCAACCTTAGCGAACCGATCATTGAAGGATTGATACATGAGACATTCTTATCTTCTGGCCATTGGCATGGCCCTGATGCTTTCGGCCTGTGCAAATGCAAATGTCAGCCCCGCATCGTCGGGCGATCAGCAGGTTGTGGAATCGCAGTCCGATGACGCCGTGGTCGCGGCCGTGGCCGCAAATCTTCGTAACGGCGCAACGGTGGAAACCGCCACCCAGAAACAGCTGAACAAGGCCGTCAAGCGAACGGTTCAAAATAATCCAGAGATGAAGGGCTCAATTGTACCCGCTCTGACAAAGGTCGCTCCCGGGCGAGCCATCATGTTCAAGAAGGCTGTCTCTGCCGCGATGGCGCCTTATGCCCGGCCGAATGGCAACGGTCGCAGCGGTATACGCTGACGCAGAATATTCTCGAAAGCCCATCGCCCATGGAAAGGGCGATGGGCTTTGGTCAGCAGAAATCGCGCGTGAGGTCATACGCATCTTCATCGCTGAAGATGCGCATCCCGGAATCATAGGCGTCCATGCGGGCGGTGATGCGGAAGGTGTCTTTCCCGGCCTTGAGGCTGGTGACGCTCGCCGTCTTCGCTTCCCAATCCGGACCCTTCAGCATCTGCTCGTAGGATATCTCGACTTGATAGCTGAGCGGATCGTTTGGCTTGATGCGATAGGTCTCGATCACCCGGCAATCCGAGGTGACGCCGATATCGCTGAAATGATAACCGCCAGCATCCTTGTGATTGACGAGCACGGTCTCGCCCGTCGCGATGTCGACCCTGGCTTCGCGCTTGGCTGATCCCTCGCGCGTGACATGGCCGGGGGCATGCGGCGCCTTTTCCGGGTCCGGCAGGGTAAAGGCCGGGTCACCGCATCCCGTCGGGCGCACCGGCAGTTCCAAATGGCAGCCATCCGTGAAGAGAGTAAGGGTGGGCGCTTCAGGCGCCGGCATCATCATCGGCCAGTAATTGGTCGAGACCGCGACACGCAGCCGATGGCCAGGCAGAAAGGCATGGGCGATATAGTTCAACGGCACGCGCGCCACGTAGCGTTGCCCCGGTACCAGGTCCTGCGGGTTGGCCTGATCGTCTTTGTGATTGAGGCTGAAGACGCAGAAGGTGACCCGGGTCGAGACACCGTCCGGCGCCACATCGTTCAAACGCACCGCCACCCGCGCCACCGGCTTGTCGACGGCAAAGGCCAGTTCCACAACGGCCATGCCGAAAATCTCGCAACGCGCCTCGAGCGGCAGCCCATCAAAGCAGAGCGACATGCCATCGTCGGCCCGCTGGTCGGAGGGATAATCGCCGTCGCTGCCGCCATAGGAGCACCATTCGACTGAGCCCAGTCCGCATGTCTGTGGCGATTTCACCTGCAGGGTCGCGGTCGACGCGGCGTGCCCCAGCGTGTGGCGGCCAAAAGCCAGTTTCTCGATCTTGATGTGCGGGGCCGGCCAGGTGCCTTCGGCGATCCAGCGGCCAGGCCGTTCCAGTGCGCAAGGGTCGGGTTCGTAGGAATCATTCATCCAGGCGATCAATTTCGGGTCGCGTCTGACGCCCGTGTCGATGCCCTTCAACCACTGGTCCCACCAGCGCRGGGCTTCCTGCAGGAAGCCGGCCGCGGGCCCAGGCAGCCCATTGTGCGGATAGGTGTGGCCCCAGGGACCGACCCAGCCCTTGACCGGCGCCTTGATATGTTCGGCCAGGCGCGGGACGGCATTGGAATAGCCATCCTCCCAACCACCGACGGCGAAGACGGCACAGGTGATGGCGCTGTAATCCTCAATGACCGAGGCCTGGCGCCAATAGGCATCGCGCCGCTGATGGGCACCCCAGATACGGAAGGGAAATTTGTAATGCTGCAGGCGCTGGAGCCACATCTCGCGCCAGCGGTCGCCGACCAATTCCGGGTCCGGCGGCAGGACGGCATAGGCATACATGGCCGAGGCCCAGGAAAAATTATCATGCAGCAGAACGCCCTGCATGTAATGGACATCATCATTGTAGCGATCGTCCGAGGCATCGACGGCGATGATCGCCTTCAGCGCCGCCGGCCGGCGCGCCGCCACCTGTAGGCTGTTGAAGCCACCCCAGGAGATGCCCATCATGCCGAGTTTGCCTGTGCACCAGGGTTGGGCCGCGATCCAGGCGATGGCTGCGATGATGTCGTCCTGCTCGGCCACCGTATATTCGTCGTCCGGTAGGCCTTCGGATTCACCGGTGCCCCTGAGATCGATGCGCAGCACGGCATAGCCGTGACCCGCGGTGTAGGGATGCATCTCATCATCCCGGTAGCGCAATCCGTCGCGCTTGCGATAGGGCACGCACTCGATGATCGCCGGCACCGGGTGCGCTTCCGCATCCTTCGGCAGCCACAGTCGTGCAGCGAGGTTGATGCCGCCCACAACGGGAATCCAGACATTCTCGATATGACGGACGGCGCGCGGAAATTCGCTGACGATACGCATGTTGGTTTTCCCCTGTTAGCCCATGTTCTTTTCTTCAAATCATCAATCGCGCCGATGATAACCACCCCCTCACCCTGACCCTCTCCCGCAAGGGGAGAGGGAATGAGCTATGCCGGCAAGATCGAATTTCACCAAAGCAATCTGGGTGAGGCGGTGGCAACCAAACCCCCGCGTGCTCTGGCTCACAAAATGAAATAGAGCAGCACCGGCAGTGTCACGAAGGACAAGGCCGTCGTGATCACCACCATCGAGGCGACGTCTGCCGGTTCCCGGCTGTAATATTGCGCAAAGAGATAATTGAAGACGGCAACCGGCATGGTGCTTTGGATCATCAGCACACCGGTGGCGAGATCCGAGGCGCCGACGAAATGCCCGACGGAGAAGCCGATGAGGGCGCCGCCGCCCAGACGCACGATCGACAGCAGCAGGTTGCGCGGCAGACGCGTGACACGGAGCTGCGCCAGCGAGACGCCCAGCGCCAGCAGCATCAGCGGAATGGTGAGGCCACCCAGCAATTGCAGCGTGTTGCTGACATAGACCGGCAATTGCCAACCGAAAGACAGCACGACAAGGGCAAAGATGATGGCGTAGATGAGCGGCATGCGCAGCAGGCGGGTGACACTGAAACTGCCGGAAGCCAGCGACATGCCGAGGGTAAATTGCGACGTGATCGAGATGGCGAAAAAGACCACGGCAAATGCAAGGCCTTCATTTCCGAAGGCAAAGAGCGCGAGCGGCAGGCCCATATTGCCCGTGTTGGGAAAGATCAGGGCCGGCAGATAAGAGTGATTGGGCAAACGCATGATCTTGAGGACGACCAGGCCGAGGATAATGAAGCCGGCAAAGCAGAGCGCGGTGAGGCCAGCCATTTCCACGAGCGCCCCGGTATCGACGCGGATGCGCGTCAACGCATCGGCCGCCAGGGCCGGCGTGCCGATATTGGTCACCAATTGGGTCACAAAGCGGTTGTCGAAAGTATTGCCCGACCGCGCCCAGATAAAGCCAATGGCCGGCACCACCAGCACCGGCAGGATGATGGCGGCAAGTTGCTGCAGCAGATCCATGGAATGCACCTCTAAGGCCCATTTCTAGCCGGAAAAGGGCGGTTCCGTCTATTGCTGCATACAGCTGCTTTCGGCTAAAGTCCGCCACCAACGAAATAGCCGCCACGCGCGGCAGATCCAGCAGCAATCGAAGATACCAAGTCAGGGGATATGATGGGTGCCAACCAAATAGGCGGTCACGCCGCCATTGCTTTGCTCGAAACCTATGGCGTCGATACCGTGTTCGGTATCCCTGGCGTGCATACGCTGGATCTCTACCGTGGACTCGCTGACCGCAAGATGCGCCACATCGGTGTGCGCCACGAGCAGGGTGCCGGCTTCATGGCGGATGGCTATGCGCGCGCGTCGGGTAAGCCAGGCGTTGCCTGCTTGATCACGGGGCCTGGCCTCATGAATGCCGCAACACCGATCGGCCAGGCCTTTTCCGATTCTGTGCCGGTCCTTATCCTGTGCAGCGTCAATGCGACCGGCGATCTTGGCAAGGGACGCGGGCGTCTCCATGAAATCACCGACCAGCGTGCCGCCATTGCACCGCTTACGGGATTCACCAAGACCATCAAAACCGCCGCCGAACTGCCGCAGGCGATGGCTGATGCCTATAAGCTGTTCGAGACCGGCCGGCCGCGCCCGGTGGTTCTGGAGTTTCCGCTCGACATGCTGGCGGCGGCGGCCGATGTCGGCCAGCCCAAGCGGCAGACCGCGCAGCGCCCGAAAGCCAGTGCCGCCGACATGGCTGCAGCCATCGCCCTCATCGACGGCGCCAAGGCGCCGATCGTCATCGTTGGTGGCGGTACCGTCGACTATGCTGCCGAGGTCAAGGCCTTCGTCGAGAAAGCGGGGGCGCTCTGCGTCACCACCACGGCCGGCAAAGGCGTCCTGCCCCACAGTCATCCGCAGAGCCTGGGCAGTACCATGTTGCTGCCGGCGACGCAGAAGCTGCTGGCTCAAGCCGATCTGGTCATCGCCGCCGGTACCGAGATGGCGGAAACGGATTCCTGGGTCGACCGGCTGACCTTCAATGGCAAGCTTATCCGCATCGACCTCGACGCCCATACGCTGACCCGCGACTATCAGCCCAGCGTCGGCCTGCTCGCTGATGCTGGCCCGACCTTGACGGCGCTCACCGACGGCATAAAGGCCGGGCGCCGTGCTGACCTCGACACCGCGGCCGAGTTGCGCGGGTCGGTGCGGGCGAATCTCACCCCCTTGCAGCAAAAGCATGTGAAGGTGCTGGATACGTTGCGCGCCGCTTTGCCGGCGGACGGCATCGTGGTCAGCGACATGACCCAGATCGCCTATACCGGCAATTTCACCTTCCCGTTCGAAGGCCCGCGCCGCTGGTTCCACCCCTGCGGCTTCGGCACGCTGGGCTATGCACTGCCGGCCGCTATCGGCGCCAAGATCGCCTGCCCGGAGAAGCCGGTGGTGGCCTTGGCCGGCGATGGCGGCTTCATGTTCACGGTCCAGGACCTGGGAACGGCGGTCGAACAGCGCCTGCCCCTCCCCATCATCGTCTGGAACAATGACGCCTTCGGCCAGATCGCCAAGGACATGATCGAGCTCGACATCCCCGAACTGGGGGTGAAGCCGCGCAATCCCGATTACCAGGCCCTGGCCTTGGCCTTCGGCGCCCATGCGGTGAAGCCGGGGAGCCTTGCCGAGCTCAAGGCCGCCATCGAGCTGGCCCTCAAGGCCGACGGCCCGACCCTCATCGAGGTGCATGAGCAGGCGGCGTTTCTGAAGTGAGTAGGAGACCACCCTCTCCCTTTAGGGGGAGGGTCGGGGTGGGGGCGGCCTTCAGTTTCGTTTTGCCAGGATCATCACCCATGCCCCTACCCCGCCGACGAATGTTGGCATTCGCCGACTGGCCTCCCCTGAAGGGGGAGGAACTACGCTGTGGCGCTCGGCAGTATTTTCCCCCGAATCGGGAATGCAGTCAGCGTTGTTAATCACTTGTTATGAGGCTACAGGTCTAATCGCCACAACGACTCGTTGGACGGTAAGCATTCACCCCAATATCCTGTGATGATTCAGTTTTGGCACGGGGTTTGCTGAGGATGACACGGTCCACGTTCAAGGAGATGGCTATGGAGACCGCATTGTCACAAGGGCAGAAAATGAGCGCGCCCCCGATCACCGACGAGGAACAGCGCAAGCTGTGCTTCGATATGTTCAACGCCTATTGGGAAGACGCCTTCAAAAAGGGCGTTCCCTTCGACACCATCGGCACGATGTCGATTTCGGCAGCCTTGTTCGCCTTGGTCGCCAAGCATGGCACTGAGACGACCGCCGAGTTCGTGCAGGATCTGGTGAAGAGCATTCTCGAAGACCAGTTTACCAGTATCCGCAAGGACAATTGACCAGAACGGCGGCCGACCGCCTTTTCGGACGGCCTGTGCCACCGTTCCCGGTCAGATTCCTTGGATAACGTCCTTTTCTGGCGCCCGGTTGGGCGGCGGAACGGGGCAGATTATGCCGACAGTCCATTCGCCTGACCCCCCATGATGCCGTCTGTGACGGGTGTCACGGGGGAGCAATTTTCATTGCTGCCGCAGTTGCATGGCCGCCCAAGATCGGCAATTCTCCCGCCATGTCGAAGCACACATTCATTCGTCTCGCCCTGGCCGCGTCCCTGCTGACCGCAGCCGTCCCGACCATGCTTGCCACCACGGCCTGGGCTGCGCCGGAGGACCTTCAGGAGGTCCTCAAGAAGGAGCTCGAGGGCGATAAGGTCGGCGCCTATCTCAAGCTGAAGGAGATGGCGCCGGAAGGCGACCCGGAGGCACAATACCGCCTGGGTGGCTATTATCAGTATGGCTGGGCCGGCCCCACCAATTTCAAGCTGGCGCGTGAATGGTATGGCCGGGCTGCAGCCCAGGGTCATCCCGAAGCCATGCTCGGCCTCGCTGTCATGGATGCGCAGGGCCAGGGATCGCCGGTCGACAAGAAAGCCTCCTTCACCTGGCTCACCATTGCCGCCACCTATCTCAAGGAACCGGGCGAGCTCAACAAGGTCGCTGGCCTGCGTGACAAGTATAAAGGCGAGCTGTCGAGCAGCGACCTCAATGCAGCCCTCGCCGAGGCCATGGCGTTCCAGCCGGTCAAAGAACAGCACTAATCTTCATCGGCAGATCTCCTGCCGCCATCATGCCTCTTGGGAGTCTTTCCATGATTAAGCGCCTTGCCAACACTGCCGGCATCAACTCGGCGGCCCTTGAAGATTGGGGCAAGGTTGCAGAACCGTTGGGTGAGCCGGTGGCGCAGTTGCGCGGCACCTCGCCTACCGACAAAGGGAAAGAACCCGATTTCGGTATCTGGGAATGCAGCCCCGGCAAATGGAACCGGCAGATCCGCAAAGCGGAGTTCGCCCATTTCATCAGCGGCCGCGCCACCTTCCACGCCAAGAGCGGCCAGGTGATCGAGATCAACGCCGGCGATGCCCTCTATTTCCCCGCCGAAAGCCTCGGCGTGTGGGAGATCCACGAGACAGTGCGCAAGACGTATATTCTGCTGCCGTAAGGAACGGCACCCGTCAGCTGCACTTCTGATGAACGAGGGCCGCCAGTTCGTGCTGGCGGTCGTTCTTACCAAAGCGCTTTTCGTGTTGCTGGCGCACCGATTCCGCGATCTCGCAGGCACCAGCCGCGACCGCGGTTCTTGTAGCATCGACGTAATTCGCTTGGTTGCTCGGATCTTTGGTGGATGCCAGCAAGTAGTTCACGGATGCAAGTAGATAGTTGCTTGCAGACAGAAGATCGTTGGCGCTATCCAGTACAGTCTGTTTCTGGCCAGCCCACATGCTGAATGCGTCCCCGAGCTTGCGGAAAGGGAGGGCGGACTTGTCGTCACGCTCCTTCAACACGTCCAGATATTCGATCGCCGGCTCCGGCTTCTCGTGCGAAAGGTGTAATTCTGCAATGGCCATCAGCACATCGTTGACGGATTTCGCCTGGAGGTTCCGCTGCTGAAGCAGCGTCAGACACTCGCCGACCGGCAACGGCTCGCAGGCCCTGACATTCGGATCAGCAGGCGGTGTGGCTACGCAAGCCGCCAGCAGAAGCAAAAGGCCAACACCCAGCGTTCTCATGATACCCCTCACTTCTTCTCCACCCCGCACCAATCGGCCATGAAGAGGGCTATGCCCTGCGTGATTTTCTTCAGCGAGCTCAAACTCACACGTTCGTCGAAGCCGTGGATGTCTTCGGAGAGCGGGCCGTAGACCAGGGCCGGCGTGTCGGCATAGAGGCCGAAGAAGCGGGCGTCTGTCGTGGCGGTGGTAGCGACCCGCGGCAATTCCGCCTCAAAGGCCAGGCGATGGGCGCCCTCAAGGCAGGCGATCGCGGCATCGCCATTCTGCAGCACATAGGGTTCCGCCTGGAAGCCGTGATAGACCACCTGCGGTGGGTTGTTGGCGAGATAGGAATGACCGGTCGCGGCAGCGCGCACGGTTTCCTCGACATCGCGGCGCACGCGCGCCAGCTCCATGCCGGGGTAAAATGAGATGCGCATGTCGAAGGTGCACCAGGCAGGGACACTCGAGGTCCAGTCGCCACCTTCGATCTTGGAGACCACGAAATTGATCGGGTGGCGGTGCTCAGCCCAGATCTCGTGCTTCTCGGCATTCCAGCGCTCTTCCAGCTTGTGGAGCGCCTGGATCACCGGGAAGGCAGCCTCGATCGCGTTCGAGCCGGTGCCGGCATAGGCGACATGGACCGGCTTGCCACGCAGCTTCACCTGGAACCACATGACGCCGAGCTGGGCGTGGAGCAGCTTGTCACCCATCGGTTCAGGGATGATCGCCGCATCGGCGCGGTAGCCGCGCTGCAAGCAGGCCAAAGCACCATTGCCGGTACATTCCTCCTCGACGACCGATTGCAGATAGACCGGTGCCGCCGGACGCAACCCCAAGCGATCCAACGCGTCAAAGGCCGCCAGGCAGCCGTAGAGCCCAGCCTTCATATCGCCGGAGCCGCGGCCATAGAGCCAGTCGCCAGAGACATATGATTCAAAGGGCGGCCGCGACCAGAGATCATGCGGACCTGTCGGTACGACGTCGATATGGCCGTTCAAGATGAGCGAACGGCCTTTGACCTCACGCGGCCGGTGCGCACCCACCACGTTGAAGGCATTGTCGTAGGAAACCGCCACCGGCGAGAAGCCGGGCAGATGCTGGATGTCCTCGACATTGATCTTCCAATGATCGACGCCGAGGCCGCGCGCGCGGTAATGCTGCGCCATGAAATCCTGCGCCGTCGCCTCCGCCCCGCGCAGGGACGGTAGCGCGGTCAATGCCATCGTCTCCTTGACCTGCGTGTCGAAGCCGGCATCGACGGCAGCGATGATGTCACGGGCCAGCGTTTGATCGAGCATGGGACGTTCCTTGAATGAGGGGACTACCAGCCGCCGGTCTGCAGCCAGTCGCGTAGATCGGGGATACGGTCATTGCCCCAGAAGGCCTCGCCCCCGACGATAAAGAAGGGCGAGCCGAAAATGCCACGTTCGATGGCACCATCGGTCTCCATCTTGAGGCGTTCCTTGATGGAGGTGGTGGCAATGCCAGCGCAGATATCCTCGGCATCGAAACCGGCTTCCGCCGCGATGGCGGCCACCGCGTCGGTGGTGGCGGTGTTGATGCCTTTGGCAAAGGCCGCGTCGAACAAGGCGAGGCCCAGGCGCTTGGCGTCGGCCGGTGATTGTTGCTCGGCCCAGTAGAAGGCGCGCGAGGCCGCGATGGCAGCGATCGGGAAACCGTCGGGCAATTGGAACGGCAGCTTCAGGCGCCGCGCCGTCCGCTGCATGTCATGGAGGTGATAAGGGCCGCGCATGGGCTGGCTCACCAGTGGCGATTGCCCAGACGCCTTGAACACTGCCCCCAGCAGGATCGGCCGCCAAATCACCTCGCGCCCGAATTCGGCACCTACCGCGTCGATGCGGTGAGCGGCGAAATAGCCATAGGGCGAGGAGAAGTCGAAATAGAATTCGATCGCGGTCGACATGAGGAGGTCACCAGGCAATGGTTTTGCCGTCATAGCCAAAGAAGCTGCCGGAATTGTCGGCGTCCAGGCCCGCAATCACCTTGATGATGCCGGCGGCACTGTCCTCGACCTTCAGCACGGCATTCTTGCCGCCCATGTCAGTCTGGACCCAGCCCGGGCTGATGGCTGCGGCCAGGATGGCCTTGCTCTTCAGATCGAACGCCAGCTTCCGGATCACCATGTTGAGCGATGCCTTGGAGGCACGATAGGCGTAGGAGCTCGCCTCATTCACATTGGTGATCGAGGCAAGGCCGCTGGTAATGGCCACGATCTTCTTTTCCTTGGACTTCCGCACATGGACCGCAAAGGCCTCGGCCATCAGCAGCGGGCCGAGCGCGTTCACCTGTTGCAAGGACAAGAACTCCTTGGCGTCCGCCTTGCCGAAGCCCACACGGCGGCCGAGGATGCCGGCATTGTTGAGGAGAACGTCGATGCCACGCCCCTTCAAAGCTGCCGCCAGCTTCACGATCGAGGCGGGTTTCGCGACGTCGAGCGCCTTCAGCTCGATCTTGCCTTTGAGTTTGGCGAGGGCTGTCGCCTCTTTCGGCTTGCGGCAGCAGGCGATGACGTCCCAGCCGCCCGCCGCATATTGACGTGTCAGTTCGAGGCCGATGCCGCGATTGGCGCCGGTGATGAGAACGGTCGGCATGTCAGGCACCCCCACTCAATTTCCGGAC
The DNA here is from genome assembly GCF_056404715.1 of Dongia sp. P2_B8. Taxonomy (NCBI): domain Bacteria; kingdom Pseudomonadati; phylum Pseudomonadota; class Alphaproteobacteria; order Rhodospirillales; family Dongiaceae; genus Dongia; species Dongia sp. P2_B8. The sequence goes on along the minus strand of NZ_JBFUDM010000003.1, from coordinate 36,453 downwards.
CGTTTCGCCGTGACCTCGATCTCGATCTTCATCTTGGCATCGACCAGACCGCAGATAATCGCCGTCGAGGCCGGGCGGATATCGCCGAAATACTGGCCAAAGACGGGCGCCACGACCGGCCAGTCGGCCGGATTGACGATGATGTAGCGCGCCCGCACCACATCCTTGAGGCTGGAGCCGGCCTGCTTCAAGGCCGCTTCGATGTTGCGGAAGGTCTGGTGAGTCTGTTCGACGACATCTTCCGAGATGCTCATCTTGGCATAGTCGAATCCGGTGGTGCCGGAAACGAAGATCCAATCGCCGTCGACGACAGCGCGGGAATAGCCGGCAACTTTTTCAAAGGCGGAACCGGACGAAATCAACTGACGCGGCATGTGATCAACTTTCCTTTTTTCGAGTCGGGCGGTGTTGCAGGTCACCACCGCAATTAGGGCAGATATGGTTCATGGCTTCGGTGCAGGGCGCGCACCAGGTACATTCATAGGAACAGATATAGGCGATATCGGAATCGGGCGGCAGGAGCCGCGCGCATTTTTCGCATTCACTGCGCATCTCGAGGGTCATGGAATCACCTCACGCCGATTCGTCGAACAATTCGCGGCCGATCAGCATGCGGCGGATTTCCGAGGTGCCCGCCCCGATCTCGTAGAGCTTGGCATCGCGCAGCAGGCGGCCGGCCGGATAGTCGTTGATATAGCCGTTTCCACCCAGACATTGAATGGCATCGAGCGCCAAAAGTGTGGCTTTTTCTGCCGAAAACAGAATGGCGCCAGCGGCGTCCTTGCGCGTGGTCCGGCCCTTGTCGCAGGACTTGGCGACCGCATAGACATAGGCGCGGGCGGCATTCATCAGGGTATACATGTCGGCGACCTTTCCCTGCATCAACTGGAAGGTGCCGATCGGCTGGCCGAACTGGCGGCGCGTGTGAATATAGGGCAGCACCAGATCGAGGCAGGCCTGCATGATACCCAAGGGACCGCCAGCCAGCACGGCGCGCTCGTAATCGAGACCGCTCATCAGCACGCGGACGCCGCCGTCCAAGGTGCCCAGCAGCCGATCCGCGGGGATAAAGCAATTCTCGAAGATGAGTTCACCTGTGTTCGAGCCGCGCATGCCTAATTTGTCGAGCTTCCTTGCACAGGAGAAGCCCTTGTCGCCGCGTTCGACGATAAAGGCGCTGATGCCGCGTGGGCCCGCACTGATATCGGTCTTGGCATAGACGATCACCACATCGGCGTCCGGCCCGTTGGTGATCCACATCTTGGCACCGTTGAGCACATAGCCACCGCTGGCCGCATCGGCCTTCAAGCGCATGGAAACGACGTCGGAGCCAGCCTCCGGCTCGCTCATGGCCAAAGCACCGACCTTGCTGCCATCGATGAGGCCGGGCAGATACTGGCGCTTCTGCGCCTCGGTCCCGTTGCGGCGCATCTGGTTGACGCAGAGATTGCTATGAGCGCCATAAGAAAGGCCGACCGAAGCGGAGGCACGGCTGATTTCCTCCATGGCGATGACATGCTCGAGATAGCCCATGCCGGCGCCGCCATATTCCGGCTCGACCGTGATGCCAAGGAGGCCCATGTCGCCGAATTTGCGCCATAGATCGGCCGGAAAATCATTGTCGCGGTCGATGTCGGCAGCCCGCGGTGCAATTTCCGCAGCCGCGAAGGCCGCAACGCTTTCGCGCAGCGCATCGGCAGTCTCGCCGAGATCGAAATCGAGGGTGGGGAAATTCATATGAGATACCTCGCGCCAGTGGCGGGAGGCATCCTGCCACCCAATCAGGTCAGGAACAAGGTCGCCAAACCCAGGAAGGCGAAGAAGCCGAGACAGTCGGTGGTCGTGGTGAGGAACGGGCCGGCGCCGGTCGCCGGATCGAAGCCGAGCTTGTCCATGGCAAGTGGGATGACGGTACCGGCAAAACCGGCCCAGACCATGTTGAAGATCATGGCGCCGCCCAGCACGAAACCAAGGCCGAGATGCCCGAACCACAGACCGCCCAGCGTGCCTAAGATGACGGCAAAGACGATGGCGTTCATGAAGCCCACCGCCAGTTCCTTGCCAATGAGGCGCATGACATTGGAGGTTGGCGTGATGTCCTTGGTTGCCAGCGCGCGCACGGTCACGGTGATGACCTGCACGCCGGCATTGCCACCCATGGCCGCCGTGATCGGCATGAGAACGGCCAGGGCCGGATAGCTGCCGATCGTGCTTTCAAAGCGGGAGATCACAAAGCTGGCAACCAGGGTGTTGATCAAGGTCACCACCAGCCAGCGCACGCGCAAGAAGGCGGTCTTATAGGCCGGTGCATGAAAATCAGTGTCACCGACGCCGACGATGTTGAGGAGATCTTCCTCGGCCTCTTCGTCAATAACGCGCACGATATCGTCGACAGTCACCACGCCGATGAGCCTGCCATCGCCGTCAACCACCGGCGCTGAGACCAGGGCATATTGGCGGAAAAGATAGGCGACGGCTTCCTGGTCGGTATCCGCCGGCACCAGGCGTAACTCCTCGTCCATGATCTCGGTGAGCTTGGTTGCCCGTTCACTACGCATGGCGCGCGACAAAGGAATGGAGCCCACCGGCTTGTGGGCCAGGTCGATGACGAAGAGATCGTAGAAATCGTCCGGCAGATCCTCGGCCGTGCGCAGATAGTCGACCGTCTCGCCCACCGTCCAATGCGAGGCGATGGCAACCAGCTCGCGCTGCATCAGGCGGCCGGCGCTGTCTTCCGGGAAAGTCAGACCCTGTTCGAGGAATGCGCGATCCTCTGCCGGCACATTATCCAGCACCTGCTGCTTGGTGTCTTCGTCGAGGTCCTCGAGAATGTCGACGGCGTCATCAGTGTCGAGCTCGCTCACCATCTCGGCGAGTTCGGCCGGCGCCATCTGGTCAACGACCTCGTCGCGCAGCGACTCGTCGAGATGCGAGATGGTCTCCGGTTCCAGCGCGTGCCGGGTGATGTCGAGGAACAGCTTGCGCTGGTCGGGTTCGAGATGTTCGATGAGGTCGGCGACGTCGGCCGGGTGCAGCGGCTCAATGAGCGCCTCGACCAGCGGAATGTCGCCGGCACTCAAGGCTGCATTGATATTCTCCAGCAACTCTTCCGAGGGACCGTAAAGCTCTTCCTCATCCACCGTCTCGACGGTAGGGACTCTGTCGGTCTCGTCGCCAGGGACCTGCTTGGACTCCTCAGGGACCTTAGGTGTTTCAGGGCCGGCCATGGCCAACCGCCTCGCGCGATTTCTTATCCTGGGCCTCGACGGCCGCAACGGCGCTCATATTGATGAGGCCGCGCACGGAAATACTCTGCGAAACGATATGGGCTGGCAAATTGGTGCCGAGCAGGATGGGGCCGATGGCGAGGCCTTCGCCCAGGACACGCAACAGATTGAGGGTGATGTTGGCCGCGTCCAGATTCGGCATGACCAGCAGATTGGCCCGGCCTTTCAAACGCGACGAGGGGAACATGCGTTCGCGGATCGCCTCGGAGACGGCGGAATCGCCCTTCATCTCGCCTTCGACTTCCAGCTCCGGATCACGCTGCAGAATGAGGCCGAGAGCCCGGCGCATCTTGCGCGCGGAATCGGTATCCGCGCTACCGAAATTGGAATGCGACAGCAAGGCCGCCTTGGGCACGATACCGAAGCGCCGCAGCCAGGCGGCCGACAGGACAGCGCTTTCTGCCACTTCATCCTCGGTCGGGTTGGCGGTCACGTCGCTATCCGTGATGAAGAAGGTGCCCGAGGTGAGAAGCACTGCGGTCAGGGTCGAATAGGCGCGGAGGCCCGGCTTGCGGCCGATCACTTCGTTGACATAGCCCAGATGCCGCTCGAAGCGGCCGACGGCGCCACAGATCAGCGCATCGGCTTCGCCACGCCGCACCATGAGGGCAGCGATGAGGGTATTGCGCGTCCGCACCAGCGTGCGAGCCGAATCCGGTGTGACACCACGCCGTTCGGTCAGCGAATGATAGAGTGTCCAATATTCATTGTAGCGTGGATCACCTTCGGGATCGCACAACTCGTAATCCTGCCCCTCGGTCATGCGCAGGCCGATTTTGGCAATGCGCCGCTCGACCACGGATTTGCGGCCGACCAGGATGGGATAGGCCAGCCGCTCGTCGACCACGGATTGAGCAGCACGCAGCACGCGCTCGTCTTCGCCTTCGGCATAGACGATGCGGCGCCTGTCGGCGCGGGCGCGTTCGAAGACCGGCTTCATCACCAGGCCTGAGCGGAACACGAATTGCTCGAGGCTACTACGATAGCCGGCCCAATCGGTGATCGGTCGGGTAGCGACACCGCTGTCGATGGCAGCACGCGCAACGGCCGGTGCCAGTTCGACGATAAGGCGCGGATCGAAGGGCTTGGGGATCAGGAATTCCGGGCCGAACTCCGTTTCCTGCCCGCCATAGGCAGAGGTCACCACGTCGCTGCTTTCAGCGCGCGCGAGCTTGGCGATGGCATAAACGCAGGCAACCTTCATCGCTTCATTGATCTGCGTCGCACCCACATCAAGGGCGCCACGGAAGATGAAGGGGAAGCAGAGGACGTTGTTGACCTGGTTTGGGTAGTCGGAACGGCCGGTGGCGATGACGGCATCGGGCCGCACCGCTTTCACTTCTTCCGGCAGGATTTCCGGTGTCGGGTTGGCAAGCGCGAAGATGATCGGGCGCTGGCCCATCTGCGCCACCATGTCCGGCTTCAACACGCGGGGCGCGGAGAGGCCCAGAAAGATATCAGCATTCTTGATGGCATCGCCCAGGGTGCGCGCATCGGTCTTGCGCGCATATTTGGCCTTGCGCGGGTCCATCAATTCCGTGCGGCCTTCATAGGCCACGCCGACAATGTCGGTCACGGTGATGTTGTCAACGGACAGGCCCAGCGCCACGAGGAGATCTAGGCAGGCAAGAGCCGCGGCACCGGCACCCGAGGTTACCAGCTTCACATCGCCGATCTTCTTGCCGACCACCTCCAGCGCATTGATGAGGGCGGCTGCGACGACGATGGCGGTGCCATGCTGATCGTCATGCATGACCGGGATCTTCATCCGTTCGCGCAGCTTGCCCTCGACCTCGAAACATTCGGGGGCCTTGATGTCTTCGAGATTGATGCCGCCGAAGGTCGGCTCAAGGCTGGCGATGATGTCGACCAGCTTCTGCGGATCGGTCTCGTTGATCTCAATATCGAACACGTCGATGTCGGCGAATTTCTTGAAGAGGACAGCCTTCCCTTCCATCACCGGCTTGGCAGCGAGCGGCCCGATGGCACCCAAGCCCAAGACAGCTGTCCCGTTGGTGACCACGGCGATGAGGTTGCCACGGCTGGTATATTCGGCGGCCATGGCGGGATCGGCGGCGATGGCTTCCGATGCTGCGGCCACGCCCGGGGAATAGGCCAAGGCCAGATCGCGCTGGTTGGCCAGCGGCTTGGTCGCCTGGATGGCGATCTTACCGGGCTTGGGATGCCGGTGATATTCGAGGGCACCTGCCCTGATGCTGTCGTCCGCCATGTCACCCCTGCCCAAATAATGCGGCACCAGCCGCTGTTGGCCGGGTTAAGTGGCGCGGATTATAGCCATCAGCGTCAGGGATGCCACCCTGCGCCGTGCCCCGGAGGGCGATTTTTTGGATGTCGATTCATGGAGATAGCCGGGGCCAGCGCCCGGACTATCCGATGGCCCTGAGGTTGGGCCCAACTACCTGGAGATTATGGTGCGGTCGAGAAGACTCGAACTTCCACGGGTTGCCCCACAGCGACCTCAACGCTGCGCGTCTACCAATTCCGCCACGACCGCGCCCGAAAGGTCACTTGACCCTTGCCAGACAGCGCCGCGGGGAATAGCAAATCGGGGCGTGAGGATCAAGCAAACAAAAAACCCAACCTTTCAAAGGACTTGCCGTGGGTGAATTGCAGGAATTGGCGTGGCGGATCACCGACGAGCGTATCCCCTACCCGGAAGCGGTCGAATTCATGGAGCGGCGGGTGGCCGAGATTCGCGCCGGAACCGCCTCGGAAATGATCTGGCTGCTGGAACATCCGCCGCTTTACACCGCCGGCACCAGCGCCAAGCCTGGGGATCTTCTCAAGCCCGACCGCTTCCCGGTCTATGAAACCGGCCGTGGCGGGCAGTTCACCTATCACGGCCCCGGGCAGCGGGTGGCCTACACCATGCTGGATGTGAAGAAGCGCGGCGCCGATGTGCGGCGGTTTGTGCACGATCTTGAGGAATGGGTGATTCGCACCCTCGCCCGCTTCAATGTACGGGCCGAGCGGCGCGAGGGCCGGGTCGGCATCTGGGTGGCGGATGGCTCATTGGGATCCGGGCGCGAAGACAAGATCGGCGCGATCGGCATCCGCTTGCGCCATTGGGTGAGCTTCCACGGCATCGCCATCAACCTCGACCCCGACCTTTCGCATTTCGACGGCATCGTGCCTTGCGGGATCAGCGAGAGTGCGGTCAGCCCCTACGGTGTCACCTCATTGGCCAAGCTGGGGCAGATGGTAACCATGCCGGAACTCGACATGGCGCTGAAAGCAGCGTTTGAGGAGGTGTTTGGGGGATGAATAGCTCAGATATTTTGCCTCCTGGCACGACCTAGATCGCGTTTGAGGTCTCCGCCCCGCTCATTTCGGGGCACAGCTGACAGACCAAACCCAATGGCCTGTCGCTGGAGATGTCACCATGCTGCGTCACCTTTTTACTTTTCTTGCCATCGCTTGCTTTTTTGGCCACACGGCCCAGGCTGCCGATGCCGTCGGCTTTCGTGCGGTCACAGTGTCCCCGGCCGGTGGCGGCCGGTCCCTCGATATGGGCATCTGGTATCCGGCCAAGGGTAGCCGGACGCCGACGCCTGTCGGCGACAATCCAGCCTTTGTGAGTCTGCCCGTTGTCAAAGATGCGCAGCCGACCCCCGGGCGTCATCCGCTCGTCGTCATGTCGCACGGCTATGGCGGCAATTGGACGAACCAGGCCTGGCTGGCGGACGCACTTGTCCGGCAGGGATATATCGTAGCGGCGACCAATCATCCCGGCACGACCAGCCGCGATATGAACACGCCCATGTCCGGCAGGCTTTGGGAACGGCCGCACGACCTGAGCCGCGTCATCGATGCGCTGCTGATGGATTCTGCTCTGGCCAGCCTCATCGCATCGGATCGCATTGCCGTCATCGGTCATTCGCTCGGCGGATGGACGGCCATCGAGATTGCAGGCGGCCGCCTCGATCCGGGCCGCTTGACGGCCGATTGCCAGACCCATCCAGTACTGGCAGCCTGCGCTGTGTACCGGGAGATCCATGCCGGAGAGGATTCGGCGTCAAAAGCCATGCTGGGTACGGACCTGAAGGACATGCGCGTCAAGGCCGCGGTTTCGCTCGACCTGGGCCTTGCCCGAGGCTTCGATCCGGCAAGTCTCGCTGCGGTCGATGTGCCTGTCCTGGTGATTGCCGCAGGTGCCCCGAATCCCAAGATTCCGGCCCGTCTCGAATCCGGTTACCTGGCAGATCATTTGCCAGCAGCGACCACGCGCTATGTTGAGCTCGCCGACGCGGCGCATTTCAGCTTCCTGCCCATCTGCAAACCAGGCGCCGCGGCCATGATCGAAGAAGAAACGCCCGGCGACGGGATCGTTTGCCAGGATGGCGGCGGACATGATCGGGCTGCCATCCATCAGCAGGTGGCCGACCTAATCATTGCGTTTCTGATGGATGCGCTGCCACAGAAGTAACCGGCTCAATTCCGGGGCCCGAGCGGCGATAGTCACTCGGGCTCATGCCGGTGATCCGGCGGAACTCGCGATTGAAGTTCGATTTGGTCTGAAAACCGCACTCGAACATGATCGTAGTGACGGGCTCATCGGTCACCTTGAGTCGTCGCCTGGCTTCCTTGATCCGGTATTCGTTGACCATCTGGGAGACGTTGCAGCCGTGCAGGCGATTGATGGCTCCCGATATCTGACGTGCTGGAAGCCCAGCACGCCGCGCCAGGCGGTTAAGGGTAAGATCGGGATCGCGGAACAGGGATGTCTCTCGCATCAACTTATCGACGGCAGTACCGATGTCTCTATCTGAGGGTGCTATTTCCACCTGTTGTGCGGGCACCGCCGCGTCCATGTCGAGCGCTGGGCGGCTGCGCCCGACCATGGCAACCAGATAGGCGAGGGGTGCCAGCAGCAGCAGATTGGCAATGGCAACGATCGATACCGCGTGAATACCCCGATTGACGTCAAAATCGACCGCGACCAGGAGATCGACGAAGGCAGATCCAATCAGCATCAAGCCAGCCAGTTTCACCGCCAGATGAGCATTCTTGGCATCGCTCAACCGGGCTGCGCCAAGTGCGTCAGGGCCGCCCGAGGCCAGCCGCAGCAAGGCAAATCCGTAGCCGAAGAACTGGGCGAACAGCACGACGTCAATCGGCGATTGCCATATCCGCCAAGTTGCCGAGAGAAGAATGATGAGCGCAACCGGGACAGCATGCCCCCACAAGCGCCACCGCGCCAATGGCCTGCGGTGCGCCAGCCCGGTGAAACATATCCAGGCGGTCGGCGGCAGCAATGCTGCGACAATCGGTTGAATGAATCGCACCACCGCCAGATCGAGGCTCCAGCGCAACCCGACAGTCGTCACCATGACCAGGCACATGCCGACAAAGATCATGGCCGGGCGGTCGGCGGCTTCGTCCTTCATGCTGCCCGACATGCGCACCAGCAGAATGACCAGCAGCAGCGCGACAACAAAGGGCAGCGGTATCGCCGGCATCAATCAGACCGCCTGGTTTATGAAGATCTCAACTGCCACCACGGCTTGACCCACCATCCAGACGAAAGAAGGCGCCGGTGGTATAGGCGGATTGCCTGCCGGCAAGGAACGCGACCATGGCACCGAATTCTGTGGGGTCGCCGTAGCGGCCGACCGGAATGCCGGCAGCACCTTCGGCGGCCACCTCTTCCAAGGCACGGCCGGCGCGCTTGGCGGCGGCGGCATCGAGGGAATGGGTGCGTTCGGTGGCAAAGGCACCGGGTGCCACGGTGTTGACGGTGACGCCTTGCGGTGCCAGTTCGTCCGACAGCGATTTCAGCCAGCCATTGAGGCCGGCCCGCAAGGCATTGGAATAGACGAGGCCCGGGATCGGTTCCTGCACTGACGTTGATGCGATCGAGATGATGCGCCCCCAGCCGCGGGCTGCCATGCCTTTGGCGAGATGGCCAGCGAGATCGATCTGGTTGAGGAACATCGAATCGAATTGCTGGGTCCAGGCAGCGCGATCGACCATACCGGCCTTGACCGGCGGTGGCGGCGGCGAATTCAGCACCAGGATGTCGTAGCCGCGTGCATCGCCGAGAATGGATTGGAGATCGGCGGCACGGCCGAGATCGGCCACCAGTGCCGACGCCTTGCCACCCTTGGCGGCGATCTCCGTGACCTGGCCCTGGAGCTTGTCGGCGCTGCGCGCAAGCAGAACCACCTCGACACCCTCCGCCGCCAGCGCTGCCGCGGAGGCGGCCCCCAGGCCTTGGCTCGCACCCAATACCAGCGCGCGTTTACCACTTAGTCCCAGGTCCATGTTGATCTCGCTCTTCTTGTTTTCAGGAACCGGATCTTTTCGCGAAAGTATCGGGAATGTCGCCTGCGAAATCCTCAACACCGACACCCGTCACACGCGCGGCTGGCGGGCCTTGGTGGCAAGCCGCGATCATGTCATCGACCTTGGCCTGCGGGCCGGCAAAGAGCGCTTCGACCGACCCATCTGCACAGTTGCGCACCCACCCCTTGAGGCCGCGCGCCTGGGCTTCCTGAATTGTCCAGGCGCGGTACCAGACACCCTGCACCTTGCCCATGATCTGGCAGCGCCTGGCAACCCAGCCGGCGGGCAGGAGGGGCATCAGGCGAATTCCACAATGACCTGGTCGACGCTAAGGCTATCGCCGGATTTAGCGTGGATCTTGGCGACCGTGCCGTCGCGCTCGGCTTTGAGAATGTTCATCATTTTCATCGCCTCGACCACGCAAAGTTCCTCGCCGGCCTTAATCTCCTGGCCATCCTTGACCGCCAGCGACACCAGCAGGCCCGGCATCGGGGAGAGCAGATATTTCGACATGTCCGGCGGCTGCTTCACCAGCATGTGCCGGTCGAGTTCGGCCGCGCGCGGTGCCAGCACCAGGACATTGGCCTGGGCACCGGCATAGGTCAGGCGATAGCCGATGCCGATCCGGTCGATCTGGATCGTGATATTGCGCCCATCGATACGGCCGCGCCACAACACGTCGCCCAGCTTCCAGTCACTCACCAACTCATGGCTCTTCCTGCCGGCGATGACGGCGAAGCCCGCAGCGGTCTCAGCCACAGTCGCCTCATGCTTGGTGTCGCCAAGCTTCACGACCCATTTGCCGTCGACCATGCTGCCATTGGCATGGAAGCGCGGTGCGCGGGCGTGGGCGCGCAGCTCATAGCGGTGATGGACGACGGAGGCCACGGCAACCAGGTCGGAGAGAGCTTCTGCCGGCAGGGCAACGCCATGGAAGCCGTCGGGGAACTCCTCGGCGATGAAACCGGTGGTGAGACGGCCGGCAGCAAAGCGTTCATGGGCCATCAAGGCGGAGAGGAACGGCATGTTGTGGTTGAGGCCGCGGATGTAGAACGCATCCAGCGCCTCGCGCATGGTTTGTGTCGCCGATTTGCGGTCGGGGCCATAGGCCACCAGCTTGGCGATCATGGGGTCGTAGAACATGCTGATCTCGGCACCTTCATAGACACCGGAATCGACACGCACGCTGGACCCGCCTACCGGCTCTCGGTAGCGCACCAGGCGGCCGGTCGAGGGCAGGAAATTGCGCAAGGGATCTTCGGCATAGACGCGGGCCTCGATCGCCCAGCCTTTCAGCTTCACGTCCGCCTGTTTCAGCTTGAGTTTCTCGCCATAGGCAATGCGGATCATCTGTTCGACGAGGTCGAGGCCGGTCACCATTTCAGTGACCGGATGCTCGACTTGGAGGCGCGTGTTCATCTCGAGGAAATAGAAATTACGCTTGCCATCGACAATGAATTCGACCGTGCCGGCGGATTTGTATTTGACCGCCTTGGCCAGCGCCACCGCCTGTTCACCCATGGCGGCCCGGGTCTTTTCATCGAGGAAGGGGCTTGGCGCCTCCTCGATTACCTTCTGATGGCGGCGCTGGATCGAGCATTCGCGCTCGCCCAGATAGAGGCAGGTACCGTGACCGTCGGCCAGCACCTGGATCTCGATATGGCGCGGCTCCTCAATGAACTTCTCGATGAAGATCCGGTCATCGCCGAAACTGGCCTTGGCCTCCGACGTCGCGGAGCGGAACCCGTCCTTGGCTTCGGCATCGTTATAGGCAACGCGCATGCCTTTGCCGCCACCGCCGGCCGAGGCCTTGACCATGACCGGATAGCCGATCTCGCGGGCGATCTTGACGGCATGATCGCCGTCCTTGATCACCTCGAGGAAGCCCGGCACCATGTTGACGCCGGCAGCCTTGGCGAGTTTCTTCGATTCGATCTTGTCGCCCATGGCGTGAATGGCATGGGGATCAGGACCGATGAAGGTGATCTTGGCCTTCTTGAGCGCCTCCGCGAACTTCATGTTTTCGGAAAGGAAGCCGTAGCCGGGATGGACGGCTTCGGCGCCCGTGGCCTTGCAGGCTTCCACGATCTTCTCGATGACGAGATAGGAGTCGCGTGCCGCCGCCGGACCGATCGCCACGGCTTCGTCAGCCAGTCGCACATGCAACGCATCCGCATCGGGTTCCGAGTAGACCGCCACGGTCTTGATACCCATGGCCTTGGCGGTCTTGATGACGCGGCAGGCGATCTCGCCGCGATTGGCAATCAGGATCTTCTTGAACATGGCCCTACTTCTCCCGCCCCGGCTTAAAGCGGGATGTTGTCGTGCTTCTTCCAGGGATTCTCGATCTTCTTATCCCTGAGCATGGCGAGTGACCGGCAGATGCGCTTCCTCGTCGAATGCGGCATGATCACGTCGTCAATGAATCCGCGCGCCCCAGCGACAAAGGGTGTGGCGAATTTCTGGCGGTATTCCTCGGTCCGTTCGGCGATCTTGGTCGCGTCGCCCGCATCAGCGCGGAAGATGATCTCGACCGCGCCCTTCGGGCCCATGACTGCGATCTCGGCCGTGGGCCAGGCGAAATTGACGTCACCGCGGAGATGCTTCGAGCTCATGACGTCATAGGCACCGCCATAGGCCTTCCGGGTGATGACCGTCACCTTCGGCACCGTCGCCTCGCCATAGGCAAAGAGCAGCTTGGCGCCATGCTTGATGATGGCGCCATGTTCCTGTGTCGTACCCGGCAGAAAGCCCGGCACATCAACGAAGGTCACGATGGGAATCTCGAAGCAATCGCAGAAACGCACGAAACGCGCGGCTTTACGGGATGAATCGATGTCGAGGCAGCCGGCCAGCACCATCGGCTGATTGGCAACGATGCCCACCGTCTCGCCACCCAGCCGCGCAAAGCCGGTGAGAATGTTGTGTGCGAAATTGGGCTGCAGCTCGAAGAAGTCGCCCTCATCCACCACCTTCTGGATGAGTTCCTTCATGTCGTAGGGCTTGTTGGGGTTGGATGGGATCAAGGTATCCAGCGACATCTCATCGCGGTCGATCGGGTCCGTCGTCGGCCGCGCCGGCGCCTTCGACCGGTTCGAGGCAGGCAGCATGTCGACAAAGCGGCGCACTTCCAAAAGTGCCTCGACATCATTTTCGAAGGCGAGATCAGCAACGCCGGATTTCTGGCTATGGGTGACAGCGCCGCCCAATTGTTCGAAGGTTACGGTCTCATGGGTCACGGTCTTCACCACTTCGGGACCGGTGACGAACATGTAAGAACTGTCCTTCACCATGAAGATGAAGTCTGTCATGGCCGGCGAATAGACCGCACCGCCGGCACAGGGGCCCATGATGACGCTGATCTGCGGCACGACGCCGGATGCCATGATGTTGCGCTGGAACACCTCCGCATAGCCAGCGAGCGATGCTACCCCTTCCTGGATGCGGGCACCGCCGGAATCGTTGATGCCGATGACGGGGGCGCCGACACGCAAGGCCTGATCCATCACCTTGCAGATTTTTTCGGCATGCGCCTCGGAGAGCGAACCACCGAAGACGGTGAAATCCTGGCTGAAGACAAAAACCAGCCGGCCATTGACGGTGCCATAGCCGGTCACCACACCATCGCCCGGGACACGCTGCGAGCCCATGCCGAAATCATGGCAGCGATGTTCGACGAACATGTCCCATTCTTCGAAGGAATCCGGGTCGAGCAGCAATTCGATACGCTCGCGCGCTGTGAGGCGGCCCTTGGCATGCTGCGCCTCGACGCGCTTCTTGCCACCGCCGGCACGCGCTGCGGCGCGCTTCTCTTCCAGCTGTTTCAGGATTTCCTGCATCGGCTAGTCCCCCTCCCACGAAAGAGTTCGCCCCGCGCTTATTTTCCGCAGGTGCGAAAAGCGCGTCCTGGATAGCATGAAGAATCGGCAAACCCAAGGAAAAGCGTGCTTTTCCAGGCGTTGTCGGAGGGTTCAGACCGCCTAATCATCACATGAATGGGTTTCAAGCCAACAGATCGAGAAAGCGCCGGGCCGAAACCAGTTCGGCCAATTGACCAATGCGCCGGTCGACGGCTTCCTTATCCTCGCCCCACCGTTCGGCCTGATAAAGCTCGTCGAGCTGGGCCGCATGAGCCCCCTGTTCCGCGGTCAGTTCCCCTTCCGCGACGGCGAGCGCAATGACCAGCGACCCGGCGCCATAGACCAGCGTCGCCAGCGCCGAGAGCTTGAAGGCGTCGTAGCCGTCGACGACCCGTGTCAGCGCTTCCAAAGTGGCCGGAGGCTGCGGGATGGCGACGATACCATTGGTCACGTTGAGCGAGACGTCATAGCGGCGGCGCAGCCAATCCAGGAGCGGATCCCAGACCTGGGTTTCCCGTTCCACCAAGGTCGGCGGTTCGCTGGCGCGGTAGCAGATGAGGTCCGTGGCGGCATAGCCTGCCAGATCAGCTACGATGCGGGCGCGTTCCGCCGCGACCCGGTCGATGGCGGTGGCGGCGAACTGCATCAGGGGCATGCTGTGCGGGCGAATCTTTTCGCTCTGCGCGTCCCATTCCCCCGCAATCGCCACGGCCATGGCCTTGGTCGGCAGATAGAGATCGTTCTTTGCCGGCGAACGCAGCACCTTGCCATCCAGCGTCACCTGCCAGCCACGCGCATCTTCGGTCATGGCGACGGATTTATAGAAGCGGCGCGGTGCCGAACCCAACATTTGATCAATTCCCGAAGATATTGGTGATGCCGTCGCCGATCGATTCCAGCGCCTTGCCTGTTTCCTTGCCGATCTTCTTGGCACCGTCGCCGACACCTTCGATGACCTGACCGGCACCTTCGCCCACCCCTTCGATCACCTGGCCCGTGCCGTTGATGATCTTCTCGCCCGGTGCCGCCGAGCTGCCAGCCTTGACGCCGGCATCGAGCGCCGAGCGGCAGGGATTGGGGCCAAGATCCTGCGACGAACCCAGGCCGGTCACGGCCGATAAGGCGCCGAAGGTCGCGAAATTGGCGGCGCGGGTGGCAAAACCCGCTGTGTTTTCAATGGTCCCCAGCGCATCGGGCGTCACGCTCGGCTTTGACAACGGGCCGGTGACATTCATCGGTACGGCGAGATTGGCTAGGTTGACCTGCTTCGACTGCGTGTCGAGATGAAGGTTGAGACGCTCGGCACCGAGATCGATGGTGCCCGACCCCAGCACCGTGGCACCTGGCGTATCCAGCACAATGCCGCGCGACTGGGCGATACCGTTCTTGATGTCAAAACGCGTCACCAGGCAATTCACCTGCGAGGCATCGTTGCTGCCGCCGAAGGAAATGAGCCCAAACACATCGGCGAATAGCAGGCGCACGAAATCATTCTGCAGCCGGCCGCTGCCGGTTTCGAACAGCACGTTGCCATTGGCAGATGCCATCAACGCGCGCAGGGAAGCGGCCGGGCCGCTCAATTCGACTTCGAGATTGGCGTTCTTGGCCTGCAACACGCCGGCAAGACCCATGGTTTCGAGCAGCGGAACCGCCGCCACATCGTCCGCCCGCATGCGCACCACCGCAGGCGGCGGGGATTGCATGCTGTCGAGCGTACCGCCGGCAGAGAAACGTCCGTCGACCAGATTGCCTGTCACATTGGTGAGGTCGAGCTTGCCGTCCCGCAGATGCAGTTCGATGCTGGCATTCTTCAGCGGATAGGGACCATGGGCAAATTCCTGCGCGGTCCACAGGACATCGGCGTCCAGCATGTCGAGCTGCGGGATGTCCCAAGGCTCGCCTGAGAAAGCCTTGCCGTCCTTGGGGCCTTTGTCCGGCCCCGAGAGAACCGGCTCCAGGCCGAAATCCTTGCTGGCAAGATGCGTCGAGGCGAGACGGAGGCCGACGAACGGCCGCTTTTCACCCAGTGTATATTCCATGTCGCCGGTAAAATCGCTGTCCCCCACACGGCCGCTGGCGGCGGTGAGCTTGTAGCTGCCCTTGGCACCAGCCAGATGTCCGGCGATGCGATAGGGTCCCTCGCCCGGCAGCTTGAAATCGCCGAAGGTGACAGCACCATTGGAGATCAGCGACAGGTCGAGATCGATCCCCTCGAGCTGGGCCGGATCGGCGATCTGTCCGCTGGCCGTAAAAGCGACCGCGCCAACGCTGCCCTTGAGGTCGAGCGGCAATGGCCCCTGGGTGAACTGCCGCAAGGCGCCGATCTGCCCGTCGGCAGCAAGCTTCTCGCCCGCCATTGTGGCGCGCAAGGCAAGCGTGATCGGCGCACCGATCGCGGCCGATTGAGCTGCGAGGTTGTCGATGTCGATGCGCCGCGTGACGCCGGATTGACCGTCGTGGTAGCGGATGCTCAGGCGATCGACCAGCACATCTGCGACATGGGGCAGAGGCGCCGAGCCACTGGTGCCACCACCCATCACCCAATTGCCGGTGCCATCCTTGTCCGTTTCCAGCAGCACGTCGGCGTCGGACAGGATGAGGCGCTTGATGATGATCTGGTCAGAGAGCAGCGGCAGCAATTCGATCTCGGCGGTCAGCCGATCGAATTTCACCATGGCGGGCTCGGTACCCCATTCGGCATTGCGGAAGGTGACCTGGCTCACCGTCAAGGTGGGTGACATGGAGATGCCAAGCTCGACATTGCCAGCCAGAACTAGATCGCGCCCGGTCGCCGCCTTCACCTGGGCCGCGATGAGGTCCTTATAGGCGTTGAAGTCGGTCGATTTGACGATGGCGACCAATGTCACCGCGAGGCCGATCGCCAGCATCACCAGCCCGGCCAGAATGGTCTTCAACCGCATCGGGCGCTTCCTCCCATAATCCGGTGGGGATTTTAGCGGTTGGCGGAAAGGCTTTGCAAATAGGGGATGAGCTCAGTCGGAGAATTCAGCACCCGGTGCGCGCCGGCAGCCGTTAATTCCTGCCCCGGATGATAGCCCCAGCTGACCCCGATGGCGGTCGCACCGGCGGCACAGGCCATTTCCATGTCGAAGCTGGTATCGCCGATCATGACCGTTTCCGGCGCCTCGCAGGCGGTCTCCGCCATGGCGCGGAGGACCATGTCGGGGTGGGGCTTGCTCAACGCCCGGTCGGCCGTCTGAAGCGTGTGGAAGCGCTCCCGGAGGCCGTGGAGGGCCAAAGTATGCTCCAACCCCACCAGATTCTTGCCCGTGGCCACCCCTAAGAACAATTCCGGGTGGTCAAGGGCAAGGATGAGGTCACGGATTCCCTCATAAAGCGGCTCGGCAATGCCCCCCTCGCTGCGCAGGGCCCGGACGATGACACGATAGGCTTCGGCGATCTCGCCGGCGGCAGCCTGCTCTTCCGCCGGCAGCAGCCGCGCCACGGCGATTTCAAGGCTGAGGCCGACCTGGCGACGCACGGCATCAGGTGTCGGCAGCGGCCGGCCGAACTGGCCGAAGGCACCCTGCATGGCGGCGATGATGTTCTGCTGACTGTCCACCAGCGTGCCGTCGCAATCGAAGATCACGAGGCGATAGCGACCAACCGGCGGCATCCTGGATCTGTCCCCGGCTCAGATATCGAGGTCGGCGAACGGGTCCGAATCCGGCTCGCTCGCGAACTCGAAGAAATCCCAGGTCTTCTGCATGTGGGGCGGCAAAGGCGCCGTCACATTGATGACGCCGCGGGTCGGGTGCGGAATGCGGATCGAGCGTGCGTGGAGATGCAGCTGGTTAGCCAGCGACTCCCGTGCGAAATAGGCTTTGGCGCCGGCATATTTGCCGTCGCCAAGGATCGGCGTCCCCAAGGCCACGCAATGGGCGCGCAGCTGATGGGTGCGGCCGGTGACCGGCATTAAGGCAAGCCAGGCCGCCTTGTCATGGGCGCGCTCAACCACCGCGTAATAGGTGACGGCCTTCTTGCCGTCATCCTCGTCGATCTGCACGCGCTCGGCAGATCGCCTGCCGACGGCCGCGACACTCTGCTTGGCGAGCGGCGCATCGATCTTGCCCTCGTTCATCTTCGGGGCGCCGACGGTCACCGCCCAATAGACCTTGCGGGCGGTCTTGTGCCGGAATGCCTCGGCAAGCTTCCTTGCTGCAGCCTGACTGCGCGCCAGCACCAGGCAGCCTGAAGTGTCACGGTCGAGGCGATGGACGAGACGGGGCCGTTCGGGCGCATCGAATTGCAAGGCTTCGAGCATGGCATCGATGTTGGTGTCGAGACCGGTACCACCCTGGACGGCGAGCCCGGCCGGCTTGTTGAGGACGATGACGTCGGCATCCTTGAAGAGGACCGCCTTGCGCAGCATCTCAGTTTCCTTGGCCGTGATCGGCCGCGGGCCGCTTGGCGCATCCATGTCGGGACGCGGTTCATTGGCATCGCCCAGCGGCGGAACACGCACGACCATGCCGGGCGCCAGGCGGTCAGCAGCCTTGGCGCGCTTGCCGTCGATACGCACCTGGCCGGTGCGCAGCAGCTTCTGCAGACGCCCATGGGTGAGATGCGGGAACTTGCCCTTGAACCAGCGGTCGAGCCGCTGATCGCCATCCGATGCGGTGATGGTGAATTGTTGGACGCCACTCATGACGCGTGGCCGGAAGAGATGTTCATCAGGCGGCTTGCCGGCTGCGTGACAACCAGTCGAGCAATTGTTCCGTCGCCATCAGGTAAACACCAATCTGCGCCAATTCATTGAGACCGACATCGGTGGCACCCGAAATGGCGTCGGTCGCCAGCACCATGCGGAAATCGCGGTTGGCCGCAGCATACACGCTGGAGCGTGGCGAGGTGGAGAAATCGGTCCCGCAGATGACAATGGTGCTGATACCCAGCGCCTTCAGATGTTCCTCAACCGGGGTCTGGAAGAAGGCGGAGAGGCGCGGCTTGTAGCCGATCCATTCCTTGGGTCCGATCTCCTGCAGCTTGCCGTCGAGCAGCAATTCGGGCTCGATCCGCTGTGTTGCGTCGGGCTTGAGATCATCAATCAGTTCGCAGCCCAGAGTCCCCGGCATGACGATGCGCTGGCCGGATTCAATCTGCGCGCGGTGGCAGAGATCAACATTGGAACCGTTACAGCGATAGAGCCGCACCATGTGGACGATGGGGGCACCCAGCTGCCGGAAGGCCTGGGTCAGGCGCTGCATCTGCGGCACGGCCGAGAGCGAACCGCTGACGGAAGCAGGCCCATTGGGCAGGATAAAATCGCGCTGAGCGTCGATGGTGATAAGGGCTACACGATCACGTTCGGGCGAAAGATAATCTTGCATTCTGACAGCTCGCCTTTATCCAGCGGTTTGGCCGCCACCACTGAGGAACACCGGTGCCCTGCTGGGCAAGCGCGGCATCCCTCTTTTGGATTGCCTCGTATTCCTTAGGCTTTCTGCGGGGACCCTAACCAAGCTGGTTTCAGGCGACAAGCCCTTCATCTTGCATGGCGAAGCCGCCTCCCATGCAGACCTTGCCCCTTGCCTTTTTACGCGGAGCAAGTCCGGACTTTGCCGTATCGTTAACACTCACATCCGGCTTGACTACACCGGACGGTCTAGGTGTGGTTCAACGTTCAAGCATCGTTCTCGTCTTCGGGCTTGTCGGCAGCGGGCCTGTCTATTGGGGTCTTGGGACGCTGCTGCCGCTTGGCACGCAGCTTGTCCCAATAGTCCTGGCGCTTGACCAGCTCGCGCTCAAAGCCGCGTTCGACCGGCTGATAGAAGCGTTCGCGCCGCATGCCATCAGGAAAGTAATTCTGACCTGAAAAACCATCCTCGGCATCGTGATCATAGGCATAGCCTGCGGAATAGCCGAGTTGCTGCATCAACTTTGTGGGCGCGTTGAGGATGTGCTTGGGCGGCATCAGGGAGCCATGCAGCTTGGCCGCCTTGCGCACGGCATTATAGGCCCGGTAGGCGGCGTTCGATTTAGGCGCGGTGCCCAGATAGATGACGGCCTGGGCGATCGCCAATTCGCCTTCCGGCGAGCCCAACCGCTTATAGGTGTCCCAGGCAGCAAGTGCCTGCGTCAGCGCCTGTGGATCGGCCAAGCCGATATCCTCGGCTGCAAAGCGCACCAGCCGGCGGGCGATATAGAGCGGGTCCTCGCCACCGTCCAGCATGCGGGCGAACCAATAGAGCGCTGCATCGGTGTCAGAACCCCGCAGGGATTTATGGAGCGCTGAGATGAGGTTGTAATGCCCCTCCTGCGCCTTGTCGTAGAGAGGAGCACGGCGCTGGACCGCTTGGCCGAGGCCTGCCGGGTCGAGCAGCACATCGGGCGGCAGGCGGAAGAGTTCCTCGGCGAGGTTGAGGAGATAGCGGCCATCGCCATCGGCCATATCGAGGAGCACTGCACGCGCCTGCTCATCGAGCGGCAGGCGGTAGCCCATGAGACCTTCGGCGCGGGCCAGCAGCAATTCCTCGGCCGCGACATCGAGCCGATTGAGCACGAAGACCTGCGAACGTGACAACAAGGCAGCGTTCAATTCGAAGGAGGGATTTTCCGTGGTGGCGCCCACCAGCACGATGGTACCGTCTTCGACATAAGGCAGGAAGCCATCCTGCTGGGCGCGGTTGAAGCGATGGATTTCGTCGATGAAGAGGAGGGTTCCCTGCCCCATGCGGCGGCGATCGCGGGCTGCCTCGAACACTTTGCGCAGATCGGCAACGCCGGAGAAGACCGCCGA
Source organism: Dongia sp. P2_B8 (assembly GCF_056404715.1). Classification (NCBI taxonomy): domain Bacteria; kingdom Pseudomonadati; phylum Pseudomonadota; class Alphaproteobacteria; order Rhodospirillales; family Dongiaceae; genus Dongia; species Dongia sp. P2_B8. The sequence goes on along the minus strand of NZ_JBFUDM010000003.1, from coordinate 16,240 downwards.
GAGCAACTCAAAATGCAGCGAGACACCATCGGCCAGCAACTTCGCGAGTGTGGTCTTGCCACAACCCGGTGGGCCCCACAGGATCATCGACGAGACCTGACCAGCCGCCAGCATGCGCGAGATCGGTCCGTTGGGACCGATGAGATGATCCTGGCCGACGATGTCGCCCAGCTTTTGCGGGCGCAGTCGGTCAGCGAGCGGTCGCGGTGCCTGTGATTCGAAGAGCCCGCTCACGACCGCCTCCTCATGCTAGTCGAGATCGAACGTTTTGGTCTGACCACCGCGATTGATGGTGATCGCCCAAGGTGCCGAGGTTCCATTCATCGTCGCTGCGAGACCGGCAGCGGACTCGATCGCCTGGTCGTTGATCTTCACGATGAGGTCGCCGGCTTCAAACCCGACCCGGTCGGCGATGCTGCCGCGCTTGATCTTGGCGATGGCAACACCTTCCCAGGCACCGATGTTGAGATCGTCGCTGGTCGCCGGTGACAGATCGACCACCAGGGCGCCGGACAGCGGCTGACGGCCATCCAGCAAGGTTTCATGCGGCGCCGGATCATCGGGCGGTGCGATGAGGTTGACCGGCAGATCAAGCGGTTCATTCTTGCGCAGCACATTGAGCGTCGCCGATTTGCCGACCGGCAAGGTGGCGAGACGGAAACGCAGGCCTTCCGGATCCTCGACTTCGCGGCCATTGACGCCAACGATGATGTCGCCGGCTTTGATGCCCGCCTGTTCGGCCGGACCCTTGGCGTAGAGCTGCTGCACCACCACGCCGAAGGGGCGCGACAGGCCCAGGCTCTTGGCGATATCGGAGGTAACAGCCTCGCCGGCGGCGCCGATCCAGGGCCGCACCAGCTTGCCGCCGGCCCCCTCGGCAGCGACCACGGCCGCCACCATGTTGGCGGGGATGGCAAAGCCGATGCCGACCGAACCACCGGTCTTGGAGAAGATCGCGGTCGGAATACCGATCAGTTTCCCGTCCATGCCGATGAGCGCGCCACCGGAATTGCCGGGGTTGATGGCAGCGTCGGTCTGGATGAAATAGCCGAAATCGCCGATGCCGGTATTGGTGCGCGCGACGCCTGAGACAATGCCGGAAGTCACGGTCTGGCCGACACCGAACGGATTGCCGATCGCCAGCACCAGATCGCCCACCTCAAGCTCGTCGGAATCGCGCAAGGAGAGGGTCGGCAGCGCTTCGCCTTTGGTGTCGACTTTCAGCAAGGCGAGATCGAGCCGTTCTTCGGCAGCAATCACCTTGGCTTCAAACTCTCGCTTGTCGCTGAGCACGACGCGGATCTGGTCTGCGCCCTCGATGACATGGTTGTTGGTGACGATAAGGCCGTCGGTCTGCACGATAACGCCCGAGCCCAGAGCGCCCTGCACCCGCTCCTTGGGCTGACCCAGTTTGAGCTGGTCGCCGAAGAACTGGCGAAAGAAAGGATCGTCGAAGAAGGGCGAGGCAGCCCGTTCCTTGACCACCGTGCGGGTATAGATGCTGACGACGGCAGGTGCTGCCGCCTTTACCAGCGGGGCAAAGGTGAGATCGATCTGTGCCTTGCTGGTCGGCACCGTGTCGTCAGCCTTGGCTGGCGCAAGGACCGGGGCGATCGTCAGAAGAGCTATGAGGGCGGCACAGATTGGCTTCATGGCAAGATCCGATTTCCTGGCGGTCAGTTCCATCGATCAACAGATGATAGCAAAAAGGGCGGCCGACAAGGCCGCCCTTCGCATTTCCGTGGCCGTAGCCGCGCCCGCAGCTTACGCCGCGGCGTCCTCGGTAGCACCGGCATTCTGCTTCGGCCCCGAATCCTGGCCCTTGGCGGCGAGGTCGCGATCAACGAATTCGATCACAGCCATCGGCGCCATGTCGCCATGACGGAAGCCAGCCTTCAGCACGCGGGTGTAACCGCCAGCGCGGGTCTTGTAGCGGGTGGCCAGAACCGTCATGAGCTTTTCGACAAGCGCTTCGTTCTGCAGCTGGGCGATCAACAGGCGACGGTTGGCGAGGCCACCCTTCTTACCCTTGGTCACCAAGCCTTCGACGATCGGGCGCAAGTCCTTGGCTTTCGGTAGCGTGGTGGTGATCTGCTCGTGCTTAATCAGCGCCTGAGACAGATTCATAAACAGCGCCTTGCGGTGGCTGCTGGTGCGGTTGAGCTTACGGCCCTTAATACCATGACGCATTGTCGTGCTCCTTCAGTCTGGCCTGCGACTTGATGCCGGCGATTATCTCGGCGGCGGTCGTAGATCCGATGGCAATCCCAAATCCGGCGCAAGAATGCATCTCAGGCTCGGCAGGGGCGGGTCACCATGACCCGACATGGATCGGCACACGCCGATCCATGCCTATCTCAAAATCAATACGGCTCGTCGAGACGGCGGGCCAGATCCTCGATGTTCTCTGGCGGCCAGTTCGGGATTTCCATGCCGAGATGGAGACCCATCTGCGCCAGGACTTCCTTGATCTCGTTCAAAGACTTGCGGCCGAAGTTCGGCGTGCGGAGCATTTCTGCTTCGGTCTTCTGCACCAGATCGCCGATATAGACGATGTTGTCGTTCTTCAGGCAGTTCGCCGAACGGACCGAGAGCTCGAGCTCGTCGACCTTCCGAAGCAGGTTGCGGTTGAACGGCGGCTCGGAGGTCGCGACTTCGGCAACAGCCGCCGTCGGCTCTTCGAAATTGATGAACAGCTGCAGCTGGTCCTGGAGAATGCGCGCGGCAATGGCCAGCGAATCTTCCGGGGTCACGGCGCCGTTGGTTTCGATCGTCAGCGACAGGCGGTCATAATCGGTGACCTGGCCTACGCGGCTGTTGTCGATCTTGTAGGAGACTTTCTTCACCGGCGAGAAGATGGCATCGACCGGGATGAGGCCGATCGGCGCGTCTTCGGGACGGTTGTTGGAGGCGGGCACATAACCCTTGCCGGCTTCGACGGTGAATTCCATCGACAGGTTGGCACCCTGATCGAGCGTGCACAGCACCAGATCCGGATTGAGGATCTCGATGTCGTGACCGACTTCGATCTGGCCAGCCTTCACTTCGCCGGGGCCCTGGGCCTTCAGGCGCATGCGCTTCGGACCATCGCCACCCATGCGCAGCGCGATCTGCTTCACGTTGAGGACGATATCGGTCACGTCTTCACGAACGCCGGGAATCGAGCTGAACTCGTGGAGCACACCGTCGACATGGATCGCGGTCACGGCAGCGCCCTGCAGCGAGGAGAGCAGCACACGACGCAACGCATTGCCGAGCGTCAGGCCAAAGCCGCGCTCAAGCGGTTCCATCACCAGGGTGCCGCCACGCTTGGCATCGGTACCCGCGTCGAACTTCTTGTTCGGCTTAATCAACTCGGTCCAGTTTTTCTGAATCACGGCATTCGTCCTTTCATAGCCGGCCGACAACCATTCTGTCGTTGCGGTCCGGAGATCCGATTTGGCCTAAAGCAAGGCTGGGGTCTTAAAACGCGTGTGGCGGGAAGCATTGCTTCCCGCGCACGTCGCCTCTGGATCCGGCAAAACGTGCCGGAGCCGAATTCTGATCAGACGCGGCGACGCTTCGGCGGGCGGCAGCCGTTATGCGGGATCGGCGTCACGTCGCGGATCGAGGTGATGGTGAAGCCGGCGGCCTGCAAGGCGCGCAGCGCGCTTTCACGGCCCGAACCCGGACCCTTCACTTCGACTTCGAGCGTCTTCACGCCATGTTCCATCGCCTTCTTGGAGGCCGCGTCGGCGGCAACCTGGGCGGCATACGGGGTCGACTTGCGCGAACCCTTGAAACCGGAGGCGCCGGACGAAGCCCAGGCGACAGTGTTGCCCTGATCATCGGTGATCGTGATCATGGTGTTGTTGAAGCTCGCATTCACATGGGCGATGCCCGACGTGATGTTCTTGCGTTCGCGCTTACGTACGCGGGCGCCGGGTGCGGCTGCTGCAGCTTTCGCCATTTTTTCGTCCGTTCCTTGAGCAAAATGCAGCGGCCAATGAGCGGCCGCGGCACATCAAAATTACTTCGTCGCCTGCTTCTTGCCGGCGATCGCAACGGCCTTGCCCTTGCGGGTACGGGCGTTGGTATGAGTGCGCTGACCATGAACCGGCAGGCCCTTGCGATGGCGCAGGCCGCGATAGCAACCGAGATCCATCAGACGCTTAATGTTGATGGCAACCTGGCGGCGCAAATCGCCCTCGACCATGTAATCCTGGTCGATGGTTTCACGAATCTTACCGACTTCGGCGTCGGTCAGCTGATGCACACGACGTTCGGCCGGAATGCCGACCTTCGTGCAGATCTCGCTGGCCTTCTTCGGACCAATGCCAGTGATGTAGGTCAACGCGATGACCACCCGCTTTTGCGTCGGAATGTTCACGCCAGCAATACGCGCCACGTCGGCTCTCCTTAAATCATGCGATAAACGCAAGTCGAAACGCCCGAAAACCCTGGGTTCGCCGGGGGTGTCGAGAAGGCGCGCATTATATGGCGAAATGCCCGCCCGTCAACCTCTGGTCCGCCTTTCCAGCGATTCCAGATTTTCGCTTTAAATCAAAGCCTTAGGCTTTGATTTTCGTTAACACTTGCTCGATCGCTTTGGTGACTTCATCAAGATCTGCCATGCCGTCCACCTGATGCAGCAGTCCTTTGCCCTTGTAATAGGGCAGAATCGGAGCTGTCTGCTGGCGATAGGCGACCAGCCTGGCCTTTACCGTTTCGGCATTGTCGTCCTTGCGTCGGGTGAAGTCTTTCCCCCCGCAGGAATCGCACACGCCGGCGACTTTCGGTTTCTGGAAAACGTCGTGATAGCCGGCACCGCATTTGGCGCAGGCATAGCGGCCGGAGATGCGCTCAACCAGCGCTGCCTCATCCACCGCGAGTTCAATGACGCCATCGATCTTGGCGTTGTGCTTTGAGAGCATCGAATCGAGAGCCGTCGCCTGGCCTTCGGTGCGCGGAAAACCGTCAAGGACGAAGCCGTCCTTGCAGTCCGGCTGCTCGATGCGCTTTTCGATCATGCTGATGACGATGGCGTCCGGCATCAGCTGGCCGGCATCCATCACCTGCTTGGCCTGTGCGCCCAAAGCAGAACCCGATGCAACCTCGGCGCGGAGCATATCTCCGGTCGAGAGCTGGATCAGGTGATGTCGGTCGAACAGTCGCTTTGCTTGTGTACCCTTGCCCGCCCCCGGCGGCCCCAGCAGGATCAATTTCATCCGCGCCGCCCCTTCAGCTTGGACTTCTTCAACAGGCCTTCATACTGATGCGCCAGCAGATGCGAATGGATCTGCGCCACTGTGTCCATGGTCACCGAGACCACGATCAGCAAGCTGGTGCCGCCGAAATAGAACGGCATGGCATAGTTGGCGATGAGAATTTCCGGCAGCGCGCAGATGACGGCAAGGTAGGCCGCACCAATCACAGTCAGGCGCGTCAGCACGTAATCGAAATAGTCCGACGTGTTCTTGCCCGGCCGGATGCCCGGCAGGAAGCCGCCATGTTTCTTCAGATTCTCAGCGGTGTCGTCCGGGTTGAAGACGATCGCGGTGTAGAAGAAGGCGAAGAAGACGATCAGCGCGATATAGGACACGATATAAAGCGGCTTGCCGTGGCCGAAATAGGCCATCGCTTCCTGCAGCCAACCCGGCGTATCGGCGCCCGTGCCATAGAAGCCAGCGACGGTCAGCGGCAGCAGCAGGATCGACGAGGCGAAGATCGGCGGAATGACGCCCGACGCATTGAGCTTCATCGGCAGATGCGAGGATTCGCCGCCGAACATCCGATTGCCGACCTGGCGCTTAGGATATTGCACAATGAGGCGCCGCTGAGCACGCTCGAAGAACACGATGCCCGTGATGGCCGCCACGGCAACGACGGCAAAGAGGAGCACGGTAAAGCCCGAAATCGACCCGGCCCAAAGCTGCTCGAGGAGCTGGCCGAGCGACGTCGGCAGACGCGAGACGATGCCTGCGAAAATAATGAGTGAAATGCCGTTGCCGATGCCGCGCGCGGTGATCTGTTCGCCCAGCCACATCAGGAAGAGGGTGCCACCGGTGAGCGTCACCACGGTCACGAAGACGAACATCATGCCCGGGTTGATGACGGCGCCGCCAGAAGGACCAGCCATGCTCTGAAGGCCATTGGCCATGCCGAAAGCCTGCACCATGGCCAGGATGACCGTGCCATAGCGGGTATATTGATTGATCTTCTTGCGACCGGCGTCGCCTTCTTTCTTCCAGGCTTCAAGCTGCGGCGAGACACTGGTCAGCAGCTGCATGATGATGGAAGCAGAGATGTACGGCATGATGCCGAGGGCAAACACGGTCATGCGGCTGATGGCGCCACCAGCGAACATGTCGACCATGCCGAGAACGCCGCCCGAATGCTGCGAGAAAATCGCGGCAAAGGCCGCCGAATCGATACCCGGCAGCGGGATATAGGCGCCGATGCGGGCGACGATCAGGGCGCCCAGCGTGAACCAGATGCGCGCCTTGAGCTCTTCGGCCTTGGCGAAGGCACCGAAATTGATATTGGCGGCAAGTTGTTCAGCAGCGGAGGCCATCAGTTACCCTTCGGCGCGTCGGTGCAACATTAACGCTATCGCGTTGGTGCGGTGTTAACGCTATTTAGTGATCAGGCCCCCGCATTGCATCGGGGGCCTGATTATTTTTGAGCCGCCGTAACTTACGCCGCGGCGCCTTCGACCTTGGGCTTCTTGGGGGCCTTTACGACCACCGTACCGCCTGCCTTCTCCACCGCTTCGATGGCTGCCTTGGAGGCACCGACGACCGTGATGTTGAGCTTGGTCTTGAGTTCGCCCTTGGCCAGCAGACGGACACCGTCGCGGACCCGGCCGATGAGACCGGCGGCCTTCAGTACCTTGCCGTTGACCGGCTTCGTGGCGTCAAGACGCTTGGCATCGATTGCATCCTGCAATGCGCCAAGGTTCACGACCGCGAAGTCGAGACGGAAAATGTTGTTAAAGCCACGCTTCGGCAAGCGCCGATAGAGCGGCATCTGACCGCCTTCGAAGCCATTGATCGAGACGCCCGAACGCGCGGTCTGGCCCTTGCCACCCTTGCCCGAGGTCTTGCCTTTGGTCGAACCGATACCGCGGCCGACACGGATGCGCTTCTTGCGGGCACCCGGATTGTCTGAAAGCTCATGCAGCTTCATGGAACTGTTCCTTACTTCACCGGCTCGATCAGCAGCAGATGCTGAACCTTGGCGATCATGCCGCGGATCGACGGCGTATCGTCGACTTCACGCGAGCGGTTGATCTTGTTAAGACCGAGGGCCTTCAGCGTATCCTGCTGATCGGCGCGGCGGCCGATGCTGCTACCGGTCTGCGTGATTTTGACTTTGCCAGCCATGTTCTAAACTCCCTTGCCCGACGCGCTTATTCGCGCGCTTCGGCGGCGGCATCCTTGCGGCCAATCACGTCGCTCACCTTCTTGCCGCGGCGAGCAGCCACGGAACGGGGCGAGGAGCAATGATTGAGCGCGTCGAAAGCGGCGCGGATCATGTTGTGCGGGTTGGACGTGCCGACCGACTTCGCCACGACGTCATTGACGCCCAGGGCTTCGAAGATCGCACGAACCGGACCGCCGGCGATGATGCCGGTACCGGCATCGGCAGCGCGCAGCACAACGCGGCCGGCGCCGTAATGGCCGGTCACATCATGATGCAATGTGCGGCCTTCGCGGAGCGCCACACGGATCATGCCGCGCTTGGCATGTTCAGTGGCCTTGCGGATGGCTTCCGGCACTTCACGTGCCTTGCCGGCGCCGTGGCCGACGCGGCCCTTGCCGTCACCGACGACAACGATCGCAGCAAAACCAAAGCGCTTACCGCCCTTTACCACCTTTGCAACGCGGTTGATCCCGACGAGCTTTTCGATGAGCTCGACCTCGGTCTCCCGATCACGGCGCTCGCGGTCACGGCGCTCGCTCTTTGCTGGTTTGGCCATAGTCTTGAGGTCCCTTCCTTAGAACGCCAGCCCGGCTTCGCGGGCAGCGTCGGCCAGGGCCTTGACCCGACCGTGGTAAATGTAACCGCCGCGATCAAAGACCACTTCTTTGATGCCCTTGGAGACGGCGCGTTCAGCAATGAGTTTCCCCACAGCCTTGGCGGCATCGATATTGGCACCGGTCTTGATCTTGCCCTTCAGTTCCTTGTCCACCGTCGACGCGGCAGCAAGCGTGTTGCCGTTAACGTCGTCGATGATCTGAACGTAGATATGCAGGCTCGAACGGAACACCGACAAACGCGGGCGCCCGATCGACTTATTCCGGAGCGAGGTCCGGACGCGCGCCCTGCGGCGCTCGAAAAGTTCTTTCGTTTTCGACATGTCCAGCCCTTACTTCTTCTTGCCTTCCTTACGCAGGATGGTCTCGGTCGAGTACTTGATACCCTTGCCCTTGTAGGGCTCAGGCGCACGATAGCTGCGAATCTCCGCAGCAACTTGACCAACCGTCTGCTTGTCGAACCCGCTAATCGAGATCGACGTCGGCTTATCGCATTTCACCGTGATGCCTTCCGGAATCGGATAGCTCACGTCGTGGCTGTAGCCGAGATTGAGTTGCAGGTTCTTGCCCTGGACGGCAGCACGGTAACCGGTGCCGTTGATCTCGAGAATCTTGGTGAAGCCTTTGGAGACGCCTTCGACCATGTTCTTGAGATTGGCGCGGGTAGCGCCCCAGCTCATACGAGCCTGTTTCGTTTCGGTGATGGGTTTCACCCACACCTTGTCGCCATCCACTTTCACTTCGACATGGGACGAGATCGGCAGTTTCAACGAGCCGAGCTTGCCCTTCACCGTGGCCAGGCCACCGGCGAGATCGACGCTGACGCCTTGCGGCAGGGCGACGGGATTTTTACCAACGCGAGACATGACTTCGGTTCTCCTCGCTTAGAACACGCGGCACAGCACTTCGCCGCCCACGTTCTGGGTACGCGCTTCGCTGTCCGAGAGGACGCCACGGGGCGTCGACAGGATGGAGATGCCGAGGCCGTTATAGTAGCGCGGCAGGTCGGAGATCTTCGAGTACACCCGACGACCGGGTTTGGACACGCGGGCGATCTCCTGAATCACGGGCTGACCCTCGTGATACTTGAGCTCGACCGTGATCTCGCCGCCGGGCTTCGTGCCATCGACGCTGAAATTGCGGATATAACCTTCACGCTTCAGAACTTCGAGCACATTGGCGCGAAGACGTGAAGAAGGACTGGTCACTGCCGACATCCGGGCCTTCTGGCCGTTGCGGATGCGCGTCAGGAGATCTCCCAAGGGATCGTTCATCTCTTGCTCCTTACCAGCTCGACTTGACCATGCCAGGAATCTGGCCGGTCGAAGCGAGCTCGCGCAACGCAATGCGCGACAGCTTAAATTTGCGATAGGTGGCGCGCGGACGGCCGGTGAGTTCGCAACGATTGCGGATGCGGACCTTCGACGAGTTGCGCGGCAGTTCAGCGAGCTTCAGGCGCGCGGCAAAGCGCTCTTCCATCGGCAACGCTTCGTTATCGGCAACCGCCTTCAGGCGCGCACGACGCGCAGCGAACTGCTTCGTCATCTTCTCGCGCTTCTTGTTCTTCTGAACGGAGCTAGTCTTAGCCATGTCTTTTCCTCCGGCCCGGCTTAATTGATGAAGGGCATTTGAAAGCCCTTCAGCAACGCCTTGGCCTCAGCATCGGTCTTGGCGGTTGTGACGATAATGATGTCCATACCACGCACCGCATCGACCTTGTCGTAGTCGATCTCGGGGAACACCAGCTGCTCCTTGAGGCCCAGGGCATAGTTGCCACGGCCGTCGAAGCTGTCGCCCTTCACGCCGCGGAAATCGCGGACACGCGGCAAGGCGATGGTGATCAGGCGGTCCAGGAATTCGTACATCTTGGCCCGGCGCAGGGTGACCTTGGTGCCGATCGACATGCCTTCGCGCAGCTTGTAGACCGCGATCGATTTGCGAGCCTTCGTCACCACCGGCTTCTGGCCGGCGATGGCGGTGAGCTCGTCAACCGCAACGTTGATCTTCTTGCTGTCGGCCGTGGCTTCGCCAACACCCATGTTGATGACGATCTTCTCGATCTTCGGGCACTGGTGGACGTTCTCGTACGAGAACTCCTTCATCAGGGCCGGACGAACGACGGTTTCAAAATGCTCATGCAAGCGGGTACGCATCTGTCCTCGCTCCCTCAATCAATCTTTTCGCCGGAACGACGAGCCACGCGAACCTTCGCGTCGCCTTCGATCCGGTAGCCGATACGCGTCGGCTTCTGCGTCTTGGGGTCGATGTGGGCGATATTGGAGACGTGAATGGTTGCCTCCTTCTCAATGATCCCACCCGGCGTCTGCATGGACTGCTTCTGGTGATGCTTTGCCATGTTGACGCCGCGCACCTTGACGCGGTTTGCAGCGGGCTGGACCTCGATGATCTCGCCGGTCTTGCCCTTGTCGCGACCGGTGATCACAACCACCTTGTCGCCCTTTTTCACTTTAAGCTTTGTTGCCATTTTCAGCACCTTGCCTCTTCGCTCACAACACTTCGGGAGCGAGCGAGATGATCTTCATGAACTTCTTGCCACGGAGCTCGCGAGTCACCGGGCCGAAGATGCGGGTGCCGATAGGCTCACCCTGCTTGTTGATCAACACCGCAGCGTTGCGGTCGAAGCGAATGGCGCTGCCATCGGCGCGGCGAATTTCCTTGGCGGTGCGCACGATGACGGCGCGATGGACATCGCCCTTCTTCACCTTGCCGCGCGGAATGGCTTCCTTAATCGACACGACGATAACGTCGCCGACTTCGGCTGTGCGGCGGTGTGAGCCACCCAGCACCTTGATGCACTGCACCCTGCGCGCGCCTGAGTTGTCGGCGACATCCAGGTTCGTCTGCATCTGGATCATGGTTCAGATCCTCTCGTTACAATTACGCTAGTTAACAGTTAAGCCTGGGCGGTGGCAGCGTCGACCACTTCCCAATGCTTGGTCTTCGACAAGGGACGGCATTCGCGGATGAACACCACGTCGCCAACCTTGCACTTGTTCTCAGCGTCGTGCGCAGCATAGCGCTTCGAACGACGGATGATCTTCTTATAGACCGGGTGCATGACGCGACGCTCGACCAATACTGTGATGGTCTTGTCGGTCTTGTCACTGACCACGGTGCCTTGCAGAACGCGCTTGGGCATTCTCTCTCTCCTACTTCCCGCTTAGGCCGAGGCCTTCGACTGCACCTTCTGGCGCAGCGAAGTCTCAATGCGGGCGATGTCACGCCGAACGACGCGCACGCGCGCGGTGTTTTCAAGCTGCCCCGACGCGCGCTGGAAGCGCAGGTTGAAGGCCTCTTTCTTCAAGGTAACGAGGTCAGCCTTGAGCTGGTCCTCGGTCTTCAGGCTAACGTCTTTCGCCTTCATGATCGGGTTCCTCGTTTCTTATTCTTCGCCGAGACGGCCCACGAGGCGCGTCTTGATCGGCAATTTGGCAGCGGCGAGGGTAAACGCCTCTTCCGCGAGTTGGCGCTGAACGCCGTCGATCTCGAACATGATGCGACCCGGCTTCACACGGCACATCCAGAATTCCGGCGTACCCTTGCCCGAGCCCATGCGGACTTCGGCAGGCTTGCGGCTGACCGGCACATCCGGGAACACCCGGATCCACACCTTGCCGACGCGCTTCATGTGACGCGTGATGGCGCGGCGGGCCGCTTCGATCTGCCGCGCCGTGATACGGCCCGGTTCCATCGCCTTCATGCCGAAGGCGCCGAAATCGAGCGTGTAGCCACCCTTGGCATCGCCCTTGATCCGACCCTTATGGGCCTTACGGAACTTTGTACGTTTAGGAGAAAGCATCGTCCTATTCCCTATCGCTCAACCAAGGCCAAAGCCTTAGCGCGCCGGCGCCTGATGTTCCATGGACCGCTTGTCCATGGCCATCGGGTCGTGGCCCATGATCTCGCCCTTGAAGACCCAAACCTTGACACCGCAGGTGCCATAGGTGGTCTTCGCCGTACCTTCACCGAAATCGATCTCGGCGCGGAGCGTGTGCAGCGGCACGCGACCTTCGCGATACCATTCCAGACGCGCGATTTCCGCGCCACCCAAACGGCCCGAGCAGTTGATCCGGATGCCCAAGGCACCCAAACGCATCGCCGACTGCACCGCACGCTTCATGGCGCGGCGGAAGGCAACACGGCGCTCGAGCTGCTGCGCGATGTTATCGGCGATCAGCTTGGCGTCAATTTCCGGCTTGCGGATTTCGATGATGTTGAGGCTCACTTCCGAGCCCGTCATCTTCGAGAGTTCGCTGCGCAGCTTTTCGATGTCGGCGCCCTTCTTGCCGATCACCACACCCGGACGCGCCGTGTGAATGGTGACACGGGCCTTCTTGGCCGGACGTTCGATCACGATACGGGCGACACCGGCCTGGTTGAGGCGCTCGGTCAGGTACTTCTTCAGCCGCAGATCCTCATGGAGGAGCTGGGCATAGTCCTTATCGGCGAACCAGCGCGAATCCCAGGTGCGGTTGATACCGACGCGCAGCCCGATCGGGTTGACTTTCTGACCCATTACTTTGCCTCCTCGGCTTCGACGCGCTCGCGCACGACGACCGTCAGGTTGCTCCAGAGCTTCACGACCTTCACGCCACGACCGCGGGCGCGGGCATGGAAACGCTTCAGGCGGAAGCTGTTGCCGACATAGGCTTCGGCGACGAACAGGCGATCGACGTCGAGCGAATGGTTGTTTTCCGCGTTGGCGATCGCCGCCTGCAGCACCTTGCGCACGTCCTGGGCCGCACGCTTCTTGGAGAAGGTGAGGGCCGCCAGGGCCGGCTGGGCGTCGAGGCCACGGATCATCTGGGCGACGAGGTTCAACTTACGCGGCGTCGTCTGAACGACGGAGGCCACGGCTTTCGCCTCGGTTTCCTTGAGCACGCGGGCTTTCTTCTGCTTGCTCATCGTTAGGCCCTCTTCGCCTTCTTGTCGGCGGCATGACCGTGGAAGGTCCGGCTCGGCGAGAACTCGCCGAACTTGTGGCCGATCATGTTCTCGGTGACGAGAACCGGCAGGAACTTCTGGCCGTTATAGACGCCAAAGGTGAGGCCGACGAACTGCGGCAGGATGGTCGAACGGCGTGACCAGGTCTTGATCACTTCGTTGCGGCCCGAAGCACGCGACGTCTCTGCCTTCTTCAGCAGATAGCCGTCGATGAACGGACCTTTCCATACGGAGCGAGCCATTTTCTGTCGCCCTCCTTATTTCTTCGCTGCGTGACGGCGGCGCAGAATCTGGCCATCCGTCTTCTTGTTGTGACGGGTCTTCTTGCCTTTGGTCGGCTTGCCCCAGGGAGTTACCCAGGCGCGGCCACCATTGGTACGACCGCCGTGCGGATGGTCGACCGGGTTCATCACGATACCGCGCGTGGTCGGACGGTAGCCCAAGTGACGGGCGCGGCCGGCCTTGCCGATCGAGGTGTTCTGCTGGTCCGGATTGGAGACCGCACCGATCGTCGCCATGCATTCGGCTTTGACCATGCGGACTTCGCCAGAGGGCATACGCAGCAGCGCATTGCCCTGGTCGCGGCCCACGAGCTGCAGGAAAGTACCAGCGGAACGGGCCATCTGGCCGCCCTTGCCGGGCTTCAGCTCGACATTGTGGATGATGGTGCCGACCGGGATCGAGCGCAGCGGCATGGCATTGCCCGGCTTCACGTCGACGCGATCGCCAGAGACGACCTGGTCGCCAGCCTTCAGGCGCTGCGGCGCCAGAATGTAGGCGAGCTCGCCGTCGCTGTACTTCACCAGCGCGATGAAGGCCGTGCGGTTCGGATCGTATTCCAAACGCTCGATCGTTCCCACCACGTCGAACTTGCGACGCTGGAAATCGATCAGGCGATAGCGGCGCTTATGGCCACCACCGGTGCGGAAGGCCGTGATGCGACCGCGATTGTTGCGTCCACCGGACTTCTTCAGGCCCTCGGTCAAAGCTTTGACCGGATCGCCCTTGTGCAGTTCGCTGCGGTCCACGAGGACCAGCTGGCGGCGACCCGCGGAAGTCGGCTTGAATGTCTTCAAAGCCATGGCTTAGATCCCCGTCGTCACGTCGATCTTGTGGCCCTCGGCGAGGGTCACGATCGCTTTCTTGAAATCCGGACGCTTGCCCGAACGGCCGCGCCACAGCTTGGTCTTGCCTTCGACACGGATCGTGTTGACGGCATCGACCTTCACCTTGAAGACGCCTTCGACTGCAGCCTTGATCTCCGGCTTGCTGGCATCGAGCGGCACCTTGAAGGTGACCTGATTATGTTCCGAACCCATAGTCGACTTTTCAGTCACATGGGGACGGCGAATCATCTCTAGCATCGCTGCTTCGGAGAGCTTCACCTTCGGTGTAACCATCTTCCGTGCGCGGCTCATTTCAAGCGCTCCACCAGATGTTGCACAGCGTCCTTGGTCAGAACCAAGGTGTCGCGGCGCAGGATGTCGTAAACGTTGGCACCCTGCTGCGGCAGCACATCCACATTGGGAATGTTGCGCGCGGCGCGGGCGAAACCTTCGGTGACCGCCGGGCCTTCGATGAGAAGAACCGACTTCCAGCCCAGGGCTTCGAACTTCTTGACCACGTCCTTGGTCTTGGCGTCGGTGCCGACGCCGTCGAGGACGATGAGCTTGCCTTCCTTGACCTTGGAAGAAAGCGCCGTCTTCAGGCCCAAAGCCCGGAACTTCTTCGGCAGATCATGCTCATGGCTGCGCACGACCGGGCCGAAAATCGTCGCACCACCGCGGAACTGCGGCGAGCGCAGCGAACCCTGACGGGCGCGACCCGTGCCCTTCTGGGCATAGGGCTTCTTGGTGGTACCGGAAATGTCGCCGATTTCCTTGGTCTTGTGATTGCCGGAGCGGCGCTTGGCGAGCTGCCAATTGACCACGCGGGCGAGGATGTCCTTGCGCACAGGGCGAGCAAAGATGTCGTTGAACGTGGCGTCGTCCAACTCGATCTCGCCTTGCGGCTTGTTGTTGATGTCGATGACCTTGAGCTTCATGATTTCCTCGCTCACTCAGCCGCTTCGGCTTTTGCCTTGAGGGCGGCCGGGAACGGCGCATCCTTCGGCAAAGTGCGCTTCACGGCGTCTTTGATAAGGACATAGGAGCCCTCGTGGCCCGGAACATTGCCCTTCACCATGACGATGCCGAGCGCCGGATCAGTACCGACGACCTTCAGATTCTGCGTGGTGACACGCTCGTCACCCAGGTGGCCGGCCATCTTCTTGCCTTTGAAGGTACGGCCCGGATCCTGACGCTGACCGGTCGAACCGAGGCTACGGTGCGAGACCGAGACGCCGTGGGTCGCACGCAGACCGCCGAAGTTCCAGCGCTTCATGCCGCCGGCAAAACCCTTGCCGATGGTGGTGCCGGTGACATCGACGAACTGGCCGGTCACGAAATGATCAGCCGACAGTTCGGCGCCGACTTCGAGCAGCGCATCCTTGTCGACGCGGAATTCCGCGATCTTCTTCTTCGGCTCGACCTTCGCCTTGGCGAAATGGCCACGCTGGGCCTTCGAGACGTTCTTCACTTTCGCTTTGTCGAGACCGAGCTGCACGGCGTTATAGCCGTTCTGCTCTTCGGTCCGAACCGCGATGACTTGACAACCAGCGACCTTCAACAAGGTCACGGGCACGTGCGCGCCATCTTCGGCGAAGACGCGGGTCATGCCCAGCTTCTGGGCGATGAGGCCGGTTCGCATAGGTGCCCCTCCTCTTAATTCTTCAACTTGATCTCGACATCCACGCCGGCGGCGAGGTCGAGCTTCATCAGCGCGTCCACCGTCTGCGGGGTCGGATCAACGATGTCCAGGAGCCGCTTGTGTGTGCGGATCTCGAACTGTTCGCGGCTCTTCTTATCGACGTGCGGCGAACGGTTAACGGTGAAGCGTTCGATGCGCGTCGGCAGCGGGATCGGCCCACGAACCTGTGCGCCGGTGCGCTTCGCCGTGCTGACGATCTCGTTGGTCGACTGATCGAGCACACGATGATCGAACGCCTTCAGGCGGATGCGGATATTCTGGCTTTCCATCTTCTGGATCCTTCGGCCTTGCAGCCCTTACTCGACGATCTTGGCGACGACGCCGGCGCCGACGGTGCGACCGCCTTCGCGGATGGCGAAGCGCAGACCTTCATCCATGGCGATCGGGGCGATCAGGTTGACCACCATCGCGATGTTGTCGCCGGGCATCACCTCACCATTTCGGTGCCT
>NZ_JBFUDM010000002.1:0-578133 GCF_056404715.1 Dongia sp. P2_B8 | reverse complement strand
ATACCGGGCACATCGTTCAGCCCATCAAGCACATGCGACGGGAAATCCTCGATCTCCTTGGCCGCCTGGTCATTGCCACGGCCACCCGTCAGATCGTCCTCGTTAACCGCGTTCGGCTTCGTGATGCTGATGACCACCGGCGAGGTGTCGATCTCGTCATTCTCGATCAGCTCGGGGAATTCGCGCAGGATTTCGACATAATTGAGGTTGGTCGCCTGGAGGCCGCCGACGGCGTTCAAGCCACCGATGCCGGCATTGGGATCAAACGGGCTGAACACGCCGCCATTATTGTCGACACCCGCCCCCTGATCACCGGCGCCGGGACCGGCTGCCGTCTGGATGTCGAGATTGGGATCGGTCGAAGCAAGGACTGCGGCCACGTCGACGGGCCTCGCGTCATTGCCGATAATGGTGATTTCGCCCTGACCGGTTGCTTCGGCATAGCCGAGGAGGATGACGGTCACGTCACCGACCTTCACCGCGAGGTTGCCATTGTCGCCAAGACGGGCCACCAGGCCATCGGTCGGGAATGGCAATTCGACGGTTTCACCAGGTGTTACCTGGACCCGGACCACATTGGCGCCCTGCGGCACCTGGATCGGTGTGGGGGCATTGCCCGACTGCGTCACATTTACCTGCTCGACGTCGCCCTCATGGACGACGGAGCCGGCGTTGGCGGTCTCAGACTGGACGTTGGTGGTGTCGGTGGCCATGGAACGCTCCCCCAAGAATGACCAGACGGCCGGTATCGGCCAAATCTGTTGCGTGCCGTATTTGCGCCTATTGCGGGCTTGTCAGGATTGCACGCTCTCACCCAAATGCTGCCGGATAGTGGGGCCAACTTAGAATGGAGTCTCGGCAAGTTTTTCTTGGTTTTTGATCAAATAGTGTGAGCTTTTTACTATTTTCCTCAAAACAGGGAATAATCACAGTGCTGTTAATTATTTAGAGGGAAATAGAGGCGGGTCGACGGGGTTAATCAACGCGACATAGTGTAAGTTTTTATTGCTTTTATGAGGGCTCGCCACACGCCCCAGCAGGAAACTAAGCGCAGAGTATAGTATATAATTCCTATATCTTTGACTGCATCGGGCTCTGGCGCGCGATCTGTCACCGCCTATTTTTAGGGCATACACCTATTAGGTATTCCCAGAGCGCGGCGGCTGAGAAAGTGAGCGGTGCGAAGAACTTCGAGGCATGCACCGGATATGGCTGCAGCCTGTCGGGCGGCGCGCTTATGGCAACAAATCGTCTTGAGAGAAGAGGTCGGCCTGAAGAGAGGCAGTCGGACCGGTTGGACCGGAGGACGCAGGCAGGCTAGTCTGCCACTTTCGCCCGGGCGCGGGCCTTCTTGACCGGCGGGGCTGCGGCGAGCTCGGCACGTTCGGCAGCTTCCTTGGCGAGGCGCAAGGCCTTGAGGCGGGAGGTTTTTTCGGCAACGACGGCGTCGGCCTTGGCGCGTTCCTTGATCAAATCAAGCTCGCGCTGACGGTTCTTGTCGAACAGTTCTTTGGCTTTGCGCTGCGATTCTTCGGCTTGCTTCGAGACCGGTTTCAGCATCATTGCAATCCTTGATCAGTTCAGCACGAGGGTAGACAGAGTTAACAGGGCGGCATCAGCCGCCCTGCGTTACCCTTTAGGCCAGCTTCAGATTGCAGGCAGAGCTCTTGCCGCGATCCTGTTCGACGTCGAAGCTGAGGCTCTGGCCCTCGTTCAACGAACCGATGCCAGCGCGCTCGACCGCAGAAATGTGCACAAACACATCGTTGCTGCCGTCTTCCGGCTGGATGAAACCGAAGCCCTTTTGGGCGTTGAACCACTTAACTTTTCCGATGGACATAGAATACCTTTAGAAAGAAACATTGCCGCCGGGCGAAGCGCACGGCGGTCCTGAACGGGAGAACGGATGAAACCGGGTAAAGCTCTCGTGAGAGCGGTAATCGGAGCGAGCCGAAATCTAGTTTAGTGAGAGTTATATGGGGCCAATGGCGCCAAATTGCAACATAATCACGAAATATTGGGCGAAAATCGCTCGTTTTGCGCGTGATAATGGAACTTTGCGATGAATGCAAACGATCTGGTCTTCAGTGCCGATGATGCGGATGAAGACGAGCAACAGGCGGTCCCGGCCGGCGCCAAGAATTACATCACCCCTGCTGGCCTCGCACGCCTGCAGGCGGAGCGGCGCCAGCTCTGGCGCGTCGACCGGCCGGAAGTGGTGCGCGTGGTCGAATGGGCCGCCGGCAATGGCGACCGGTCGGAGAATGGCGACTACATCTATGGCAAGCGGCGCCTCAGAGAAATCGACCGGCGCCTCCGGTTTCTGGACAAGCGCATCGCCGCCGCAGAAGCGGTCGATCCCACGCAACAGACCAGGCGCGACCGCGTCTATTTTGGCGCCACTGTTACCTACGCCCGGATTGACAAGGATGGCGAAGATGACAGCGAGGTCACTGTCACGATCGTCGGCATCGACGAGATCGACAGCGAAAAGAACCATGTCAGCTGGATCTCGCCCATCGCCCGCGCGCTGTTGAAGGCGGGGGTCGGCGACACAGTCATCCTGCGTACGCCGACCGGCCCGGAATCCCTGGAAGTGATTGCGATCAACTATCCAGCAGGCTGATCAGACCCAGCCGCCATCGACGGTGAACTCTTGCGCCGAGCACATCTTGGAATCGTCGGAGGCGAGGAACAGCACCATGCGCGCGAGATCCACCGGCATGACGCGGCCGGCCAGAACTTGCTGACGCTCAATCTCCTTCTCGCTTTCGGCATCGACCCACAGGCTCAGCTGCCGCTCAGTCATGACCCAGCCGGGCACCACCGTATTGACGCGAATATTGTCCTTGCCGACATCCCGCGCCATGCCGCGCGTCAGACCGTGGGTTGCCGCCTTCGATGTGGTGTAGGCCGGCATGCCGCCTTGTTTGGCCTTCCAGCTCATCGAGCCGGTATTGATGATGGAACCAGCCTTCTTCTTGATCATACCCGGCAGCACCGCCTGCATGCAGAAGAAGTATTGCTTGATGTTGATGGCGGTACGTTCGTCCCAGTATTCCGGCGTAACGTCCTCCCATTTGTGGCGCTGGTCGTGCGCGGCGTTATTGACCAGCACGTCGATATCGCCGAGCTGTGCCGCAATATCCTTGACCGTCTGCCGCAGGGCATTGGTATCGGTGAGATCACATTTGATGAACAGCGGCTTGCGACCGTATTGCGCCTGCAAATTATCGATCAGCTTGTTGCTGCTTTCCACATTGACGTCGACGAAGGCGACCTTGGCTCCCTGATCGACGAAGGATTCGACGATCGCGGCGCCGATGCCGCTGCCACCGCCGGTAACGAAGATCACCTTGTCCTTGAGCGAGGGATAGCGACCGAATGACGAAAGATCCATAAAAGCACCTTGAAAGAGATTGTCGTGGGTAGACGTGGATTAGGCCCTGGCGACACGGCCACGTTTCTGGGCGGAATTGGTAACCTGCTCCACGACCCGCCCGGTGTCGCGCAACAAATGACGAACCGCCAGCCGCGCGGCATTGGGCTTGCGCCCGCGGATGGCCAATAGAATACGTTCATGCCCTGGCAATGTGCGGCCGATATCACCGCGATGGCTGGCCGTGTAGTTGAACATATTGCCGAGCGCCGATTCAATCACCAGACCCAGTGGTACCAGCAATTCATTGCCGGCGGCGAGCAGGATCGCCTGGTGGAACAGCACATCGGCATTGTTCCAGGCGATGAGGGTTTTTGCCTCAGCCATGGCCGCGAAAGCGCCCTCGATTTCCGCCATCTGTTCGTCGGTGCGGTGGGCAGCGGCAAGCGCCGCCGTCTCGGGTTCCAGGATCTCGCGCACCTGCTGCATCTGAATGAGGAAGTGGATGGGATTTGCTGCAGCGCAATACCAAGCCAGGACATCACGGTCGAGCAGGTTCCATTGGGCCCGCGGCTGCACGCGCGACCCGATTTTCGGACGCGACAGGATGAGGCCCTTGGCCATCAGCATCTTGATGGCCTCGCGCACCGCCGTCCGGCTGACCCCGAAGGAGGCGCACCATTCGGCCTCATTGGGCAGCAATGTGCCCGGCGCAAATTCCCCGTTGAGGATGCGCGCCCCGATATCCTGCGCCACGCTGCGGTGCAAGGAACCGCGCACCGGTTGCAGCGGCGCGGCGGGCGCCTTTTTCGGTTTCATTAATTTAGCCGCCTTCTCCCAGAATTTTTTGAGTTCCTGCGACCAGCGAAGAAACCCTTATAGATCGCACCTTCTCAGCGTGTGCGAGTCCATCGACAATTATTTCGTCCCGTTACCGCACCTGTCATACACAGACACAATTACGACCACAATGGCCTACCGGCTATTTATCATACAAACGAGCGTTGCCGTCGATTATTTTGTATGATAAAAGCCGAAATTCAAGAATGCTACCGCATCGCTCAAAAGATATCGGGACCAAAAGATATCGGATGCACATATCCTCTGGGAGGAGCAGACGAGATGACGCTGGCAGGCGGCGCGCCCCTTGGGTCGGCAAGATGGGGGTTCGCAAGATGCAAGGCCCCGACCGGGCCGGCACGCCACCCGATCCAGCCGTCAGCACGTTCCTTCCCTGGAAGATCACTGTATTGTGTGGCGGCAGTACCCTGGCCCGGCGCTAAGATCGGGTTCTCGGGTGCCGCAGTCGCATGATGGTCGGAAGACTTGAGGAAACGCACCAACTGGGACGCACTGGTGGTGTTCGTGCAGAAAAGACGATGAGTTCGACCAACAACCAAGTGGGAGGAATAACGTGAAATCACTCAAGACATTTTTCGCTGCAGCGGTGCTGGGCCTGTTTGCCCTCACTTCGACAGCGATGGCGGAAGACAAGGGCCTGATCGGCATTTCCATGCCCACCAAATCATCCGCCCGCTGGATCGCCGATGGCGACAACATGGTGAAGGTGTTCACCGAAAAGGGCTACAGCACCGATCTGCAATACGCCGATGACGATATCCCCAACCAGCTCGCCCAGATCGAGAACATGGTTACCAAGGGCGTCAAGGTGCTGGTGATCGCCGCGATCGACGGGACCACGCTGTCGGCCGTGCTGCAGCAGGCCCACGATGCGGGCATCAAGGTCATCGCTTATGACCGTTTGATCCGTGATTCCGCCAATGTCGACTACTACGCCACCTTCGACAACTTCCAGGTCGGCGTTCTCCAGGCCGGCACGATTGAAACGGCCTTGGGCCTGAAGGACGGCAAGGGTCCGTTCAACATCGAGCTGTTCGGCGGTTCGCCCGACGACAACAACGCCTTCTTCTTCTATGACGGCGCCATGTCGGTTTTCCAGCCCTACATCGACAGCGGCAAGCTGGTGGTGCAGAGCGGCCAGCTGGGCATGGACAAGGTCGGTACCCTGCGCTGGGACGGCGCCGTGGCCCAGGCCCGCATGGACAACCTCTTGAGCGCCTATTACACCGACAAGCGTGTCGATGCAGTCCTGTCGCCCTATGACGGTCTTTCCATCGGTATCCTGTCGTCGCTCAAGGGTGTGGGCTATGGCAGCGGCGACATGAAGATGCCGTATGTCTCTGGTCAGGATGCGGAAGTTCCCTCGGTGAAGTCGATCCTCGCCGGCGAACAGTATTCGACCATCTTCAAAGACACCCGCGAACTGGCCAAAGTGACGGCCGACATGGTTGACGCCATGGCGAGCGGCAAAGAGCCGGAAGTCAACGACACCAAGACCTACAACAACGGTGTCAAGGTCGTGCCGGCCTATCTGCTGAAGCCGGTTGCGGTAGACGCCACCAATTGGGAGAACATCCTGATTGGCAGCGGCTACTACACCAAGGACCAAGTGGCCCAGTAATTAGGCCCGACTTCGGGGGAGCCCCGCGCCTGACCGCGCGGGGCTCCTTCCATATTTCGGCTTTTGGCTCAGGTTTGGCACTTCAGGTTCAACCAGATCAGGTTTAACGGGGCCGACCAGCGGTTTTGGGCCGGCTTTTTTTATTTCCCCGGATTGCCACTTTCCTGCAATCTATAGGTCTTTCCGGGGCAAGCTCGAGGACGGGTCATGGATACCATTCTGGCGATGCCCATTCTGGAAATGCGGGGGATTACCAAGACCTTTCCAGGGGTAAACGCGCTCGACAACGTCAACCTGTCGGTGCGCGAGGGAGAAATCCACGCCATCGTCGGCGAAAACGGCGCCGGCAAATCGACGCTAATGAAGGTGCTCTCCGGCGTCTATCCGCACGGCACCTATACCGGCGAGATCCACTATAAAGGCGAAGAGCGCCGCTTCCGCGACATTTCCGACAGCGAAAAGCTCGGCATCATCATCATTCACCAGGAACTGGCCCTGGTCCCGTTGCTCTCGATCGCCGAGAACATCTTCCTCGGCAATGAGCCGGCCAAGAACGGCGTCATCAATTGGGCCGAATCCTTCGCGCGCACCAAGGCGCTGCTGGCTAAGGTCGGCCTCAAGGAATCGCCCAGCGCGCTCATCACCAATCTCGGTGTTGGCAAGCAGCAGCTGGTGGAAATTGCCAAGGCGCTCTCGAAGGAAGTAAAACTGCTGATCCTCGATGAGCCGACCGCCAGCCTCAACGAAAGCGACAGCGACGCACTCCTGGCGCTCCTCAAGGAATTCCGTGCTCAGGGTATTTCCTCGATCCTCATTTCACATAAGCTCAACGAGATCCTGAAGGTTGCGGATTCGATCACGATCCTGCGCGACGGGGCCACGGTCGATACGCTCGATTGCCAGAAGGAGCAGATCAGCGAAGACCGGATCATCCAGAACATGGTCGGCCGAGAACTGACCGACCGTTACCCGAAGCGGACACCCAATGTCGGCGAGCCGATCTTCGAGGTGAAGAACTGGCATGTCTTCGATGCCATTCATGCGGACAAGGAAAAGATCCGCGGTGTCGATCTTCATGTCCGCCGCGGCGAAGTGGTCGGCATTGCCGGCCTGATGGGTGCCGGGCGCACCGAGCTTGCCATGAGCATCTTTGGCCGCTCTTATGGCCAGAACATCAGCGGCGAAGTGCTGATGCACGGCAAATCCGTCGACGTCAGCACGATCCAGAAAGCGATGGCCAACGGCATCGCCTATGTCACCGAGGACCGCAAGAATTACGGCCTGGTTCTGATCGACGACATCAAACACAATGTGACGCTGGCCAATCTGCCGGGCGTTTCCAAGAATTCCGTGATCGACGATGGGCGCGAGCTGGCGGTTGCCAGCAAGTTTCGCAAGGATCTCAATATCCGCTGTTCCAGCGTGTTCCAGCAGACGGTCAACCTCTCTGGCGGCAATCAGCAGAAAGTCGTGCTCAGCAAATGGCTGTTCACCGGGCCAGAGATCCTCATTCTCGACGAACCGACGCGGGGCATCGATGTCGGCGCCAAATATGAAATCTACACGATCATCAACGCCTTGGCGGAATCCGGCAAAGGCGTCATCGTCATCTCCTCGGAGATGCCGGAACTACTCGGCATCTCCGACCGGATCTACGTCATGAATGAAGGCCGCTTCGTCGGCGAGATGCCGGCCAAGGAAGCGTCACAGGAAAAGATCATGCGTGCAATTATGAAGTCATGGGAAGATTGAGATGACACAACAGACCGCAGCCATCGAAGACCACGGCAGCCACAGCAGCGTCTCGCGTTTCATCAAGAGCAACATCCGTGAATACGGCATGCTGCTGTCCTTGATCGTGATCATGGTGTTCTTCCAGATCATGACCGGCGGCACGCTGTTCAAGCCACTCAACCTCACCAATCTTATTCTGCAGAACAGCTACATCGTCATCATGGCGCTGGGCATGCTGCTGATCATCGTCGCCGGCCATATCGATCTCTCGGTAGGATCGGTGGTGGGTTTCGTAGGCGCCGTCGCTGCGGTGATGATGGTGCAGTACCATATCCATTTTATCCCAGCGACGATCATCTGCCTCGCCTTGGGTGCCGCCATTGGCGCCGGGCAAGGCTATTTCATCGCCTATTTCAAGATACCGGCCTTCATCGTGACCCTGGCTGGCATGCTGGTCTTCAAGGGTCTGGCACTCTACATTTTGCATGGCCAGTCGGTAGGGCCGTTCCCGCAAGACTTCCAGATGCTGAGCTCAGGCTTTTTGGCCAACCCGCTACCCGCCATCATCTTCACCGTTGGTGCTGCGACCGTCACGCTGCAGACTGTCTCGTTGTTGATCGGCCTGGTGGTGACGGCATTGGTCATCTACTTCAATTTCAAGGACCGGCAGAACCAGCAGAAGCACAGCACGGCGGAAGAGCCGTTCCCCTTCTTCATCGGCCGCAATCTGCTGATCGCCGCTGGCTTCATCCTGTTCTCCTATCTGTTGGCCAGCTATCGCGGCCTGCCGAACGTGCTCATCGTCATGTTCGCGCTGATCACGCTTTACGCCTTCATCACCTCCAGCACGACCATCGGCCGGCGCATCTATGCGCTGGGCGGAAATGAGAAAGCGGCGCGTCTTTCCGGTATCCGGACCGAGCGGCTGACGTTTTACACCTTTATGAATATGGGTCTGCTCGCCGGTCTCGCCGGCCTCATCTTCGCCGCCCGCCTCAATACGGCGACGCCGAAGGCCGGCCTTGGCTTCGAACTCGACGTCATCGCCGCGGTGTTTATCGGCGGCGCCTCGGCTTCGGGCGGCGTCGGCAAGGTGATCGGCGCCGTCATCGGTGCCTTCATCATGGGCGTCATGAACAACGGCATGTCGATCCTCGGCATCGGCATCGATCTGCAGCAGGTGATCAAAGGCCTGGTTTTGCTCGCTGCCGTTTGCATCGATGTCTATTACAAAAAGAAATCCTGAGGATCCGGTTCATGCGTCTTATCCAGTTTACCAAGAACGGCCAACGCGGCGTTGCGCGCGTCGAGAACGGCAAGGCGATCACCGTGCCGGGTGCCGCCAGTGTCATCGACATCGCGCAATCGGCCCTGGTCGGCAATATCAAGAGCCTTGCCAAGGACATCACCGCCCGCGGCGATGGCGAAGCGCTGGATTACGCTGCCTTGTTGGCCAGTGACAGCGTGCTGACGCCGATCGATCATCCGGATCCGGCGCATTGCCTTGTCACCGGCACCGGCCTCACTCATCTCGGATCCGCCGACACACGCGACAAGATGCACCAGAAAGTCGCCGGCGATATCGAAACGCTGACCGATTCCATGAAGATGTTCAAAATGGGTCTTGAGGGCGGCAAGCCGAAAGACAGCCAACCCGGCGTGCAGCCGGAATGGTTCTACAAAGGCGATGGCTCGTCCGTAGTGCGCCCCGGTGCGGCACTTGATCTGCCCGCCTTTGCGCTTGACGGCGGCGAAGAGCCGGAAGTGGCCGGCATCTATCTGGTCGCCCCCGACGGCCAGCCCTGGCGACTTGGCTATGCGATCGGCAATGAATATTCCGACCATGTGATGGAACGGCAGAACTATCTCTACCTCGCCCATTCGAAGCTGCGCGCCTGCGCCATCGGACCCGAGCTGCTGGTGGGCGATTTGCCGGAGAGCGTCGAGGGCGAAAGCCGTATCTGGCGCAATGGCAGCCTGCTGTGGAAGAAGGCCTTCGTCAGCGGCGAGCGCAACATGTCGCATACGCTCAGCAACCTCGAATATCATCATTTCAAATACCGCCAGTTCCGCCGGCCGGGCGATCTCCACATCCATTTCTTCGGCACAGCGACCTTGAGTGTCGGCGACGGCATCCAGACTCAGCCTGGCGACGTGTTCGAGATCGAGGCCCCGGCCTTCGGCGCCGCCTTGCGCAACCCGCTCGGTGCCAAGGCCAATGACGATTTCCTGCTGGGCGGCGTTGGCACGCTCTGACGCCATGCCCCAGAACACGATGCAGGACGGAGCACCCGGACGTATCGCCTGCATCGCGGTGGATTGGGGCACCAGCAATCGGCGCGCCTGGGTGCTGGACCATGATGGCGGAGTGATCGCTGCACGCAGCGATGATCAGGGCTTGATTGCGATCACGGACCGCGACTTTGCCGGCTCTTTGCGCCGCTTTGCCGGCGATTGGCTGGCTGGGCGTCCGCCGGTGATCATGGCCGGCATGATCGGTAGCCGTCTTGGCTGGAAGGAAGCGGCCTATCTCGAGACCCCGGTCGATCTGACACAGCTCGGCACGCGCCTTACCATGATTGAGGATTTCGACGGCATTGCGACCCGCATCGTACCCGGTGTTGCCCGCGTCAGCGACGACAGCGCCGATGTGATGCGCGGCGAGGAATGCCAGATGCTGGGGGCATTGCTCGTCAGGCGGCAGCGCGACGGTGTCTTCCTGCTGCCCGGCACCCACGCCAAATGGGCTGTGCTTGAGAACGGCATCCTCATCGACTTCCGCACCTATATGACCGGCGAGCTGTTCGGTCATCTGCGCAATGGGGGCAGCCTCGCTCAGGTCATGCCGCCGAAGGATGCGCCGGAGACATTCGACGCCGACGCCTTCGACCGCGGCGTGGCACGTGCGGGGGCCGCGGATGCGCCCAGCATCACCCATCTGCTGTTCGGCGTGCGCAGCCTCTCGCTGTTTTCGAAACTGCAGCCGGCCACGGCACCGAGCTACCTCTCAGGCCTGGTGGTCGGCACCGAGATGCGCGACGCCCTGCGCTGGACCCCGGCCCGCCATGTCACCGCGATAGGCTCAGCGAAGCTGCTGGAGACCTATGCAAGGGCGGCCGCCTACTTCAAGATCACGCTTGACCGGCTGGAGAGTGATGACATCCTGCCGCCGGCCCTGTTCAATATCGCCCGCGAGGCCGGGCTCGTTGCCAAAACCGCCGCCTGATGCGGCAGGAGAGCTTTCCATGACCGACCTGCGCCCCTGGCTGCGCGATTTGCCGCTCATCGCCATTCTGCGCGGCATCACGCCGGTAGATGCCGAAGGCGCTGTCGATACATTGGACGCCGCCGGCTGGCGCGTGGTCGAGGTGCCGTTGAATTCTCCCGACGCGCTGGAAACCCTGCGCCGCATGGTGAAGCGCGCCAAAGACCATTTGGGCGACCGCTTGCTAATCGGTGCTGGCACAGTGCTCACCGTCGATCAGGTGGGGGCGATCGCCGCCTCGGGGGCCAAATTGATGGTGGCGCCCAACTGCAACCCGGACGTCATCCGCGCGGCCTCGGCCAAGGGCATGATCACGGCACCCGGTGTCGCGACACCGACCGAGGCCTTCGCAGCCCTCGACGCCGGCGCCGATGCGTTGAAGATGTTCCCAGGCGAGCTGCTGCCACCACCGGCCGTCAAGGCCTGGCGCGCCGTTCTGCCGCCCGAAACCCTGTTGTTGCCGGTTGGGGGCGTCGCGCCCGACAATATTGCCGCCTATCTGAAGGCCGGCGCCAATGGCTTTGGCATCGGCACCTCGGTCTACAAGCCGGGCATGACGATCTCTGAGATGGCAGCACGTGCCAAGGCACTGGCCGACGCCTTCCGGAATGCCCACTGATGAGCATCACCGCATTTGGGGCGCTTTCCGACGGAACCGCAGTCCGCGAAATCCGGCTCGCCGGTGGCGGATTGTCACTCGGCATTCTGACCCGCGGCTGCATCATCCGCACGCTTGATTTTGATGCGGGACAAGGTCCGAAGGGCCGCGTACTCGGTTTCAAGACAATCGATCCCTATCTCGGCCCGTCACCCTATTTTGGCTGCGTCGCCGGCCGTTATGCCAACCGCATCGCTGGTGGCAGGTTCACCTTGGATGGGCGGGAGCATCAGCTGACCCGGAACGAAAAGGACCGCACGCATCTGCATGGTGGCCGGACGGGCTTTAGTCATCGCGTTTGGCAGATAGCCGATCACGGCACGGATCACGTAACCTTGGAGCTGGTCTCGCCGGCAGGCGAAGAAGGCTATCCCGGGACCATGAATGTCCGTTGCCGCTACCATATCAGCGGCGATGGGGTGCTGGAGATCGATCTCACGGCCACCACCGACGCACCGACCGTCATCAATCTTGCGACCCACAGCTATTTCAATCTCGACGGCACGCCCAATATCCTCGCGCACCGTCTGCAGATTCCAGCGACGCGTTATCTGCCGGTCGATGAAACACTGATTCCCACCGGCGAGATCGCCCCCGTCGCCGACACACCGTTTGATTTCCGTGCGGCAAGACCGGTCGGTGGCACCAGCGTCACCTATGATCATAATTTCGTCGTCGATCGCGCCCGTACGGCCATCCCGCGCCTGATGGCGCGGCTCGACGGGCCGGAAAGTCGCACGCGGCTGGAAATCCATTCGACCGAACCGGGTGTGCAGCTCTATGACAGTGCGGGCCTGGCGCCGACGCTCCCTGGATTGAACGGACTTTCCTATGGCCGCCATGCCGGCATATGCCTGGAGCCGCAGATCTTCCCGGACTCACCCAACCACGCAGATTTCCCCGACGCGACGCTGCGGCCGGGTGAAACCTATCACCAAGTCACGCAGTATCGCTTCAGCCGGATTTAAGGCGAGGCTACTCGCCTCGTCATCCCCTGGCTTGACCCGGGGATGACGATATCATTCTGGCGCCGCCTCAGTGATTGTCGCGCGGCAGGCCCTTCGACTGGGCGATGCGCTGGTATTTGACGGCGGGCTTCAGCACCATGCCTTCATCGAGCTGATCGACGATGCCGCGCTGGATTTCCTGCCATGGCGTCTGGTGTTCCGGGAATTTGTAACCACCGGCCTTCGCCAGCGCGTCGCGCCGCGCTTTCAGCTCCGCCTCGTCCACCAGCATGTTGACAGTGCCGGTCTTGAGGTCGACGCGAATGCGGTCGCCGCTCTTGAGAATCGCCAAGCCGCCGCCCGCCGCCGCTTCCGGCGCTGCGTTGAGGATGGAAGGCGAACCCGATGTGCCGGACTGGCGCCCGTCGCCGATGCATGGCAGTGAGGAAATGCCCTGTTTGATGAGATAGGCCGGCGGACGCATGTTGACCACTTCCGCCGCACCGGGATAGCCGATCGGGCCAACACCGCGAATGACCAGCACGGTATCGGCATCGATCTTCAGTGCCGGATCGTCGATGCGGTGGTGATAATCCTCCGGCCCGTCGAACACGATGGCCTTGGCCTCGAAGGCGTCGAGATCCTTGGGGTTCGACAGATAGCGCTTACGGAACTCTTCCGAAATCACGCTGATCTTCATGATGGCGCTGTTGAAGATGTTGCCCTTCAACACCGCGAAGCCCGCCGTGTTCAACACCGGGTTGGCGAAGGTCTTGATGACTTTATCGTCTTCGATGGTGGCGTTGCGGCAATTCTCACCGATGGTCTTGCCGTTGACGGTGAGCGCGTCTTCGTCGATCAGGCCCTGGCCCATCAGCTGGTTGACCACGGCCGGGACACCACCGGCATGATGATAATCTTCGCCGAGATACTCGCCGGCCGGCTGCATGTTGACCAGCAGCGGAATGTCTCGACCGAGATCCTCCCATTCCTGCACGGTGAGTTCGACGCCGATATGCTTGGCGATGGCGTTGATGTGAATGGGGGCGTTGGTCGAGCCGCCGATGGCGGAATTCACCCGAATGGCGTTGCGGAAGGCCTTTTTCGTGAGAATGTCGGAGGGCTTCATGTCCTCGCGCACCATGTCGACGATGCGGCGGCCGGTTTCATAGGCCATCTGCTGGCGTTCGCGATAGGGGGCGGGAATGGCGGCGGAGCCTGGTAGCTGCATGCCCAGGGCCTCGGCCAGCGAGTTCATCGTCGTGGCCGTCCCCATGGTATTGCAATAGCCGGTCGAGGGGGCGGAGGACGCCACCAATTCGACGAAGCCCTGATAGTCGATCTCGCCCGCCGCCAGCAATTGCCGCGCTTTCCAGACGATGGTGCCGGAGCCAGTGCGTTCGCCCTTGTGCCAGCCATTGAGCATCGGGCCGACCGAGAAGGCGATCGCCGGCAGGTTGACAGTGGCCGCCGCCATGAGGCAGGCCGGCGTGGTCTTGTCGCAGCCGATGGTCAGGATGACGCCGTCGAGCGGATAGCCATAGAGCACTTCGACGAGCCCGAGATAGGCAAGGTTACGATCGAGCGACGCCGTCGGGCGCTTGCCGGTTTCCTGGATCGGGTGGACGGGGAATTCGATGGCAATGCCGCCAGCTGTGCGGATACCGTCGCGCAGGCGTTCGGCCAAGACGATGTGATGGCGGTTGCAGGGCGAAAGATCGGAGCCGGTCTGGGCGATGCCGATGATCGGCTTGTTGGACTGCAGTTCCTCGCGGGTGAAGCCGTAATTGAGATAGCGCTCGAGATAGAGCGCCGTCATGTCGGCGTTTTCCGGATTGTCGAACCAGGCACGTGAGCGCATCTTGCGACCTTCGCTCGGGGTGGCCTGGCTCGGCCCCTGGCTGGTGGTGTGGTCTCTGGATGGCATCGCGCAATACTCCTTGGTTCAATCTCAATCAGTTCTATTAGGTTCCGACACTGCTGGTCAGCACCGAGGCACCGTCAACTCACGACCCCTTCGCACCCGCAGCATGGCATGCCGGTGAGAAAAAAGCGTTTTAGACGCAGCCAGTTGAAAGCCAGCAAAACCGGGCCGCTCACGTCTCTCTCCCATAGGCGCTCATGGTCGCCTCGAACGGGCGACTTGCAGGCGTCGTCGTCGCTCCATGCATCGCACGGCAGCGGCTGTTTTGGAAAGCATATTATCATACAATTTACAAGGGGCGCTATTCTGAGGGGCTGAAAGACGTGGGCTGCATCCGCCTATTTACGCAATATGGGCCAATGAATCGGACGGCTGTCAGCGTCTATCCGGAAAGGTCGTGCAATTTCGCTGCAGCTTTACTTCAGGATGGTCGAAAGTGCGCAAATTATGCATGAAGGGGAAGGCATCAGAGCTTCAAAAACGTCGAAGCCGCCCGTCGCCAATGACAGTCAGTTGCAAGCACGGCACGACCGATATTCTCTGAGTCAATAACGACCAATTCATACGCCATCAGGATCGGCCGCCAGCAGCGAGGCGCGATTCTTGCGCCCATCTTCAATCACGGACGTCATCGCGGCCGCAGCGGCCACGGCATCGCCGCGCGCGATCGCCTCGACGATGGCGGCATGATCCTCCGTCGAATGGCGGAGGCGCGTCTGGTCGGCCACGGGAGCGCTGTCAACGAAGCTTGCCATCAGCGCCGCCTCGATGATGGCGCCGACCGAGCGCATGAAGGGATTGCCGGACGCGGCGGCGATTTCAAGATGCAAGGCGAGATCGATTTCGGCAAAGGTCGAGCGCGTATGCCCCGGCTGGCGGAACTCGTCGACGAGGGCACGCATGCGGGCGACGCTCTCATCCGTCCGGCGCAGGGCCGCGAGAGCGCAGGCCGCAGGCTCCACCGCCAGGCGAATTTCATAAAGGCTGTTGAGGAAGCGGAGATCCATACCGAGTTCAAGCCGCCAGCCCAGCAGGTCAGAATCGAACATGTTCCAATCGACCTGGGCGCGCACCTTTGTCCCGACCCTGGTCTTGGAGACGACCAGCCCTTTGGCTGCCAGCGTCTTCAGCACTTCGCGCAGCACAGTCCGGGAAATGCCGAACTGCGCCATCAGATCGCCTTCGGCCGGCAGCAAGGCGCCTTCCGGATAGTCGCCGCGCAGGATCGAGACGCCCATGGCGCGCACAATCTGCTCTTGGCCCATGCGGGCGCCACCCATGCGGGTGGCCGTCGCCCGGATGGGCCGGTATCTGTTCTGCGCAACGATCATCATATGCTCCCCCTCGCACCTGCAGCACAACGCGCTGGCAGGTGGATAAGAATTCTATGCAGCAGGATGAGGGCGAACAAGAGCAGGCCGCCATAATTTTGGGCTATCGCGCGGAATGCAGCCCATGAAAGACGATGCAGGTGTGGATCGCCGGTCGAATCAGCACAGCAATGAAGGCTGCGGCACAATGACAGCGCTGCTCAAACCCGGACGGTCAGTTGCACTGCAGCACACGCCCTTCGAGGCAAGCGTCGGCGCAACCTTATTGCATGCCGGGATCAAGCGGGTAGATGGGGCGGCGCACCTTGTTGAAGACCAGCTGGCTGTAATCCGAGGTGCAAACGCCGACCCCTTCGCATTCAACGATACCCTTAGCGAGGTCCTGGAAGCCGGCCCGGAAATGCACCCGGCTTTTCAGCATGAGGAACTTCTTGCGCGTGGGATCTATTCCCAGGCTCATCAAAGTCTCGATGTCATAGGGCTCGACATGGTTCGAGATGACGACGATGTCGACCCTGCCGGTATCAAGCACCACGCTGGTGCCCATGTCGTGGAGCACATTGCGCTCCATCGGCCCGCGATTGCGGAACTTGCCGTCGGAAATGAGCTTGACCCGACCGGTAACGGTGAGCGGTTCGCCCTTGGCGCGCACGCTCGGAAGATCGTTCCAGCCACCCAGGCTGATGGTGACCGTGGCGCCGATGCCGGCCGCCACCATCTTCTGCACAGCAACTGGATCATGAATGGCGAAGGCCGCGACATCATCGAGCCCGGCTTTCAAGATCGCTGCCAGCACGCGGGTCGTGTCCATGGTGCCGCCGGAGGCACAATTGTCATAATGGTCGAGAAGGATGACCGGGCCTTTGCCCATTTCACCGGCGATGCCGGCCGCACGTGCCAGCGAGGCCTCTATCGGCTCCGGCTGATAGACGAAGGCAGCACGCGCCTTCCACGCCATGCCGAGGAGCTCGTCGCATAGCCGCTGCGCCCGTGCCGGATCGCCGTCGGTCACCACCACGGCGCTAAGGCCGGCATTGGCCACGTCGGCATGGGGGAAGCCGGCAAAGACGGTTGCGAGCAAGGCCTCGCCCTTTTCCTCCATCTCGCGTGCCCGCGCCTGGATTTCGCGGTTGGGGAAAGCATGCGTCCCCTGGCGCATGACATGGGGCAGCATCGGCCGGTTGCCCCAGGCCATGGTGGGTTGGACCTCGCCTTTCAGCTTGCGCATCAGCACATTGCCGGCGCGTTCCCCCGTCTCGTAGACGTCGACATGGGGATAGGTGTGGTAGCCCGCGAGCACCGTGGCATTGTCAACCATCGCCGGGAACAGGTTCGTGTGCATGTCGAGCGCCACGGCGATCGGCGTGTTGGGCGCGATGGCGCGGATGCGTGCCAACAACGTGCCCTCACCATCATCATGCTCCTCCGTCACCATGGCGCCGTGGAGGTCGAGGAAGATGGCATCACAGCCTTCGGCGATGGCGGCACAGATCTTGTCGGTGATGTGGCGATAGGCGTCGGCCGCGACCGGGCCGCTGGGACTGGCATTGGCGGCGATGGGGATGATGAGCTCGGCACCTTCGCGTTCCGCGATATCGATGAAGGCGGCCAATGCGGCACCCGTCCCGCGATAAGCGTCATAGGCCGCGCGGCCTTCATAGGGTGTTGCAGCACGCCCCGAAAACCGCGCGAGCGGCGTTGGCACCGGTGAGAAAGTGTTGGTTTCGTGCTTCATCTGGGCGGCGACGATGCGCATGATTTGGTATCCAATCTGTTGATCTAGGCGGCGGGTCGGTGTGATTGGTGGTTGCTGCTATTTCGATATACGAATATTATTTCGTATATCGAAAACGATGTAGAAGTAGGGCGGGAGCGATGCCGAGCAAACAAATGAGCCCTGCCAGGAAAGCTGCGGCGGCGAAGCAGAAGCCCGGCAAGCCGGGGCGGCCGCGCAAGGAAAGCGGACGCGACGAGCGGGTCAATTCCCTGCGGCGCGGGCTCGATGTGCTGCTGGCCTTCGGCCGCCATGCCGAGCCGATGACCATCACTGATATGGCGCAGACGACCGGCCTGCCGCCAGCCTCGGCCCGGCGCATGCTCCTCACCTTGGGCGAGCTTGGCTATGTCGAGCAGCGCGGCCGGCGATTTCGCATCGGGCCGAAGGTGCTCGATCTCGGCTATTCCTATCTTTCCTCGATGCCGCTGTGGCAGATCATCCAGCCGGTGACGGAAGCCGTCAGCCAGGAATTCAACGTCTCGAGCAGTGCGGCGGTCCTGGATGGGACGGACATCGTCCACGCGGTCCGCGCCAACAACCGGCAGCCGAGTTCCGTTCTCATCAGCACCGGCACGCGCCAGCCGGCCCATGTGACTGCCATGGGTCGCGTGCTGCTGGCCCATCTGGCGCCCGATGCGCTGGACGCGGCCCTGGCGGCGATCACCTTCACACCCTATACGCCGCGTTCGGTCAAGGACCGGCGGCAATTGCTGAAGATCTTGAATCTGGTGCGGCAGCAGGATTACGCCATCGTCGATGAGGAACTTGAGTTCGGCCTGCGCGCTGCCGCCGTCCCGATCCGCAACAAGCGGGGCGAAGTGGTGGCGGCGATCAATGCTGCCGGACACAAGCACCTTCTCGATCTTCATGATCTTGAGGCGCGCATCCTGCCCGCCATGTTCCAGGCGGCGCGGCAGGTGCAGGCGCATCTCGCGTATTGATGAATCTGGCATTGATCAGACCAGCCCGCGCAGACGATCCAGCGTCGCGGCTTTCCAGGTGGAGACCGTCGCCACCGGCCGCCACAGCCGATGGAAGCGGAACGGCCTGACCGGGGTCGGTGTGAAGGCCAAATCGTCGCCCTTCCCCAGAATGCGGCCCGCAATCTCGCGCCCCATCACCGTCGCCATGGCAATGCCGCGGCCCGAATAGCCTAGGCCCGCAATGACCCCCGGCGCCGGCTCGTGAAGATGCGGCAGATGATCCTCGGTCACAGCAACACAGCCCGACCAGAAATGCGTCCAGTCTGTGCCGGCGAGATCCGGATAGAGACCGAGCGCATATTGGATGAGGTCGCGATAGGCGCGCGGCTCAAGCGCACTGTATTGAGCACCAGGGCCACCCATCAGCAGCCGGCCCTGCGCATCGAGGCGGTAATAGAGGACACGCCAGGAGCTTTCATAGGCCACCTGCCGTCCGGGCAAAATGCGTGCGAGCAATTCCGGCGAGAGGGGCGCCGTGGCCGCGATGGCACTGGCGAACGGCACCACGGAACGTTTCAGTCCCGGCCACAGATCGTCACTGTAACCGTTGGTGGCCAGCACCACGCGCTTAGCCAGCACCCGACCGCGTGCAGTTTCGATCACCCAACCGGTGCCGCCGGGTGTCAGCTTCAAGACCTTGGTGCCGGCATGCACAATACTGCCCAGACGCAGGACCGCCGCTGCGAGGCCGCGGGCATAAGCCAGCGGATTGACGCTGCCGCCGCGGTGATCAAACACGCCCAGCGGATAGTTCGCCGTGCCGAGCTTGCCAGTGAGTGCGTCACGCTCAAGCCGTTCGAGAGCAACACCTTCCGCCGCCCAACCGGCGATATAGTCATCGATCAGCGGATACTCGGCAGGTGTGCGAACGACGCGGACGGTGCCGCGGCGATCCGCCTCGCAGGCAATGCCATGCCGCTCGATGATATCGAAGACATGGCTCGGCGCATCGCTCGAGAGGCGCACCAGGCGCTGCCCCATCTCCCGGCCGAAGATCGTGTAGAGTTCGCTCGGTTCGCGTTTCAGCCCCGGATTGACTTGGCCGCCATTGCGGCCCGACGCACCCCAGCCGATGCTGCCCGCCTCCAATACCGCGCCGGCCGTGCCCGCCTCGGCGAGATGAAGTGCTGTCGAGAGGCCGGTAAAACCACCGCCTATAATGGCAACTTCCGTCCGCACCTCACCCTCAAGCGCCGGACAAAGGGGAACTGCCGGCGCCGACAGGGCATAAGTGGTGTCTGGATAGGCGGGCGCCGTGTTGCTCATCATTTGCCTATTTTCGTATAGCGAATTTTTTTCCGCTGAACGAATGAATGATAAGGATGATCTTGCGCCGGAGTCAACGCGCCTCAAGGTCAACGTACGCCCGTGTCGACGGACGCCCGTGTCGACGTACGTACGTGTGGGCGCGTGCCAGTCAAACGGTCTCAATTCAGCGCCTGGCCAGCCATAATCATCCGTGAGAATGACGCCACCAGGGACCAGGCGGGGATGGAAATATTCAAGAGCGCCCAAGGTCGGTTCATAGAGGTCGACATCGAGATGGACGAAGCGATAGCTGCGCTCTGCCTCACCAGCAAGCGATTGCGGCAGCCAACCGGGGTGATAGCTGATGCCCGGGAAAGCCGCGAGATTGTGCCGCACCTCTTCTTCCGAGCAGGCGAAAGCGCCGGGCTTCAACATGCGCGCCAGCTTTTCCCGGTCGACGGTCTCGGCTGTCAACGCATCCTCTGGCATGGCAGCGGACAGGCCGGCAAAAGAATCAAATATGTGAAAGCCAGTGCCGTCAAAACCGCCACCCTCCTCGTTCAGGGTGGCACAGATCATCCAAGACGACAGCCCCCGGAAGCACCCGCATTCCGCTATCGCACCGGGCAGGTCGAGTACCTCCCGAAGCCGCTCGACCAGCACCATATGGCGATATTGCCGTTTGACCGGCCAGGGCGCCGTCGCCGTCGCCAACATGGCGCTGAAGTAGCGCCGTTCAACGGCTTCGTCTTCAAGTTTTCTGGCCTGAGCGAGCGCCAGAATCTTCGTGTATTGCACGCCGGCCAGCTTCGAATCGCCCGCTTTGGCTGATGTTTCAAAGATCGAGGCGTGAATGCTGATCCGTACATTGATCAGGGCGTCGAGCGCCACGGCCAGCTCCTTGGAGGCAGCCATGCAGAAATTCAGCGCCTCCTTGACCTGCCCCTTGGCCAGCAAGGCATTTGCATATTCGACTGGATCTGGAGTCAGCAAGACATTTGTCCTCTATGGACACAGTATCGATCAGCAGATTTCGATTTGACGGCGATTCGGAAGCGCAGTTTGTATGACGTGCCCGCATATTGTAAATCACTACTTTAAAGACAGACGCAGGCATGTTCGGCAATCTACCGGTGGCGCACATCAATGTCGTAGCGACGAAGATGCGCCCAAGCTGAGCCGATCGGCACAATTTGGTTAAATCTGGTTCAGAAGCTTAAGGACTGTTTAACAGGAATCTGCTGTAAGTGACGCGTGTTCTCGCGGCAAAATCTTATCCGCCGAAACGATGTGAAGACCGATATGTGGCAAGCACGTCGAAGATTCCTGCTGTCGAGCGGCGCTGCGGCAATTGGTGCCGCTGCACTGGCCTTGCCGGCGGCCGACGCTTTCGCGACACAGCGCCGGCCGTTGCGCATCGCCCATACCGACAAGGAATCGGTCTATTGGCGCAAAACGCCTGAAGGATATCGCGGGCTTGATGCCGACGTGATCAACGAGATCCTGGTGCGGCGCTTGGGATTTGAGACCAGCTATCTGGTCGAACCCTGGCGCCGGGCGGAACAGGCCGTACGCGACAATTCGGCAGACGCGCTGCTGACTCTGGTCAATGACGAGCGTCAGCTCTATGCAACCTTCACCCTGACGCCGATGCTCTCAGTCGGCCGTGCCATCGTCTATCGGCGCGATCATCCACAGCGCGCAGCCTTCGAGGCAGCAGCGGAGCTCGGGGCACTCCTGCCCTTCGTCTATTGCTACAACGTCGGCGGCATGACCGATCGTGACCGCGCGAAGCTATTCGCTCGATCGACTTCTGCCGTCTCCGATGCGCAAGTTCTGGTGATGCTGGCCCATGGCCGGGGCGATTTCACCATCGAGAGCATCACCGCGCTCGGCCGCGCGGTCGCCGACGCCGGTTTTGCCGATCTGCTGGCATTCCGTGAGATCCCCGGCCTCGGTACTGTCGACCGCCATTTCGGCATCCGGCGCTCGCTGCCCGAGCATGAAGAGTGGGTTGCGGAAATCGACGCGGCCACCAAGGCCGCCTGGGCCGACGGCACCATCGACACCATGATTCGAGCTGCCGACAAACTTTTCTGAAGAGCCAAACTTGTCTGAAAAAAGACCGGGGACTCGGCCCGGTCAGGCGACTGACCAGCCACCATCGACGAGCAGGTTGGCGCCGTTGATGAGCCCTGCTGCCGGTGACGCCAGGAACACGACCACACCAGCAACGTCCTTGGTCTCGCCGATCCGGCCGACCGGAATATGCGCCAGCGTCTGCTTATGAAATTCCGGATCGCTCAAAGAGGGTCGCGTACCATCCGTCCAGATGAAGGTGGGCGAGACACTGTTGACCGTCAGCCCCAAGGGTCCCCATTCAACCGCCAGGCACCGCGTCAGATGATTGATCGCCGCCTTGGTCATGCAGTAGATCGATTCGCCGCGCAAGGTGACCGTGCCGGCCTGTGAGCTGATGTTGATGATGCGGCCGGCTTTCCGCGCAATCATCGTCTTTGCCACCGCTTGCGTGATGAAGAAAGTACCCTTCACATTGGTGCCCAGCACCAGGTCGAACTCCGCTTCCTTGACGGCTTCGGCAAGATCGTCGCGCGAGATGCCGGCATTGTTGACCAGGACGTCGATCCGCCCGAAATGAGCGATCGCTTTCTGCACCATGCTGTCAATGCCGCCTGTCTTGGTGATGTCCAGCTTCAAGATCAGCGCGCGGCGCCCGAGCGCTTCGATGGTTGCGCCAAGATCCGCATCCTCATCGCGCACGACGGCAACGATGTCCGCACCGGCTGCGGCGCAGGCAAGGGCACAGGCACGTCCGATGCCGCGTGCTGCACCCGTCACCATCACGACTTTCTCACGAAGGCTGAAATCCGGCGTGAAATCGTCGCTCATGGCGCTGGCCTCACTCGCTCTGGCGGAAGTTGCGGACCCGGTCGAAGAGGACGGCAAGCAGGATCGCACCGCCGATGAAGCAGCCCTGCCAGAAGGCGTCGATGCCAAGGAGACCGAGGCTGTTGCGGATGACTTCGATGAGGGCTGCACCCACCAGCGCGCCCAGAGCTGTACCCACACCACCGGCCAAGGCTGCGCCGCCGATGACGGCTGCGGCGATCACCTGCAGCTCCAGTCCGGCACCGATATTGGTGGTGATGGCGCCCAGCCAGCCGGTCTGCACGATGCCGGCAATGCCCGCCGTCAGGGACGAGATCATATAGACCGCGACCTTGATCGGGCGCACCGGCACGCCGGTCAGCCGTGCCGCATGCTCGTTGCCGCCGATGGCGAAGATATGGCGGCCGAACTTGGTCCAGCGCAGCACAAAGCCGGTGATAAGCGCCAGCACGATCATATAGAGCACCGGATTGGCGATGCCGAAGAACCAGGCACCCCCGCCCAGCGCCAGCAGCGTGTTGTGATCCGGGCCGAATTCGTAGACGACGGTGTTGTTGGAGGCGACCATGGCCAGGCTGCGCGCGATCGAGAGCGTACCCAGCGTCACCACGAAGGGTGGAAAGCGCAGATAGGCGATGAGAATGCCATGAAAGGCGCCGACAACCAGCGCCGCACCCAGGGAAGCGGCGATGCCCACTTCGATGCTGTAGCCCGCATGCATGACAACACCCAGCACCATGCTGCACAGGCAGAGGACCGAGCCCACGGACAGGTCGATCCCGCCGATGATGATCACCAGGGTCATGCCCAGCGCCACGATGGCGACGAAGGTCACATTGCGGGTGATATTGTAAAGGTTCTTCGAGGTCGCAAAAGAATCCGTCGAAACGGACAGGAACAGGCAGGCGAGCAGGACGGCAATCAGAACCCAGAAGGTCTGGCTGGAAAATATCGACGCGAACCAGCCCTGCTGCTTCTGCTCAATCGTCTGGTCCAGAGTGGTTGCCATCGCCGACCTTCGTTCCTTTGGGCTAAAAATATAGAGGGCCTATCAGACCCGTTCGATGGCGCCGGTGATGAGCCCGGTGACCTCTTCGGGTGAACTGGCGGCAATCTGCTTGTCCGCGACCTTGCGGCCCCGGCGCATGACGATGACGCGGTCAGCAACCGTAAAGACGTCGGGCATGCGGTGACTGATCAGCACGACCGCAATGCCTTGATCACGCAAATGACGAATGAGGTTAAGTACCTCAGCCACCTGCCGCACGGAAATGGCCGCCGTCGGCTCGTCCATCAGCACGATCTTGGCTTCCGACAGCATGGTGCGCGCAATCGCCACCGCCTGCCGCTGGCCGCCAGACATCTGCTTGACGAGGTCACGCGGCCGCGTTTCCGACTTCAATTCCTTGAATATTTCGCCAGCGCGCCGATACATGCTGGTGTAGTCGAGAACCTTGAACGGGCCGAAGCCGACCTTCAGCTCGCGCCCAAGAAAGACGTTCGCAGCTGCGGTCAAATTGTTGCACAGCGCCAGATCCTGGTGAACGATTTCAATGCCGTGGCGGCGCGCTTCGACCGGGCGGTGCAGCACAAGTTCGGCACCATCCATGCGCAAGCTGCCATGGCTTGGCAGGAAGTTGCCGGCAATCATCTTGACCAGCGTCGACTTGCCCGCGCCATTGTCACCCATGAGGCCAACCACCTCACCGGCCTCGATGGAGAACGACACGTCATTGACCGCCTGGATGGCGCCAAAATGCTTTGAAATGTTGGTAAGTTCTAAAACCGCCACCGACTTGCTCGCCCCCTGCTAGGCATTTTTCCGCGCTTGCGAAAGAGCGCTGATGCCGTGCGTTACTCCCGTCGCATTTTCTTTTTTGTTGGGACGATTTAGGCAAACGACATCGCAGGCGTCAAGCAGGTTTACTGAATAAGTACTACAAATAGCGATTGACGGGTCCTGCGACCTCGTTGTTAGCTGACCGTGCGAGGTTGGATGCTGGTCTTCTACCTTCCCGCGCGACACGCGCGTGAGTTGGAGCCGGCAATTTCTTCGCACTTAAAAAAATGTTCGTCGGTCTGTTCCGGCGATGCGAGCGTCCGCAGAGTGATCCTCGCCCGCCGGCATCTACCTTCGACCACAGAGCGGACACGCCGTGTCCGCCTGCTCAAGGGGAGGAATGCATGAAGAAGTATTTGTTACTCGCTGCCATGGCCGTGCTGACACTCAGTGCGGAACCCGCTTTTGCCAAGAAGCAACTCGTCATCGTTGTCAAAGGCCTGGACAACCCGTTCTTCGAAGCAATCAACCAGGGTTGCAAGAAGTGGAACGCCGAGAATGCCAACTCGGAATATGAATGCTTCTACACCGGCCCGGCCTCGACATCGGATGAAGCAGGCGAAGCACAGATCGTGCAGGACATGCTGGGCAAGGCCGACACGGTCGCCATGGCCATCTCGCCGTCGAACGCGAAGCTGATCGCGCAGACCATCAAGACCGCGAACACCACGATTCCGATCATGACGCTCGATGCCGATCTGGCGGCTGAAGATTCGGCGCTGCGCAAGACCTATCTCGGCACCGACAATTACCTGATGGGCTTCCGTATCGGCGAATACATCAAAGAGAAAAAGCCCAATGGCGGCACGTTCTGCTCGATCCAGGGCAATCCCGGCGCCGACAACATCCTGCGCCGTGCGCAGGGTACCCGCGATGCGTTGAGCGGGCAGAAAGGCCTGCCGGCACTGAAGGGCGAAGGCGGTTGGACCGAAGTCGATGGCTGCCCGGTCTTCACCAATGATGACGGTGCCAAGGGCGTGCAGGCGATGACCGACATCCTCGCTGCCAATCCGAAGCTCGATGCGTTCGCGATCGAGGGCGGCTGGCCGCTGTTCGGCGCCCCGCAGCCCTACCGCGATCTGTTCAAGCCGTTGGCCGACAAAATCGCCAGCGGTGAATTCGTCGTCTCCGCCGCCGACACGATCGGTGACGAAGTCGCGATCGCCAAGGAAGGCCTGGTCACCGCCCTCGTCGGACAGCGTCCGTTCGAGATGGGTTACAAGGCGCCGACGGTGATGATCGATCTCGTCGAAGGCAAGAAGGTCGATGATCCTGTGTTCACCGGTCTCGACGAATGCACCAAGGACACGGTCGACACCTGCATTCAGAAATAATGCAGAAGCCGCGTGGTGGCCGGAAACGGGCGCCACGCGGTGATCGTCCTCGTTACGATGGCCGCGCGACTATCCTGTCGCGCGGCTATTTCTTTATCTGGTCGCGGCTGAAGGCATCGAACGCTGCGCCATAATCCTTGTGCCAGCGCGACAAAGGCGGCCGGTTTTCGACGACATCGCCCGCCGCCCACAGAATACGTCGCGCGTCGAGCGCCCTCGGGACATCATTGTCGGGGCACAGGATATAGAAATCGCCTTCCGCCAGCCGCGCCATCATGAACGCGACCGTCTGATCGGCGGTCCAGGCACCGGCCGGCTTTTCGGTGCGGCCACGCGCTGCGAGTTCCGTGAAGACGAATCCCGGAATGAGCAGATGTGCACTCAGGCGGCAATCCGGCGTATTGCGCAGTTCATGCTGCAGCGCCTCGGTGAGCGCCTTCACGCCGGTCTTTGAGATGTTATAGGCGGGATCTCCCGGCGGCGTGGTGATGCCCTGCTTCGATCCGGTATTGATGACCAAGCCCGGACGGCCACGCGTGATCATGTTTGGCACGAATGTCTGTACGCCGTGGATGACGCCCCACAGATTGACGCCAAGGATGCGTGCCCAATTCTCCGGCGGACCGAACATGCTACTGCCCGGCTGGATGCCGGCATTGTTCATCAGCACATCGGTGCCGCCAAAACGATCGCGGACCGCAGCTTCCAACCGGCGCACATCGTCCGCCCGGCTGACATCCGTTTCGAGCGTCATGACGTCGCCGGCATCGATCGTGGCAGCCCCCGCGACCTCCGCCGCCGCCTTCTTCAACCGGTCAGCGCCCAGATCGGCAAGACAGACATGCAGCCCCAGCCGCGCAAAAGCCTTGGCCGCGGCAAGACCGATGCCGGCAGCCCCACCCGTCACAACAGCCACGGAACCTGGAACGAGAGACGCCTGGATCATGGGAGATTTTCAATCGATGGAAAAATGGCGTCCCCGAGAGGATTCGAACCTCCGACCTACGGTTTAGGAAACCGGCGCTCTATCCTGCTGAGCTACGGGGACATGGGGAGAGCTTATAGCAATGCCCTCGCCCGAAGGCAAAACGGCCTTTTGCAGGCAAATCAGGTCAGTTTTTCCAGGATGCGGATGAGCGCCTTGGCGTCGTCGCCGGCGAGCTTGCGCCCCAAATGGCGTTCGACGGCAGCGGCATAGACCGGCCACATGCGCCCGAGGAGGCCCCGTCCGGAATCGGTGAGGTGGATGGTCTGGCGGCGGCGGTCGTCGGGATTGATCTCGCGGCTGACCAACCCCTCCGCCTCCAGGCGGTCGATGAGGCGCGAGGTGGTGCATTGGGTGAGCAGCAGGCTGCGCTCGATGTCGGACGGCACGAGACTGTCTTGCGGCGCGCGGTCGAGGGCCGCCAGCGCATCGTACCATTGCGGCGGCGGCAATTTGGCGGCCTTCAATTCAGTCTCGACCGATGCCAGCAGCATCGGCGCCACCTGCAGCAGGCGCGCCCAGGCGCCCACCACAAACGGGCAGATCGAGAAATCATGGTCGAGGTCGGTCGAATTGGCGTCGGGCGCGGTATCCATCCGGTAACTATATGCATCTGCATGAGTCTTGACAATACATGCAACTGCATATATTCATCGCCGTACCGGCCCGTCACCTTCTACTGCCGCAAGTGGCCGGAAAACTGGAGAAAATCCCATGAAACTGTTTTATTCGCCGGGCGCCTGCTCGCTCTCGCCCCACATCGCAGCCCTCGAAGCCGGCATCCAGCTCGAGCTGGTCAAGGTCGATACCAAAACCAAAAAGCTGGAAAACGGCGACGACTTCCTGGCCATCAACCCGAAGGGCCAGGTGCCGACCCTGATGCTCGACGATGGCGAAGTGCTGACGGAAGGGCCGGTCATCGCCCAGTTTCTGGCCGACCTGGCGCCAGCCGCCAACCTGGTGCCGACCAATGGCAGCAAGGCCCGCTACAAGCTGCAGGAATGGCTCAACTTCATCACCTCGGAAATCCACAAGGGCTATAGCCCTTTGTTCAAGCCGACGACGCCGGAAGATTACAAGCCCCTGGCCCGCGCGCACCTCGCCG
Organism: Dongia sp. P2_B8; assembly: GCF_056404715.1. NCBI lineage: Bacteria > Pseudomonadati > Pseudomonadota > Alphaproteobacteria > Rhodospirillales > Dongiaceae > Dongia > Dongia sp. P2_B8. The sequence goes on along the minus strand of NZ_JBFUDM010000002.1, from coordinate 550,231 downwards.
ACCGCTACGCCTTCATTGAGAAGAAGCTCGCCGGCAAGCAGTATCTGCTCGGCGACAATTTCTCCGTCGCGGACACCTATCTCTTCACGGTGAGCAACTGGGCGCAGTACACCGGCGTCGATCTCACTCCCTACACCAATGTCGGCGCCTACATGGCCCGCATCGCTGCGCGCCCGATGGTGCAGCAGGCCCTCAAGGCCGAAGGCTTGGTGAAGTAAACGATGTGGGCCAAGAGCCCGACAAAGTAGAAATAAGCGACTCCTACGCCAGCGCCGCTTCCATCATCGTGGACAGGCGCTGGCGGGGTTTGCCGGCGGCATCGAAATTGTCCGGCGCCAGCCACGCTTCATAGACTGCGCGGATCTTCGGCCAATCCTTGTCGATGATCGAATACCAGGCGGTGTCGCGGTTGCGGCCCTTATAGATCGTGGCCTGCCAGAACGTCCCTTCATAGACGAAGCCGAGCCGCCCAGCCGCCGCCTGGCTCGGCGCGTTGAGCGCATCGCATTTCCATTCATAGCGCCGATAGCCGAGCTCATCGAAGACGCGCTTCATCAGCAGATACATAGCCTCGGTGGCGCCGGTGCTACGCTGCAAGGCGGGGGCGTAGTTGATATGCCCGACCTCAATCACGCCGACCGCGGGCTCGATGCGCAGGTAGCTGGCGACACCCAGCGCACGGCCGCTCGCTTTGTCGACGATGGCGTGGAACAGCGGATCTTCCGACTTGGCCATGTTGGCAACCCAGTCGCGATAGGGCGCTTCGTCCGGATAGGGGCCATAGGGCAGATAGGTCCAGATGCGATTGTCAGTGTCGGCCGCGTTGGCCGCGAAAAGATCGCTGGCGTGACGGTCCGCATCCAGCATCTCAACACGCACGAAGCGCCCCTCGATCGGCGTCCGCGGCGGGCGCGGTCGTGCGGTCCAGCCGGGGACCGGAAAACCGATCTTCTGGCCCAATGGATTTACCGTCTGGTCACCGCTCATGACACACTTCCCCTGGAATTTTATTCCCCGAAATCCGATCGCCACACCCGATCGCCACAGGCGTGTCGGATTAGTGGGCTAACTGGCAAAGACCTTATAGTATCCTCAGATAGACATTCAATCTCGCGCTCCTGCCCCGCTTCGGAGATATCCATGCGCGCTCGCCTGACACTTCTTTCCCTCGCCCTCCTCTGGCAGCTGCCGGGCTGTGACAAGGCGCCGGAAGATCGGCTGCTGGGCTATGTCGAGGGCGACTATATCTATATGGCCCTGCCCGATGCCGGCCGCCTCGCCGCCATCGACGTGGCGCGTGGTGACCAGGTGGCAGAAGGTGCTTCGCTCTTTGCGCTCGATGACACGGCCGAGCGCGCGCGTCTTGCCAAGGCGCAGGGCGATCTTGCGGAAGCCGAACAGACCCTGGCCGATCTCCGCCAAGGCGAGCGGCCGGAAGAACTGGCGGTGATCCAGGCGCAGCTGGAATCGGCGCAGGCATCGCTCATGCTCTCCGAACCGCGCGTCAAGCGACGGCGCCAGTTGGTCAAGGATAATGTGGTCGGTGCCGAGGATCTCGACTCCGCCGAAGCGTCGATTCTCGAGGATCGCGGCCGCATCGCCGAATATACGGCACGCCTGGCGGCAGCCAAACTGCCGGCGCGCGCCGATCGTATCGCAGCACAAGAAGCCGCGGTCGCAGCCTTCCGCGCGGCAATCGACGAAGCGCAATGGTCGCTGGACGAACGCCGGGCGGTAGCACCTGCTGCTGCCAGCATCGAAGACGTCTATTACCGCCTGGGCGAAGAGGTGGCTGCCGAAAAGCCGGTCCTGCAGATGCTGCCACCGGCAAACGTCAAGCTGCGGCTTTATGTGCCGGAACCCGATCTTGGCAAGTTCGCCGTCGGCCAGCACCTCACCATCACCTGCGACGGCTGTCCGCAGGATCTCTCCGCCACCATCAACTTTATCGCGGCCAAGGCCGAATACACGCCTCCCGTCATCTATAGCGAGACCAGCCGCACGAAACTGGTGTTCCTCATCGAAGCCAAGCCCGACAGCGCGCCGGCAAATTTTCAGTGGCACCCCGGCCAGCCGGTCGAAGCGCGCCTCAAGGCGGCAGCTGCCTCATGAACCTAACGCCATGAACGCCGTCATCGACGTCACGGGCCTCACCAAACGTTTCGGCACCAAATTGGTGGTCGACGACGTCTCGCTGCGCGTCGCCAAGGGGCAGATCTACGGCTTCCTCGGCCCCAATGGCAGCGGCAAGACCACGACCCTGCGCATGCTCTGCGGACTCCTCACCCCTGACGCCGGATCGGGCAGCTGCCTTGGGCTCGACATCCGCACGCAGGCGGCCGAGATCAAGCGCCGCACCGGCTACATGACGCAGAAGTTCAGTCTCTATGAAGATCTGACGATCCGCGAAAACCTCGCTTTCGTCGGTCGCGTCTATGGCCTCGACCGGCTGCGGACGCGGGTCGATGGCGCTCTGGAACAATTGGGCCTTGCCTCGCGCCAGAAGCAATTGGCTGGGCAATTGTCCGGCGGCTGGAAACAGCGGCTGGCCTTGGCCGCCTGCATCCTGCATGAGCCGGAGCTGCTGCTGCTCGATGAACCCACCGCCGGCGTCGACCCCAAGGCGCGGCGTGATTTCTGGGACCAGATCCATGCGCTGGCCGGTGCCGGCCTTACCGTTCTTGTCTCCACGCACTACATGGACGAAGCTGAGCGCTGCCACGAGATTCTCTACATCGCCTATGGTCGCCTGATCGCCAAGGGCACCATCAAGGACGTCATTGCCACCCATCAGCTGGCCACCTGGTCGGTGGAAGGCCCGAACCTGCATCTGTTGTCGCGTGAATTGCAGCGCCTGCCCGGTGTCGACACGGTGGCGGCCTTCGGCACCGCTCTTCACGTCTGCGGGCGCGATGCCACAGCGCTGGAGCAGAGCATCGCTCCCTATCGCAGTCGCGCCGATCTTGCCTGGCGACGATCGGATCCCAGTCTTGAGGACATCTTCATCCAGCTGATGTCGGGCCTCGACACCAACGGCGCACGGCTGGCCGGCGACAGGCAAGCCGATCTGGTGCAGCCTGGGGGGAAGCGCGCATCATGACGCTGTTCTCTCCCTTCCGCTTCTGGGCGATCCTCACCAAGGAATTCATCCAGATGCGGCGCGACCGCCTGACCTTCGGCATGATGATGGGTGTTCCGCTGATGCAGCTGCTGCTGTTCGGCTATGCCATCAACACGGACCCCAAGAATCTGCCGGCGGTGGCGGTGGTAGCGGAGAATTCGGTCTTTGCGCGTTCGCTGCTGCGCGCCATGGAAAATACCGGCTATATCCGCTTCGAGGGACCGCCGGTCGATGCCATCACGGCCGATCGCATGCTGCGGCGGGGCGAAGTGCAGTTCGCCGTGCATATCCCGCCGCATTTCGCGTCGGATCTGGTGCGCGGGCTGCAGCCGGCCTTGCTAGTCGAAGCCGATGCCACCGACCCTGTCGCCACGGGAAACGCGGTGGCAGCCTTGCAAGGCCTGGACACCGCCGCTCTCGTCCATGATCTCAAAGGACCGTTGGCATCCTTGCAGAGTGACGCTGCCCCCTTCGAGCTGCGGCTGCAGAAGCGCTACAATGCCGAGGGCATCACTCAATACAACATCGTGCCGGGCCTGATGGGCGTGGTGCTGACCATGACCATGGTGATGATGACCTCGCTCGCCGTCACGCGCGAACGCGAGCGCGGTACGATGGAGAATCTGCTGGCCATGCCGGTGCAGCCGATGGAGGTGATGCTGGGCAAGATCCTGCCCTATATCGTCGTCGGCTATGTCCAGGTCGCCATCATCATCGTGGCGGCGCGCTATCTGTTCACCGTGCCCTTGCTGGGATCGCTGCCGCTCCTCAGTCTTGTCGCCATCATCTTCATTGCCGCCAACCTCGCGGTCGGCTTCACCTTCTCGACGCTCGCCACCAACCAATTGCAGGCGATGCAGATGTCGGTGTTCTTCTTCCTGCCATCGCTGCTGCTCTCCGGCTTCATGTTCCCGTTCCGCGGCATGCCGGACTGGGCGCAGGTGATCGGCGAGGTGCTGCCGCTCACACATTTCCTGCGCATCATTCGCAGCATCCTTTTGAAGGGCAATGGCTGGAACGATATCTGGCCAGATCTATGGCCGATCATCGCCTTCCTGCTGGCGGCAGCTGTCCTGGCGATGCTGCGTTATCGCCGGACCCTTGATTAAGCATCTGCGATATATGGGAAAAATCAGCGTTCAGCGGATCTGTGAACTGGATCACTTGTGATCCAACAAGCGGTTCGCTACCTAAAAGCAAGGTTAGTGACCCCAAGGAGCACGAAGATGACCTCGCCGAAATCGACCCGATTGCTTGCCAAACTGCGCCGCTACAGCGCGACCGGCGCGGTTGCCGGCGTCGTGGCTGTCCTCGCCGCCTGCGCGCAGACGCGCCCGGCACCCGCCGCCGGCGATGATCCGCTGGTGCTCAGCCAATCGACCGGCCGGGCGTTGCAGCAATATCTGGCCAAGGTCGACACCTATGGCGGCGCCTTTGCCGTCAGCCCTGACGGGGCCAGTTCCTATTACATCTATTGCCCGGACATTTCCTGCAGCCCGCCGCTTTACAGCGGCATCGCAAAATCGCAGTGCCATTCGCTGTCAGGCCAGGAATGCTATGTGCTCTATGTCCGCAACCAGCCGCGTCTTGCCTACACGGTTGCCGCCGACAAGACCGTTGGCGGCCGTCACGGCTATCGCCGCGCCATGCCCCTCAACGAACTGCCGATCTTCGACAATTGACCAGGGCATTGGCCGGCAGCTGGTTACGGGTGCTTGCGGACGATTGCGCTGATGGCGCCTGACGGGGCCGCTTTGAGGATCGGATCGGGCGCCCCGGTCAGCAGCAACAGCACGGTGCGGTCGTAGGCAGCATCATCGAGGGCGCCGATCTCGTTATTGTCGGCCGAGATCGCTTCCGAGACGGCGGCCAGCGATTCGGCCACCAGCGCCGGATCCAGCTTGGCGCTCTCCGGCAGGTCCATGATCAGTTGCTGGGCTTGGGCAGGATCGTCATGGAGGCTCTGCCAGCCGCGCGCTGCTGCCGTGAGGAAGCGCGCAAAGGCATCGACCTTGACCGGGTCTTTCAAATCCGCACCCCGGGCATAGAGGCCATCTTCCAGCATCCCCAGGTCGAGATCCTGGTAGCGATAGGTAACGAGGCTCTGTCGTGCCTTACCGAGCGGTGCCAGGATCAGCGGCGCCCGGTAGGTGGTGGTGGTCAGGCAGTCGACCTCATTCTCCAGAAAGATTTCGGCATCCATCCCCTGGCGCACGATGGTGACGCCGCCGCCGGTCGCGAAATAGCTGAGGCCCAGGCGTGACAGCCAGGCATAGAACGAGCTTTCCCAGCCATCCAGCCACACGCCGACATTGTGCCCGGCAAGCTTCATCGGCTGGTCGATCGTGTTGTGGCACACCAGCGCCAGCGTCGCGTGCTGGAAGAACTGCGCCACGTGAACGATGTCGGCTCCCTTGTCGCGCGCGGCAAGCGCCACCGGCATGATCTCGACCGCGAGATCCGCGCGGGTAGCACCCAGCAGGTCGGCAGGCGAGCTGCCATAGCCGGCATGGGCAAAGGTCACATCGACACCCGCATCGGCAAAATAGCCACGCTGCTGCGCGATGAGAAAGCCCACAGTTCTGGTGGCCGGCCCGTCGGGCAAGGCGATGGTAAGCGCCGCATGTGTGTTCTGGGCCAAGTTCTCAGTGGCGCTCTGGGCCTGGGCCGAAGGGCCGGCAAACACCAGCAGCAGAAGGAGGGCGATGAGTCGCGTCATGGCGGCGGGAGCTTTTGCTGGGAGGGTGTTGGGCTTGATTATATCCGGCGGTCAGATTACAGGCGGTAGGCCAGCAGCGCAAATGAGAGGGCGTGCACCTGCATGACTGCCCGGAAACCGGACGCCGACACCAGGATCGAGACCGTCGACATGCATACCGGCGGCGAACCGGTGCGCATCGTGACCGCGGGCTATCCGCCGATTCCCGGCGCCACCATCCTGGAAAAGCGCCGTTTCGCCCGGGACCATCTCGATGCCTTCCGGCGCCTCCTCATGTTCGAGCCGCGCGGCCACTACGACATGTATGGCGTGCTGCCGGTCGAACCCGACCTGCCGGGCGCCGACATGGCAGTGCTGTTCATCCATAACGAGGGCTACAGCACCATGTGCGGCCATGCGACCATCGCCCTTGGCCGCTATGCCCTCGACCAGGGCCTGATCAAGGCCGGCAGCGACGGGCTGGCCAAGCTCAACCTGCAATGCCCTTGTGGGCTGGTGGAGGTGCATGTCGTGGCATCCGGGCCGGACAAAGGCCGCGTCAGTTTCCGCAGCGTGCCGGCTTTTGCCTTCGCACTCGATGCCGTGGTCGATGTGCCGAACAAGGGGAAAGTCACCCTCGACATCGGCTATGGCGGGGCTTTCTACGCCTTCCTGCCGGCCAGTACCTTCGGTCTCGACGTGCGCCGCTCACCCACCGCGGATCTGGTGTCGGCAGCCACCGCCGTCACCAAGGCAGTGCAGGCGCAGGTCACGCTTCATCACCCCGACGATCCCGATCTCGCCTTTCTCTACGGCACCATCCTCACCGATGGCGGCGAGGGCAAAGAGGGGCCTACCGCCAACATCTGCGTCTTTGCCGCGGCGGAAGTCGATCGCAGCCCAACGGGCAGCGGCGTCACGGCGCGGCTTGCCCTGATGGCCGCACGCGGACAAGTGGCCGATGGTGAAGGACGGCAATTCGAAAGCGTCACCGGCAGCATTTTCGAAGGCCGGGTGGCGGCCCACCTCCAGGCCGGCGACTTTCCAGCCATCCGCGCCGAGGTTGCGGGCCGGGCCTATTACACCGGCCGCGCCAGCTTCACGGTCGAGACCGACGATCCCCTTGCCGGAGGCTTCCTGCTGCGATGAGCAATACCCGCCCAGCCATCAACCGAATTGGCATCATCGGCGCCGGTGCCTGGGGCACTGCCTTGTCGTTGATTGCCAGCCGTGCCGGCTGCACCGCAGCGCTTTATGCGCGACGGCCGGAACTTGCACGCCAGCTTTCGGAAGCGCGGGAGAACAGCGACTATCTGCCCGGCATTCCCCTGCCTGCCACGATCATCCTGCCCACATCGCTCAAAGCCGCCATGGACGCCGATGCTGTCCTCTATGCCCAGCCGGCGCAGCATTTCCGCGCCTTCTGCCAGGCAGCACGCCCGCTGTGGCGCGATGGCACGGCCCTGGTGCTGTGCGCTAAGGGCATCGAACAGGCGAGCGGCCTGCTGCTCCATGAGATTGCCGCCACGGAGCTGGCCGGCGCCCGGGTCGCCACGCTGTCGGGGCCGAGCTTTGCCACCGACGTCGCGCGCGGCCTGCCGACGGCGGTCGCCATTGCCAGCGACGACACGGTGCTGGTCGAGGATCTGATGCAGGCGCTGAGCTACGGCGCCTTCCGGCCCTACGGTGCCAGCGATCTTGTGGGCGTCGAGGTGGCCGGCGCCGCCAAGAACGTGCTCGCCGTCGCCTGCGGCATGGTGATCGGTGCCGGACTCGGCGACAATGCCCGCGCGGCCCTCATCACCCGGGGGCTTGCCGAAGTCACCCGCCTGGTGCTGGCCAAGGGTGGCCGTGCCGAAACCATGATGGGCCTCGCCGGTCTCGGCGATCTGGTCCTCACCTGCTCGTCCGTGAAATCGCGCAATATGTCGCTTGGCGTGGAACTGGGGGGCGGCAAAGCGCTTGCCGACATCCTGGCTACGCGCAAAAGTATCGCCGAAGGGGTGCCGACGGCAGCCGCCGTGGTGACGCTCGCCCGGAAGCTCGGGGTCGAGATGCCGATCAGTGAAGCCGTCAACCGCATCCTGCACCAAGGCAGCAGCTTCGGCGCCGAAGTGGAGGGGCTGTTGTCGCGGCCGCTCAAGCTCGAAGCCTGATATTTCGCCAGATTATTTACCTGTCATTTTGAAGGAAGCCACCAGATGACCGTCACCATGGACAAGATCCTGTGCGCAACCGACGGGTCCGTGCCCGCCACCAAGACCGTGGCCTTCGCCATCGAGCTCGCCCAGCGCCTGTCGCTCCCGCTTTCCTTCATCACCGTGGTCGACGACAAGGGTGGCGAAGCTCCCACGATCTGGGATTCGGCGTCCCTCCTCGCCGGCAAGCTGCCCGTCGACAAGGCCCTGCTGACAGCGGTCGAAGGGGCACTCAAGGCCGGATTGCGGCGGATTGCTGCCGTCCGGGCACCTGGCGACGACATCGCCCGGACCATCGTCGATTACGCCGAAAAGAACTCCTACCACCATATCGTGACCGGTTCGGCCGGGCGCACGGGAGCCGCCCGCCTGCTGATCGGCTCGGTGGCTGCCGACATCGTCACCTACGCCCATTGTCCCGTCACGGTGGTGCGGTGACAGCCTAAGCCGCCCGGCCGTTACGCTCTGGCGACATGGCTGGAACACGCAAATGTCATTGCCCCGCCATAAATTATCTATGGATTCAGGGGGCTGTTTGCCTTATGTAACCCGTCACTTGCAACAGCCGGAAGGCTACTCCATGTCCACCCTGTGTCTCCGACGACGATCGTCGACCACCGTCCTGGGTTTTCCCCGGGTGGTGTCGAAATCGGCTGCGGCAGAGGCATAGGATGCGCGGGGTGTCCCAGACACCCCAGAGATCCGAAGCGGAAGCGGGCCGATGCCAAGGCCTGCACACAATTTTCCAACCGCTTTGCTTGAGAGGATCTCTACATGACCGACCACACCACCACTGCCGCGAATTTCACCATCAAACCTGAAACAGCCGCGTTGACCGGACAGGTCGAGCAGATGCTCGATACCGTGTTCGGGCCGGCGCGGTTCGATAAGGCTTCCTACCTGTTCCGAGACGGCGTGGCCCCGCTCCCGGAACTCTCCTACGTCGCCATGTTGGGCGATGAAGTGGTCGGCACCATCCGCTATTGGCCGATCCTGGTCGGCCCCACCAATCATCCGGCCCTGCTGCTTGGCCCCCTCGGCATCACGCCGCGCCTGGCCGGCAAGGGTATCGGCCGCACCCTCACCTTCCGCACGCTCGAACGCGCTGCCGAACTCGGCCACGATCTCGTGCTGCTGGTCGGCGATGTCGATTACTACAAGCGCTTCGGCTTCGTGCCGGCGACGCCCCACGGCTTCGTCATGCCCGGCGAAAAGCGTCCTGAGCGCCTGCAGGTGGCGCCCTTGGCGCGCGACGTGCTGGGCCGGATCGGCGGCGACATCCGCCATATCCACGCGCCCAAAGCGGCACAATCTTTGGCGCTCGGCACCGGCCTGCCGGTGGGTGATCGAAGTGGCTCCCTGAACGAGCCCATCCGCCAAGCCGGCGCGCGCTGACCGCCACGCCAGCTATTTCTTGAAGCACTCCACCAGGACCGAGATGGCGGCGGCATAGGCACGCCTGTCCGCCGCCGTCTTGACCGGGCCTTCCGCCACTTCCGTGACCTTGACCTTGTTGGCGGCCAGGAACTTCTGCACGATGCCAAGGCGGATGGCGATGCCGTCATGCAGCCCCTTGGGGGCATTCTTCTTGACGATGCCGGTCACGGGAATATGGGCGACGACCACGCCCAGCACGCGCCCGCTTTCATCCATCAAGGGGCCGCCGCTGTTGCCCGGCGCCACAGCGTTGGTCAGGCGCCAGTTCTGATCGGCCCGCTCACCCATGGTGCGGCCGGCGAGCTTGCCGTTGGTCATCTTGAAATTGGGGAGGGTGTCGTTCGGACCCGGGAAGCCCGCGGTATAAACCTCCTGATCGGGGCCGATCTCGTCGGCCGTGGCAAAGACCGCGACATCGCCCACCGGCACGCTGGCCTTCAGCAGGGCAAGGTCGGCGTTGACGTCGGCGACCTCAACCCGCGCCGGCAGGCCCGGCGCCACCGCGACCTTGTCGCAGCCCGTGATGACATGATTGTTGGTCAGCACCAGTTGCGGGCCGATAACGATGCCGGAACCCAGGCCGAAGAGGTCATCGAGCGTGCCGAAGCTGGGATCGATGTCGATGGCATGGATGGCGGCGCCCATCAGCGCCTCCGGGTCCTTGGCTTTCAGCCGCAGATAGGCCTGTTGTGCCGCCTTGTCATGGTGCTGCGCCGCCTGCCCGTACCAGCTCAACGCGGTTTCATCGTCCTGCTTGGCCTCGGCGAGGCGGCCGAGTGCAAACTGCGCCTGGGGCTGGCCCTTCTTCGCAGCCTTGCGATACCAATCTTCAGCCTGCGATGGATTCTTGGGCCGGCCGATCCCCTGCTCCATCACCAGCCCGGCGAGATAGAGCGCCTGCGGCTCACCATTGGCGGCCGCGGCGAGACATGCTTCCGCCACCTTGCTGGCGTCGGCGCCCGTGTGCAGCTTGCCGTCGATGCCGATGCTCGATGCGCATTGCCCGCCGGCATCGGCCACCGCCGGCGCACCCTGGACCAGGGCCCCAAAGAGTCCCAAGCCGACAACGCCCAATAACCCCATGGCAGATCGCTGCAAGAACATCCTCCCCCAGCCGAGATCGCCCAATTCTAGGATCGTTTGGGGGACCTGACTAGGGATCGATCTTTGCCAATCTTTCCCGGGCGCGGATGCGTTCCCGGTGGGCGGTGTAGATGCCGGTGGCCATGATGACAGCGCCGCCGATCCAGGTGGTGATGGCCGGCAGCATGTCGAACCAGGCATAGCCGATGGCCGTCGCCCACAGCAGCTGAAGATAGATGAAGGGGGCGATCACCGAGGCCGATGCATAGGAAAAGGCGCGGATCACCAATGTATGTGCAAGCCCCCCGGACAATCCCAGAGCCGCCAGCAGCAGCCATTGGGTGAGCGTCGGCGCCTGCCACAGGAACGGCATGAAGCAGCTCAACACCAGGCACCCCACCAATGCTGCATAGAACAGGGACGTGGCGTTGCCGTCATAGCGCGCGGCGACACGGGTGAGCACGTTATAGGTGGCACCCGTCGAGGCGGAGAGGACAGGAAGCAGGATCGCGATATGCACCATGCCAAAGCCGGGCCGGATGACGATGAGCACACCGATAAAGCCGACCGCAACCGCCCCCCATCGCCGGATGCCCACGCGTTCTTTCAGCAGGAAGTGCGAGAGAATCGTGATGACCAGCGGCTCGACGAAAGCGACCGCCGTCGCGGACGCAAGATCGATATAGCTCACCGCCAGGAAGAACAGCAACGTGGTGGCCAGCATCAGGAGCGAGCGCAGGAACTGCAGTCCGGGTTTCCTGGCATGCAGCATGTCGCGCCATGGCTGCAGCCAATGCGCCGGCGGCAAGACCGCGCCGGCCGGTTTCTCGATACGCGGTGCGACACCGGCATAGAGAATGGCAAAGACCAGATGGAATACATAGCGGCCCCACGCCACTTCCATCACCGGCATGCCGTTGATGCTGAGATATTTGACGATGGCATTGAAGAAGGAAAAAACGAATCCCGCCGTCACCAGGCAGAGAATGCCAAAGAGCGGGCGGTCGCCGGCAATCTGCCGGTCGCGCGCGCTCATTGCCCTGGCGCTTATCGCCCCGGCACTTATCGCTGGTACCGGATTGAGGTCCGCGGCATCCGGATCAGCCAAGGTTGAGGCGCTCCTTGGCAACCTGTTCGATGCGCGCCTTCAGGCCCGCATCCTGGCCGAGCAGTGCATGGAAGTCGCGTGCCTTCAGCTCGAGAAGCTTGCAGAAGCCCAGCGCCACCACGTCGGCATTGCGTGGATGACCGGTGAGCAACGCAAGCTCCCCAAAGAAATCGCCGCTGCCCAGCTCCACGCTGGGCTCGACCACGACACGGACGGCGCCGGAAGCCACGAAATACATGGCATCGCCCCGGTCGCCGCGGCGCACGATGATGGATTCCGGCAGCACCAATTGCGGTGCCAGCAATTGGGCGATGGATTGCTGCCGCTTGATGTCGAGATCGCGGAAGATCGGCACGCGCTGCACCAGATCGATGGCGGAAAGCTCTGGATCGAGCTTGCAGCGCTCGTCGAGCCCGGTCCAATGCCGCTCCAGCTCCAGCCGCAGTTCACGTTCCACCTCGCCACTCACCACCAGATTGGCGGCCAGCGCATAATAGGCGGCACTTTCGCGCTGGCGTGCGATGCGCCCCAGATATTGACGCTGCAGGGCCGCGGCATAGGCGGGGTATTGCAGCTTCAGCGCCAGCAGCGATTCATCCACCGCCTCGATCCGTTTGGCGGTGAGCTTGATGATCTCCTCGGTCGGCTCTTCGCCGATGAGGGGCTGCAGGCGGTCCCGGCTGAATGGTACCAGGCCAGAGAGGACACGGCGCTGCACCATCAGGAACTCGAAACGATCGGCCAGCGCATCGGACAGGAGCCGTTCATAACGTGTCGTGCGCTGCAGCCACAAGGCGAAGCGGAAGCCGAGGCTGAAATTGAGGCTGCTTTCCGCTGCGGTGATATAGCCGCGGCGGCCGGTAAGGCGCACCGCATCGCGAATCTGCTGTGACACCCGCAGCAGGACCTCGGCGATCCGGCGATCGACGATGCGGGCATTCAGCATGATGAAGCAGCGCTCGGTCTCATAGGCTGCAACGACGGTGAGGCCGACCTTCACCATCTCATCGGCCATCAGCTCGACACCGCGGTGCGAGCGCGCGCGGGCGACGGCAAGCCGTGCTTCCAGGTTGGAGAGGGCCGCATCCGCCACCTCGCGGTCGATGCCCTCCTGCAAGGCGATATCCGCAAGATCCACCGCGACGTCGGAGAGCGTCATCAGCTTGGCCCGGTCGCGGACACCGCGCGCAACAGGATTGAGGCGATTGAGCCGGAAGAAATTCACCAGGGGCCGTAGCGTGATGCCGTTGATGAGGAGGGTCATCAGCACGAAACCGGTGACCGAGGTCGCAATGAAATCGCGCATCGCCGCCGGCAGCGCGGTGTTCTCGATCACCGCCAAGGCCAGTGCCAGGGACACGGCGCCGCGCAAACCACCCCAGACGATCACGGTCTTGATGCGGTTGTTGATCCGCTGCATGAGGCCGGCACGGGTGAGCAGCGGGAGGAGCGCATAGACGGTGACGCTGCGCGCCGCCAGGGTCGCGAGATAGACCAGCACGATGAAGCCGATCTCGCGCAAGCTGGTGCCTTCCATGATGCGCGGCACGAACATGGCGGCGAGCAGGAAGATCAGCGAATTGGCCCAGAAGCCGAGCTGGCCCCAGACACCCTCCATCTGCTCGAACGTGTGCGGCCGCATGCGCGTCTTGCCGGTCGATCCCAGCACCAGCCCCGCCATCACGCAGGAGACGACGCCCGAGACATGGAAATAATGTTCCGGCACCGTGAAGCTGAGATAGGCCAAGGCGATGGTGAGGGTGATCTCCGCCTTCGGCCAGCCGCCCAGGAGCGGAAAGAGCGCGATGGCGAGGCGCGCCATGACAAACCCGGCGAGCGCACCACCCAGGAAGCTGACGAGGAAGTGCAGCACGGTATCGCCGATACTGCCGTCCCCACCGCTCACGGTCATGGCGAGGAGAAGCGTAAAGAGCGAAATGGCAGCGGCGTCGTTGAGCAGGCTTTCGCCCTCGACCAGGGTGGTAAGGCGCTTCGGCACGCCCACCTCGCGGAAAATGCCGACGACCGCGGCAGGGTCCGTGGTGGCGACGATCGATCCCAGCAGCAGGCAGGCGATGTGGCCGAAGGGCGAGGCCGCCGCCAAGGTAAAACCGACGGTCAGCGCACAGATCACCACCGCCACCACCGCCATGGTCAGGACCGGCGCCAGATCGTCGATCAGGCGCCGCACGTCGATGGCCAGCGCCACCTCGAACAGCAGGGTGGGGAGAAAAATGAGGATGAAGGCTTCCGACGAAATCTCGACGCTGGCCAAGGCGGAGAAAACATCATGGAGCATCGACGAAGGGATCGCCTGGTCGGGCCGCAGCGACACCACCAGCCCCAGGGCGAAGCCAACCACTGCGAGGAGCACCGAGTAAGGCAGCCGCAGCTTGGCCGCCAGCGGTGGCAGCAGGCTCATGAGCGCCAGCAGGCTGACGAGGCCGAAGACGACAAGGCCGATGGTGGTCATGAAAGCCTGATCATGTAGTCGGGAACTGCCTTCAGGGCGGGAAACGCGGGTGTCCGGGTCTTATAACCCATGATCCCGGCCCGGGTCCAAAGCCGAACAACATCCTGGGTGACGGCGCGCACAGTCCTTCTGCGCTCGTTGTTCCCTTTTTTCATTCGTCATCCCCGGGCTTGACCCGAGGATCGGTTGGCAGGCGACGGATGCCGCATCCAGTCATACCAGATCCCCGGGTCAAGCCCGGGGATGGCGACTAAACCTGTGCCGCTTGACAAGAATCACCCCCGGCCCCAATCGATGGGCATGCGCATTCTGGGTCTCACCGGTTCCATCGGCATGGGGAAATCGACCGCGGCGGCGATGCTGCGCGCCTTGGGCCTGCCCGTCCATGACGCCGACGCTGCCGTGCACCGCTTGCTGGGCAAGGGCGGCAAGGCCGTGGCGGCGGTGGGCAGCGCCTTTCCGGGCGTGGTCCGGGACGGTGCCGTCGATCGCAAGGCGTTGGGCACCAAGGTGTTCGGGAAGCCGGATGCCCTCCAGAAACTGGAAGCCATCCTGCATCCTTTGGTGCGCCAAGAAGAACGCACCTTCCTGCAGCGCTGCCGGCAGGCACGCTGCAAGGTGGCGGTCCTCGACATCCCGCTCCTCTACGAGACCGGCGGGGATACGCGCTGCGACGGGGTGGTTGTGGTGACAGCGCCACAATTTCTGCAAACTCAGCGTGTATTAAGGCGGGCCAACATGGATGCGGCGCGCTTCCAGCAGATCCTTCGCGCCCAGATGCCGGATATCGAAAAGCGGCGCCGGGCGGATTGGGTGGTGGAGACGGGCCTCGGACGGCGGCCGACCCTGGCGGCCCTGGCGCGGGTGGTGCGGCGGCTGAAGAAATGATTGGTAGAATCGATCAAAATAAGAAAGATAATCGACAGAATCGATGATAGGCGTGTTTGATTCCGGCCATGGCGGCCTCACCATCCTGGAAGCTCTGCAGCAGCGCCTGCCGCGCCAGGGCTTCATCTATCTGGGCGACCACGGCAATGCCCCTTACGGCCAACGCACCCCGGACGAGATCTTCGCCCTGACCCGCCAGGGGGTCGCGACTCTTTTCGGCCTCGGCTGCACCCTGGTGATCCTGGCCTGCAACACAGCCGCTGCCGTGGCGCTCCGGCGCCTGCAGCAGGAATGGCTGCCGCAGCACTTTCCCCACCATCGCTGCCTCGGCGTCCTCGTCCCCATGATCGAGGAGATCGCCCACAATCCCTGGCACGCCGTGGCGCATGAGAGCGATTGGGCGCGCCAGCCGGAAACGCTCGCCGTCTTTGCCACCCGCGCCACGGTGGCGAGCGGTGCCTATGTCCATGAAGTCGCGAAGCGCGCCCCTCGCCTCCGGGTCTTTCAACAGGCCTGCGCCGACCTTGCCGGTCTCATCGAAGCTGGCGCCGAGGATGCTGTCCTCTCACCGCTGGTGACACGCTATGTCGGCGAATTGCTGGCGCAGCTGGATGGCCTCACCCTCGACAGCGTGGTGCTGGGCTGCACGCATTATCCGCTGGTCGAGCATCTCTTTCGCGCAGCCCTGCCGGCAAACACGCGCATCGTCTCGCAGCCCCAGCGCACGGCAGATTCCCTCACCGCCTATCTTTTCCGGCATCCCGAGATGAAACGATTCGGCGCCCTGCCGGCCGAGATTCGTGCCTATACCACCGGCGATGCGGTCCAGGTGACGAGGCTTGCCAGCCGCTTCTTCTCCCGGCATCTTCGCTTCGAGCCGCTGCCCCACTTTGCCGATCGGATGCCCCACCATGCGTGAAATCGTGCTCGATACCGAAACCACCGGCTTCGATCCCGTGACCGGCGACCGGCTGGCTGAAATCGGCTGCATCGAGCTTGAGAACCACATCCCGACCGGGCGTAATTTCCACCGCTATATCAACCCGGAACGCGAGATGCCGGATGCCGCCTTCCGCATCCATGGGCTATCGACCGCCTTCCTCGCCGACAAGCCGAAATTCGGGGCCGTGGCAGATGAGTTCCTTGCCTTCGTGGGCGAGGATCCGCTGGTCATCCACAATGCCGAATTCGACATGAAGTTCATCAACTACGAACTCGAGAAAGCCGGCAAGCGCGCGATCCCGTTCCAGCGCGCGATCGACACGGTCAAGATGGCGCGCACCAAATTCCCGGGCTCACCCGCCTCGCTCGATGCGCTGTGCAAACGCTTCAACATCGACAATTCCAACCGCACGCTCCACGGGGCGCTGTTGGACGCGCAACTGTTGGCCGACGTCTATCTGGAATTGCTGGGCGGCCGGCAGACCGGCCTGACGCTTGCCACCGACGATGCCGGCACAGGTGACATGAATTTCGCCAAGCGCGCCGGCCCCCGGTCCGACCGCCCGGTGCGCGAACCGCGCCTCTTCGCCCCCACCGCGGAAGAACTCGACGCTCACAAAGCCTTCGTCGCCAAACTCAAAGATCCGGTCTGGCTGCAATAAGCACCCCTCACCCCAGCCCTCTCCCCACTTCGTGGGGCGAGGGAGTTTCGACCGAACTGCGCCTTAAGCCCCTCGCGCCGCTTGCGGGGAGAGGGGTTGGGGTGAGGGGCCTTTTCAGACAACCCTCACGCCGTCCACGGATCATAGGTCCCGAACGACCACAGATGCCCGCCTTGATCGCGTGCGGAATATTCGCGGGCGCCATAGGGTGTATCGGCCAAGGGCCGCACGATTTCGGCGCCCGCTGCCTTGGCGCGGGCATAGTGGGCGTCGATGTCGGGGACGCACATATAGATCCCCATGCGCTCCGTCGACCAGGGATTGGATGGATCATGCTTGCCGGTGGAGCCGAACATGATCATGGCATGGCCCATTTTCATCTCGGCATGCTTGATGTCGCCATCAGGCCCCTTATGCACGGCATGTTCCGAGAAACCGAAGGCCTTCTGTAGCCAGGAAAGGGCCGCCGGCGCATCGTCATATTTAAGGGCCGGGAAAAGGGTCGCTGGGTCACTCATGGCATCCTCCTGATGAATGGATGACACACTTTAAGACGCCGGCCGAAACCCGGTCTTGGACGAATTTTCCGACTAGATACCTGGCTAAATATCAGCCAGTTCCGGCGATTCCGGCGCGAGGGCGGCGAGATAGGCGCCGGGCGCCATACCGGCGAAGTCGCGGAAATCGCGGTTGAAATGGGCCTGGTCGTAATAGCCGCAGGCATCGGCAAGCTCAGCGAGGCTCGGCCGTTTGGGGCGTTGCAGATGCGCCAGCATGCGGTTGAAGCGATAGATGCGCCCGATCGTCTTGGGCGGCAAACCGATCTGATCGTGGAACCGCGCGATGAGGCGCTTGCGGCTGACGGACAGATCGTCGGCCAGGCGGCCGATGGCGATCCTGCCATGGCTGCGTTGCAATTGATGAAGCGCCCAGGCGATGTCATCCCCGAAATTGCCCCCGGCCGGGACGGCATCGCTGATACGTGCCAGCAGGAAGGCATCGAGGTGATCGAAGCGCTGGCGCCAATCACCGGCATGACGCAATCGGTCGATGAGGTCGGCACCCCCAGCACCCAGCAGGTCCATGAGATCCAGCGTGCGGTTGGCGATTTCATGCATGGGCAGACCCAGCAGGCGGAACGCGCCCAAGGGCGTCAGATTGACCTGCAGGCAGGCCGAATCGCCGCCCGACAGCGTGTCGGCCGATTGATCATGAAGACCCGCGATGAAGGAATCATAGGGCAGCAGCGCGCCATTTTCGGTGCGCGGCGACCCCACTTCCCAATGCGGGCCGAAATTGAGGATGACCGGCACCATGATGACCGGCATCTGCCGGCGGAAGACCGGCAGGGGTGCCGTCTCATGCCAACCCTGATACTCGCCAACGATGGCACCCCGCAGCCGCGGATCGGGTGCCGCAAAGACCGCCTCCCACGACCCGGCGGGCGTTGTTCCCGAGAGCCTGTGGAGGCCGGCCGTCACAAATCCTCGTCGACGACGATGACGTGGAGCTTCTTGGGCCCATGGGCGCCCATCAAGAGGATCTTGCCGATATCGGCGCTGCGCGACGGGCCGGTCACGAAATTGACCGTGCGCGGCAGGGCGCCGTCGGGAGCGCGGACAACGCGCGCCAGCGCATCCTCATACGTGCCAACGATCTGGTTTCTGCCGATGACGACGACATGCTGGTCGGGCAGGAAGTGGAGCGTGGTCGGCGTCCCCTCCGAAGATTGCAGCACCATGGTGCCGGTTTCAGCGACCGCTGCCACCGCCGGCGTCACACTGGTCGGGTCCTTGCCATACGAGCGGCCGCTGGATGTCTCGACCATCGGCGCCTTGTCCCAGGGCAGGCCGCTCACCCGCGCATCGGGCGAGAGGCGCACACGCGCCTCGAAATTATTGTTGGCAAGATAACGCGCGACCGCTGCCGGCACATCGTCGCGGCCGGCCACCTCATCCAGGGTCGCCTTGGCATTGATAAGCTGCGTCTTGAACAGCGCCACCACATCGACGCCGGGTGCCGTCGCCCGCGCCGGGATGAGCGGCACGGGTTTGCTCGGTGCCGGTTCGCCATGGCGGCGTTCCGCCTGGCGGCTGATGCCGGCGCGGATCGAGGCCAGCATGCGGTCGCGGCCGGTTCCTGATGTGCTCATGACCGGCCTCCCTTCCCTACTTGGCTTTTTTGGGCCTTCCATTGTTCATGGAAGGTGCGGCCTTGGCTGGCCGGCAGGTCGCGATGCTTGGTCCAGCCCGATGCCAAGGGTGCTGAGCTCAAGCGGCCGCGCTGACCGGCGAGGTTGAACAAGGCCCGGGCGCCAACGCGCGTCACCAGGCGATAGAGCATCGGGCGCTTGGCCATGAAGGCCCAGAACCACAGGCCGGAGCGTTCGGTTTGCGGCGTGATGGCGCGGGAGAATTCCCGTTCGCGCCAGTTGCGCAGGAGCTTCGGGATCGGGATCCGCACCGGGCAGACCGATTCACAGCGTCCGCACAGGGTCGAGGCATTGGGCAGGGGCTTGGCGTTCTCGACCCCCACCAGCATGGGTGTCAGCAGCGAGCCGATGGGACCGGAATAGACCCAGCCGTAAGCATGGCCACCCACCGAATGATAGACCGGGCAATGATCGAGGCAGGCACCGCAGCGGATGCAGCGCAGCATCTCCTCCAAATCCGATCCCAGATAGGCCGACCGGCCATTGTCGATGAGAACGACATGGAATTCCTCCGGCCCGTCGAGGTCGGTCGGACGGCGTGGGCCGCTGGAGAAGGTTGTATAGACAGATTGCTCCTGACCGGTCGCGGAACGGGCGAGAATGCGAAGCAAAGTCATGGCATCCTTGAGGCTCGGCACCACCTTTTCGATCGAGGCCAGCACGATATGGATGCGCGGCAGGGTCTGGGTGAGATCGCCATTCCCCTCATTGGTGACGATGGTGGTCGCCCCCTCGTCGGCGATGAGGAAGTTGGCACCCGTGATGCCGACATCGGCCTTCAGAAACCCGGCGCGCAGCTTCTCGCGCGCTTCCGCCATCAAGGCGGCGGGGTCGTCGAGATTGCGTGCGGGATCGAGATCCTGATGCGCCTCGCGGAATGTCTCCTCGACCTGCGCCTTGGTGACATGGAGCGCTGGGCCGATGATGTGGCTCGGCGTCTCGCCGCGCAGCTGGATGATGTATTCGCCAAGATCGGTTTCGACCGGCTCGATGCCGTTGGCAAACAGGAAATCGTTGATGCCGATTTCCTCGCCGATCATCGTCTTGCCCTTGGTGACGGTCTTGGCGTTCACCGTGCGGCAGATTTCCAGCACCTTGGCGCGGGCGGAATCACCGTCCGGGCACCAATGCACCTTGCCGCCGCGGTCGATCACCGACTGTTCGAACTGCAGCAGGTAATGGTCCAAATTGGCGATGATGTGATTCTTGAGATCGCGGCCGATATCCCGCAGCGTCTCGAATTCCGGCATCTTGGCCACGGTGTTGAGGCGCGTCTGGATCGAATGATGCCGGGCGATGCCGAGCGCTTCCTGCAGCGGCTTGTCCTGCAGCGCGCCGCTGGCGTTCGCCTTGAAGGCATTGCTGGTGGGGACGAGGGTCATGAATTGCGCTCCTCGCCGATCGCCGGCTCATGGGTCATGCCAGCCAGCACCTCCGCCACATGACGCACCTCGATTCGCGAGCCATCGCGCTTCATCTTGCCGGCAAGATTCATGAGGCAGCCCAGATCGCCGGCGAGCAGCAGATCGGCGCCGGTCGCATCGATGGTCGCAACCTTCCGCGCTGCCATGGAATTGGAGACGTCGGGGAATTTGATGCAGAAGGTGCCGCCGAAACCACAGCAGGCATCGGTCTCCTCCATCTCGGTGAGCGAGAGGCCCGCAACCTTCTTCAAGAGATCGCGGGGTGCTGCCTTCACATTCATCTCGCGCAAGGATGAGCATGAATCATGATAGGTGCATTTCCCCGAGAGCTGTGCCCCGAAATCGGTCTTGCCGCATTTCTCGGCGAGGAATTGGGTGAGTTCGTAGGTGCGCGCAGCCAGCGCCCTGGCACGTGGCCCCCAGATGGCATCCTCGGCCAGCAATTGCGGATAATGATGCTTGATCATGCCGCCGCACGACCCGCTGGGCGCCACGACGAAGTCGAATCCCTCAAACGCCGCGATGGTCTGCTTGGCGATATCCACCGCCGTGGCCCGGTCGCCGGAATTATAGGCAGGCTGCCCGCAGCAGGTCTGGGATTCAGGGACGGTGATGCGACAGCCAGCTTCTTCCAGCAGCTTCACGGCGGCAAAGCCGACGCTGGGACGGAAGAGGTCCACGAGGCAGGTCACGAAAAGGGCAACATTGGCGCCCGCTTTAAATGGCTGGGCCGTTTCTGGCTGGCTGTTCACGCGCACTCACTTCAAGCTGCTGACGATATCCACGATTTCGAGAGTTTTGCGCGCTGCGGCGGTCACTGGCAAGAGCAGGAACCAGTTTCCGGGATTCTTCATGGCGCCGGCAAAGGTCAGCGCATCTTCGCCGCTGCCCCAGAAGAAGTCGCCGCGCACCGGCCCCTTGATCGCGGTGCCGACATCCTGGGCCAGCATCAGGCGGCGCAGGGGCGCGCCTTTCTTGGTCGTGCCATGGGCGATCGGCCAGGTCGTGTCCAGCCAGAGCGGCAGGCCCAGGGGCACGAACGCTGGATCGACGGCAAGACTGCGGCCGGCGGTAAGCGTCACGCCGAGGGCGCCCACCGGGCCGTTTTCCTTCACGTCGCGGAAGAAGATGAAGCGCGGGTTGCGATTCATCATCGCCTGTGCTTCGCCCGGATGGGCGCGCAGCCAGGTCCGGATGGTCTGCATCGAGGCGCTTTGCCGGTCGATGATGCCTTCGTCGATCATGATCTTGCCGATGGCGACAAAGGCCTGGCCGTTATTGCCGGCATAGCCCACCCGCATCTCGGAACCATCGGTCACCTTGACGATGCCGGAGCCCTGGATCTGCAGAAAGAAGGCATCGACCGGGTCCTTCAGCCACAGGAATTCGAGGCCCTGGCCGCGCAGACCACCTGCCTCGATCTCGGCCCGGGTCAGCTTGGTGGGAGTCTTCGGCGCACGGTAGAGCGGATACATGTGGAGCGAATCCGGCTGCCGCGACGCTTCGATCTCAGCCTCGTAATAGCCGGTGAAAAGGCCGGCCTTGCCGCGCGCATCCTGGGCCGAGAAGGGCACGAACCAACGCTCAAAAAAGGCGCGGGTGATGGCGGGATCGGTCGTCCCCTTCAAGGTGCTGGCAGCGGCACACGGCGCCTGCCAATCACCAGCGACACCGCCTAAGGCCTTGGGCCCGATAGGGGCGTCTTCGGGCTGCTTGCCGATCGCCTTGCAGGAATTGAGAAGGGCCGGCAGGACGCCTTCCAGCGTGTCGTCACCCCAACCGGGCAGCATGGAATAGGAACTGGGACTGACCTTGAGGCCTGGGGGTGCTTCGGGTGGCGTGCAGGCGGCAAGCAGCAGCGCAAGACCCGCCGTCAGCAACGAACGTCTACCTCGACTCGTCATCCCAGGCCCACCCTTGTTTCAAGAGGGCCCGGGGATCCACGAGTGCCATGGAAAATGTGGATGCCCGGGTCAAGCCCGGGCATGACGAATTCAACTGTGGCCGGTCGCCTAGAGTTCGATTGCACGCTGGTGCCAACTTTCCCCTGCATCCCGTCGGCTTCCCCCGAAGCAAAGTCCTGCGTGCTGGTTTATTGCGGCGAGTCCGTTGCCACCAATTGCCAGTTCGGATCGCGCGAGGACGTGTCGCGGGCAAAGGTCCAGATGTCGATCAAGGTATCGACATGAGCGGGATCGCCCTCGATCACGGCACCACCGGCATCTTCGGTGACGCTGGTCTGCTCGCTGACGAATTTCACCGTGACGCGAGCTTCCTTGCCCCGCAACTCGGCTTCAACGATCTGCGCCTGGGTGATGCCGATCATGACGGTTTTGAGACGATGGCCCAGCCGCTGCCGCTCGGCGATGGCCGCGGCGAAATTGTCGTAGATGTTGCGGGCGAGCAAAGGCTGCAGCGCCTTCGTCTCGCTGGCGGCAAAGGCCTGGACGATCATGTCGAAGGCGATCTTGGCGCCACCGATGAATTCCGGCGCGTCGAAAGTGGGATCGGCCTTGGTGATGGCGGCAATACCATCGCGCACCGCATCGGGGGCCTTGGCGATGTCCGCCTCGATCATGCGCCGGTCACGCGGCGTCATGCCACCGCGGGGGCCAGTGTCACGTGAGCCGGTGTCGCGTGAGCCCGTATCGCGCGACGCGCCGTCCTTGTTGAGGTCCAGCTGGATCTCGGGGTCGTTGCGCACCACGGTCGGCCGCGGGCGGCCGATCTGAATGGGCGCATCCGGGTCGTCGCGGCCAGCCTGCCGCCGTGTCGCCACATCCTTGGGATCGGGGCGCGCAAACGGGTCGATGCGGCGCTCATTCCCGGTGCGGCGGCCGAGGACGGAATAGAGCTTCCAGCCCAGGACGACAGCGACGATGGCGAAAAAGACGATATCGAGATGTTGCAAAACCCAAGAATCCTTGTCGATGTTGGGTGATATCCTGTGTCCAGGCTTGCACTTGGGCAGCGATATCACCAACTCTGGTGCCGCCATAACAACAGGGCCCCGATTTGGTTCGCCCCTTTCTAATGGAGGGCTCGCTGGACCAGGGACCGGCCATAGGCTAAAGCGTTGATACGGCATTCTACATAGGAAGTCGGCCCAGTTACAGCAAGTCGCTCATTTGAGGCCGGGCCACAGGCGTAAGCCATAGGCATAAGAGGTCGGCCGCAGGCATAAAGTGACAGATTCCGTCGACATTCTTGTGGCAAGACGCTGGTTTCACACCGCTTTTGCCCTTTCTGGCAGGATCCGGGCATGATTCGCCTGCTGGTCGCCATCATCCTCGCCTTGCCGCTGCTTGAGATCGCCGGGTTTGTGGTCATCGGCGCAAGGCTCGGGCTGGGGCTGACACTCCTCTGGGTGCTGGTGGCAGCCCTTCTCGGCCTCGCCCTCATCCGCCATGGCGGGCTGAATGCGCTGACCAAGCTGCAGGCCGCCCTCAACCAGCAGCGCGAACCGGGCCACAGCCTGATCGACGGTGCTGCCATGGTCGTAGCCGGCCTGTTGTTGATCGTCCCCGGCTTCGTCAGCGATCTCCTAGCCTTCATCCTGGTGCTGCCGGTGACACGCAATTTCCTGCTGCGCCATGCTGCCAAGCATTTCGAAACACAGGTCTACCGGGCGGGCGGGCAGCGTAGTAGCAATCATACGGTGATCGAAGGCGAGTTCGAGATCGTCGAACCCGACGCCACAGACGCACGCTCGCGCCCAAGCCACCCCACCACCCAACCCTTGCGACAGATCGACAGACCGGACGATTCATCATGATCCTCATCCGCCACGGCCAATCCGAATTCAACGCACATCAGGAACGCACCGGGCGCGATCCCGGCATTCCGGACCCCAAGCTTACGGCACTTGGCCGCCGCCAGGTGGCTGAGTCCGCTGAAGGCCTGAAGCGCCACAGCCAGCCGCTGCGCCGCATCCTGAGCAGCCCCTACACGCGCGCACTGGAAACTGCCGAGATCGTTGCCAGTGTGCTCGACCTGCCGATCGAGATCGAACATGCCGTGCATGAGCATGCGCATTATCAGTGCGACATCGGCACCGAGCGCCGCCTGCTGGCTCAACGTTGGCCGCACCTGTCCTTCGATCACATCGACGAGGTGTGGTGGCCCAATCTCGACGAGACGCGTGACCAGCTGGAAGCCCGCTGCCAGCATTTCCACCGCCGTGCCGCCACCTTTGACGATTGGCAGCATGTCGTGGTGGTGAGCCATTGGGGCTTCATCCTGCAGCTCACCGGCCATTCCGCGGTGAACGCGGAACTGGTGCCGTTCGATCCGACGCAGGAACGCAAGGTGCGGATGGCGATGAGCTAATCTGATCGTCCCACCCCCCCTCACCCCAACCCTCTCCCCGCAAGCGCGGGGCGAGGGAGTTTTGACCGAGCTTCTTGCTAAAGCCCCTCGCCCCTCTGGGGAGAGGGGTTGGGGTGAGGGGACCTTCCAGAAATAGACCTCATGCCCACACTCCCCACTCTCACCACCGAACGCCTCACCTTGCGGCCGCTCATGATGAGCGATGCGCTGGCGTTGCATGCATGGCTCTCGGACCCGGAGGTGATGCGCTATTGGTCCACCTTGCCGCACACCGATATCAGGGAGACCGAGGCCTGGGTGCAGGGCAGCCTCGATGCCATGGCCAAGGGCGAGGCGCAGGATTTTGCCGTGCTGCTTGAGGACCGCATCATCGGCCGCGTCGCCTTCTGGCATGGCGACGAGATCGGTTTTCTGTTCGATCCCAAGATGCAGGGCAAGGGTTTCGCCAGCGAAGCGCTCCGCAGGATCGCCGCCTATGGTTTCGAGACACTGGGCTTCAAGAAAATCCGCGCCGATGTCGATCCCGACAATTTGGCAAGCCTGCGCGTGCTGGAGCGCGTCGGCTTTGTGCGCACCGGCTTTGCGGAGAAGACCTTCGAGATCGGCGGCAAGTGGGTCGACAGCGTGTATCTGAGTTTGCGGCGGGTGTAGCTGACCGTTGGCCTCCAAGCCCTCTCCCTTCAGGGGGGAGGCCCCCATCGGCGAATGCCGACCTACGTCGGCGGGGTGGGGGCATGGGTGATGATTTTGAGAGAGTCAGACTGAGCGCGGCCCTCCCCCTGAAAGGAGAGGGAGAACACAGCGCCGGCAAGACTCAGAACGTCTCCGCCCAGGGCCGCAGATCCACTTCGTGGCTCCAGGCATTGCGCGGCTGCTTGTGGGTGTTGAGATAGGTCTCGGCGATCGCTTGCGGCGAGAGCCATTTGTCTTCGTCGGTGGGATCGCGGCCCGACCGGGTGCCGGCGATGCCCCCATCGATAATGAAATGGGCGACATGGATGCCCTTCGGGCCGAGCTCACGCGCCATGCTTTGCGCCAGGCCGCGGAGCGCGAACTTGCCCATGGCAAAGGGCGCCGACTGGGCATAGCCCTTGATGCTGGCCGAGGCGCCGGTGAAGAAGATCGAGCCTTTGCCGGCCGGCACCATCACCCTTGCCGCCCCCTGCCCGACCAGGAAGCCCGCCAGTGCATTGTTACGCAGGGCAGCTTCGGCATCGATCGGGTCGACCTCGGCAATCGGCCCGCGCGGGGCGCGGTAGCCGACATTGAACACCACCAGCTCCGGCACGCCGAAATCGCGTTCGGTCACCGAGAAGAGACGCGCCACCGCCGCCGGTTCGCTGGCATCGCAGGCCATGGCGCGGGCGCCGAGTTCCGCCACCATCGGTGCCAGCTTGGCGATGTCGCGGGCCACCAGGACCAGCTTGAGCCCGTCTGCCGCCGCCGCCCGTGCCAGGGCCGCGGAAAGGCCGCTGCCGGCCCCGACAATGATCGCATAACCGCTCATCCGACTGATTTTCCTCTCATTTGATCGCTACCCTGATCGTTCCGGCAGATTGCCCAGCGTAGCCCGGCCCGGTCAAGCCATGGCCCTGGTTGCGGGCCAGGCCGATGGCGTTCCAGGTTGCGCAAGGGCGCCAAGGATGGTAGCGGAACCCCAACTCGACCAAAGACACACCCAAGGAGCGTTTTCCATGACCGACCAAAACCCGGCGCCCGTTGACACCAATACCCCGGAGCAGGCTGACGCCGGCCCGGCGCTGGTTGTTATGCATCAGTTCCTGAAGGACTTTTCCTTCGAGAACCCGCTCGGCCACGAGACACCCAGCGTGCTCAAGGAAGCGCCCACCGGCATGATCCGGGTCGATGTGCGGGTAAAGCCGCTGACCCCGCCGGATATCGAGGTCGTCCTGTTCATGTCCGTGGATGCCAAGATCGGCGACAAATCGGTCTATCTGGTGGAAAGCGAATATGCGGGCCTGTTCCGCCTCGGCCGCGTGCCGCAGGAACATGTGCTGCCGCTGGTGATGATCGAAGCGCCGCGCCTGCTGTTCCCCTTCGCCCGCCAAGTCATCGCCAATGCGGTGGCGGCCGGCGGCTTCCCGCCGCTGCTCATCAACCCGGTCGATTTCGTCGCCATGTACCGCGAGAAGCGCGAAGAGATGATGAAGCAGGCCGAGGCGCAAAAAGCGGCCGGCGGCGCCACCGTCAACTGATCCCGTCGTTCCAAGAAGATCGTGGCCGGCAAGCGGAGCCTCACTGAGCAGGAGCTTGCCCTCTGGCAGGCTGTTGCCAGCACCGTGGCGCCGCTCAAGCGCAAGAAAAGCAAGAAGAGCGGCGGCAAGCCCAAAGCGGCTGCCGCCGTGCCGGCCAAGGCACCGGAGAAGAGCCCGGCCAAGGCCACACCACCTGTGAAGGCGGTGAAGGCGCTACCGCCGCCCAGGTCTGTGCCACCCAGGCCCGTGCCGCCCAAGCCGGCACCGCCACCGCCCTTGCTGACACCGTCGCCGACGCCTGGCGCCATGCCGGGCATCGACAAGCGCCAGGGCGAACGCTTCCGCCGCGGCCAATTGCCGATCGAAGGCAAGATCGACCTCCACGGCCGCACGCAGAACGAGGCGCATGACGCCTTGCTGCATTTCATCGAACGCGCCCACAAGGCAGGCAAGCGCAACCTGCTGGTCATCACCGGCAAGGGCATGACGCAGTCGAAATCCGGCATTCTCAAAGCCATCGTGCCGCGCTGGCTCAACGAACCAATCTTCCGCCGCCTTGTCCTTGCCATCTCGCAGGCAAGACAGGAGCATGGCGGCGAAGGCGCGCTCTATGTCTTGCTGAAGCGGGTGAAGTAGGTTCCCCCTCTCACCGACGCGACCTTGACCGCGACAAGGGCCGCTTGGCAGCGGAACGGCTGGCAGGCGTCGCGCGTGGCGCCGGGCGCTTCGTGAGCACCGGCGACTTGCCGCTGTGCTTCACCCAATCGACGATGAAGGCGAAGAGACCGCGAATGCCTAAGGGTTCGCCGCCATCTGGCCGCCCGGCACCCTTGCCCGATGTCCAGCCATAGGTGTCGACATGCAGCCATTTGGTCGTGGGTGAAACGAATTCGGCGAGATACAGCGCTGCGGTGATGGCGCCACCGAAACTGCCGGGTTCGCAGTTGGCGATGTCGGCGACCTTGCTGTCCAGCATCGATCGATAAGGCTTCCACAACGGCAGGCGCCAGAACGGATCGCCTTCGTTGCGGCCGTGGCGCAACAGGCTGTCGGCAAGATCATCGTCATTGGCAAAGAGCACCGGGAGATCGGGACCGAGCGCCACGCGCGCCGCACCGGTCAGCGTCGCCATGTCGATGAGGAGATCCGGCTTCTGCGTATCGGCTTCCGCCAGTGCATCGCAGAGGATGAGTCGGCCTTCGGCATCGGTGTCGTTGATTTCGACCGTGATGCCCTTCCGGGTCTTCACCACGTCCAAGGGCCGGATGGCGTTGCCGGAGACGGAATTCTCGACCGCTGGAATCATCAGGCGCAAGCGCAAGGGGAGATCGGCGTCCATGATCATCTGCGAAAGCGCCAGCACGGTGGCGGCACCGCCCATATCCTTCTTCATCATCATCATGCCGCCGCGTGGCTTCAGATCGAGGCCACCGGTATCAAAGCACACGCCCTTGCCGACCAGGGTGAGGAGCGGGCCTTTCTCGCCACCCGTCCCTTTCCAGGTGAGGTCGATGAGGCGCGGTGCGCGGACGCCAGTGGTGGCAGCCCCCCGGCCGACCGCATGGATGGTGGGATAATTCTGCTTCAGGAGCGCATCGCCGACGATGCTGGTGACCTTGGCCTTGTGCGCGGCCCCAACTTTCTCCACCGCCTTGGCCAGATGCTCCGGGCCCATATCTTCAGCTGGCGTGTTGATGAGGTCGCGGCCCAGCGCAATGGCGCTGGCGGCGCGCTCGACACCGGCCTTGTCGGCATTCTTCGGCCAGACCAGGGTGGCAAATTCCTTGGTATCGGCGCGGTAGCGGGCAAAGCGATAGCAGCCCATGGCCCAGGCGAAAGCGTGCGCGGTCGCCTGGTCGGGGGAGAGATCCTCTTCTTCCAGCCGATAGATACCGGCCGGCAAGGCTGCCGGCAGGCTGGCCAGCGACCAGCGATCAACACCATCCTCGCAGCCGGCGAGGATCAGCGACGCGCGGCCGGCCGCATCTGGCAGCAGGGCAAAGCTGCCTGGCTTGGCCTTGAAGCCCGCCGATTTGATCCAGGCCTGCACAAACGGGGCTTGCGCCTTTGCCCAGGCCGCCAGCGACTTTTCGCTCAAGGGCAGGATCGGGGTGGTTTTCGCGGCGCGCGTGACAAGATGTTCCAACAAGGCAGCAATCCTCGCTATGGCTATAAGGCGGGTCGGGGCTGGCACAAGACCAGAGTCGGTGAACCCGGGGTCGGCCGGATTGTAGCCTGTGGCGATCAGAATGGTAGTGGTTCACAAGCGCCTTAAATGGCTTATGATTCCGGATACATAGTCCCGGGCATAACCGGTGGGGGAGAGTGCGACTCATGACGACGGAACTGACACTGATCATCGGCAGCAAGAATTACTCGTCCTGGTCGCTGCGGCCCTATCTGGCGCTGAAGGCTGCCGGCCTGCCTTTTCGTGAAGTGATGATTCCGTTGCGCACCGACGACACCTATCGCCATATCCGGCTCTATTCGCCATCGGGGACGGTGCCGGTGCTGCTCCATGGCGGCATCAAGGTGTGGGAGAGCCTCGCCATCTGCGAATATCTGGCGGAACTGGCGCCGGGTGCCCGCCTGTGGCCGTCGGATTCCGAGGCCCGTGCCTTTGGCCGCTCCATCGCCCACGAGATGCATGCAGGCTTTGCAGCGCTCCGCCAGAACATGCCGATGGACATCGCCCGCGACCGCGCGCGTGAATCCCGCGCGCATCTGGTGGCAGGTGAAATCGCCCGCATCTGCAGCATCTGGAACGAGGCGCGCGAGCGTTTCGGCATGCGGGCCGCCAATGGAGCCGGCCCGTTCCTGCTGGGCGGTTTCAGCATTGCCGATGCGATGTTCGCACCTGTGGCAACCCGCTTCCGCACCTATGGCGTGGCGCTTGACGATGTTGCCAAGGACTATTGCAACGCCATCTTTGCATTGCCGGGTTTCAAGGAATGGGAAGCCGCCGCCTTGACGGAGACGGCGGTGTTCCAGTTCGACGTGTTTCAAAAGGCCGATTAGGCGCCGAGGGTATCGCACGACAGATGAGCAACGCCGTTCCGGATATCGATCTTGCCACAGCGGGCGCCGACGACCAGACGGAACCGGGGCCGGTCTTCCTGCGCTGGTGCCTGCTCTCGCCGTTCCTGCTGTGGCTGATCATTGTGGTGGGCGCACTCCTCGGCCGGCCGCCGACCGCGCCGGTCGAAATGGAGACGCTCGCCTCCGCCTGGCACATGTGGCAGGACCATGGCTGGATCCCGTTGCGTAGTGGTGCCGGGATCGGCGACCTGCCGCCCCTGCATTTGTGGACCATCCTGCTGGGCTGGCAGCTCTTCGGCATCGGCGACATGTGGCCACGCGTTCTGTCCGTGCTGTGCAGCCTGGCCACATTGGTGCTGGTCGGGCGCAGCGCCCTGTCGCTGTGGCCGCACCGGCAGCTGACCGAACTTTATGCCCGCATCCTGCTGATGGGTGTCATTGCCTTTGCCCTCATCACCACCATGGTGCAGGCGGAGCCCCTGGGTGTCGTCCTCACGGCCTTGGGCTTTCATGCCCTGACGCGGCTCTGGCATAGCGGGATCAGGCATCTCAGTGCGCTCTTCTGGTGGGCGGTCTTTGCCGCGGCCGTGGCGTTGCTGCTGTTTGCCATCGGCAATGCCACCTGGGTGATGCTGCCGCTGGTTGCCTGGGCAGCACCCCGGCAGCGCAGCGCAAATCATCCGCCGGCGGCAGGATCGGCCCGGGTGACACTGCAATTCGTCCCCGCCTGGCATCTGCCCTTGATCCTGTCGCTGCTGCCGGCCGCGATCCTGTGGATCAGCTGGATCCTGCGGCTGCAGGAAGCCGGCGTGGCGGCGAGCTTCCTCAAATTCGGCAATGGCTGGTTCTACGCCGCCACGGAAGCCAGCCGGCGCGAACTATGGTCGCTGTTCCTGGTGCCGGTGCTGCTTTATCCCTGGATCTGCTGGAAGACGCTGTGGCGCGCGCTCGGCCGGCAATGGCGTGGCCGCGCCGGGCGCAGTTTCCGCCTGTGCCTGCTGTTCCTGGTGGCGACAATCCTGGGCGGGTTGGTTGGCGGCTGGCAGATGCAGGGCATGGTCTATTCGATCCTGCCGCTTTCCCTGCTGGGCGCGCGCCTGCTGGCGACGCAGGAAATCCGCGCCAAGGATTTCCATGCCATCGTGCCAGCGCTCCTTGCCTTGCTGCTCGGTCTGTTCTTCTTCCTGATGAACATCGTGCCGACGGCGCATCTTGATGCGTTGTGGCGGCAGTTCTTCGAGGTCCCGCTGCCGATCTGGATCGGCGGTATCGGCATGACCTCGGGCCTCGTGCTGCTGGTCGCTGGCTATGGCATCGCGCAGCTCTCGCCCACGCATCTGCTGTCGCGCACCATCCAGGTAGCGACCCTGCCGGTGGTACTGATGACCTGCATCAACATCGAGTTCCCCTTCAACCTGCGGCAGTTCTTCGATCTGGAACCGGTGGCGGAACGGATGCGCCAATTGGAGGAAGCCGGCCAGCCATTGGCGGTCTATGGCCCCTATCGCGGTGAGTTTGATTTTTATGGCCGCCTGGTCGCGGCGCCCCTGGCTTTGCCCGACAAGGCGGCGGCACTTGCCTGGGCCAAGGCCAATCCGGCCGGGGTGATCGTCAGCTATTTCGATGGCAGCCCGTTGCGCCTGCCGGCCCTGCCCTATTACCGCGGCGTCGCCCGCGACCGCTGGGTCGCGATCTGGCCGACCAGCGCCGTCACCGCCACCAAGGGCGCCGCCCTCGACACCAGTTTCTAGATCTTGTGGAGAAATCATCATGCGTGATGAGCAACCCGCAGCGGCAGAGAGCACGGCGGTGCGGGTCGCCTTATGGCGGGCCATGCATGTTGCGGTCGATCCACCGCCGCATGTGCTGGAAGACGAGATCGGCCTGCAACTGGTTGCCCCGGAAGATGGCTGGCGCGGCCGCCCTGACATGGAGCCGCGGTTTACCAGCCCTTTCCGCGCATCCATCATCGCCCGTGCCCGTTTCATCGAGGACCTGCTCGTGGAGCAGGTCGGCCACGGCATCTCTCAATACGTCATCCTCGGCGCCGGCCTCGATACCTTCGCCCAGCGCCGGCCGGAGATCGCTTCGCGCCTCCATGTGTTCGAGGTCGACCGGCCTGGCCCTCAGGCCTGGAAGCGACAGCGCCTGATCGACCTCGGCTTCGGTATCCCGGCATGGCTGCGGCTGGTGCCGGTTGATTTCGAAGCGGGCGATTCCTGGTGGCAACGGCTGACGGCGGCAGGCTTCGATGCCGGCCGGCCGGCGGTCGTGGCTTCGACCGGCGTCAGCATGTACCTCACTAAGGACGCGATCATGGCCACGCTGCGTCACGTGGCGACCCTTGCCCCGGGATCGACCTTTGCCATGACATTCATGCTGCCGCTGGAGCTCGCGGACCCCGAGATACGCCCCGGCCTTCAGCTGGCGGAGAAGGGTGCACGCGCCAGCGGGACACCGTTCATCAGCTTCTTCACGCCGGCGGAGATGCTGGCGCTGGCTGACAAGGCCGGCTTCAGAGACGTCCACCATGTGTCGGCCGCCGCGCTTGCCCAACGCTACTTCGCCGACAGGACGGATGGCCTGCGGCCGCCCAACAATGCGGAAGAACTGCTGGTAGCGACGACCTGAAGACATTTTCGGCAGCAAGGGCTGGAAAGAGGCGCTTAACCATATCTTTGCCAATTTCCGCTTTGCTCTTTGCGTTCGCCTGCGGACTGCTTCCCATGTCACCTTCACGATGATCTTTCCCAGGACCATTGGGCCAAATAGATGCCGTTCTTTACGCTGGGTTTCCGGAAGGTCGGCAAGGTGGAGCTGCGGCGCGACAAGCGCTTCTTTGAGCCCACATTCACCGTGGAGGTTGGCGACTACCGCTACGACACCGTGAACTGGTCGCTGGCCGGTCTATTGCTGCGCAATTATGAGGGGCGCTTTTTCAGCAACATGCTGGTGATGGTCCATATCAGCATGAAAAGCACACGGGACCAGCAGGTACAGAAAGTCCTGTCCGTCGAAACGCGGGTGGTGCGCAACGACCATCAGAAGCGGCTTCTGGCCTTGAAGTTCGTCAAGCTGACCCCGGCCATCATCCAATTTTTCGAGCGCAGCTATATCGCTTATAACCGCCGAATCCGCTGAGGATTGGGCCAGCCGCACCGCAGTGCGGCCATTATGCCGGCCGGCAAATTCTCGAAAAATACCGTTCAATTAAATCTTCGGTGCCCTGGCGGTTTGCTCTTGCCAAATCAGCGACTAGGAACTAGGTCTTAGATGCACCCAGGATGTATCCTTTAGAAGATTTGTTTTAATGGCGACCTACACGATGGGTTTCAAGAAAGTCGGCACGGCCGAACACCGGCGCGACAAGCGCCTGCGCGTTCCGGTCTTTGCCGTCCGCATGGGCGACCAGCGCTTCGATACAGTGAATTGGTCCCTGGGCGGGCTGTTGCTCGGCAATTACGAGGGGTATTTGGACCGCGACATGCTGGTGCGGGTCCATGTCAGGGTAAAGCAGGCCGTGCCGGAATCGGCACAAATGGATGAGGAATTGCCGATCGACGCCAAAGTCGTGCGGCACGACCGGAACAATCGCCAATTGGCGCTGAAGTTCACCGAACTGACCCCGGCCATTCTCGGCTTCTTCGAACGCAGCTTCAGCTTCCATAGCCGGCGAGGGCGCCAGGGTTAGGTAAAAGCCAGGGTTAGGCGAAAAGAGAGACGTAGCGGGATAACAAGAAGGGGGCGCCGGGCAATGGGGCGATGTAGCCCGGCAATCGTCCAGATGGGAATCTCCAACTCAAGCACCGGGCAATCTCGCGCCCGGTCTTTTTTTGCCTGCACGAATGCCTGTCCCTGGCATCGCCCAATCGGCTGGTACAGGATTCTTTGCATCTGTTACACTTGAAGCCAGTTATGGCGGGAGAGTGTGAATGACCAGTTTTACCATGGGTTTCACCAAGGTCCGGGGACCGGAACACCGGCGCGACAAGCGCATGCCGCTGCCGATCTTCACGGTCAAGGTGGGTGGGCAGGTCTGCGACACCCTCAACTGGTCCCTGGGCGGCCTTCTCATTGAGAATTACGACGGCCAGCTGCTGGTCGAAATGCCGGTGGTGATCGACATCAAGATCAAGGACGAGCACGCCGAATTCGCCATGAAGATCCAGGCCAAGGTGGTGCGCAACGACCGCGAGAACCGGCGGCTCGCCGTCAAATACGACCAGCTCAGCCCCGCCATCTATGATTTCTTCGAGCGCGGTTTCAACAAGCGCTTCCATGGGCATGGCCGCGAACGTTCGCCCGCCTGACGTCTTTTGGCTGACTTCTATTGACGACCTTCATGCCGATGAGCTGGTCTGATTGGAGCTGGGGCGACATACTGGCTTTTGTCTGGATGCTGGTCTTGTGGTTTGCCTATGGCCGCTTTGCCGACAAGCTGCCGGCCGACGATGTGGCCCCCACCAACCTCAACCAGATGATGCATCATCTGCGGCGCGCCTGGATGCGCCGCATGCTCGACCGGCCGGAGCGCATCATTGATTCAGCGCTCACCGGGCATCAGGTCAGTTCCACGACCTTCTTCGCATCGACCTCGATGCTGATCATCGCCGGCCTGCTGGGCGTTCTTGGCAAGGCTGGCGACGCCCACGCCGTCATCCAATCCTTTGGCTTTGCGGTGATATCGTCGGAACTGCTGTTCGAGCTCAAGATCCTCGGCCTCATCTGCCTGTTCATGGTGGGCTTCTACAAATTCACCTGGGCGCTGCGGCAATTCAACTTCGCCTGCACGCTGATCGGTGCCGCACCCCTGCCGCCGGTGGCGCCGGCCGCGCGTGATCGCTTTGCCGATCATGCGGCCAGAGTGATGTCGCTGGCCGTCACCAGTTTCAACGGCGGCATCCGCTCTTACTATTTCGCCATGGCCTGGCTGTGCTGGTTCATTCATCCCCTGGCCTTCGCAGCGGCCACCGGAATCGTTGTCCTGGTGCTGTGGAAGCGCCAGGTCAAGAGCCGCAGCCAGGCGAGTGTTGCCCATTATTACGACGCCACGGAGCGTTGAGGGACCCGGAACGCGCTATGAGCCTTGTTGAACTGATCGGCCTCGGCCTTTTCATCCTCGCCTTCTTCGGCTATGCGCGCATCGCCGATCTCGCCGGCCGTGGCAAGAACGTGAATTCCCTGATGCATGAAGTGCGCCGCGTCTGGATGCAGCGGTTGATGGAGCGGCCGGACCGCATCGTCGATGCCTCGCTCACCGGCCATACCGTGAATTCGATGTCGTTCTTCAGCTCGGCCACCATCCTGGTGGTGGCTGGTCTTCTTGGCGTGCTGGGCCAGGCGGAAGAGGCCCAGAAGGTGCTATCCGGCTGGGTATTCGTCGCCCATAGCAGCGCCACCTTGTTCCAGCTGAAGATCATCGGCCTGGTCGCGATCTTCGTCTATGGCTTCTTCCGCTTCACCTGGGCGCTCCGGCAGTACAATTACTGCTGCACGCTCATCGGCGCCGCACCGCTTGCCAAGAATGATTATCCGCACCGCATCGAGCTCGCCGACCAGATGGCGCGGGTCTATACCAGTGCATTGACCAGCTTTGGCGGCGGCATCCGCTGCTATTACTTTGCCCTGGCCTGGCTTGCCTGGCTGATCGATCCCTGGGCCTTCATCGCTGCCACCATTGGCGTCATTCTGGTGCTGCTGCGCCGCCAGGTGACTTCGCACAGCGCCCGCGCCATCCAGCGCTATGTCGAGCTCAACCCGCCGGAAGGTCCGCCCTCGCCGGGGCCGCGCGAGAACTAGCGTGCAGCCGCAGCTGCATGGTGCCGGCTACAGCGTCTATGTGCGTATCGCGCGGCTGGCATTGCTGGAAAAGGGTGTCACCTTCAGCCACCATGAGGTCGATATTTTTGCACCGGACGGCCCGCCGGCCGACTATCTGCGCCTGCATCCTTTCGGGCGTATCCCGGCCTTCGTTCACGATGACTTCGCACTTTATGAAACCAGTGCCATCACGCGCTATGTCGATGAGGCCTTTGCCGGGCCAGCTTTGCAGCCAAAGGACGTCAAAGCCCGCGCGCGGATGAACCAGATCATCGGGATCGCCGACAATTATCTCTACCGGCCATTGGTCTGGGGCGTTTACGTGGCACGCGACGAGGCTGCAAAGGGCAATACGGCGCTCGATCAGCCTGTCTTCGAGGGTGCCATCGCCAAGTCGCGGCAAGCTTTCGCGGCACTGGCCGACCTTTGCGGCGAGGGGCCATGGTTGCTGGGCGACGCCCTGTCACTTGCCGACCTCCATCTCGCACCGATGATCGCCTATGGCTGTGTCACGGATGAAGGCCGCGCCTTGCTGCGGGAGCAGCCGGGTCTTCACGCCTGGTGGGACCGCATGAACACGCGCGCGAGCATGCTGGCGACGGGGTTTGCGGCGGAGGGCTAAGCACATTGCCGCCCCAAAATACCGTCATCCTCGGGTCAAGCCCGAGGATGACGACAAGAATACCCAGTGAGGGAAATCTAAATGCCCTTACGCCCCGATAGCGTCGAGCCGGGCCACGCGGTGGCGCATGAAGCGGAAGGCAAGGCTGGCCAACAGCTTGGCCAGCCAGCCTTGCGGATTGAGGCCGGCGGCTTTCATGACCATGGCAATGCCGCGCTGGATATGCGGCGGCCGGTAATAGGCATAGGCGCGGCGGGCATAGGCGCTGGAGAAGCGCTTGCGCTCATAAGGCTCGGCCGCGTGGTTGGCCGCGTAATAGGCATAGGCCAGCTCGTCATCTTCGGATTCGGTGATGCGCGAAAGCGCCACCTTGACCCGGCCCCAGGCACCAAGGCCCTCAAAGCCCAGATAGCGCTGCAGATGCGTATAAAAGAGCTTGTAGTGCCGCAGCTCGTCGGCAGCGATCTTGCGGCAGACCGCCTGCAGGACCGGCTCGGCACAGGCTTCGGCAAGGGCCGTATAGTAGGATGATGTGCCGGTCTCGACGATGCAGCGCGCGACCAGTTCACCCGACCGGCTGCCGCGCACCGAGGCATTGACGTCGAGCGTGATCTTGTAGCCGTCGGTAAAGCGCTTGAAGCTGGCATCGAAGTCGAAGCTGGGATCGGCGAGTTTCGCCCAGCGTGCGAGTGCCGCGCCATGCTGCACTTCCTCCAGCGCCCAGGCGCTGGCGACGGTGCGGAACCCGTCATCATCGTGAAACACATTGTTGAGATAAGTGGCGTAGTCGCCGCCGTTATATTCAACGAGCGCAGCCGCCTTCACGAGCTTGACCAACTCGGGATCGACTTTGCTTGGGTCGAATTGATCCCAGGGAATTTGCTCGAGGGTCCAGTGCGCCATGTTGGGCCGATGCTCCCGTCTATCGGACTTCGCCCAGAAGCTTGTTAATCCGGAGCTTATCAATCCGGAACTTACGCGTCAGGCGGTTGAAATCAATCACCGCCATCGCCTTCGGTCGCTTAGTAGACGCTGACAGCCAAAGCATGGATCCGGGCTTCTGCGATCTCGAAGATCGCCACGGCCGCCGCACGTTCAATGTCGTTCTTGGCATCCTGCACATCTTCACGCGCATCGGCCAGGGCCTGCTCGGCCTTGGCCCGGTCGATCTCGTCGACCTTCTGCGCGCGCTCGGCCAGCACGGTGCAGCTGCTGCCGTTCACTTCGGCAAAGCCGCCTTCCACAAAGATGCGGTCGGCAACACGGAAGCTGTCATCCAGAATGCTGATGACGCCGGGGCGCACGGTCGAGACCAGGTTGCTATGACCGGCGAGCACGCCGAAATCACCCTCAGTGCCCGGGATGATCACTTCGCTGACATTGGCCGAGAACATCAGCCGTTCCGGCGAGACGAGCTCAAAATGCACCTGATCCGCCATGACTCAACCTTCTTCGTTATAGACCGCAGCTTCTAAAGACCGTGGCGCGCCGCCCAATCGCGGATGCTGCGCCGATAGCCTTCCGGCATCTGGAGCGTTGCGATCTCGTGGACCGGAAAACGCCCCAACGCCTTGTGTTCTTGACTGAGCTGCAACGTCGCTTGCGCGATGGGTCGCACCCCATAGGTAACGATGAGGACTTCGCGGCTGGGCAAGACCGGATAGCGCCAGCAATCGAGGAGCGTCTCGACCGTTACCTCGATCCCCAACTCTTCCGTGATTTCGCGGGCGAGGCAGGAACCTGGTTCTTCACCGGCTTCGAGCCGGCCACCTGGAAGCTCCCATTCATCGCGCTCGTTCTGCAACAGAACGACTTCCCGCGCGATAAAGAGAACCCCTTTGACCGAAACCGGCCAGACCGGAGATCCGGCCGGCGGCTTCGCTTGCTGAACACCAGCTACTTCAATAGGGGAGCCGGTTGCTTGTTCCACAACAGGCTCCCCTTAACCTTGTTACGCCGCTTCGGCCATCTTGCGGGCCTTGGCAACCGCTTCCTCGATCGTGCCGACCATGTAGAAGGCCGATTCGGGGAGATCGTCATAAAGACCTTCGACGATGCCCTTGAAGCCCTTGATGGTGTCTTCGAGCTTCACGAGCACGCCCGGCGTGCCGGTGAACACTTCGGCGACGTGGAAGGGCTGGCTGAGGAAGCGCTGGATCTTGCGGGCGCGGGCCACGGTGAGCTTGTCCTCTTCGGACAGTTCGTCCATGCCCAGGATGGCGATGATGTCCTGCAGCGCCTTATAACCTTGCAGCACTTCCTGGACGCGGCGCGCGGTGTTGTAATGCTCTTCGCCGATGACGCGCGGGTCGAGCATGCGCGAGGTCGAATCCAAGGGATCGACCGCCGGGAAGATGCCAAGCTCGGCGATCTGGCGGGAAAGCACCGTGGTCGCGTCCAAATGGGCGAACGAGGTGGCCGGCGCCGGATCGGTCAAATCGTCGGCGGGCACGTAGATGGCCTGCACCGAGGTGATCGAACCCTTCTTGGTCGAGGTGATGCGTTCCTGCAGCGCACCCATGTCGGTGGCCAGCGTCGGCTGATAACCCACGGCCGACGGGATACGGCCGAGCAGCGCCGACACTTCCGAACCCGCCTGGGTAAAGCGGAAGATGTTGTCGACGAAGAACAGCACGTCCTGGCCTTCGGCATCGCGGAAATATTCGGCGACGGTGAGGCCGGAGAGGGCGACGCGGGCGCGGGCTCCCGGGGGCTCGTTCATCTGGCCGTAGACAAGGGCGCATTTGGACCCCGGACCGTCGAGCTTAATGACGCCCGATTCGATCATCTCGTGATAGAGGTCGTTGCCTTCGCGGGTACGCTCGCCAACGCCGGCGAACACGGAGTAGCCGCCGTGCGCCTTTGCGACGTTGTTGATGAGTTCCATGATGGTGACCGTCTTGCCGAYGCCCGCACCACCGAACAGACCGATCTTGCCGCCCTTGGCGTAGGGCGCCAGGAGGTCGATGACCTTGATGCCCGTGATGAGGATCTGAGCTTCGGTCGACTGCTCGGAGAAGGCCGGCGCCGCGCGATGGATCGGCAGGGTCAGCTTGTGGCCGATCGGGCCGCGCTCGTCGATCGGATCACCGATCACGTTGATGATGCGGCCGAGGGTCTCGGGACCGACCGGCATCGAGATCGGCTGGCCGGTATCGACGGCTTCCGCGCCGCGCACGAGACCATCGGTCGAGTCCATGGCGATGGCGCGCACGGTGCTTTCACCGAGATGCTGAGCGACTTCGAGAACCAGCAGCTTGCCCTGGTTCTGCACATGCAGCGCGTTCAAGATCGAGGGCAGCTCGCCATCGAAATGCACGTCAACGACGGCACCCGTGACCTGCGTGATCTTGCCGACGATGTTCTTCGACATAATGGTTGCTCCTTACAACGATCTCGAATTCCGGATCAGACGGCTTCAGCGCCGGAGATGATTTCGATCAGCTCCTTGGTGATGTTGGCCTGTCGTGTCCGGTTGTAATTGATGGTCAGCTTGTTGATCATTTCGCCCGCGTTGCGGGTCGCATTGTCCATGGCGGTCATGCGCGCACCATGCTCGGAGGCGGCATTCTCCAGCAGCGCACGATAGACCTGCATGCTCATGTTGCGCGGCAGCAGGTCGGCCAGGATCGATTCCTCGTCCGGCTCATACTCATAGAGCTGGGCCTCGGTGTTCTTGGCGGCGGTATTCTCGTTGGCCGAGGCCAGCGCGAACGGGATGAGCTGCTGCGGCGTCACGATCTGTGCAATCGCCGATTTGAACTTGTTGTAGACGATGGTGCAGACGTCGAACTCGCCCGCCTCGAACATATGGCGGATCTGCACGGCGATCTTGGCAGCAGCGTCGAAGGTGAGACGCGGCTTGCCCACATCCTCGATCGAGCCCACGATCTGCGGTGCGAATTCGCGCCGCAGCTGCTCCTTGGCCTTGCGGCCGACAGTGAGGATTTTCACTGTCTTGCCGGCAGCCTTCAGGTCACGCGCCATCTTGCGTGCCTGACGCACGATCGACGAGTTGAAGGCACCGCACAGGCCGCGATCGGATGTCATGACGACCAGGAGATGCACCTGATCGGAGCCGGTCCCGGCAAGCAGCAGCGGGGCGTTGTCCTTGCCAGCCATGCTGGCGGCCAATGAGCCCAGCACCCGCTCCATGCGTTCCGCATAGGGACGGGCGGCAATCGCCTGTTCCTGGGCACGACGCAGTTTCGCCGCCGACACCATCTTCATCGCAGAAGTGATCTTCTGCGTGTTCTTGGTGCTGTTGATGCGGATCTTTAGATCCTTAAGGTTCGGCATTGCTGCCCCTTCTCAAGCGCCCGGGTGAACGGTTTAAGCGAAAGCCTTCGTGAACGCGGCGAGGACCTCATGCAACTTGGCCTCGGTCGCCTTCGAAATCTCGCGCTCGGACCGGATCGCAGCCAGAATGTCCGAATGCTTTGCCTTGATCTCGCCAAGCACGCCCGATTCAAAGCGATTGATCGCACTCACCGCGATACCATCGAGGTAACCGCGCACACCGGCGAAGATCGAGACGACTTGCTCTTCGACCGGCATCGGCTGGTACTGACCCTGCTTCAAGAGTTCCGTCAGGCGCGCGCCGCGGGCGAGCAGCTTCTGGGTCGAGGCGTCGAGGTCGGATGCGAACTGGGCGAAGGCCGCCATTTCGCGGTACTGCGCCAGTTCCAGCTTGATCGAGCCGGCAACCTGCTTCATCGCCTTGATCTGGGCGGCGGAGCCGACGCGGCTCACCGACAGACCGACGTTGATGGCGGGACGGATGCCCTTATAGAACAGGCCCGTTTCCAGGAAGATCTGGCCGTCGGTGATCGAAATCACGTTGGTCGGAATATAGGCCGAGACGTCACCCGCCTGGGTTTCGATGACCGGCAGGGCGGTCAGCGAACCGGCGCCGAACTTGTCGTTCAGCTTCGCGGCGCGCTCGAGCAAGCGGCTGTGCAGATAGAAGACGTCGCCCGGATAGGCTTCACGTCCCGGCGGACGGCGCAGCAGCAGCGACATCTGGCGGTAGGCGACGGCCTGCTTCGAGAGATCGTCATAGAAGATGACGGCATGCATGCCGTTGTCGCGGAAGAATTCGCCCATGGCGCAGCCGGTATAGGGCGCCAGGAACTGCAGCGGCGCCGGTTCCGACGCGGTCGCGGCGACGACAATCGAATATTCGAGCGCGCCATTGTCTTCCAGCGTCTTCACGATCTGGGCGACGGTCGAACGCTTCTGGCCGATCGCGACGTAGACGCAATAGAGCTTCTTCGATTCGTCCGCACCGGCGTTGATCGCCTTCTGGTTCAGAATCGTGTCGATGATGACGGCGGTCTTGCCGGTCTGGCGATCGCCGATGATCAGCTCGCGCTGGCCACGTCCGATCGGCACCAGGCTGTCGATGGCCTTCAGGCCCGTCTGCATCGGTTCGTGCACCGACTTCCTCGGGATGATGCCGGGCGCCTTCACTTCGACGCGGGTACGCTTCACGTCGACGAGCGGACCCTTGCCGTCGATCGGGTTGCCGAGGCCGTCGACCACGCGGCCGAGCAGGCCCTTGCCAACCGGCACGTCGACGATGGCGCCGGTGCGCTTGACGGTGTCGCCTTCCTTAATGTCGCGATCGTCGCCGAAAATGACGATACCGACATTGTCGGTTTCAAGGTTGAGCGCCATGCCGCGGATACCGCCCGGGAACTCAACCATTTCGCCGGCCTGGACATTGTCCAACCCATGCACGCG
Organism: Dongia sp. P2_B8; assembly: GCF_056404715.1. NCBI lineage: Bacteria > Pseudomonadati > Pseudomonadota > Alphaproteobacteria > Rhodospirillales > Dongiaceae > Dongia > Dongia sp. P2_B8. The sequence continues at coordinate 508,214 of NZ_JBFUDM010000002.1, read as the reverse complement.
GGCAACACCGTCGCCCACGCTGAGGACCTGCCCCACTTCGGTGACATCGGCCTCGTTGCCGAAATTTTCGATCTGCTGCTTGAGAATGGCAGAGATTTCGGCGGCACGGATTTCCATTATCCAACCCCTTTCATGGCGAGCTGCAGTTTTTGCAGCTTGGTTCGAATAGACGAATCGATCATGCGGCTGCCCACTTTGACGACCAGGCCGCCGATAAGGTCAGGATCAACCTTGACCTCCATCGTCACCTTGGCGCCATGGGCCCGCTTGATGGTTTCAGCGAGAGCGCTCTGCTGTTCAGGCGAAAGCGCACGGGCCGACCAGACCAGCGCGGTCATTTCACCGCGACGGTCAGCCAGCATTTTCTTGAAGGCCTGGATCATCGCCGGCAGCGCAAAAAGGCGCCGATTCTGAGCGAGGAGGCCGAGGAATTTTGCGATGAGCGGACCAAACTGCGCTGCCTGGACGATGCCGGCGACGGCCTTGGCCTGTTCGGTGCGCGTGAGAATCGGGGAATTGATGAGGCGCCGGAAGTCGGCCGACTCGTCGATCATCTTGGCGATGGCGGCAAGGTCCGCCACCACGGCGTCGAGCTGATGCTTGTCGTCCGCGAGCTCGAACAGGGCGCCCGCGTAACGCAGCGCTAGACTACCTGTTGCTGTCGCATTCTGGGCTGCCACGATCTCGCCCCCATCCCTGGTCTTAAATATTGATTTTGCGGAGAATTCCCGAACGGCAGCAATGCCGGCACAAGCCTCAACCGGCCCGTCTCAGCAGATTTCCGCGCTGCGACAGGCGGCGGGTTAGTAACATATGGTTTCAGGCTAATCAACAGGCCCAAGCCCATGACCGCGCGGAATCATCAAACCACTGGAATACCGCGATAATTCATCGCTGCCGGCAGCCTCGAATTATTACCTGCGCGAGATGCCGCAGCCGCAGCGACAAGGCACTGTCATTAACCAATCACGCCTGCCCAATCATGCCTGCGCAAGCGCTGGCGATAATTCGCGGTCGGCAGCGGCGATTTCCGCGGCTGCCTTGGCAAAAGCCGGTCGCGCCAGCAAGCGGCGATACCATTTTGCCAAAGAGGCGTGAGGGTCGAGGGACGGTCCGTTCAGGCGCTGGGTAAAAAGGATGGTCATGAACAGGCCGATATCGGCGACCGAGAGGTTGCCGCAGAAGAAATCCTGCGCACCCAAGCGCCGGTCGAGCTCGGCAAAGCGTTGGGTAATGGCGCCTTCGGCGGCTTTCCCGGCTGCCACCTGCTCGGCATGGCGCGCGGCATCCGGGTGTGGCGGCTCGGTACGGAACAGCAGCTGGCGAACCGGCGTAAACAGGATCTCGTCGGCATCAAGTTCCAGGAGCCTGCAGCGCGCCCGCTCCTGCGGGGTCGCCGGATAGAGCGGCGGATTGGGATAGAGCTCCTCAAGATATTCGAACATCACGGTCGAATCGAAGAGGGTGAGGTCACCATCCACGAGCACCGGCACCTGGCGCTTGGGGTTGCCGGCCACCACCGCCGGGTGCTTGGGCTGGTAGCCTTTCTCCTGGGTGAAGGCCACGAACTCGCGCTCATGGGGAATGCCCTTTTCATTGAGGGCAATCTCCACCTTGCGCGAAAACAGGCTCAGTGGCCCGACATAGAGTTTCAGCATGACCCGCCCCATCACAATGGATCGGAACAATACAAGAACAGCCGTAAAGGAGCAAGCGCTGGAGAATCAGGCGACGTGCTTGGGCGCCCGCCGCGCGGTTTTATCCGCATACATCAGGGCATCGGCGGCGGCGATCAGTGCTTCCAGCGGTTCGCCGCGGCCAGCGGTGACATCGCGCGGGGCAATGTCGACATGGCCCAGGCTGAACGAAAGGCGCGGGTCGCGGGCAGACAGGCGATTGGTATTGCTGAGTGCCACCGCCAGCCGCTGCAGGATCTCGTTCGAGGTTTCATTGCGGTCGGTCGCCAGCACGCCGAATTCATCACCGCCCAACCGCGCCACGATGTCGGTCTTGCGGAAGACATTCTGCAGCAGGCGCGCTGCGTCGAGGAGCATGGCATCGCCGGCAGCGTGGCCCTTTGTATCGTTGAGCTGTTTCAGCCCATCAAGATCGAAATAGAGGAGATGGCAATGATCGCCCCGGCGGCGCGCCGATTCCAGCGCCCGGTCGGCAAGCAGCCGGAAGCCGCGGCGGTTATAGATGCCGGTGAGCTCGTCGGTGAGTGAGAGCTGCCGCACGGCCGCCTCGGCCCGCTGCCGTTCCTCGATCTCATCCATCAGATGCCGGTTGGCAGCCGCCAGTTCCTCAGTCCGCTTCAGGATGCGCGCTTCCATCTCGGCAAAGATCTGCACGTTCTCCATCGCGATCGAGGTCGAATCCGCGAGCGCCTGCAGCAGCCGCACCTGCTGCTGCGTGGCCCCATAGGGCTGCGCCCAATAGACGCCGATGGCGCCGATCGGGTCGAGGGTCCGGATCGGGACCATCACCAGGCTTTTGACGAAGGTCGGGCGATAGGCATCCTGCGGAATGCGCTCGTCGACCAGGATGTTCGGGATCACGGCCGGCTGCTTGTTGAGCATCGCCCAGCCACTGACACAGGTTTCAATGGGAAAGCGCTTGCCCTTCCACAGAGGTGCAATCGCGTCTTCGTCCTTGTAGAAGCAATGATCATTATCCCGGAGGACGAAGGTGGCACCGTCGGCCGTGACCATTTCACGGGCCGCGTTGCGCACGATCTCGGTGACCCGGTCGAGGGAGCGGGCCAGCGACAATTGCTGAACGGAGTCGATCAAGCGATTCAAATTACAGTCCCCGATCATGCTGGCAAACGCCGGCATCCCCACAGCTCGCCAGCGCGCCCATCCCGGCGTTCTCACGAAACCGGCCGGATCTGCATGGCATAGCAACAGAACCTTTCGGTCTCGTTAAACTACCCGACTTTTCCTCAAATACGCACATAAATGCACGGTTCTGCGCCTATTGGCAGGCGCGCGGCCGCTAGAAGAACCAGCCTTTCGTGCAGCGCTGATCTTTCTGCGCGAGCATCGGTCCAGGGAGACATGCTGTGGTTAGTGCGCGGCGACAAAGGTCTGAAAATCGCGCCGGTCGCCCTTGGCCAGCGCCGCCTGAAAGGCCGCGTTCATCTTCTGCCATGTGCGGAAGACCGAAATGGCGGCGGCGTGATGGGGTGCCGGAATCAAGGTTTCGCCGCCACTGATCATCGCCATCAACCGGTCATAGCCGGCACCGATTCCGTCGATAAAGCGATCGCCCCTGGTCGCCGAACCCGGCCTCAGGCGCAGCTGGTAGACGGAAGTTGCCACGAACGGTGCGCTGGCCCCGCAGAGGGCCAGCGTTTCCAGATCGAACAGAACATCTTCGGCCAGCACATCCTGCCAGCGCCGATCCGGCAGGTTCCGCGCGATGCCATGGAGCGAGCCATAGGCGGTGGCGAAATCGGCAAAGCCAACCACATTCCCCGCCGGTTTCCCCGCCGGTCCGATCTCGCGCACGATCCCGCCGGCCCAATCGGTGAGTCGCGTTTTGCCGAAGGCCGCCCCATGGCGTTCCGCCAACGGCATGAGGCGCGCCAGATAATCCGGCTGCCACAGATCGTCGGCATCGAGCAGCGCAATGAAATCACCGCGTGCCATGGTCAGAGCCCGGTTGCGTGCAAGGCCCGGCCCCGTCCGTACTGGCACATCGCCCAGAACCCGCACGCGCGGATCGAGCTGTGCCAGAAAGGAATAGTTTGCGGCGTCGCACGACTCATCCGGCGAGATCAGAATCTCGATATCGGCAACACCCTGCGCCAACGCCGACCGTACCGCCTCAGCGATGAAGTCCTGCGCCTGATAGGCAGCGATGATGACGGAGATGATAGGTGCGTTGCTCACGCGGCGAGATTAGCGAAGCAAACACTTCAGGGGAATGGTCTCTGTTTAGACTACTGCGGCCTCAGCCTTGGCTCTCCAGAACGACGATTTATTCCAGGGATTCATTACTGCAGACGCTCCCAGCAAAACGGTGAAGACATAAACATCCAAAGAACATGGAATGCTCCAGGAAGAGCTCGAGCGGCCTGCCGATTGATACGAGCTCGACGAGCACTGAGTTACGATCCCTATGTGGTGAGCAAATGGGATGAGAATGTTCATGGCGCCGACGATAAGCGCAAGAATACCCAAAAAGCCAAAGAAGGCCCGACAGGACGGGAACCAGAACCAGCGCGCGTTCAGAGCGTCCATCAACTTGTCAGCACTATGCCAGCGGTACTCCATACGCGTGGTCAGCCAGAGCGATAGGAAAACGCTAACCAGCGGGACAAGTGGATTATTCGTCTCGCCCCAATCATTCACGTCAAATGCCAAACCGGCCAGTGTGCCGATCGTCGCAACACAACCCTCAACCAGCGCGAACAAAATGAATGCCAAGCCAAATCGTGCGATGAACATCCAGAAGGAGCCTCGTGAGATCAATCGGTTTTATTAATGCTACTCCGACGCGAGCGCGCCGCCAAGTATGCTCGTGTCTGCGTCAGAGCTGCGTTGCGTTGAAGGTGTCGCAGGCTTCCATGTCGCCGGTGTCCAGGCCCCGCTTGAACCAGCGCACGCGTTGGGCGGAGCTGCCGTGGGTGAAGCTGTCGGGCACCACGCGGCCGGTGGCCTGGCTTTGCAGGCGATCGTCGCCGATGGCGCTCGCAGCACCGAGGCCCTCGTCAATGTCGCCCGGTTCGAGCTTTAGATTTTCATCCTGGGCCTCGACCTGATGCGCCCAGATGCCGGCAAAGCAATCGGCCTGCAATTCGACGCGGACCGAGAGCGCATTGGCGCTGGTCTTGCTCATCTGCGCTGTGGCTTCGCGCACCTTCTTGTCGATGCCGAGCAGGTTCTGCACATGATGGCCGACCTCATGGGCGATGACATAGGCCTGCGCGAAGTCACCGGGGGCGGCAAAGCGCTCGCGCAGGTCGCGATAGAAATCGAGGTCGATATAGACCTTCTGGTCCGGCGGGCAATAAAACGGGCCCATGGCCGCATCGGCATAGCCGCAGGCGGATGAGACGCTGCCGGAGAACAGCACCAGCGTGGGATTGCGATAGCTGCCGCCGGCGTCACGGAAGATGCCGCCCCAGACGTCTTCGGTGCTGCCCAGGATGACCGAGACGAAATCCTTGAGTTCGGCTTCCGAGGCATCGCCGCTGCCGCCGGTTGTCGCGGGTGCTTCATAGCTCGACTTGCCACCGAGGATATCGCCCACGATATCGCCGCTGCTGTCGCTGCTGCCGTCATAGGAGCTGCCAGTTGTGGTGCCCCCCGTGACGCCGGAGAGGATCGCCATCGGGTCGAAGCCCAAGACACTGGCGATGACGAAAAAGGCGATGATGCCGATAAGGCCGATGCCACCGACACGGGGGCCACGGCCGCCACCCAGACCGCCGCCTAATCCACCGCCGCCGAGGCCGCCAAACCCGCCCCGGAATCCGCCGGATCCGCGCTGATCGGAAACATTGTCGCTACGCCGCCCACCGCGCCATTGCATGACGGGATACTCCCCTTGCCAAATCGTGCCGTTATTCTAGCACGACGGAACCGGGGCCAAGAACACCCCCGCCCAGAACAGGCAGGGGCGTCGCTGGTTCCCTAGCCGGCCCGGACGCTCGACAGGAAGCCATCGATACGGTGTTCAAGATCCTGGAAGCGGCTTTGCAGCTGGCCGACCGCCGAGACCATGGCACCGGCCGCCATGCCGGAATTCTGGGCCGATTCGGAGACCAGGCTGATCTGCTGCTGCAGCTCGCCTGTGCCGCTCGCAGCCTCGCTGACAGCACGGGCGATTTCCGTGGTGGCCGCATCCTGTTCCGTCACCGCGGCAGCGATGGTGCTGTTCACCTGGCTGATCTGTTCGATGGTCTTTGCCACTTCGGCGATCTCGGACGCGGCAGCGCCGGTCGATTGCTGGATCGAACTGATCTGGGCCGAGATTTCCTCGGTCGCCTTGGCGGTCTGCGTTGCGAGATTCTTCACCTCCGACGCCACCACCGCAAAGCCCTTGCCGGCTTCGCCAGCGCGGGCCGCCTCGATCGTGGCGTTCAAGGCCAGCAGATTGGTCTGGCCGGCGATATCGTTGATGAGTGTCACCACCGAACCGATCTGTTCCGCTGCCGCCACCAGCGCATTGACCAGGGTCACCGTATTGTGCGCCTTGCCGGCTGCCTGGCTCGCGATGGAACTGGAATTGTTGGCCTGCTGGCTGATCTCGCGGATCGAGGCGGAAAGTTCTTCGACCGCCGCCGCCACCGAGGACACGTTCTCCGAGACGTGGCCGGCCGTGGCACTGACACTTTGGCTGCGGCCGACATTTTCGCTCGAGACCTGCGACATCTGCTCGGCCGATTGGTTCATGTCGCGCGAGGTCGCCGCCATGGAACCGATCGCCTCCGAGACCTGGCCTTCGAAGGATTCAGCAAGCCGCAGGCGACCCTGGCGCTGGTCTTCCTCAGCCTGGCGCTTCATCGCGTCCTGGCTTGCCACCAGTTCGCGGTTCTGGAGCGCGTTCTGGCGGAAGGTTTCGACAGCATCGGCCATCTGGCCAAGTTCGTCCTTGCGCCCCAATGCCGGAATAACGAGGTCGAGGCGGCCGGCCGCCAATTGCTGCATGGTCGCGGTCATGCCGGTCACGGGCTTGGCGATGCTGCGACCGACAAACCAAGCAAGGATGATGCACAGCAGGATGGCAATGGCACCGATCACCAATGCCAGCTGCCGCATCTCCGACATCCTGGCCAGCACCAGCGATTTCGGCACGCTGATCTTGATGCTCCAATGATCTGGCGAATCCTCGAGATTGAGCGGCACCAGGGCCGAATAGGTCTCGATCGTCGGCAAGGCGAAATTGTCACCGGCCTCGATCGGGTCGGCTGTCTTGCCGGCGGCCTTCGCGGCTTCGTCGGCAGCTGTCTTGCCGCTCTTGGCCTTCTCGGCAAAGGTCGCGGGGTCGACCATCAGATTGCTCGCATCCTCGCCGACCACGGTTTCACCAGCGCGCATCTTGTCGGCATTGGCCGTGTAGAAGGCATCGTCGGCCAGGGTGCCGACGGCGTCGACGCCGGCTGGATGGGCTGCCCAATGGCCGCCATTGTCGATGAGAGCGGCACGACCTTCGCCCCAGGGGCGCTGGTCGGCGATCTGCTGCACCAATTCGTTGAGGCGAAAATCGATGCCGAACACGCCGACGAATGTATCGCCATCCTTCACCGGCACGCAGAGTGAGACCAGCCAGATGATGTTGCCGCCACCGAAATCCCAACCAGCCGGATCGGTCACGTGAACTTTGCCGGTTTCCTTGGGCACATTGTAGTAGTCGAGCGGATTGGTGGACGTGTCGAAATCATAAGATTTGTCGAGCACGATCTTATCGCCGTCGCGATAGGCATAGGGTACGTAGCGGCCATTGCTCTTGACCGCCGTGGGTGCATCGTCGCGGCCGGCAAAGTCGGCATCCTTGCCATCGAAGGTGTTGGGCTCGAAGGTGCCCCAGGCACCGAACCAGTTCTTTTCCGGCGCGAGCGTCGTCGACAACATCGATTCATAGCGCGGCCGGTCGGCCAATTTCTGCTGGCGCCAGCCCAGCGCCGTCGCGCCGAAGGTGCGTGCCGTCGACATGGCGCGGGCAAACTGGCGTTCGACATCGCCCGCCACCGACTTGCCGAGATTGGCCATTACCAATTTGGCCTGGCCTTCGAGTGCCGTACTCGCCTGCCAGGTGAGGGTAAAGGCGACAGCGGCGACAGCGATGCCGGAGAGCAAGGCACCTGCAATGACGATACGACCCCGAATGCCCAATGTCGGCATGAAACATCCCCTCACATTTAGCCGCGTCTGATGCGCGTTGATGCTCCTGTCTAAGTCAGCGCGCTTAAAAACCCGTTAATTCAGCACCTAATGCATTCATTAGATGGCCTAATGACAGCGTTGATCATGACGCCTGCGCGTCGGGGGCTGACTGTGACGCTTTCGCGTCGGGGCTGATCACGACGCCTGCGCGTCAGACGAAGCTGTAGGGATCGATATCAATCTGCAGGCGCAAATCGCCGGGAAATTTCTGGCCGCGCAGCCAGTTCTTCAACACGGATTGCGGGGCGATGTCGCGCCGCGTCTTCAAAAGGAAACGGATGCGGTGGCGGCCGCGCAGCAAGGCGAGCGGTGCCGGTGCTGGCCCGAGCACCGTCACACCCTCGCGGTGCGGTGCCTGGCGGGCAAGCTCCTGCGCCTTCGCCGTGACGGCACCCAGTTCATGCCCGGAGACGATGAGGGCGGCCAAGCGCCCATAAGGCGGCATGCCGGAGAGGCGCCGGTCTTCCGCTTCCGCCGTCATGAAGGTTTCGCGGTCGCCGGACTTCAGCGCCTGCATGACGGCACGGTCTGGATCATAGGTTTGGAGGTACACGCGGCCCGGTTTTTCGCCACGCCCGGCGCGGCCGGCCACCTGCTGCATCAACTGATAGGTCCGCTCGGCGGCGCGAAGATCGCCGCCATGGAGGCCAAGATCGGCATCGACCACGCCCACCAAGGTGAGGTGCGGAAAATTATGCCCCTTGGCAATGATCTGGGTGCCGATGACCAAATCCACCTCGCGCTCGGCGACACTGCGCATGAGAGATTCCGCCTTGGCCGGACCCGTCACCGTATCGCTGGTCAGCACCAGGCGGCGCGAGTCCGGGAACAGAAGCTCCGCCTCCTCCGCCAGCCGCTCGACGCCGGGACCGCAGGCGGCAAAATGCCCCTCTGCCCCGCAGGCGGGACAGGATGGCGGCACCGGCGCCTCGAAGCCGCAATGATGGCACATCAGTTTCTGATGGAAGCGATGCTCGACCAGCCAGGCGGTGCAGCGCGGACATTGCAGGCGATGACCGCAACCACGGCACAGGGTCAAGGGCGCATAGCCACGGCGGTTGAGGAAGAGGAGCGCCTGTTCGCCGGCCGCCAGAGTCTTTTCGATCTCGGCCTTGAGCGATGGCGCGATCCACGAATTCTTCAAGGGCTTGTCGCGCCTGAGATCGATAATCTCGATCACCGGCATGGTGGCGCCGCCATGGCGGTCCGGCATGTGGAGGGCGCGGTAGCGGCCGGTCTCGACATTGACCATGGTTTCCAGCGATGGTGTCGCGGAGGCCAGTACCACCGGGATCTTGGCCAGATGCCCGCGCACCACCGCCATGTCGCGCGCCTGATAGATGACGCCGTCTTCCTGCTTGAAGCCGCTTTCATGCTCTTCATCGACGATGATGAGACCAAGATCGCGGAACGGCAGGAACAAGGCCGACCTCGCCCCTACCACCACCTGTGCCGAGCCGTCGAGGACAGCGCGCCAGGTGAGGCGCCGCTCCAGCCCGGTGAGTTCCGAATGCCATTGCGCCGGCAACGCGCCAAACCGGGCTGCGAAGCGCTTCAGCCATTCCGGCGTCAGGGCGATTTCCGGCACCATCACCAGTGCCTGTTTACCCGCGCGCAAGGCAGCCGCGATCGCTTCGAAATAGACCTCGGTCTTGCCTGAGCCGGTGACGCCGTCGATCAATGTGACGCCAGGCTGCAATTGCGAAAGATCGTTGGCAGCCGCTTCCTGCGCCGCAGAGAGCAGCGGGCCGGCAGTCGCTGGGTCCGGTTGGCCGAAGGGCCGCCTCTGGGCCAGCGGCACGGCGCGCAGCAAGCCGGCCTTGCCCATGTCGATGATGACGCCGGCGCTGACACCGGCAAGACGTGCCAGTTCCGTCGGCGGCAAGGCCAATGATTCCTGCGGCGACGATCCCTGCAGCACATCCAGCACACGCTGGCGCGTGGGTGTCAGCTTGGCGCCTTCCGTGACGCCGACGGTCCAGCCCTTCAAGGCACGTTCCGGTTCCAGCGCATCGGGCACGCTCATCGCCATGCGCAGGACGGCACCGACCGGCGCCATCGTATATTGCGCAACCCAATCGATGAAGCCGCAGGAGGCGCTGGGCAGAGGCGGCAGTTCCAGTCGTGCGGCAACGGGCTTCAGTTTCGCGGGATCTACATCGCCGCCGGCGGCACCCCAGACCACGCCGGTGACGCTGCGCCGGCCGAGCGGCACAGTCACGAAATCGCCCCGGGCAAGGTCGAGCCCATCGGGGACCAGATAGTCATACGCCTGAAACAGCGCCAAGGGTACAAGCACGCCAACTACCCGATGCGGCGAAGCCACAGGGAGCCCGAACGGGATCTGTCCGTTGCCATCCTGGTCGCTATCGGTTTCGGTTGGCATTGCGGGGCTCGGGGGCTAGACTCGGGGTGAATTGATTCGCCGCACGGATGTTCATGCAGATGTTCATACTGGCACTTGATCAGCGGATCTATATAGCCTAGTTGCTGGCGCATCACCGATAAAGGCCTGGGATGTTTCCGGGCGCTACTTTCAGGAACCATGTCATGAAGTTTTTTGTCGACACCGCAGACGTCAAGGAAATCCAGGAGCTTGCGTCCACAGGCTTGCTTGATGGTGTAACAACGAATCCGAGCCTGATCGCCAAATCCGGACGCCCCATTCTCGACGTCATCAAGGAAATCTGCACCATCGTCGACGGGCCGGTCAGCGCCGAGGTGACCGCCACCGATCACAAGACCATGCTGGCCGAAGGCCATAAGCTCGCCAAGCTTGCGAGCAATGTCTGTGTCAAGGTGCCGCTCACCGTCGACGGACTGAAGACCTGCAAGGTGCTCTCGACGGAAGGCACCAAGGTCAATGTAACGCTTTGCTTCTCGGCAGCGCAGGCACTCCTCGCCGCCAAGGCCGGGGCAACCTTCATCTCGCCGTTCGTCGGCCGCCTCGACGATATCGGCCAGGACGGCATGGAACTCATCGCCGACATCATCCAGATCTATTCGTCTTACTCTGCCTTGAAGACCGAAGTGCTGGTGGCCTCGGTCCGCCATCCGGTGCATGTCATTGCTGCCGCCAAGATGGGCGCCGATGTTGCCACCTTGCCGCCCGCAATCCTGAAGCAGATGTATAATCACCCGCTGACCGATAAGGGCCTTGCCGCGTTCCTTGCGGATTGGGCCAAGACCGGCCAGTCTATCTTGTAAGACTGTCTATCTTGTAAGACTGTCCATCTTGTAAGAATGTCTATCCTGTCGTTTCGATCAAATGGCTGATCACGAGTAGCGATGTCGGAACCGGTCGAAGACGTCAAAGCGAAACCGAATGCGGGCGTGAGCGCCGCACAGGTGGCCGCCTATCTGAAGCGGCACCCGGATTTCCTGTCACGTCATCCTGAATTGCTGGATGCACAGGTTTCACCTAAGCGCCATAAGGGCGAAGGTGTGGTCGACCTGCAGCAGTTCATGATGGAGCGGCTGAAGACCGATGTCGCGCGGCTGCGTGCCGACCAGGACGAGATCATCGCCAACAGCCGCGACAATCTCAACACCACCGAGCGCATCCACAATGCGGTGATTGCGCTCCTGGAGGCCGAGAGCTTCGAGCAGTTCATCGAGATCGTCACGGGCGATCTTGCCTTCTTGCTGGAAGTCGATGTGGTGTGCCTATGTCTGGAACTGACCGACGTCACCTCGCGCCGGCCCAAGCATGACGGCATCCAGTTCCTCGACCGCGGTGCCGTCGACCGCCTGATCGGTAAAAGCCGGAAGGTGTGGCTGCGTGACGAAGTCGAGGGCGATCCTGAGATCTATGGCGGTGCTGCCGACCTGGTGCGCTCCGACGCCATCCTGCGCCTCTCCATCAGCAAGGTGGCGCCGGCTGGCCTCATCGCCTTCGGCACGCGCCATCCCGGCTATTTCCATGCCGGGCAAGGGACCGAATTGATGAGCTTCCTGGGGCGCATCATCGAATTCGGCGTCCGCTCATGGCTGGATCTGCCAAAACCCTGACAGGCTCCAGCAAAGCCAGCTCGGCCGAGACGGCGGCCGTGCTCGCCACCAATCCATTGCTCTTTGCCAAGGCCGATCTGGTGGCCGCCCTCAAGCATTGGCTGAATTATCTGGCGCAGGAGCGCCGCGCCTCCGCCCATACGATCAGCGCCTATCAGACCGATGTCGGCGACTTCCTGAAGTTCCTCAGCTTCTATGATGGTGATGCGCCGAATGTGGCGCGCCTGGGGTCCCTCACCCGCAGCGATATCCGCGCCTGGCTGTCGCAGCGGGGTGGCCGCGGCCTCGTGGCCGCCAGCAATGCGCGTGCCCTGTCGGCCGTCAAAAGCCTCGCCCGCCGCCTGGTGCGCGACGGCAAGATCGAGATCGGTGTGCTGGGCACACAGCGCGGACCGCGCCTGCCGCGCTCGGTCCCGAAGCCGCTCAACGCCGCCGAAGCGGAAGCGGCCCTCGACAATATCGACACGCTCCACGATGAACCCTGGCTGCAGAAGCGCGATCTGGCCGTCCTGCTCCTTCTCTATGGTTGCGGCCTGCGCATCTCCGAAGCGCTCGGCCTTGCGCGCAAGGATGCGCCCCAAGCCGGCGGCACCTTGCGCATCACCGGCAAAGGCAACAAGACGCGGATGGTTCCCGTGCTGCCCGTGGTCGCCGAGGCCATCGCCGATTATCTCTCGATCTGCCCATGGCCCATGGCCAAGGACGGCGCCCTGTTCCTCGGTGCCAAAGGCGGCCCCCTCAGCCCTCGCCTCATCCAGCGCAGCCTGCAGACCCTGCGGGCCCAGCTTGGCCTGCCGGAAACGGCGACGCCGCATGCACTGCGGCATTCCTTCGCCACCCATCTCCTGGCCGGCGGCGGCGATCTGCGCGCCATCCAGGAACTGCTGGGCCACGCCTCCCTCTCCACCACCCAGCGCTACACCGAAATCGACGCCGCCCAATTGATGAGCGTCTATCAGGCCGCCCATCCCAGGGCGAAGGGATAGGGGCGAAGGGATAGCCACCCTGTTCTCCGGATACGGTCTAGAGAGAAAGGCCGATAGATGCGCTTGCGCGCTCGACACCCCAGCCCATCGGCACGATGCGCGGCCAGCGCCCGCGCAAGGACCTGCAGCAGTCATAGACGGTGCCAGGGTCAGAAAGCCTGGCCCAGAAGGGTGGCGTCGATCCATGCAAGGACGGCGGCAATCCGCGCCAGTGGGCGAAGATCGGGATGCGTCAGCAGCCAGATCTCCCGTTCGGGCAGAGCCGGGCCGTTCACATCGATGCGCGCGAGACCGGCAATGCGATCGGCAACGAGGCATGGCAGGAGCGCGCGGCCGAGCCCGGTCAGAACAGCCTGCACCAGCGTGTCCGCATCGTTGACCGCGATCGCAGCAAAGCCGCCCTCCTTCAACGCGACCTTGGCCGTCCAGCGCGCCTGCGGCAGATGCGACATGCCGTCTTCATAGGTAAGCCATGGCAATGCGTCTGCCTTGTCCAGGGTCTCCACGGACGTGTAGGCGGCATAGGCCAGTTTGCCGATACACCGCGCGATGACCTTGGCGCCCACCTCGGGTTCAGGGCGCGTGAGGCGCAATGCGATATCCGCTTCGCCGCGCGTCAGGCTAAGGCCCCGGGCATCGGCGATGAGTTCGATGCGCAGGCCCGGGTGGCGCGCGACCAGCGTGGCCACCGCCGGAATAAGGAACTTGTTGACCAGGATGGGAACGGCGGTGACGCGTACGGTGCCGCTGGCAAGAGTGTCGACGCCCTTGACCGCCGCCGTGAGGCCGCCGACTTCCGCTTCGATCAGTTCCGCCCGTTGCACCGCGATCTCGCCGGCCTGTGTCGGTCGCAAATTTCCCTCAGCGCTGCGCTCGAACAAGCGGGCCTCCAAGACGGATTCGAGAACGCGCAGGCGCCGGGCGACCGTCGTCGGGTCGATGCCGAGCTGCCTTGCCGCGGCGGCATGGGACCCGCTGCGCGCCACAGCCAGGATGTAGCGAAGATCGTTCCAGTCTATAGCCTGCATATTTGCAGTATGAACCGGCATTTTTACCATGAGAAGCTGGAATTATGCCGGTCTATCCTGGCACTGTTCGTCGGGCAGGAAACCATTGCCCGTTTGCCGCGCCCTTTACCACCGGAGCTATGCCCGCATGCTCGATTTTCTCACCGCCGGCCTGAGCCAGGGAGAGCTTCTCTGCCTGACGATCGCGGCCACCCTTGCCGGGCTCGCGCGTGGCTTTTCCGGTTTTGGCGCCGCTCTCATTTTCATGCCGCTCGCCAGCACCGCCATCGGCCCTCGCATGGCGGCGCCGCTGCTTCTGGCCATCGATTCGGTCATGGCACTTGGTCTCATCCCCAATGCCTGGCGGCGCGCCGACAAGCGCGCCATCGGCATCATGGCGGCGGGTGCGATGATCGGCATTCCTCTGGGCACGCTGGTGCTCACCTTGGCCGATCCTATTCTTGTCAGATGGTCGATCGCCCTGGTGGTCGCACTGCTTTTGCTGCTGCTCGTGTCCGGCTGGCGCTATCGCGGGGAACCGACGGCGCTCCTCACCATGGGGGTCGGTGGCCTATCCGGCCTGTTCGGCGGTGCGGCGCAAATCGGCGGCCCGCCCGTGATGGCCTATTGGCTTGGCGGGACGCTGCCCATCGATCGCGTCCGCGCCAACATCGTCATCTATTTTGTCTGTTCCACGGTGATCACGATCGTGAGCTATCTCTCGGGCGGCTTGATCACGCTGCCCGTCCTCTCCCTGGCATTGATGAGCGCGCCGTTTTACGGGGCTGGCATTTATGCGGGGTCATATCTCTTCGGTCGCACCAATGAGACGGTCTTTCGTTTTCTGTCCTATGCACTGATTGCCATAGCGGCCCTCATCAGCCTGCCGATCCTCGATCCGATCCTGCGCTGATAACGAAAAACCCTCCCCCGCTATCGGCGAGGGAGGGTTCTTTGCTGCGCCTGAGCGCAGGTTGCTTACATCATCGGCGTGAGGTTGCCAGCGTCCTGCTGGACCTTTTTGAGCTTCTCGGCCGGGAAGGGGATCATGCCCTTGTCGGCGAGATAACCTTCTTCACCGGCGGCCTTGTCGCTGGTGAATTCGCTGATGAATTCACGGATGCCCGGAACCTGGCCTTCATGCTGGTTCTTCACGTAGAAGTACAGCGTGCGCGAGATTTCGTACTTGCCGTCGACGATGTTCTCAAAGGTCGGCTCGACACCGTCCATGACACTGCCCTGGAGCTTGTCTTCGTTCTGCTCAAGGTAGGAGTAGCCGAAGATGCCGACCGCGGCCGGGTTGGCTTCAAGCTTCTGGACGATCAGGTTGTCGTTTTCACCGGCATCGATATAGGCGCCGTCTTCACGGATCGAGCCGCATGCGCCCTTCTTGGCTTTGTCATCTTTGATAGCATCGATTTCGGGAACACCTTTGCAACCATTATCCATCACCAGTTCGATGAAGGCATCGCGGGTGCCGGAGGTCGGCGGCGGGCCAAGTACTTCGATCTTGTCAGCGGCCAGTGCCGGGTTGACGTCTTTCCAGGTCTTGTAGGGGTTGGCGACGAGCTTGCCACCGACCGGGACTTCCTTGGCCAGGGCCAGCCAGACGTCCTTCACCGAAAGCTCGTAGCGGCTATGTTGCTTCGAATTGGCTAACGCAATGCCGTCATAACCAACCGGCACTTCGGTGATCGAGGTGACGCCGTTGGCCTTGCAGGTTTCGATTTCGCTGTCTTTGATCTTGCGGCTGGCATTGGCGATGTCGGGGGTGTCTTCGCCAACGCCGGCGCAGAACAATTTGATGCCGCCGCCGGTACCGGTCGATTCAACGATCGGGGTCTTGAACTTGCCGGCCTTGCCGAATTCCTCGGCGACCGCGGTCGAGAACGGATAAACGGTCGACGAACCGACGATGTGCAGCTGGTCGCGAGCCTGGGCAGCGCCGGCGGTCAGGATGACGATGCCGGAAGCTGCGAGGGCGAGAGAGATTCGTTTCATGGCAGAAACCTTTTTTGGGTGAAACCAAGCAGCGCCGTTATTAGGTCGCTTCCATGACAGCCGGTTTTCGTTTTTATGACAGTTGAGTGACGGTGCCGGCGCAAACGCACGGTTCGCCTGAGCTTTTCGCCCTATCCTGCCGCATCCCAATGAAAAGCTTCGCCTTATTACGGACCGTGACCCTTTGGTGTCACGGTCCCGACTTCACCGATTTTACGCCGCCACCTTCACATAGCGCGGGTCATGGGCCTTGCGGCCGAAGATTTCCCGTACCAAAGGCTCCCAATAGCTGAGCGGCTTGGTGGCGTAATCGGGGTCGAACGAGGCCTGGTCCCAGCTTTCACAGAAGCGGTCGCAGGCGCCGTACCAGGCATGACCGCGGAATTCATCGCGGGCATTCCGGTTGCCGCCCAGATGATGGGCGTAATAGTACATTTGGAAGATGCCGTGCTTCTCGATAACCCAGGTCACCTCCGCCCGCACATAGGGACGGATGAGGCCGGCGGCGATTTCGGCATGGTTATAGGGTGCAAGCTCATCGCCGATATCGTGGATGAGGGCTGCAGCCACCATTTCCGGATCCGCGCCATCGGCTTCGGCACGTGTTGCCGATTGCAGGGAATGCTCGAGCCGGCTCACCTTATAGCCTTCCAGCGAATGATCGAGGCGCGCGAGGGATTCCATGACGCGGTTTGGCAGCCCCACGGCAAAGTCACGCTCCGATTTATCCAGCATCAGATAATCGTCGCGGGTGCCGTCCTTCATCTGCAGGAAACTGACCGTCTTGCCCATGCTCTTCACTCCCTCATTCTATTCGGCGGCCAGCGCGTGCTGGATGCCCTGGCGCTGCAGCACCCGGTAGAGGCTGCGCGGTCCATCGCTGTCGATGTAGCAGCCTTGCAGATGGCGGATGCCTTCCTGCGTGTCGAAAGACGTGCGGCCATGCAACAGGCGGCGATTGTCGAACATGACCAGATCGCCATCATCAAGCCGGAAGCGGATCTCGAATTCCGCAGCTTTCAACAGGCTGTCGAGATGGCGCCTGGCATCGTAGAAGGCCTGCAGCTCGGCGGCCGGCAGCAACGGCGAGAAATCGAGGCGCGGGCTGAAATGCACGGCCTGGAACACCCCATTCTCGTCGAGCTTCAGATGCGGGGCCCAAGCGACGTGCTCGGCATCGACGTCCTGGAAGCGGAATCGGCTCTGCACTTTCGTGAGCAAACGATAAGCATTCGCATCGCGCTGGCGCAGCGCTTCGGCGCAGGCAAAGCCGTCGACCAGGGTCGAAAGACCACCCGAGGTCTGGTTGGTCAGGCAGTGCAGCAGCTGGATGCCCGGCGCCGGCTCCCGGTAGGGATTGTCCGTATGCGGATCCAGCGACAGCGAGCTGTAGGCCAGGTCATTGGCATTGGGGATCGAGCGGACATTGAACAGCCGCCCGAAATTGGTGTCGCGCACGAAGCCGAAACTCTCGGCCACCTGGAACAGCGCCTGGTCGATTTGCGGGACACCGTGCAGGATCACGAAGCCATAGCGCAGAAACTTGCTGACGATGTCGAGGCGCAGGGCGTCGCCCGGCTGCTCTTGCCATTGTGCTTCCGGCATCGGGTTGAGGCTGGCGTCCCAGGCGATGAGGGCCGGCAGCCCGTCATGCCCCGGCCGCATCCCCGCTTCGCCGAGCAGGTCCTGCTCATTGAAATGACTTTCGACCCCATCGCTGAAGGTGACCGATATCTGATCCGGACCGCTGCGGCGCACGCCGGCCAGCGCCAAGGCGGGGTCGAGATCGGAAGGATTGTAGAGCCGCTGGCCGGTGCGAGCATCCACGCTGGACGCTGACCGGCAGCGTTCCCGCAGCCATAGCGGATGGAGGTCGATGGGCACGGCACCATCCATGTGAAGGCGGAGGGTGGGCGTCGGATGGTCGCGGATCTCGATCTGCGGGCGGTGGTTGGTCGGCATTCTGTTGAAATTCCATCAAATATCAGGATTTCAGCATTTTTGCAGATGCCGTAAGCTACTGAATAGCTGCCATAAACTTTGATCTGATATAAGCTATTAGTATGTCTGTGCGTCGATTCCCGCCAATTGGGTGCCTGATCCCCTTCGAAGCTGCCGCAAGGTTGGGCAGCATGTCGGCGGCTGCCCGCGAATTGGGCGTCAGCCAGCCGGCGATCAGCCGGCAGCTGCAGATCTTGGAAGCCGATCTCGGCCAGCCGCTGTTCTACCGCAACCGGCGCGGCCTTACCCTGACCACGGCCGGGAACGGCTATCGCCATGCAGTGGCGCTCGGCCTTGATCACATCGCCGCGGCAACCGCGACCCTCCGCGCGCAGACCGGCGACCAGACGGTGCGTATCGCCACCAATTTCGGTTTTGCCCAGCAATGGCTGATGCCGCGCCTGGCGCAGTTGCGCGATGCCTATCCGCGTCTCGCCTTCCGATTGATGACCAGCGACGATGATGACGGGCTGGATATGGCGGAGTGCGATATCGCCATCCGCTTTGGCACCGGACAGTGGCCGGGTTCGCATGTGATCGATCTCTTCGCCGAAGAAGTCTTCCCGATCTGCACACCGGCTTACCTGGAGCGGCGGCCGCATCTTGGGCGCCGGGACCTCGCAGCTGCTTCACTGCTGGAGGAAAATCTCCTCCATCTCGACAGCAGCAATGCCGATTGGCTGGATTGGAGCGATTGGCTGCGGCTCCATCATGTGGTGACGCAAGCACCCAAGCCACAGATGCTCTACAGCACCTATCCCCTGGTACTGCAGGCGATCCTCAGCGGCGAAGGTATCGGCCTCGGTTGGCGCGGGCTGGTTGACGGCTTGCTGCAGGCGGGGACATTGGTGCAGCTCCTGCCCGGCCTGCGGCGGGAACAGCATGGCTATTTCATCACCTACCGCCGCAATCACCCCACGGACCGGCTGCTGCGCAAGATCGCCGATTGGCTGGTCGCACAGGCCGGCAGCTAATCAGGCTGCCTTGGCCGGTGCTGCGTCCATTGGCAGATAGATGGTGAAGGTGCTGCCCTGGCCCAGCACCGACTGGATTTCCAGCTTGCCGCGATGCCGGTTGACGATGTGCTTGACGATGGCAAGGCCGAGGCCCGTGCCACCCAGATCACGCGAGCGCGCAGTATCGACACGATAGAAACGTTCCGTCAGGCGCGGCAGATGTTCACGCGCGATGCCCTGCCCTTGGTCCTGGATACGCAACGCCACTGCCGCAGGCACGCCCTTGGGATGCGGCAGGTGCAGCCGCAGCAATGCCGGATCGGTGATGATGTTGGCAGCGATGGTGACGACCGCCTGGTCGCGGCAATATTTCAGCGCATTGTCGACCAGATTCTGCACCACCTGTGTCAGCTCATCGGCATCGCCCGGCACCATCGGCAGCGTTGCGGGATCCGGCGTGCGGATGACAATGCCGCGTTGTTCGGCTTTCAGCACCAGCCCGTCCACCACCGACGCCAACAGGCGTTTCAAATCGGCATGGCCTTCAGGTGGCTGATGTTCATTGAGCTCGATGCGCGAGAGCGACAGCAGATCGGCGACGATGCGGCTCATGCGCTGCGCTTCGGTCAGCATGATGTCGAGAAAGCGCGCCCGCGCCTGTTCGTCATTGCGCGCCGGACCTTTTAGCGTTTCCAGGAACCCGATCAGGGTGGCAAGCGGTGTCTTCAGTTCATGGCTGACATTGGCCACGAAATCGCTGCGCAGCGATTCGGCGCGGCGCAGATTCGAGACATCGTGAAACACAATCAATGTCCGGCCGACGGCTGCCCCCTCTTCGTCGATGGCGGAGAGTTCCGCCACCAGGGAATGGCCGGCAATCTCCGGCAGCTCGACCGCTTCGGGTTCCGCACCGCGCGCCAGCGCATCGAGCGCCGTCAACAGCGCCGGCTGCCGCAAGACCGAGAGCAGGCTGCGCGCCTCGATATCCGATCCCAGCAGCGTCCGCGCCGCCATGTTGGCAAGGCGGATCTGCCGCTGCCCGTCCAGCACCAGGATCGGGTCCGGCAGCGCATCGAAGACCGCCCGCGAGCTGCTGAGAATGATGTCCGGCGTAAGACCGACAGGCTGGCCGGTTGCTGCCGGGGACGATCCAGGCAGGGGTGCCTCGGCCGCATCCGGCTGCGGCGTATGGTGACGCAGCACGATGAAGGCCAGAGCCGACAAGGCAGCTGCCAACACCACCACCAGCAGCGGCCAGTCGCTGCGGCCGGTAAAACCGACCAGAGCCGCCATGGCCACGATGACCACCGCCAGGTCACGAAAAAGTGTCGCGAAGCCCTTCCGCACGACGCCCATCTCACTCCATAATGGATTAATTCGTGGTTGCAGCCGTTATGACAAGATACCTGCCCACGAAGCCGATCAATCTAAAAACGATTCCAGGTCCAAACGATTCCAGATTCAAACGATTCTTCAGGCCGCGCGACTGAGACTGAGCACCGCTAAGACTCGACGAGACCGAATCGAGCAACAGTAAAGAAACTTCCGCAAGAGAGGAAACCCTGTCATGGATAATTCACGCCGCAACCTGCGCGCCAGCCGCGACATCATTTCACTTAAGACATTGGCCCTGGCCCTGACGGCGACGGCCGGCCTGACGCTCGGCGGTCTCTTGCTGCCCGCCGCCCCGGCCCAGGCCGAGAATGCAGTTCCCACCTATCAACCCTGGACCGGCACCACGCAGGGCAAGGCCAGTCAGAAAATGCTGACCGACCTCAAGGCAAAGATCGCCCAGGCCGAAAAGGACCAGGCCGCCTCGCCGGATTTCATCGCTGATCTGAAGCAAGTCATTGCCGAATACGAAGCCGCCACGATGGTCTCGCAGGCGCAGCCCTTCCTCGACAATTTCAGCGATGGCGAATTTGCCACCAACCCGACCTGGAAGGTGACCGCCGGCAGTTGGCAGGTCGACAAGTCGGGCAACAATAAGGGGCTGGTCAGCAAGATCCGCCAGCAGGCCAATCTCAACTCGCTGCTCGGCAATCTCCTCAATCCGCAAGGCGGCACCACGCAGCAAACCGCCAACGCGCAATATGCCGCGATCTATACCAAGGCAAAGCTGCCGGGCCTCTTCACGGCGAGCGCCAAGTTTACCTCGAAGGATCGCTATGGCGGCCTGCAGATGAGCCTCTATCAGGGCGCCTCGGCACAGAACCAGTATCGTGTCGCCTATCAGCCCGGCAACAATCAGGGCCTGGTGCTGCAGAAGGTGACTGCGAACGGCGCCACGGTGCTGGGCAGCTATAACGGCGTCATCAATCTGGAAGACGGCAATGTCCACACCTTGTCGTTCAGCCGGGATTCCACCGGCAAGATGATCGTGCTGCTCGACAACCAAACCGCCATCAATGCCAACGACAAGAGCCTGACCGGCGATCTCGACGGCATCCTGCTCACCAATGTCGGCGGCAGCTACTGGATCCGCGAAGTGTCGGTGAAGCCGCTGCCGTAGACACGGCGTCTTGCTTTCATGACCGTTCCTGCCTTAGGTCCGAAAGACCATAGGCCAGGAAACATAGGCCAGGAAACATAGGACTGGGGCCGATCACGACCACGTCGTGGTCGGTTGCCAGATGTGCCTATTGCCTCATTCTGGCAAAGGCAACACCGGCAGGCTCTTCAGCCAGAGGTTTATGTTGTGCTGCCGGGATCGAATCTCAGTTCCTGCCATTGTCACACTAGAACTAGAAGCCAATACGACCGTGTCGCCAGTACGACCGTCGCACTGATCCAGTCATGCCGACGGGCGAAACGGGAAATCGTAAAGGATTGTCCCTAGATCAGGAAACACGGTCATGAAAATCTTACGCCGGGATCCGGTTAAGAGCACACCCCCCATGTCCACCAGAATGCTCGCCCTCACCACCTGCTTCGGGCTCGCACTGAGTGGCGCCTTCCTCTCCATGCCCCTGGCCATACCGCTTGCCCAGGCAGATGGCGCCGCCGTTGCGACCTACCAGCCATGGACGGGCACGCAACAGGGCAAGACGACAAAGGCATTCCTGCACGATCTCAAGGCAAAAGTCGCGCAGGCTGAAAAAGACGATGCCGCGTCGCAAGACTTTATCGACGATCTGAACCTCTTGATCACCAACTATGAGGCCGCAGCCATAGTCTCTCAGGCACAGCCTTTCTTCGAAAACTTCAGCGACGGCGACTTTACAGCCAATCCCACCTGGAAGGTCACCACCGGTGTCTGGCGGCTTGACATCAAAGGCAAGAATATCGGCCTGTTGAGCACTGTCCGGCAGCAATCCGGCCTCAACACGTTGCTCGGCGGATTGCTGAATGCGCAAGGAACTCAACAGCAATCGAACACGCAGCTTGCGGCCATCTATACCAAGGCGAAGCTTCCGGCCGCCTTCTTGGCCAGCTTCAAGTTCACGTCAGTCGATCGTTATGGCGGTCTGCAGATGAGCCTTTATCAAGGTGGATCGGCACAGAACCAGTACCGCCTGACCTATCAGCCGGGCAACAGCCAGGGTCTGCTGCTGCAGCGTGTCTCGGCTGGCGGCCTGACCGACCTAGGCAGTTATGACGGCACCATCAATCTTGAAGATGGCAAATCACATGAACTGTCTTTCAGCCGCGATCCCGATGGCGCGATGCTGGTCGTCATGGATGGCCAGACCGCCATCACGGCAGATGATGACAGTCTCGGCGGAAACTTCGACGGCATTCTTTTGACCAATGTCGGTGGCCGTTACTGGGTTCGTGAGGTCGCGGTGAAGCGGCAGAACTAACAGCCGTCCGTCAACGCTTCTCAAGCCACAAGGATGTCGCCAGATTGTTGTGGCAAGGCAGTGTCGCCACCAGCGACGCTGCCAATTCTTTTGCCATGCGTGTCTGCACATAGCGGCTGGCAAAGAGCGCGCGATAGGCGCCGCTGGTAAGCAGCGGCAGGGCCGCCAGCTGTTCGTTGTAACCACGCCACGCCCAGTCCGCAGGATAATCGTCGGGCAGGAAGATGTCATGGATGTGGACGAGAACGCCGCTGGGCAAGCCCGGTAGGATGCGGTTGAACAGCTGATCGACATCGGTGCCAGGCATCAGAATATGGCTGGAATCAATGAACAGAATGTCACCGCGGCCAAGTTCGGCAAAGAGCGCTGGATCCACATCATCGAGCACGCAGCGCTGAAGCTGGATCCGCAGCAGGCTGCAATCGGCGCGCGGTGCCGGATCGATCGCCACATGGCGCGTCGGCAGGGCGCCATCAGCAATGGCGCGGGCGGCAAAACGGGTCGAATGGCCGGATCCGATTTCCAGCAGTAGGCGCGGGGCCTGCGCACGGACCGTGGCATAAAGAATGGCGGCGTCGAGTGGTGCAAACCAATCCTGGTTCCAGCGCGGCGCCGGTGCTTCGGCCAGCGCCTCGATCTGCGTCAGTTCGGTGCGATAGGTATCGAGGCGCGTCAGCGCCGCCGAGAAATGCGAGTGCGATGCGGCGAAGAGATGGCTGGCAAGGTCATAGCCTGCCGGCGAGCGCACCTGATGGGCATAGCGATAGGGGATGAAGAAGCCGCGTTGCCGGGCGCCCGTCAATGTCGTGAGGCCAAGCATCAGCTTGCGCCAGAATTTCCCGATCGGGGGACTGATATGGGGTGGGTTCGGCATGAACGCTTGCCCTGGATAATGCCATGTTCGGGACACGAATCGTCGTGGCGAACATGACCGGTCGGACGCAGCGAGGCAAGTCCACGCTGCCGCGACATCGCTCTATCTGGGGTGGGATCAGTCGCGGGCGATGCCGGCGCTGTCGCGGGTCCAGCCTGAGTTGCTGGTGGCCTGCTGCACGCTGCTGGCGTCTGCCACCTGTACATTATCCGTGCTGCCGGTTTCGGCCAGCTGCGGCTGGTCGGATCGTCCGAGATGGAGATCGGCTTCTTCCGGCGTTCGATTGTCGATGCCGAAGATACGGGCGGCCATGTCCGTGCCGGCGTCACGGCCGGTCTGCGCCCGGATGACCGTATCAACCACGGCACTGGCGATCGACAAGGCACCAAAGGGTGCTGCCCCGATAAACGCTGACAGGCCATAGGCCTGGTCGCCGGTCACGGCGCGGTAAATCTGCGAAACCACCGGGATATGCTGCAGCGGATTGATGATGTCGACAAAATCATCCCAGCCGAACTTGCCATCCGGCCCCAGGAACAGTTCCCGCGCACCGGGCGTTTCCTTCATGCTCCAGCTCTTGCCATGAGCCATGATGATACGCTGTTCCTCGCGGTCCGGGACGTGATCCAGCAGCACGACACGGGAATTTGCCGGCGCCGCATCTTCGGCCGGCGGCGTCTCGGCCGCGTCCACAGGTGCCGTGACCGGTACGCCATCAGCCGATTCAGCAGGGACATTTGTCGGGACGGGCACTTCCGCAGGCGCCTGCTCATCGACAGGCGCGTCCAGCGGCCCCATGTCCGCGGTTTCAACCGGCGAGGTGGCAAGCGCCACGGTTATCTGGCCGGTTGAATCGTCGGCCGGCAGGACAAGGGGAGGCGATTCCGGCATCGTGAGGCCGGTAAGCGCGGCAAATTGTTCCAAGCTCAGGGTCGGGATACCGTCGCCGGCGGGTGCCGCCTGGACCGGCCTGGCGGATGCCACGGCTGGTGGGCTCGCCCCTGTTGTGCTGGGAGCGGCGACTGAAGCGGCCACCTGGATGCCAGCCAGTTTCCGGTAATCCGAGAGAGTCATGCCTTTAGGAGGATCGGCGGTTTTGCCCTGGTTTTGGGCCTGATATTGGGCCAGCAACAGCTGCTGGAACTGGCTTTGGTCGATGGCGCCCGGACGCAGCATACCGCCCGCCACAGCCCCGTTCTGGGCACCGGCTGGGTACACTGTCGGTAACGTCGTGATGCCGGGAACTTCCGCCACTGGCCATATCCCTGAACCCATCCCAGGCACCGGCCCGGGATCCGTCAGGTCTTGATAAGCAATGGCCGTGCCAGCGGGGGTGGCTCGCTTCAGAACATGTGGCCGAAGCGGATCGCCTTGGTGGAGAGATATTTTTCGTTATGGTCGTTCGAGGGGAACACGTGCGGAACACGTTCCGTCACATTGATCCCGCATTGCGCGAGGCCGGTGACCTTGTCCGGATTGTTGGTCAGCAGCCGCACCGCGCCGATGCCCAGCTGGCGCAGCATTTCAGCGGCCGGCTGATAGAGCCGTTCATCGGCCCCGAAGCCCAGCTGCAGGTTGGCATCCAGCGTATCAGCCCCGGCATCCTGCAGGCGATAAGCGCGCAGCTTGTTGACGAGGCCGATGCCGCGGCCTTCCTGCGCCAGATAGAGCAGGACGCCGCTGCCGGTCCCACCCGGCTTCGATTGGGCAATGGCCGAAATGGCGCCGCGCAATTGTTCGCCGCAATCGCAGCGCAGCGATCCCAGGAGATCGCCGGTGAAGCATTCCGAATGCAGCCTGGCGAGCACCGGGCTGCTGCTGTCCAGCTTGCCGATCACGATGGCAAGATGCTCCTTGCCACCGTCATGGGGCCGGAAGGCAATGATTTCGGCCTCTTCGGCACCTTCAAGCGGCACCCGCGCCGAGCTCACGCGGCGCAGATTGGCCGCCGCGTTGCGACGCCAGTGAGCAAGATCGCGCGCTTCCAGGCGGAAGGCCGGATCGACCCAATGATCGAGGCCGGCCCGCGGCACCAGGACGAGAATAGCGGCCGGCAGCAGACGCGCAGCCTTGGCAAGCTCGATCGAGCCCTGGCAGAAGGCCGGCGAAATATCACTGGCGAGGGTAACACCCAACGCCCCGTACAGACTTGGGGCGTCGAAGGCCGGCACGGTCGGATCGGCCAATTGCCGGACAGCTTCCGCAGCCAGGGTGCCAGCCACCGCGAGCAGCCGGTAATCCTGATCGGGGGCGTTGGCGGGCAAAGGTCCGAGGCCCCGCTTCTGCAGCGCCTGGGCGCGTTCAGCGGTCAATACCAGGCGGACCTCGCCCTTCTTTCCGGCCGAGCTGGCCGCCAGCAGGGTCGCCAGGGCCGGCTGCTCCACCGTCTCGGCCGCCAACACCAGAGCGGCCTTGTCGCCCTCCAGCAGCGCCACAACGCCACCGCGGCGCAATTCCGCGACGGCACGTTCTACTTGGGCGAGGCAGGTGGCCGTCCAGACACTGGGGTCGAGGGCGGCCGGGTCGATGGGCGTCATGGCAGTCCCGGGTCGCTGTTGGTGCGCTTCAGTCTCATCCGGCGGCCGCAGGTAAAGGCGCTGGCAGCCGTGGAAGCTCCTGCGCATATGGGGATTATTTGCTGATCCGGTCAAGCCCACCCCAGCGAGGTGGAAAAGCGGGACGGAAGGCCACGCTCCAGCTTGCCTTCCCCACTGCTAAGCCCGCGAAAATAGACAATTTTTTCGCGAATCCCTTGTCATGGAGCGGGGGCGATGTTATCTCAACAAGAGAATTAGGGGAGTTGCCTTACCCATGAGCTTGACCCACCAGCGCCGCATTCTGCTTGTCGATGACGACGAAGCCCTGCGCAAGACCCTGGCCGAACAGCTCGCCGTCGACGGCGAATTCATCTGCTCCGAAGCCGGCACGGCAGCCGAGGCCCTGGTGGTGGCACAGCGCGAGAAGCCCGATGCCGTGCTTCTCGATGTCGGCCTGCCAGACGGCGATGGCCGCCAGGTATGCCAGGCCCTGCGCAAGGCCGGCATCAGTGTTCCCATCATCATGGTGACGGCATCATCCGGCGAGGCCGATACCATTCGCGGCCTCGACATGGGCGCCAACGATTATATCTCGAAGCCCTTTCGCCTGGGTGAATTGCTGGCGCGCCTTCGGGCGCATCTCCGCCAGCACGAGCATAGCGAAGACGCACTCATTCCGATCGGCCCCTATGTCTTCAAGCCCAATGTGAAGATGCTGGTCGACGAGAAGGCCAACAAGAAGATCCGGCTCACGGAAAAGGAAACCGCGATCCTCAAATATCTCTACCGCGCCGAACAGCGGGCGGTTGGGCGCGAGACCCTGCTCGGCGAAGTCTGGGGCTACAATGCCGGCGTCACCACGCACACGCTGGAGACGCATGTCTATCGCCTGCGCCAGAAGATCGAAAAGGATCCCGCCAAGGCGCAGATCCTGATCACCGATGCCGGTGGCTATAAACTGGTTCCCTGAAAATTCATCGCCGGTAGATCTTCCCTGGGCGCGCCACGCGCAGAGACCGGCCCACACGCGGATATGAGCCCACACGCAGATATGAGTTTATACCGGCGGCGGATTTCTTAACGCAGCGTCGTGGCCGCCCAAAACAATTCCCGATCAATATTTTGCGCCTGAATTGATATGATGCCCGGGGCGAATTCGTCGTTTCGCCATACGCCGCCATCTGTGATGCGCGTCATTTTGGCTCATGCAGTCAATTGCCTTATGATGGCGATCAGATGCCGGGGGCGGGGCGAATTTGCCGCCGGCTGAATCAATCCATGGGGTTGTGGCATGCGTGCGTGCCTCTGCCGGCTGACAGCCGGCGCATTTCTTCTGATAATGGCCTTCCTGCCGCTGCAAGCTGCGGCGGACACCGGGCGCGTGGCGCTGGTTATCGGCAATGGCGATTATGGCGCCGAGATCGGCCGGCTGCGCAATCCGGTCAATGATGCAAAATTGATGGCGCGTACGCTGAAGCAGTTGGGCTTTGCCGTCACGTTGGCGCTCGACGTCGATCAGAAGCAGCTGAAGCGCGCGGTTCGCGATTTCGGCGAGGCGCTCACGGCCGCCGGCTCTGAAGGCGTCGGCTTCTTCTATTATGCCGGCCATGGTCTGCAGGTCGACGGCGAGAACTATCTGCTGCCGATCGGCGCGCATATCGAAGCCGAACGGGATGTCGACCTGGAAGCGGTTTCGGCCAATGCGATCCTCGCGCAGATGCAATATGCCGGCAATGGCGTGAACCTCATCTTCCTCGATGCCTGCCGCAACAACCCGCTCTCGCGCAGCTTCCGTTCGACGCAGCGCGGCCTTGCGCGCGTCGATGCGCCGCGCGGCAGTTTTGTCGGCTATTCGACGGCGCCGGGCGATGTGTCGCTCGACGGCGATGGCAACAACAGTCCCTATGCACTGGCACTGGCGCAAGAATTGTTGCGCCCGGGCGAGGCGATCGAGGAAGTGCACCGGGCAGTGCGCCTCCAAGTTCTTTCCGCCACCAACCAGCAGCAGACACCGTGGGATTCCTCGTCGCTGACCGCCACCGTCACACTGGCCGGCGCGCGGGTAGCCCCCGTCGCCAGTGTCGCACCGGCTCCTGCGCCAACCGTCGCGCCGGCCGATGGCGCGGCAGCGGAAAGGGCCTGGGACCGCGTCAAGGATAATACCAATCCCGTTGTCTTGCAGGCGTTCTTGCAACAATTTCCCGACGGCCTGTATGCCGCCTTGGCGCGCGATCGCCTAGAGAAGTTGACCGGCGACACACAAGTCGCAGCCGTCGCGGCACCCGCGCCAGCACCTGTCGTGACACCTGTCGTAACACCGGCCCCAACACCTCCTGTGGCACCGGAACCGATCGTGACGGCCGGTACCGCGAGCGATGCCGACAGCACGCGCACGGTCGTAGCGCCGGAGGATGCCGGGATCGTGCCGATGGAAGACGCCTACATCGCAATTAAGAACGCAAACATCCGTGCCAAGCCGGAGGCTGACGCGAAAATCGTCGGTAAGGTGCAAAAAGCTGAAAAGGTCATCGTGACCGGCCGGACGCCGGACGCGTCCTGGCTGCAGGTGACGAGTGCCGCCGGTGCGGGCTATATCAGCGCCAAGCTGCTGAAAGCCGATCTCAGCGCGGCGTCGCGGACGCCAGCACCAGCACCCGCGCCGCCGCCGGTCACGACTGCACCCGAACCGGTGCGAAACGCCTTGCGGATTTCCGAAACGCTGCGGCCGGAGATCGAGAAGTTCCTGTCCAATTCCAAGGCACAGACCGGCAAATACCGGTTCCTTGCAGTGAATGAAGCTGGCGACAAGATCGGCCTGTCCATCGGCTGCAATATCAAGAAGGTGGGTTGGGGCGGCTATGCCGTGGACGGCTGCGGCGATGAAAAAGCAGCACGACAGATGGCGCTCGATGATTGCGGCAACAATTGCAAGGTGATCTTCAAAGGCATGCAGAAGATCGGCGATTTCGAGATCGATTGGGTGAAAGGCGATGGCAGTGTCGAGACCGCCGCGCTGCCCGCGGCGGAGGCTGAAGCTGTGACAGCGCCGGTCGAAACCACCGCAGGCATTGCGGCACCTGCACCGGCCTCCACGCAGGTACCTGCCGAGGACGGTGGCGTGGTTCGTATCGCCGAAAACCTGCGGTCCGAGATCGAGAAGTACCTTTCCAACTCGGCCAAGCAGACCGCCAAATACCGGTTCCTCGCGGTGAACGCTGCCGGCGACAAGATCGGCCTCTCCATCGGCTGCAACATCAAGAAATGGGGCTGGGGCGGTTACGCCGTGGACGGGTGCGGTGACGAAGCAGCAGCGCGCCAGATCGCCCTCGACGATTGCGGCGCCAATTGCCGTATCATCTTCAAGGGTCCCGACAAGGTTGGTACGTTCGAGATCGAGTGGTACTGAACCGCTTTCAGTCCTTGCTGCGCAGCCGCGGCGCCAGGCTGAGCGCCAGCAGAGCTGCAAGCGCCGTGATGCCAGCGACCACGAAGGCAGCACCCGACCAGCCGAGGCTGCCCTGGAACAGCCAGGCCATCAGAATTGGCCCCAGGAACACGCCTGAATTGCGGCCGGTCATCAGCACGCCATAGGCCTTTGGCCCCGCCTGCACGCGCTCAAGATGATGCGGCAGATGAAAGAAGCAGGCCGGTGCCACGCCAGCACCGATGCCAAAGACGATCAGCATGCCAATACCTGGCAGCCCATCGAGCCAGGGTGCCGAGATCCAGACCAGGGCTTGCAACAGCAGCGCCACCACCAGCGCTGGCAGCAATTTGAGGCCGCGCGACAGCAGCCAGCCCGTGCCGATGTTGAATATCATCACCACGACCACCGGCAGCAGATAAGCGAGAATCGCCAGCGTCGCGCTGAGATGCAGCTCGCCAGTCAGATATTTCGTGAGCCAGGTCATGAACGCGAAGAACTGCAGCGACCAGAGCAGGAAGATGCCGGCACCGATGACCAGGCCGCGATCGGTCTTGGCCGGCAGCGTGCTGCCGCTGCTGCTGCCGCTCAGTTTGACCGGTCCCAGCCAGGCCCGTTGCCGTAATGCGGCCCAGATCAGCGGGACCATGAGGCCGAGATTGATCAGCCACAAGGCATGCCAATCAGCCCCGGCCAGCGCCAGCAGGCCCGCCAGCAGCTGGCCGATCGGAATCCAGGCGGCAATGAGACCCGTCACCAGGCCCAGATCGCGCCGGGCTGCGGCAGAATTGGCGATGACCGGGCCGATGAGGGCAAAGATGGCAAAGGTGAACCCCTCAAAGCCGCGTGCCAGCAGCATGAGAGGGCCGGATTGCGGCGCGCTGAGGCCCAGCAGGATTCCAACCGCAGCAATGCCGAGGCCCGCGAACAAGGCCCAGATCAGGGCATGGTGCTCCAGAAGCCGGCCAATGGGTGCCGACGCCAGGAGGCCCACCAGGGCAAAGACCGACATGAAACCCGCCGCCACATCGGCGCTATGGGGGTATTCGCCGAGAAAAGCCGGCAAAACGGGAGGCAGCTTGAATTGCAGGAAGGCGCCGAAGGCGCTGATCCCAACCCCCAGCAGGACAATTGGCCAGGCGGTTTTATCTTTGTTAACGCTCAATAACCATACTCCGCGATGGGAACCGGTCACGGTCGAGCAAAATGAATAGGGACAAAAGCTTACCGCTTCACTTTGCAAGCGGCGCAAACAATGCCATCATTCGGCCGCGCCGGGTAGAAGGGTGAAACCGGACGTTACGGGATGGCGGTCTAATAGACGGGGACGCCGAAAAAGGATTGAGTGTTTTGTCGCAATCACGTGGTGTCTCGGCGGATAATTTCTCCGTTCGCTTTTGGGGAGTGCGTGGCTCCCTCTCTTGTTCCGGTCCAGAATATGTGCGCTACGGCGGCAATACCTCTTGCCTCGAAGTACGCGCTGGCCCGCATGTCCTGGTGTTCGATTCCGGCACCGGCATTCGCGCCCTCGGCAAATCGCTGGCAGCCCATGGCTCCTGCGAGGCCGACATCTTCTTCACCCACACGCATCTCGACCATATCATCGGCCTGCCCTTCTTTGCGCCGCTCTACCAGCCCAAGAGCAAGATCCGCCTGTGGTCCGGTCATCTGGCACCCCCGCTGAAGCTCAAAGATGCGCTGTCCAACCTGATGTCGGAACCGATCTTCCCAGTGCCGCTGGAGATCTTCAGCGCCAAGCCGATCTATCATGATTTCACGGCCGGCGAGACGCTGGAGCCCAGGCCCGGCCTGTTCGTGCGCACCTGCATGCTCAACCATCCCAACGGTGCGACCGCCTACCGCGTCGATTGGAACGGCAAGTCGATCTGCTACGTGACCGATTGCGAGCATCATGTGGGCAAGCTCGATGCCGGCATCATCGACCTCATCCGCGGCGCGGATATCTTCATCTATGACAGCACCTATACCGACGACGAATACACCCAGTTCGCGGGCTGGGGCCATTCAACCTGGCAGGAAGGTGCGCGTCTTGCCGATGCGGCCAGCGCCAAGCAATTGGTGATCTTCCACCACGATCCCAGCCATGACGATAATTTCATGGACCAGATCGCCGCCGAATCTGCCCGCGCGCGGCCCGGCACCGTGGTGGCACAAGAAGGTCTTGTTCTCACGCCTTAAGAAGTGCCCGCACTGCAGGAGATTGGGATGGATCTCATCGTCACTGCCGATGCACCCGATGCACGCCAAGGCTGGGCGACGCTGGGCGCGCAGCGCTATCGCTGCGCCCTAGGACGCAGTGGCATCATCGCCGACAAGCGCGAAGGCGATGGCGGGACACCGGTCGGCGCCTTTCCGCTGCGGCGCCTGTTGGTGCGCGCCGACAGAGGCGCAGCGCCAAAGACAAAGGTGCCGGTCACGATCATCGAAGAGGATGATGGCTGGTGCGATGCGCCGGACGACATGGCGTATAATCGCGCCGTGGCCCTGCCCTATGCCGCCAGCCATGAGCGGCTGTGGCGCGACGATCATCTTTATGACCTGATCCTGGTCATCGGCCACAATGACGATCCGGTGGTCAAAGGCATGGGCAGCGCCGTCTTCGTCCATCTCGCCCATGATGATTATCGAGCGACCGAAGGCTGCGTCGCCTTCAAGCGGGATGATCTGGAGAAGATTCTAAGTGCGATGGGGCCGGGGGATAAGGTCGTGGTGGAGCGACTATAGCTTCATTCGTCATCCCCGGGCTTGACCCGGGCATCCACAGCTTCAACTGCCATAGCGGATCCCCGGGTCAAGCCCGGGGATGACGCGTCAGAAGATCAGCGCAGTTCGCGGACGTCCGCGAGGTGGCCGGTGATCGCGGCAGCCGTTGCCATGGCAGGGCTGACGAGGTGCGTGCGGCCACCGCGGCCCTGACGGCCTTCGAAATTGCGGTTGGAGGTCGAGGCGCAACGTTCGCCTGGCGCCAGCTTGTCCGGATTCATGGCAAGACACATCGAGCAACCCGGCTCACGCCAATCGAAGCCGGCCTCGATGAAGATCTTGTCGAGGCCTTCGGCTTCCGCCTGCGCCTTCACCAGACCGGAGCCCGGCACCACCATTGCATTGACATGGGCTGCCACCTTGCGGCCGGCGGCAAGCTTTGCCACTTCGCGCAGATCCTCGATGCGGCCATTGGTGCACGAGCCGATGAAGACGCGGTCGATCTTGACCTCGGTCAACGGCATGCCAGCCGTGAGGCCCATATAATCGAGCGCACGCTGCATGGCCCGGCGCTTGTCTTCGTCGGCGACATCGGCCGGGTTCGGCACCTTGGCTGTGATCGGCAGCACGTCTTCCGGGCTGGTGCCCCAGGTGACCTGCGGGATGATGTCGGCGGCTTTGAGCTCGATCTCGACGTCATACTTGGCGTCGGGATCCGACGGCAGGGATTTCCAGAAGGCCACGGCCTGTTCCCAGGCAGCACCCTTGGGCGCCATCGGGCGGCCCTTGATGTATTCGAACGTGGTCTCGTCCGGGGCGATGAGGCCAGCACGGGCGCCGGCTTCGATCGTCATGTTGCAGACCGTCATGCGGCCTTCCATGGAGAGGCCGCGGATCACCGACCCGGCGAACTCGACGACATAGCCGGTGCCGCCCGCGGTGCCGATCTTGCCGATGATGGCGAGTACGACGTCCTTCGCGGTGACGCCCGGCAGCAGGGTGCCTTCGACCGAGATGCGCATGTTCTTGGCGGGACGCTGGATGAGCGTCTGGGTCGCCAGCACATGTTCGACTTCCGAGGTGCCGATGCCGAACGCCAAGGCACCGAAGGCACCATGGGTCGAGGTATGCGAATCGCCGCAGACGATGGTCATGCCCGGCTGGGTGAAGCCCTGTTCCGGCCCGATGATGTGAACGATGCCCTGGCGGATATCGTCCATCGAAAAATAGGGAACGCCGAAATCGCGCGTATTCTGTTCGAGCGTTTCGACCTGGATGCGGCTTTCGACCTCGACAATGCCCTTGGAGCGGTCCGAGGTCGGCACATTGTGGTCGGCCACCGCAAGCGTTGCCTGCGGCCGGTGCACCTTGCGGCCGGTCATGCGCAGGCCTTCGAAAGCCTGCGGCGAGGTCACTTCATGCACGAGGTGCCGGTCGACATAGATGAGGCAAGTGCCGTCATCCTGGCGATGCACCAGATGATTTTCCCAGATCTTGTCGAACAGCGTCTTCGCCATTTTACGTCCTCGGGGCCCCGCAAGCTTGAGAGCCGGTATTGCCGAAATCCTTTGCTCATCCTGCGGTCGTCCCAATTCGGGACGACCGCAGAGAGAAAGGACGAGGTAGATACATAACCAGAGTATTTAACGATGGCGGCCGGATTTTTCTACCGGCCAGCCATGCGTTTACGCGCTGGGTTTTATCCCGGCGCATTAACCCCTCGGCGTCTTTACTCGCCGGCTGCTTCGGTCGTCTTGTCGGCCTGGACCTGGGCGCGCTCGGTGATACGCGCCGCCTTGCCGCGGAGACCGCGGAGGTAATAGAGCTTCGCACGGCGGACTTCACCGTGGCGCACCACTTCGATGCTCACCAGACGCGGCGAGAACAGCGGGAAGACGCGCTCGACGCCCTCACCATACGAGATCTTGCGCAGGGTGAAGGAGGAGTTCACACCGGCATTCTTGCGGGCGATGCAGACGCCTTCGAAAGCCTGAACGCGCTCGCGCTCGCCTTCGACGACCTTCACGCTCACCTTCACGGAATCGCCCGGGCGGAAATCCGGCACCTTGCTGGCAGTCTGCAGCTTGGTCAGCTGCGAGGCTTCGAAATCATGCAACATGGTCATGGTCTTGGTCCTTTCTTCTTTCAACTTGTCGATATGCTTTCACACATCGTTTTGGTTCAGCAGCGCCCTCAGGCTCCGCGTTTCTGGTAGGCGTCCCACAAATCGGGCCGCCGCGATCTTGTCGTCTCCTCGGCCTGGGTTTGACGCCAGGCCTTGATCTTTTCGTGATGCCCGGACATCAGCACCTCGGGCACCGCACGCTCATTCCATTCCGCCGGCCTGGTGTAATGCGGATATTCCAGCAGCCCGGTCGTAAAACTCTCTTCGTCCAACGTCGCTTCGGCACCCATGACACCCGGCAGCAAGCGGACGCAGGCATCGATCAAGGCCAGGGCGGCCGGTTCGCCACCCGAGAGCACGAAATCGCCGAGGCTCACCTCGATCAACTGCCGCGCCTCGATCACCCGTTCGTCCAACCCTTCGTAGCGGCCACAGACCACGACAACACCCGGTCCCGCCGCCAGCTGCCCCACCAGTTCCTGCGTCAGCAGGCGCCCGCGGGGCGTGAGATAGATCGCTGGCCCTAAATTGTCCGCGGTTGCTGCGGACAGAGCCGCATCAACCACATCGGGCCGCATCACCATCCCGGCACCGCCGCCGAAGGGGGTATCGTCGACCGTGCGATGCTTGTCCGTGGCAAAGTCCCGGATCTGCATCGCCTCCAACCGCCAGATACCCTTTTCCAACGCCTTGCCGGCAAGACTCTGACCGAGCGGGCCCGGAAACATTTCCGGGAACAAGGTCAGAATGCGGGCCGTCCAAGGATTGGCTGCTACCGTCACCTCCGCTTGGCCCTAGTTCACAACAGACATGGCATCATCAGACTCAGGTTCACCTTCAGGACGGTCGAAGAAGCCGTCCGGCAGGTCGAGGCCGACGCGGCGTGCCGCCACATCAACCACCGGCACCAGGGCGCGGGTGAAGGCGACGTCGAAAGCACCCTTGGGGCCACCCTCGACACTCAGCACATCACCAGCGCCGTAATTCTCGACCGACACGATGCGGCCCAAGGCCGCGCCATGCTGGTCGACAACATTAAGACCGATGAGATCCGCCAGGTAGAATTCCTCGTCACCGGCAATCTGTGGCAGGCGATCGCGCGCCACATAAAGCTCGACGCCCTTGAGCGCCTCGGCTGCATTGCGATCGCCGATACCTGCGATGCGAGCGATGAGGACATCCTTGCCAGCAGTAGCCTTGCCGACCAAAGCGAGATCGAAGGACCGGCCCTTGGCATCCGACAAGGCACCATAGGTCGCGATGGCAGCAGGCGTGCCGGCGAAGGACTTCACCTTCACCTCGCCCTTGATGCCATGCGCACCGATGATCGCACCCATCAGAACCATTGCCGATTTCTCACCCACTTAGAGTCTGCTTGGCTCAGGCTTCAGCGGCCGGGGCTTCAGCAGCCTTGGCAGCGGCTTCGGCATTCACCTTGGCGCGCTCCTGGGCCTTTGCCTTCGGCTTGTCCTGCTTCGTCTGGTCATGGCGCTTCGGCGCTTCCATAAGGCCCAGCTTGGCGAAGAAGTGCTGCACGCGCTCGGTCGGCAGGGCACCCTTCGAGAGCCAATGCTTGGCGCGTTCGACTTCGATCAAGACGCGGTTCGGATCTTCCTTGGTCAGCATCGGGTTGTAGGAGCCGATACGTTCCACGAAGCGGCCATCGCGGGCGAAGCGGCTTTCGGCCACGACGATACGATAGAACGGACGCTTCTTGGCGCCACCACGGGCGAGACGGATTTTCAACGACATGAGGGTAGTTCTCCTTTCAGATTCAAAACTTGGCAGCTCGTATTATTCGGGAAGATGGCAGCACGCTTCGATCTTGTTCCCGTCGGGATCAAAGGCGAAGGCACCGTAGTAATTCGGGTGGTAGTGAGCGCGGATACCGGGGGCGCCATTATCCTTGGCGCCGCCACGAATGGCCGCAAGATAGAACGCATCGACCTCAAGGCGCGACTTGGCCTGGAAGGCGAAATGATTTCCGCTGGTGCGGTTGTGGGCAGGATCGATCTTATCTGGGACGCCGATCCAGAAACGTGCCGAGCTGCCGGCCTCGCCATAACCATGGGCGACCATGCCTTGGCCCGGAATCTCAACGTCATGGACGCGCACGTAGGAGAGCGCCAGGAACACGACATCGTAGAATTCGCGCGCCTTCTTCAAGTCGCTGACGCCGACGGAAACGTGATCGATCATCGCATCCCCCCGAAGCCGCCGCCCATGCCACCACCTGGGCCACCCTTCATCAGGGCCGCCATGCCGTGGCGCATCAGGCCTTTCTGGCCCATCTTCGAGACCTGCTTCATCATGCGCGCCATCTCCTGGTGCTGCTTCAAAAGCTTGTTCACATCCTGCACCTGGACACCGGCACCCTTGGCGATGCGGGTCTTGCGCGAGGCCTTGATGATGTCGGGGACGCGGCGTTCCTTGGGCGTCATCGCCGAGATGATGGCCAGCGACCGCTTCACCACCTTGTCGTCGACCTTGCCTTCGAGCTGCTTCTGCATCTTGCCGATGCCGGGCAGCATGCCGACGATGCCACCGAGGCCGCCCATCTTCTGGAGCTGCTTCATCTGCTGGGCGAGATCGTTCAAGTCGAACTGGCCCTTCTGCATCTTGAGGGCAAGCTTTTCGGCTTCCGCCTGCTCCGTGGCCTCCATCGCCTTTTCGACGAGGGAGACGATATCGCCCATGCCGAGGATGCGGCCAGCGACGCGGTCGGCGTGGAAATCTTCGAGCTGGTCGAGCTTTTCGCCCGTACCCAGCAATTTGATCGGCTTGCCGGTGACGGCGCGCATCGAGAGTGCCGCACCACCGCGCGCATCGCCGTCGATACGCGTCAGCATGATGCCGGTGATACCGACCTTGTCCTGGAAGGACTTTGCCGTGTTGACCGCATCCTGGCCGGTCATGGCATCGGCGACCAGCAGGCTTTCATGCGGCTTCACCGCATCGCGGATCGCCACCACTTCGGCCATCAGTTCGTCATCGATCGCGAGGCGGCCCGCGGTATCGAGCATGACGATGTCATAGCCTTCGAGGCGGCCCGTGTTCATCGCGCGCTTGGCGATGGCAACCGGCGGCTCACCCGGCACGATGGGCAGCGTTTTCACGCCGGTCTGTTCGCCGAGGATGGCGAGCTGCTGCTGTGCTGCCGGACGGCGCGTGTCCAGCGACGCCATCAGCACCTTCTTGCCCTGTTTCTCGGCAAAGCGGCGCGCGATTTTGGCGGTCGAGGTGGTCTTGCCGGAGCCCTGCAGGCCCAGCATCAGAATGGGCACCGGCGACGGATGGTTGAGGTCGAGGCCAGCGCTCTCGCCCTCCGCCGGCTTCAACACATGGATCAGCTCGTCATGGACGATCTTGATGACCATCTGGCCGGGGCTGATCGATTTGACGACCTTCTCGCCGATCGCTTCGACACGGACGCGGGTAATGAAATCCTTCACCACCGGCAGAGCGACGTCGGCCTCGAGCAACGCCACGCGCACTTCGCGCAGCGCCTCATCGACGTCAGCCTCGGACAACTGACCGCGCTTGGTCAGCTTCTCGAGTACCCCGCCTAACCGTTCACTCAGCTTCTCGAACATGCGTGTTCCGTTAAATTTCCCAATCCAGTCAATGCCTTGAATGTCAGGCCGATGGCCCAAAACGCATTCACGCCCGTGTGCGAGACTCGCAGACGGGCGGGGCCCCTCGGGGCCAAAGGCTCTGCCAAATTCGGTAAAGCGGCCGGAAACTAGGCGTTTTGGGGGGGAGAGTCAATCATTGCAGTCTTCTGCGCCCGCCGTGCAGGACGGGAATATTAACCTTTTCCGGAAATCACCGGCATCGTGGCAGACTGCTGCCAAAACCTGTCACTGGTTTGCGCTAAACCTATGGCATCTCAGATGACCGGACAGCGCACGGACATGATTTTGGCACTCTTGCCGACGATCAAGCGTTCAGGCTCCGGCGCACAAGCAAGCGAGGACGATATGATCAAGGGACCGGCTGGCGATTTGTTTGTCGATGATGGCGGGCCGAAAGATGGCGCCGGCGGTCTGCCGGTGATGTTCATCCATTCCGCCGCGGGGGCCACCACCCATTGGGCCGCACAACTCCAGCATCTGCGCAAGACCCGCCGCGCCATCGCCATCGATCTGCGTGGCCATGGCAAGTCGGCGATGCCGGCTGACGGCGACTTTACAGTTCCCGGCATGGGTGGCTTCGTTGCCATCGCCTATGCGGGTGCGCATCCGGATCGGGTCGCGGGCCTGTTCCTGCTCGACCCCGCGTCGGACGGCCGCAGCATTCCGACGGAACAAGCCGATGGGCTGATGGCGGCCTTGCGCTCCGACGCCTATCTGGCGACCATCGAACAATATTGGGGCAGCATCATGGGGCCGTCCGGCCCGGCCGTGCGCGAGCAGCTCTTTGCTGGCCTGCGCGCGACACAAAAGACCACCAACGTCGAGGCATTGCAGGGTTTGCTCAGCTTCGACCCAGTGACGCCGCTGCGGCACTATGAGGGACCGAAGCTCACCGTCATCACGGCCTTCAACGAAACACCAGCGTCGTTGCAAAACCTTGTGTCCAACCTGCCCTTCAAGAAGATCGAGGGCACCGGCCATTGGCCGCAGCTTGATCAGCCCGACGCCATCAACGTGCTGCTGGATGAGTTCCTGGCGGCGGCGGATTAAGCTGCGACACTTCCCGGCTGCTTACCCAGGATGATCATGCCGAGCACATCATCCTTGGTGACATCCTTTGTCCGAACGGTGCCGACCAGTTTGCCGTTCTTCATTACCGACAGGCGGTCCGAGAGATCGAACACGTCGTGGAGATCGTGGCTGATGAGGAAGATGCCGATGCCTTCGCGCTTCAGCTGCTGGATGAGCTCGGCCACCATCTTGGTTTCCTGGACGCCCAAGGCTGCGGTCGGTTCGTCCATGATGAGGATGCGGGCGTCGAAATGGACGGCGCGCGCGATGGCGACCGATTGGCGCTGCCCGCCCGATAGGGCCGAGACCGGCGCGTGGTACTTCTTGAAATTGGGATTGAGTCTGCCGATGACCTTACGCGCCGCTGCCTCCATCGCTGGTTCGTCGAGGAGGCCAGCGCTGGTGATCTCGCGTCCCAGGAACAGATTGGCGCAGGCGTCGAGATTGTCGGCCAAGGCGAGGTTCTGATAGATCGTCTCTATGCGATGGTCGCGGGCATCGCGCGAGGAACGGATATCTGCCACCTTGCCGTCGATCAGGATCTCGCCCTTGTCGGCCTGATAGGCGCCGGACAGAATCTTGATGAGCGTCGATTTGCCGGCGCCGTTGTGGCCCAGGAGGCCGACAACTTCGCCCGGCTGCAGATCGATGCTGACATCGTCGACGGCACGCACACCGCCGAAGCTGATCGAGATGTTGCGCATTTCAACGAGGGGTGCGGTCATGATCTTGTCTCCCCTCAACCCGGCCGGCGTTGCTGATAAAGGCGATCGATGAAGACCGCGATCACGAGCACGAGACCGGTGACGATGTTCTGCAACGATGCGTCGTAGCCGAGCAATGACATGCCGCTCTGCAAGCTTTGAATGACGATGGCACCGAGGATGGCACCCGAGATGGTGCCGGCACCGCCGGCCAGCGTGCAGCCGCCGATGACGGCTGCCGCGATGACGCGCAGCTCATCCAGCTGGCCGATGGAATTGCCGGCCGATTGCAGGCGCGCTGACGCCACGATGGCTGAGACGCCGACCAGGGCACCCATGAGCACGAACACCCAGACCGTCATGCGCTTGGTGTTGATGCCGGCGCGTTCCGCCGCTTCCAGATTGCCGCCCATGGCGAAGACATAGCGGCCAAAGCGCGTCTTGTTGAGCAGCAGGGACACGGTGACTGCCAGCGCCATCAGGATAAGGACCGGAATGGGAATGCCCATGAAGATGTGGAGTCCGTCCGCCGGCACGTCCCAGCCCTTGGCTTCGGCGAGCTTCTGGGCCGCGACCGCCGGCATTTCATAGGCGTTCATGACGGCGGCAAAACCGATGGGCAGCGCACATTGCGCGGCAACGACGGCGAATTCCGCCCAGGCCGGCCGCACCGGGAAGCCGAAGGAGATATGACGGCGGCGGCGGCGTTGTGCCGCCACGGCAATGAAGATCGCGGCGATGATGGCGCAGACCCAGCTTGCCGTTTCGCCGATCGTGCCGTAGACGCCACCACCCAACAGGGTGAAATTCTCGTCGAGCGGCGCCACGGTC
Organism: Dongia sp. P2_B8; assembly: GCF_056404715.1. Taxonomy (NCBI): domain Bacteria; kingdom Pseudomonadati; phylum Pseudomonadota; class Alphaproteobacteria; order Rhodospirillales; family Dongiaceae; genus Dongia; species Dongia sp. P2_B8. Next base: position 467,629 of record NZ_JBFUDM010000002.1, on the reverse strand, counting down.
TGACCTTGCGTCACCCACCAGGCACAACCGCGCCAGATGAGGAGGCCGCCCAGTGTGACGACGAAAGAAGGAATACCGAGATAGCCGATGAGCAATCCGTTGAGGCCACCCAAGGCCGCACCAATGGCGATGCCGCTCACGACGGCAATGATCATGATGAGCGGATGGCCGCCGCCCAGGAGCTGCGGCAGCCAGAAGGTCTGGATGACGCCGACGATCATGGCGGTCACACCCAGCATCGAGCCCACCGAAAGATCGATCTGGCGGATGATGATGATGAGCACCATGCCGATCGCCATGATGGCGACCGAGGCCGTCTGCAGCGACAGGTTATAGAGATTGCGCGGCGTGATGAAACGGCCGTCGGAGAGGAAATGGAAGCCGATCCAGATTCCCACCAGGCACAGGATCATGCCGAGCAGGCGCTCGTCGATCTCCAGCCGCGCAAACATGCTCCTGACTGCGTTCATGGCATAAATTCTTCAGATTCTTGTGGTGCAGAAAAGAAATCCGGGGCTGCCCATGCTGGCAACCCCGGATCGGATGGGCGTCAGGCTTATTTGCAGGCCGCGACTTTAGCAGCATCGGCACCCTGGCAGGCTTCGTCCTTGGTGATCCAGCCGGCCGTGATCACGACATCGAGATTGTCGCGGGTGACAGCAACCGGCTTCAGGAAGGTGGCGTTCATCTCGACGCCCTTGGGGCTCTTCCATTTCACGGTACCCGGCACGTCGGCGAGCTTGGCACCCTTGGCGAGATCGACGGCGATGGTGGCCGCGGCCTTGCCGAGTTCGCGCGAGTCCTTCCAGACGGAGACCGTCTGGGTGCCCAAGGCAATACGGTTCAAAGCTGCCTTGTCGCCATCCTGGCCGGAGACCGGGATGCCGGCGAGGCCTTGCGCGGTGAGGGCCGCGATCGCGCCACCGGCGGTGCCGTCATTGGAAGCCACGACGGCGTCGACCTTATTGTCGGCGGCCGTCAGGATCTGTTCCATGTTGCGCTGGGCGACGGCGGGGTCCCAATTGTCGGTGTACTGTTCGCCAACCACTTTGATATCGCCCTTGTCGATGGCAGCCTTCAGCACTTCGAGCTGGCCTTCATGCAGGAAGTCCGCATTGGGGTCGGCCTGGTTTCCTTTGATGAAGACGTAATTGCCCTTGGGCTGGACGGCAAAGACGCCGGCAGCCTGCAGACGGCCCACTTCCTTATTGTCGAAGGTGAGGTAATAGGCAGCCGGATCTTCGATCAAACGGTCATAGCCAATGACCGGGATGCCGGCATTGGTGGCCGCCGTGATGGCCGGGCCGATCGACGCAGAATCCTGCGCCAGCACGATGAGCGCATTGGCACCGCCACTGATCAGGCTTTCGATGTCGGACAATTGCTTCGACGGATTGCTCTGCGCATCGGCGCTGATGTATTTGGCGCCGGCAGCATCGAGCACAGCCTTGATCGCTGCTTCATCGGTCTTCCAGCGTTCTTCCTGGAAGTTCGACCAGCTGACGCCGACAACCAAGCCTTCGGCTTTCGCGGCCTGCAGGCTGATGAGCGATGTACCGGTCAGGAATCCTGCGCCGAGGACAGCCAGGGCAACACGCCGTCCGAAGGGACGGGCCAGAAAATTCTTCATCACAGATCTCCTCCCAGAGATAAATTTATCGCGGATGGCGCCGTGCCAGCCGTCGGTCGCCGGGTTTGCCCCGATCTCTTATTTTTGGACCATTATTTTCATAAGGCGAAATTAATATCGCCCGCTGTTCGCGTTTGCGTCAAGCAGTTTGTCCATTTCGCATCTGCAATAAGATTTATCGGACTAATTAACCTCTTGCGTCGTCGAATTAAGCTCGATTTCATTCGATCTATGAAATAAAAGGACCGTCATCAGACGGATTTCCCCGCCGTTCCGGGCCGCGAAAGCATGTGATGGACAAGATCGAGCTCGACCATAGCCAGCCGGCAAATCGCCACCGCATTCTGCAAGCAGTGCGGCTGCATGGGCCTTTGGCGCGCGTCGATCTTGGCGGGATCGTGGGCTTGAGTCCCGCCAGCATCTCCGCCATCACCGGCGAATTGATGCGCGACGGCCTCATTCGCGAGGCGCCCGGCAACGATGCCGGACGCGGGCGCGGGCGCCCCAAGGTGATGATCGAACTGACCCCGACCGCCGCCTGCATGATTGCGGTCAAGCTTTCCATCAACCGCATCGAGGTGACGCTGGGTGATTTTGCCGGCGGCATCGGCAAGGTCACTGCCCGCGCGCTCAACACGCTGGAGCTGTCGGCAGAAGAACTGGTGACAGCGTTCGAGGACATGATCGAGGCCTGCATCGCGGCGATCCCGGCGGAGTTCGGGCCGCTGACCGGTATCGGTCTTGCCGTCCAAGGCCTGGTGCACAAGAACGAAACGCTGGTCTGGTCACCGGCCCTCGCCGTGCGCAACGTCAACATCGCCGGGCCGATCGCGCGGCGCTTCAACCTGCCGGTCATCGCCATGAACGATGCCGATTGCATTGCGCTTGCCATCCGTCACCGCGCCGAACTGCAGGCTGTCGAGAACCTCGCCGTGGTGATGCTGGGCACCGGCATCGGCATGGGCCTCATTCTGGGCGGCAAGCTGCATTCCGCAAGTTCCGGTGCCGGCGCGGAATTCGGCCACACCAAATACCAGATCGACGGTCCGCTCTGTCATTGCGGCCGGCGCGGTTGCATTGAGAGTTTTGTTGGCGATTACGCGCTTTATCGTGATGCCCGCTCCATGCTCGACCTGCCCAACACAGATGCGCTGCATCCTTCCGAAGAGCAGATGCAGGCCTTGGTGGAATTGGCAGAGAGCGGCCACAGCGTCGCCACCAGCCTGTTCCAGCAAGCCGGCCGTGCCCTGGGCTATGGACTTTCCAACCTCATTGCTCTCATCGGACCCGATCTCATCCTCATCACCGGCAGCGGTGTCCGCGGCTATGCACAGATGGAAGCCGAGATGCGGCGCAGCCTGGATGAGGCGCTGGTCGATACGTTGCTGGCGCAGACCGAAATCCGCGCCTTTCCCTGGACCGCCGATCTCACCATTCGCGGCATCGTGCTGCAGGTCCTGGGCGGCGTGCGGGCTGGGTAAGCCCGGCTAGGGTGGGCCCTTATCTTGGCAATCGATTCGTCACGTCGATGAAATCATAGATCGCCTCATCGCTGTGATAGATGAAATAGCGATCAGGCAGCGGCGGTAGCTTCATATCGAAGTATCTGCGAAAAATCATGCGAAAGACATTGACCGGTGAACGCGGGAACGGATCGCTGGTGGCATCGGCCGTCGGTGTGCCGGCCGGCAAATGGATGGCCATCAGGATACCGGTTTTGAAATCGAGCTGCTTCTCCGTCATGGTTGACCAATCCACCATCTCGCTGCTGGCGAAGCTGCCACCTTTCAGCAGCCTGATGTCCTGCGGCCACGGTCCTTCATCTGCCATCAGCACGATAATGGCTGGCCGCGGGCCGGCGAGAATGGCATCGATCAGGCGCGTAAACTGTGCGTTGGCATATTTGACGCTGTCGACATAGTCCTGGCCTTTCGGCCGGACCGCGGCCTGCGGACGCGAGAGGCATTTTCCGTCCGCCGTCATGACGAAGGGTGGATGGGTGACCAGGAGGTGTGCCAGTACATATTTGCGTTCATCGCGACCCGCGAGATCGACCAAGCCGTCATATTGCCGCTGCAGCCGCTGGCAATGCGCATACCAACCGTCAATCGCCCCGATCCCGGTCGCATAGGCCAACTGCCCCGGCACCGTGACGGTCAAGACACGCTGGGCGAACTCCGGCATATCGAAGACGTTATGATGTTCGTCCGCGTAGGGGTCGCGCCTAGTCGGCTCCCAATGCGGGCCGAAACGATGGATGCGATAGCCGGCGCCGTGCAGGAAGCGGCTGACGCGGTTGTCCGTCAAGGCACGGTAAAGTGGATGCCAGTCGTGGCCATCGATTTCCGTATGGCGGCTGAATTCGTCCAGATAGTCGAGATTGAGCAGCGACGTCATCGACACGGCCGTGCGTTGGTAGTTTGCATGGGCATTGTCGATGACGGTAAAGCCCTTGGCCCGCAGGGTGTCGAGGAAGGCAGTGTTGTCGAAGCCGTAATACGATTTGATGTTGGCTGCGTTGGCATAGCGGTCGGGAATGAAATACCAGATGTCAGGCTGCCCAGGCGCGTCGATCGGCATCTGCGACGCTCGCGGCAGGTCTGGAAATATGTCCGTCGCGGCAACACCTGCGCCATGGTTGCCAGCATACCAAGTCGCCAGCGTCCAAAGATCCGGCAATGGTGCCACCAGCACGATGATGTTGAGCACGAGGGTGAGATTGGCCAGACGCCCGCGACTGCGCCAAAGGCGCATGAGGGCAATCAGCAGGGCGACGGTGGCAGCGCCGAATATCGCCACGCTGAGCCCGTTGCTGGGAATGAGCGGGAACAACAGGCTCGGCTCATAAAGCAGATAGAGGGCAATGGCGCTCGTTGCAGCTGCGGCACTGCGCCAGCTGCGAAACAACCGACGCAGGATCACCAGCAGCAGCAGCGCCCCAAGCACCAGCGCAAGCATGACGGTAATGACGCCAGCGAGCTCAGCTTCAAAGCGGTTGCTGGCAAAGGGGGCCAGCGTGAAGCAGATTGGCAGCAGGACCACATGATAGGGTATGCGGGAAAAGAAGCCGTCAACACGGTCGGCAGCGGGTGCCGCGCTCACGGCATATGTCCCGGCTGGCCATTTCCTTGCTGGGCTGTGGTTTCATACCAGACCAACAGGCGACCGCCTTCGGACAATCTTTCGGCACGGCGAATGCGGGCCCGGCGTTCGACCGCTGCGCGAAAGGCGACCTCGTCATAATCCGGAAAGATATCTTCACGCAGCGCAAGCAGTCGCTGTACCATAGGGTCGCCCTTCGGCACGAATTCAATGATGCCGTGTGGGGCCATGGCGATCAGCCACGCGACCACATCGTCCATCGGAATGTTGCGGCCGATGACCAGATGATGAATGAGAGCCAAGGCCAGCAGGCCATCGGCCTTGGCGCGGCTGGCAAAGCCCTTGCGCTCACGCTGTCCCCAGCCCTGGTCGGGACTGGGATTGGCAGCATCGAGCCAGAGCGGCAGGAAATTCAGCTTCTCGCGGGTGGCGCGGGCGAAGGCTTGATCGAGCGCACCGAGATCGAAGTCAAACCCGATCACGCCCTGTGCGCCGCTGGCCAGCGCCAAGGCAGCATAATCACCGGTGTTGCATCCGAGATCGATGAGTGTCGCCGGCTTCACCGCCGCGACCATCTCGCCAACCAAGCGCCGCTTCTGCTCTGCTTCCTGCGCCGAGTAGCTGGTATTGCCGGCGTAATCCGCCCACACGGTCCGGGCCACTGGCCTGTCGAGCCCGGCAATATAGCTCCGCAAGGAAAGCAACATGTTCTTGAACGCAGCTGCTGGCAGCTGCGCACGCTTGAGGCTGGTGGTTGCCCGTTGGTCGGTCGCCACCGCTTTCGCCTGGAAGCGCGCCTGCAACACGACATGCGCGAAGACCGTAAAGGAAAATAGGTGGCGCCAGCGCAGCAGTTTGGCGAGATCGACAGGATCGATGCCTTCCGGCTGGCCGCGAAACCAGGCCTGCGGATTGATTCCGAGCTTCGTTTCCAACAGCAGCGGATTGAGGAACTGCATGCAGAATTGGCGATGCCCGGCCCAGATTTCGCCCGGCCGATAGGGGCGCAACGACAGGAGATCGATAAAGACCGGCCGGGGTCCTTGAAACTGCACATTGTAGGCGCTGGCATCGCTCAACGTGAAGCCGCCCGCCAAGGCAGCGAGATGGAGATCGAGATGCAGCAGGGCTGCTGCGCGGTGGGCAGCGAAGCACCATTCATAGGGATAGGAAATGAACGGCACCCGCGGATGCTCAAGCAGATATTCGGGGCTGGCATCCGACAGTCTCACGCTGGCCGGATCACACTCGACGGCCGGCAGCAGCAAGCCTTGCGTCGACAGCGCAGCGAGCAGTCCCGAATCGCGCAAGGCGCGATAACTGTCGGCCGCGACCGGATTCACAGAGCGCAGGATCCGCCCATCAAGTTCATAGACATGGCCGCTAGGATCGCGAAACGATCCCGGGTCGCGTGCGGCAGGTGTCACTGGCCATCCTTATCGGGATCGCGCATATCCGTCTTGGTGGCGGATCGATTTTTGAAAAAGCTGACCAGCTTGTACCAATAGAGCTTGATCACGATCAGCGCACCGGCCACCGCACCGATGATCGCCTGCAGAATCATGCTGCCGGTGCCGGGGTCCAGATAGGCCTGCGCCGTCGCCACCCCGAAGGCGAAAAAGCCGATCATCATCCAGACGGCAAAACCCAGGCAACGCACAATCATGTCCGACCTGTTTCAAATTTCCCCAAAGCGGCACAACAATAGGCGCGTCGAGTATGATACGCAATATGCACCGCGCCTACGTGTCGATCGATGGCATGTACGATAAAAGCCACCCATCCTCCGACGCCCTTTTTCCTGCTCTCCTCGAGCCAGCGGCACATGGCATGACAACTCAATGCAGACGATCCGTGATATCGAGAAAACGGTAGGGATGGCTCCGGTCCAGAAACAGGAAACTGCTGTCAGGCAAGGGCGGTAAATCAAGACCAAAATAGTGCGAGAAGACTTGGCGTTCGGCGTTGACAGGCGTTGTTGTCGCCGTGAGTTGCACATCGTTCGGCGTAACACCTCTAACTGCCAAGAGGATCAGCATTTTTTCGCGCAGTTGCTTGGTGTTGGCTCTCGCCCAATCCGCATTTGTCGTATCCAACCCGATCGGCCGCTCGTCACCGGCAAGTTCTTCCGGCCAGGGACCTTCATCAGATTGCAGGATGATCACCGACGGCCGGCCATTTGCGGCAATATGGTCCAGCAAGGCCAGCATGCGCGTATTGGCATAGCGGACCTGAGCCACATAATTCTGCTGCCGCGTCATGGATTGCACCTCGGCCAGGCTCTTGCATCGGCCATCTGCGTCAACCACAAAGGGGGGATGCGGCAGCAGAAGATGGGCAAAGACCTGCTTCTTGCCCGGTCGCGGGGGCTGTTGAGCCAGACGATCCAACTCATCGAGCTGAAAATGAAGACGCCGGCACTGATCGGCACGTCCATCACCGGGAATGATGCCGGTCAGAGCCGCGATATGGCTGAGGATTGACCGTTCCAGCGTGAAACGCAGGAAGTCCGGCATATCCAGATAATTGACATGCGTGTCTGCGAGATCGCTGTGCCGGGTCGGCTCCCACCAGGGTCCAAAATGATAGAGGTGATATCCGAGCGCCCGCAGAAAACGCTCCGCACGATTGTTCCTGATGGTGCGATAGAGCGGCACGAGATCGTCCTGCATGATGGCTGAGCGCTCGGAAAAGGTAGTCAGGAAATCCAGATTGAGCGTCGATGCAAGCGATGGCGCCGTGCGCTGATAATTGGCGGCGGCCCGCTCGGCAACGGAAAATCCGCGCGTGCGTAGGGCTGCCAGGAACGGGCCGTTATCGTAGCCATAGATGTCTTTCAGTGTTTCGGCACCGGCATATCGATCCAGAACAAAATGCCAGATGTCGGGATCGTCTGCCTTTGCTACACCGGCCGGAAGATCGGGAAACAGCTCGCTTGGTGCAGGCCTTGCACCAGCCAGCCGATAGGTGCCCTCGGCAATCAGGAATGTCGGGAAGGCCAAGAGGCCAATCAACACGCTGTTGATGACGATGTTGGCCAGGCGATAGTCGCTCGATGACCGACGCGACTGTATGATCAGCCACACCACCAGCCCCATGACGATCAACTGGACCAGCCATCCAAAGACTCCAAGTGCCCCTGGCAGCGCCAGCGCCGACGGTACGATAAAGAGGACATAGATCGCTGCCGTGGCACAGATTGCAGCCCGCTGCCACGTACCGACCAGAAACAACAGAAGCACGGTCAGGATTGACGCGAAAGCCAACAAGATTACTGCCACGACACCGATTTCGTACGGTTCCAGCTGGGTCATGTTCCCAGCCGCATGAGGCACGAAGAGATCGAGCGCCAAGAGAAATGGGCTCAGGGGATAACGGGCGAGAAAATTTCTCATGACCCGATCCCCTTGGCTCGTGCTCCGTTTGCAATGGCCGAGGTACTTGAACCAACGACAAAGCAATGCATGAGAAACTGACCGGTCATGTCGATAGAGTTGCAGCGGGACCGCGGCCGCGCGACGTGCCGTGAAACACCATTCACTTGATCGCTTGAGAGGCGCTGCCCGACGCGTTCTGGAGATCGGCCCGTGTCAGGACCTGATGCGTTGCAAAGTGGAATCACGAACACATCCCCGGCACGAGAAATCCATTCCCCGCCAAACGTTAGGCGACGACGCCTAATAGCTCGTTAATTTGCCGGCCGGCATTCTTCGCGTCGACGAGAGTTGGCATCGCTCGATAGGACATCGCATTCTGCGAGACGTCACGCCGCCGGCGGCAGGGCGGTCGGTGGTCTATGGAGGATCTGCTGGCCAGAAGGCACGCCTGATGCCTGAGTAGCTGAAGCTTGGCTCCGCTTGAGGATCGCGAGCTCATCCTCTTTGTCGGCAAGTGCCCGCTTGGCGCCGCGCAGTTTGCGCCGGGTCGTGGCGCCAGAAACATAGGTGGCGAGTGCGCCGAACAGAAAGCCGAAGACGATGGCGCCCAGCGTGAACAGGAACAAGGGCGCACCGATATCCCAGGGCAGCGGCCACAGGCTCAAGGTGACTTCCTGTCGGTTCATCAGGGCAAACAGAATCACCAGCAATGCCACGGGCAGGGTGATGATCCAGACGAGTCGGTTCATGGGCTTCGCTTTTGTCTATCTGGCAACGGCGCCGTCCAACAAGCTGGCCCACGCGAAAACGGCGCTCAATTGCCGGTTCCGGGCTCCTTGCCGGGCTGGCCCATCGCCGATTGGCCAGGATTGGCTGAGTCGGCGGCTTTCGGCGCTGGCTCCGCACGGCTGTTCAGGCGGTCGCGCAGTTCCTTGCCGGTCTTGAAGAACGGTACCACTTTTTCCTCGACCGCGACGGTTTCGCCGGTCCGGGGATTGCGTCCCTTGCGGGCGTCGCGTTCCTTCACGGAAAAGGCGCCAAAGCCGCGCAGCTCGACCCGGTCCGACCGGGCCAACGCATTGGTTATCTCTTCAAAAATGGCCGTGACGATGCGCTCCACATCCCGGTGATAAAGATGCGGATTAAGCTCGCCAATGCGCAGAATCAATTCCGATTTGGTCATGTTTTCGGTCCCCATCCGCCCGCGGCCCCTAACGGTCATTTACCTTGCCCGCCAAGACCATGGGCGCATCCCCTGCCCATATTGCGCGCAAGCGTGCCGGGAAAAATCGGCCTCGTCAAGGATAAGCCGCTCATTTCTCTATGTTTTTTGGCGGATAGGGGCAGTTAGAACGGCGACGGGCCGGAAAGGTTGCCCTTCCCGGCCCGTCTTAACCCGTTTTGACACTGTTACAGCATCAAGGACGCAACAAAATTACTCGACTCAGAGTTATTCGTCGTCGCCCTTCTTGGTCTTCTTGGCCTTGTTGAGGGCCGCACCCAGGATGTCGCCAAGGCTGGCGCCCGAATCGGACGAACCGAATTCGGCCATCGCCTGCTTGTCCTCCTCCATCTCGCGCGCCTTGATCGAAAGCGTGAGCTTGCGAGTCTTGGCGTCGTTCTGGGTGATCTTGGCATCGACCTTCTCGCCGACGGCGAAACGATCCGGACGCTGCTCGCCACGTTCGCGGGCAATGTCGACCTTCTTGATGAAGCCCGGGATGCCGTCGCCGACCGTCACTTCGAGACCACCATCGGTGACCGCGGTGACAGTGCAGGTGACAACGTCGCCCTTCTTCATGGTGCCGGCAGACTCAGCGAAGGTGTCCTTCTTGAGCTGCTTGATGCCGAGGCTGATGCGCTCTTTCTCGATATCGACATCGAGCAGCTTCACCTTGACCATCTGGCCCTTCTTGTAATCCTGGACGGCTTCTTCGCCCGGACGATCCCAATCGAGATCCGAGAGATGGACCATGCCGTCGATATCGCCGGGGAGACCGACGAACAGACCGAATTCGGTGATGTTCTTGATCTCGCCTTCGAGTTCGGAACCGGCCGGGTGCTTGTCAATGAAGGACGACCACGGATTGTCCATGCACTGCTTCAGGCCAAGGCTGATACGACGCTTGGTCGGATCGACGTCCAGGACCATCACTTCGACTTCCTGGCTGGTCGAAACGATCTTGCCCGGATGCACGTTCTTCTTGGTCCAGCTCATTTCGGAGACGTGGACCAGGCCTTCGATGCCCGGCTCGAGTTCGACGAACGCGCCGTAGTCGGTGATGTTGGTGACGCGGCCCTTCAGCTTCGCACCGACCGGATACTTGGCGGCAACGCCTTCCCACGGATCGGCTTCCAACTGCTTCATGCCGAGGCTGATGCGCTGGGTTTCCGGGTTGAAGCGCACGACCTGAACATTAACGTTCTGGCCGATGTGCAGGGCTTCAGACGGATGGTTGATGCGGCGCCACGCGATATCGGTAACGTGCAGCAGACCATCGACACCGCCGAGGTCAACGAACGCACCGTAATCGGTGATGTTCTTCACGACGCCCTGCAGAACCTGGCCTTCCTTGAGGTTGGCCACGAGTTCGCTGCGGGCTTCCGCACGGCTCTCTTCGAGGACAGCGCGACGCGAGACAACGATGTTGCCGCGGGCGCGATCCATCTTGAGAATCTGGAACGGCTGCGGCGTGCCCATGAGCGGGCCCACATCGCGCACCGGGCGGATGTCGACCTGGCTGCCGGGCAGGAAGGCGACGGCGCCGGAGAGGTCGACCGTAAAGCCACCCTTCACGCGACCGAAGATCACGCCGGTGACGCGCTGATTGTCCTTGAACTGCTTTTCGAGGGCGGTCCACGCTTCTTCGCGCTTCGCCTTCTCGCGGCTCAGCATCGCTTCGCCGTTCTTGTCTTCCATGCGCTCGAGGAACACCTCGACCACATCGCCGATCTTGATCTCGGCCTTGCCAGCCGGGCCGCCGAATTCACGCAAGGCCACGCGGCCTTCGGATTTCAGGCCGACATCGACCAGGGCAAATTCGCCATCGATGGCGACAACGGTGCCGCTCAGCACCGAACCTTCGAGGCCTTGGGCAAAGCCCAACGATTCCTCGAGCATCGCAGCGAAGCTCTCTTTCGCAGCGGCAACTTCATGGGTGGCGACACGCGCCGTAGCTGATCTAGCCATTAGAGGTAGTTCCTTTCACAAACATTTTTTCCGGCCAGCCGGTTGTCTCCGGCGGTCTTCTGTCACGCGTTGAAAAACGGAAACTCGCAATCAGCGCTGAAGCCTATGACCGCTTCAGACGCTCATCGACGATCGCTCTGGCTTTCGCAAAGACCTGATCGATATCGAGATCCGAGGTGTCGAGGTGCACGGCATCTTCGGCCGCTTTCATCGGGGCATCGGCGCGCGCTGTGTCGCGGGCGTCGCGGGCCCTGATATCCTCTAAAACCCGGGCGTATATAGCCTTCTCGCCGCGCGCTTGCAACTCTTTGAGGCGCCTGTCCGCTCTGGCCTCGGGGCTCGCTGTGACAAAAATCTTCACCGCGGCGTCCGGGCAGATGACGGTGCCGATGTCGCGACCATCCAGAACAGATCCGGAACACGGCGTGCCGTCCTCAAGCGGTTGTGGGTGAGCAGCGAATCGACGCTGCCAGTCGAAGAGGGCCGCCCGGACACCGGGGATGGCCGCGACCTTGGAGGAGGCGTCGCCGGCCGCCGCCGACCGCAAATCCGGGTCCTGGAGGAGTTCCGGGGGCAGGGTTTTGGCCGCTGCCGTGGCGGCTTCCGGGTTGGTCGGGTCCTGGCCCTGGCGCAGGACGCTAAGCCCCACCGCCCGGTAGAGCGAGCCGGTATCGAGATAGGCGAGGCCATAATAAGCGGCGAGCCGCTTGGCGAGCGTACCCTTGCCGGCTGCTGCCGGCCCGTCGAGTGCGATGACGAAAGGCTTGTCGGTCATGGATATGCGCTTAAGCCTTCACTGCGGTAATCGACCCGCCCAGCCCATTGATGAGCTCGGCAAAGCCGGGGAATGAGGTGTCGATCGGACTGCCATCGTCGATGCTGACCGGCTTCTCCGCAGCCATGCCCAGCACCAGGAACGACATCGCCGGCCGATGGTCGAGGTTGACCGCGATATGGGCACCGCCCTTGGGCCGCTTGCCGGTGCCCTTGACGGCGAGCCAATCGGGACCTTCTTCGACAGTGACGCCGCAAGCCGCGAGGCCGCGTGCCATGGCGCCCAGGCGGTCGCTTTCCTTCACCCGTAATTCGGCGAGCCCCAGCATTTTCGTCTCACCCTCGGCAAAGGCGGCAGCCACGGCGAGGATCGGATATTCGTCGATCATCGAGGGTGCGCGCGCCGCCGGCACCGTCACACCTGCGAGATGCGAATGGCGCACATGCAGGTCACCGACCTTTTCGCCAGCTTCGATGCGCGCATTCTGGATCTCGATCGAGGCGCCCATGTCGATGAGCGTGTCGATGAGGCCGATGCGATGCGGATTGAGGCCGACATTCTCGATGACGATGTCGGATCCTGGCAGGATCAAGGCCGCCACGATCGGAAAGGCTGCCGAACTGGGATCGCCCGGTACCACGATCTTGCGGCCGGTAAGCTCGCCCTGGCCGGTGATCGAAGAAGCCCGCCCTTCAGGCGTTTCTTCGACTTTCACATCGATGCCGAAACCGCGCAGCATCAGTTCGGTATGATCGCGTGTTGCTTCCGGCTCAATCACCGTGGTGATGCCCGGCGTGTTGAGGCCTGCCAGCAGAATGGCCGACTTCACCTGCGCCGACGCCACCGGCAGCTTGTAGGTGATCGGCAATGAGGATGACGTCCCGATAACTGCCAAAGGCGGGCGGCCCTTGGATCGCGTGGCAAAACGCGCACCCATCAGGTGCAGCGGTTCCGTGACGCGCGCCATCGGACGCGACCGCAGGCTCGCATCGCCGGTGAAGAACGTGGTCATGGGATAGGGCGCAACCAGGCCCATCAGCAAACGCGTGCCGGTCCCGGCATTGCCGAGATCGAGCACGTCGGCAGCTTCCGCAAGGCCGCCATTGCCACGGCCGCGTGCGCGCCAGACACCATCGGCGCCCTTTTCCGTCTCGCCGCCCAGCTGCCGCATGGCGGCTGCGGTGCGCAGCACATCCTCACCTTCCAGCAAGCCGTGTATCTCGGTCTCGCCCAAAGCCAGCGCGCCCAGCATGAGGGCACGGTGCGACACCGATTTATCGCCAGGCACGCGTAGACGGCCGCGCAGGCCACCGCCGGCAGGGCCATTAGCCGTGCCGGACGTCAGCGGTTTCGGGTTGGTTACATGTTTGCTCATGCCGAATTTGGCCTTTGACGAAAGAGGTCGCGCCAGATGCAAAACGGGCGGTCCGGCCCATGGTCAACCTTGGGGGTCGAGCCTGGCTGCGTTGACGCCGCGTTTCTCTAGCACAGGCCGGGCACGGCGCGGAAACCCCGAATTTGATGGAAAGGCCGATTTTGTGCCTAGGGCATCCTCTCCATGGGTCACTGCAGGCGTCGGTTTCCGTTGGACTTATGCCCAGAAAGAGAGACGGTGCCGCGTGGTAGCCCGGACGGCATCGCATCCTGAATCGAAGGGGGATCGATGGGTAATTTGTGGGCGTTGACAGGCCGCAATCGCTATGGCAATTGGCACCCCGAGATTGAATTCAGCGGAGAGATCACGTGACCAAGCCGGAATGGGGCACCAAGCGCATCTGTGGCAGCTGTGGTGCGCATTTTTACGACATGCGCAAGGCAACGATCGTCTGCCCGAAGTGCAAGACGGTCTATGATCCCGACGCCGTCATGAAGAGCCGCCGCCGCGTCGCCGAGAAGATGACGCCGGTGAAGGCCGCCGTGGTCGACGATCCCGTGGCCGATGTCGAGACGGATGTCGATGTCGAGGAAGAGGATTTGGGCGACGAGGAGGATGTGGTCCTTGAGGACGCCTCCGAACTCGGCGAAGACGATGAAGACATCTCGGAAGCCATCGAGAAAGGCGAGGACGAGGGCGAACGCTGAGCCTTTCGGCCGGCATCCCGCTTCGACCCTTGATATCATTGTCCTTTTTTGTGCTTGAATTCCGGACGGTGTCCACTTAGGTTCCAGCCCGTTCGATCGCCCCCCAGAAAGCGCCCCGGCAACGGCGGCACTTCGGCGATCACCCGATCTTCGGGCCCATAGCTCAGCTGGGAGAGCGCCACAATGGCATTGTGGAGGTCAGCGGTTCGATCCCGCTTGGGTCCACCAAATAGAAACCCCCGCCACGAGCGATCGTGCGGGGGTTTTTGTTTCGAGCGAGCGGGCGACCGTTAAGGCCGCAGCGCGTCAGCCTATTTCTTCTTGCCTGAATAGCCTGAGGAAGCCGGGTTGGATGTGGCCGACGCAAAGCCGGTGCCTGCGGGGGCTGACTTCACCTTGTCCTGTTTCGGCTTCTTCTTTTCGCGGTTGCTCTTCATTTGACCTTTAGCCACGGCATGTCTCCCAAATTGATTGGTGCAGAAGCGCGGGCGCGGGAAAACGAAAATCCGGCGGGCGGAATGTTAGCAAAGGCTGGCCAAGTCTGATTGGCGGATGCCGACGCGGGCGCATAGGCATGATAGCGGAAAGCCCGCCCTCTGTAACCTACGCATATCCGGGCCAATTATGCGACGCGGATGCGATCCACGAAGCGGCTGATCTCGCTGCGCATGACATCGGCCTGGCGAGAGAGGTCGGACGCCGCCCCCAGCAGACCTTCGGCCAGGCGACCCGATTCGGTCAGCGCTTCCGAAACGCCGGCGATGTTCTGCGACACGTCGCGGGTACCGTCGGCTGCCTGCTGGATGCTGCGGGATATCTCGCGCGTCGCTGCCCCCTGCTGTTCGACCGCAGCAGCGATGGCCGCTGCGATCTGGTCGATCTCCGTGATGGTGTTGGTAATGCCGCGGATGGCCGTCACCGCTTCGCCGGTCGCATTTTGGATGCTGCTGATCTGGCCGGTGATTTCCTCGGTCGCTTGGGCGGTCTGGTTGGCCAGATTCTTCACCTCCGACGCCACCACGGCGAAGCCCTTGCCTGCATCGCCGGCGCGTGCTGCCTCGATCGTGGCATTGAGCGCCAGCAAATTGGTCTGGTTGGCAATGTCGCGAATGAGGTTGGCGACATCGCCGATCCGCTGGCTGGCCTGCGCCAGGCCGTTGATCGTCTGATCGGTCTGCCGGGCTTCGGCAACCGCCTTCGAGGCGATGTTGGTCGATTGCGCGACCTGCTGGCTGATCTCGGAAATGGAGGCGCTGAGTTCTTCCGTGGCGGCAGCCACCGACTGGACATTGCCGAAGGCCTGTTCAGACGCATTGGAAACAAGAGCGGCGCGGCTGGTGGTCTGGTCGGTGTTGCCGGCCATGGATTGCGCCGAGGATTGCAATTCGACTGAGGCGGCGGACACCTGGCCCACCACCTGCTGCACCGAGCTTTCGAAATTGTCGGCGAGATCGAGCATCGCCTGGCGCTTTTCGCTGCGCGCTCGTTCGTCCTGCGCTGTCCGTTCCACGGCCAACTGATCCATGGCGAGCGCATTGTCCTTGAACACGGCAAGAGCCCGCGCCAGAGCTCCCATCTCGGCCTTGTTGTCGGTGCCGTCGACGATGATGCCCTTGTCGCCGTCGGCAAGGCGCATCATGTTGCCGGTAGTGCGCGCCAGGGGCCCTGAAATGCTGCGCGCGATGACCACGCTGATGAGGGCGGTCAGCAGCATGATGCCGACGATGACCGCACCTTGCGTGAGCATCTGGTTCCAGAAGATGGTGTTGACGTCGTCAAGATAGATGCCGGACCCGATGATCCAGCCCCAGGGCGCAAAGCCCTTCACATAGGAGATTTTGGGGACCGGCTGCTCGGCACCCGGTTGCGGCCACAGATAATCGACGAAGCCTGCCCCTTGCGCTTTTACGATGTTCAGCATGTCGGTGAAGATCGGCTTGCCGTTGGGATCCTTGAGGTCGGCCAGCGTCGGCTGGCCAAGCAGCTTCTTGGCGAAGGGATGCATCAGCATCCGCGGCGTCATATCGTTGATCCAGAAATATTCCTTCTCGTCATAACGCAGCTGTTCGAGAGCCACCATCGCCTGCGCCTTGGCCTGCTCCTCGGTGAGCGTTCCGGCCTTGACCTGCTCGGCAAAGTAATTGACCACCCCGTAGGCCACGTCGACGACATGCTGGGTTTTGACCTTGCGATCTTCGAGCAACGTCGCGCGCAGTTCATAGCCGGCAATGATGCCGATGGTGACCATGCCGAGCATGGCGACGAGCACGACCAAGGCAAGGCGCGTGGCGATGCGGAAATTCTGGAAACGCATATGCAATACCCCGCAATGTCGAAATGAGTGCAGGGCCGATGCTGCTGACCTGCCCACGGCACTCCGCATTTTTCTGCAAAGCACCATAGGCCGCATCTTCTAAGGCTTGATTAACATTGCGATATCGCGATTAGGCTTACTGTCCTTTGGGAGCCAGTGTCGGAGTTAAGAATTCCGGACCGTGTGAAGGAAAGTCGTAACTTCGCCACGCAGCTTTTCTCCATGTCGGGCAAGTTCGCTAGCCGATACCAGCAATTGACCGGCGGCGGCGCTGGTCGATTGCGACGCTTCGGTCACGCCGGTGATGTTGGACGAGACCTCGGTCGCACCCAGCGCAGCCTGCTGTACGTTGCGTGAAATCTCCTGCGTGGCAGCGCCTTGTTCCTCGACCGACGAGGCGATGGCCGTGGATATTTCGCTGACTCGCCCGATCGTTTGAGTGATGCCGGCAATAGCTGTCGCCGAACTGTCTGTCGCTTCCTGAATGGCCCGAATCTGCGAACCGATCTCCTCCGTCGCCCGTGCCGTCTGGGTGGCCAGCGTCTTGACCTCGGATGCCACAACGGCGAAGCCTTTGCCGGCCTCGCCGGCCCGCGCCGCTTCGATCGTCGCATTAAGTGCAAGCAGATTTGTCTGGCCAGCGATATCATTGATCAGGACCACGACATCGCCGATTTTCTGCGCCGCCGCAGCCAAGCTCTTTACTTTGTCGTTGGTGTCAGTCGCCTGGGTAACAGCACCGTCGACGATTCGATTCGATTCCGACACTTGATTGGAAATCTCGCTGATCGATGCCGACAATTCCTCTGTCGCCGAAGCAACAGTCTGGATATTCTGCGTCATCTCCTCCGACGCGGCCGAAACCGCGGTTGATTGCTGCGACGTTTCTTCGGCGGTTGCCGACAGCGATTTCGCAGTTTGCTGCAGTTCCTGGGCAGCCTCGCTTACGGCAGTCACGACCCCGCCAACCGTCCCCTCGAACCTGTCCGCAAGATCGAGCATCGCCTTACGTCGTTCCGCTTCCGATTGCTGCTTGGCCAGTTCTTGCTCGGCGCGCAAGCGCTCCGTTTCGATCATGTTGTCCTTGAAAACCTGCACAGCCTTCGCCATCCCGCCAAGCTCGTCACCGCGCTGCGCACCAGGGATATCGACCGTCTTGTCGCCGCCGGCCAATCGCAACATGGTTGCCGAGAGCGCTTTGATTGGGCCAGCGATCCCGAGCGTGAGAAGGATAGCCATCAGGGCAGCAAACGCGCCAACCACAACCATCGCGATGATGAGCAAGGTTCGGGCATCGGCATATATCTCGTCACCCAGCGCGCTGGCGGCATCCGCGCCAGCAGCGTTGATCTCGATCAGTTGCGACAATTGCCCGGTAGCATCGCGATAGGTATCGGCGGATTTCGTCTTGTAAAGTTCCGCAGCCTCAACATTGCTGTTGACCCGCGACAACGTCAGGAGCTGATCGCTGACGGCAAGATAGTCATGCCATTTGCTCTGAAATTTGGGATAGATCTGACGCTCTTCGTCGCTGGAGATGAGCGGTTCATAGATCTTCATTTCTGAATCGATGCGAGATTTAAGCGCGACAAGGGTCTCGTCGATCTTGGCGATCGCCGGTTCCTCAGTCGTCAGGATGTGCTGCGATTCATTGATACGATATTCGCTGATACTGGCATCGATTTTCGCGACGGCCTCAACGCTGGGCAGCCAATTGATGGCGATGATCGTCGATTGTTCGTTGACGATGTTGAGCTTGGAGATGCTGAAGAGGCCGAGGCCGATGATCGTGATAACGAGAAGTGCGAGCGCAATTACAATCTTGCCGCCGATCTTGATGTTGCGCATGGCCAGCTCTCCCGACTCTGTTATGCGATTCGCCCGTTGTTTCTATTGCCTGTTGCTTCGATTGATTGGGTGTCTTACGCACCGATAATGTCTGCGATAGGCCCGGCAGTTCATGCCGGCCCAAGCAGATGAACGTAATAGTAATCGTAAGAGATTAAGACCGCGCTAAAATATATGGCACCCCATGCCCGAGGCATTCGCCGTCAAGGCGGACAATCGACTAAAGGGGGATTAACGCCGCTGATGGACGGCTGTAGGTATGCCATCCTCAGCGCCGCTTATAGTCCGTGAACGATCAGGCAAGATCGCCGGCGGTGGGCGTGTTCTCATGCGTCAATGCAAGACGCTGGCCGGCAGGCGCAGCCGCCGGCGGCCAGGTCTAACGCAAGGTTCGGCACGCCGACGGCTAGGCCGGGCGCGTTACGGCACCAGGAGCAAGGCAGCGTCCCGATGCCCTTTGAATTCGGCAATCTGCTGCGGGATGCCGCCGCGATACATTTTGGCGCGTTTGTCAGCGCCATGCTTCAGCAGCATCTTGATGGCGTCGATCGACCCGGCTTCGGCAGCATGGTGCAGCGGCGTGAAGCGGGTGCGGTTCTGCGATTCGATGTTGGCACCAGCCGCCAGCAGCACCTCGATCACATCGGCGCGGTCGTTGAGGGCGGCATAATTCAGAGCCCGACGACCGTTCTTATTTTCGGAGAAATCGATCCCCTCGATATCGGCACCGGCCGCCAGGGCCGACTTGACCCCTGCCACATTGCCGGTACTCGCTGCGTGCCACAAATCCTTGGTGGCCTGGGTTGCCGGCTTTTCGGGGATTTCCAGGTGGCCAAGGCCGCTATCGGCCCCGCCACCGCCACCAGGGCCAGCACAGGCCGCAAGAAGGGTGCCGGCACCCCCTAAAACGCCGAGCAAAGCCAAGCCGGACAACAATCGTCTACGCCGCAAATCATCAAACATGCGATTCCCCCGAATTTCTTGTCCCCTGAATAGTTTAGCGCCGCAATCGACACACGCAAGTGCGTTCAAAGCCAGGTCGACCTTGATTTCTTAACCTCGGTTACTATTTCTTCCTCTAAGATGCCCTATAGGGATGGAACGCCGGGTCGTCCAGCGGGTTGCCCTACGAGATCGAGAAACCGGTGCGCCGCCTGCGGGTACCGGGATGTCATGAGAATCGTGCTCGCTCGAAAGGAGGAGCCATGTCGCGCCTGTCGCTTTTCAACAGCCCCTTGCTGCTGGGCTTTGATCATTTCGAGCGCACGCTCGACCGGGTCGCCAAAGCCGGCGCCGAAGGCTATCCCCCTTACAATATCGAACAGGTCAGCGATTACCGGCTGCGCATCACGCTTGCTGTGGCTGGCTTTGCCATCTCGGATCTCGACATCCAGCTGGAAGACAACACGCTCACCATTCGCGGTAAGCAGAAAGACGATCCGGCGCGGACCTTCATCTATCGCGGCATCGCAGCGCGCCAGTTCCAGCGCAGCTTTGTATTGGCCGAAGGCATCGAGGTGGCCGGCGCCACCCTCGATAACGGCCTGCTCTCCATCGATCTCGATCGGCCCAAGATCGAAACGCAGATCCGGACCGTTCCTATCAAGCGGGCCAATGACGAAAAGCATGAAGGCCGTGTCGCCATTGACGGCAACAGTGCCGGCATCCGTGCGGCACGAGAGGAGTAACCAGCATGACCAAATCCGAAACCAAGAGCGATATCGAAGCGGCGCGCGAAATCTCGCGCCAGCAATTGCTGGCGCTGGGTCTCAATGACGTGGCGTATGTGCGCGACATCGATGTCGACGGGTCGACTGCGTTCGGCATCTTCGCCGCCAACGGCCAGCAGCTTGCCGTGATGCCGGACCGCGAAGCAGCCATCGCCGCCGCCTGGGAAAACGGTTTGGCGCCGGTAACACTACACTGAGGTGACGCTGCACTGAAGATCAGCTAGAACGGCCAACGCCCCGCTTAAGCGGGGCGTTGTGATGGACGACAGACTATGTGACCTCTACGCGGCGTGCGAATGCGCTCCGTCGGTCAGCAAGGCATAGATCGCATCCGCCTGGTCGGTGCCGCGCAGCTTTTCGCAGATCGCCCGGTCCCGCAGCAGGCGCGAGACCCGCGCCAAAGCTTTCAAATGATCCGCCCCCGCCCCTTCCGGCGCCAGCAGCAGGAACACCAGATCCACCGGCTGTTCGTCGATGGCATCGAAGTCGATCGGTGTATCCAGCCTGCCGAACAGGCCGAACATCTTCTTGGCTTCCGGCAGCTTGCCATGCGGGATGGCAATGCCGTTGCCGACACCGGTCGTGCCCAAACGCTCTCTCTCCAGCAGCACATCGAAGATGGCGCGTTCGTGCAGACCGGAAAGTTCGGCAGCACGTCGCGCCATTTCTTGCAGGGCCTGTTTCTTGTTGCTGGCCTTCAACCGCGCCATGACATGCGCGGGGTTAGAGAGCAAATCTTCGATTTCCATTTTTTGCCTCGTACACGCCGCCGGCAGGAAAAGGCCGGAGAACGTAGATAAGAAACGCGACTATTGGCGCGTACCGGCTTCGAGACCGGGATCGACCCAGCCGATATTGCCGTCGTTGCGTCGATAGACCATGTTGAGCCCGCCATGGGCCCGGTTGAGAAACATCATGGCCTGCTGATTGGCGAGGTCGAGGCGCATGACCGCCTCACCCACCGTGAGCGTTGGAATGGTGGTCTGCATTTCCGCCACGACCACCGGATGGTTCTCGCCATGGCCGTTGACGGCTTCCGGCTCTTCACCTTCGTCGGCTTCCGCCGCCAGCACGGTATATTGCGAAACACGACGATCTTCCGTCTCGGCGCGATGATGGTCCCGGAGTCGGCGCTTGTAACGGCGCAGACGCTTGGCCAGCGTTTCCGCCGCCATGTCATAAGCCGAATTCGCGTGCTCGGCCGCACCTTCCGACTGCAGCAGGATGCCCCGGCCGACATGGACGGAGATCTGCGCCGTAAAGAGATGCGCTTCGCGAGACATCGTGACGTTGGCATCGATCGGATTCGAGAAATACTTCCCGAAGATATGATCAAGGCTTTCCGAGGCGCGCGTCTTCAACGCATCGCCGACATCGATGTTCTTACCTTTGACGGTCAGGTTCATGGGCGTGTTCCTGCAAACGTGGTGCGACGGAAGAAAATCTGTCCAGCCGTCGAACCCATCGACACTTCAGTTGGCAATCACCGCGACCGCGTGACACGCGACCGCCCTACCAACCAACGGATATCCCGGACCCCAAGATCTAGGAAATCCCTCCAGAAGCGTCACGCCGCCGGTCTCCAGGGAGGTCCGGCGGCGCGGCCGGGACCATAGCGACCTTCTTGGCGATGTCAACGTCCCACGGGACAGGGTCAAGGATCGGCAATCAGGGCCTCATCCTTCTGGTGTTAACACCTCCTATACATCGCTGGGCGTTAAGGAATCGCTGCTATCGGGTCCCGGGCGCATGGTGGTCTCAAAACCCCTCAAAGGATGATGTGGCTCCTCTCAGGCGGAACGCAAGGCTTTCTCGCGCCGGCGCTGCACTGATGATGAAATTTTTAGTGATTCTCGATACTTAGCCACAGTCCGGCGAGCGATGTCGACACCCTGCCCCTGGAGAATCGTGACCAGCCTGTCGTCTGACAGGATGTCGGCGGCGCCCTCGGCGTCGATCAGTTCCTTGATGCGCTGCCGGACCGCTTCGGCCGAATGGGTGGCCTGGCCGTCGGCACCCTGAATGGCGGCCGTGAAAAAGTACCGCAACTCGAACACGCCGCGCTGCGTTGCCATGAATTTATTGGTGGTAACGCGGCTCACCGTACTTTCGTGCATGCCGATAGCGTCGGCGATATCGCGTCGAATGAGCGGCTTCAGATGCTGCACGCCGTGCAGGAAAAAAGCCTCCTGCTGCCGCACGATCTCGGATGCCACTTTGAGGATGGTGGTGGCGCGCTGGTGCAGCGTCTTCACCAGCCAGTTGGCCGTGGCAAGACGCTCATTGAGATAATCCTTCTCCACCTTGTTGTGCGCCTTCGGCAGAATGCGCGCGTGATATTGCTGGTTGACCAGCAGCCGCGGCAATTGTTCGGAATTGAGTTCGATCGACCAGGATCCGTCCTGGCGGCGCCAGACCATGATATCGGGCACCACGGCCTGAACATCGGCCTGTTCGAAACTGGCACCGGGCTTCGGATTGAGGGCGCGGATCTCCGTCACCATGTCAGCGAGATCTTCGGCATCGATGCCGCAGATCTTCATCAGCTGATGGCGGTCATGCTTGGCCAGCAATTCCAGATTGTCGAGCAGCGCCTGCATCGCCGGATCGAGCCGGTTGCGTTCCTTCAATTGCAGCGCCAGGCACTCCGCCAGATTGCGCGCAAACACGCCGCAAGGATCGAATTGCTGCACGCGGACAAGGACGGCTTCGACATCCGCGAGGCTGCAGCCCAGGCGCTCGGCAAGCTGCGCAAGGTCGCCGGCGATATAGCCGGCCTCATCGACCAGGTCGATCAGCTGCATGCCGATGAGCCGTTCAGTGGGATCCTGGATATCGAGATAGAGCTGGCGTTCGAGATGTTCGCGCAAGGTCTCGGGCTTGCTCAGCGTCTGTTCCAGGCCGAATTCGGAATCGGAGAAATCGCTGCGGCCGCCGCCGGAGCCCGTGCCGGACCAATTGTCGGCAAAGCCTGAGTCCTGCGAGACAGCACCTTCGCCGCTGCTCCGTTCGCTGCTGCGGTCTTCGGCCGTGTTGTAGAGATTGTCGTAATCGGACTCCTGCGACGACCCGCGCCCGTCATCCATATTCTCGCTCTGGACATATTCGCTGCTGTCCATGACCCGGTCCGGCGCGGGTGCGAGGGCTGGCTCGCTGGTCATCGCCTCGACGCTGGCCAGGCGACTGCCATCGTCCGCTGCATCACCGCTGAGGACACGCTCATCCTCGCCGCGTTCGAGAAGCGGATTCTGCTCGAGCTCCTGCTCGACATAGGCCGCGAGCTCCTGATTGGAAAGCTCAAGCAGCTTGATTGCCTGCTGAAGCTGCGGCGTCATCACCAGGCTCTGGGCCTGGCGTAAATCCATGCGCTGCGTTATCGCCATGACCCAAGCGTACTACAGCGAGAATCTTTCTCCAAGGTAAACGCGGCGGACATCCTCGTCGGCAACGATGTCGGCGGGGCTACCTTCGCGCAAAACCTCGCCTTCGTGCAGGATATACGCGCGATCGACGATTTCCAGGGTGTCGCGGACGTTATGGTCCGTAATGAGAACGCCGATGCCGCGGTCCTTGAGGTGCGAGATGATGTCGCGGATGTCGTTGACGGCAATGGGATCAATGCCCGCCAGCGGCTCGTCAAGCAGGATGTAGCTCGGCCGCGTCGCCAGTGCGCGGGCGATCTCCACCCGGCGGCGCTCACCGCCCGACAGGGCCAGGGCCGGCACTTTGCGCAAATGGGCAATAGAGAAATCGGTCAGCAGCTGGTCCAGCCGCGCCTCGCGCGAGGCGGCGACCGTGTCGACGACCTCGAGGACGGCCATGATATTGTCTTCGACCGACATGCCACGGAAGATCGAGGCCTCCTGCGGCAGATAGCCAATGCCGCTGCGCGCCCGCTCGAACATCGGCTGGTCGGTCACTTCGCTGCCATCAAGGAAGATGGCGCCGGCATCCGCCTTGATCAGCCCGGTGATGATGTAGAAGCAGGTAGTCTTGCCGGCACCATTGGGACCCAGCAGGCCCACAGCCTCGCCCCGCTGGACGCCCACGGAAACATCCCGCAACACCGGTTTCTTCTTGTACTGCTTGCCCAGATGATAGGCGCACAGCCCCTCGACCACAGTGGGGTTGATGGCAACCCCATTGACGACAAAGGCCATGTGGCCGTTCACGGCGCCCTGTGCCGCAGCAGCAGGCGGCACGGTCGCATCGGTCGGCCGCTGATCTTCCGGCCGTCGATCTTCCGGCTGGGAATCTCCCTGCTGAGCATTGTCTGCGCCGTCGATCATTGTGTCGTGGTACCCGCGTTTGTGCTGCCGGACGGTTTGGCTTTGATGAAGGTGTGCACGCGGCTGGTGCTGCCGCCGCCAAGGATGCGGCTGATCTTGTTCTTGTTGTCGATCTCAGCACGCTGGCCGGTATATTCGTTGCCCTGGTCGAGGATGCGCACATCGCCCGTCATGAGCGCTATGTCGGTATCCGGATTGTAGGCGAAATGCTTCGAGTAGATGGTCTGGGTTCCCGACAACACCTTGACCTTGCCCTCGGCTTCGATCTGGCTGAGCTTGCTCTTGCCATCGGCATCGTCGACGAAATAGAGCGTCGCCGTGTCGCCGTTGATGCGCGTGTCGTTGCGCACCACCAGCGCATTGCCGCGCGCCGTGATGGCACTGCGGCCGGTCCAATATTCGATGCGGTCGCGGGCAGTCACAGTGTCGTTGTCGCTGACGATCTTCAGGTTGCTGCCGGTCAGCAGCAGCAGTTTTTCAGCGGCACTGTAATCGCCCTTGTCGCCATAGCCGGTCGAACTGCCGGAGATCACCTTGACGTTGCCGGTGGCCAGGATCCGGTCGAACGAGCCTTCCTCGCCTTCACCGCTGGTATAGAAAACCAGCGTGTCAGCACCGATCGAGGAGCTCCCCTGGGTCGCCACGGCATTGCCGCGGGCGGTATAGGTTTTTTCCTTGCTGCGCCATTCAATGCCCTGATCGGCGCTGAGTTCGAAGGGCTGCGTGTCATCGCCGAACTGCATGGCGGAGCTGCCGCTGCCAGGCGCTGCCGGGGTTGGCACCACCGCGCCATCGCCCGTGGACAAGGCAGGCTGCTCGGCGGCCGCATCCTGGGCCCGTGCGGCGCTCTCCATCGTCAGCCAGCATGGCAATGCCAGCATAGCGCCCAGCACCAGGATCTGCCGGTAGCGGGGTGCTAATGTCCTTGCAACGGGTGTTCCTGCAATACGAACCAAACTCATCCGCCGCTTCCCTTCTCTTTGGGCAGGATCTTCATGTGCGACTTGCCCTTGAACAGCACCGTGGCGCCGTCATCGAGCATCTCGAAACCTTCGGCCGATATCTGCTTGTAATCATCGCTGCCGGTGACGGGCTTCGAACCGGAGGCGGAGTTGGTCGTCAAATCCATCGCCGCCTGCTCGGTCACGAATTTCATGCCATTGTCATGATAGACCGTCACGTCGCCATCAAGTTCGACCTGGTCCAGCTTGCGGTTATAAAGCCCGCGCTCCGCCGTGATCGCGATCCAGGTGATGTCAGAAAGCTCAATCTGCGCCTGCGGCTCTTCCAACTTGACGAGGTCCTTGTCGCCGTTCGTCTCCGTGGCCGAAAGTGCGGTCACCGAGAAGGGGCGGTCCGTCTTGCTCTTGCCTTCGAAGGCGATGCCGCTGACCTTCATGCCGGCATCGAGCTTCACCACATCTTCGACCACGTCGATGCTGACCCGCGTGTCGGTCTGCCCTTCATAGGAACGATAGGTGAGATAACCGACGATGCCGAGCGCCAGGACCGGCAACGATACTTTAAGCCACAGCAGGCGGCTGCGCTTGCGGTTGAACAAGGCGCGCGGGCCGGACAAGGCCGGCATATCCGCCGTGACGTCCTGCCGGTTGCGAAGTCGATCGATGAATTCGCGCACTGCCATGATTGCCTATGCCACCCCGGCGCGCAGGCAGTCATGCAGGCGGATGATGCCGACCGGCTTGTCGTCATCGACCACGAACAAGGTGGTGATCTGCCGTTCGTTCATGATGCGCACGGCTTCGGCGGCAAGCGCCGTTGCGGAAATGGTGAGCGGCTTTGCCGTCATCACGGCTTCGACCGTCTGGCCCAGGAGATCGGCGCCCATATGCCGCCGAAGATCGCCATCGGTGACGATTCCGACCAGCCGGCCTTGGGCATCGATGGCACCGACGCAGCCAAAGGTCTTGCTGGACATCTCGATCAGCGCCTGGGACATCGGCGTTGATTTCTCGACCAGCGGCACTTCCCGATCGCGGTGCATGAGGTCGGCAACGCGCAGCAGACGCTGCCCCAGCTTGCCGCCCGGATGCAGCTGATGGAAATCCTCGGCCGAGAAACCCTTGCGCTCGAGAAGGCCCAAGGCCAGCGCATCACCCAGCGCTAGCATCATGGTGGTCGAGGAGGTGGGGGCGAGGCCCAAAGCGCCCGCTTCGCCGGTCGCCGGCAGAGCCAGGGTGACGTCGGCGGCACTGCCCAGCGTGCTCACGCGCCGCGACGTGATGGCGATGAGCGGAATGCGCCAACGGCGGGAATAGGCAATGAGGTCGTTAAGCTCGGCCGTCTCGCCGGAATTGGACAGAGCCAGTACCGCATCTGCCGAGGTGATCATGCCCATGTCGCCATGGCTGGCTTCGGCCGGGTGGACGAACTGCGCCGGGGTGCCGGTCGAGGCCATGGTGGCGGCGATCTTGCGCGCAACATGGCCGGATTTGCCCATGCCGGTCACGATCACCCGCCCGGTGGCACCGTGGAGCAGTTCCAAGGCACGGTCGACCAGGGGACGGCCATCGGCGGCATCGAAGGCAGCAAAGAGCTGCGCCAGCGCGTCCGCTTCCTGCTGCAGGACGCCGAGGGCCGCCTTCAGGCCTTGTATAGACAAGTCGGCCTCCGAACGTGCCGGAATCCCGGTTTTTTCGTCGTTTTTCGGCACGGAACCGCCCGCCGGAATGGTCCCGCGCGGCACTTTCCCAGCCGTCGTGGCGCTCGCTTGGCTCATTCTCGGCACCGAGGCAAATCTCAAAAGGTCAAAATCATCAAAATTTTAGCGGCAGGCACACAAACTAACGCCAAATGAAGGGCGAATCCACCAAGAGCGCTGCCCACCCCCTAACTAGGGTGAGGCCTTTGCTCTGTCAAGGAAAAGCCCCCATATCCACCAAGGGGTTAGGCGTGTTCTGGCGGCTTCAGTGCGCGAAGATGTCGGGCTCGTCATAGCCCAGCAGATCGACCCTGGCGCGGGTCGGCAGGAAGTCGAAACAGGCGCGGGCCAATTCGGTACGCCCCTCGCGCGCCAGCAGCTCGTCGAACTTCTCCTTCAGCCGATGGAGGTGAAGGACGTCGGAGGCCGCATATTTCAGCTGTTCCTCGTTCAACTGCGGCGCGCCCCAATCGGAGCTCTGCTGCTGCTTCGAGATCTCGACGCCGAGCAATTCCTTGCACAGATCCTTCAGGCCATGGCGGTCGGTGAAGGTGCGGGTCATCTTGGCGGCGATCTTGGTGCAATAGACCGGACGGCAGTCGATGCCGAGATAGTGCCACAGCACGCCAAGGTCGAAGCGCGCGAAATGGAACAGCTTCAAGACCGCCGGATCTTCGAGGAGCGCCTGCAAACGCGGCGCGCGGTGCGGTTTATCGGGGCGGCAGAGCGGGATCTGGACCAGATGGCAGATGCCATTGCCGGACGAGAGCTGAACCAGGCACAGCCGGTCGCGGTGGGCATTGAGCCCCATGGTTTCGGTGTCGATGGCCACAGAGGCGCCGAAATCAAGGCCTTCCGGCAGATCGCCCTGATGGAGATGGATGCTCATATCGCCTCCCAACCTGATGATCCTTGGTCCTGAACGGAGCCAAGGCTTCGGCTGCTCCCGCCGATGGTAGGGGGCTGCAAACCCCGCGGGGAGAGAAGCCCCCCAACATAAAGCTGGAGAATGGTGCCCAGGAGAAGACTCGAACTTCCACGGGTTGCCCCACAGATACCTGAAACCTGCGCGTCTACCAATTCCGCCACCTGGGCAGGGGGCCGAAAGCCCGCGCATTCTCGTCACGGGCGACTGAAAGTCAACCCTGATTTGGGACTTTTTCCAAGTATTTACGCCGCACCCCGGGGGTGACGATGTGGGCACCGATTTCATTGCCAAATCAGGTTCGATATCCGTATTTTAAGCGCAGTTTCTGGCAGTTGACGATGAATAAGGATGAGATCATGGCACGCGGCTTGGTGACCGTGTTCGGCGGTTCGGGCTTCATTGGACGTTATGTCGTGCAGCGCCTGGCGCGCGCCGGCTGGCAGGTGCGCGTCGCCGTGCGCCGCCCGGACGAAGCCCTGTTCCTGAAGACCGCCGGCGATGTCGGTCAGGTAACACCGGTGGTTGCCAATATCCGCGACGACCGCTCGGTGGCGGCTGCCGTCGCTGGCGCCGATGCGGTGGTCAATCTGGTCGGTATTCTCTTTGAATCCGGCCGTCAGAAATTCGATGCCGTGCAGGCCAAGGGTGCAGGCCGCGTGGCCGCTGCCGCCAAGGCCGCCGGAGCCCGGCGCCTCATTCAGATCTCGGCCATCGGTGCCAGCGCCGGGTCGACTGCGTCCTATGCGAAGTCGAAGGCTGCCGGCGAGCAGGCGGTGAAAGCAGCCTTCGATGGCGCCACCATTCTGCGCCCCTCGATCGTGTTCGGGCCGGAAGATGATTTCTTCAACCGCTTTGCACGCCTTGCCATGCTGTCGCCGGTGCTGCCGCTGATCGGTGGCGGGCACACCAAGTTCCAGCCGGTCTATGTGGCTGATGTCGCCGCCGCCGTCGAGAAGGCGCTGGATGACGCATCAACGGCCGGCAAGACCTATGAACTGGGCGGCCCGCGCATCTATACCTTCCGCGATCTGATGAGCCTGCTGTTGAAAGAGATCGGCCGCTGCCGCGCGCTGGTGCCGTTGCCTTTTGCGCTGGCCAGCCTCAAGGCCGCATTCCTGCAATTGCTGCCTATACCACCACTCACCGTCGATCAGGTGCGCATGCTGAAGGTGGACAATGTCGTCGGCGCCGGTGCGCTCGGCTTCAAGGAATTGGGGATCGCGCCCACCACGGTTGAATCCGTCCTGCCGACCTATCTCGATAAATTCCGGCCGCTCGGCTATTACAACAGGGCCTGATCCAGCCAGATCGATAAGGGGGAGCTACGCATGCGCATCCTGGTGTTCCAACACATCGCCTGCGAGCATCCCGGCATCTTCCGCGATTTCCTGAAGGCCGATGGTTTCACATATGATGCCGTCGAGCTCGATGCTGGCGAACCCATTCCATCGCTCGACAGATACGACGCCCTCTGGGTCATGGGCGGGCCGATGGATGTGTGGGAAGAAGACCAGCATCCGTGGCTGATAAAAGAGAAGGCCGCGATCCGCGAAGCTGTCGTCGATCGGCGCCTGCCCTATTTCGGCCTGTGCCTGGGTCATCAATTGCTGGCAGCCGCCTTGGGTGGCGAGGTTGGCAAGATGACAACATCGGAAGTTGGCCTGCTCGGCGTGGACCTTACCGAGGCCGGCCGCAACGATCCGCTGATGGCGGGATTGCCGGCACACCAGACCGCGTTGCAATGGCACGGTGCCGAAGTGAAGCGCTTGCCGCAAGGTGCTGTCGTGCTGGCCTCATCACCGCTCTGCGCCGTGCAGGCGATGCGAATCGGCGCCCACGCCTATGGCCTCCAATATCATGTCGAGCTGACCAGCCGCACGGTGCCGGAATGGGGCGAAGTGCCGGCCTATGCCTGCGCGCTCGATGCAACATTGGGAGATGGCGCTCTGCCGCGCCTGCGCGACGACGCTGCCAAACGGATGCCGGGCTTCAACCGCACAGCAAAGCAACTCTACGACAATTGGATGTCCCTGAGTGGTGCCGCCGCCAAGGCCGCGCAGTAGAGACGATCTGGATAGATTGACCAAATAATTTGACCGGGCGCCGCCGCCGGCTCTTGGGGAACCGGTTGCGACGCCCGAGGCAGCCGCCCTGGCACAGGGGACGGCCGGCCGGACTCGGCTGCCGAGATATCTGTCGTGATAAGGGCGGATTAGGTTCGAAGAAATTTCGTGGGGGTCATAATCGGCGAGAATCATCGCTCACCCCCTCACCCTGACCCTCTCCCGCGAGGGGAGAGGGAATGAGATTTGCCGGCAGGATTCAGCCAAGCCGATCAGGACAAAAATATGCGCGCGTGCTCCGCCCCTCTCCCCTCGCGGGAGAGGGGTTGGGGTGAGGGGCCTTTTATCGTCGCCTACGAACAGGTCGGCATCTGGCCGACATAGATCCAATAGAGCAGCACGCAGCCGAGG
The DNA here is from genome assembly GCF_056404715.1 of Dongia sp. P2_B8. Lineage (NCBI taxonomy): Bacteria > Pseudomonadati > Pseudomonadota > Alphaproteobacteria > Rhodospirillales > Dongiaceae > Dongia > Dongia sp. P2_B8. The sequence continues at coordinate 437,228 of NZ_JBFUDM010000002.1, read as the reverse complement.
ATGATCCGGTAGATCACGAAGGGAGCGAAGCTTGCGCGGCGCAGCCAGTACATCATGAAGGTGATGGCAAAGAATCCGGTGACGGCGGAGAAAGCCACCATCATCAGCGCACGTTCCATGTCGGCGAAATTGCCGCTCTCCACCAGCTGATAGCCTTTATAGAGGCCGGCCGCGGCGATGGTGGGAATGGAAAGCAGGAAGGAGAAGCGTGCCGCTTCCTGCCGCTCATACCCCATGAAGCGCGCCATGGTCATGGTGATGCCGGACCTGCTGGTGCCGGGAATGAAGGCCAGGCACTGGAAAAAGCCGATGGCGAGGGCGGAACTGGCGGTCATATGTTCGAGGCGCCGGACCGTGAGGCCCATGCGGTCGGCCAGATAGAGCAGGATGCCAAAGCCGATCAGGGTCCCTGCAATGATACGATAATCGCGCAAGGCATCGCCCGCCCAGCGGTCGAGCACGAAGCCGATGGCCAGCGCCGGGACCGAGGCCACCAGCAGCAGCCACACCAGGCGCGCCCGGTTGTCGCGCTTGCCCTGGGCCAGCTTGATGAGGCCGCCGGCCATATTGGCGACATCGCGCCAGAAATAGACCAGGACAGCCAGCAGCGTGCCGACATGTGCCGCCACGTCCAGGGTCAGGCCCTGGTCCGGCCAGCAGAAGAAGTGCGGCACCAAAATGAGGTGGCCGGAGGAGGAAACGGGCAGGAATTCGGTGATGCCCTGCACCACCGCCAGAACCAGAATGTCGATATTGGGCACGCGAGCAATCCCCACCACACGGTTCTGCCCGGCGCATTGCCGGAAGACCCGTCTCGGTTCCAAGAGAATCAGCAGAATCAGTGCGTTGACCTATAGCACGCGACCGGATTCCTGCCGATTGGATAATTAGTCCTTTTTCGGTCCTATTTATGACGTTCCGGTGACGCCGGAGGGGCTCAGCTGGACCAATTTGACCTGCCGGACAGAAAATAAGTCAGTAATAATGTCCTTAATGCTCATTTCGCCATTGATCTGACAAATCGGGCTGATATGGTTGCTGCCCGGCCGACGCTGGAGAGTCCGGATTTTAAGCCAAAGCGAGGGAATGCCATGGCGGAGAAGTTGCTGAAATTCGTGTCTGTCGGCCGCGCCATGCCGGACAAGCGCACCGCCGCCGAACGCCGCGAGGATTTCGGCGAGATCTATGCCGATTACGCCGCCAAATTCGCCCAAACCCAGGCCAGCCGCTGCTCGCAATGCGGTGTCCCCTTCTGCCAGGTGCATTGCCCGCTCAACAACAATATTCCCGATTGGCTGAAACTGACCGCCGAAGGCCGCCTCGAAGAGGCTTATGAAATCTCGGCCGCCACCAACACCTTCCCGGAAATCTGCGGCCGCATCTGCCCGCAAGATCGCCTCTGCGAAGGCAATTGCGTGATCGAGCAGTCCGGCCATGGCACGGTCACCATCGGTGCCATCGAACGCCATGTCACGGACACCGCCTTTGCCAAGGGCTGGGTGCAGCCGGTAAAGCCGGCGCGGGAACTGGCACAGAGTGTCGGCATCGTCGGCGCGGGGCCCGCGGGCCTGGCCGCTGGCGAGGCTTTGCGCCGCAAGGGCTACCAGGTCACCATCTATGACCGCTATGACCGCGTGGGTGGCCTCCTCATCTATGGCATCCCCAATTTCAAGCTGGACAAGCAGGTGGTGGCGCGGCGCGAAAAGCTGCTGCGCGAGAGCGGCATCAAGTTCGAACTGGGTGTCGAGATCGGCCGCGACATCAGCCTCGACGATCTCCGGCAGCGCCATGATGCGGTGCTGATCGCAACCGGCGTCTATAAGGCGCGCGATCTGGCGGCCCCCGGTTCCGGATCGAAGGGCATCGTGCCGGCGCTCCAGTACCTCACTGCCGCCAACCGCGACGGGCTCGGCGACAAGGTGCTGGAAATCGCCAATGGCGAGCTCAACGCCAAGGGCAAGAACATCGTCGTCATCGGCGGTGGCGATACCGCGATGGATTGTGTGCGCACCGCCATCCGCCAGGGGGCGAAATCGGTGAAGTGCCTCTATCGCCGCGACCGCGCCAACATGCCGGGCTCGCAGCGCGAAGTGCAGAATGCCGAGGAAGAGGGCGTCGAGTTCATCTGGCAATCGGCACCCGCCGCTTTCCTCGACGATGATAACGGCCAAGTGCGTGCGGTCCGTGCCGAGCGCATCCATCTTGGCATGGCGGATGCGACCGGCCGCCAGACACCGCGTGTCATCGAAGATTCGGCCTTCGACCTGCCGGCCGAGATCGTCATCAAGGCGCTGGGCTTTGAGCCCGAGGATCTGCCACAGCGCCTGAAGGCGCCGGCCTTGTCGATCACCAAGGCGAACACGGTGCGCGTCAACTGGCGCAACCTCACCACCACCATCCCCGGCGTGTTTGCGGCTGGCGACATCGTGCGTGGTGCCTCCCTGGTGGTCTGGGCGATCCGCGACGGCAGGGACGCCGCTGCCGGTATCGACGCCTACCTCAAAGAAAACACACGCAAAGTCGCGGCGGAGTAGGACAGATGCGTGCCGCTCTTCAGCCGCATTCGCGCCGCAATCGATTAGCACGATACCCTGCGTCATCGCGACGTAAGGAGAATTACTGGGCTATGACGAGATCGACAAGTTTCTGTGTGCGTGCGATTGGAGCTGGCATTGCAGTTTGCTGGTCAGTTGCTGCGATACCCTGTGCCCCCGTTGCGGTTGCGGAAGACCTCCTTACATCTGAACGTATGGCACTGGCCCATGGCCGTGCTGAGGTCCGGTGGCGGCTACTCTTCGCTAACATGCCAACACACTTTGACAAAGCCACGTGGAAAGACCCCACCGAATACAACTACATGCATCCGAACTCTCTGATCGATATGATTGCTTATGAATTATGGGGCCTCAATTCGGATGAAGATGCCATCTTCAGCTATCTAAATGATACACTCATTCCTTTCGTCAAGTCTCATCGCAGGCAATACCTTTGCTATTTGACGGAGATGTACGCTGCTTCTTTTATCCCTACGTCGGAGTTGGGGAAATTTGACGATCACGGATTTTTGACCTTCCTCGAATATTACTACCTCTTCGGAAATACGGCTGCGGAACTCAAGGCGCGTAACCTTAGAGCTTACCCCGAACATACAGAGCATGCGGATACGCAAGTCCAGCCCTACTTGCAGACCAATGGCTGGAACAGCATAGCTCCTAAACTCTCGCCCAGACTCGGCTGCGACAAGCTCTAGATCCAGGAAGTCAGCTATGACCGATTTCGTCCAAGACTATCTCCGCAACGCTGCGCACCTCGCTGCCACCGGCATGTATGACCCGGGCGATGAGGGCGATGCCTGCGGCGTGGGGCTGATTGCGACGCTTGACGGCAAGCCACGGCGTGAAGTGGTGCTGATGGGTGTCGAGGCCCTGAAGGCCGTGTGGCACCGCGGTGCCGTCGATGCCGATGGCAAGACCGGCGATGGCGCCGGCATTCATGTGCAGATTCCGCACGCCTTCTTCGAGGATTTCATCCGCCGCGCCGGCCAGGCGCTGCAGCCGGGGAAATTCGCGGTCGGACAGATTTTCCTGCCGCGCAACGATCTGGGCAAGCAGGAGAGCTGCCGCGTCATTGTCGAGCAGGAGATCCTCAACGCCGGCTACACCATCTATGGCTGGCGCCAGGTGCCGATCGATATCACCATCATCGGCGAGAAGGCCAATGCGACGCGACCCGAGATCGAGCAGATCATGATCGCGAATTCCCGCGGCGTCTCGGAGGAGGATTTCGAGACCGATCTTTACGTGATCCGCCGCCGCATCGAGCGCGCTGCCATCGCAGCGCAGGTGAGCGAGCTTTACATCTGCTCCATGTCCTGCCGCTCGATCATCTATAAGGGCATGTTCCTTGCCGAGCAGCTGACCTCCTTCTATCCGGATCTCCTCGATGAGCGGTTCGTCTCGAACTTCGCCATCTATCACCAGCGCTATTCGACCAACACCTTCCCGACCTGGAGCCTTGCCCAGCCGTTCCGCGTCATCGCCCACAATGGCGAGATCAACACGATCAAGGGCAACGTCAATTGGATGAGCGCCCATGAGACGCGGCTTTATTCCAGCGTCTATGGCGACCGCATGGGCGATTTGAAGCCGGTCATCCAATCGGGCGGTTCGGATTCGGCGCAGCTCGACAATGTGTTCGAGATTCTCACCACATCGGAACGGCCTTTGCCGATGGTGAAAAGCATGCTCATTCCCGATGTCTGGGACGGGCGCGTGACCATGCCGCAGAACATCAAGGACATGTTCTCCTACTGCAATTCGGTGATGGAACCCTGGGACGGGCCGGCCGCCATTTGCGGCTTTGCCGGCCATTGGGTGGTGGCGGGCCTCGACCGCAACGGTCTGCGGCCGCTGCGCTATGCCATCACCGAGGATGGCATCCTGGTCGCCGGTTCCGAGACCGGCATGGTGCGTCTTGATGAAACGCGCCTCAAGACCAAGGGCCGGTTGGGGCCGGGCCAGATGCTGGCGCTCGACCTCTCGGAAGGCAAGCTCTACGACAACAATTCGATCCTCGACAAATTGGCGGCGACCGCCGACTTTTCCGCCTGGGTCAAGAACATCACCGTCATCGACGATCTCATCAAGAAGACCCGGGGCGAACCGGCGATCTTCGAGAAGGACTATCTGCGTCGCCGCCAGGTGGCAGCCGGCCTCACCATGGAAGACATGGAAGTGGTCCTGCAGCCCATGGTCGAGGAGGCCAAGGAAGCCGTGGTCTCGATGGGCGACGACACGCCCTTGGCCGTCCTCTCCGACCGCTATCGGGGCCTCCATCAATTCTTCCGGCAGAATTTCAGCCAGGTCACCAACCCGCCGATCGACAGTCTGCGCGAGAAGCGGGTGATGAGCCTCAAAACGCGTTTGGGCAATCTCGGCAACGTGCTCGACCAGGATGAGAGCCAGTGCCGGCTCCTCCAGCTGGAGAGCCCCGTGCTGACCACCGCCGAGTTTCAGGCGATGCGCGCCTATATGGGCACCTCTGTTGCCGAGATCGACTGCACCTTCGATGTGAACGGCAGCGACAATGCCCTGCGTGAAGCGATCCAGCTCATCCGCCGCCAGGCCGAAGACGCCGTGCGCGGTGGGGCGACGCATCTGGTCCTCTCCGACGAGCAGGTGAGTGAGGCGCGTGCTGCCATTCCGACGATCCTGGCGACCGGTGCCGTCCATGTGCATCTGCTGCGCCAGCAATTGCGCACCTTCACCAGCCTCAATGTGCGGTCCGGCGAATGTCTCGACGTGCATCATTTTGCGGTGCTGATCGGCGTCGGTGCCACCACGGTCAATGCCTATGTGGCGGAAGCCGCGATCGAGGACCGCCGCCGCCGTGGCCTGTTCGGTGAGCTGCCGCTGGAAGATTGCCTCGACAATTACCGCTCGGCGGTCGACCAGGGTCTCCTCAAGGTCATGTCCAAGATGGGCATTTCGGTTGTCTCCTCCTATCGCGGCGGCGCCAATTTCGAGGCGCTGGGCCTGTCGCGCACACTCGTTGCCGAATATTTCCCCTCCATGCCCAGCCGCATTTCCGGCATCGGCATGACCGGCATCCAGCACCGCGTCGTGGAACTCCATCAGCGTGCCTGGAACGAGAGCGTTGTGGCGCTGCCAGTCGGTGGTTTCTACAAGTTCAGGAAGTCGGGCGAGACCCATGCCTGGGGTCCGGAGCTCATTCACACGCTGCAATCCGCGGTGGCCAGCGAATCCTATCAAAGCTTCAAGCGCTATTCGGAAGCGGTTCAAAAGCTGCCGCCAGTCGCCATCCGCGATCTCCTGGACTTCGTGCCCGGCACCAATCCGATTTCGACCGATGAGGTCGAGAGCATCACCGAGATCCGCAAGCGCTTCGTGACACCTGGCATGAGCTTGGGTGCGCTGGGGCCCGAAGCCCATGGCACGCTCAACATCGCCATGAACCGCATCGGCGCCAAATCCGATTCCGGTGAGGGTGGCGAGGACCCGATCCGCTTCAAGCCGCAACCCAATGGCGACAACGCCAATTCCGCGATCAAGCAGATCGCCTCGGGCCGCTTTGGCGTCACCGCGGAATATCTGGTCAATTGCCGCGAGATCGAGATCAAGGTGGCGCAAGGGGCAAAGCCCGGCGAAGGCGGCCAGCTGCCGGCCTTCAAGGTCACGGTCGAAATCGCCAAGCTCCGCCACGCCACACCCGGCGTGTCGCTGATTTCGCCGCCGCCCCATCACGACATCTATTCGATCGAGGATTTGGCGCAGCTCATCTATGATCTGAAGCAGATCAACCCGGAGGCCAAGGTCTGCGTGAAGCTGGTGGCGCGTTCCGGCATCGGCACGATTGCTGCCGGCGTCGCCAAGGCCAAGGCCGATGTGATCCTCATTTCCGGTCACGTGGGTGGAACCGGTGCCTCGCCCCATACCAGCATCAAATATGCCGGCATCCCTTGGGAGATGGGCCTTGCCGAAGTGCATCAGGTCCTGACACTCAATCGCCTGCGGCACCGGGTGAAGCTCCGGACCGATGGCGGCATCAAGACCGGCCGCGACGTGGTGATCGCCGCGATCCTCGGTGCCGAGGAATTCGGCATCGGGACGGCATCACTGGTCGCCATGGGCTGCATCATGGTGCGGCAATGCCATTCCAACACCTGCCCGGTCGGCGTCTGCACGCAGGACAAGGCGCTCCGTGAGAAGTTCACCGGCACACCGGAAAAAGTCGTCAACCTCTTCAGCTTCATCGCCGAGGAAGTGCGCGAAGTGCTGGCACAACTCGGTGTCAAGACGTTGAACGAGGTGATCGGCCGCACGGAACTTATCGAACAGGTGAGCCGTGGTGCCGCCGATCTCGACGATCTCGATTTGAATCCGATCCTCTCCCAGGCCGATCCCGGCAACGAGGCGCGCTACTGCACGCTGGAAGGCCGCAACGAGGTGCCGGACACGCTGGATGCGCGCATGGTGAATGATGCCGCGGCTTTGTTCCAGGCCGGCGAGAAGATGCAGCTTCAATACAATATCCGCAACACGTTCCGCGCCATCGGCACGCGTCTCTCCTCACACATCACCAAGCGCTTCGGCATGATGGGACTGAAGCCCAATCATCTCACCGTGCGGTTGCGCGGCAGCGCCGGCCAGTCGCTGGGTGCCTTCGCGGTGCAAGGGTTGAAGCTCGAAGTCTTCGGCGATGCCAATGATTATGTCGGCAAGGGCCTGTCGGGCGGCACCATCGTGGTGCGCACCCTGCCCTCCTCGCCCTTGGAGAGCAACCGCAACACCATCATCGGCAACACGGTGCTCTATGGTGCCACGGCCGGCAAACTGTTCGCGGCCGGCCAGGCCGGCGAACGCTTCGCTGTCCGCAATTCCGGTGCCGATGTGGTGATCGAAGGCTGCGGCTCCAACGGCTGCGAATATATGACGGGCGGGACCGCCGTGATCCTGGGCGCCGTCGGCGACAATTTCGGTGCCGGCATGTCGGGCGGCATGGCCTTCGTCTATGATGAAGACGGCCGCTTTCCCTTACGCATCAACGGCGACACGGTGATCTCGCAGAGGCTGGAGAGCGCCTATTGGGAGAGCCAATTGAAAGCGCTCATCGAGGAGCATGCCACCGAGACGCAGTCGAAATTCGCTGGCCGCATCCTCAATGATTGGGCCGAGGAAAAGAAGCGCTTCTGGCAGGTGGCGCCGAAGGAGATGCTGGACAAGCTCGCCCACCCGCTCACCGACCAGCCGGCGAAGCCCGCCGCCAAGAAGGCGAAGTGATCATGAGCCACCGCTATGGCGATGTACCCTTGCGGTGCCGCGCCGTGGCGGCGGCGATCATCGCCGGATCCGGCCCTGCTGCGCGCATCCTGTTGCTGCGCCGTGCTGGCGCCGTTGCCAGCGGTGCCTGGGGATTGGTGACGGGCAGCATCGAGGCCGGCGAGCCTGCCGCCGGCGCCATCCGACGCGAGATCACCGAAGAGACAGGCCTTGTGGCCGGCGATCTTTTCACGACGGGTCTCACCGAGACTTTTTATTTTGCCGCCGACAATGTCGTCGAGCTGATGCCGATATTCGCCGTGCTGCTGCCGTCTCAGCCGCCGATCACCCTGGATCATGGCAGCGATGATTATCGCTGGTGCGATCTTGCCGAAGCCCAGGACCTGATGAGCTTTGCCGGGCAACGCCGCGCAGTGGCTGATATCTGGCACGATTTCGTGCAGCGCGTGCCAGCCCCGTTCCGGCAGGTGCCCTGATGCCGCATGTCGTCATCATTCCCGGCCTTGGCAATTCGGGACCGCAGCATTGGCAGCGCCTGTGGCAGGCAGAACTGGGATCGCAGGCGCGCGTGGTCGAACAGGCGGATTGGGACCGGCCGGACTTTGCCGATTGGTTCGCGCGCCTCGATGCCGTGATCGCCGCCTGCCCGGAACCGCCAGTGCTGGTGGCGCATAGCCTCTCCTGTGCCCTCGTGGCGCATTGGGCGGTTCATCAAAGCCACGCCGTCGCCGGTGCCATGCTGGTGGCGCCGGCCGATGTCGATTCGGACGCTCACACGCCGCCCGAGACCCGTGCCTTCCGGCCAATGCCGATGATGACGCTGCCCTTCCAGAGCATCGTCATCGCCAGCAGCGACGACCCCTATGTCGCCCGCGCACGGGCAGCCGCCTTCGCCAAGGCCTGGGGCAGCCGCTTCGTCGACATCGGTGCCGCGGGCCATATCAACACAGCGTCGGGCTTCGGTGCCTGGCCGTTCGGCCGCCTGCTGCTGGATGACGTGCTGGGCCTCGCTAGCGCACCGATGTCAAACTGAGGGTCGATCGGCGCAGAGGTCGCGCGTCGCCCAGCGAGACCGCATGGCAGATGCGCCACTTGCCCGTGGCATGGCGCAACGTATAGGCGCAGGTAAGGTTGCCGACCTCCGCACCACGATTGTTGGCCAGCGACCAGATCGCCTGCACCTGTGCAAACCCGTCGGAGAGAGCCTCGATCTGCAGCGACGCAAGGCTGGCGCTGACCAGTCCCTGCTGGCGATACCCCGAAAAGAGCCTGGCAAAGGCTGCACGCACCTCGCCCCGCGCGGTGAAGCTGCCATTGCCGTCCACGGTCGAGATCAGGCAGGGCAGGTCGTAGAAGGCTGCCACCGCATCGGCATCGAAATCGAGGCAGGCGGCATCGTAAGATTTGAACAGAAGCTGGAGATCGCCCTTCACGTCGGGCAATCGGGCCGGTGTTGAACGATAGGCGCGCGCTTCCACGCGGTGGAATGACGTCGGTTCGGCATACATGATATCTGACCTTGGCTTGCGGAAAGCCGCCCGCGCATCTTGGCGCAAACGCTCGCTTGTCCAGCATGTCTCTTAAAGGCGCCAGGAAGGTCGATCGGATCGGAAGAGCGAGATCGACGGAGAACCTTGGGCGCGCGACCGGGCCCGGCCTGAACGTATCAGGCCGGGTCTATAATTCGCGCGATGTAAGCGCTATGGCGGCGCAAGGTCATGAGAGGACTTTAACAAAGAAGCGGATTACGTCAAGTTGCTGGCGCGTTTTCACACGACAAGCAGCAATAGACCCATGATCCCCCATATCCCATTCCATTTCGTGCGCCATGGCGAGACCGATTGGAACAAAACTGGCCAGATGCAGGGGCGGCGCGACATCCCGTTGAACGCCACCGGCGAGGCACAGGCCGAAAAGTTGCGGCCGCATCTTGGCAATCATGGCTTCCGCAGCATCGCCGCCTCGCCCCTGTCGCGCGCGCGGCGCACGGCAGAGATTCTCAACCACGATCTCAATCTACCGATGCATTTCTTCGACGCCCTGCAGGAGTTCGATGTCGGTCCCTACGAAGGGACGCTGTCCCGCGCCTGGTATGAAGATTGGCGGCACGGCCAGCCGGTCGGCGGTGTCGAGAGTTTTACCGACTTTGCTGCCCGCGTCCTGGGTGGCATGCGGCAGGCGCTCGACCTTGAGGGCCCGGTGCTGGTGGTCGCCCATGGCGGTCTCATCTGGGCGCTCGAGCATCTGATGGGCCTGCCGATCGGTACCGATGTGCGCAATACGGCACTTGCTCATTTCCAACCGCCTACCGCAGCCATCCCTTCCTGGCAATTGACTGTGGCCTATCAGCCGTAAATCCGGGGTCACAAACATGGGGCTTGTGGGGCGCGGGCCGGAACGGCACCATGAGCGACGCGACACAGCATAATCTGGTCCGGTGATGGATCCGCAGGCGCCCAAGGTTCTGAAGAAATTGACACTCAATGCCGGCGCCCTGCGCCGGCTGGCCGAGGTGCACCGCAATTGGCGCCTGGGGCGGGTCAATGGCCAGCGGCTGATGCTGTCGGAATGCAACCTCTCCAAGCTCGACCTCAGTCTGATGGATTTCACTGACGCGTATTTGGTGCGGTGCAACCTGGAGCGCACCAATCTGCGCGGTACCGTCTTCCGTGGCGCTGTCCTCACCGGGTCGGTCTTCGACGAGGCTGATTTGACCGGCGCCAATTTCGAACGCGCCGACATGCGCGGGGCCGTGTTCCATGGCACCGACATGACACGAACGGCCATGGTACAAGCTGATCTGCGGCAGGATTTCAGCCAGCGCTCAGGCGCCGGGGGACAAAACTGGGACGAGGCGCCGGCCTGCCGCTTTCGCGGTGCCAAGCTCGCCCAGACGATCTTCAAGGACGCCAAACTGGTGAGCGTCGATTTTTCCGGCTCCTACATGCTGGAAACCGACTTCACCGGCGCCGACATGCGCAAGGCCAATTTCGCCAGCGCCGACATGCAGGCGATCCGCCTCACCAATGCCGAGTTGGAAGATGCGGATTTCAGCCATGCCTCGGTCGACCAGTTGACCCGCGACCAGGTGCGCACCGCGCAACTGCCGATCGGCTCCGCCCCCCGTCTCTCGCCCGGCGAGGTCAAGGAACGGCTTGGCCTCCATGCGCGCTGGGTCGACACGCTGGGCCAAGCAGGCCAGCGATTGGAATTGGAAGGCTTCGATCTTTCCGGACTCGATCTCTCCCGCACCAATCTTGCGGCAGCCCGCCTCATCGGTTGTCGTCTCACGCGCACCAATCTGCGCCGGGCGTGGCTGCTGGCCACGGATCTGCAAGGCGCCAATCTTTCAGAGGCCGATGTGCGCGGCGCCGATCTGCGCGGCGCCGATCTACGTGAGGCCCATCAGCGCGGATTGGACTCGGCTGAAGCCAAGACCGGTGAGATTCCGGGCCTGGGTGTCAAGACGCGCGGCCTGCGGGGCTGACGCCAGTGCCGGGCCCGGAGTCAGATTCCAATATTAGTGTCGACATCTATCCCTGGCTGGCCGAGGCCGCGTTGACAGGTGTGCCGCTGAAGGAACTCATGGCCGGCTTCTGCGCGCACCTCAATCGGCTCGGCTTCAATCTTGCGCGGGGCCTGATCGCGACGGCCGCACTTGATCCTTCCGTTCGCGCGCAATCGCTGACTTGGGAAAGGGACGGCGGCACGCATCTTGCCACCTTCCCACATGGTGAATCGAGCCTTGCCTGGCGGCGCGGGCCGTTGGCCGTGATGGCCCGGACCCATATGAACATGATGCGGCAGCGACTGACCGATCCCGCCATGACGGATGAGTTCGAACTGTTTGCCGAACTCAAGGAGCAGGGCCTGACCGATTGGGTTGCGTTCGCTCACAGGTTCCATTGGAGCGTCGAACATATCGAAGGTGGCGAGATGGGCGTGCTCAGCTCCTGGGCAACCGACCATTCGGATGGCTTTTCCGATCGCCAGGTTGAACAATTGCGCCCGCTGGTGCGTGCCCTTGGCGCTGCCGTTAAATCGCTCATCGTGGTGGAAAGCGCCTGCAATCTTCTCTCAGCCTATGTCGGCAAGGATGCCGGCTACCGCGTCCTGCGCGGCTCGATCACGCGCGGCAGCGCCACGGAAGTCCGCGCCGTCCTGATGTTCGCCGACCTCCGCGGCTTCACGCGCTTCTCGGCCGAGCAGCCGATCGACGTCACATTGACGACACTCAACCAAAGTTTCGATTGCGTGGGCGATGCGATCGAAGGACGTGGTGGCCAGATTCTGAAATTCATGGGCGACGGCGTGCTCGCCATCTTCATGCTGGAGCAAGGGCAGCCGGACAGTGTCGTTGCCGATCAGGCGATCGAGGCCGCCCTCGACGCACAGAAACGCTTGGCCGACAGCAGCCTGCCTTTGTCGCTCGACATCGCCCTCCATGTCGGCACGGTCAATTACGGCAATATCGGCACCAGCCGGCGGTTGGACTTCACAGTGATCGGTCAGGCCGTCAATGAAGTGGCGCGCATGGAATCGCTGTGCGGCAGTTTGGGCGAGTCTATTTTGGTGTCAGGGGAGTTGGCGGCATTGGCGGCGAAGAGCGATGCGCGGCTGAAGCCGCTCGGGCCGCAAACATTGCGCGGCATGGACGATCAGATAGCCGTGTTCGGCCTATCTCCCTCTCCCTAACCCTCCCTCACCGCCGACGAATGTCGGCATTCGCCGACAGGGTGGGGGAGGGGACTCTATCGAGCTTGGATCAGGTATCGCGTTCAAACTGGCTAGCATTCCCTCCCCCCAACGTGGGGGAGGGTGAGGGAGAGGGGGCTTCTCAGCGCCGCTCCACCATCAGCTTCTTGATCTCACCGATCGCCTTCGCGGGGTTCAACCCCTTGGGGCAGGTCTTGGTGCAGTTCATGATGGTGTGACAGCGATAGAGGCGGAACGGATCTTCCAGATTGTCCAGCCGCTCGCCGGTCGCTTCGTCGCGCGTGTCGGCGATCCAGCGATACGCCTGCAGCAGGACGGCCGGACCCAGATAGCGGTCGCCGTTCCACCAATAGCTGGGGCACGAGGTCGAGCAGGAGAAACACAGGATGCATTCCCAGAGACCATCGAGCTTCGCGCGTTCTTCCGGCGATTGCAGCCGTTCGCGGGTGGCCGGCGGCGTATCCGACTTCAGCCAGGGCTCGATCGTTTCATACTGCGCGAAGATGTGCGTGAGATCGGGCACCAGATCTTTCACCACCGGCATGTGCGGCAATGGATAGATCTTCACATCGCCTTTCACCTCGGACGTGAATTTGGTGCAGGCCAATGTGTTGGTGCCATCGATGTTCATGGCACAGGACCCGCAGACACCTTCACGGCAGGAACGGCGGAAGGTCAGCGTTGAATCGATCTCATTCTTGATCTTGATGATCGCATCCAGGATCATCGGCCCGCAGCTGTCCATATCGACTTCATATGAATCGATGCGCGGATTGGCACCGGTATCCGGGTCCCAGCGATAGACCTTGAATGTCTTGATGTTCTTTGTCCCCGCCGGCGCCTTCCAGGTCTTGCCGGTGGTGGGTTTCGAATTTGCTGGCAGTGTCAACTCGGCCATGATGTGGTCCTTAGTACACGCGGGCTTTAGGTGGGAAGACCTGGACGTCGTTGGTCAAGGTCGTCATATGCACCGGGCGATAATCGATCTTCGTCTTGCCGTCTTCGCCCAGCCACGCAATGCTGTGCTTCATCCACTTTTCATCATTGCGGTCGGGGAAATCCTCGCGCGCATGGGCGCCGCGGCTTTCTTCGCGGTTGGCGGCGGATTCGATCGAGACCTTCGCCTGGTACATGAGATTGTCGAGCTCCAGCGTCTCGGCAAGATCGCTGTTCCAGATGAGCGAGCGGTCTTCGACCTTCACCCGGTCGCGCTGGTTCCAGATATCGTTGATCTTCGCCACACCTTCGCTGAGCGTCTTGCCGGTGCGGTAGACCGCGCAATCGTTCTGCATGATCTTCTGCATGTCGAGGCGCAGTTTCGCGGTTGGAATGTCGCCTTTGGCGTTGCGCAGCCTATCCAGGCGCGCGACCGCAAAGTCGCCGGCATTCTTCGGCAGATTGCGATGCGCCTCGCCCGGCTTCACCAACTCGGCAGCGCGGATGGCCGCCGAGCGGCCGAAGACGACAAGATCGAGGAGCGAGTTGGAGCCTAAGCGATTGGCACCATGGACCGAGACGCAGGCCGCCTCGCCGATCGCCATCAGGCCGGGCACCACGCTATCCGGATTGCCGTCCTTCTTGGTCACTACCTCGGTGCGGAAGTTGGTCGGCACACCGCCCATATTGTAATGGCAGGTGGGCAGCACCGGGATGGGTTCGCGGGTGACGTCGACACCGGCGAAGATGCGTGCCGTTTCCGAAATGCCGGGCAGCCGCTCATGGATGATCTTCGGGTCGAGATGCTCGATGTGAAGATGGATATGATCCTTGTTGGGACCGACACCGCGGCCGTCGCGGATTTCCATGGTCATGGCGCGGGAGACGACATCTCGCGAGGCGAGATCTTTCGCAGACGGCGCATAGCGTTCCATGAAACGCTCGCCTTCGGAATTGGTGAGGTACCCGCCTTCCCCGCGCACACCTTCGGTGATGAGGCAGCCGGCACCATAGATACCGGTCGGGTGGAACTGGATGAATTCCATGTCCTGGAGCGGCAAGCCGGCGCGCAGCGCCATGGCGTTGCCATCACCGGTGCAGGTATGCGCCGACGTCGCCGAGAAGAAGACGCGGCCATAACCGCCGGTCGCCAGCACCACGAGCTTGGCGTGGAAGCGGTGAATCTTGCCGTCATCCAAATTCCAGGCAACGACACCGACGCAAGCGCCCTCATCGTCCATGATGAGGTCGAGGGCAAAATATTCGACGAAGAATTCGGCGCGGTGCTTCAAGGCCTGCTGATAGAGCGTGTGCAGGATGGCGTGGCCCGTGCGATCGGCGGCGGCGCAGGTGCGCTGCGCGATGCCTTTGCCATATTCGGTGGTCATGCCACCGAAGGGACGCTGATAGATCTGGCCTTCCTCGGTGCGGCTGAAGGGGACGCCATAATGCTCGAGCTCGACGATGGCCGGTACGGCTTCGCGCACCATGTATTCGATGGCGTCCTGGTCACCCAGCCAGTCCGACCCCTTGATGGTGTCGTACATGTGCCAGCGCCAATCGTCCGGGCCCATATTGCCCAGCGACGCCGAGATGCCGCCCTGTGCCGCCACGGTGTGGCTGCGGGTCGGATAGACCTTTGAAATGCAGGCCGTCTTCAGGCCCTTTTCCGCCATGCCGAAGGCGGCACGCAGGCCAGCGCCACCCGCACCCACCACCACCACGTCATAGACATGATCGACGAAGGCATAGGCATTGCCGGTGATCTGCGGCCGAGGGCCCGATTGCGTGGTTCCGGCGGTGTTTGCTGTATCAGCCATGATGTTTCACTTTATTTGTGTACGGCTCAACCGGCGAACGCAATCACCAGCAGCGAGACAATCGACGCCACGACCAGGGCAACACCGCCCATCGGCAGCAGGATGAGCAGGATGAGTTTGGCAGGCTGGGCATGGATGTAATCTTCGACCACCACCTGCAGGCCCAGCACCGCGTGATAGACGGTGATGAGGATGGTGAGGCCGAGGGCACCGAGGGTGAAGGGGCTGGAGAGCCACTGGCTCACTACCGCGTAATCGGCGCCGGCATTGCACACCAGCGACGCCACCAGCCACAGGCTCAAGGGAATAAGTGCCAGCGCCGACATGCGCTGGCCCCACCAATGATGGACACCCTCATGAGCGGCGCCGAGGCCGCGCGCCCGGCCGAGATTTGAGCGAAGCGATTTTGCGGGGCTGCTCATCAGAACGCCCCCATCTGGAAATAGCCGATGACCCAGGCGGCGATGGTCAAGATCGCCGTGCCGATCAGCACCGCATAGCCGGATTTGTAGGCGGTCGGCAGCTCGAAGCCGAAGCCCGCATCCCAAGCCAGGTGCCGGATGCCGTTGAGCAGATGATAGAAGAAGGCGACCGACCAGCCGAACAGCAGCAAGCGCCCGATGACACTGCCGTTGAAATCCTGCAAACGGTCGAAGCTTTCGGCGCCATTGGCAACAGCCAGCAGCCAGCACAGCAGATAGAGAATGCCGGCGCTGAGCGCGATGCCGGAAAAGCGGTGCAGGATCGACGTCAGCGAGGTCAGTTGCGGCTTATAGACCTGCAGATGGGGAGAGAGCGGTCTTGGATGGGGCTTCGCCCCGTTCGACAGGCTTTCGGCCATGATGTTTCCCGTCCGGTACCTTGCGCGACACCTTGGGAGGGCGACAACGCAAGCTGGTTTACCTCAGGGCCTCGACCCTATTCCCGACGAGGTCCCTTGGGTCCTGAGCCTTTGACACGGCTCAAATACTTCTGCGGTGCAGCAGAGAGCGCGATCTTGATACTTAATTGTTACCACACCGTCAACGAATTGAAGCTGATAGCGACATTAAAGAGCCTAGCCGCGCCGCTTCATCAGCACCGTATAATCTAGGTCGAGGACGACGCAATCAGGATATTTTCCTGTCGCGTCTGAACCAGGGAAGCCATCGCAAGGCTGGTCCTTGGTGGCGATCGTCCGCAGGCGGAGCGCACCGACATCCTGCCGGCCGGGCAGGGTGATCTTCTCCAGCACCTCCGACCAGGCATAGACCGTGTCGCCAGCAAAACTGGGGTTCACATGCCGCCCGCCATTGATGGCAGCGATCTTGAATGCGTTGGCAAGGCCGTTGCAGGAAAGGGCCCGGGCCAGGCTGATGATATGGCCGCCATAGATAAGGCGCCGGCCGAACCGCCCTTGCCGCTCGGCATGCTGGTTGAAATGCACCTTGGCATTGTTCTGATAGAGCCGTGTCGCGATCATGTGATCCGACTCTTCCAGGGTCATGCCATCGATATGGTCGATCTTCTCACCGACCTCATAATCGTCCCAGAGATGGGGTGAGCCTGCGAGCTCGTCATCATAGGCAGCGAGATCCAGTTCCGACGGCACGTCGAGGTCGGCCACGTCGAGGGTCGCCGGCAGATCGGGGACCGACGCCGGTGGTGCGGATGCGACGCGGTCGCGCTTACGAACCATCACCCAGCGCACGAAATCCAGCACCACGTCGCCCGCCTGGTTGCGGCCGATGGAATGCACATAGACGATGCCGGTCTCGTGGTTGGAATTCTCCTTGAGCCCGATCACCTTCGACTGCGCGATGATCGTGTCGCCGGGATAAAGCGGCGCCCCGAACCGGCACACGGCGTAACCCAGATTGGCAATGGCATTGAGCGAGATATCGGCAACCGTGCGCCCGAAGATGAGATGGAAAGCCAGCATGTCGTCGACAGGCGCCCCCGGAAAGCCGATGCTCTGGGCAAAACTGTCCGAACAAGGCAGCGCAAAGCGCGACCCCGTCAGGCCGATATAAAGCGCCACATCCCCTTCCGTCACCGTCCGTGGAATGGCATGCAGGATCTCCTGCCCGAGGGTGAAATCCTCGAAGAAATTACCTGGATTGGTTTTCGGTGTGGTCACGCGCGTTCCCCATGGGCAGAGGGTCTCTAGTCAGGCTGACAGCATATCGCATAGGCTGCTGCAGCACGCAAATCAACGTAGGGCCACATCATGAGCAGGACCATCCTCATCACCGGCGCATCGCGCGGTATCGGCCGGGCGGCCGCCATTCAATGCGGCAAGCGTGGCTGGTCGGTTGGGGTCAATTATGCCGGCAATGAGCAGGCGGCCATGGCAACCGTGACAGCCGTCGAAGCAGCTGGCGGCAAGGCGATCGCCATCCAGGGTGATGTCTCCGTTGAACGCGATGTCATCACGATGTTCGACGCGACCGAGAAGGCGTTCGGCCCCATCACTGGTGTCGTCAACAATGCCGGCATCGTGGCGCCGGGGATGAAGCTCGTCGACATGACGGCCGAGCGCCTCAATCGCATGTTCGCCGTCAACGTAACCGGCGCCTATCTGGTGGCGCGGGAAGCGGCGCGGCGCATGGGGACGGATCGCGGGGGAAAAGGCGGCAGCCTCGTCAATCTCTCATCCGCCGCAGCGCGCCTTGGCTCACCCAACGAATATGTCGATTATGCCGGCTCCAAAGGCGCCATCGACACCATGACCATCGGCCTCTCCAAAGAGCTGGCGCCCGTCGGCATCCGCGTCAATGCGATCCGCCCCGGCCTCATTGACACCGAAATCCATGCCAGCGGCGGCGCCCCCGACCGCGCCTTCCGCCTCGCCGCACAAGTACCCCTCGCCCGTCCCGGCACAGCGGATGAGGTGGCCAACGCCATCCTCTGGCTGCTCTGGGAAGGCTCGTCCTATGTCACCGGGGCGCTCCTGGATGTCAGCGGCGGGCGGTGAAAAGCCCCAACTGTATCCAGACATGATCGGCGTTGCGCGGGTTTCGGCGATTGCCTAGGCTCCTCGCATCTTTCGTCGACATATCGGTCCGGACCAACGCCCCAGAGTTAGAACACATGCCCATTCTCTCCATCCAATCCGAGGTCGTTTACGGCCATGTCGGCCACCAGGCCTCGCGGTTCATCCTGGAGCGCATGGGGCATCCGGTCTGGGCGGCGCCCACGGTGTTGTTCTCCAACCACCTTGCCCACAAGACGGTGACAGGCCGCGTGCTGCCGGCGGCCGAGGTGCGCGAGCTCATCGACGGGGTGCGCAAGCTGGGTGTGCTGGGCACCGCCAATGCGATCCTCACCGGCTACCTCGGCGCGCCGGAGACGGCAGCCCTCGTGGCCGAGGTGGTGGCCGAGGTAAAGGCGCTCAATCCGCGCGCCATCTATGTCTGCGATCCCGTCATCGGCGACCAGGGCGCCATGTATGTGAAGCCGGAGCTCGCCACGGCCCTCGGCGAAATCCTGGTGCCGATCGCCGATGTGCTGCTCCCCAATGTCTATGAGTTGGGGCATCTCACCGGCAATGTTGTGCACTCGCGCGCCCAGGCAGTGGACGCGCTCCATGCCCTTGCCAAACGCAGCCAGGCTCGCGCGATCATCGGTACCGGCATTCCCGACCCCGATCATCCCGATGAACTCGCCGTCCTCGCCTTGGCCCGCACTGGCAAGAGCGATCCCGGCACCATCTCGATGGCCACGACACCGCGCCACCCGCTCTTCGCCTCAGGCACCGGCGACGCCTTCGCCGCCCTCTTCACCGCCCGCTACATGCGCGACCAGAACCTGAAAGCCGCCATCGACGCGGCCGTCGCCGGCATGAGCCACATCGTCGGCGAAACCGCCGCCACCGGGTCCGATGAGCTGAAGATCATCGAGACACAGGACAGATGGTCGGCGGCGTTAGGCGGGTGATCCCTTATCGGGACTAGGGTCTAATTATCTGATTCAACTCCGGTTTTCCGCAAGTGTGTTCCATTGTGGCTTACAACTCAGAAAGGAACAAAATAGGAACTTTTCTCTTTCATATGGATTAAGCGTGTGGTAATTTACGTACAGACCATTCATATGAGGAGAGGAATGCCATGCGTCCGCCGATGATGAAGCGCGCCGTAGCCGAGGCCGAAAACGAAGCGGCCCTATCAAATCCGCCAGCCACTGAGTCAAAGCGCGAGGGTTACGCCGAAAAGGTAAAACTCGCCCGGCATCTGCACGAACAAGGGGTCAATCCGCTGCGCTGGACCGAGGCACATCCGGCACCCCAGGCTGCACAGCGCGAATTCCAGGAAACCGGCCGCAAGGCGCGTGACAACCAGTTCGAGGTCGGCGGTAGGCTTTATGACTGGTCGCCTGCAGTCAGCGCTTCGCCGGAACAGGCCAAGGCCATCGCCGATGCCTATGTGGCGACACCGCATGACCCGCCCGCCGCACGTAGCGCGCCTGTCGAATCGCTCATCGACGTCGACAAGGTGCCGCTCAAGCATCCGTTCGGCACGCCGCATGCGCCCCGCATAGTCCCGCCGCAACCCGGCTCTTCCCAGCTCGATGCCAATGCAGATGAAGAGCGCATCGCTCTCTATCGCCACTATGCCAAGTCCGGAATCGATCCCAACAAGGCCCATCTCGGCGACCCGCTGCCGATGCGTGAGCAGGAAAAACTGAAAGCCGAGATCGCAAAACTCCTGCCCGGCGACCAGACCGAAATCAGCGGCCTGCCCATGTTCTACCAGGGCTTCGACGACGGCTGGATCTACACGCCGAACAAGTTCACGCAGGAAACTCCGGACGTGCAGAAGATCCGCTTGGCACATGCCCAGAAACAAATCCAACCCCGCGACGACCGCGCACCCGGTGCCAGCAACGACAATGATCAGGCGGTAGGGGACGAGATCGTTGAGCATTACAACGCGCGCGATCACGCTGACACTCCATCTCCCAACGTTCAGTTGCCAAAAGTCTCCAGCGATGCGGAGCGTGACGCGTTGGCGCGTCAGCAACTGGAAGAGATGTCGCGCTGGATGCCATCTCTCGTAAGCCTCGTCGAGAAGACGCAAGCTGGTCAAGCACTTGCACCAGACGAAACTTCGCTTTTGGCGCAAGTGCAACAGCGCTTTGCGGAAATCGATATTCTGTTCGATCCCAAGAAAGCCAATCTCGAAAATCTGCGCGAAACCGCCAAGGCGATCCAGCACGCCAGTTCGCGCAAAGACTCAAATATTCCCTTGCATCTGGTGGCCTTGGGCATCAATGCCGGCGTGGCCCAATCCCTTGCCAATGGCACGATGGACTGGGCAAGACTCGGTCAGATCGGTTGGCTGGAAGGACTGAGACAATCCCTCGAACTTCTCAAGAGCGGGCGCATCCGGAACGCCTTCGGCGGGCTCGCCACTGCTGTCAACGTCACGGACAGTCTGATCACCCCGAAAGACGACGACATGCCGGACCTGCTTTCGATTACGGGAGAGTGGGCGCAGTCAGCCATCGAAAACATCCTGTCTTCAGTGAAGAGCGATGAGACTGCCGACAGAATGGCATCTGCAATCGACTCCGCAGAACAAGGGCAGCGACAGAGGGAGCTAACCCCCGCTACGCCAAAGACATTGGCGGCACTCAGTACTGGCCTCGCTGGCGTCAAAGTATTCGAAGTGCTGATTGGGGGCATACCGCTATTTAAACAAAGCGAGCACAAGACTCTGATTGACGAGATATTTCGAACTGAATTGATCAAGATTGCTCAAGAGAAAGGCTGCCTACCCAATCCAAACGATCCAAATGACCGTCGGAAGGTTGAAGATTTCGGCGGCACGAAACCTCAGAAGCGTATTACGGATATTGACCAGGATGGACATCTTGGCAGCCGTCAGCCTGACGGTGGATTACGGTGGGAGAACCACGATGGCTCCTGGACGGAGATAATGTGGAATTCTACGACTCCCTTGGCAAACGGCTTCACCGAAATTGTGAGGGAGTGGATTGCGCTCAAAGATATCATCGTAAAAGCTGGCAAACATTTGAACATCGGCGAATCAGCCGCCAGGGGGTTCACGGAGAACCCCGTGTTAGGAAAAGGCCCGCTCTATCATATGGCGGAAAAGCCGAAATGGAGTGAGCAGGAGCTTCGGGATTTCATCTCCAAGAAGCTCAGAGAGCGATTCGACAAAGACTTCAAAGACTGTAAATTTATCGGTGAGAGTAGAAGCATCAAGATAGACAATCCGGATGATCCAGACTTGCCGCAAACGCCTGCGCGTTGAGACTTGACTGAGACCTGAGAGGCAATCCGTCTTTATGGGATCTTCTCAGGTACTTTGCATCGCTTCACTGGAAAACGAGAGTATGACTCGCAAAAATCCCTTCGTCCGCATGAGTTGGATAGAGGACTATCCTTATCTAGCGCACCAAGATGTCGCCCTCATCGAAGCCGAGCTGAGGCGGTTGTATCCAACGATGGTCATGTTTCCGCGATCGTATCATTTCCATGAACTGGGAAACGAGCCGCGAAAGCCTGAATTCATCGATAATATGATCGAGAACTTCCTGCCCAAGATCGGCCCTGCAGGCGGATATCTCGCAGGCAGAGCCATCGCTCTCCGCGTGCCGTGGCCGGAAGACATCGCGACTGGGAACCCGCAACGCCTGATCGGGCGACCTCATCGGCGCCCATTCGACGATTCCAAGGAAGCATTCCGCCGCTTCGGGCGCACGGTCTATTTTGACAGCCGCTCAAGTAAAAGCGACATGCTTCTCTGCGGCATTACCATCGAACCCCCGGCGGAACTATTGGCTGCTCATTGCGGCACGCCGCATAGAGGGATGCCGGCTGTCCGCTATCTTGGTGCAATAGACGGTTTCAAAGTCGAAGCGCCGCACGACACAGACGATCCTGAGGTCGTCAGTTTCGTCAAAGCAGTCGCGAGTATCATCAATCGCGTCGTCGTAAGAACTCTGTGTCTCTACGACGGGATCACGGGTGAACCGCTAGTTACCTACTCGCATCCACGGATAAGCAAAAGCTTCAGCCAGCGTTGCGCCGTTGAGCCGCACCTTTATCACCACTTCTTGGGGACTTATCGAGGCCATCCAGCCTTCTTGGGTCCTACGCCAGCGCAGCGATGGAAATGGCGGCGCGAACTCGGGTTACCCATGGAACCAAAGCCGGCTCCGCTGTCCATTCCCAAACTCCGGCCTCATGAAATGCTCAAATGGACACGCGCGAATCTCGTTGCGGTGCCCAATGATTTTCACGTCGAGGAGAATAAGATCGCCAACCGCGCCATGTATGAATACGTCGCGGCGCGTACACCCGGGTTCGTGATGCCAGCAGATCCGGTTATCCCAAAAGTTCTCGCTGAAACTGATATTTGGAGTGAACAGCAAAGGAGGGCTCAGGAATCTCTTAGGCGGTACGCAGAGATGGGAGAAGCTGCATATGTCAGTGCCGAGCAGCTTGAACAGCGCAATGCCGCGCTTCGCCGGAAACCGGCAGTCCGTCGCAAGCAGCCGCCGGACGCAAAGTAGATTTATCCTTGCTGCATCGTCCTCCGCAGTCTCACGCTATCCTCATCGAATCCGGCCTTCGCATAAAAATTCCGCGCAAGCGTATTGCTGGCAAACACGTCGAGTACCAGCGCGGGATAGCTCATCTCGCGCGCCCAGTTTTCCGTCGCTTGCATGAGCATACGGCCGATGCCTTGACCGGCGGCGTTTTCTGCAACCGCGATGAGGCTGACATAGCCGATCTCGCGATCGAGGATGTCGTCGTGGGTCGGCTGCAGGTGGATGTAGCCGAGGATGGTGCCGGTGGCATCGACGGCCACGATCAGCTTTGTATTGGGGCCGGCGTTGGCGAGGGCGGTGTCGGTGAAGGTTTCCTGGAATCTTGCAAAGTCTGCGTGCGTGGCGCCGGGGAGGCTTGCTTCAGCGATCAGGCGATCGTTGAAGGTGCGCAAGACTGGATGGTCTGCGGGTGTGGCGTTGCGGAGGGTGATGGGTGGGGTTGGCATGATGGGCCGATATTGAGGTTGTTGCTCCCCCTCTCCCCGACCCTCCCCCACGTTGGGGGGAGGGAGCTCGCCGAGTTGTCGCAGCCATCGCGATCAAGCTGGCTAGGATTCCCTCCCGCCGCCCGCCGACGAATGTCAGCATTCGCCGACGGCGGGGGAGGGTTAGGGAGAGGGGGCGTTTGCAACGAGCTCCGTTACGCCGCCTGGCGCTTCAGATAGTTCTGGGCGAGTACTTCGGCGATCTGCACCGCATTCAAGGCCGCACCCTTGCGGAGGTTGTCGCCGACGATCCAGAGGGCCAAACCATGCTTCACGGTCGGGTCCTTGCGGATGCGGCTGATATAGACATTGTCTTCACCGGCCACTTCCAAGGGCGTCACATAGCCTTCATCGGCGCGGTGATCGACCACCGTGATGCCGGGGGCACCGCGCAGGGCGGCACGGGCGGCTTCGACACTCATCTCGTTTTCGAACTCGATATGCACCGCTTCCGAATGCGCGATGAACACCGGCACGCGCACGCAGGTGGCGACGACCTGGATGTTGGGGTCGAGGATCTTCTTGGTCTCGACCGTCATCTTCCATTCTTCCTTGGTGAACCCGTCCTGCATGAAGACATCGATATGCGGGATCACGTTGAAGGCGATCTGCTTGGTGAACTTCGTGCGCTCGGGCGACTGGTTCATATAGACGCCGCGCGTCTGGTTGAAGAGTTCGTCCATGCCTTCCTTGCCGGCACCCGACACCGACTGGTAGGTGGCAACGACCACGCGCGTGATCTTGGCGATGTCATGGAGCGGCTTCAGCGCCACCACCATCTGGATGGTCGAGCAATTGGGATTGGCGATGATGCCCTTCTTCTTATAGCCGGCGATCGCCTGCGGATTCACTTCCGGCACCACCAGGGGCACATCCGGGTCCATGCGGAAATGGCTGGTATTGTCGATGATGACGGCACCGGCGGCGGCGGCCTTCGGCGCGAAGGCGGCCGAGATCTTGGCGCCAGCCGAAGAGAGGACGATGTCGGTGCCCTTGAAATCGAACGTGTCGAGGGGGCGGACCTTCAACACTTCATCCTCGCCGAACGAGACTTCGGCGCCGGCCGACCGTTCGGAGGCCAGGGCGATGACTTCATCGACGGGGAACTGGCGCTGGGACAGGATTTGCAGCATTTCCCGCCCGACATTGCCCGTGGCGCCAACCACGGCTACGCGATAACCCATGATATCCTCACTTCTCTCTCGCTATGGCGCCCCACCAAAGGGCAGCAACGCCGATCTACAAAACGCCCAAAAACAAAAAGGCCGCATCGGGATGCGGCCTTTGTTCTGGGATGGAACCCAAATGGCCGCGTCTCAACCCCAAGCAGTTTTCTTGGTGGTCTTTTTGCCGGTGGTTTTGGTGGCGGTGGTGGCGACGGTCATGACAAAGCCAGCCGCGGTCGGCAGCGCCGCCCGGTCCGTCTTCATCGCCATCTGATCCGCACCAAAGCGCATCGCCGTCATCCTGAAAGCCGGCGAGCTTCTCCCGCCGGAAATGGGCCATTTATACCGCAGAGCGGCAACTTGTCGAGAGGCTTTGCCGCCACACCGGCCGGACAGGCGTGGCGCGCAACTTTATTTCTCGATGAACAGCGGGTCCCAGAGCAGCGGATTGGCTACCCGGTCGGTGGCGGGGGTCTTCAGGGACCTCGCCACCTCGGCCATGCTGGGCGGTGCCGTCATCGAGACGGGTAGCGGCTGTTTCCGGGTAGGCTGATGCAGCCTTGGCCCCGGCAACTGGTTGGGGAACATGGAAACCGACCCGTAGAGCTCGACCATCTGCGATTTCGGGCAGGGGCAGCCGGCGGCCATGGCCAAGCCGGATGGGCCTGCCAGGACGGTTAGCAGAACGATAAGACCCAGGCCCCCGCGCATGGTCGCCTTTCCATCAATGCGCCATCAGCACCGGAATATCCGCAGCATCGATCATATGGCTGGTGACGCCGCCCAAGACTAGCTGCCGGAGCCTGCCATGGCTATAGGCGCCCATGACGATGAGGGTCGCCTTGGCGTCGCGCGCGGCCTGGAGGAAATGTTCGGCCGTCGCCTTGTGCCCATCCGTGGGCGGCTCGCCGACGCTGGCCGCAACACCATGCCAGGCCAGGAAATGAGTGAGGTCGGTGGCCGGATGGCCTTCGCGCTTGCCTTCCTTGATGGAAATCACCCGCACCTTGCCCATCGCCTTGATGAGGCTGAGGCCGGCTGTGACGGCGCGTGTCGCCTCGATGCTGCCATTCCAGGCGACGAGCGCCGGTCCGTCCTCGAGATGCGCCAGGGCATCGGCAGAAATACCGTTGGGAACCAGGAGCACCGGCCGGCCGGCGCCAAACAACACATCTTCGATGCGCACCGCAATGAGATCGGCGGCCTCGTTCTTCTTCGGGCGCGCCAGGACCACGAGATCGGTCAGGCGCCCGAAGCGGCCGATGAGGTCTTCCTCATTGCCCTTCACATTGGTGAAAGCGGTGGTGACGGCGGGATGCACGGTAGGTGCCGGGTCGATCGTGGTATTGGTTGCACCTTGCCAGTCGGCAAAGGTCTTGGCGGCATTCTTGGCACGGTGCGCGGCGTGGCGCTCGGCGGCCTCGACCAGTTCCGTGATGGCGACGCCGACATCGACCATGAGCGGCGTCTGCTCCAAGGGATCGGTTTCGACATGGAGAGCGGCGATATGGGCACCGTGGCGCTTCGCCACCACCAGGGCCGCATCGAGCGACGTGCGGTCGCCGTCATAGCCGAACAGGGGAACGAGGATATGTCTGATGGCCATGGCACAAACTCCCAATTGGTTACGGAGATCGGCGGATAGTGTGGCGCGGGCAAACGCGGTGGCGGTTGACCTGGATCAATCCCGACAGGAATTCTATCTCTCTTAACAGATAGATGGGGCGAATGTTCCCATGGCGCAAGATGATGCGGCGCCTGCTGCGCAGTGGCAAGCGGATACAAAAACGCCGGGAAAGCGATGCTTCCCGGCGTGTCTGCAGAAATATCGCGGCCGATCAGGCGCCGAGGCGGTCGAGTTCCTTGAGGATCTCGTCGCCCATCTGCGTGGTCGAGACCAAGGTGCAGCCGGGTGCCATGATGTCGCCGGTGCGGAAGCCCTTGGCCACGACATTGTTCGCGGCCTTGTCGAGGAGGTCCGCATCCTCATCCTGGTTGAACGAATAGCGCAGCATCATCGAGAGCGAGAGCAGGCAGGCCAAGGGGTTGGCCTTGCCTTGGCCTGCGATGTCCGGCGCCGAGCCATGGACCGGCTCGTAGAGCGCCTTCCGTTTGCCGCCGGCATCTGCGGCACCGAGCGAGGCCGAGGGCAGCATCCCTAAGGACCCGGTGAGCATCGCCGCGCAATCGGAGAGCAGGTCGCCAAAGAGATTGTCGGTGACGATGACGTCGAACTGCTTGGGCTGGCGCACCAGCTGCATGGCGCAGTTATCGGCATACATATGGGAAAGCTGCACGTCCTTATATTCGGTGTCGCCGAGCTTCTGCACTTCTTCCCGCCACAACACGCCCGATTCCATGACATTGGCCTTCTCGACCGAACACAGCTTGTTGTTGCGCTTGCGGGCGAGCTCGAACGCCACGCGCGCCACGCGCTGGATTTCGCTGGTCGTATAGACCTGGGTGTTGACACCGCGACGTTCGCCATTGGGCAGGGTCTCGATGCCGCGGGGCGAACCGAAATAGACACCGCCGGTGAGCTCGCGCACGATCATGATGTCGAGGCCCTTGACCAGGTCGGTCTTCAATGACGAGGCTTCGGCCAGCGCATCGAACACCAGGGCCGGACGCAGATTGGCAAAGAGCGCCATGTCCTTCCGGAGACGCAGCAGGCCCCGTTCCGGCTTGTCGGCAAAGGGCAGATTGTCCCACTTCGGACCGCCGACTGCACCGAGGAGCACCGCATCGGCATCGATCGCCTTCTGCATCGTCTCGTCGGTCAAGGGCGTCTTGTACTTGTCATAGGCGCAGCCGCCGACCAGACCGTCTTCCGTCTCGAAACCGGAACCACGCCGCTTCTCGAACCAGCCGAGCGTACGCTTCACTTCGCCCATGACTTCGGGGCCGATGCCGTCGCCGGCCAGGATCAGGATCTTCTTCGAATTGCTGGACATGTGTTTTCTCGCGGAATGTGCGGTTGGTGGAGGTTTGGGGGCGGGAGAAAGCCCCCTCACCCCAACCCCTCTCCCCGTTGGGGCGAGGGGCTCATAGCGAACTCGCTCGGAACTCCCTCGCCCCGCGATAGCGGGGAGAGGGTCGGGGTGAGGGGAACCTAAGTCAGTTCCACAGCCAAGGCTGGCTGAGTTTGTTCTTCGTCTCGAAACTGTCCATGGACGACTTCTTCTCAAGCGTCAAAGCGATGTCGTCGAGACCGTTGAGCAGGCAGTGCTTGCGGAAGGCATCGACCTCGAACTTGAGCGTGCCGCCATCCGGGCCCTTGATCTCCTGGGCATCGAGATCGATGGAGACGACGGCATTGGCGCCGCGCTCGGCGTCATCCATGAGCTTCGCCACGTCTTCCTTGGAGAGCTTGATCGGCAGGATGCCGTTCTTAAAGCAGTTGTTATAGAAAATGTCGGCAAAGCTCGTGGCGATAATGCAGCGGATGCCGAAATCGGCGAGCGCCCAGGGGGCATGCTCGCGGGACGAGCCGCAGCCGAAATTGTCGCCGGTCACCAGGATCTTCGCCTGCCGGTATTGCGGCTTGTTGAGCACGAAATCCGGAATCTCTTTGCCATCGGGCGTATAGCGCATCTCGTCGAACAGGTTCTTCCCCAGACCCGTGCGCTTGATGGTCTTCAAGAACTGTTTCGGGATGATCATGTCGGTGTCGACATTGCGGATCGGCAACGGCGCCGCGATCCCGCTCAACTGTGTGAATTTGTCCATGGTCCGCCAACTTATTTCAGGCGCTCCGGCAGCGGCCGGAACAGGCGGCGGTTGTTATGTCACGCGAGGGGGCGAGGTGCAAGATTGCGGGGCCTGCCAGGAATGCAGGGCACCCCTACTTCCCCCTCTCCCCTCGCGGGAGAGGGCCGGGGTGAGGGGGTGGATGGACCAGGCTCGCTGATAGACCCCCTCTCCCTACCCTCTCCCGCGAGGGGAGAGGGTTTGTGGTGCCGTTGACAATATCTTATTGATAAATATCTATCTTTTAGGCCGCAGCGAACCCGTCGATGCGCTGCCGGTGCCAGGGCAGGAGGGGCTTGGGTGGCGGGGCGTGGAACAGGGGCACGCCATTGGGAATGCGGTCGCGCCGCGCGATGCCGGCAAAGCGCTCGATTGCCCAGTAGATGCCGCCATGGGCGACGATGAGGACCGGGCCGGGGCATTGCAGCGCCTCGTTGATGCCATCAAGGGCGCGTTCCATGAAATGGCTGAAGCGCTCGGCCCCCCTTGGCGTGTCGCCGTTCCGCCAGGCATCGTACCAGGCGCCCTTGGGATGGCCTTCGCGGGCACCGAAATCGCATTCCCGGAGATTGTCGATCTCGACCACCGGCACGTGGAGGCCGGCCGCGATGATGTCAGCAGTGAGAGAGGCGCGGTCGAGGGGGCTGGTGCAGATGGTGCCGATACCCTGGTGGGCCAATACATCGCGGGCCGCCCGCGCCTGAGCGAGGCCGGTGCCGTTCAGCGGCATGTTGACCTGCCCCTGCACGAGACCGATGCGGTTCCAATCGGTTTCGCCATGGCGCAGGAAATAGAAAGTTTGGCGAAGTAGCGGCATGGGATTTCCCCTTCTCTCTGGACGCGATTCTCTGCTGTCTTGCGACGGGTCGGAGAGTCGCCCTCAATCGGGGCGGAAATGGGGCAGCGCTATGAAAATTCAGGGAATTCCGGTCACGACATTGTCAGCGGCCCGTCAGCGAGCTGACAGGTCACAGACTTATGCCGGCTTGTAATCCGAATGCCCCAGGTCCCGCTCCGGAGCGATGACATCGCGGATGCGCTGCTTCAGCTCCTTCATCTCGGGGAAACGTCCCTCGGCCTTGCGCGACCAGACGAGCCGGCCATCCACCGTCACATCGAACACACCGCCGGTGCCGGGGATGAGCGTGACACCGCCCAACTCATCCTCAAATGTCACCAGGAGCTCCTGCGCCGACCAGCCAGCCCGCAACAGCCAGCGGCATTGCGTGCAATAGGTGATGGCGACGATGGGCTTGGCGGTGGTCATTGCTGTTTAGATGTCAGGCCATGCGGATAAAGCCGTGCAATCCACAGCAGAAGCAGCAGACCGGGAACTGCCATCAGTGCGGTGAGTGCCCAGAAGTCGATCCAATTCATGTGATCGGCAAGCCAGCCGCTGCCGCTCGACATGACGGTGCGACCCTGCGCCATAAACGAAGTCAGCAAGGCATATTGTGTGGCAGTGAAGGCGACATTGCAGAGGCCGGAAAGATAGGCCACGAAGGCCGCTGCGGCGATCCCACCGGCAAGATTGTCGGCTGTGATGGCAACACCCAGCCACAACAGATTGTTGCCTTTCATTGCGAGATAGCTGAACAGCAAATTGGTGATCGCCTGCAACACACCACCGATCAACAGGGTCTTGAACAGGCCAATGCGCGCAACAACGAGGCCGCCCAGAACGCCACCGACCAAGGAGGCGATGAGGCCGTAGACTTTGGACATCGCGGCGATTTCGGTCCCGGTAAAGCCAAGCTCGTTATAGAACGGCGTCGCCATGGTGCCGCCGAAAGCGTCGCCGAATTTATAGAACAGGATGAACAGCAGAATAACGACCCAGCCGCGCCGACCGATGAAATCGGCAAACGGACGAATGACGGCGTCCTTGATCCAATCGAGATAATGGGCATGCTTTTCGGCTTTGGCCACGCCGGCCTTCGGCTCCGGAATAAATAGCGTTGTGATCGCGCAGAGCAGCATAGCGCCGGCGAGGATTGCGAAAATGATTGGCCAGGCGATGAAATCCGACATGGCCACGGCACCAGCGCCGGCCAGTAGCATGCCGATACGGTAGCCGACCTGCGTTGTACCCGCACCCGCCGCTTGTTCTTCATCGTCCAGCAATTCTATACGATAGGCGTCGATGACAATGTCCTGGCTGGCTGCAAAGAAGGCTACCAGGATGGTCATCATGGCTGTCGCCGTGGGCGCCGCCACCGGGTCCGTCTGGCCCATGCCGAAGATCGCCGCGGCGAGGGCGATCTGCAGAACCAGCAGCCAGCTTTTGCGCCGCCCCAGAAATTTTGTCAGCACCGGGATCGGCGCCTGATCGATGATGGGCGACCAGGCGAATTTGAATGTATAGGGCGCACCGACCAACGCAAAAAGGCCGATGGTGGTCTTGTCGACGCCGAGCTTCGAGAGCCAGAAGGACAATGTCGAGAGTGTCAGCAGCAAGGGCAGGCCGCTGGCAAAGCCCATGACCAGAATGATCAGCTGGTGCGAGGTGAAATAGACACCCGTGGCCTGCGCCCATCCGGTTGTTCGTTCCGCAGCCATTGTCATTCCTTCAGTGCAGATCGCCCCGACTCGGGCGTTTCAGCGCCATGCTGAATCATCTTGAGGTGCTGGGCAATGCGCGGCTATTTCGGCTTCAGTTGCTCGTTGAGCGCTGCCAGGGCGGTCGCGTCGAGATCGCCGATGCGCTTGGCGAGGCGGTTGGCGAGTTCGGTGGCGAGTGGCGAGAGGCCGCCAGTGTCGATCGTGATCTTGGGATCGGAGAGATCAGCGAGGGATTGAAGTTCGTCGACCTCTTCCCAGGCAAGGTTGAAGAAGGCCGCCACCTGCTGCACGAAGCCGGTCTTGGGCCGCGCGCGGTGGCCATGTTCCAGGGCGGAAAGATAGGCCGAGCTGACCTTCAGGGCCTTGGCCATGTCCTTGAGCTGCCGGCCTTGTACCTGCCGCAGGTCGCGCAATTTTTGTCCAAAGGGTGTCATGCCGGCCGGAGCTTAAAGAACGCAGCCCTATATCCGCAATTATTTATGCCGCCACTTCCTGGGCGGCGACCGTGCCGGTTATACGGCGATACGGAAATGCGCGGTCGCCGTGCCGCCGTCGGTGAGTGCCGGTTCGCCGCCGGCCTGGCGATAGGCGCGGTCGGCAGCCTTCACCGGCGGGTCGTAAAGACCCTGGGGCAACTGCTCCTGGGCGATCAATTGCGCAAGGAAGGTCGCCGTCGGCGTGCCGAGCGGCACACCGCCCTTACCGTTGCCGCTGGCGGTGCCGCGGTTGCCGGCGGCCTGAAAGCCAAGGGCATCGCGGGCAGCCGTTGCATTCTGGTCCGTGGCATTGGGGTCTGTGCGGGCCGGCACTTCCGCATTGCCGAGCGAATCGCTGCGCCCGCCATCCACCACGCGGAAGCGGAACTGCTTGTTCCGGGCATTGCTGGTTGAATCGGCGGTCTCGTCGACCCTGGTGGCGATTCCCTGCTCGTCACCGGATCCGGCGCTGGCCCCCGCTTCATCCCGCCCTGCCCCCACGCGCGCGGGCGCGTTCCGGCCTGGGACGGCCGGCGGCGGCAGGAGCAGAATGCGACCGATATCGGCCATGCGGTTTGGGCTTCCCCACTATCGAGCGATGGTAACGGCGGCGGCTTCAGACGCTTATTCGGGCGCAATGCGACCGGCATTACCCCGGATCCCAAGAATAGATAGAATTTTAGATAAATTGGAGCTAGGGACAAGCCGATTCAAGGGGCATCCGCCTGATTCTCGCCACATCAACGTGTGTGAAAGAGACGGATTTCTTCAAATTGACCAGTCATTTACCATGATCAACCTGATCGGCGGACTTATCCACAAAGTCATCCCCAGCCGCCCTGTATCTCGCCGCCCGGCGCCCGACTTTCGCCTCGAAAAAGGACCGAACAGTCAGCTTTTAGGACTTTGTTTAGACTCTGGCGCTAGGGTCACCAGATGGTACCGGGTGGCGGCGACACAGGAGCGCTCGTGACGGCGTTGAGGAACGAGCAAGGACTGAGTGGCCTGACCCCGGAAACGGGGCAGGTTTCCGCTCATGCCAGCTCGGCTGTGACGCCAACAGGCACCCCCGACTGGGTCCGCACGGCCATCGGCGCTTCGGGCGATATTCTTTACAAATGGGACATTCTCTCCGACCGCCTGATCTGGGCGGGCGAGATCGAGGAAGTGCTGGGCGAAGGCGAGAACGCCATCGCCAGCGGCCATGGCTTCAACAACCGCATCCATCCCGAAGATCTGCCGCGGCGCCTCAAAGCGCTCTCCGACCATTTCAGCCAGGGCGACAATTACGATTGCGAATACCGTGTGCGCAACGGCCAGGGCGTCGTCATCTGGGTGCATGATCGCGGCCGGGTCGAGATCGACGCCAATGGCATGCCGGTCGCGATGTCCGGCGCCATGCGCATTATCACGCAGCGTAAGCAGAACGAGGCGCGGCTCGAGCGCATCGCCAATTACGATGAACTCACCGGCCATTTCAACCGTGCGCGCCTGCGCGATGAATTGGAACAGGCGCTCTCCTTCAGCCGCCGCTTCAAGGTCGAAGGCGCCTTCCTCGTCATCGGCGTCGACAAGCTCGCCATGGTCAACAACGCCTATGGCTATGAGATCGGCGATGCCGTCCTGGTGGCGATCGGCCAGCGCCTGGATCGCACCCTGCGCGCCAGCGATGTCATCGGCCGTTTGGGTGGTGATCGCTTCGGCGTGCTACTGACCAATTGCCCGGAGAATTGCATCGTCAATTGCATGGACCGCATCATCGAGGCGATGCGCGACCAGGCGATCGAGATCAACGGCCAGTCGATCCCCATCACGGTCTCCGTCGGCTGCGTCCTGTTCCCGGGTCTGGTGAACACCGCCTATGAGGTCATGACCAAGGCGGAATCGGCACTCACCTATGCCAAGAAGGCCGGTCGCTGCTGCTACAATGTCTATCGCCCCTCGGAACAGCAGACCCTGCTGCACCGGCGCGCCATGGATATCGGGACCCAGGTACAGCAGGCGATGCGCGACCAGCGCCTGATCTTCACCTATCAGCCGATCATCCACGCCCAGACCATGACGGTCTCGAAATATGAATGCCTCATTCGCATGAAGGATCTCGAGGGCCAGATCCTGCCTGCCGGCGCCTTCATTCCCGTGGTCGAACAATTGGGCATGACGCGGCTCCTCGACCGTTATGTGCTCGACATGACGGTTGCCGAACTGCGCCGCGATCCAGCAGCGGTGCTGTCGCTCAACATTTCCGGCCTCACCGCCACCGATCAATCCTGGCTGCGCGCGCTCATCGCCGCCGTGAAGTCGAGCCCGGGCATCGCCCCGCGCCTCATTGTCGAGATCACCGAGACGGCAGCGCTCCATGACATCGAGGAATCGGCGCGCTTTGTGAACGTGGTGCGCGATGTCGGCTGCCGTGTCGCCATTGACGATTTTGGTGCCGGCTTCACCAGCTTCCGGCATTTGAAGGCGCTCACCGTGGACCTCGTCAAGATCGACGGTTCTTTCGTGCGCAACCTTGCCAACAATGTCGACCAGCAGCTGTTCATCCGCAATCTGATGGGCCTTGCCGGCACCTTCGGCCTGGAGACCGTCGCCGAATTCGTTGAGAACGAAGCCGATGCCAAGGTCCTCATCGATGCCGGCGTCCACTACCTGCAAGGCTATCATTACGGCCGCCCGCAATTCGACCGCCCCTGGGCCATCGGCAGCCGCATCCTGTCGGCGTAAGTTCCCTTTATCCCCTTAACGAAGTCGTCATGCCCGGGCCCACTCTTGTACTAAGAATGGCCGGGCCATCCACACTCGCCAAAGCACCCGTGGATCCCMGGGTCTTTGCCCCGGGGATGACGAATACATGTTGCATTGATCCCGGCCCGCCGCTGGTCCATAAAGCGGCGTGATGAACGAAACCGGTACATCTTCCCCGCTCCCCCCCAAGCTTGTTCCCCAGGCGCTTGGTCCCCGGGCGCTTGCC
Organism: Dongia sp. P2_B8; assembly: GCF_056404715.1. Taxonomy (NCBI): domain Bacteria; kingdom Pseudomonadati; phylum Pseudomonadota; class Alphaproteobacteria; order Rhodospirillales; family Dongiaceae; genus Dongia; species Dongia sp. P2_B8. Next base: position 402,984 of record NZ_JBFUDM010000002.1, on the reverse strand, counting down.
GATCTGCCGGCTCTGGTCGCCTTCCATGCCGAAGCGGCATGGGCGGACCATGCCGAGGCGGCGCCGCAGCGCGTGAGCCATCCGACGGCAGCTCTGTCCGGCCGGTCGCGGCCGGCGCTGCTGGTGCATGCGCCGGCCACCGCCCGGCGCCTGAAGGTCGAGCGCTTTGCGGCCTTCGACCTCCTCGAGCTCTACGCCTTTGTTCGGCCGGCGAGCTTCTGCCTGCCGACGCCCAAGGGCATGGCCGAAGTACTGGGCGTCACCGTGCCGGCGCATCACGATCCGCTCCTCGAAGCGAGACTCCTTCATGAGATCGCACGGCTGCTGCTGGTCGAGCTGTCGGCACAAAGCCGCCAGCGTCGCCGCACCATCGGTCTCGCCTGGGCCATGGCCAAGGCGGGCTGGCTATGGGGACCGTTCGTTTTGCGTGCTCTCGATTTTCAAGCCGAGGGTGGGGTGAACGCACCGGGCATTGGCGTTTGGGACGATTTGCCGGAATGGGCCGACGGCGCGCCGCCGCCGGAGCCGGATCATCTCCCCATCACCGCCGAGGAAACGCGCCGGCGCCTCGCCGACCTCATCGGCGCCAACGCCGAGCAGCGCGCGGCACAAGCCGATTTCGCGGCCGGCCTCACCCCGGCCTTCATCCCGCGCTCGGAGGAAGGCGCCCCCAACGTGGTGCTCGCCGAAGCCGGCACCGGTGTCGGCAAGACGTTGGGCTATATCGCACCAGCCAGCGTCTGGGCCGCGCGCAATCAGGGACCGGTCTGGATCAGCACCTATACCCGCCATCTGCAGCACCAGATCGATGGCGAGCTCGACCGCCTCTATCCCAACCCGGCACAGAAGGCACAGAAGGTCGTCATCCGCAAAGGGCGCGAGAATTATCTCTGCCTGCTCAATCTCTCCGAAATGGGCGGCCAGCTTGCCGGCCGGCCGACGGATGCGATCGCCTTCGGCCTCGTCGCACGCTGGGCGATGCAGACGCGCGACGGCGACATGGTGGGCGGTGATTTTCCCGGCTGGCTGCCGGACCTCATCGGCCATAATCGCAGCTTCGCGCTCGCCGACCGCCGCGGCGAATGCATCTATGCCGCCTGTCCGCAATATACGCGCTGCTTCATCGAACGGTCGGCACGCCGCGCCAAAAAGGCCGAGATCGTCATCGCCAATCATGCGCTGGTGATGATTCAGGCAGCGATGGGTGGCGGTGAAGACCAGCGCCTGCCCACCCGCTATGTGTTCGACGAAGGCCATCATCTGTTCAGTGCCACCGATGGCGCCTTCGCAGCACATCTCACGGGCCAGGAGATGTCGGACCTGCGGCGCTGGCTCTTGGGCGCAGAAGGTGGCCGCTCCAGCCGAGCCCGCGGCTTGAAGCGCCGGCTCGACGATCTCATTCTCGACGATCCCGACATGCCGGGCCTGGTCGATGCTGTCCTAGCCGCCGCGAAATCACTGGCCGGCGAAGGCTGGCAGCAGCGCGTTGCTGACAATCTGCCCCCAGGGAATCAGTCGGGGGGAGCTGCCGAGAAGTTTCTTATCACCGTGCGGCACCAGGTGCTGGCGCGGGCGACGGCGCCGCGCAGCGGCTACAGCCTGGAATGCGCCTGCGGGCCATTGGAGCCCGACGTTGCCTTGGCGAGTGTCGCCCTTGACCGCGCGCTCAGCGCGTTGATGGAACCGATGCTGGCGCTGGCGGCTAAATTGATGCGGCGCCTGGATGATGAGGCCGAGGATCTGGAGAGCGCACAGCGCCAACGCATCGATGCCATGGCGCGCGGGCTGCAGCGGCGCGGCGATCTGGAAATCGGCGCCTGGCGGGCAATGCTCAAGGCATTGGCGACCAACCAGCTGCCGGACCCGCTCAGTGACGCGCCGATGTTCGTCGACTGGTTCGGCCTGGAGCGCGTCGAGGGACGCGAGCTTGATGTCGGTATGTACCGTCACTTCCTCGATCCCACCCGCCCCTTCGCCGAGGCGGTGATGAAGCCGGCTCATGGCATCGTCGTCACCTCGGCGACGCTGACCGATGGCAGTGGCTCGGAACAATCCTGGATGGGTGCCGAGGTCCGCGCCGGGACCAATCATCTGCCCTTGCCGGCCTATCGCCTGCGTGTCCCCTCGCCCTTCGATTACGCCAAGCAGACCCGGGTCTTCATCGTCACCGATCTCGACAAGGACGACATGGCGCAGGTGGCCTCCGCCTATCGCACCTTGTTCCTGGCGGCACGCGGTGGTGCCCTGGGCCTCTTCACCGCGATCCAGCGTCTGCGCGAGGTGCACCGACGCATCGCCCCCGCGATCGAAGGTGCCGGGCTCAATCTCCTCGCCCAGCATGTCGATGCCATGGACAATGCGACGCTCATCGACATTTTCCGCGGCGATGTCGATGCCTGTTTGCTGGGGACGGACGCTGTGCGCGACGGCGTCGATGTGCCAGGCAACGCGCTGCGCCTCATCGTCTTCGACCGCGTGCCCTGGCCGCGGCCCGACCTTCTCCACCGCGCCCGCAAACAGGCGTTCGGCGGCAGCGCCTATGAGGACCAGCTGACCCGCCTCAAGCTCAAGCAGGCGTTCGGGCGCCTCATCCGCCGCGCCGACGATCACGGGGTCTTCGTGCTGCTCGACAAGGCGATGCCCTCGCGCCTGCTCTCCGCCTTTCCGGCGGATGTGACGGTCGAGCGCATCGGCCTCAAGGCGGTCCTGGAACAAACCGCGGCGTTTCTCGCTGAAAACACTCAACTTTTGCCGTCATCCCCAGGGGGTTGAGCGGTCGAGCCGCCACCGCTATTGTTCCGGCGATTTCGGGCGTCCCGCCTGTTCATTCGTTAAGAAATAGGATCTGATCAATATGGCTGCTCTCAATCATCATTCCGCGCTCATCTACACCATGGTGCTAATGGCCGCGGCGGACCGTGACATGTCGGACGCAGAGATGTCGTCGATCGGCGACATGGTTGGCCATCTGCCGGTGTTCCGCGATTACGACCGCGCCAAGATCGCCAAGACAGCTGCCTCCTGCGTCGATGTGCTGAGCGGGACGGATGGGCTGGATGCGGTCTTGAAGAAGATCAGCGAAGGCCTGCCGGAAAAGCTGCGCGAAACCGCCTATGCGCTGGCCTGCGATGTGGCCGCCGCCGACAGCAAGATGACCGAGGAAGAAGCGCGCCTCCTCGAGCTCATCCGCTTCGAACTGAAGATCGGCAAACTGGTCGCCGCCGCCATCGAACGCGGCGCCCGCGCCCGCCATTTGACGCTCTAGTTTTCTGATCGGGCATTCAGCCCAGTCGCACACCACCCCCCTCCCCACCCTCCCCCTCAAGGGGGGAGGGAAAGAGAAGCAAGCTGTAGCGACATCCTCGCAGCAATCCTCTCCCCCCTTGAGGGGGAGAGTTGGAGAGGGGGGTATGGAACGATCAAGCTCGGCGTTTCAAGAAATCAACACGCGTTACTCGTGAACAACTGATGAGCTACGCTGCCGAGCGCAGGCTGCCGTGGGCGAAGTCCATGTAGAGTTCGCGGGCGCGGCGGTAGATCGGCCCGATATCCAGCTTGCGATCCTCGATCGAACTCATCGGCATCACCTTGCCGAAATTGCCCGACGAGAACAGCTCGTCCGCTTCCAGAATGTCCTTGGGCGTCAGTGTCTTTTCATAGACTGGAATCTTCGCCGCGTTGAACAGGCGAATGAGGCGCTGGCGCGTGATGCCGTTGAGGAAGCAGCCGCTGGCGGCCGGCGTGATGGCGCAGCCATCCTTGGCGATCCACAGATTGGCCGAGGCGAATTCCGCGACATTGCCGAGGGGATCCAGCATCACCGCTTCGTCGATGCCCCGCGCACGGGCTTCCGCCGAAGCGCGACCGGCCTGCGCGTAGAGGCAGACGGCCTTCGCGTCGGTCGGTGCCGTTTCCGGCGAGGGGCGGCGGAAGCGCGAGATCATGGCGCTGGCGCCGGTCGGCTCGGGCATCGGCGTCAGCACGACGGAGATGCAGATGCGCGTGCTGGCGGGATCGGGCGCCATCCAGCCATCTTCGGACCACATGAAGGGACGGATATAGAGATGGCTCCCGCGCGGGAAACGCGCGATGCCATCGCGGCAGATTTCTTCGATCTCGCCTGCGGACAAGGGCGAGCGCAGGCCGACATTGGTGGCTGAGCGGACAGCGCGGCGGCAATGCAGTTCGATATCGGGCGTGACACCGTCAAAGGCGCGCGCACCATCGAAGATGCCACCCATCAGCCAGGTCGCGTGATCGAACGCGCGCATCAAGGGCGGATTGCCGGTCACCCATTTGCCGTCAACGAAATGCCACTGTTCCATGGCGAGCCTCACTCTCTGGAGGATCCCGCCCGCGCCGTCGGCGCCTCTTGGGGGATCATCGGATACCAGAGTGAAACGCTAGGACGCTTCTTCCCGGCACGTCAAGGTCCGTGGCATGCCGCAGCTGCGACAATCCGCGCTGCACGCTGCGCGCATCAGTCGATTTGCAGCCCACCGCAACGCGTCGCAGGCGCGCGGCAGCTCAGCCCCTCTTGCGGTCAGATATTCTTCCGGTCAGGTAATTCCGGTTAGGCAATCTTGCGCTGAGACAGGCAAGGGTCCGGCTGCGAGCCGGCGCCGGCCTGTTGCGGCGGTGCGCCATAGTAGCGCGCCGGCAAGGGCCGCGGGTGCAGGCGCTGCGATTGAACGGCGATGTCGGCGGGTGTTTCCTCTTCATCACGGAAGTAAAACACCGCCGTGCCGATCTCGCGCAGGATCTCGCGCTGCTGCGCCAGATCCTGTGATGCCTCCCGCGCCATCTGATGGGACGAGTCCATGCCTGCCTCAGAGGCCTCATAAGCTGCGGCCTCATAAGCTGTGGCCTCATAAGCTGCGGCCCCATAGTCCGAAGCGGGCCGCAGGATCTCGCGCAGGCGCGCGGCGGCGATGCGCGAGCCAATGCCCACGACCTGCCGGTCGATCATCCAGGATTGGTTGCGCAAATCGGCGCGGCCGGCCCGCAACACGTCGCCGAACCGCAGCCGGTGGCGCATTTCCTGCGGCATGAAATCGAAGGCAGCCTGAACCTGGCCATCTTCGCTGATCGTCTGCTGGTCGCTGCCGGCGTTCCGCGCCATGACCTTGCTCCTGTCGTGTTCCATGAGAACATATCAGGAACATATATGGGAATCAAGCATCCTTTGGGCAAGGGGCGCCCGTCACATTTTGTCTCGTCTGATGATCGCGCGGGCGCTTACTGGCTGACCCAGAGAATGCGGGCGGCAAACCGGACCTGGTCCTGGGGCACGAATTGCGGCTGGCTGGCCTGGCGGATCGCCTCGACGTAATAGCCGTCGGCGTCATGGCGCACGACCTTGCGGACGAGGGCCGTCCCCGCACTGGTGCCGATGATGATCCGGTCGCCGCGGCGGATCTCCGCCGAGCGCGATACCACCAGCGTATCGCCGTCGCGATAGACCGGGTCCAAATCGCTGCCGCTGATTTCGACGCCGAAGGTTTCGCGGCCGACGGTGCCGGCAAAATCGAGATGCCCCCAGCCAGCGCCCACGGGAACACCGGCACTGTCAAAGCAATCGCCGACGGCAAGCCGTTCCAGCGCAATGACCGGAATGGTGCGGGCTTGCGGCTTGGGGATGACGCGTCCGCCGCTCACAGGCTGGTCGAAGCCACTGGCACCGCCATGGCCGTTGCCCAGGGCTTCACCACCGCCGGCACCGGTCAGCAGCACGAAATCAACGAAAGGCTCGCCGGTGACGGTGAGAATCTTGGACAGAGATTCAGTGCTGGGCCAGCGCGGGCGGCCTTCGCGGGTGATGCGCTTCGAGGGATTGAAGGCGGTCGGGTCCAAGCCGGCGCGACGCGCGAGACCCGAGGCCGAGAGACCGTGCTTGGCAGCGAGTTTATCGATACCACGCCAGACATCGGCATGCTGCAACATGGGAACTGACACGATCGCTTCTCCTAAAATTCAAGCCAATACGACGCGCTTGCCGCAGCCCCAGGACGAAGCGTCTCCTTTATCTATCCGAAGAGACCTGAATCATTCCTGATCCAGGACCATGTTCCGCCGGTGCATAATCTCCCCCCGAAGACCATGCGTTCCTAGCGATGACAGTAATCATTTTAGCGCAGGAAACCCAAGGAAAGAACCTCTCATTTACAAATAATTAGATCAGAACAGTTCTCAATGAAAATGAGAATGAATGCCGAATGTTGAGATGAAGACAGAATTACGGCAGTAATTGCGTCCATTATTTCAGGTCATTCGTATCGACTAGCTATCAAAGCGCCCAGGTTATATGAACGGTGGGGCAGGTTGCTGCGGGTCAACAGGGATTCCCCAATGACTTGCCCCAATGACTTACCGGGCAATCTGCCGGTGATTTGGGGGCTGGCTCTTGTCCATTCCGGCTGGAGCCTGTAGCTCGGGTGACTGCGCGGGGCCCCTCCCCTCGGTACCGGCATCTCTGACCATCCAGGTTTTCGGCATCATGGCCTTCATCGATCAACTCTATCGGCTTCTCCGGCCCATCCTGTTTTCGCGCGACGCGGAAGATGCCCATCGCCTGGCGGTGCGCCTGCTCGGCCTCAGCCCGTTCGCCCTCAGTCTGTTCGGCGGCACACCAGCGCGCGCATCGAGCCCGCAATTGCAACAAACCCTGTGGCAGTTGGATTTCCCTAACCCGATCGGTCTTGCCGCGGGCTTCGACAAGAATGCGGAATGCTATCGCGGCGCCTTGGGCCTGGGGTTCGGCTTTGTCGAGATCGGCAGCGTCACCCCCCGGCCACAGGCCGGCAATCCACGCCCGCGCTTGTTTCGCCTGATAGCGGACCGCGCGGTCATCAACCGCATGGGCTTCAACAATGACGGCATGGAAGCCGTGGCGGCGCGCCTCGTCGCGCGCGACCGCAGGGCCGGGATCGCCGGAATCGTCGGCGTCAATCTTGGCAAGAACAAGGATACGGTTGATGCCGCTGCCGATTACGAACTGGGCGTGGCAAAGCTCGGCCCCTTGGCCGATTACCTCGTCATCAACGTCTCCTCGCCCAACACGCCGGGCCTTCGTGCGCTGCAAGGCAAGGAACCGCTGGCAGCCCTCATCGATCGTACCCGGGCAGCGCGGGACCAGCTTTCAAGCCGGCCGCCTTTGTTGCTGAAGATTGCTCCCGACCTCACCGACGAGGACCAGGCGGACATCGCCAGCGTCGCCCTCGAGCATGGGCTCGACGGCCTCATCATCAGCAACACGACCATCGCACGTCCGGCGGCTCTGGATGCCCGGCTGGCGCAGGAAGCCGGCGGCCTCTCCGGGGCACCCTTGCTGGCCCCCGCCACCGCTCTTCTGGGCCGCATGTATCGGCTCACCGGCGGCAAGCTGCCCTTGATCGGCGTGGGCGGCGTGGCGACAGCCGCGGATGCCTACGCCAAGATTCGCGCCGGGGCATCTCTGGTGCAGCTTTATTCCGCCATGGTCTATGAGGGCCCGGGCCTCGCTACGCGCGTCGTTGCCGGCTTGGCACCCTTGCTGGCCGCAGACGGGTTTTCGCGCGTGACGGATGCCATCGGTGCAGATCACCGGTGATGGCACCCCAAGGACCAGCTATCTTGGCAAGACCCGCTATCTTAACATCCTCTTAACCACGTACGGGCTAGTGCTAGCATCATGACCGCGCGCGCGCATTTCCTCATCTTCCTGCTTTATTCGCTGGGTGCGGTTGTCCTCGCCTTCTGGCTGCCCGAATTCCTGCCCAACGTCTCGCATATCCTGGGCGCCATCGCCGGCGGCTTCGTGATCATGGTGGGTGGCCTCCTCCACCAGACCGCGCTCAACCAGGGCCGCAGCCGGGTGCAGGCGCGCTCGATGGCCGAGCTCAACCGCATGCTGGGCGATATCCTCCGGGACCAGCGCAAGCTTGAAGACGACATGCTGCAATTGCGTGCGACACTCGCCAACCTCGCCTCGTCGCCGCAACAGGATGTCGGCGACGTCGTCAACGAAGTAAAGGTGCTGCAGAATCTGATCGAGCAGCTTTACACGGCGCGGACCGGCGCCAAGGATGGTGTCAAGGATGGTACCGGCAAAAATGCCGGCGCCAAATCGATGGCGAAGCTGCAGCCCGTCAAGGCACCGGCGCCCAGGATCGTGCCGCTCGACCAGCCGATCGGAGCCATGCCCGCAGCAGCGGCGCCAATATCTTCCCCGGCCCCTTCGGTAGCACCAACCTCAGCACCAACCATGGGGCCAACCACTGGGCCAACCACTGGCAGCGCCAGCCTGCCGATGCCGCCCATCGCCTATGATCTGGCGGAAGACGAAATCCTGGATGCGCTGCGCGACGGATTGCGCGAGAACGGCGTTGAGCTGGCGCTGCAGCCGGTGGTGACCTTGCCGCAGCGCAAGCGCCGCTATTTCGAATGCTTCTCGCGCGTGCGCATCAGCGACGGCCGCGTGTTGACACCGGAACAATATCTCGACCTTGCCGAACGGCACGGGCTGGTGACGGCGATCGACAACATGCAGCTGTTCCGCTGCATCCAGACCTTGCGCCGGATCCGGAAATCGAATGCCAGCGTCGGCTTCTTTCTCAACATCTCGCATCACACCTGGGCCGATCGCACCTTCTTCCACGAATTCATCAATCTCATGGCGCAGAACGCGGAGCTCGCCCCCGCCATCGTGTTCGAATTTTCGCAGCGCACGATGGAAATGGCCGACGAATCGCTGTTCCGCGACCTCGATCGCCTCGCGCAATTGGGCTATCGCTTCTCGCTCGATCAGGTCACGCATTTCGACATCAACCCGCAGCAGCTTTCCAGCCATCATTTCCGCTTCATGAAGATCGAAGCTGAACGGCTGATCGCCGCCGCGCGGGCCGGTGCGCTCGGCGACGATCCGCAGGAATTCAAGCGCATGCTGGATTCCTTCGCCATCGACCTCATTGCCGACCACATCGAATCCGAGGCGACGTTGCTCGAGCTTCTCGACATGCATCTCGATTTCGGCCAGGGCTATCTGTTCGGCGAACCGCGCATCGCGCGGGCCGAGACCACCGCCATTCACTAAGAGAATTCAGCCATCATGACCAGCTTTCCAAATGGCCTTAGTGCCATCGTCGCCGACATTGACCTTATCGTCATGGATCTGTGGGGCTGCATGCATGACGGCATCACCGTCTATCCGGCTGCCCTCGATGCCTTGCACCAATTGAAGAAGTGCGGCGTCAAGGTGGCCCTGGTCTCCAACGCGCCGCGCCGTGTCGAAACCGTGCGGCCGCGCCTCCGGGAAATGGGTATCGCCGACGATCTTTATGCCGGCTTCTATACCTCCGGCGAGGAAGTCTGGAACCATATTGCAAGGAAAGATCAGCCGGCCTATGCAGCCCTCGGCCGCAACGCCTATCAGATCATCGGTGCGCAGGACCGCACCTTCACCGACGGGCTTGACCTAGCCATCGTCAATGACATCGCCCGCGCCGATTTTGTTCTCACCATCGGCGTTGAAAGCCCCAATGACACGGTCGCGGATTTTGCAGGTCTCCTCCAGGCCGCACGGGCGCGGGCACTGCCGCTGATCTGCGCCAACCCGGACCTCGTCGTCCATCGCGGCGGCATCGCCGAGATCTGCGCCGGGGCCATCGCTGAAAGCTATGCCGCCCTGGGTGGCCAGATCATCATCGAGGGCAAGCCCTATCCCGGCATCTATCGCAAGGTGCTGCAGGATTTCAACATCACCGACCCGCAGCGCCTGCTGGGCGTTGGCGATGCCCTGCGCACGGATGTGGCCGGCGCCAAGGGTATCGGCGCCAAATCCCTGCTCATTGCCGGCGGCATCCACCACAGCGTCCTGCTGGAAGGAACAATCCTCGACCAGGATGCGCTGGCACGCCTCGCCGCCGGCGGCCCGCAGCCGGACTTTGCCTTGCCTTATCTGGCCTGGTGATCGCCTCTATTGCGGCCGCTTCATGGCGAAAGCCTGCTCCACCACGGCATAGAGTGAATAGCCCATGCGGGCGATCGGCTTGGCCCGCGTGATGTCGACACGGCCGTTTTCGATCAGGTGATCGGCAATATGAATGCCGACCACGTCGCCGAAGATGACACTGTTGGGCTCGTCGGGATCGAGGCTGGGCAGCATGACGGTCTGCAGATAGCGGCATTCCAGCGCCACCGGTGAGGCGGCGACGCGAGGCGGCGCCACGATCTTCGACGGCACCATCTCCAGCCCCGCCACATCGGCCTCATCGGTCCCGGCCGGCAGCGAGGCAGAGGTGGCGTTCATCGCCTCCCGGAGGTCCCAGGTGGCAAGGTTGACGACAAAGGCGCCCACCGCCTCGACATTACGCCTCGAATCCTTGATGGCACCGTCGGGCTTGGTGCCGTTGGGGGCAAAACAAACGATGGGCGGCGAATCCGCCACCAGATTGAAGAAGCTGAACGGCGCCAGATTGACCTTGCCATCAAGGTCGACGCTGCTGACCCAACCGATCGGGCGGGGCACCACCAAGGCCTTCAAGGGGTCGATCTGCAACCCGCTGTTGCGCAGGCGTGGCTCGTAAAACATGGCAAAACTCCAGGCCCGTTCGCGGGCAATTTGTGATGCAAAAGGGGTAAAAGCCTAATCTTTGATGGTGTTTACACGATTTCTTAAGGTCTTTTCCTCAAAATCGTACTTTAGTCGGATGCGGCCAAAGCCCTACCGGGACGGCCGTGTATGTCGTCTCTCACCTAGGGAAGCATCGATGTCCATCACCGGAAAACTGGTCAGTGGATCGATTGCCAACATCACCTTGATGCTGGTGATTGCCGTGCTCGGCTATTGGACCATCAGCCATCTGCGGCAGCTGCAGGATGAAGGCGATGTCCTCGCGGAGCATGCGATCAAGACGACGGAAGCTTCCAGCCTGGGCGGAGAACTTTACAAAGTGGTCACCGATGCAGTGATCAACCGCGACTTCGAGGCCACCGCCAAGAGCTGGGCGGAAAAAAAGAGCGTGGCCGACGCAGAACTGCAGATGATCGAGAGCTATGCCGTTACCGAGGGTGAAAAGGCGTTGCTGGCCGAGAGTCGCGCTGCCTATCAGGAAATGGTGAAATTGTTCGAGGCGGAAATGCTGCCGGCATTGCAGTCGGCGGCCGCCGTGGACGAGAAGGTGCGCCTCCTCGACGACAAGATTGACGCCGCGGCCGAGAAGCTGTCGGAAAGCCTCCTTGAAGAGCGCAAGGCCATGGACGACGAAGCGACGGCCGGGAACGAGACGTTCCACGCTGTCGGCCAGCAAAGCAGCCTGATGACCCTGGTCATTGCCGGTATTGCCATTGTCGTCGCGCTGGGCCTTGCCGTCCTTAGTGCCCGCGCGATCGCCACGCCGGTCCGCGCCATGACCACCGTCATGAAGCGTCTTTCCAGCGGCGATACCAGCGTTCCGGTGACGGGACAGACGCGAAAAGACGAGATCGGCGACATGGCCAAGTCGGTCAACGTGTTCAAGGAAAGCATGATTGAAAGCGAGCGTCTGCGCATTGAGCAGGAGCGCGCCAAGGAGCATGCCGCCTCCGAGCGGCGTGCCGGCATGCTGCAGATGGCCAGCGATTTTGAGGCCGCCGTGGGCTCGATCATCAAGGTCGTCTCCTCCGCCGCCACCGAATTGCAGGCAGCAGCGGAATCAATGTCGATCACCGCCGAGCGCACGGCCAGGCAGTCCACCATCGTCGCTTCGGCCTCGGAAGAAGCATCGACCAATGTGCAGACCGTGGCGGCGGCGGCCGAGGAACTGACTACCTCCGTGCAGGAAATCGCCCGCCAGGTGGCGCAGTCCAACAGCATCACCAGCGAGGCGGTCTCGGAAGCCGAGCGCACCAACCGCGAGGTTGAAACGCTGGCCCAGGCCGCCCAGAAGATCGGCGATGTCGTGCGCCTCATCAGCGATATTGCCGGCCAGACCAATCTCCTCGCCTTGAACGCCACGATCGAAGCGGCGCGGGCGGGTGAAGCCGGCCGCGGCTTTGCGGTGGTGGCGTCGGAGGTGAAGAACCTCGCCGGTCAGACCGCCAAGGCCACGGAAGAAATCACCGAACATGTGTCGGGCATCCAGTCGGCCACACAAGGTTCGGTGCGTGCCATCTCCGGCATCGGCGATACCATCAAATCGATCAGCGGCATCACCGCCAGCATCGCCTCTGCGGTCGAGGAGCAGAGTGCGGCAACGCTGGAGATTTCCAGGAACGTACAGCAGGCCGCCGAAGGCACCAGCGCCGTTTCGAGCAACATTGTCGAGGTCAATCAGGCCGCAAGCGACACCGGCAGTGCCGCCGGCGAAGTGCTGGGGGCCGCCCGCGAACTGTCCCGCCAGGCGGAAACGCTGACGGCCGAAGTGAGCCGCTTCCTCGCCACCATTCGCGCGGCCTAAGACCGCCGGCGCCCCTGCAGGGCGAACAGGCCCATCCCGGCCAGCATCGCTGCAAAGAAGATCCAGCCTGGCCCACCGCCAAGAGCCAGCAGGACCATTGCTGGCCCCGGGCAGATGCCAGCAAGGCCCCAGCCGACACCAAAAAGAGCCGCACCCCCGATCAGCCGGCGATCGATGGGCTTTGGCGCCGGCAGCTGAAAGCTTTCTGCAGCGAAGGGCTTGGCGCGGAGCCGCAGCAGCGCAAAGCCGGGAACCGCGACCAGGAGAGCCCCTGCCATCACGAAGGCAAGGCTCGGATCCCAGCCGCCCGTTGCGATTGCCGCAAGGTCCAGGAAGCCAAGGACCTTCATCGGATTGGCCATGCCGGAGAGCACGAGACCGGCACCGAAGATCGTGCCCGCGAAAGAACCAACGAGAAGGCGCACGAACATCGATCAGCTCCCCACGATATGGCGCATGACAAAGGTCGTGAGCATCGCCACAGCCATGAACACCAGGACCGCTACCAGCGAGCGCGGTGAAAAGCGGGCGAGGCCGCAGATGCCGTGGCCGCTGGTGCAACCGCCGCCCAGCCGCGTGCCATAGCCGACCAGAAGGCCGGCAATGATCAGCTGGGTCATATCCGCCGTCGTTGCTGCTGCAAAGCCGCCCATGCTGCTCGCCATGCTGAAACCACCCAGCGCGATGCCGATGAGAAAAAGAATCCGCCAGCCAAAATCGGTGCGGGGCTTTTCGAACAAGCCGCCGATGATCCCGCTCACCCCGGCAATACGCCCGATCCCGGCGAGCAGGATCACGGCGGATAGGCCGATGAGCGCGCCACCGGCGAGGGCTGCGATCGGGTTGAAGGCCTGCCAATCCATCATTTAGCGTCCATCATTTAGCCTTTGTCTCCCGCCTGCGCTTGCGCGGTAGTGTTTGTTCAGTTTCCGGCGGGCAGAATTCCGCCCTCAAGGCCGCGGCGATGCGGCGGGCCGTGGGGCTCACCGCGCGGTAGTGCACGCTGGTGCCGCTGCGCACGGCCACCACCAGTTTCTGCGTCCGCAGCCGGGTGAGATGCTGCGAGACCTTGGGTTGGGCGAGGCCAAGTTCGGCCGCAATCGCCCCGACACTCATCGGCCCGGTGTCCAGCAGGCACAGGATGGCCAGGCGATGCTCATGCGCCAGCGAGCGCAGAAAGTCCGCCGCCAGCGCCGCCTTCGCCAGCAAATCGGAAACGCCGGTATCGTTCTTCTGGGTGGCTTTTATATTCATACATTCGAATATATGAATATAAATGGAGCTGTCAAGATCGGGCAGGGCAGCCGGATATCCCGATTTCTCAATTCGTCATCCCCAGGTCAAGCTCGGGGATGACGGCCGAATTCCGGGAGAGAGGGGAAAGAAGCCACCGCCTATTCCGCCGCCTTCACGGCTGGGAAACGCGAGCGCTGTTCCAGTTCGAAGATCGGCACGGTATTGCGGATATAGAGGTTCCTGGCATCGGCCACCGGCTGATAGTCCCAGGCGACATTCTGGTCGCGCAGGATATCGTTGAGATAGCGGCGGCGACGCTGGCTGCTGACCACGGTCTTGCGGATCGCTTCCAGGTCCCAGCCCTTGGCGATCTCCTGGCGCAGGGCGGCAACGCGTGCGGCATGCGCCGCGTCGCCGGCGAGATTCACCTTCTCCAGTGGATCGGCCACCACGTCATAGAGCTGGTCGGGGTCGGTCGGGCAATGCACGAATTTGTAGTTGCCGCGGCGGATCATGATGCCGGGCGCGCTTGCTCCCTCGCCCATATATTCGCCGATCACCTCGTCATGGCCGCCGCTGCCGGTGAGGTGCGGCACCAGGGAGCGCCCTTCGGTCACAACTTCTTCATGCAGATCCTTGCCGTCATTGGCGAGGTCGAGCAGGGTGGGCAGGATATCGATCTGCGACACTGCCTTGGCGACACGGTGCGGCTTGAAGCGGTTCGGCGCATGCACGATCATCGGAATGCGCGCGGCATTTTCGAACCAGTTCATCTTGAACCACAGGCCGCGCTCGCCCAGCATGTCGCCATGATCGCCGGTGACGATGGTCACCGTATTGTCGGCAAAGCCGCTTTCCTTCAGCGCCTGCATGAGGTCGGCGAAGCGTTCGTCGATATAGCTGACCGAGCCGTAATAGGCGTGGCGCGCATTCCTGACTTCGTCCGGTGTCGGTGCTGGATCCTGCATGCCGATGCCGTTGATGATACGCTGGCTGTGCGGGTCCATCGGCACATCGCCGATACCCAGCTTGGGCATATCGATATCGTCATGCCGGTAGCGGTCCCAATGTTCGCGCCGTGCCAGATAGGGATCGTGCGGGCTGATCAGCGACACCACCAGGCAGAACGGCCTATCATCCTGTTTTCTGGCAAGGTCGAAAAGGTGGCGCTTCGCCTGGAACACCACCTCATCATCGAAATCGAGATAGGCGGAGCGTGTGCAGATGCCCGCTTGCCGCACCACATCCATATTGTGGAACCAGTCGAGCTTCATTTCCGGTCTGTCCCAGTTGGGGACCCAGGCGAAGTCCGAGGGGTAGACATCCGTGGTGAGGCGCCGATGAAAGCCATGGAGCTGGTCCGGCCCGCAGAAATGCATCTTGCCGGAAAGAGTCGTGTCATAGCCCAAGGCCGAGAGGTGATGGGCAAAGGTCGGGATCTCGGCCGCGAACTCGGCTGCATTGTCCCAGGCGCCTATCTTGGTCGGCAACCGGCCGGCCATGAAGGAATAGCGGGCGGGGGCGCAGAGCGGGTAGTTGCAATAGGCCGCATCGAACACGACCGACTGCTCGGCGAAGGCCTGCATGGCCGGCATCTGCACCAGTTTATGGCCATAGGTCGGCATGAACTGGGGGGCCAATTGATCGAGCATGAAGATGACGAAATTGGGCTTTTTGGCTGCCATGGCGGTTGCTCCCCTAAAAATCCATCTAGGGTAAGTGTCATATTTGTCTTTGGCGGCGACAAACGATAAATTATGCCCCCATAGACTAAGCTGCACTTAGCCTGAAAGCCCAGGCAACCTGAAAGAACGGGATGAGCCGCAAGCTGCCGCCCTTGGCCATGCTCCGAAGCTTCGAGGCGGCTGCCCGCCATGTCAGTTTCGCCCGGGCGGGGCAGGAACTCGCCGTGACCGCCGCCGCCATCAGCCAGCAGGTCAGGGCACTCGAGGAGCATCTGGGGCAGCCCTTGTTCCTGCGCCGGCCCCAGGGCCTCGGCCTGACGGAGGCCGGGCTCTCTTATCTCACTATCGTCCGCGATGCCTTCGACCGGCTGGGAGCCGGGACCGAGGAGCTGTTTCATGGCCGTGCCGCCGAGATCGTCTCGGTCCGCGTCACCGCGGGCTTTGCACATCTGTGGCTGGCGCCCCGGCTGCACCGGTTCCTCGCCCAAGCGCCCGGCCTGCAGATGCGGCTCCTCACCGCCTTATGGACACCGCTGGAGATCGACCGCGATGCAGATTTCGAAATCCGCTGCGGCATCGGCGCCTGGCCGGACCTCACCGCCTATCCCTTGACGCGCGACCGCGTCTTTCCGGTCTGCGCACCGGCCCTTCTTGGCACGGCAGCGCGGCCGCTGGCCCCGGATTTCCTTCATGGCCAGCGCCTCATTCACATTCAGGGCTTTGCCGAAGGCTGGGCGGAATGGTTTCGCGGCGCCGGGGCGCAGCAGCCATCACCGCCGGATAGATGCAGCATCACTTTCGACACGGCGACGCTCGCCATCGATCTCGCCTTGAACGGCGGTGGCTTCATGCTGGGCCGCTCCTGCTTCGTGGATCCTTATCTCGCGGCCGGGCGGCTGGTCGCACCCTGCGCCGCCAAGATCAAAAGTGCGGAAGCCTTCTATCTGGTCGAGCGGGCAGGGGAACGCCTGCCGCTTCCAGCGCGACTGTTCCGG
This sequence comes from Dongia sp. P2_B8, assembly GCF_056404715.1. Lineage (NCBI taxonomy): Bacteria > Pseudomonadati > Pseudomonadota > Alphaproteobacteria > Rhodospirillales > Dongiaceae > Dongia > Dongia sp. P2_B8. The sequence continues at coordinate 386,655 of NZ_JBFUDM010000002.1, read as the reverse complement.
GATTGGATCCTCAGCGAAGCCGCCACCGGATAGGACAATCATCAAGGAATTCTTGATACAGCGGCGAGGATTTCTCTCTTTACTCTATCGATCTAATAGTGTTTAAAGAAATCCTGATAGGTCCGTTGCGCTGACCCTTATCCCGGGTCGCCTCCTGATGCGGGCCGGCAAGGTCTTCCAACAGGGTGCCGGACATGAATTTCCACCATTTGTTTCAGCCCAAATCATTGATTGTCGCCGCTTTTATCGCGGGCTTGCCAGTCTCGGTCGGTGCCGTCGCGACCCTCACCGGCCTTGCCGCCGCCCCGGCCGTTGCCGTGGATGTCATCGATTTTGACCAGAAATGGCTGGTTTCGGCCGACGAAGCCCGCGCCCTGATCGCCAATGGCGCTTTGGTGCTGGATGCCCGCAACGCCGGCCTCCGGGCCGCGGCACCCGTGAAGAATGCCCAGCCGATCCGCTGGCAGGATCTCAGCAATACGCGCGGCCAGCTTTCCACCGACGATGCCGCCTTGTCGCTCCGCCTCCAGGCACTGGGCGTCGATGCCGGCCTGCCGGTCATTGTCCTTGCCGACCCGCTGCGGGATCTGGGCGAGGATGCGCAGGTGGTCTGGGCCCTCCGCTCGCTCGGCCACGGCCGCATCGTCATGGTCGATGGTGGCCTCCCGGCCTTGCTCGCCGCCGGCCTGCCATCCATCCAGCCGCCTTTCCATCCGGGCAGCTTCATTGTCGATCGCCGGGATGATTGGTCGGTCGATGCTCAGGCGCCCGATCGCGACCTGGTACGGCTCGGCACGCGCTCGATGTCCGAACTGCTGGCCGATGACGGCCAGCTCCGACCCCGGGCCGAGATCGCCGCCTGGCTTGCCGCCAAGGGCATCGACCAGGATACGGAACTTGCCACGGATTCCGCCTGGCTCACCGCAATCCTCATTGATGCCGGCTACCAGGCCCGGCAGGCCGTGGGTTCGCCCGAATATGCATTGACCGCCGCGAACTGACGTCTGCTTTAATGGCGGCATGGACGAAGCCGCCTTTCGCCTCAGTCTCTTTCTGATCCTGTTTGCGCTGGTGGGCCTGGCAGAACTGGTCTGGCCACGCCGCAAGCTTCTGGAAAACAAGCCGCAGCGCTGGCGCACCAATCTCGGCCTGATCCTTATCGACATCCTGGCACAACGCATGACCCTGGGCGCTGCTGCCTTTGCGACCGCCCTTTATGTCGGCGAGAAGGGCTGGGGCCTCTTCAATCTTCTCCAGCTGCCGCTCTGGTTCGAGGGGCTCATCACCTTGGTGATCCTGGATGCCGGCATCTATCTGCAGCATGTGGCGACCCATAAGGTGCCGCTACTGTGGCGCCTCCACCGCGTGCATCACTCTGACCTCGATGTCGATGTCACCACGGGCCTGCGCTTTCACCCGGTCGAGATCCTGCTTTCCTTGCTCTACAAGGCGGCCCTCATTGCCCTGCTCGGCGCCGATCCGCTGGTGGTGCTGGTGTTCGAGGCGCTGCTCAACGGCATGACCCTCTTCACCCATGGCAATATCGCGCTGCCCGTGCGCTGGGACCGTAAGCTGCGGCACCTCTTCTGCACGCCCGACATGCATCGGCGCCACCATTCCGTGGTGCGCACTGAGACCGATTCCAATTACGGCAATGTGCTGTCGCTGTGGGACCGCCTCTTTCGCACCTATTTCTGGGAACCGGCCTTGGGCCAGGAGGGCGTCCTGCTCGGCTTGGCCGACGAACGCCATGCCGACCGGCTGGGCCTTGTCGCCCTGCTGATGGCGCCCTTCAAGCCACGCTGATTGATTGCCAGGGCCGACCAATTGCCAGGGCCGACCAATTGCCAGGGCCGACTAGTTGCCAGCGCCATCAACGTTGAAGCGTGCTGCCCAATCTTTCTCGATCGACTGATAGGTACCGTCTGCCTTGATCGAGGCGAGGCCCCGATCGAGATCCGCGATCGCGCCCGCGGCTTCCGGCCGTGTCTTTGAAAACGAGATGTAGAGTTCGGGATGCGACAGGATTCCGACGATCTTCACCTTGCCGGCAAGCTCATCCGCATGTTCCGACAGCAGGCTGCTCATCACCTTGTCGTAGATGACACCATAGGGTGCCCGCTTGAACCCCACCACGCGCAGGAGGGAAAGGTCCGAGGTCACGACGATCTTGTGGACATCGCCATCACTCTGGAACGGTTCGTCATAGGTATAACCGTTGGTCACGGCGACATTCTGTCCCTTGAGATCGGCCGGTGTCAGACCCTGCACGGTCGCATCGGCCGGCGCCACGATGACGATGGTGGCTGCGAACAACGGCACATCGTGGAACAGGAAGCGCGCCTCGTTCGCCGGTTCACGGATGGTGTCGAAACAGCCCAGCTCGCGGCCCGCTTCCACTTCTTCCAAACAGCGGGCGTAAGGCAGGCTGACAAGACTGACCTCGCGTCCGGCCGCCCGGTAAGCCGCGCGCACCAGATCGACCGCGAGGCCCTGCAGCGCGCCGTCGCGCTCTGCCGAGTAAGGAAACCAATTGTTTTCAGCAACGATCGTGAGGGGGCCTTCAGCACGCGCCGCACTGGCCGCGCCCAGCAGAAGAAGCGCAAAAGCCAGGCGGTGCAGGGGCGCGATCATGCGGGAATTGTCGCCTTCACCGCAACCTTGGCATAGAGCTCCGGCCGGGTCTGGTCGTTGAGCGGCCACCAATTGCGCACGCGGCGAACCTGGTCGAGGTCGATCGTCGTGGTGAGCAGCGCTTCCTCATCGGGAGCACCGGCGAGGATGACACCCCAGGGATCGACCACGGCCGAACGGCCGATGAAGCCGATGCCGGTGACTTTTTCGCGGCCCGTCATGCCGGAGGCCGCGATGAACATCTGATGATCCGTGGCGCGCGCCTTCAGCAGGAAATCCCAATGATCGAAACGGGGCGACAGAAACGCGGTCGGCAGCAGGATCAGCTCGGCCCCTGCCTTGGCATAGGCGCGGAACATTTCCGGGAAGCGGATATCGGCACAGATGCCGACACCGAAGCGGCACAGATTGGTGTCATAGAGCTGCAACTCCGATCCCGGCGATACTTTCTTCGATTCCATGATGCCGGGCGGCAGATCGGTGCGATTGGGCACATCGAAAAGATGCGTCTTCCGATAGCAGCCGAGCAGCTCGCCGGCCGGGCCCACCACCGGTGCTGAATTATAGAGCCTGCCATCCGGCCCGCGCTCATAGAAGGAACCGGTCACATACATGGCGTGCTTGCGGGCGGCAGCTGCCATCATCTCGAAGGTCGGCCCCGGAATCGGTTCCGCCAGCGCCTGATGGGCATCGCCGCTGGAAAAGCCGGTACCGGTGAAAAGCTCCGGCAGCACCACAATGTCGCTGCCGCGGGTTCCGGCCAGATCGAGATAGTGCGCCGCACGCGCCAGATTGCCCGGCTTGTCATCATCCTGGGCATTGAACTGGGCGATGGAAATGGTGATCGGCCGTGCGTCGGTCATGAGCGCCACTCAAGATTGGTTGAGGCGCAAACGATAGAGGAGCAACGGGGTGATCAGCAAGCGATGATCGCCGGGGGCACTTTTCTCAATCGTCATCCCCGGGCTTGACCCGGGGATCAGGAGCGATTGGGCGCGCCGCTCATCAGTTACTCACCGATCCCCGGGTCAAGCCCGGGGATGACGACCTAGAACCGAGGCAATGCCGACTGGCATGTGAAACAGCTTCCGGCCGCCAACCTGGTCGCGGGCGGCCGTCGCTGCCGCGTGTCACTATTTATCCTCTGTCACGAGATCCTTGGCGTCGGTGTCGACAACGAAGACGGCCAGCAGGCGTGAGGGTTCCGTGTCGCTGGCATTTGCGCTGACCGCGTGATGATCGCCCGGCATTTCCACGAAATTCTCGCCGGCGTGATAGATCTTTTCCGGCTCGTCATTGACCTTGATGCGAACGGCACCTTCGAGAACCGTCGCATAGATGAAGGCCGAGGCGGGATGGGTGTGCGCTGGCGATGAGGCACCCGGTCCGTATTCGACCAGCACGCCCTTCATGCTCTTGCCGGGCACATTCGGCAGCACATGATCGAAGACCACGGTGATCTTGCGATTGTCGGCATGAGCTTCGCCCATGGCGATCGCTGTGAAGATGAGGCCTGCAACGGCGACGCCGCAGAACAATTTTCGAGACATCTATACTCTCCCTTGTCGGAATGAACGCGCTGATGGGAATCCGTCGAAAGGTGCTTCTTAAGGCTCAAGCGACGGCCCGGCCGAGCCAGTCGGCGAACCTCACCTCGCCAACGCGCGCTGCGCTGCCTGCCGTAAGCGACAGATCGTTGAGTACTGACCCGAAATAGCGCGCGTGAACGTCCGGGACGACTTCGCGCGGATCCTTCTTGGCGGCGAGGAAACGACGAACGCATTCATCGAGGCTGATCTTCTCTGGCCCGCCCACCTCGACGATGCCGTTCACCGGCGCCCCAAGCGTCACGTCAACCAAGGCCGCCACGACGTCATCCGACGCGATCGGCTGGAATAAGGCCGGCGACAGGCGGATCGTCTTTCCGTCTGCAGCGGATTCACCGATGGCGCCGACGAATTCGAAGAACTGTGTCGCGCGCAGGATCGTGTATGGGGTCTTCGATTCCTTGATCAGCTTTTCCTGGGCCAGCTTCGCGCGGAGGTAGATATTGTCCGTGAGGCGGTCGGTGCCGACCACCGACAAGGCGACGTGATGGCCAACACCCGCCGCAGCTTCCGCCTTCATCAGATTGCGGCCCGACTTTTCGAAAAATTCCATAACCGCCTTCTCTTCGAAGGAGGGCGAGTTCACCACGTCGACGACGATGTCGGCGCCGGCCAACGCATCCGCCAGCCCTTCGCCGGTGACGGAATTGACACCGGAGCTGGGCGACGCCGCGAGGACGTTATGGCCGAGTGCCTGCAGCTTGTTCACGACCTTGCTGCCGATCAGGCCGCTGCCGCCGATGACCACGATTTTCTTCGATGACTTATCTGCACACATGGGATCCTCCTGTCTGATTTTCGCCGCGACCAAATTGATCGACGCAGTTTGGTCGATGTGGCGCGGTCGATGTGTGGAGGATGCCTGCAGGCCGCCCGGAAGACTTTGTAAAGGGCTTCAATCGCCCTTGGATTTGGCTCCAATATTTGTCCAAAAAGCCTGGGCGCCGCGGTAATATTCCCAAGGCCATCGGCTATGGCAGGCAAATATCCGCTTTGTCCGTCATCCCCGGGCTTGACCCGGGGATCTGCCGGCAACAGCTCGGCGGCGGGACCTGATCCTCGGCCGGTTTGTATCAAGGCTGGGCCCGAGGATGACGAATTGAGAAGAGCACCGTATGCAATAGCCCCAATGTCGGCAGGCGGGCCAGCAGCCTGCCTGAGGCAAAAACAACGTATTCTCAATGCCTTGCCGCAATAGAAGCCATCGCGGGGTCAGGGAGTGCCGACGTGCAATTCGCTTTCGACAATTACCTGCTCGATCCTGATCGGCGGGAACTCACGCGTGGATCCGAGGTGGTCGCCATCGGACCGCAAGTCTTCGATCTGCTGCTCTATCTGCTGCGGAACCGTGACCGCGTTGCCAGCAAGGACGATCTGCTGGACGCGGTGTGGGGCGGGCGGATCGTCTCTGAATCGACCCTCACTTCCCACATCAACGCGGCGCGAAAGGCGATCGGCGACACCGGTGCCGACCAGCGCCTGATCCGCACGGTCTCGCGCAAGGGCCTGCGCTTCGTGGGCGATGTCCGGGAAACAAATTCGTCGGATCGGCCCAGCGTCACGGTGGCGCAACCCGCCGGACCCACTGGCACATCCGCACCCCCATTGGCCCTGCCCGACAAGCCATCGATTGCCGCCCTGCCGTTCCATAATCTCAGCGGCGATCCGGAGCAGGAATATTTTGCCGACGGCGTGGTCGAAGACATCACCGCGGCACTGTCGCGCATCCGCTGGCTGTTCGTCGTCGCGCGCAATTCGAGCTTTACCTACAAGGGCCGCGTGGTGGACGTAAAGCAGGTCGGCCGCGAATTGGGCGTCCGCTATATCCTGGAAGGCAGCGTGCGCAGGTCAGCGAACCGGGTCCGCATCACCGGCCAGCTCATCGATGCGACCACAGGCGCCCATATCTGGGCGGACCGGTTCGAAGGCACCCTCGACGACATCTTCGACCTGCAGGATCAGATCACCACCAGCGTCGTCGGTGCGATATCGCCGGAGATCGAGCGGGCGGAAATCGAGCGGGCCAAGCGGAAGTCCACCGAAAGCCTTGATGGGTATGACCTTTATTTGCGCGGCATGGCGCAATTTCATCGAGGAACCCGGGAGGCGATCGACGAGGCGCTGCCGCTGTTCTATCAGGCGATCGACCTCGATCCGGACTACGCCTCGGCCTATGGCATGGCCGCCTGGTGTCACTTCTGGCGCAAGATCAACGGCTGGATGACGGATCGCACGCAGGAAATCGAGGAAGGTGCCAGGCTGGCCCGCCGCGCGGTGGAACTGGGCAAGGACGATGCCGCGGCGCTGACGCGCGGCGGCCATGCGCTCGGCCATTTCGGCGCCGATCTCGACAGCTGCATTGCCTTGCTCGACCGGGCGCTGATGCTCAATCCGAATTTGTCGGCCGCCTGGTATCTCGGCGGCTTCCAGCGCGTGGCGCGAGGCGAGCAGGACGATGCGATCGAGCATTTCGCGCGCGCCATGCGCTTGAGCCCGCTCGATCCGGAGATGGTGCGCATGCAGGCCGGCATGGCGCTGGCGCATCTCTTCGCAGGACGCACCGATCAGGCATCGTCCTGGGCCGAGAAGGCATTCACCAATCTGCCGAGCTTTCTGCTGGTGGCCGTCATCATCGCGGCAAGCCATGCGCTCGCCGGTCAAATGGACGATGCACAGCGGGCGATGCTCCATGTACGAAGGCTGGATTCCGCTCTCCGGATCTCCAATCTCAAGGATTGGCTCCCGCTCAGGCGACCGGAAGACCGGGCCACACTCGCAGACGGCCTTCGCAAAGCCGGGCTGCCGGAGTGAGTTCTAAGCTGCCAGCATCCGGCTTGCCGGCAGGCGCACCGTCACGGTCGTTCCCTTGCCTTCCTCGCTGTCGATCGTCACGGCGCCGCCATGCAATTCGGCCATCGAGCAGACGATGGTGAGGCCGAGGCCGGTGCCGGTTTCGGCCGAACGGGTGGCGCTGGCCCCTTGAACGAAGGCTTCGCGCACGGCGTGAATCTCGTGCCTCGGAATGCCCATGCCGGTGTCGCGCACCACCAGCTGCGGTGCCCCGTCGACGCCACGGTCCGTGATGATCTCGACGCTGCCCTCGCTCGGCGTGAATTTAAGGCCGTTAGCGACCAGGTTGACCAGGATCTGGCCGATGGCACGCCGGTCCGCCATGACGCGCGGCAAGGGCCTGCGGATGTTGGCGAGCTTGACACCCTTGGCATGTGCCTGCTGCTCCAGCATGGCGCAGGTTTCGGCGGCGATCTCGCCAAGATCGACGCTCTCCTCGCGCAACTGGTACTGGCCCGCTTCCAGCTTGGAGAGATCGAGGACATCATTGACCAGCAGCAGCAGCATGTGTCCGCTATTGTAGATATCGCCGAGATAGCCCTGATAGCGCTCCGACCCGATCGGGCCGAACACCTGCCGGTCCATGAGTTCGGTGAAGCCCAGGATGGCGTTCAAAGGTGTGCGCAGTTCGTGGCTCATCTTCGCCAGGAACATGGATTTGGCGCGGTTGGCCGATTCCGCCTCGCGCCGGGCCCGGTCGAGATCGACGGCCAGCTGCTCCAGCTTGCCGGTCTGCTTCTTGATTTCCGTGACGCTGCGCGAAATGCCATGAAGATGCGTCACCCGCCCATGGATATCGCGCACCGGCAGCAGCCTGGTATCGAACCAGTGCACGCCGGTCGGGCTGTCGAAGGCATATTCGTAGCGGATCGGCTGGCCGCTCGTGACGCATTGCCGGTAGAGCGCGCACACTTTTTCGGCAAGGTCGGGCGGCATGATGTCCTGGGGCGTCACCTCGCGAAATTCGCCGGGCTGCTTGTTGATGACCGCCAGCGCCGCCGGGTTGAGTTCTTCATAGACGAAGCGGTCGCCCTCCACCCGGCAGACGAAGATCGGGTCGTCGCTCACGGAGAAGAAGGCGCGCATGCGGTCCGCCAAACGCCGCGCGTGGCTCTCGGCCTGCAGCAGCACGTCGCGTTCCTTAAGCAGGAAGCTCTGGCGGATGATGGCCAGGATCGCCACCAGGATGGCGCCGCCATCGATCACCAGCTGCAGGGCCCGCGGCATATCGGGCAGCACCGTGGTGAGCACGATGCCCGCACAAGCCAGCAGCACCAGGATCATCGGCAGCAGATAGCGGATCGTGCCGGCGATGCGGTCATAGGTGAGGCTGAGCGACGGCCGCAGGCGCCAGTTGGCGGCGGCATAGCCACTGATCAGGCTGGCCACCGAGAACATGGCATTCAAGCCCTTGCCCGTGCCGACGGTATTGTTCAGCACCAAGGCGTTCCACAGCATCCAGATGAAGCTGATCGCGGTGAGGCCGCATAGCAGCATGATCCACGGCATGTCGCCACGCGGCCGGGTCATCAGCACCAGGACCAGGGCACAGCAGATGGCGCCCAGCAGGCCGAAGGGATAGGCAACCATGACCGCAAGCTGCAGTGTGCCCAGCATGCCATGCTTCGGCAGATAGAGGGCCAGCACAATGGCCAGGACACCAACCGACAGCGCCGCCGCGTCGAGGCCGTAGGCGCGCCGGTCGGCAGCAGCGGTGCGGTTGCCCAGCGCCGCCGTGAACCCGACCGCGCAGAACGGCCCCATCAGCATGTAGAAGAGGTCGGATGGACCTGGAAAGAAGTTCCAATCGAGATAGGCCTGGAGATCCCAGAGAAGTTGCCCGGCGGCATAGCTGGTGAGGCCGCAGGCGAACCAGAAGCGCGCCCTCTTATCGGCGGCGGGATCGCCAGCGCACTCCCCAGGAGTTTTCCCGGGAACTTTCCCAGCCTGCTCTGTCGGCGCATGGCGATAGCCAAGCCAGGCGATCCAGGCCGCAGCCAAGGTCGCCACCGTCCAATGCACATTGTCAAAGAAGGCGGTGTAGAGAGGGCTGGGGGCGACATAGGCTGCACCCACCGCCAGCGCGACGATGATTCCGGCGCCCAGCAGGATCGGGGTGATGGTCGAGGTCTGCTTCTGCACCGATCCAAATCCCCGGCTACTGTCCATATCGGGCATTCTTTGGCATCGGCGCATATCGGGCGGCAAGCTGGTCGCTGGAGCGGCGACGCCAGGCTCCATACTGGGCCTGAAGTCTTACGAGACTCCTAACGAACTATTACGCGCCGGCACGACGGCACATCAACCTGGCCGGCTTCCCAGCCTAGATTCCTAGGATGAATTTTTGGGCGCGCATGATCTCGAAAAAATCGGCGCTCGCGAATTGCACGGTCCGGCGGCCGATATGCTTGGCGCCCGGATACCAGGCGGCGCGATAGGCATCGGTCGGGTTGTTGAACTCGACCTCCAGCACGGTCTCCTTGGGCACCGGCAGCAAGCAGCTCTTGCGATCGAGGCTCATCGCCTTCTTCACCCCGGCCTTGATATTCGCCCGTGCAACAGYGGGCGCCAGCGAAATGGTCGACCGGCCGAGCCCCTCCAGCACCGGCACCGTCACCATGTTCGGGTTGAGCCTTTGCGCATCTTCGCAGATCGCCTTGTCGCCGGAGAGAAACACGGCAGGCACATGGTAATAGGCGGCCGCTGTCGCATGCATGTGGAACTCGGACGCCGGCACGCCATTGAGGCGCAACTCATTCACCCGCAAATTCATGGTGTGTGCCAGCGGATTGGTCTCCGCCCCGGCACGGGAATGATAACCGGTGAACACCACCGCGTCGAAACCGCCGTCGATGCCCTGCACCATGCTGAGCGGCGTCCCGCTCCAGCCGCGGATGATGCGGACGCAGGATGGCAGATTGGCCGTGATGATGTTGCGCCCGGAATCATGGGCATCCTTCAACAGGATCTCGGTGGCGCCGCCTTCGATTGCCCCCTCGATCGCCGCCAGCACCTCGCCCGTCATCAGCTCGCGGATTTCCGGATAGGAAAAATGCTTCTTGTCGGCTTCGTCCCAATGGGTGATGCCGGCAGTGCCCTCAATATCGCTGCTGATGAAAACCTTCATGATGCATTCCAATCATACGGTCGTAAAAGATCCCGCCGCGATTGATGCATGAATGATGGCGGAAATGCAATTGGAGCGAGGTTCCCCCTTCGTCATGGTCCGCGAAGGCGGGCCATGACGATAAAAGGGCGTCAATCCCCGGCACTCTTGCGCTCTTCCTTGCGCCGCACCACGAAATCATTCAGTGCCTCGACCACCGCCACATCCAGCGGCGGTGGCGTATAGACATGCAAGGCCTGCTGCCACACCGCCGTCGCCCGCATGGTGGCATCCTTGGCGCCGTCCTCGGACCAGTTGGGATAAGAGCGCCAATCTGCCAGCAGCGGTTTATGAAACGCCGTCTGATAGCGCTCCAGCGTATGCTGCGCGCCGAAGAAATGCCCGCCTGGGCTCACCTCGCGCTGTGCATCGAGGCCCAGCTCGGCATCGTTGACGATGAAGGGCTGCACCAGGGTCGCCATCAAATGCAGCATCTCGACATCGAGCACGATCTTCTCGAAGGAAGCACAGAGACCGCCTTCCATCCAGCCGGCACCGTGATAGACGAGGTTCGCCCCGCCCATGACCGAGGACCAGAGCGACATCTGCGATTCATAGGCCGCCTGCGCGTCCACCGTATTGCTGGCGCTGGCATTGCTGGCCCGGTAGGGCAGGCCATAGCGCCGCGCCAATTGCCCGCCGCACAAAGTGGCACGCGCATTCTCCGCGGTGCCGAAAGCGGGTGCCCCGGAGCGCAGATCGACATTGGACGTAAAGGCGCCGTAAACCACCGGCGCCCCCGGCCGCGTCAGCTGGGTGAGAACAATGCCGGCTAGGGCCTCCGCATTCTGCTGTGCCAAGGCCGCTGCGAGAGAGACCGGCGCCATGGCGCCCATCAGGGTGAAGGGCGTCACCACCGTGGCCTGGCCCCAGGCGCTCATCGCCATCAACCCGTCGCTCATCGATTCGTCGAAACGGCGCGGCGAGTTGACCGAGATGATGGTCAAGAGCGATGGATCCTCGATGAGATCTTCCCGTCTCTTGCCGCGCGCGATCGCCATCATGTCGATGCCGTCGAGCGCCCGCTCGGCGCCGATCGCCGTGCAGTGAAAGACCTTGTCCGAATAAGTGAGATTGGCGAGATAACAATCGAGATGGCGGCTCACCGCCGGCAGTTCCTGCGGCGCCGTCGGCTGGTTGCCAAGAAGGTGGATGATGTCGAAACTCTGCGCCAATTGGATGAGGCGCTGATAGTCGGGGAGATTGCCGGCGCGCCGCCCGTTGATGCGATCCTCGACCATGGGCGGGCCGGCGACCAGGCTGAAGGCAAGGCTGTCCCCGCCCAGCTCAACAATGCGGGCGGGGTTGCGCGGCGTCAGGCGAAAGCTTCCGGGCGCGGTCTTCAGCGCCTCGGCCACCAGCTCCGCCGGAATGCGCACCTGGCCGGTGCCATGGTCGACCTTGGCGCCGGCCTTCTGGAATGCATCCCGCGCCTTCTTCCCCATGAACTCGATGCCGATCTCATCCAGGATAATGAGCGACGCGCGGTGGATCGCCTCCAATTGTTCCGGATCCAGCGGCTCAATAGGCTTCAGGCTGCGATGCAGGATGGCGGGGAAATTGCCCTGGGCGAGACCGGCATCCCGCGGGCGGCGTGGATGATCGGCATCCGGACGCCGGCGCCGTGCGGAAACGCGGGCGCCGCTTTCGCTCTCACTGGCCATGTTGTTTCTGTCCCGTCCGTTTTCCTCCGTCATCCCCGGGCTTGACCCGGGGATGACGCATGGAGTTGGGACCGACCTTACCGAGGTGCGTTCAGCCTGAACAGAATGCCTATGAGAATTTATCCACTAGCGCGATGCGCTTTGCGCAATACCGCATCGCATCATCAGACAAATCGCCATTAGCCGAAATGACCGGCCTGATAGTCCGCGAAAGCCTGCTCGATCTCGGCACGGGTGTTCATGACAAAGGGACCGGCACGCGCCACCGGTTCGCCGATCGGCCTTGCAGCCAGAATGAGAACACGCGCGCCATCCGGCCCGGCCGTGATCTCGATTTCGTCGCCGGGACCCATCACCCCCATCTGCGTGGTGCCAAGGTCGAGGCCACCGATGGCGGCCGACCCTTCGAAGACATGAGCCAGCACAGTCGCTTCCGCATCGACCGCATGCCGCCATGCCGTGCCGGCAGGCAGCGTGACATCGACCAGCAGCGGCTGGCGCGAGACGCCGTTGACCGGCCCGGCAATGCCACCGGCCGTACCGGCCACGACTTTCAGGACAATGCCGTTCGCCAGCGTCTTTGCTGGAATCTGATCCGGCCGGTAATCCTGATAGCGCGGCGCCACCATCTTTTCCGCCGCCGGCAGATTGATCCAGATCTGGAACCCGCGCATCAAGCCATCGGTCTGTTCCGGCATTTCCGAATGGACGAGGCCCCGCCCCGCGGTCATCCATTGCGCGCCGCCGGGCTCCAGGAGGCCGCTATTCCCCTTATTGTCGAAATGGCGCATGAGGCCCGCCAGCATATAGGTGACGGTCTCGAAGCCGCGATGCGGATGGTCCGGAAAGCCGCCGATATAGGTGCCTGGATCGTCCGAGCCGAATTCGTCGAACAGCAGGAAGGGATCGATCTGCATGATCCCCTGCACCGGAAACAGGCGCTTCATATGCACGCCCGCCCCGTCCGATGTCTCCTGGCCGGTGATGATATGCTGGGTCTCTCTGATCGCCATCGCGGCACCTCATTCTGGAATTCTCATACCTGGCCCTAAAATAGGGTTCGCAGGCGGTGCGAACAATAAGTCGCCTGGTCACCTAATTGTTTACCCGATCGGGACAATCTTTTTGGGCTTTCAAGGTCTTTCCAGCGCATCTTTATAAGTGCAGAAAGCGCTGTCATTTCAATTCTTTACGCAACTCTCGCGGGTTTGCCGAAAATTAATTATATCGGCGTAGCGTTTTTGCATGAAAGGTCTTTCCCGTATGGCGGGAATGCACCGCGGAGCCGGAGCATCTTTCAATATTCATGGCTCTACCTTCTGGGGAGAAGTGCAATGCGCCTTGCCACCAAGATTCCCGCCGCTGTCGTGATGCTTCTTTGTCTCGCAGTTGCCGCCGTCGGCATTGTCGCTGTGTCCTTTGCGCAAAGCGCCCTCAAGAAATCCGCGGAAGAGAGGCTTCTGGCGCTGGCCGATGCGCGCGGTGCGGCCCTCCATGATTATCTCGCAGCGATCGAGGAAGATCTCAACCTGCTCGCGGCGGATGGCGTCACGATCCAGGCAATGGCCGGCTTTACCCGCACCTTCGCGCTCCTCGGCGGCGATACCGCACGCGGGCTCTATGTCGATAACAATCCCAGCAAGGGCAAATTGTGGGAGCTCGATGCCGCAACCGACGGGTCGGATTACAGCACCATGCATGGCAGCTTCCACCCATGGTTCAGGACCTATGCCGAGACACGCGGCTATTATGACATCTTCCTGATCTCATCCGCCGGCGACGTCGTCTACTCCTATACCAAGGAGCCCGACTACGGCACCAACCTCGCCACCGGCAAATGGAAAGAGTCCGGCCTAGCCGCTGTCTGGCGCCAGATCACCGAGGGCAATGGCAGTGTTGCCAAATCCTTTGCTGATTTTGCCGCCTATGCCCCCAGCAACAATGTGGCGGCAAGCTTCATCGGCGCGCCGATCAAGCGCGGCGACAAGGTTCTCGGCACGCTCGTCTTTCAAATGCCGATCGGCCGCATCAACGCCATCATGCAGCGCGCCGAGGGCATGGGGGAAAGCGGCGAAACCTACATTGTCGGCCCGGATCATAAGATGCGCAGTGATTCACGGTTCCTGAAAACAGGTGAAACCTCGATTCTCGTCCAAGAGGTCCGCACCGCGGCCGCGGATTCCGCCCTGGCCGGCGAGAGCGGCGTTGCCGAGGGCCTGGATTACCGGGGGATCCCCGTCGTCTCGGCTTTCAAGCCGCTCGAGGTCGAAGGCGTCAAATGGGGCATTCTCGCTGAGATCGACAGCGACGAGGTCTATGCCGCAGCCCATGAGACGCGCAATTACATCATCGGCATCGGCCTCCTTGCCCTCATCATCGCGGCCTTGTTCGGCTTCTTCGGCGCACGCACCATCACCAGGCCACTGGGTGGCCTCTCTGGCACGATGGCGACCTTGGCCGACGGGAAATATGATGTGACCGTCCCGGCGACGGCGCGCCAGGATGAGCTGGGCGACATGGCCAAGGCCACCGAACAATTCCGCGGCAAGCTCATTGAAGGCCGCGCGCTCGCGGCGGAACAGGCGGCGCAGCAGGAACGCCAGATCGACCGTGGCAAGCGCATGGAAAGTGCGGTGACACAGTTCGACACGGCGATCGGCGTCGTGGTCGAGGCAGTGAGTGCCGCGGCCACCGAATTGCAATCGACCGCCCAGGCAATGTCGGCAACAGCGGAAGAGACCGCGCAGCAATCGAATGTGGTGGCCGCCGCCGCCGAGGAGATGACCCAGAACGTGCAGACCGTGGCCTCGGCCACCGAGGAACTTTCATCCTCGATCCACGAGATCAGCAACCAGATCACCGAATCCAACCGCATTGTCGGCGACGCCGTCGCTCAGGCCGACACCACCAATGACCGCGTCAAGGCACTGTCGGCCGCGGCCGAGAAGATCGGCGACGTGGTGACGCTCATCAACGCCATCGCCAGCCAGACCAATCTATTAGCCCTGAACGCCACCATTGAGGCCGCCCGCGCCGGGGAAGCCGGCAAGGGCTTTGCCGTGGTGGCATCGGAGGTCAAGAACCTCGCCATGCAGACCGCCAAGGCCACCGAGGAGATCGGCGGCCAAGTCCGCGCCATCCAGCAATCCAGCGAAAGCTCGGCCGACGCCATCCGCGGCATCACCCAGGTGATCGGCCGGGTCAGCGAGATCTCCACCGCCATCGCCTCGGCGGTCGAAGAACAAGGGGCTGCCACTCAGGAGATTTCGCGGAACGTGCAACAGGCCGCCGCCGGCACCAGCGAGGTCTCCGCCAATATCGGCGGCGTCACCGAAGCCTCGCAACAGACCAGCCTCGCCTCCGGCCAGGTGCTGACCGCCGCCGCCGAACTCGCCAAAAACGGCGCCATGCTGCGCCGGGAAGTGGAAAGCTTCCTGCATGTGGTGAGGACGCTTTAAGGCGTCTTCTTTTATCTCCGCGCTAAGGCACTGCCCCTGCGAACTCACTCCCTCTCCCCTCGCGGGAGAGGGTCGGGGTGAGGGGGTGGAAAGACCGGGCTCGTTGATAGAGCCCCTCACCCTACCCTCTCCCGCGAGGGGAGAGGGTTATCCGACCGAGCAATAGTTTGCCCGGTCATTCGACCTCAACCAGCTATTGCTTCTTCACCATATCCGCCAGGAAGAACCTTCCCAGCGGGCTCCGGTAAAAACCGTCGATGTTCCGCCGCGTCACATCGCGCGAACGTCGAGCAGGAACTTGTCGACACTGACACCGAGGCTTGACGCCTGGGCCGCCAGGGACTGAGAGACATTGAGAACATCTGACGAAGAGCGTCCAGATTCGCCAGCCGCCATTGTCACGCCGCTGATATTGGCTGACACCTCGCGCGTGGCCGCCGATTGTTCTTCGACCGCACCCGAGATCGACGTGCTGATCTCACTCACCTGGTTGATGATTTTCCCGATCTCGCCAATGGCTGTTGCCGTGGCTTGGCTCGACTCTTGAATGCCTTTGATCTGCTGGGCAATTTCATCGGTTGCCTGCGACGTCTGATTGGCGAGCGATTTCACCTCCGAGGCGACAACAGCAAACCCTTTCCCCGCATCGCCGGCGCGCGCGGCTTCAATGGTCGCATTGAGGGCAAGAAGGTTTGTCTGACTGGCAATGTCGTTGATCATCTGGGTTACATTGCCGATTTTTTCGGCAGCGGTGACGAGGTCGCTGACCATCTTGCCGGAATTCTCGGCGCGCGAGACGGCAATGCCGACCACACGCGTCGCTTCGGCAAGCTGTCTGGCAATCTCGCTCACGGATGCCGACAGCTCTTCCGTCGCGGTGGCGACGGTATTCGACTGCTGGCTGGTTTGTTCCGCCGCCGCTGCCAGCGACTGTGCGGTTTTTTCCATACTATGGGCCGACGTTGAAATGTCATCGACCAGCGCTTTCACGCCGGTTTCAAAGTTTTGCGCCAAGGCCTCGTTTTCCGCCTTGCGTTGCGACAGGTCGGTGGCAAATTTTACCACTTTGCAGGGATTTCCATTGGCATCCAGCACCGGATTGTAGGAAGCCTCCAGCCAGATTTCTTTCCCGCCCTTTGCAAGGCGCTTGAACTGACCGGCCTGGAACTCACCCCGGTGCAGCGCCTCCCAGAACTGCTTGTACTCTGAGCTGTTCTTATACTGAGGTTCGACAAACATGCTGTGGTGTTTGCCCTGTATTTCCTCAAGCCGGTAGCCCATCGCTTTGAGAAAATTGTCGTTCGCCGTGATGATCGTGCCATCGAGATTGAACTCGATCACGGCCTGCGATCTGGAGATGGCTTCGACCTTGCCAAGCAGGTCGGCATTGACTGCTTTTTGGACGGAGATGTCAGTCGCAATCTTGACGACTTTCACCGGCCGGCCGCGACTGTCGAAGACGGGATTGTAGGATGCTTCAAGCCATACTTCTCTCCCGCCCTTCGCGAGGCGCTTGAACTGGGCAGCCTGGAATTCACCACGCCGCAGAATATCCCAGAATTTCTGATAGTCGGCGCTCGCTTTGTATTGCGGCTCCACAAACATGCTGTGATGCTGCCCCTTTATTTCGCTAAGGCTGTATCCCATGGCTTTGAGGAACGGCTCATTCGCCTTGATGATCGTGCCATCCATGTTGAATTCAATGATGGCTTGGGACCGGTTCAAGGCGCCAAGGATGGCAGCGGCATCACTACGAAATATCGACATTGTCTGTGACCTCAATGACGTTGCAAAGAAACGCAATCAATCTCCGCGCGGAACAGGGTCGGTTTCATGAGTTGCGCTAGGCGAGACGCGATCAGATGCGGCACCAACCTGTGAATGCAACCCGGTAGACACTGCCACCAGCGCTTCTCTAAAATCTGCGCCAATAGCAGATAATAAAAGATTAAATATCGATCAGGACTAGCGTCCTGCGTCTCTTCGTCCAATGAGAGTCATCGATGATGAGACATTCGTATAAAAATTGGCCCACCATGAATTGCGGGATGACTTTGACGCGTCGGCAGTACCCGCACCGCTCTGAGTAAAAGGGGCGAATAGAGCGACCCGCGAATAGACGCTCTCGCCGCAGTCACCCTCGCACTTAATGTTGGGGGCTAAGTGTTTCTCTGTGAGAGGCATCAGCTCGCGGATGCCTTTGGTCAAACTGGGCATAACGGCGGGTATGGTGCCGCGTTTTAAGAAAACGGCCGGGCAATCTCTTGCCCGGCCGTCGCAACAATCGATGCGATAAGCCGCTATTGCTTCTTCACCGTATCCTCGAGGAAGAACCGGCCGAGCGGATTCTGGTAGAAGCCTTCGACGTTTTTGCGACTGACGTTGCGATAGGGGCTGTAATAGAGATCGATCCAATGCGCCTCGTCCTTGGCGATGGTCTGGATCTCGATATACATGGCCTCGCGCTTCTTCGGGTCCATCTCGACGCGGGCCGCGGCCACCAGCTCCTTTACCTTGTCGTTCTTGTAATGGGTCATGTAGTTGTTGTTGGCATCATGGCCCAGCACGAAGGTGGTCTTCTGGTCCGGGTCGATGACGTCATTGGTCCAGTAATTGGTGGCGATATCGTATTCGCCATCCACTTCCATCTGCCAGCTTGAGCTTGGATCGACTTTGCTGATGTTGACCGTGACGCCGGCCTTGGCCAGCTGCTGCTGGATGAGGATGGCGGTCTGTTCCGCCACTTCGTCGCCGGCATCGACGATGTAGTTCAAGGTCAGATCGCTGGCACCGGCATCGGCCAGCATCTTCTTGGCGCCTTCCGGATCATAGGGCCGCAGCAGGTTCTTGTCGTTGTGATAGAGGGCGCCCTTGGGGACATAGGAATTGGCGACTTCGCCAAAGCCGAAGGTCGCGGTGTCGACGATGGCCTGCTTGTCGATCGCCATGTCGAGCGCCTGGCGCACCGGAATCTTGGCCAGGGTCTCGTTGCGCTGATTGATCAGGAGATGATCCTCGCGCGTCGAGGGATCGAGCTCGACGGTGAGGTTGGGATCCTTCTGCAGCTCGGCGATGCGCGAGAACGGCACGAAGATCGCCGCGTCCAGTTCGCCGGCCTGGACCTTCAGCATGCGGGTATTGTCGTCGGGGATCGAGATCCATTCGACGCCATCCAGCTTCACCCGGTCGGCTTCCCAGAAATTGGGGTTCTTCTTCAAGACGACTTTCTCGCCGCGCTTCCATTCGCCAAGCTCAAAGGCGCCCGATCCCAGCGGATGATCCATGATCGCGTCCTCGCCCTGGGCGGTGACATATTTTTCAGAGAGGACCGAGGCACCAGGCATGGCGAGCGAGGCCAGGAACGGCGCTGCCGGCTGCTTCAGCGTCACCACCAGCGTGCGATCGTCCTTGGCTTCCGCGGTCTTGATCACCTTGTAGGTATCGGCCCAGAGCGAACCGGGATTGTCGCGGATGCGCAGCAGGGTGAAGGCACCATCCTTGGCCGTGAGGGGCGAGCCGTCGGAGAATTTCGTGTCGCGGATCTTGAAGGTATAAACGAGCCCGTCGGGCGAGACTTCCCAGCTTTCGGCAAGACCCGGTTCCAGCTTGGTGCCGGTCTTGTCGACACGGACCAGCACATCAAAGACGTTCGAGAACACCCAGAAATCGGTATTCTGCGTGGTCTTGATGGGATCGAACGTGGTGCCGTCCTCGCGCCGGCCGATGCTCAGCACACCGTCGGCCTCCGCCATACTCGTCCCCAGCGTCAGCAACGCGAACACACTGGCCGCACAGATACTCAACCATTTTTTCTTAAGCATGGATCCTCTCCCTTGTTTGACGATCGTTGGTTTGTTGTTCCGGATAGAGATGGCAAGCGACATGGCAATTATTGACGAAGCGCTGCGCCGGCACCGGGTCTTGGGTGCACATCGCCATCGCGTCGGGGCAACGCGGGTGAAAGGCACAGCCCGTGGGCAGGTTGAGCGGGCTCGGCGGTTCGCCGCCCAGCGGATCGGCTGGCAGGCCGCGATCCGGGTCGATCTCCGGAATGGCGCGCATCAGTGCCTTGGTATAGGGGTGCTGCGGATTGCCGAACACATCCTCGGTCAATCCTTCCTCGACGATGCGCCCCAGATACATGACGGCGACGCGGTCGCATAACCGCCGTACCACGCCAAGATCGTGGGCGATGAAGATGAGGGCAAGATTCATCTTCGCCTTGAGCTCGATAAGCAGGTTGATGATCTGCGCCTGGATTGAGACATCGAGTGCTGCCACGCATTCGTCGGCGATAATCAGCTTGGGATCTATCGCCAGCGCCCGCGCGATGCCGGCACGCTGGCACTGCCCGCCGCTCAAGGCCGCGGGGCGGCGGCTGGCCAAATTCGGCGACAGGCCGACCAGCTGCATCAGCTCGGCCACGCGCGTCTTGATTTGGGTGGGCGGCACCTTGCCATGCACGCGCAGCACCTCGGCGATGGCGTTGCCGATGGTCAGGCGGGGATTGAGGGCGTTGTAGGGGTCCTGGAAGATCATGGCAGTTTCGCGGCGCAGGCGTGCGATGCCCGCCGCGTCGGCGCGTGCCACGTCGATGCCGTCGAAGAAGGCGCGGCCCTCGGTGATATCGCCAAGGCGCAAGAGTGCGCGCCCCAGCGTGCTCTTGCCGCAGCCGCTTTCACCGACCAGGCCCAATGTCTCGCCGGCCTTGAGCTCGAACGACACCCCATTGACCGCACGCACCAACTTCTTCTTCTGCCCCAACCCGCCACCGGCCTTGAAATGCACGGCAAGATCCTCGACCCGCAGCAAGGGGGCGCTCATGGCTGCATCTCCGCGGTGACAGGACAGGCCGCCAGATGCTGTGCGGCGCGCTGCACCAAAGGCGGCACCGCTTGCCTGCAGCTCGGTCGCGCAAGATCGCAGCGCGGGTGGAAGCGGCAGCCATCCGGCATGTCGCCGGCGCTGGGCGGCTGGCCCGGAATGCTCGGCAGCAACCGGCCATCGAGCTTGTGGCCCGGCTGGCAGGCGATGAGCCTTGCGGTATAGGGATGGAACGGTGCCTTCAAGACATCGCGCTTCGGCCCCGTCTCGACGAGGCGCCCGCCATACATGACGGCGATGCTGTCGCAGGCCTGCGCCACCACGCCAAGATCGTGGGTGACCAGGATGATCGACAGGCCTCTTTTGTCGCGGAGATCCAAGAGCAAGCGCAGGATCTGCGCCTGCACGGTGACATCAAGGGCGGTGGTCGGTTCATCGGCGATGAGGAGTTGCGGATCGCAGGCGAGAGCCGCAGCGATCATCGCACGCTGGCGCATGCCGCCGGAGAATTCATGGGCATGGCCCCGCGCGCGGCGTTGCGGATCCGGGATACCCACTTGCCGCAGCAGATCAATGGCTTGGCCCCAGGCCTCGGCACGGCTGACACCCCGATGCACCAGAATGGATTCCGCCACCTGATCGCCAATGCTCATGACCGGGTCGAGATGGCTCGCCGGGTTCTGGAAGATCATGCCGACCGACGATCCCCGCTCGGCGCGGATCTCCGCATCCGACATTTTCGCGAAGTCGCGGCCCTCGAAGATCACCTCGCCTTCGCTCAAGCTGAGGTTGGCGCCCGGCAGCAATCGGAGGATGGCGCGGCAGGTAACGCTCTTGCCCGACCCACTCTCGCCGACCAGTCCCAGCACCTCAGCCCGACCGACGGAAAATGACACTTGTTCTACAATGTCGAATAGCTGGTCGTGCCGGCGCGCTGTCACCCGCAGATCCTTGACTGATAACAAAGGATTTTTTGTGAGAGTGCTTATCATTCGCGTATACCAAGCCATTCGCCGAGGCCATCGGCCAACAGGCTGAAGCCCAGGGCCATGACGACGATGGCAAAGCCCGGGAAGGCGGTGATCCACCAGGCGGTGGTGATGAAGTTCTGCCCCTCGGCGATCATGATGCCCCACTCCGCCGTAGGTGGCTGGACGCCGAGGCCGAGATAGGAGATGGCGGCACCGTTCAACACCACCAGCACCACGTCCGACATCGAGAAGACGATCGAACCGGTGAGCACATTGGGCAGAATGTGGCGGAAGAGGATGCGCGGATGGCTGTAGCCGAGGCTGCGCGCCGCCAGCACGAAGTCCGCGGATTTCAGCACCAGCACCTGGGCGCGGATGAGGCGTGCGTAGGAGACCCAGCCGACGAGGGCCATGGCGATGTAGAAGCTGGACAGGCCCGGCTTCAGGATGGCGATGATGGCCAGCATCAGCACGAGGAACGGGAAGGCCAGCACGATGTCGACGATGCGCATGGCGACCGCATCCACCGCGCGGCCGGCATAGCCGGCGATGGCGCCGACGGTGGTGCCGATGATGAACGGAAAGGCGACGCCGATCAGGCCCATCTGCAGATCGATGCGCGCACCCCAGATAATGCGCGAGAGAATGTCGCGGCCGAAATTGTCGGTGCCGAACGGATAGGCCCAGCTTGGTCCCTGCAGCTTGACGTCGAGATTCTGCGCAATGGGATCGAACGGCGCCACGAGCGGTGCGAAGATCGCGATGAGAATGATGAAGCCGATCAACCCGGCGCCGAGATAGAGCGGCAGCGGATAGCGGCCGAAACGCGGCAGCCAGCCGGGTCGCGATGAGACCGCGGCGACGCTCACAACTCCACCCGCGGATCGATGGCGACGGTGAGCACGTCAGCAAGGAAGTTCACCAGCACGGTCGCCACGGCAAAGATCATGGCAACCGACTGCACCACCATATAGTCGCGGGTGAAAATGCCGCGCACCAGGAGCTGGCCCATGCCGGGGATCGAGAACACGGTTTCGATGACCACGCTGCCGCCAATGAGCCAGCCGATATTGACGGCAAGGAGGTTGATCGCCGGGATGACTGCGTTGGGCAGCACATGGCGCCAGAACACCCGCGATTCAGCAAGCCCCCGGGCCCGTGCCGCCGTGGCGTGATCGGACGCCAACTCCGCGATCATGCTGGCGCGCAGATTGCGCGTGATGACGGCGGACAAAGCGAGGGCGACGGTGAAGCAAGGCAGCACCAGATGATGGAGCTGATCGGCCAGCGTGTCGCCCCAGCCCGCCACGGGGAAGAGGTCGAGTTTCACGCTGAAGAGGATGATCAGCATGATGGCGAGCCAGAAGGGCGGGAAGCCGAGGCCGGCGGTCGAGAAGAGGCGGATGGCATGGTCCGCAACGCGCCCGCGTTGTGTCGCGGCCAATGACGCCAACGGAATGGCGAGCAACAACGCCAGCAATACGCTACCCAGGATCAGCGCCAAGGTCGGGCCGACCCGTTCGATCACCAATTGCAGCACCGGGACCTTGTAGAGGATCGACTTCCCCATGTCGCCGAACCCGAGATTCTTGAGGAAGTAGGCATATTGCAGCCAGATCGGTTCATCGAGGCCGAACTGCGCGCGGATGCGAGCGATGGCTTCCGGGGTCGATTTGGCCCCGAGGAGCACGCGGGCCGGATCACCGGGAATGAGCCGAACCAGCACGAAGGTGATGATGCTGATACCGAACAGCACCGGAATGAGCTGTAGCGGCCGGGTGAGGATGAAGCGATAGCGATGCAGGGACATCTGCTTCTGTCAGCTTTGTCTTAACTGCGGTGACGTTGCAGGAAGTCGATCAGCACCGGGTAATAGGCATGCGGCTCCTCGTAGAAGGGCATGTGGCTGCTGTTCGGGAACACATGCAGTTCGGCATTCTTCAAATGCAGCTTCATGCGGAGCGCGCAGGCCGGCGTCAGCTCGTCATGCTGGCCGGTGGTGATGAGCACGGGACAGGGAATCTTGTGGAGATCGGGCACCCGGTTCCAATCTTTCAGATTGCCGGTATAGAGGAATTCATTGGGCCCCTGCATGGTGCCATAGGGTCCCATGTTCCAATCGTCGAGCGAACGCTTGACCGGCGCCGGCCATTCCTCGAGCCTGCAGACATGGCGGTAATTGAGGATGGTGACCGCGGCCTGATATTCGGGATGATTGAGTGTGCCTTGCGCCTCGTGCCGCTGCATCATGGCCACCGTCTCGGAGCCCAAAGCATCGCGCAGGCGCATCAACTCGCCGATGAGATGCGGCATGTCGGCATTGGTATCTTCGAGGATCAGGGTCTTCAGATTCCGGGGATGCGTCACGGCATATTCGATTGCTAGCCAGCCGCCCCAGGAATGACCAAGGAGATGCACCTGGCCAAGATTCAGCGCCATGCGGATTGTTTCCACCTCCGCCACGTAACGCGTGATGTTCCACAGTTTTTCGTCCGTAGGGCGGTCGGAAGAACCGGTGCCCAGCTGGTCGAAGGCAACCACGCGATAACCTTGATCAATGAGACAGGAATGCGCCTCGCGCAGATAATCGCAGGGCAGGCCCGGACCGCCGTTGAGCAGGAGAACCGTTTCCGGCCCCCTGCCAAAACTGTAGGCCACGACCTTGTAGCCATCGACGGTGATCTCATGCCGCTCGTCGGCGGCAATCTCGCGCCACATACCCGTCCCTCTCGCGTCAACCCGGCCAGTCACGGCCAACCTGTCATGCCGCGCGCTCTTGAAGAGCGGCGCGCGTGCGGCGCAATGCTAGGGCTTTCGCAGTTGCGATATCAAGCGCATTCGCTGCCGGAATGACAACAAGATGGAACTTAGTGCGGTAGGCGGGACCGAGCTTGACGCGTGCGCGTGTGGGTTTGACAGCGAGGGCGATGTGCACCCTCTCCCCTTGCGGGAGAGGGTGCGAGCGACGCGAGCGGGTGAGGGGGATCTCTCAGCGAGTCCGATCTCTCCACCCCCTCACCCCGACCCTCTCCCGCGAGGGGAGAGGGTCGGGGTGAGTCCATATTGGGCGTACCGAGTATCACCCAAACCTTGTCAGATACCGCTCCGCCAGTTCGCACGTCCCGACGCTGTAACCCGGTCCTTCCGTACGCGCGAGGTCGGTTTCGCTGTGGGAGCCCATCCAGGCGAAGAGGGTGAGGCGGCGCAGCAGGACAAAAGTCCAGATCTCGTCCTCATCCGCCTTGGGCAAGGCGCGCTGGCGGCGATAGCCTTCCTTCCAGGCTTCCATGAGATCCGGCACGTCGGCGCGGTCTTCAAAGAAGCTGACCGCCGTCGCGGCGTCGTAGAGAAACCAGCCCAGGCCCGAATCGTCAAAATCGATCACCCGCACGTCGCCCTCATGCAGCAGCAGATTGGCGAGGCGGAAATCGGCGTGGATATAGCCATAGCGGTTGCGGGCCTGGCCAAAGGCGATGAGTCTTTTTTCAAGGAGATCGACGGCGCGCTGAATGAGCTGCACGCGGCCTGGCGTGCAATCCGGGCCGTGGCGCCAATCGCCCCAATTGGGCAACGTGCCCACCGCATGGGCAAAGTCCCAGGACAGGCGTTCGAAGAAGGCCGGACGGGTCCAGGTCTCGCTATGATTGTGACAACGGGCGGTGACCTCGCCCAATTGGCGGAAGGGGGCGATGAGATTGTCCTGCGGCGGTTCAATTCCGTCGATGAATGCGAACAGCACGCAATAGCGCGGTTCATCGAGCGAAGGATGTGAGATGGCCTGAATGTCACTGCCGTCCAGCGCCGGAATGGCCTGTGGCGTCTTCACACCGGCGTCCGCCTGCAAGGCCCGCATCCAGGCGAGCTCGCTGCGGATGCCGTTCAGGGAATGATAGCCGGCCCGGTGCACCCGCAGGATCACCGGCCGTGCGGCACCGGCTGGCGTGACGCGGTAGGTCCAGTTTTCCGAATGATTGATCAGCGTGAGATCAGCCCCGCCAAGACCCCAGCGCGGGAGCGCGGCGGCAGCGATGTCATCGATGATAGGTGTGAGGGTGGCAGAGGTGAGCGGTGAGCTCATGAGTCGGTATTGCTCCGGAATTTGCAGGTGAGGTGGCCGAGTGTCCTAAAAACCCGTCATCCCCGGGCGGAGACCCGGGGATCCACGAGTGCCGCGGATGGTGTGGATGCCCGGGCCAAGCCCGGGCATGACGGGAAAACAAAAGAGATCATGTTGGCCCGGTGAGT
The DNA here is from genome assembly GCF_056404715.1 of Dongia sp. P2_B8. NCBI lineage: Bacteria > Pseudomonadati > Pseudomonadota > Alphaproteobacteria > Rhodospirillales > Dongiaceae > Dongia > Dongia sp. P2_B8. Next base: position 361,236 of record NZ_JBFUDM010000002.1, on the reverse strand, counting down.
TTGAAGCGAACGTCAGTTAAGTAAGTCAGCTTCGCCCGCGCTTTGGCGATGGCGCCGTGATCGAGTTCGGCGAGGATCACCGCGGGCTCGTCGCCGGCGCGCGCCAACTGCTGGCCGTCGGGGCCGATGATGCACGACAGGCCGGCATAGTGCCAATCGGCCTCGGACCCGGCCTGGTTGGCGTAGGCGAGGAACAATCCGTTTTCCAGCGCGCGCACGGGGATCATCATCTCGGCGATCTGGGCCCAATGCTTGCGTAAAGCCGTTGGGGCGATGACCAGATCGGCACCGGCGGCGGCACAGGCACGCACCGATTCCGGAAATTCGACGTCGTAGCAGATGAGCGGTGCCACCTTGAAGCCTTTGAGATCGAAGGTCACGATCCGGTCGCCGGCGGCAAAGACATCACGCTCATCGTCGCTGGGGAGATGCAGCTTGCGATAGAGGGCAAGCGCTTTGCCATCGCCACCAAACACCTGCACGGCATTGTAGACGAGATCACCCGCGCGTTCCGGAAAGCCATAGAGAATGGCGACACCCGTTTCCGCCGCCAGGGCTGCCACCTTTTTCGCAAAGGGGCCGTCGGCCGGTTCCGCGAGGCGCTGCATGTCGGCAGCCGGGATGCGATAGCCGGTCTGGAACAGTTCCGGCGTTACCAGAAGATCGGCGCGGCCGGCCAGATGGCGCGCCACTTCGGCAAGTGCGGTGAATTGCCATGCGGTGTCGCCCGGCACGGAATCATTCTGCAACAGCGCAAGGCGCATCGCGGTCCTCATCGATATCTGTCACCCCAGCTGCATCGCCCCAGAAACGTCGTCCTAGAGACGTCGTCCTGGGGGGACGGCCATGTGGGTCGTTCCTATACACGATCTTCGCCGGCCGGGCAGGTGCTGCAGCGACGTCATGTGATGAAAATACCTACCCTCGTGACGCGCAAGCCGATCCGTTGCTTGAAATCTTTCCGCGCGATGATAGGCTTCATGAAGATTAAAAAGTCTGCCGGCCGATGTGAGAGAGCTGGGGAGGGAGCTCGCGAGGTCTTGGCCTCGATGCGCCGCGTTCTGTCGGGAGAATGAATGACTCCGCCACCCAACACGCCTTCCAGCGGCGATCCGGTGCCGCAATCGGTCGATTTCCGGACGATCTTTGAAGCAGTACCGGGACTTTACCTGATCCTGGACCCAAACCTCGACATCGTCGCGGTGAGCAACGCCTATCTGGCAGCCACCCTCACCCAGCGCGACGCCATTCTCGGCCGCAACATCTTCGACGTCTTTCCGGACAATCCGGACGATCTGCAGGCCGATGGGGTCGGCAATCTGCGCGCCTCCCTGTTGCGGGTGCTGCACAACCGCATGGCCGATTCGATGGCGGTGCAGAAATACGATGTGCGACGGCCGGAAGATGAAGGCGGCGGTTACGAGGAGAAATATTGGAGCCCGATCAACACGCCGGTACTCGATGCAGCCGGCGATGTCGCCTGGATCATTCACCGGGTCGAGGATGTGACGGCGCTCATCCATCTGTCGCAGCAGGACAGCCGCAAGGACCAGGAGACGCGCTCCCTGCGCCAGGTGGCTGAGCGCATGGAGGCGGAGATTGTCCGCAGCACGCAGGAACTGCTGGCCAGCAACCAGGCCCTGCGCCACAGCGAAGAGCGCCTGCAGCAGCTCAACGCCACGCTGGAACAGCGCGTCCTGGAGCGCACGCAGCAATTGGAAGCCGAGATCCACGAACGGCAGCGCGCCCAAGAGGCGCTGCTGGAGCGCAACAAGCTGGAAGCGATCGGCCGCCTGACCGGTGCCGTCGCCCATGATTTCAACAATCTGCTGACCATCATCCTGGGCAATGCCGAATTGGTGGAGCGCTTCGTCGCCAACGAAGATGGCGCCGCCATGGTCGAGGCCATCGAACATGCGGCCGTGAGCGGTGCGCGCCTCACGCGCCAGTTGCTGGCCTTCACCCGCCAGCAGGCGCTGCGCCCGGAAATCATCAAACTGTCAGGGCATGCCGACATCTGGCGGGAATTTCTGGGGCGGGTGCTGGGCGGCGACATGCGTATCCACATCGACCTGCCGGAGGATCTGTGGCCGGTCGAATGCGATTTCGACGAGTTGGAGCTGGCCCTCATCAATCTTTGCGTCAATGCCCGCGATGCCATGCCGGACGGTGGCATGGTGCATATCGATGCCAGCAATGTCACACGCGCTGCCGACGCCGATGGGCAGCGTGCCGACTATGTGGCGCTCAATGTGCGGGATACCGGGACCGGCATTGCCGCCGATATCCTGGAACGGGTCTTTCAGCCCTTTTTCACCACCAAGGACGTCGGCAAGGGCAGTGGGCTCGGCCTGCATCAGGTCCAGGGTTTCGCCGCCCAGGCCGGTGGCTTTGCCGGCATCGAGAGCGCGCTGGGCCAGGGTACCACCGTCACCCTGCACCTGCCGCGCGCCAAGGCTGCTGCGGTCCAGATCGATCTACCGGCCACACCGGCAGTTGTCGCCAGCGGGCGCGGTGGGACCGTGCTGCTGGTCGAAGATGATGCGGCGGTTGCGCAAACCTCGCGCCGCATGCTGGAACAAATCGGCTATCGCGTGCATTGGGTTCAGGATGCGCAGACGGCGCTGGCACTGTTGCTCGGCGGTCAGCGCTTTGATCTGGTCTTTTCGGATATCGTCATGCCGGGTGGCATGAGCGGACTTGACCTTGCGCGCCGCATTCGCCGGCATTTTCCCGACCAGGCGGTGCTCTTGGCCAGCGGCTATTCCAGTGCCACAGCCGAGGTGGCAGCCGAAAACCTGCCCATCATCGCCAAGCCCTATCGGGCAGATGCCTTGACCGACGCCATCACCCAATGCCGTGCCCATGCCCTGTTCCGGCAGCGCGACCGGGCGTGACGCCACCGCGTGAAGCCTCTGCGTGAAGCCCCCAGTCTGAAGCTTGGGCCTGACACCCGGTTTCGGCATTCAAAGTCGGGTTTCATGGTCAATTTTGTGCGAGGCCGGATCACTTGGGCACCGCTTAAGCTTGGTGTCAGCTAACAACTGCTTATATCCCATGCATGGATATCAGAGAGACATCGGCGGGCGACCTGCCTGCCCTTATCGCACTCCATGATGCGGCCTTCGGGACGCCCGAGGAGGGCAAGCTGGTGGCCGATTTGATCGCTGCGGAGCTGGCCGTGGTTTCATTGACGGCGGTCGTGGACGGGCGCATCGCCGGACATGTCCTGTTCAGCCCGCTGATTGCCGAAGTCGGGGACGAGACCGCGCTGGCTTTGTCGCTGGCGCCTTTGGCCGTCCATCCGGCCTATCATCGCCGGGGAATCGGCAGCGCCCTCACCAGGGCTGGCCTGGCGAGGGCGCGACAGGAAGGGTGGGAAGCCGTGATCGTGCTGGGCCATCCGGAATTCTATGCCCGCTTCGGTTTCCGGGCGGAGACCGCCATGGGCTTCGACGCTCCCTTCTCGGGCCCGGCCTTCATGGCGCTGGAATTGACAAAAAATAGCTTAAGTGGTAGAAAAGGCAGGATAATTTATCCTGCACCCTTCGGCATTGCGACCCTGGAAGGGACTCCGGCGGCAAGCTGATAGGCTTCAACCGCCCTTTTTGATAAATTTCATTTATTAGGTAATAACCCGGAGAGATTTGAATCTCGCCACCGGGTGGTGGATTACTCCCAGCGTGTCGCTTTTGAGACACCAAAACCGACACCAACGTCTTAAATCAAGGCTTAATGGTTCAATCATAATATGAGCCGGTCGTCGGGAGAGAAGAAGAGAGCCAATGTCGGGATTAGCCGCCGCGAGATCCTGGGATAACGATGCTGCGTTGAGCATCGTGCAGGAAAAGAAATCACTGGATGGCGCCTTGATGCCCATCCTCCACGCCCTTAACGACGAATTCGGCTATGTCGATGCCAGCGTCGTGCCGGTCATCGCCGAAGAGCTGAATCTCAGCCGCGCCGAAGTCCATGGCGTCCTCACCTTCTATCATGATTTCCGCAAGGAACCAGCCGGCCGCCATGTGGTGAAGATCTGCCGCGCCGAAGCCTGCCAGTCGATGCATGGCCGCGATCTTGAGGAACATGTGAAGCGGCGGCTGAATGTCGAGCTGGGGGCCACCTCGCCCGACAAGAAGTTCACGCTGGAGGCCGTCTATTGCTTGGGCTTGTGCGCCTGTTCGCCGGCGATGGTGATTGACGGCAAATTGCACGGCCGGGTGACGCCGGAACGTTTCGATGCACTCGTGGCGGAGAAACGCTGATGAGCCTCACTCTTTACCTGCCTGGTGATTCCGCGGCCCTGGCGCTGGGCGCCGACGAGGTCGCAAACGCGATCCAGGTCGAAGCGCTCACCCGCAAGCTCGACATCAAGATCATCCGCAATGGCAGCCGCGGCCTCTTCTGGCTGGAGCCGATGCTGGAAGTGGTGACGCCTGCCGGCCGCATCGCCTATGGTCCCGTGACGGCGACCGACGTCGCGGGTCTGTTCAACGATGATTTCCTCAAGGGCTCCAAGAACCATCCGCTCTATCTGGGCAAGCCCGAGGAGATCCCGTACCTCCGGAACCAGGAACGCGTGACCTTCGCGCGCTGCGGCATCATCGATCCCAGCGACATCGAAGATTATATCGCCCATGAGGGCTATCGCGGTCTGAAGAACGCGATCCGGATGCAGGGTGCCGCCATCGTCGAGGCGGTGACGGAATCGGGCCTGCGCGGCCGCGGTGGTGCCGGCTTCCCCACGGGCATCAAGTGGAAGACGGTGCTGGGCTGCGAGGCGGACCAGAAATACATCGTCTGCAATGCCGATGAAGGCGACAGCGGCACCTTCGCCGACCGCATGATCATGGAAGGCGATCCGTTCCTGCTGGTGGAAGGCATGACCATCGCCGGCCTCGCGGTCGGTGCCACCAAGGGCTTCATCTATATCCGCAGCGAATATCCCGATGCCTACCGGCGGCTGGAAACAGCGATCGTGGCCGCCAACCGCAAGGGCTATCTCGGTCCCGATGTGATGGGCTCGGGCAAGGCGTTCGATCTCGAACTGCGCCTGGGGGCTGGTGCCTATATCTGCGGCGAGGAAACCTCGTTGCTGGAGAGCTTGGAAGGCAAGCGCGGCATGGTGCGCGCAAAGCCGCCGCTGCCGGCGATCAAGGGCCTCTTCGGCAAGCCTACCGTCATCAACAACGTGCTCTCCTTCGTGGCGGTGCCCACCATCCTCGACAAGGGGGCTGCGTTCTACAAGGATTTCGGCATGGGCCGCTCGCGCGGCACGATGCCGTTGCAGCTTGCCGGCAATATCCGCCGCGGCGGCCTGGTCGAGAAAGCCTTCGGCATCACGCTTCGCCAGGTGATCGAGGATTTCGGTGGCGGGACAGCGACGGGCAAGCCCGTGCGCGCGGTGCAGGTGGGCGGCCCCTTGGGCGCCTATTTCCCGACCTCGCTCCTCGACACGCCGCTCGATTATGAAGCGATGGCCGCGGCCAAGGGCATGCTGGGCCATGGCGGCATCGTCGTCTTCGACGACAGTGTCGATCTTTCCCTGCAGGCGCGCTTTGCCATGGAATTCTGCGCCATCGAATCCTGCGGCAAATGCACGCCCTGCCGCATCGGCTCGACCCGCGGCGTCGAAGTCATCGACCGCATCCGCAATGATGAGAACCGGCAGAAGAATATCGAGCTGCTGGCCGATCTCTGCGACACCATGCTGGATGGCTCGCTCTGCGCGCTGGGGGGCCTGACGCCCTTCCCGGTGCAAAGCGCCATCCGCCACTTCCCGGAAGATTTCAACCGCCCCAGCGCTGCGAAGCGTGCAGCGGCTGAGTAGGAGATAGACCATGTTGATCCAGGAAACCGATTACGGCACCCCGATCCGCCTCTCCACCAATCTGGTGACGCTGACCATCGACGGCCAGGAAGTGACGGTGCCGGAAGGCACCTCGATCATGCGCGCCGCCGCCGAGATGGGGACGAAGGTGCCCAAGCTCTGCGCCACCGACAGCATCGAGGCCTTTGGTTCGTGCCGTCTGTGCGCTGTCGAGATCGAAGGGCGCCGCGGCACGCCGGCCTCCTGCACGACGCCGGTCGAGAACGGCCTCAAGGTCTGGACCCAGACCGGCAAGCTTGCCAAGCTCCGCCGCAATATCATGGAGCTCTATATCTCCGACCATCCGCTGGATTGCCTGACCTGCCCGGCCAATGGCAATTGCGAATTGCAGGACATGGCGGGTGTCGTGGGCCTCCGTGATGTGCGCTATGGTTTCAAGGGCGCCAACCATCTCGACGCCGTGAAGGACGAGAGCAATCCCTATTTCACCTTCGACGCCTCGAAATGCATCGTCTGTTCGCGCTGCGTGCGCGCCTGCGAAGAAGTGCAGGGCACCTTTGCGCTCACCATCGACAGCCGCGGCTTCGCCTCCACCGTGTCGCCGGGCCAGAAGGAAGATTTCCTAGGGTCCGAATGCGTCTCGTGCGGTGCCTGCGTGCAGGCCTGCCCGACCGCGACGCTCATGGAGAAGACCGTCATCGAAGCCGGCCAGCCGGAACATTCGGTCGTTACCACCTGCGCCTATTGCGGGGTGGGGTGCTCGTTCAAGGCCGAGATGCGCGGGACGGAAGTCGTCAACATGGTCCCCTATAAGGACGGCCAAGCCAATCATGGCCATTCCTGCGTCAAGGGCCGCTTCGCCTGGGGCTACACCACGCATATGGACCGCATCACCAAGCCGATGATCCGTGCCAAGATCACCGATCCCTGGAAGGAAGTCTCCTGGGACGAGGCGATCGGTTACGCGGCCTCTGAGTTCAAGCGCATCCAGAAGACATACGGCCGCACCTCGGTGGGTGGCATCACCTCGTCGCGCTGCACCAATGAAGAAGCCTATCTGGTGCAGAAGCTCATTCGCGCGGCGTTCGGCACCAACAATGTCGATACCTGCGCCCGCGTCTGCCACAGCCCGACCGGCTATGGCCTGTCCACCACCTTCGGCACCTCGGCCGGTACGCAGGATTTCGATTCCGTCCGCGAAGCCGACGTCATCATGGTGATCGGCGCCAATCCGACCGATGCGCATCCGGTGTTCGCGAGCCATATGAAGAAGCGCCTGCGCCAGGGAGCGAAGCTCATCGTCGTCGATCCGCGGCGCATCGACCTGGTGAGGTCGGCGCATATCGAGGCGCAGCATCACCTGCCGCTGAAGCCCGGCACCAATGTCGCCATGATCAATGCGCTGGCCCATGTCATCGTGACCGAGGGGCTGGTGCGGGAAGATTATGTCGCCGAGCGTTGCGACATGACGGAATTCAACCGCTGGCGCGACTTCGTCTCCGACAAGCGTCATTCGCCCGAAGAGATGGCGCAATATACCGGCGTCGATCCCAAAGAGGTGCGGGCCGCCGCAAGGCTCTATGCCAGCGTCCGGAATGCCGCCATCTATTACGGGCTTGGTGTCACCGAGCACAGCCAGGGTTCGACCATGGTCATGGGCATGGCGAACCTTGCCATGGCGACCGGCAATGTCGGGCATATCGGCGCCGGCGTGAATCCGCTGCGCGGGCAGAACAATGTCCAGGGTTCCTGCGACATGGGATCGTTCCCGCATGAGCTGACCGGCTACCGCCATGTGGCGACCGACGCCGTGCGACATCAGTTCGAAAGCGCCTGGGGCGTTACACTGGATCCGGAACCCGGCCTGCGCATTCCCAACATGCTGGATGCCGCGGTCGACGGGACCTTCAAGGGCATCTACATCCAGGGCGAAGATATCGCCCAGTCCGATCCCAACACCAAGCATGTGACCGCCGGCCTTGAGGCGATGGAATGCGTGGTCGTGCAGGATATTTTCCTCAACGAGACGGCGAACTATGCCCATGTGTTCCTGCCGGGCACCACGTTCCTGGAAAAGGACGGCACCTTCACCAATGCGGAGCGCCGCATCAACATGGTGCGTCAGGCCATCCCGCCGGTGCCGGGCTATGCCGATTGGGAAGTGACCATGATGCTCAGCAAGGCGCTGGGCTATGAGATGAATTACAAGCACCCGTCCGAGATCATGGACGAGATCGCGCATCTGACGCCGACCTTCAAGAACGTGTCCTATAAGCGGCTCGACGAGATGGGCTCGATCCAATGGCCGTGCAATGACGCGGCCCCCAACGGCACGCCCACCATGCATATCGACCATTTCGTGCGCGGCAAGGGCCGCTTCATGATCACCGAATTCGTGCCGACCGAGGAACGGGTGGGGCCGCGCTTCCCGCTCATCCTCACGACGGGGCGAATCCTCAGCCAGTACAATGTCGGCGCGCAGACACGGCGCACCGGCAACATCGCCTGGCATCCGGAAGACATTCTGGAAATCCATGCCCATGATGCCGAGGAACGCGGGATCCGCGACGGCGACAATGTGGCGATCGTGAGCCGCGTCGGTGAGACATCGCTCAAGGCCGTCATTTCCGAGCGCATGCAGCCCGGCGTCGTCTATACGACCTTCCACCATTTCGGTACCGGCGCCAACGTCATCACCACCGACTTCTCCGACTGGGCGACCAATTGCCCGGAATATAAGGTGACGGCGGTGGAAGTGCGTCTTTCCAACCACCAGTCGGAATGGCAGCGCGAGAACGCCTTGTTCCGCCAGGCCTCGCGCCGCATCGGCACGGCAGCCGAGTAAACGATGACCAAACGCCTGCAGCAGGATGACAGCGAACCACCGGTGGCAGAGATGCCGCCAGTGGTGTCGCCAGTGACGCTGCAGCAGCTGCGCTATGACGGCACCCGTCTCGACCGGCTCGACATGCTGGCGGAAGAGGTACCGGTGGCGCTGGTCTATAACGGCATCTCTCATGCCGTGATGATGGCAAGCCCCGCCGATCTCGAAGATTTCGCCCGCGGCTTTTCCTTGAGCGAAGGCATCATCGAACGTGCGGCTGAGATCCGCGGTGTCGAGGCCGTACCGCACGAGAAGGGCATCGAGCTTCTCATTGATCTTGCCCCGGAATCCTTCTGGCGCCTGAAAGAGCGCCGCCGCACGATTGCCGGGCGTACCGGCTGCGGCCTCTGTGGTCTCGACAGCCTGGAACAGGTTGCCCGCGACCTGCCGCAGGTGACGGGCGGGCGGAAGATCGGCTTGAGCGCCGTGCGCCATGCGCTTTTGGCGCTACCGGCGGCACAGACCTATAACGCCCAGGCCAAGGCGCTGCATGCCGCGGCCTATTGCGACGGGACCGGCAACCTGCTGCTGCTGCGCGAGGATGTCGGCCGCCACAATGCGCTCGACAAGCTTATCGGGGCTATCGGCAAGGCCGGTATCGATCCGCAGAGCGGCTTTTGCGTCATCACCAGCCGCTGCTCGGTCGAGATGGTGCAGAAGGCGGTCATCGCCGGTTTCCCCATCCTGGTCGCGGTGTCGGCCCCGACCCTGATGGCCAAGCGCGTGGCGGATGAAGCGGGCATCACCTTGCTGGCGCTGGCGCGCGACGACAGCGCGCTTTGTGTCACACACCAAGAACGTATTTCGGTTTAACGGGAGCACTGGCCTTGAACAACGACCGCCTGATCACGATGGCCAACCAGATCGCCGATTTCTTCCAGAGCTATCCGGAAGCAGAAGCCATCGAGGGCGTTTCCGTCCATATCCATAAATTCTGGGACCCCCGCATGCGCCAGGGCATCTTTGCGCATCTCAATGCCGGCGGTGCCGGTTTGAAGCCCATTGCCTTGAAAGCGCTGCAGCATCTTGCTGAAACGCAGCCCAATCTGTCGAAGAGCGCGTGATACCTTTTTCCACGTCATGGTCGGCTTTCTCTTCCCCCTCTCCCGCGGGGGGAGAGGGTTTTGAGCGAGCGGTTGCAAACGGTGTGTCCACATGACGACGGAATTGTTGCCCTAAAATGCTCGTCCGTCAGCTCGTCTATCTCGCAGCCCTTGCCCGCGAGCGGCATTTTGCGCGGGCGGCGGCGGCCTGCAACATCACGCAGCCGGCGCTTTCCACCGCCATCAAGCAGTTGGAGGAAGAGCTCGGCGTTCCGCTGGTCGATCGCGACAAGCGCTTCAAGGGCTTCACGCCGGAGGGGCAGGAGGTGCTGCTGTGGGCGCGGCGCATCCTGTCCGACTATGATTCCTTGCGCCAAGGTATCCAGAACGCCAAGCGCTCATTGACCGGCACATTACGGCTCGGCGTCATTCCATCGGCCTTGCCGCTGGTGCCCTTGCTGACCGACCCGCTTTATGACCGCCACCCGCAGGTGCGCGTCACCGTCTGGTCGACGAGCTCCGCCGAGATCCAGCAGGGCATCGATCATTTCGAGCTCGATGCCGGCGTCACCTATCTTGAATCCGAGCCGCTGAAGGGCGTGCTGCAGCGGCCGCTCTATACCGAACGCTATGTATTGCTGACGCCGGAACACGGTCCCCTGGGAACCGCGCGGATCGCCACCTGGAAGCAGGCAGCCGAATTGCCGCTTTGCCTGCTGACACCCAACATGCAGAACCGGCGCATCATCGATGCCATCTTCAAGTCGGTCGATTGCAGCCCAAGGCCACAGCTGGAGACCAATTCGGTCGTCAACCTCTGCGCCCATGTGCGCTCGGGACGGCTTTCCAGCATCGTGCCCAAATCACTCATTCAAGTGCTGGGCATGCCGAGCGGTGCCGTCGCGTTGGATTTGACTGAGCCCGACATCAGCCGGCAGGTGGGCCTCGTCGTCCCCGACCGCGAACCCCTATCGCCGATCAGTCTCGCCTTGTTTTCGATGCAGTTTCCGGGGTTCAACGAGGGGTAGGCGATACCATCACCCTTCGCCTCCTCCTATCTTAGAACCCTCGCCCCGCTTGCGGGGAGAGGGCAGGGTGAGGGGTCGTTGAGGCAGATCCGGTGTAACGCCCCTCACCCCAACCCTCTCCCCACTATCGTGGGGCGAGGGAGTAGAATCTTAAGTGAAGTCAGTTGTACACTCGCACTCTGCTGAATATCGTGCGAGTTCCCGATGCCCATCTCTCCCACCGTCCACGGTTTCTTCGATCCCGATACCGCGACGATTTCCTATGTCGTGATCGATCCCGCGACGAAACAGGCGGCGATCATTGATTCCGTGCTGGATTTCAACCAAGCGGCGGGGCGTACCAGCACCGGGTCCGCCGACAGGCTGGTTGCCTGTGTGGAGGAGAACGGCGCCACGGTCGCGTGGATCATCGAGACACATCTTCATGCCGATCATCTGTCGGCTGCCCCCTATTTGCAGGGCAGGCTGGGCGGCAGGACCGCGATCGGCACGCACGTTGCCGACGTGCAGCAGGCCTTTGCGCAGATCTACAATGCCGAGGCCGGCTTTGCCCGCGATGGCAGCCAGTTCGATGAACTCTTTCCCGATGATGGAAACTTCAAGCTGGGGTCGATCGAGGCCCGGGCGCTGCATACGCCCGGCCACACGCCGGCCTGCATGAGCTATCTCATCGGCGATGCCCTGTTCGTCGGCGACACCCTGTTCATGCCGGATTACGGGACAGCGCGCTGCGATTTTCCGGGCGGCGATGCGCGGCAGCTTTACCGATCCGTCCAGCGCCTGTTCACGCTGCCGGACGAAACGCGCATGTATCTCTGTCATGATTACCTGCCGACCAAAGCACCCGGGGCCCGCACGGAATTCTGCTGGGAGACCAGCGTCGGCGCCCAGAAGCGTCACAATATTCATGTGAAGCTGGGCACCAGCGAAGACGAGTTCGTCACCATGCGCACGAGCAAAGACAAGAAGCTCGACATGCCGCGCCTCATTCTGCCCGCCGTCCAGGTCAACATGCGCGCGGGGCAATTGCCGGCGGCGGAGGCCAATGGCGTCCGGTACTTGAAGCTGCCGCTGAATAGGTTTTGAGAGATAGGGTTTCCGGCGGTGTTTTAATTCGTCATCCTCCGCGAAGGCGGGCCATGACGAATAGGACTGTGCCGATCGAAGCAATGCACCCCACCCTTGACACCAACCCCACTTCTTCCGACAATGCGGGCCAAGGGGTTGACCGCGATCGCCCCGTGAGGCCTTGGCTAGAGAATCGCGTCCTGTCTCCCGCTTAGGAGTGGACGTCACATGGCCGGTCCCGACAGCATTACCACAACACAGCTTTCCCGCCGCATCGGTTTGCCCGATGCGCCCATCATCATCGACGTGCGCGATGACGAGGATTACGCCAGCGATCCCAGGTCCTTACCCACGGCAATTCGCCGCGACTATCGCACGGTCGCCGATTGGGCGCCGGGGTTTGCCGGCAAGACGACCGTCGTCACCTGCCAGCGCGGGCTGAAGCTCAGCCAAGGTGCTGCCGCCTGGCTGCGGCAGGCAGGTGCCAGCGCAGAAAGCCTGGAAGGCGGGCACGAAGCCTGGGTCGCCGGCGACGGGCTGCTGCTGCGCGATTCTGCCTTGCCCGGCCGCGATGCAGCCGGCCGCACAGTGTGGGTGACGCGCGCACGGCCGAAGATCGACCGCATCGCCTGCCCGTGGCTCATCCGCCGCTTCATCGACCGCGACGCCGTCTTTCTCTATGTCGCGCAATCGGAAGTGCTGGCGGTGGCCGAGCGCTTCGGTGCCACGCCCTTCGACATCGATGGTGTGTTCTGGAGCCACCGCGGCGAGGCCTGTACCTTCGACGTGATGCTGAAGGAGTTCGGGCTGCAGTCGGATGTGCTGGACCGGCTCGCGTTGATCGTGCGTGCAGCAGATACCGACCGGCTGGATCTTGCCCCACAGGCGGCAGGCTTGCTCGCGGCCTCGCTCGGCTTCTCGCGCATGTACCGGGACGATCTGGAGCAGTTGGACGCGACGATGGCGCTTTATGATTCCTTCTATCGCTGGTGCCGCGACGCTGTCGCCGAATCCCACAACTGGCCCAATCCAGGGCGCGACTCATGAGCGCCGACGGCACGCTGACACCGCCATTGCCGAGTTTCGGCATGGCGGTGAAGATCTGGTTGAAGATCGGCCTCCTGTCCTTCGGTGGGCCGGCCGGGCAGATTGCGCTGATGCACCGCATCGTCGTCGACGAGCTGCGCTGGGTCGGAGAGCGGCGCTTTCTCCACGCGCTCAATTTCTGCACCCTGCTGCCGGGGCCGGAGGCGCAGCAGCTCGCCACCTATCTCGGCTGGCTGATGCATGGGGTGAAGGGCGGGCTCGCCGCCGGCATCCTGTTCGTGCTGCCCGGTGCCCTGGTCATGATGGGCCTTTCGCTCATCTATGTGCTGTTCGGTGCGGTACCGCTTATCGGCGGCCTGTTCTTCGGCCTGAAATGCGCTGTCCTGGTGCTGGTTGTCGAGGCCCTGCTGCGCGTGGCGCGCCGTGCGTTGAAGGGCAAGGCAGCCTATGGCATGGCGGTAGCGGCCTTCGTCGGCTTGTTCCTGTTTCATCTGCCGTTTCCCATCATCGTGCTGGGGGCAGGCGCCATCGGCCTCATCTTTCCCCATGCCTTCACCCATCGCTGGCACGAGGCCGCTGAGAGCGGGCCGCCCGCCCTCATCGATGCCTGGTTTGCCGCGGAACCGCAGCGGGCGCGCGACATGGCAAAGGGGGCACGGCATGCCGGCATCTGCGCCATCCTGCTGTGGCTGTTGCCGGTCGCCCTCATCATGCTGTTCATCGGCGGCACCTATGGCGACATCGCCGGATTCTTTTCCAAGATGGCGGTGGTCACCGTGGGCGGTGCCTATGCGGTGTTGGCCTATGTGGCGCAGGAAGCGGTTGCCGTCTATCACTGGCTGACATCGGCCGAGATGCTGACGGGCCTCGGCCTGGCCGAAACCACACCGGGACCGCTTATCTTGGTGCTGCAATTCGTGGGCTTCCTCGCCGGTTTTCAAGCAGATGGCATTGCCGGCGGCGTCGCGGGCGCGCTTCTCACCCTATGGGTCACCTTCGCCCCCTGCTTTGCCTTCGTGTTCCTGGGCGCGCCGGTGATCGAGCGTCTGCATGGCAACCGTCTGCTGGCCGGTGGCCTTGCTGCCATCACCGCGGCCGTGGTGGGCGTGATCGCCAATCTGGCCTTGTGGTTCGGCCTTCATGTCCTGTTCAGGGAACAGGTGCCACTCGTCCTTGGCCCCATCACATTGGATCTGCCGCGAATTGGCAGCCTCGATCCCTATGTCCTCGGCCTTGCCGCGCTGGCCGCCCTGTCTCTCTTTGCCTTGCACCAAGGGCTGGGCCGCACGCTTGCCATCACGGCCATCGCCGGTCTGGTGCTGAGCTGGTTCGTTCCCGTCTGATTTCTTAAGGCGTTGAGGGGTCGAAGGGCTTGGGCTTCAGCCAGCTATCCGACGTCGAGGGCGTATATTTCGGGAGAGTGCCGCCGGACGCGCCCGTGCTGGTGGCCGGCGCCTGTGCCTTCTGCGACTGCGCTGATGGCGCCAACGGTTTGGGCGTCATGGCGTCCACCGAGGGAACGAGCGTCTTGGTCCTGGTGATGACGTCGTCCATAGATTCTTGCGGCGCAGATTCTTTCGATACGGGCTTTTGCTTTGCAGGCTTTTGCTTCACAGGCTCTTGCTTTGCTGGCGCTGCGGCGGTTTGCGGCGCTGATGCCGATGGCTCGGCAGTTGGCGTCTTCGCTGGTGATGGAGCCTCTGCCGCCGGTTTCTCCGTGATCGCTTTCTGCGGTGCCGATTCCACCGGCGAAGGGGCGGATGCTGGCGATGCCGGTGCGATGGCTGTTTGCGACGGCGCTGCCGTCGCGGCAGGGTTCTCGCTTGTTGAGGAATTTGCGGGCGAAGCAGATTTCGCCAACACATCATCGTCACGCGCGGTCTGCGGCATGGCTTGCGGTGCTTCGGAGACAGTTCGCGGCGCGGTCACCGGCTGGCTGGTTGCGTTGGTGGCAGCCTGATCCTCGTGGCGCGAGATCACATTCCAGGAACCGGGTGCCGCGACGCTGGCAAGGAGTGCCGCGACTGCGACGATGTAGCGGCCTCGGCGGGAGCGGGGTGCCAGCACCGGTGGCGTGCGGAGCCTCTGTTCGTATCTGTCATACGCACCGTGCAGGATCACCTGGTCGGCTGGCAGCGTGACCGGCATATAGGCGAGCTCGGCCGGCTCAGCTGCGGCGAGGTGAGTGTCGAGTGGGTGGGTGTCGGATGGGCGGACAACCAGCCG
This sequence comes from Dongia sp. P2_B8, assembly GCF_056404715.1. NCBI lineage: Bacteria > Pseudomonadati > Pseudomonadota > Alphaproteobacteria > Rhodospirillales > Dongiaceae > Dongia > Dongia sp. P2_B8. The sequence continues at coordinate 346,110 of NZ_JBFUDM010000002.1, read as the reverse complement.
CTGCGGTTCCGCGGGAGGCTCCGACACCAAGCTCGCGGACATGAGCGGCAGCCCGTCTGGAGTCTGCTCCCAGGCCTCCAGATCGCGGGTCTTCGGATCAAGAATTTCCGGATCGCGGGTCTCGAGATTCCGGGACTCCGGGGCGGTCCCGCCATGCTCGCGCCAATAAGCAAGCCGGCGCTGGATCTCGGCAGCAAGTTCATCGGCGGGCATCCGCATGCCGTCGAGCAGACCGAAATCGGCTGCATCTAACGGCTTCCCGGACTCCACCAATTCCTTGTGAACGGCCGGCTCCTTTTGAACGGCCGGCTCCTTTTGAACGGGCTGTGCCTGGACGGATGGCGATGGTGGAAGGGCCGGGGCAGGCGCTGCCGGCGCGCGGACGATGCGGGGTGGCTGCTGGGCCATATCCATGCGCCGCCTGATCTCGGCAGCGAGATCTTCGTCGCTCATCTCAGGCCCGCCGCCCGGAGCGGTCCTGTTGGCTGGCATTTCCCGGCCCATCTATGCGCTCACCCGTCTCTCAAATCCTGCCGCCTGAACCACGGTGTAACAGCTGGTGCGGCGGCACGTTCCGCGCCTATCCCTATACCTCTGGGAAGGCCATGTTGATCGATTTTTCAGCGCGGTGTGGTCACCTTAATCGATTCTTCCGATTACTGACCCCAGGACTATCAATTTCCCCGCCTTTGCGATCGCGACCATTATCCCTGGGAAGTCAAAAGCCACCCAAAGGGAGCCAATAATGAGTGACAACACGAAATCTCCGACATTGACGACGACCGGCGGTGCCCCCGTCGTCGACAACCAGAACTCCCTGACCGCCGGGCCGCGCGGGCCGGTGCTGTTGCAGGACGTGCATTTGCTGGAAAAGCTCGCCCACCAGAACCGCGAGCGCATTCCCGAGCGCGTGGTCCATGCTAAGGGCTGGGGGGCGTTCGGCACCCTCACCATCACCCATGACATCACCAAATATACCCGCGCCAAGATCTTCGGTGCCGTCGGCAAGAAGACCGACATGCTGCTCCGGTTCTCGACCGTGGCCGGCGAGCTGGGTGCGGCGGATGCCGAGCGCGACGTGCGCGGCTTTGCGCTTAAATTCTATACCGAGGAAGGCAATTGGGATCTGGTCGGCAACAATACGCCGGTCTTCTTCATCCGCGATCCGCTGAAGTTCCCGGATTTCATCCACACGCAGAAGCGCCACCCGAAGACGAACATGCGCTCGCCCACGGCGATGTGGGATTTCTGGTCGCTGTCGCCGGAGAGCCTGCATCAGGTCACGACCTTGTTCTCCGACCGTGGCCTGCCCACGGATGTGCGGCATATCAACGGCTATGGCTCGCACACGTTCAGCCTGATCAGTGCTGCAGGCGAGCGGCATTGGGTGAAGTTCCACTTCAAGACCCTGCAGGGCCACAGGCACTGGACCAATGCCGAGGCCGAGAAGGTCGTGGGGCAGACGCGTGAATCGACCCAGGCCGATCTCTTTGGGGCGATCGAGCGCGGCGAGTTCCCGAAATGGAAGATGCAGATCCAGGTGATGCCGGAGCTGGATGCGGAGAAAACGCCCTACAACCCGTTCGATCTCACCAAGGTCTGGCCGCATGGCGACTATCCGCTGATCGATGTCGGCGTGGTCGAGCTCAACCGCAATGCGGAGAATTATTTTGCCGAGATCGAGCAGGCGGCATTCTCGCCCTCCAACATCGTGCCGGGCATCGGCTTCTCGCCGGACAAGATGCTGCAGGCGCGCATCTTCTCCTATGCCGATGCGCATCGCTATCGGTTGGGGACGCATTACGAAGCCTTGCCGGTAAATGCGCCGAAATGCCCGGTGCATCATTATCACAAGGATGGGGCGATGCGGTTCACCCCGAATAACCCAAACCCGGATGCCTATTACGAGCCCAATTCGTTCAGCGGGCCGAAAGAGGCCCCCGATTACCGTGAGCCGCCGCTGAAGATCTCGGGCGATGCCGACCGCTACAATCATCGCACGGGCAATGACGATTACGGTCAGCCGCGGGCCTTGTTCAACCTGTTCGATGCCGCGCAGAAGCAGCGTCTGTTCAGCAACATCGCCGCGGCCATGGGCGGCGTACCGAAGGAGATCGTGGCGCGCCAGCTGGCGCATTTCGAGAAGGTCCATCCCGATTACGCGAAGGGCGTGGCTGAGGCTCTCCAACGCGCCTGACTTTGCGGCGACTGATCGGGGTCAGGCCCCGGTCACCGAATGGCCGTCCTCCAGTAGCAGGAGAGGCCGCGGGATGGGATGAACGGGCAGTCGGGCCACAAGGCTGGGCTGCCCGTTTACTTTATGCGGCATGCTGCCGCGGCGCGTTTTGCAGCTGCACAAACCGCGTATCCGGGCGCCGCCCATCGACGACACCATCCGTCTACGACGTTCGTCGCTCTTCCGCCCCGTGCCGACTTAACCCACCCTTAAGTCCAACAGCCGCATACTGATGGTTGAGCTGGGTCCATTTACCTATTTGCCATTAACCCATTCTTCGGGCAGGGGACATGATGCGTCTTCGAGTGAGTGTCGCCAAGGCCATCCTGTTGTTCGGCCTGCTGATCGCCGGCGGGTTCGCCGCCATTCTCGTCACCAATTCGCTGGCGTTGAATGAGCTCAAGGTCGGCGGTCCGCTCTACCGGCAGGTCGTCCTTGGCAAGGACCTCATCGCCGACATCCTGCCGCCGCCGGAATATGTCATCGAGGCCTATCTCGAGGCGACGCTGGCGGTGCGCAATCCCGGCGAGCTTGCCGCCCATCGCGACCGCCTGGCGCAGCTGCGCAAGGATTACGATCTGCGCCACGAATATTGGCTGACCGCCGATTACGATACCGGCCTGCGCCAGAAGCTGGTCGAGACCAGCCATGCCGAGGTGGTGAAATTCTTCGCGGCGATCGACCAACTGCTGCCGGCGATCGAGAAGAACGATCAGGGCGCCATCGAAACCGCCTATGCCGCGGTGAGCAGCGCCTATCAGGCACACCGCAAGGTGGTCGACGAGATCGTCGCCGGCGCCAACGATGCCAATGCCAAAACCGAAGCGCTGGCTGCCGCCAAGGATAGCAGCTTCCTCGTCATCGTCTGGTCCGTGGCCATCATCGTGCTGGCCCTGGTTGCTGCCGGGATCGCAGCCATTGCCCTTGGCGTCATCCGGCCGATTATCCGCATGACCGGCACCATGACCAATCTGGCGCAAGGTCAGAACGAGATCGAGATCCCCTCGCTCGGCCGCCGCGACGAGATCGGCGCCATGGCGCGCGCCGTCGAAATCTTCCGCAACAACGCGCGCGAGAATGAACAATTGCGGCACCGCCAGGAAGAAGACCGGCAGCGGGCCGACGAGCAATTGAAACACGAGATGGCACAGCTCACCGAAACCTTGGAGAACGAGGTCAAGGAAACGGTCGGTGACATCACGGTCCAATCCAACAAGCTGTCGGAAAACGCGCTGAAGCTGTCGCAGACCGCAAGCCATCTCCGCGAGATGGCGCAGGAAGTCAGCGGCCTGGTCGACGCCACCAACCGCAATGTCGAAACGGTCGCCAGCGCCACGGCAGAGCTGGAAGCATCCAGCCGCTCGATCTCGTCCCAGATCAGCCATTCGACGAAGCTCGCTGGCCAGGCGCGTGATGGGGCGGAGGTCGCCAACAATGAGGTGGCCGGCCTTGCCAAGACCGCGAGCCATATCGGCAATGTCGTCACCATGATCCAGGAGATCGCGGCACGCACCCGCATGCTGGCCCTCAATGCCACCATCGAGGCCGCGCGCGCCGGCGATATGGGCAAGGGTTTCGCCGTGGTGGCCGATGAGGTGAAGAGCCTGGCACGCCAGACCGAAGAAGGCATCGCCCAGGTCAATGCGCAGGCAGAGGAGATCACACAGTCGACGGCGAAGGCGGTCGGCATCGTCGACGCGGTGGCCGGCGGCATTCGCGATATCGATGCGGTCACGGTCGAAGTAGCACGCGCCAGCGAAGAGCAGCGCGCCGCCACGGCCGAGATCATGGAGAGCGCCAACCAGGCAGCCGCGTCCACCCGTTCGGTTGCCGGCAATGTCGCGCGCATGCTGGAAGGCGTCGAGCTGACCGGCGTCACCGCCGGCCAGGTGAACGACCTCTCCGCCCTGGTCAACCGCGACATCGCCGCTCTGCAGCAGCGCCTTTATGTCATCCTGCGCTCGTCGGTCGGCGGCAGTCGCGGCGATTCGCACCGGCGCACCGCCGCCATCGCCTTCCGCGGCGATTTTGGCGGGCAGATCGTGACCGGTTTCACCGGCGATGTCTCCGATGGCGGCGTGCTGGTGGTGGCCGATGGCAACGCAGTGGTCAAACCCGGCCAGGGTTATTGCGAACTGAAGGATGTCGGCCGCTTCAAGGCACAGCTCGTCAGCCAGGATCCGCTTGGCATTCATGTGCAGTTCATCGATCCAGGGGCTGGCGAGATCGCGGCGCTGCAGGCCCGTCTGCAGGCGGCAAGCGTGGAGGACGAGCCCTATATGGCGCTCGCCAACGACGTGGCTGAGCGGGCATCGGCAGCACTCGAGCAGGCGCTGCAGGAGCGCAGCATCAATCTCGACGATCTCTTCGATGTCGAATATGAGCCGATCACCGGTTCCGATCCGCAGCAGGTGATGGCCAAGCACACTTTGCTGGTCGAACGCCTGTTTCCGCCGATCATCGAACCGCCGCTGGAGAAGGACCAGCGCCTGGTGTTCTGCTGCATCATCGACCGCAAGGGCTATATCGCCGCCCACAACAAGAAATACTCGCACCCGCAGAAGCGCGGCGAGACGGTCTGGAACACCGCCAATTGCCGGAACCGCCGCATCTATACCGACCGCGCCGGCACGCTTGCCGGCCGCGCCACGCGGCCCGTGGTGCAGACCTATGCCCGCGACATGGGCGGCGGCAAATTCGTCGTGCTGAAAGAAATCGATGCCCCGATCCGCGCCGGCGGCAAGCATTGGGGCGCGGTAAGGTTGGCGCTGAAATTGTCGTAGAGACCGAGGTGACCCCCTCTCCCTAACCCTCCCCCACGTTGGAGGGAGGGAATCCCATCGAGTTTGCATCGGACATCGCGATCAGTCTCGCTATAGTCCCCTCCCCCCAACGTGGGGGAGGGTTAGGGAGAGGGGGCTTCCTTCGTTGCGGTGATAGCGAGCACCGCTTATCCTCCTCGCCATGACAACCACTCTTCATACCCGCGCCGACGATGCCGGCTTTGGCCGGCTCATTGCCTGGCTTGCCACGGCGGCGCTGGGCGATACCGGCAGGCGCAGCGACGGGTCGCCTGCCAACAATCTTGGCGCGCTTCCGTTCGTTGATGTCTTTGCCGGCTATTGCGACCGGCTGCATGATTGGATCGGGCCGTTCTCGCGCATCTCGCTTGCCATGGAGGTCCTGCATCCGGAACTTTCCGGCGGGACACTGTATTGGCGGGACGGCGAGATCGAGGAAGCGCAGATCAAGCGTGCCGGCATCCTTACCTTCGATGATTACCTGCGCAGCCCGGTCTATCAATCCGAACAGACCAACCGGCCCTGGCGCTGGCGCGTGGGCGAACCGGTTCCTGACATGCAGCTTATCCAGGATCTTCACGCACAGGGCGTCACCGATTACTGCCTGTTCCCCCTGCCAATCCTGGATACCAGCCGGACCAGCACCATGTCCTTCGCCACCAGGCGCCCTGGCGGCTTCGGCGATTTGGGCGGTGACGCGCAGGGTCTTGGCGTCCTGCGCCGTGTTGCCTGGGCGATGACCCCTTATCTCGAGCGCGTGGCATTGCACATCATCGCGCTCGACCTTCTCGATTCATATGTCGGCAAGGCGGCAGGGGCGCGGGTCTTTGCCGGGCAGATCGAGCGCGGTGCGATCGACCCCATCGATGCCGCCATCCTGGTCGCGGACCTGCGCGGCTTCACGCAGCTCAGCGATCAGCTGGGCGAGATCGCCATGGTCGATCTGCTCAACCGCTATTTCGATACGCTGGGCGATGCCATTGAGGCCCATGACGGGCAGATCCTGAAATTCATGGGCGACGGGCTGCTGGCCGTCTTCCCGGCAGAGGCGGGCCGCGCCCCCGGCATCATGCATGGCAAGGCCCTGGCCGCGGCGCTGGCCTCCCGCGTCAATCTTGCTGGCCTGAACGCGGCCCTTATTGCGGAAGGCAAGGCCGCCATCGATTTCGGCATCGGGCTTCATGCGGGCACGGTCGCCTTCGGCAATATCGGTACCAAGACGCGGCTGGATTTCACCGTCATCGGGCCTGCCGTCAATCATGCGAGCCGCATTCAGGATCTGACCAAGGAAATGCAGACACCGATTCTGGCGTCTGGCGATTTTGCCGCCGCCCTGCCGGTGCCGATGCGTCCGCTGGGTTCGCGTCATGTGCGCGGTGTCGAGGCGCCGATCGATCTCTACGCACCGATTCTGTAGCGCGTTAGGACATCTCGACGCATGCGGCCAATTGCCGGCTAGGCCGCAGCCGCCAATGCTTGTTAGAGTTGTTCCAATATTCAGCCAGCCCGAGCGGGTCATGCGACCGCGGCATCGGTGCGCAGGAGTGACACCATGGACGCCGTGATCTTGGCCCGGTTGCAGTTTGCCGCCAACATCTCGTTCCACATTCTGTTCCCGACCATCACCATCGCCCTTGGCTGGGTGCTGCTCTATTTCAAGCTGCGCCACGACCGGCTGCAACGGACATCACCCGGTGATGAACGCTGGATCCTCGCTTATCGCTTCTGGATCAAGATCTTTGCGCTCAGCTTCGCCATGGGCGTCGTCTCCGGCATCACCATGAGTTTCCAGTTCGGCACCAATTGGCCGGGCTACATGCAGAAGGTCGGCAATGTCGCCGGGCCTTTGCTCGCTTATGAAGTCATGACCGCGTTCTTTCTCGAGGCCGTCTTCCTCGGCATCATGCTGTTCGGGTTCCGCCGTGTCCCTAATTGGGTGCACAGCGTCGCCACCTTCCTGGTGGCGTTCGGCACCACCTTGTCGGCCTTCTGGATCATCGCGCTGAATTCCTGGATGCAGACGCCGACCGGCCATGTCATCCGCGATGGCATCGTCTATGCGGAGGATTGGGTCGCCATCATCTTCAACCCGTCCTTTCCCTATCGCTTGACGCATATGCTGCTGGCATCGGGCATCACGGCAAGTTTTCTCGTCGCCGGTGTCTCGGCGCTGCGCTGGTTCTGGGGCGAGCGGTCGGATGATTTGAAGGCAGCCCTCAAGACCGGCATCTATCTCGCCGCCATCCTCATCCCGCTGCAAATCGTGGCGGGTGACATGCACGGGCTCAACACGCTGGAGCATCAGCCGCAGAAGGTGGCGGCGATGGAGGCAAACTGGAATACCAGCAGCCACGTGCCGCTGCTGCTCTTCGCCTGGCCGGACCTGGAGACGCGCAGCAACAAATTGGAGATCGCCATTCCCGATGGCGCCAGCCTGATCCTGCGCCACAGTCCCGAGGGCGTGGTGCCGGGGCTCAACGATTATGCCGGCAATCATCCGCCGGTGGCGCCGCTCTTCTTCGCGTTCCGCATCATGGTGGGTCTTGGTTTCCTGATGCTGGCGGTGTCGTGGGTATCGGCTTTCCTGCTGTGGCGCAAAGGCGAACTGCCGCGTCTGCTGCAGCGCGTGCTCATCGGCATGACCTTCTCCGGCTGGGTGGCGACGCTCTGCGGCTGGTACGTGACGGAGATGGGCCGCCAGCCCTATCTCGTCACCGGCATCCTCAAAACGGCAGATGCGATCAGCCCGGTGCCGGCGCCGATGATCGGGCTTAGCTTCATCCTCTACGTCACCGTCTATGCTGTGCTGATCGTCGCCTATATCGGCGTCGTCACGCGCCTTGCCCATAAAGCGGCAAAGGGCCGGAAACCGTCACCCGATGCGCCGGCCCCTGCCGGCACATTCGCAGCCGCGGAGTAGATGTCATGATCGATCTGTTCGGCGACCCCAAGATCTGGCTGCCGCTCGCCTTTGCCGGCCTCATGGGCCTTGCCATCCTGATCTATGTCGTGCTCGACGGGTTCGATCTTGGCATCGGCATGCTGTTCGCCCTGGGCGACGAGACGGAGCAGGACCGCATGATGGCGGCGATCGGCCCGTTCTGGGATGCCAATGAAACCTGGCTGGTGCTGGCGGTGGGCCTGCTGCTGGTGGCCTTCCCGATGGCGCACGGCATCATCCTCTCGACGCTCTATCTGCCGGTCGTCCTCATGCTGATCGGCCTCATCCTGCGCGGTGTCGCCTTCGAGTTCCGCGCGAAGTCGGAGGGACAGGCCAAGCGCCGCTGGAGCCGCGTGTTCTTCGTGGGCTCGCTCATGACCGCGCTCAACCAGGGCTATATGCTGGGGGTCTATGTCATGGGCCTGCGCCAGGACCTGCCGAATATGGCCTTCGGGCTGCTGACCGCCGTCTGCCTGGTGGCTGGCTATATCCTGGTGGGATCGACCTGGCTGATCATCAAGACGGAAGGCGCCCTGCAGCAGCGCGCCGTGGGCTGGGCCGGGCGGGCGCTGGTCTTTGCCGCCGTCGGCATGGCGGCGATCTCGGTCGCCTCGCCTCTGGTCAGTCCGCGCATCTTTGAAAAATGGTTCGGCGGGATGGAGATCCTCTATCTTGCCCCCTTGCCGCTGGGGTCGGCCGCCATCTTCCTGGCGCTCATCCTTCTGCTGCGCCGGTTGCCCCATGCGACGGACCGGCACCGGCATTTGCCTTTTGCGGCTGTGACCTGTCTCTTCATTCTGGCCTTCTGCGGCCTTGCCTATTCCTTCTATCCCTTCGTGGTGCCGGACCAGCTCACCATCTTTGAAGCGGCAAGTGCGCCGGAGAGCCTGCTCATCATCCTTTACGGGGCATTGGTCGTGCTGCCGGCGATTATCGGCTATAGCGCGCTGAGCTATCACGTCTTCCGCGGCAAGGCGACACCGCTCAGCTATGACTAACGCACTGATATCGCGTCATTGCTGCGCAATATAATCAGGGTCCAGTGAGTCTTGTGACGGTGCCGGAGACCGGCCCGTTCTGCGTCTCGATATGGATGGGCCAGCGATGGCCCGGCGTGAGATCTTGCGGCAGGTCGAACTGGACGAGCACATCGCGCGCGGTGCCGACCACTGTCACACCCTGGACCTGCTGTGTCGCAGGCGGCAGATGTGCGATGAGATCAAGCGCCACGCGCCGTCCGTCCGCCGCCGTCCGGTAGAAACCGCGATAGGTGATCGATCCCGCCGTCCCGGCAAGCCCGCTCACGCGCCCGTCCCGCAGCAGCAGATCGACCCGCCCCACCCCATAGACGCCGCTATAGTCCAGCCGGTAGCTGCCGGCGGCCTGGGCCGGAAACGGGATGTCGGACGCCGGATTGGCGCAGGCGGCGAGCAGCAGGACCACAAGACAAAAGACATATCGCGACATCAGGAATCGACTTGTAAGGCGTTGCTTGACAGCTGCATGTAATGCGATACTTTACACATGTGATTGCTGACTGAATATCCTGATGGGGCATGTTGGCTGGGCATGATCAGATCATTTCTAGCCAAGAGCCTCAAGGAACTGTTCGACACCGGCCACACGAAGGGCATGCGTCCGGACCTGCAGCAGCGCGCCTTGTTACGTCTTGATGCCCTCGACCGGGCTGGTGATCTTGCGCAGTTGAATCAGCCGGGATTCGATTTTCACGGCCTGCGTGGCAAACCGAAACGCTACTCGATGCATGTCAACGGACCCTGGTGCATCACCTTCGAATGGCGCGATGGCGACGCCTGGCGCGTGATGCTGGAGCAATATCATTGAGCGGAGAGCGGCAATGACCAAGAAATCCGGCGCTAGGCTGACGGCACGCAAAGTGGCGGAATATAAGGTGACGGGGCGTCCTGATCGCGCGCCGTCCCACCCAGGTCTGTTGATCCGCGAAATTCTGCAGGAACATCTTAGCCTGAGTATTTCAGAAGCAGCCCGGCAGATGCATGTCAGCCGGCAATCGCTGCATGCAGTTCTGCGCGGTGGTACCAGCCTGACGGCAGAAATGGCACTGCGCCTTGGTCGCCTGTTCGATGCCGACCCGACGCTGTGGCTCAACATGCAGATTGCCCATGATTTGTGGAAAGTCGAACGCGAACTGCGCGCTGAGCTTGCCCGCATTCCGGCACCGAAGGCAGCGGCCTAATCGGCCTGCAGCGCCGCTTCCGCGCGCAGACGGTCGACAGCGAAATCGACGAAGGCGCGGACCCGGGCGCTGGCGCGGCGGCCTTCGGGATGCACCACCTGGACCGGGATGGGCGGCGGTTCGAAATCGGCAAGTACGATCTCGAGCCGGCCATCGGCCACGGGTTGCGCCACCTGGTAGGAGAGCGCCTGGGTGATGCCATGGCCGGCAATGGCGGCATCGATGGCAACGTCGGAAGCATTGACGGAGAAGCGGCTGGGTGCGGCGATACGCTCCTGCCGGGTACCGGCCCCGAACGACCATTCCTGCGGCCAGAGCGCGTTGGCAAAGGTGACGGTGGCGTGGTGGGCCAAGTCCGCAGGGCGCGAGGGCATGCCACGCGTCCTGAGATAGGCTGGGGCCGCGCACAGCACGCGGCGCACCGATCCCACGCGCACCGCCATCAGCGAGGAATCCTGCGCGTGCACAATGCGGATGGCGACATCGATGCCTTCCTCGATCACATCGACCACGCGGTCGAGCAGCAGGGTGCGCACCGAGACCGCCGGATAGCGCTCCAGGAAATCGAGAATGAGCGGCGCCACGTGGAGGCGGCCGAACATGACCGAGGCGGTCACCGACAATTGCCCCTTGGGGGTGAGATGGGCGCCGGCCGCAGATGCTTCCGCCTCGTCGATTTCGGCCAGGATGCGTTTGCAATCGACCAGATAGCGCTGCCCGGCTTCGGTCGGCCGCACGATGCGGGTGGTGCGGTGGAGGAGCAGTGTCCCAATGCGGCTTTCCAGTCCGGCAACCGCCCGGGTCACGGCGGGCGGCGACAGGCCCAGCTTCTTGGCAGCGGCGGCAAAGCCCGCCCCTTCCGCAACGGCCACGAAAATCCGCATGGTCTGGTAGCGATCCATCGGATTATTCCACTATGTGGAATAGTAAAGTGTCAAGAGAGGTTATTCTGATCGAGGTCAGGAATTGGCATGTTTGGGCCGGAGAGAGATCACCGCAAGCCCGCTCCGCAAACCCTGAGGGAGATTCGACCATGACCCAGCCCATCCGCCTCCACCGCTTCGCCTTGTCCGGCCACGCCCATCGCGTCGAGCTGTTCCTGTCGCTCCTTGGCCTGCCCGTGACACTGATCGATGTCGATCTCATGAACGGTGCCCATAAGAAGCCGGACTTCCTGGCCAAGAACCCGTTCGGGCAGGTGCCGGTGATCGAGGATGGCGACATCACGGTCTATGACAGCAACGCGATCCTGGTCTATCTCGCCACCCGCTATGACAAGGCGCGCAGCTGGCTGCCGCAGGAGCCGCTCGCCGCCGCCCAGGTACAGCAATGGCTGTCGGTGGCAGCTGGCGCGTTGTTCAACGGACCCAGCACAGCGCGGGTCGGCCTGCTGTTCAAGCGGCCGGTCGATGTCGAGAAGGCGCAAGGTGTCGCGCGCGCCTTGCTGCAGGTGGTCGATGCGCATCTTGCCAAGAGGAACTATCTGGTCGGCAGCAATCCCACGATCGCGGACGTGGCGCTCTACAGCTACACCGCGCTGGCGCCGGAAGGTGGCATCGAGCTCGATGCCTATCCCCATGTGCTGGCCTGGCTTGCCCGCATCGAACAGTTGCCGGGCTTCGTGCCGGTGCGGCGCTCGCAACAAGCCAAGACCGGGTGATGCCATGAGCAGCTGGCCGCAGGAAGGACTGCCTTTTCATGCCGGTGAAGTCGCCGTGCAGGCGCGCGCCGGTGTGACGCATAAAGCCGAGGCCGCGGGCCGTTATGGCATCCGCCCCTTCATGCCGGACCAGCACCGCGACTTCTTCAATCATCTGCCGTTCCTCATCGTCGGCAGCCAGGATGAGGCTGGGGCCCTGTGGGCGTCGGTGCTGGTGGGTGAGCCCGGCTTTATCGACGCGCCCGATCCGGTGACGCTCGACATCGCGGCAGCGCCGTTGCCGGGCGATCCGCTGGCAGGCAATCTGACGGAGGGTGCCAAGCTTGGGTTCCTGGGCTTGCAGCCCGAAACGCGCCGCCGCAACCGCATGAACGGCCGTCTCACCTGGCGGACTGAGAAGATGTTCAGTGTCACCGTCGCGCAGAGCTTCGGCAATTGCCCGCAATATATCCAGGCGCGCGAGCCGGCCTTTGTCGGCGATGTTGGCGTGATGCGGGAAATCGCGATCGGCAGCCGGCTCACGGGCATCGCCGCCGATCTGGTGCGCGGTAGCGACACGTTCTTCCTTGCAACGTCAAACGCGGCAGCAGCAACCGGTGCAGATCCGAGTGATGGTGTCGATGTTTCACATCGCGGCGGCAGGCCAGGCTTCGTGCGGGTGACAGAAGAAGATGGCCGGGCCGTGTTGACGGTGCCGGATTTCCGCGGCAACAATTTCTTCAACACGCTCGGCAATATCGAGAGCTATCCGCAGGCCGGCCTGCTGTTCCTGGATTTCACCAACGGCGCCTTGCTGCAGCTCACCGTCGATGCGGAAATCCTGTGGGACGATCCGGCGATCGCAACCTTCGCCGGTGCCCAGCGCCTGATGCGCTTTCGTGTGCGGCGTGGCCGCTATGTCGAGAACGCCCTGCCCTTGCGCTGGTCGGAAGCCGAACTGTCGCCACAATCGGCAAGGACCGGATCATGGGACGAGGCGCTTGATCACTGAAGCGGTTTGTAGGCGGCTTTCTCGCTGGTGCCGGCAAACAGCAGGACGCATTCCGACGCACCTTGAGCGGCACAGAGCGCCATTGCCTTCTTACGGGTAGCTATCCGCCCCCCGTCGCCACCACCGCAGATCGCCATGCCAGGCACATTGCCGCCGTTCTTGCTGACGCAGCCCGCCTCGCCATGCTGTCGGCCATCCTTGGACACGGCAAAGTACGCCACGACCTGAAGGCCGCCGGCATAGCCAAGATAATGATCGACGGCGCCCTTGGTCTTGGGCGAGAGCACGATGGTGCCGTCGGCCAGCGGGCTTTCGAAAGCAGGTTCGTCAGGTGTCACCGCGGCTGTCTGCGCGGCTGTCTGCGCGGCAGGTGCAGGCGCCGCCTGCGCCACCGCGCGGCTGGCGACCTGAGCTTCAAGCTCTGCCTTTCGACTGAGCGCCAATTCGGCATAGATGCCTTGCGGATATTTTTTGAGATAGGCGGCATAGTCGCCGGCCCGGTTGCTGTTCTCGATCGTCGCCCAGAGATCTTTCTCGGCGGTATCGGCCACTGGCGCTGTGGTTGATGGCACAACGGCGACTGGCGCAGGTTCCGGCGCGGGCTGGGCGATGGCCGCCACCTGGCTCTTCTCGCCGGCAAAATAGAACGAGCTCATCAGCGATGAACTGTCCCATGGCGTCTGTTCGCCATTGGTCATCTTGGAGACATTGACCCGCACATTGCGGAAAGATTCCTCGATACCCTGGCCGGGCTTCACCATCTCGGCAACCAGGGCGGTGGCAAAAGGTGAGTTCTTGCCGACGCCATCGGCCGCGGTCTGGCCGGGTGCGGTTGAATAGGCAACATAGGAGCCATTGGGCGCATCCATGCGCGCAAGGCCCCGCGTCGCCGAGCGCATGCCGCGCGAAAGCGGGTTGTTGCGGCAGGCGTCAAGGATCACGATGCTGGTATTGGGTGCTGCATATTCCATCTGTTTCAAGACAGCATCGGCCGAGACCGCTTCAAGATCGACATCGGCTTCGCGCCTTATATCGGCATTCACAGGCACCAGATAATTCTGGCCATCGACCTGCAATCCATGGCCGGCATAATAGAAAAGGGCTGACGCCGTGGGACCGGCAGTACCCAGCGCTTCGCCGAAATCGGAGACGGCACGCTTCATCTTCTTCTGGTCCGCATCCGTTACCAGCGTCACGGTGAAGCCAAGCTTCTGCAAGGTGCTGGCGATGAGCTTGCCGTCATTCACCGGATTGGCCAGCGGATCGAGGCCGCCTGCATAGGCACTGTTGGCAATGACCAAAGCGAGACGCGGTTCCGCTTGCGCCGGCACCATCATGGCCAGAATCGCAACCGCGGCGAACAGAGGTGCAATGACTCGCTTCATATGCGTCACCCCAATGGAGGTCTGAACGGTACCGGTTCCCTGCCTTAGATTTCCGCTAATCATCGGCTCCGACAAAATAGAACGCGTTCGGCATGGATGAGGATTCCCAGGGCAACTGGTTCCCATCCGTCGCCTTCATGACCCGGTTGCGGACATTGCGAAAGACTTCCTCAATCATCTGCCCAGGTTTTACCATCTCAGCCGCCAGCGCTGTCGCGTAGGGCGAATTCATGCCGTCGCCCGGCCTCGCAGATTCGCCCGGCGCAGTTGAATAGGCGACGAAGAATCCTGGCGGCAAATTCGCAATTCTTCTGCCGGTGTACCCACCGAATGGATTGTCGCGGCTGGCATCGAGGATAACGATGCCCGTGGCGGCATACTCCATATGTTTCAGTACGGTTTCTGCGGAGATCGTGCTGATCTCGAAGTCAGCCTCCTGCAGGATCGCTGTATGGATCGGCACCAGATAGTGATGTCCGTCGACCTCCGCGCCGCCACCAACATAATAGAAGAGGGCGGTCGTGGTCGGGCCGGCCGCCGCCAGCGCGTAACCGAATCGCGCAATAGCGCGCTTCATACCCTGCTGGTCGACATCGCTGGCCAGGGTCACGGTGAAGCCGAGCTTCTGCAGCGAGGCCGTGATGAGCCTGCCGTCATTGACCGAGTTGGCGAGCCGCGGCAAGCCGTCCTCATAGGCACCATTGGCGATGACCAAAGCGAGGCGCGGTTCGGCCTGGGCCAAACCGGCCAGTGGGATAAGACATAGGCAAAGAACCAGGCGCACCAGCCAACGCATCTGAACCCCCAAGCGATGCAGCCGCGGCCAAAAGCTTAGTCGCAGCAGCAGCGGTTCACAACATGCAGCTGATGAGCATATGCGGGTGTTAGGGCGATCTCGTCATGACCGGCGTCACAAAATGGGCTTAGGGCCGTATTCTTACGCCGCGCCGCCTATTCGGCCTCATCCGGCGTGAAGTTCATGGCGACGCCGTTGATGCAATAGCGAAGATAGGTGGGTGGCGGGCCGTCTTCGAAGACATGGCCAAGATGGCTGCCGCAGGTGGCGCAATGCACTTCGGTACGGGTCATGAAATGGCTGCGGTCGACGGTGGTTTCGGTCGAACCCGGGACCGGATCGTTGAAACTCGGCCAGCCGGTGCCGCTTTCGAATTTGCTGCCGGAGATGAACAGTTTCTGATCGCAGCCCGCACAGGTGAAATGGCCATGGCGCTTTTCATAATTGAGGGCGCAGGAGCCCGGCCGCTCGGTGCCATGGCCGCGCATCACCTGATACTGCTCCGGCGTCAGGCGCTGGCGCCATTCGGCATCGGTGCGGGTCACGGGAAAAGTCTGCTGGGTTGCGGCTTTCATCGGCAGGGCTCCTTCTGGTCACCAAGATGGTGCTGGAGCGAGCGGAAAGCAAGCTGATGGGGAAGTCCAAAATAGCTGCGGGCGCCCTATGGGGATGGCATCGGGCGCCCGCGATCTGAAGCGGAGATGGGGACGGTTGGGTGAGCCCCGCTTCATGTGAGGGACCTTATCCCTGTGCTGGGAAGCCGTCTGTGATGTGGGTCACAGCTGGGCGCGGGCGCCAAATCGGCGGTTCTAGCGGGCGGGATCTGCCTTCACGAAATCGACGAAGGCGCGCAAGGGGGCCGGCATGTGCTGGCGGCTTTGGTAATAGAGGAACGGGCCGGAGAAGCTGATGGTCCAATCCGGCATGAGGGCTTCAAGCGCGCCGCTGGCGAGATGGGGCGCCAGCATTTCCTCGAACGCATAGACAAGGCCGCGCCCGTCGAGGGCGGCAGCCAGTCCAAGCTCGACGGCGTTGGTGATGAGCGAGCCGGTTGGGTTGACATGGATGGTCTCGCCGTTCCGCTCGAATTCCCATTGCGGCATTGCCCCGCTTTCAAAACGGTGACGGATGCACGGATGGGCCAGGATTTCCTGGGGATGAACCGGCCTGCCATGAGTTGCAAGATAGGCCGGTGCTGCCGCGAGAATGAAACGCTGCACCCTGGGCCCCAGCGGCACACGGATCATGTCGCGCTCCAGCGCCTCGTCATAGCGGATGCCGGCATCGAAGCCTGCCGCCAGCACGTCGATGAACCGGTCATTGGCAGCAACCTCGAGCGTGATGCCGGGATAGGCGCTGAGAAAGCGGGGGACGATCGAGGGCAGGATATAGCGGGCGACGATGATGGGGACATTGAGGCGCAAGGTGCCGGTGGGCGTGTCGCGGAAGTCATTGACCGCGTCGAGGGCCGCCACGACCTCGCCCAGGGCCGGCGCCAACCGGTCGAGCAGGCGCTGCCCGGCCTCGGTCACGGTGACGCTGCGCGTGGTGCGGTTGAGGAGGCGGACGCCCAGCCTCGATTCCAGCCTGGCCAAGGCAGCGCTCAGCGACGAGGCCGAGACACCGCGCATTTTCGCAGCCTGGCGAAAGGAGCGGGCATCGGCTACAGCAGCAAAGGCACCGAGATCGGCAAGGTCTGGTTGGTTCATTGTGCAAAATCCCGTACAAGCTGTTCAGATTATACAGGATTATCGAACGAAGAGCTCATCCCCATATTTTGAGCATTGGAACCGCAGCATGCCGGCCCCGTTACAGGTCGCCGGCCAGGAGATTTGAAGCGATGCAGCAGCGTAAATTGGGTACCAGCTTGACCGTCCCGGCCCTGGGCCTGGGGTGCATGAGCATGTCGGGCATGTATGGCCCGTCCGAGCGTGCCGAGAGCCTGGCCACCATCGATGCCGCCCTCGATGCGGGCATCACCTTGCTTGATACCGGCGATTTCTACGGCATGGGCCATAACGAGCTGCTGATCGGCGAAGCGCTCAAGGCCGGAACCAAGCGCGACAAGGCGATCCTCAGTGTGAAGTTCGGAGCGCTTCGCGATCCGGCAGGCAGCTGGATCGGCATGGACACGCGGCCCGCGGCGATGAAGACCTTCCTCGCCTACACACTCAACCGGCTGGGCGTCGATTACATCGATATCTACCGCCCAGCACGGCTCGATCCCAATGTGCCGATCGAGGAGACGATCGGCGCCATCGCCGACATGGTGAAGGCCGGTTATGTGCGCCATATCGGGCTTTCTGAGGTCGGCTCCGATACCATCCGGCGCGCGGCCAAGGTGCATCCCATCGCCGACCTGCAGATCGAGTATTCGCTGATCTCGCGCGGGATCGAGGATGGGATCCTCAAAACCTGCCGCGATCTTGGCATCGCCATCACCGCCTATGGCGTGCTGTCGCGTGGCCTCATCAGCGGCCATTGGAAGAAGGGTGCGGTCACCGGCCATGGCGATTTCCGCGCTCATAGCCCGCGCTTCCAGGACGGGAATATCGATCGCAACCTGGCGCTGGTCGAGGCGTTGCGTGGGATTGCGGCAGCCAAGGGGGCGAGTGTCGCGCAGATCGCCATCGCCTGGGTGTTGGCGCAAGGTACCGATATTGTCCCGCTGGTGGGATCGCGCCGCCGCGACCAGCTCAAGGAATCGCTGGGCGCCCTTGATGTGACCCTGACGCCAGCCGATCTCGCCGCCATCGACCGGGCGGTCCCCAAGGATGCTGCCGCCGGCATGCGCTATGCCGAAGCCCTGATGGCACATCTCGACAGCGAGCGGCATTAAACGCCAGAAATATACCCGGGTAATATTGACGGCGTAATTTTACCCGGGTATATATTGGGGACCATCTGATTTGAAGGTCCCGACATGAGCGAGATTGCCACCCCCACCTATACGGTCTTCGCCGGACAGCGCCGCCTTGCGGCCGGCGCGCTGGCGAAGATCGCGGTCATGGTCAAACACGCGCTGGCCGATGACGCCGTCACGCCGATCCTCATCTATGACGACAGCACCGGCCGCGCCATCGACCTCGACACACGCGGCGCCGATGCGGAAGTCGCGGCGCGCTATGCCGTGCCCTCAATGGCCGACACCGAACCACGCGGCCGCGGCCGCCCGAAGCTCGGCGTTGTTGCGCGTGAGGTGACGCTCTTGCCGCGCCATTGGGATTGGCTGGGCAGCCAGCCGGGCGGCGCCTCGGTCGCCTTGCGAAAACTGGTCGAGGATGCACGCGGCAAAGGCAGCGACCGGCAGCGGCGGCGCGCGGCGCAGGATGCCGCCTATCATTTCATGTCGGCGATGGCCGGCAACTTCCCCGATTTCGAAGACGCGATCCGCGCCCTTTATGCCGATGACCGGACGACGTTCGAAACCCTCACCGAAAGCTGGCCCACCGACATCCGCGACCATGCGCGCAAGCTTGGCTTCGTCGCATAGCATGCGAGCCACACGGGCAGATCTGCCGCGGCTCCATGAACTGCTCGACAGTCCAGCGAAGCCGAACCGCCGTCGTGCGTATGTGCGGGATTTCGAAGCGGCCATTGCCGTGGATCCGCTCAGGCTTCGGCGATTCGAAGCGATCGAAGCTGATCTTGCCGGTCTCGATGCCTTGGCCTGGTCACATCTCAAAACGCTGGTCGCCGGCAGGTTTGCGCAAGCGGCGCCACAGCATGGCTGGCAGCAAGCCTTCGACATCCTGAACGAGGCCAAGGCCTATCGCTACCTGGTCGACCTTGGCTGCACGGAGGTCATGTTCCTGCCAGCCGGCATGACGAAGATGCCAGATCTCCAGGCCAGGGACGGCGCGAAGCGGGTGCTGTGCGAGGTCAAGACCATCATTGCCTCCATGCGCGCGACCTTCTGGAAGAAGCTGGCCACGCGCCTGACCGATGCGCGGATGCAGATCGATGCGTTTTCGCCTGATTCCAATAGCCGCCGCATCATCTATGTCGTGCTGATGCTCGACGCCATCCAACCGGCGCAACGCGCAGCCTTTCTGGCCGACGTCAGAATTTATGCGGCAAACCTGCCGGCATGGCAGGGCGAGATCGTCGTCGCGGCAGCTGCAACCGGTCACGGACCGGATCACATGCCAGATGTCATTCAGCTCATCGGCGATTCTTCGATCTCGAGATAGACGATGACCTTGTCGACGGTGACACCGTCGCTGGAGAGCGGGAGCATCAGCGTTTCGGAATCGCGCATCAGGCCGCTTCTGGAATTGGTCGCGTCATAGTCATAGACCAGCACCTGCTCATCCACCACCAGCCGATAGTTTTCGAGAACCTCGGCGAGGGTCAGCCCGTGATAGCCTTCCTCGACGGTCTTGCCTGTCACATCGCTCTGGCGCAGTGCCACTGAGCGGGAGCCGACCAGGCGATAGGTGAGCCTCCTCGGATTATGCTCCACGTCGACCAGAATGATGCCGGACAGCCACTCCTTCATCTCGATGGGATCGAAATCGGCACGCGACGGCATTTTGCGTCCCTGCCGCTTGCCGTCCCAATGGCGGTAGAACGACGCCACAGGAGCGGAGCAACGGCGGAGAAAATCGATCGACGTCATGCGTGGGTAGGGTGTCGCACCCTCTGGATCGTATCTGCTGTCGGTCATGCTTGATCCCGATTGATCGAGGATCATTGCAGGCATGGCGGATGTGCAAGTCAAGCTTCGGTTGCACGCGCCGCCGGCGAGAGAGGTGCTGCGCGTGCACGAGATGCCGATCATGACAGCGATCGCGGCGGTACCCGAAATTCTCGATTGACTCACATATAACTCTCCAGTTATGGATTAGACCCATAGCCAGAGAGTTATATGTCCCGATGCCCCATACCCACGAAATGCTCTTCAAAACGCTCGCCGATCCCACGCGGCGGGCCATCTTCGAGCGGCTGTGCCGTGAAGGAGAGCAGTCGGTCACGGCCCTGACCGTACAAGCAGGGGTCTCGCAGCCGGCTGTCTCCAAGCATCTTGGCGTCCTGAAGCAGGCCGGGCTGGTGCTCGACCGCCACGAGGGCCGCCAAACGCATTACAGCGCGCGGCCCGGTGCCCTGGCCCCGCTGATCGACTGGACAAGCCAGATGACGGGGTTCTGGCAAGACCGGTTCGACGACCTCGAGGATCTGCTGAAAAGGATGGACCAATGATCGATAAATCGACCGAAACGCTCTCCGTCATTGTCGAACGGGAGATCCCACATCCGCCGGAAAAGATCTGGCGCGCGCTCACCCAACCGCACCTGATCGAAGAGTGGCTCATGAAGAACAACTTCATGCCTGTCGTGGGCCACCGTTTCGACCTGCGCGCGGACTGGGGCAGTGTTGATTGCCGGGTGCTGGTGGTCGAGCCGAACAAGACACTGTCTTACACATGGGAAGCCCATGGTCTCGAGAGTATCGTCACCTGGACCCTCACCCCTGCGGGCGCGGGGACCCGCCTGCGCATGAACCAGTCGGGCTTCCGGCCGGATCAGCAGCAGGCCTACCAGGGTGCCAAGGGCGGATGGCCGCGATTCTTCGCGGCCCTGGAGCAGCTATTGGGGCAGGCGGATTGACATCCGCCGGCACAATCCGTCCAACCCGCTTCAGCACATCGTCATAAGGAGGTCCCATTGGCTATGAATATATGGGTTCGGCAGGCCCATCGCTGGCTGTCCATCGTCTTTACAATCACCGTCATCGCCAACTTCGTCGCCATGGGATTGGGAGAGTCTTCCCCCTGGGTGGTCTATGCGCCGCTGATCCCGCTCTTCCTGCTCCTGTTCAGCGGTCTTTACATGTTCGTGCTGCCCTATGCCGCCAAGTGGCACCGTGGGCGACGCGCCGGCGCACTGGAGTGAATGCAGTAGCCAAGTTTCCAGGAGAGCAAGAAGATTGACGGGGAGGCATGCGGGGAGGCAACTAAACCTGTTGCACTCGGTTTTGATCGCGGCAGCTGATCGCACAATAAGAGGAAGAGCCGATGACCAAGGGAAAGCTCAGCTTCAAGCAGTCGGACCTGACGCGGGCGATTAAGGCGGTGAGGGCCGCCGGGTTCGACGTATCCCGGATCGAAATCGAGCCGGAGACGGGCAAGATCATCGTTGTCCCCGGCAAGGCGCTGTCAGTGCGGCGCGAACCCGCCGGCAGCGACGAGGCAAACGCGTCGCAGTACAAGGCCATACAAGAAGCTCTCGAAAGAAGCCGGCGGGGCGACACGCCCAGCACGATCGAGGTCGGCCATCACCGCTCAGCCACAGCACCCGACACGGATGCATAACCGCGCCGGCCTATGCAGCGGCGGAGCCTTGTCGTAATGGTCCAAGGGGCGGGTTGGGGCCGTTTACATCCATAATGACGCCCCCTATTGTGCCCGGCCAATCGCAGCATTCTTTGCTGCAACAATCTTGCCGGAGCACTATGCGCCCTTCCATCTCCCTCCTGGTTGCAACCTTCGCCTTGCTCGCTTCAGGCTGCGCCCAGAACGCAGCAACACACCGGGTCGACAGCACAGAAGCACTGGATTGTTTGCCCTTCATCGATGCGGGCACCGCCCTGGCAGCGGAGCTGGCGGCACATCCCGATCGGACCAATTGCGAAACGCGCTATGGCCCCCAGGGTGGCTATGTCGAATCTTTCGGATCGACGAGCCTCAGCCCACGCGGGGCGACGTCGGATCTGAAGGGCATGATTATGGTCTATCGCTATTTCGGCTGGGACGAAGGCTTGAAGCCGATCGAAGCCTCCGACCTTAGCTGGGACAAGGATTTCCGTGTCGTGACCCGCGATCTACCGGTGCAGCTCACCGGCGTGGTGGGAACGGGCCGGGTCGTGCGCTTTGAAAGTGTCGACAGTGACGTGACCCGCGTTTGCGTCAGCGCCAATACCAAGAATGCCAATGGTTCACGGACCCTGGTGGACCTGTGCCGGCCAATCGGCAGGCTGGCCAGTGACGATGCCGTGCTGGCAGAAGCAAAGCTCATCGCCAACGAGGATTTTCCCGCGATCAATCCTTGAAGGTGATCTATTGGGGGCCCGAAGCCCGTTAGGGCGTGAGGCGTGGCGGAGAGAGTGGGATTCGAACCCACGATAGGTTTTACCCTATGCACGCTTTCCAAGCGTGTGCCTTAAACCACTCGGCCATCCCTCCGGATGTCTTGACGGCCCCAGCGCGGGGGCCAGCTGCCGCGCCCGGCCATTCCCTAATCTGGGGGGCTTGCGCGGGCGGGAACCTAGCGAAGGGCCATTCTGAAGGCAATAGAAGATCGCAGTCCCAAAATCAGCCAGGGAGTGCGGTACCCTGCCCGGACGCCGCAAAAGGACGGGAATAGCGCTGTTACCGCTCAAATCCGACCCGGCCCGACGCTATTTTGCCGCAACATGGCTCGACCGGTCACGGGCACCCATGTCATAAAACAGGCCATGAACCCCGTTCGGATCACCGCCCTGGTATTTATGGCCGCCGGCATCCTCACGCTGGTGCTGGATGTCATGGAGCGCCTGCTGTCCCCGAGCTGGAACGGCATGGCGCTGGGCTATCTGTGGAGCATGATGGCGCCCGCCAGCCTGCAGGCCACGCAAAGGCTGATCGAGGGCAGCATTTCCCTGGTGCTGTGGCAGCATGTCCTGCTGCCGATCCTGATGCTGCCGGTCTGGGCGCCCTGCCTGGTGATCGGCGTCATCCTGTTCATCGTCGGCAAGCGCCTCGACGATTAGGCGACGCCCCAGCTATTCGTGGATCTTGAGGGCCGCGATGAAGGCCGATTGCGGGATCTCGACATTGCCGTACTGGCGCATCTTCTTCTTGCCCTCTTTCTGCTTGTCGAGGAGCTTCCGCTTACGGCTGATGTCGCCGCCATAACATTTGGCGGTGACGTCCTTGCGCATCGCACTCACCGTCTCGCGGGCAATGACCTTGGCGCCGATCGCGGCCTGGATGGCGATCTTGAACAGCTGCCGTGGGATGAGATCCTTCAGCTTCTCGCACAGCACGCGGCCACGGCTTTCGGCCTGGCTTTTGTGCACGATGCAGGAGAGCGCATCGACGGGATCGTTGTTGACCAGGATGTTGAGCTTGACGAGATCGCTCTCCTCATAGCCATCGAGGTGATAGTCGAAGCTCGCATAACCGCGGCTGATCGATTTCAGGCGGTCATAGAAATCGAACACCACTTCGTTCAATGGCAAGCGGTAGACCACCATGGCGCGGCTGCCGGCGTAGGTGAGGTCGATCTGGGTGCCGCGGCGTTCCTGGCACAGCTTCAGGATCGAGCCCAGATATTCGTCAGGCACCATGATGGTGGCCTTGATCCAAGGCTCTTCGATCTTCTCGATCTTCACGATATCCGGGAAGTCCGCCGGATTGTGCAGCTCGATCAAATCGCCATTCTGCATGTGGATCTTGTAGACCACTGAGGGCGCCGTGGTGATGAGGTCGAGGTTGAACTCGCGCTCCAGCCGCTCCTGGATGATCTCGAGATGCAGCAGACCTAAGAAGCCGCAGCGGAAGCCGAAGCCGAGCGCTGCCGATGTTTCCATCTCATACTGGAAGCTCGCATCATTGAGGCGCAGGCGCCCCATGCTGTCGCGCAGCGTTTCGAAATCGGCAGCATCAATGGGAAAGAGGCCGCAGAACACCACGGGGATCGACGGGCTGAAACCCGGCAGCGCTTCGGCGCAGGGTTTCTTGTCGTCGGTGATGGTGTCTCCGATCCGGCAATCCGCGACCGCCTTGATGCCGGCGGTGATGAAGCCCACTTCACCCGGCCCAAGCTCGCCGGTCATGGTCTGCTTCGGCGTGAAGCAACCGACCCGGTCGATTTCATAGGCGGCGTTGGCGGCCATCATGCGGGCCACGGTCTTCACCTTCACCACGCCGTCGATGACGCGCAGCAGAATGACGACGCCAAGATAGGGATCGTACCAGCTGTCGATCAGCATCGCCTTCAAGGGCTTGTCGCGGTCACCCTTGGGTGGTGGCAATCTGGTGACGATGGCTTCCAACACGCCCTTGATGTTGAGGCCGGTCTTTGCGGAAATCTCGACGGCGTCCGAGGCATCGATGCCGATCACATCCTCAATCTGCTGCTTGATGCGCGCGGGTTCCGCGGCCGGCAGATCGATCTTGTTCAAGATCGGCACGATCTCATGATGATGATCGATTGCCTGATAGACGTTAGCCAGCGTCTGCGCTTCCACACCCTGTGAGGCGTCGACCACCAGCAGCGACCCTTCGCAGGCAGCAAGGCAACGCGAGACTTCATAGGCGAAATCGACATGGCCCGGCGTGTCCATGAGATTGAGCTGATAGGTCTCGCCATTGTCGGCCTTGTACATCAGGCGCACGGTCTGGGCCTTGATGGTGATGCCGCGCTCTTTCTCGATGTCCATATTGTCGAGCACCTGCTCGGTCATCTCACGGTCGGTGAGACCACCGCAGGCCTGGATCAGCCGGTCGGCGAGGGTCGATTTACCGTGATCGATATGGGCAACGATGGAGAAATTGCGGATATGCGCGAGATCGGTCATTTGGCCACGATTTATGGGGGGTTCTGTCGCGGCGCAAGATAGGGGTGGGGCGAGGTATAATCAACCGGCGAAAAAGCTATTCGTGACAAACACTTAAAGTACGACAGCCAGTCCTGGTGGTTATGTTTGCTCAGCCGTCATCCCCGGGCTTGACCCGGGGATCAGATGCGACCGGGCACGTTGTTCGTCAGTTGCTGGCTGATCCCCGGGTCAAGCCCAGGGATGACGAAGCAAAATAGACCCCATTTGGCGCACGCCAAATACCGAGCATTTTATTGAATTTTCCGGGGATTAACAGCGTGCCGGTCATCACCCTTTGAGGCATTTGACGCGAACGATCCTGAGCAATGGCCCGACCAAGGCAATGAAGGCTGGGGCTTTCGCCCGGCCACCTGCCCCAAGGAGTTCGTGCCATGAAGAAATCCCTGTTGAGCGGTGCCACCATTCTCGGCCTCGCCCTGCTGATGTCCGGCTGCGTCGCCCAGAATGGTGGCGGCAACATGAACAGCGCCAACAATCCACCGCAGCAGAACCCGCAACCCCAGCCGCAGCCTGATCCCCAGGACCAGAGCAATGGCGGCGGCCTTCAACTCAATCCCGACCTAGTCGGCAAGCTGCAACCGCAGCCCAAACCCAGCATCGACCCGAACAAGGTGCCGATCCTGGTTGAGAAGAAGCCGGTCATCAATCCCAGCGACCCGGTCATCGTCACGCAGAAGCCGATCTTCGTACAGAATCCCGGCGTGAAGCCCGTGCAGGTCAATCCGGGCAAGATCAACATCGGCCAGCAGAATGTTGGGCAGGTGCAGCCGGGCCAAGTGAAGCCCGGGAAATTGAATGGCGCCATGAACAAAAAGCAGATCCTGATCCAACCGTAAGAAACCAAGCGGGCCGCCGGTGAAATGACGGCGGCCCGCGTTCTTCGACTCTCTCGTATTGATCAATGGGCCAGGCGCCGATCGTAATCCGCCGCCAACGCCCGCAATGCTGCGGCACCATCGCCTTCATAGCTTGGTCCGTGCATCAGGCCGAGGCGCTTGGGCTGCAGATCGGCCAGGCGCCGGATGGTGGCGCCCATCGTGGGATGCAGGCTTGATGCCTTGAACATATCCTCGGCCGCGATGGCAGGGCCGACGACGTCGTCCGAGACGAGTGCCGGCCGGTCGCCGAGCTGGGTGAAGAGATCGCCACAGAGCAAGGTGCCGCTCCCCTCTTCATAGAAGAGGCCGGCTTCCCAGCCATGGGGCACATGCGGCGTGTCGAGATAGCGCAGGCGCCTTCCTTGCCCAACATCGATGATCTGATTGTCCGCCAGCATCTGCGGCGGCCGGTCGGCAAGGTCATTCAACGACACCATGCAGGCCGTGCCGCCATGGGCGATCTCGGATCTGGGGGCAATGCGGAGCCACTCGTTCATGGCGCCGCACTCATCAGCTTCGACATGACCGAAGGTGATCCAGCGCAAGCTTTCCGGCGGGATCAACTTGGCAACAGCCGCCTGTACCAGCGGAAACATGCGCCGTGGTCCCGTATGAAACAGCAGCGGCTCGTCGCCGGTGATGAGGAACTGGTTGAAGGTGAAGCCGGCCGGTGGTGCAATATCTGCCACATGGGTCGAGAGCCGGTAAATTCCGTCCGCGATTTCGGCGATCTTCGTTTCCATGATCAATCCTTTCGCAAAATCAAGTCGGTCGAGCAGCTCCCGACGATCGGCCAAACCGAGGCACACTATATTCCCTCTCCCTTTAGGGGGAGGGATAGGGTGGGGGCATGGGCGACAATTGCCCGGGAGCTAAACTGAACGCAGCCCCCMCCCCGGCCCTCCCCCTGAAGGGAGAGGGAGAAGCCCTCAGCTCGCCAGCACAAACTCCCTCAGCGCTACATCTACCTCCGGCGCCACACCGAACCAGGCTTTGAAGCCGGGGCGGGCCTGGTGGAGGAGCATGCCGATGCCGTCAACCACTTTGTTGCCGCGCGCGCGGGCTGATGCCAGGAGGTTGGTTTCGAGCGGCACATAGACAATGTCATCCACCACGGCCGTGGTCGGCAGATGCTTGAGGTCGAGATCGAGCGGCGATTGGCCGGCTTGCCCGAGCTGCGTCGTGTTGACCAGCAGGCCCGCATCTTTCAGCGCCGTCGCCCGGTCATCCCAGCCTATCACCTCGATCTTGCCGCCCAACTCGCGCGCAAGATTCTCGGCGCGGGAGGCGGTGCGGTTGGTGAGGATGAGTTTCGGCACGCCGGCATCAAGCAATGCCACGATGATGGCACGCGCGGCACCGCCGGAGCCGAGCACGACGGCAGGACCCGCATCGGCCCGCCATGCGGGCGCGCTGGTCTGGAGATGCTGCAGGAAACCATAGCCGTCGGTGTTATCGCCGAGGATGCTGCCATCGTCGCGCACGATGAGCGTGTTCACGGCACCGATGCGGCGCGCGACGTCGGTCAGTTCATCGACCGCGGAGAGGGCGCGTTCCTTGTGCGGCAGCGTGATGTTGCCGCCGCGGAAGCCCAGCTTCGGCAGGGCGCGGATACCCTCGACGAGATTTTCCGGCCTGGTCGAGAACGGCAGATAGGCACCGTCGATGCCATACTTCGCCAGCCAGAAGCCATGGAGGCGCGGCGACCTGGAATGGTTGATCGGCCAGCCGAACACGCCGGCCACCATGGTCTTGCCCGTAAGGGTTTTGGGATGATCGAGGCTCATGATTTCAACATGCCATGGTGGCGCAGGATCGCCAAGACCGGCAGCAAAGGGAGGCCCAGCACGGTGAAAAAATCGCCACGCACGCGGGAGAAGAGCTGTGCGCCCAGGCCTTCAAGATGATAGGCGCCGACACTGCCCAGCACGTCGGCACCCACCAGCGCCAGATATTCATCAAGATAGGCATCGCTCACATCGCGCATCACCAGTTCGGCACGGTCGACATGGTGCCAGATCCGGACGCCGTCCTTGACCAGGACGGCAGCGCTGATCAGATGGTGTCTGCGTCCGCGCAGGGCTTCGAGCTGTGCCCGCGCTGCGGCGAGGTCGGCAGGCTTGTCGAACCAGGTGCCGCTGCAATCCAGCATCTGGTCGGCACCCAGCACATAGCGCCCTTGATCGGCAGCCATGATCTTGCGGCTGATGGCGAGCGCCTTCATTTCCGCGAGCGCAATGGCGGTATCCTCGACACCGGCACCTTCGGCGCGGTAGCTGGCCTTGATCTCGTCCTCATCGACGCGCGGCAATATGATGTCAATCTCGACGCCGGCATCGCGCAGCATCTTCGCGCGGGCGACGCTGCCGGAGGCCAGAACGAGAGCCACCATGAAGGTCAGGCTTCCGCTGGTGTTTCGGCAGCGCTGGCGGCATCGACCGCGCGGTCGCGATGTTCCGAGAGCATCTGGATGATGGTGGCGGCCGTTTCTTCGATCGAGCGGCGCGTCACGTCGATCATGTCCCAGCCATGTTCGGAACAGAGCCTGCGGGCCTGGGCGATTTCATCGCGCACCGATTGCGGATCGACATAGTCCGATTCTTCGTCCTTGGCGATCATCAGCAGGCGGTTGCGGCGGATCTGCACCAGGGAATTCACATCCTTGGTGAGGCCGATGATGAGCGGCTTCCGGACCTGAAAGAGTTCCGGCGGCAGCGGACAGCCCGGCACCAGCGGTACGTTGGCTGCCTTGATGCCGCGATTGGCGAGATAGATGCAGGTCGGTGTCTTCGAGGACCGGCTGACACCCAGCAGAATGACGTCAGCATCCTCGTAGGAGCGCGCGGACTGCCCGTCATCATGGGTGAGGGCGAAATCCATGGCGGCGATGCGGTCGAAATATTCGGCATCCAAGGCATGCTGCCGCCCGGACTGGCCACGCGCTGCCTGGCCGAAATGATCGGTAAGCGCGCCCATGATAGGATCGAGGACCGAGACAATTTTGACACCCAGGGTGCGGCAGCCATTGAGGAGGTGCTGGCGCAGCCGGTCATTGACCACGGTGAAGAGAACGAGGCCGGGATGTGCCTCGATTCCCGCCAGCACCTTGTCCATCTGGCCGGTGGTGCGGATGAGGGTCCAATGATGCTCGATGGGATGGGCGCGCTCGAACTGCACCAGGCAGGCGCGGGTGATGCTGTTCAGCGTCTCGCCGGTCGCGTCGGAGACGAGATGGATGTGCAGCTGCCCTGCGGCGGTCCCCGGCGCGCTTCCCCCCGAAGCATTGCCACTGGCTGCATTGTTGTTCGCCATGACTCGTTTACCCGCTGATGCCTTGCCCACAGCCAGTTGCCCACAGCTGAGCAGTTGATAACCGGCCTGGATGTTGTGGATAAGCGACCCTTCGCCAATCCATCCACCTAACCCATAATGTCATGACACTGCTTTTCCCGGCTGACAAGGGTGGCCCGGGCAGGATCTGAATCATGGGGATAAGGTGGATGGGCGCCAGGCTCGAATTCATCCCCGTTATCCACCTGTTTCCCTGCGATCCTTATGCTTTCGACGTCATCCCCAGGCGAAGACCCGGGGATCCGCTGTGGCAGTTGAGACTGTGGATGCCCAGGTCAAGCCCGGGCATGGCGGTAGGAGGCAAGCTACGCACACATTTACCCCGATGCATGGGTGATCTGGCTTTGGCCATGCTAAAGGTCTTACCCCCAGCGCTTCCGGGAGGGATTGCTAACAGCGGGGATTCTCCTGATTCACCGCACATCATCATCTTCTACCTAGAGTCTTATCTTTTAGAGATGTAGGAAGAGGGCTGTTGGGAACGAACGGATTTGATCATGAAGACTGCCGACAAACTGCTGGTAAGGGCGCTGAAAGGCGAGACCCTGGCAAGGCCACCCATCTGGCTGATGCGCCAGGCCGGCCGCTATCTGCCCGAATACCGTGCTTTGCGCGCCAAGGCAGGTTCGTTCCTCGATCTTTGCTATAATCCGGACTTTGCCGTTGAGGTGACGCTGCAGCCGATCCGCCGTTTTGGTTTTGATGCCGCGATCCTCTTTTCCGACATCCTGGTGGTGCCGCATGCGCTGGGGATGGATCTGCGTTTTGAAGAAGGACGCGGTCCGCTTCTCGATGCGCTGAAGGACGATGCCGATCTTGGCCGACTGGCGATGGATCAGTTCCATAGCAAGCTGCGGCCGGTCTATAGCGCCGTTGCCGGCATCAGGGCGACCTTGCCCCCGGAGACGGCACTCATCGGCTTTGCCGGGGCTCCCTGGACCGTGGCGAGCTACATGATCGAGGGTGGGTCGTCCCGCGACTATGCCCGGACCAAGGCCTGGGCCTATCAGCGTCCGGAAAGCTTCCAGCGCCTGACCAACCTGCTGGTTGAAGCGACGGCATCCTATCTGATTGCCCAGATCGAGGCTGGCGCCGAAGTGCTGCAACTGTTCGACAGCTGGGCCGGTGCACTCGATCATGCCAGCCTGCTCCGCTGGAGCCTGGCGCCGATGAAGGCGATCGTCGACCGGGTCAGGATGGCCCATCCGGAAGTTCCGGTGATCGTCTTCCCGCGCGCCTGCGGTGCGGGCTACCTCGATTTTGCCCGCTCCAGCTTCATGCATGGGCTTAGTCTCGATTCCGGCGTGCCGCTGGATTGGGCCTTTACCCAATTGCAGGGTCGCCTGGCCTTGCAGGGCAATCTCGATCCGCAGTTGCTGGTGGCCGGTGGTCATGCCATGCAGGATGCTGCAACGAAGATCCTGGATACGCTGGGGCAAGGTCCATTTATCTTCAACCTGGGCCATGGCATCGTGCCGGAGACGCCGCCCGAACATGTCGGTGCCCTGGTCAACCTGGTCCAGGCCTGGCGCCGGTGACGGCTGAAGCAAATATCGATGAAAAGCCCGGCACCGGTATTCCCGTGGGTGCGGTGCTGCGTGCCAGGATCGGCTGGATCGAGATCCGCTGCGACGAGCAGGCCATCACCCAGCTTTACTGGCGCAAGATCGAGCCCAAGGTCGTCGTGACGTCGCCTTTGGCGGAAGAAGCCAAGCGCCAGGTCGAGGCCTATCTCGAGGGCAAGCTCACCAAATTCGATTTGCCGCTCTCTTATCCGGGGACGGAGTTTGCACGCACCGTATGGGACATGCTGTTGCGCATCCCCTTTGGCGAGACACGGCGCTATGGCGATCTGGCGACCCTGATGGGCAGACACGATTACACCGATGCCCGGGCCGTCGGGACGGCCTGCGGGCAGAACCCGATCGCCATCGTCATTCCCTGCCACCGGGTGATCGGGGCAGCGGCACTCGGCGGCTATAGCAGTGATCTCGGCCTCACCGCGAAACGCTTCCTCCTCGACCTGGAAAAGGGCCAAGGACGGCTGTTTTAGGTAAGAAAACCTTATTCCGCCGTGATTTTCCCTCGCTTGACGCGGCCGTCTCCGACCTGCCATGTTGCGGCCGTTAGTGCTTTAACACGTCAATACGTCTTCAGGGCGGGGCGTAAATCCCCACCGGCGGTAGGACATTCCGGATGCAAATCCAGGGGTCGAGCCCGCGAGCGCCGCACAGGTGAAAACCTTCGCGGGTCAGCAGATCAGGTCGAAATCCTGAGCCGACGGTCATAGTCCGGATGGAAGAAGACGAGATCGGGACGCCCGCAATGGGTTCCGTCGTCGCGCCTGCGATGAAGGAATTCCAGGCGACAACGCTCTGATTGCGCCCTGGAACGTTTGTCGCAACAGATGCGAGGAGCGTTTCATATGTCCAAACTGATCAGCCAAGCTGAACTTACCCGTATCTACGGCCGTATTGATGCGGCCGTTCAGGCCATGCAGTCCGGCCTGCCGGTCATCGTGCTCGATGATGATGACCGCGAGAACGAGGCGGATTTGATCGCCGCCGCCAGCAACCTCACCCACGATGTCATGGCGCGGATGATCCGCGATTGCAGTGGGATCGTGTGCCTGTGCCTGGATGCCGCCACCGTCGACCGGCTGCAGCTGCCGATGATGGCGACCAACAATGAAAGCCGTTACGGGACAGCCTTCACCGTGTCGATCGAAGCGCGTCATGGCATCAGCACCGGTGTCTCGGCCGCTGATCGCCTGACCACGGTCAAGACGGCCATAGCCCCCGGTGCCAAGGCCAGCGATATTGTGAGCCCCGGCCACATGTTTCCCTTGCGTGCAAGCCCCGGCGGTGTGCTGACCCGCCGCGGCCATACCGAAGGCTCGGTCGATCTGGCCGAGATCGCCGGCCTCGGTTCGGCAGCGGTGCTGTGCGAGTTGATGACACGCGACGGCGAGATGCTGCGCAGCCGGCAGGCGAAGGCCTATGGCCGCCGCAACGGTTTCCCGGTGCTGACCATCACCGACATCGTGGCGTACCGGGAAAGCTTGCTGGCGAAGGCGGCATAAGGGCGCGGATCGCGCAAGCCTGGCGGGATCAACGGCGGGTCGGATGCGTGAGCTGTTCCAGCAGCGCATCCGCACCCTTGTCGATGCCGGTCTTGGCGGCTGCAAGTGATCCGACGCTGGCTGCGATGTTCATGGCGTTCGGGTATTGCTTGGTGACGGATGCCGCGAGGAGTTGTCCGGTCGTGGCATCGTACATTTCGGAGGCATAGAGGACGGAGCCGGTGAACAGGCCCTCGCCGCCGCTGACGGCCTGCACGCTGTTGTAGATGCCGCCGCTGATATCAAAGCGGGACAAGGTGCTGAGGACCGGGGTGCTGGTGGCCGCACCCGTGAGCGTCAGCTTCACGCGGAGCGTGTTCGGTGCCGGGCTCTTCACGACGATGAAGCGGCTGCGCAGCGTTTCGGCGAACTGGCTCTGCATGTAATTGGCAAGGATGGTCTTGTCTTCTTCGGACATATCGCCGAATTGCTGGTCCGCACCGCGGTAGATATCGACCGGATCGATAAGGACCCGCTCATATTTCTGCCAGTTGGCATCGGCGGTGTAGCGAAAGGGCACGCGATCGGAATCATCCTGCCGGTTGGGTGCGAGATAGGGTGACGATTCGATGCCGGAATAGGCGACCGGCTCAGCCGTCGAGCAAGCGGCAACCGATGCACAGAATGCCGTTGCCAGGATCCGCTCAGCCTTCTTGTTGAAGAGGAACATTGTTATCTCCGTCTCAGGGTGGGTCTCGGGAGACGAGTTCGGTCGTTTGGGCATACCGGCCGGGCTCGTGCCGGCGGCAGTCTTAGCAGTCCAGATAAAAACCGTCTAGACGGTTTGTTTTAGACATATAGCCAGGTGGTGCCGGGAGATATGCCTATTTTTCACTGATATTCCGGGCAGTTAATGCCGAAGATGGGCATCAGCCCTTTTTGGGTGCCGACTTTTTTTTGCGCTTGGGAGGGGTGCCGGCGTGGGAAAGCCCTGACCATTGTCCGTCGTCGAGGAGCCGTTCGAACAGCCGCTCCCGCTCCGCCTTGGTCAACGGACAGAGCCCCAGCAGAAAACTGAAAGCAAGACCCCGTGCTGCCGACCAACGCAGGACGGCCAGATCCGGATCCGGCGCATCGGCCTTGATGGCTGCAATCTTCTGCGCGTCCTTGCTGCGGGTGATCGTCATAAGGCCAGGTTCTTCAGCCACGGCACCGATGAGGGCAAGGGCGACGGAGTGCGGCTTGGCGATGGTTTCGCGCGACGTTGCGATCTCTGCCGCCAGATGGGACTGCGACGTTTCAGTCCCGTGTTCAGCGACATATTTTCGCGAAAAATCTTCAAAGTACGCGACCTGATGTTCCAGCAGCGCCCGCAGCACCGCCTGCTTAGTGCGGAACTGGTGCATCAAGCCGCCCTTGCTGATCCCGCTCTCCCGCGCGATCGCATCCAATGTCAGCCGGCCCGGACCATCGCGGGCGATGATGGCAAGGGCTGCTTGAATGACAGCGTTTCGGGTTCGTTCTGATCGGGACGTGTTGTCCATGCTTTTCTCGTCATCTGCAGGCTTTTGCACGGTGATACATCAGCCGCATCGGTTTCTACAGCATGATGGCACAAATCCGGGTTGGATCGACAGAGCGGCAATGTTGGGGCATGGGTGGGGCGCGTCAGTGACAGATGACGCGTGTGATCGCGCTGGCTATGCTCGGCCAAACAGATTCACCAAACAAATTCATCGGGGCTGCCCATGACCATTCCCACAGAGACCAATGCCATTCGTTTCCACCGGACCGGTGGACCAGAAGTCCTGACATGGGAGACGGTCAAGCTGGGCGCGCCGGCAGCCGGCGAGGTCACGTTGCGCAACAAGGCGTGCGGGCTCAATTTCATCGATACCTACCACCGAAGCGGCCTCTATCCGGTGACCCTGCCCTCTGGCCTTGGCCTCGAAGGTGCCGCGGTGGTCGAAGCGGTGGGTCCTGGTGTTGCGCATCTCAAGGTTGGCGACCGCGTCGCTTATTGTGCGGCACCCTTGGGCGCCTATGCCGCCTGGCGCAACTATCCGGCCGACAAATTGGTGAAGGTGCCGGACAGCATCGACGACCAGACGGCAGCCGCCATGATGCTGCAGGGCATGACCGTCGAATATCTCATCCGCCGTACCTATCCGGTGAAGGCCGGCGATCTGGTGCTGTTCCATGCCGCGGCCGGTGGCGTGGGGTCGATTGCGGTGCAGTGGCTGAAACATCTGGGGGCCATCGTCATCGGCACGGCGGGCGGGGCGGAGAAATGCGCCATCGTCAAGTCGCTGGGCGCCGATCATGTGATCGACTACCGCGCGGAAGATTGGGTCGCGCGCGTCAAGGAGATTACCGGTGGCAAGGGTGTCCATGTCGTCTATGACGGCGTTGGCAAGGATACCTGCATACCGTCGATGGATTGCCTGCGGCCGCGCGGTTATCTGGTGACATTCGGCAACGCATCCGGACCGGTGCCGCCGATCGAGCCGCTGCTATTGTCGCAGAAAGGGTCGATCTTCCTCACCCGTCCCACGCTCATGGCTTATACCGCGACGCGCGAGGAGCTGGAGCTTTCCGCCAATGCCTTGATGGATGTGATCGTGAAGGGCGCCGTGAAGATCCGCATCGGCAAGACCTATCCGCTCCAGGAAGCAGCGCAAGCACATCGCGACCTCGAGGCGCGCAAGACCACCGGCTCGACCATCCTGCTGCCCTGAGAGAGGGTGGACAGATGCGCACCCTCTGTTGGGCACCGATCCGCCGCGCACAGTTGGCTGCGGGATAACGCCAGGAATTTACCATGGCCTATGTCGATGCAGGCATCGTGATTGATTATGAGGGCCTGTTCCGGCGGCTCTAGGCGGCGCTGTCCGTGAGCGTGTGGCGGTAGAGCCCGTCATGCCAGGGCAGGCGCACGGTGACAAGGGTGCCGACGCCTTTCTTGCTGTCGATCGTCAGACTGCCACCATGCAGCTTGATGAGACCTTCCGCCAAGGGCAGGCCCAGGCCGGTGCCCCGCGCCGTCTTCGAATAGCTGCTCTCGGCCTGGCCGAAGCGTTCCATCGCGGTCTTGATTTCGGCCTTCGTCATGCCGATGCCGGTATCCTCCACGGTGATGATGGCACCGGCATCGCCGTCTTCGGTCACCCGCAGCGCGACACGTCCCTTGTCCGGGGTAAATTTGACGGCGTTCGAGAGCAGGTTGAGCAGGATCTGGCGTCCCTGGGTTTCGTCGATATGAAGAACCGGGCAGCTGCTGATGTCATGGGCGTCGATTGCGATCCCGCGGTCTGCCGCCATCTTGGCCACGAGATGTATGCAGCGGTCGACCAGATCTGCTGTCGCGACCGCGTTGATGCTCAAATCCATCCTGTTGGCCTCGATCTTGGAGAGATCGAGAATGTCGTTGATCAGGGCCAGCAAATGCTTGCCGGCGTCGCGAATGATGCCGGCATATTCCTGATAGCGCGGCGGGGAGACCTTGCCGAACATCTCGCTGGCGATGATCTCGGAAAATCCGATGATGCCGTTGAGCGGTGTGCGCAGTTCATGCGACATGTTGGCGAGGAACTGGGACTTGCTGCGGTTGGAATCGTCGGCGGCGATGCGCGCGATCTTCAGATCACTGGCGAGGGTGGTCAGGGCCTGGGCCTGCTGTGCCAGCTGGGCATTGATGCCGGCAAGATCTGATTCGCGGGCTTTCATCGCGGTGATGTCGGTATAGATATTGACCGACCCGCCATCCGCTGTCCCGCGGTGGCTGACGGTTACCCAGCGGCCATCGGCAAAGGTACCTTCCTCGCGAAAGGGCGTGGGGTCGCGGAAGCGCTGCACCCATTCCTGGATGAAGGCCTCGATCTTTTCCGGGCTGTCGAGATGCGGGTATTCCCCCTGTTCGGCACCGAAGCGAAGCGTGTCCAGGAGGTTTCCGCCAATGTGGATCGACGGCGCCGATATCGGATAGAGACGCAATACCTCCTGGTTGAAAATGACATAGCGGCCTTCGGCATCGAGCAGGGTGAAACCTTCGTTGATGCTTTCGATGGCGTCTTCGAGCCGCCGCTCGGCGATCTTGAGGGCGGTGACATTGGACCAGATGCCAACGATGCCACCGTCCGAGGTGCGCCGTTCGGTGATGCGGATCGTGCTGCCATCGGTCAGAACCTGTTCCATCGGCTCGTCCGGGGGGTTGAGGTGACGGGCCAGGCGGCGCCTGATCCAGGCTTCGGGATCATCGGTTTCGATATCCGTATCTTTGGAGACGGCAAAGGCACGGAGAATCTGTTCCATCGTCTGGCCGACCGGATCGCTACCGGTGCGCAAGGACGGGATGTCGCGAAAGGCCGCGTTGCAGATGACCAGGCGATCCTGGGCGTCGAACAAGGCGAAGCCGTCGGAGAGGGCGTCGATGGCGTCTTGCAATCGCTGGCCGATGCGCTTGATTTCCGTGACGTCGGTCCAGATGCCGACATAGCCACCATCGGGCGTGCGCCGTTCGCTGATGCGCATCCAGCGCCCGTCGCCCCATTGCACTTCGATCGGGTCCGCGGGCGGGTTGCGATGGCGCTCGAGCCGAGCCTTGATCCAGGCTTCATGGTCGAAACCGGGATCGGTGACCGGCATGTCGCGATAGGCGAAGGCCCGCAGGACTTCTTCGAATTTGTGACCTGTTGGATCGCCGATCGCCGCACGGGTGCCGGCATCGATGAAAGCGTCGTTGTGAAGGACGACGCGATCCTCGGCATCGAACAGGCCGAAACCGTCTTCCATGACATTGATCGCCGATTTCAGCTGCTGCTCAAGCTGCACGGCCAGGGTGATGTCGGTCTGCACGCCGACGACCCTGGTCACGTTGCCATCCGGGTCGCGGACGCTCATGGCGCGGCTGTGGACGTGGACGATATGGCCGAGCTTATGGCGATAGCGCTGGATCATGTCGATGCCATCCCGGTCACCGGCGATCAGTTCATTGAACTGGTTGCGGGCGCGCTCGTAATCTTCGGGCAGGATGATCGAGCGCCAGAAGGCCCAATGCTTGGTCGGGCTGGCGCTGTCATAGCCATAGATTTCCTTGTAGCGCGGCGAGGTCCAGACTTGGCCCGAGGTGACGTCGAAATCCCAGATGCCATCCCGGCTGCACGCCACGGCGAGGGCAAAGCGTTCATTGCTGGCGGCAAGGGCTGCCGTCATCTGCCGCACGATGGCGCGGGTGCGGTCCTTTTGCGACAGCAGCGTCGTGACCAGCGCAGTCATCGATGTCACGAACAGCACGATCGGCAGGATCTGGCGGATCATCATCTGCCATTCAGGCACAAGCATGGCCAATCCGCCGCCTGCCAGGATCGCCGCCAGAGCAAAAGAGCCGCACACGGCAAGGATCAGGACAAGTCCGGAATGGCCTGTGATGCTGTCATGCGCGGGAGGTTGCACTCCCGCTGTCCAGAGCATTTGCACGCAATCTCCCGTCTGTGACGCATAATTATGCGATTATCTGAGGGAACGCATACAGCTATAAGTGAAAGCGGGGGAAGTCGTTCCCTCTGTGGGCATATGCCGCACTCGGGTGCTGCGGGCAGTGCAACTGTTGCCGGTCTCGTCAGATGGGGCGATGGAGCCCGCCATGCCAGGGCA
The DNA here is from genome assembly GCF_056404715.1 of Dongia sp. P2_B8. NCBI lineage: Bacteria > Pseudomonadati > Pseudomonadota > Alphaproteobacteria > Rhodospirillales > Dongiaceae > Dongia > Dongia sp. P2_B8. The sequence goes on along the minus strand of NZ_JBFUDM010000002.1, from coordinate 308,537 downwards.
GGCGCACGGTGACGATGGTGCCCTTGCCCTTTTCGCTGGCGATGTCGAGCCTGCCGCCATGCAGCTTGGTGATTGCGGCCACCAGAGGAAGCCCAAGGCCGGTGCCGGGGACGCTTTTCACCAGATTGTTTTCAACTTGGCCGAAGCGTTCGAGAGCCTTTTTAAGTTCGGCCTCGGTCATGCCCACGCCAGTATCGGTGACGGAAATGATAATTCCATGCTCGCCGTCTTCGACAGCGCGGACCGTGACCTTGCCGCCGGCTGCCGTGAATTTGACGGCGTTGGAAAGCAGGTTGAGCAGGATCTGCCGCATCTGTCTTTCATCGGCATGTACCACCGGGCAGATATCCTGCGCCGGCGCACTCACGGTAACCCCGCGCTCCTGTGCCAACGACGCCACCAGCCGGGTGGCATGATCGACCAGTTCCGTCATGGAAACCGCGTCGATGGTCAGCGTCATCTTGTTGGCCTCGATCTTGGAAAGATCGAGGAGATCGTTGATCAGCTGCAGCAGATGTGCGCCGCTCTTATGAATGTCCTCGGCATAGTCGCGGTATCGGTCCGGCTCGACCTTGCCGAAGATCTCGCTGCGGATGATGTCGGAAAAGCCCAGAATGCCATTGAGCGGCGTGCGCAGCTCATGGGACATGTCGGCAAGGAAGGTCGATTTGCTGCGGCTGGCGTCTTCGGCGGCTTGGCGCGCGCTTTTGAGATCGTCGGTCATGGCCATCAATTCTTCGGCCTGATTTTCCAGGCGCGCCTTGGCGCTGGTGAGATCGCTCTCGCGCTGCTTGATGGCAGTGATGTCGGTATAGACATTGACGCAGCCGCCATCGGTGGTGCCGCGATGGCCGATCAGCACCCAGCGACCGTCGGCGAACTGGCCCTCGCCCTGATAGGCGGCAGGGTCGCGGTAAACACCAATCCATTGGGCGACAAAGGCCTCGACCTTTGCAGGCGTGTCTAGGTCGGGATACTCACCCGCCAAGGCACCCTGGCGCAGCGTATGTTCGAAGCTGGCACCGACTGCGACATGTGGCGCCGTCTTGGGGTAGAGCCGCAGGAATTCATCGTTGAAGACCACATAGCGCCCTTCGGCATCCAGGAGGACGAAACCTTCATTGATGCTGGCGATGGCATCCTGCAGCCGGCGTTCGGCAACACGCAGGGCGGTGACATCGCTCCAGACACCGACGATGCCACCGTCCGATGTGCGCCGCTCGCTGATGTGCATGACGCGCCCGTCGGTCAGCAACAGCTCATAGGGTTCCGGTGTTGGATTGAGATGCCGCGCCAGGCGATCGGCGATCCAGGCGTCTGCATCGACCTTGGCGCGAATGTCGGTAATCTCGGCATAGGCGATGCGGCGGAGGATATCCTCCATGTTCATGCCCACCAGGCTGCCGATGTCGCGCAAGGACGGGCTATGCATATAGGCATCGTTGCAGATGACCAGTCGGTCATCAGCATCGAACAGGGCAAAGCCATCGGCCATCACGCTGATGGCATCCTGCAGCCGCTGCCGCGCCCGGTGTTCCGGCGTCACGTCCGTCCAGGTGCCGATCCAGCCGCCCTCGGCGGTGCGCTGTTCCAGGATGCGGGTGCGGGTCCCGTCGGCACCGGCAAATTCATAGGCCTGTGACGGCGGGTTCCGGTGGAGCAACAGGCGTTCCTGCAGCCATCTGTCGCGATCGACGCTCTGCGCCATGAGCGGGTCGCTTGCGGCGAAGACGCGATAGATCTCCTCAAATGTATGGCCGGTCGGATCGCCGAATACCTCACGCATGCTCTCCGTGATAAAGCCCGTGTTGCAGATGACCAGCCGGTCGTCGGCGTCGAACAAGGCAAAGCCGTCGGACAGGGCATCGATGGCGTCACGCAGGCGCTGGCCCAGCCGCTTGATTTCCGTGACGTCCGTCCAGGTGCCGACATAGCCGCCATCAGCGGTGCGCCGCTCACTGATGCGCATCCAGCGATCACCGCCCCATTTCACCTCGATGGGTTCCGACGGCGGATTACGATGCCGTTCCATGCGCTGGGCGATCCAGGCTTCGCGGTCGAATGCAGGATCCTTGGCATCGGGCATGTCGTGGTCAACGAAGGCACGGACGATCTCCTCGAACCGGCAGCCGGTCGGATCACCGATCGCCTTGCGGGTACCTTCGTCGATGAAGCCTTTGTTGAAGAGGATGACACGGTCATCGGCATCGAACAGGCCGAAGCCATCGGGCATCACATTGATTGCGGCCTTCAGCTGCTGTTCCAGTTTGACGACCAGGCTGATGTCGGTGTGAACACCGACAACGCGGGAGACCTTGCCTGCCGCGTCCCGCACCGGCAGGGCGCGGCTGTGCACGTGAACGATATGGCCCATTTTGTGACGATAGCGCTGGACCATGTCGATGCCGTCACGGGTGCCGGCCATCATCTCGTCATATTGAGCCTGCGCGCGCGCCAGATCCTCCGGCAGAATGATGGTATTCCAGAATGCCCAGTAATCAGTGGTATCGCCGGCATCATAGCCGTACATCTCTTTGTAGCGCGGCGACAACCATACCTGGTCGGTGGTGACGTCATAGTCCCAGACGCCATCCCGGCTGCAAGCGACGGCAAGGGCAAAGCGCTCGTTGCTGGCGGTCAGGGCCGCGGTCATCTGGCTGGCGATGACCGTTGCGCGTTCACGCTGCGAGAGCAACGTGCTAACAAGAGCTGCGAGCAAGGCGGAAAAGAGCAGCAGGCCAGAACAGAACAGGATGATGATGTGGGTTCTTTGTGCATCGAACAGCGCCGCGCGTGCCCATTGCAGCGTGAATTCGTGCCCATATAGCGTCAACCTGGTCTGCAATTCGACACGGAAGGGCATATTGATGCCGCGGTCGGCAGCCTCCTGGCTGTCATACATGAGTTCTTCCGCGACCGCCTTGGTGCCATCAAAAACACGCAGGGCTATTTCATTGGTTTCACCTTGCAGGGCTTCAGCGAAAAAGGAGGCGGCGGTAAAGGGAGCATCGATCCAGCCATGAAAGGACCAGCGCAGGCTGACCACGGTGGGGTTGACCGGCGGTTCGCGGTACATTGGTACGAACAGCAGGAAACCTGGCCGCTGTTCGGCATCCTGAATCAAAGTGATGCGGGCGCTCAGCGTGGGCTGCCCGCTGTCCCTCGCGGCGATGGCTGCCTCCCGGCGTCGCGGCTCGCTGGCGATGTCAATGCCGATGGCGCCTGCATTGCGCTCGATCGGCTCAGCATAGATGATGACGAAGTGCTCGGGATAGGCCGCGTCCTGCGGCGGAACGTTGGGCAGCGGGGTGATGTTGAAGTCGCGCGCACTGTCGCGGCGAATGCTGGCGAGGAATGCGGCAACGCTGGATTTATCGACCGGCACCACGACGCTGGCGCCGAAAAGCCCGGGCAGGTTCTGCGCCAAGCCCAGCGATTGGACGTAGGCGCGCCATTCCGCCCGGGTGACATTGCTGGAGGCGGCATAGAAGCTGGCCCCGCCGCGCAGGGCATCGACATAGCTTTTCATCCGTTCCACGATATGGGCCTGGGTACGTACGGCAAGATTGTCGAGGTGGCGCTGATCGATGGCCAAATTGCGGTCTAGCTGAGTGACAAAGATGGCCCCGCTGATAAGGCAGCCGACCAGGAAGACCGTTGTGGCGGCTGCGGAGCGCACATAATCGACGTCGGCGAGAACCAAACCGGCGATCGCTATGGTGGCCAGCATGAGCTGTGCATTGAGCAACGAATCATTGAAGTTGGCATCGATAAACGGGCCGAGACCCAGGATCGTGCCAAAGAGCCACGATATGGCCGTCAGCAGAAGAAGCAGGCTGATGCCGCGGTCGCCGAACCAGCGCGCAGCCAGCAGCATGGCGGGGAAGGCAAGGAGAAACGTCCAGCTCCAACCTGGCAGCAGGAACGCGACGCCTGAGCTGGTCAGCACCAGGAGTGCCAGGATGCCGATCCGGCGCAGCATGAGGACGGTCGTGCTGACAGAAGCAGGCGCTTGTGTCGGGGCTGCGCTACGCAAGTGCAGCGGCGCGCGGATGAAGGCCAGAATGGCAGATGTCACGAGCAGTATGCCAAGGACGTCGCCGGCCCACCAGGTCAGGAACACCTTGCTGATCTCTGCCTCGCCCAGGACGCCGGCTATGGTGAAGGTTGCAACGCCCATGCCGGCGCTGACCACAGACGCGCCGAGTGCTGCAAGAACCAGGGCGGAACTGCGCGCGATAGGCAGCTGGCTGGTGCCGATCGCCTGGATGCGGCTGTAGATCCAGAAGCCCGCCAGGCATTCGAGTGTGTTGCCCACGGTGATGAAACTGGCGCTGACCCAGCCGCCGGTGAGCAAGTTCGCGGCGAACGCGCCGATGGCGATCGCCGGCCAAGTCCGTGGGCCGGCGATGATGATGACGGCAAGTGCGAAACCGGATGCCGGCCAGACCGGCGAGGCGCTTTCCTGCAGAGTCGCAAAAGCGAGCCCGAGGCGCGCCAGCGCAAAGTAGCCGATGGCCCCAAGGACCACCGCCAACCCATACGGCACCGATTTGCCGCCGATTGATAGAGGTGACGGCCAAGGGATCCTTGGCATGTGCCTGCTATCTCCTGACCATGAAGGGATGATCTCGCGATTGTCGGCAGCGAGTGGTTAATTTTCAACCAATATCCGAGGATAGAGTTCCCAGACGATCGAGGAAAAGCACCGCACGGGTCTCAGCCAGAGGCTCGTTACCGGCTCGGCGGCTTCACGCGGCGAGTTTTTCCGTCGGGAAGTGAATACTGACCTTGGTGCCGCGGCCGGGCTCGCTTTCGATCTTGAAGCGGCCGCCATTGAGCTCGGCCAGGGATTTGGTGATCGGCAGGCCGAGACCGGTTCCTTGCTGGGCAGTGGTGGCATTGGTGCGCACCTGGCCGAAGGGGGCGAGCGCCTTGGCGATATCAGCAGGTGCGATGCCGATGCCGGTATCCTTCACCCAGATCTCGATACCGTCTTCCGTGACGATGTCGGGGTCGGTGTTGCTGTTGACATGGCAATCGGCGCCGATACTGACCTCGCCGCCGGCCAGGGTGAACTTCACCGCGTTGCTGAGCAGATTGAGCACGATCTGGCGGAGATGCTGCGGGTCGGCCATGACAGGCGGCAGGGTATCAGGCAGGCGCATCGCCAGGGTGAGCTGTCGTTCGGCAAGCGGCTGGCGGATGAGGTCGGCGCAATTGTGCAGAAGGTGCGAAATATCGACCGGTTCGGGGCGCGCTTCGGTCTTGCCGGATTCGATCTTGGCAAGATCGAGCACCTCGTTGACGACGCTGAGCAGATGCTGGCCGGCATGAGCGATGTCGCCGATATAGCCTTTGTAGCGCGGGCTATCGACCGGCCCGTAGACCTCGGCCTGCATGAGGTCGGAGAAGCCGATGATGGCATTAAGTGGCGTGCGGAACTCATGGCTCATATGAGCGAGGAAATCGGTCTTCGCACGGTTGGCGGCTTCCGCCTGCACTTTGGCGCGGGCGAGATCGGCGGTCAGGCGCCGCAGGCGCATCTGCTGCCAGAACAAAGCCATGACACCGACACCCAGCACGATGCCCAGCGCGATGCGCACCCAGGAAATGGTGTCGATGAGATCGGCCAGCGATTCTCGTGCTCTCTCGTCTGCCGCCGCCTCTGCCGTATTGGTCAGCACGGCGAGGCGGTGAGCCTTGATCTGCAGGTTGGTGATGAGGGCGATCATTTCGTCAGCGGTGAGGCGCCGTCCCGGCGTCGTTCCGTCGATTGCCAGGGTGAGGGCCGTCATGTCGAGGCCGATCCCCGGCAGGATGACGGCGCTGTTGGGGTTGGCGGCCAGCTCCTGCCGCACCAGGCCGTCGGTCAGGATGGCATAGCGGTTCTGCACGGCGCGCCAGCGCCGCATGAGATCGGGCGGCACGTTGGATGTCTGGGCCGGCATGCCGGCGGCGTGGTTGAGAGCGAAGGTGGTCGCGAAGCGCGCCACGTCGACTTCGAACTGTGCCGTGTTCCAGGTCAGCGCACTGGCCGCTGTCCGGCGCATGCGGTCGAAATGCTGTGAGACGTCGCCACGCATCAGCAGCAGGACGAGGAGCAGCCCGCTGATCACGATGGCAAAGGCCACCGCCACACCGCGCTTCCACAGCGCAATCGGCTTGAGGAGAGAGTGGCTGGCCATGAATCAGTACAGCGTCATGGTTTCGAGATTCCAGACGGACTCGCTTTGGAAAGTCTCCGCCTGCAGCCCCGGGTCGCGGTCGAACGGATAGACGATCCACAGGGGACCTTTGTTGGTGACCGGCAAGGGCGCCCCGTTGATATGATAGGCGATGAGTCCGTCATGTTTGCTGGCGTCGCTCACCGGAAAGCGGAACTCGTAATCATTGGCGGCATATGCCCTGATCTCGGTTCCCTCGTTCCCCAGGCGGGTCAGCAGATCGGCGATAAGGACACCCTCGAAGGTCTGCACGCCGTCGGTCCAGATGGTGCTGGTCTTGAAACTGGTTTTTGGCAGCGCTTGCAGCATCGCCATGTCGAATTGGGCCTGGCCGTCGGCGTTGTTGTGCAGCGCGATATTGCCGTCGACCGTCAGCACCACCTGGCCGCTGGGGACGGGCAACGGTTCCAGCGCGATGGCAGCGGTCAGCGCTGGGGCCAGCAACATCTGGCCCAGCAAAATGACAGCGCTGATCAAGGCGGCGCGCAGCATCGTCACGATCACATGTTCCCTAAAAGGACCATGCCGTCTTCCCCACGGCACCCAAGGAGAATGCCGGAAGATGGTTTAGCAACTGTTAAAATGCGGGGAAGTCCCTCAGGGCGCCCGAAAGAGGCTTGGGCAAGACGTGTGAGCAAATGAGAAAAGGGCCGGTGAAATCTCACCGGCCCTTTGCCCTTTACTGATTCATCGACTGGAAGAAGTCGGCGTTGGTCTTGGAATGCTTCAGCTTGTCGAGGAGGAACTCCATCGCATCGGTGACGCCCATCGGCATCAGGATGCGGCGCAGCACCCACATCTTGGAGAGCGTTGCACGGTCGACCAGCAGTTCTTCCTTGCGCGTGCCCGACTTGGTGATGTCGATCGACGGGAAGGTGCGCTTGTCCGAGAGCTTGCGATCGAGAATGATTTCCGAGTTACCGGTGCCCTTGAATTCTTCGAAGATCACTTCATCCATGCGGCTGCCGGTATCGATGAGGGCCGTCGCGATGATGGTGAGCGAGCCGCCTTCCTCGATATTGCGCGCGGCACCGAAGAAGCGCTTGGGGCGCTGCAACGCATTGGCGTCGACACCGCCGGTCAGCACCTTGCCTGACGATGGCACGACGGTGTTGTAGGCGCGGGCGAGACGCGTGATCGAATCCAGAAGGATGATGACGTCGCGTTTGTGTTCGACCAGGCGCTTGGCCTTTTCGATCACCATTTCAGCAACCTGCACGTGGCGCGCTGCCGGTTCGTCGAAGGTCGAAGACACGACCTCGCCTTTCACGGAGCGCGACATGTCGGTGACTTCTTCGGGCCGCTCGTCGATGAGCAGCACGATGAGATAGGCTTCCGGATGATTGGTCGCGATCGAGTTGGCGATGTTCTGCAGCATCACGGTCTTACCCGTGCGCGGCGGCGCCACGACGAGCGCGCGCTGGCCCTTGCCGATCGGGCAGATGAGATCGATGACGCGGCCGGTGATATCGACCCGGTTGATGTCGCGGTTCTCGCGCGCCTTCAAGGCGCGACGGCTCATCTCGACGGTGCGGGCGGCTTCGGCCTTGGGGAGGGCTGCGGGTTCGGGCATGGCATCGTCGCCCTTGCCCTCCAGCTCCATCTTCAGCTTCTCGTCCGGATAAAGCGGGGTGAGGTTGTCGAAATTGATGCGGTGCCGGATCTTGTCCGGGTCTTCAAAGTTGATCGTGTTGACCTTGAGGAGCGCGAAATAACGTTCGCCTTCCTTGGGGCCACGGATCTGCCCTTCGACAGTGTCGCCGGTCCGCAGACCAAAGCGCCGGACCTGGGAGGGGGAGCAGTAGATGTCATCGGGGCCGGGCAGGTAATTGGCCTCCGGGCTGCGCAGGAAGCCGAAACCGTCCTGCAGGATCTCGAGCACGCCGGCGCCGAAAATGGCGGTGTCGTTGTCGGCGAGGTGCTTCAGGATCGCAAAGAGCATGTCCTGGCGCCGCAGCGAATTGGCGTTCTCGATCTGCAGGCTCTCGGCAAAGGCCAGGAGTTCGGCCGGGGACTTGCGCTTAAGTTCTTGTAAATTCATGTGTTTTCTGAAGTTGTGAAGCGGGGGATGGGCCCTGGGGCGCTGCTGGGAAGTGCGTGGGATTGGGTTCTTCGAACGGCGTCGCCGGGAATATGGTCTTCGAACCTAACGCCGATACCCTGTGATGCAGGGCCTTTTGATCAAAATATGGCGCGGAGGTTTTGCGAAGACAGGCTGGTTCAACCCGAATGGTGAACCTGGACCTGCGAAAATCCCTAACGGAAATTTGCTCTAAAGTCAAATGACCCCGAAGCCCGCGTCATGATTCCAGCGGGTGTCATTTGGGTGGATGTCATTTGGTTGGGTGTTCAGCAAACTGCTTAGCACCGTCGCAGATCTCGTACCAGGCCGGTTTGTCCGCCACGAATTCGTGAAACCGGTTGCGGACGGCCGGATCGTCGTCCAGGCAATTTGCCGCGATGGGGAACGAATCCTGGTCGGAATCGATTTCGCCAAGGCCGGTGCCGCACCGGCGGCAGAAGCATCGGCTAAATTTGAACGGCGGATCCGGCGTGTAGCGGGCGACCATCTCTTGGCCTTGGATCCACTGGAACGTTTCCTTTTTGACAAAGACGAAGGTGCTGGCGCCGATCTTGCGGCAACGCGAACAATGACAGGTGCCCATCATCAGGGGCGGGGCCGAAAGCGCAAATTTGATGGTGCTGCAGCAGCAGCTTCCCGCAATCATCTGTATTTCTCCCCTGGATGGAGAGCGACTATAGTTCGTGTTTTGTTCCGTGTAAACGGCGTAGGCCGCTTGCGCGCCTTGCAGATCAAACCGGCGGCTTGATGGTGTAGACCTCGGTCAAATAGAGGTAGAGGAATGCGATCGAGATCACGAGCACGACAACGCCGACGATCGACGAGGTGACCTGAACCTTGCCGAGGGTGCCAAGGCCGAGCTCGAGCTGCTGCGCTGGAATGGCTGCACCTGCCCCGCCACCCGCATTGGCCGGATCGGCGGCCGTCTTCCCTGGGCGCCGCCGCGCGCGCCAGAGTTCGATCTGCATGATGACGATGAGCTGGTAGATCGCCATCCCGACCCCGGCAAGGACCACGAACCAGACCAGGATGCGCATGTCGTCGCTGGCTTTGCGCTGCCACTGATAGAGATCGATATTGTATTGGCGCAGTTTGGCGGCATAGGAGAAGCCATTCTTGATGTCCTCGCCGCAGGCCTTCTGCAGGTCCAGCGCCAGGGCCTTGTCGTCGACGCCGAACGTGCCACAGGTGGGGGCGGTGGGCCGGTTGCTGCTGACCTGCTCGGTCTTTGGCTTCACACAGGCCTTCTGATATTCGACCAGCTCCGCCGGCGTCAGCGCGCCTGCAAATTTCTGGCAGAGCGGATTATTGGGTGGATTGCCGGTTGGGTCGGCGCTGGTGGCCTGCGCGATGGCGCGTTGGGGCTGGATCATCAGGAGGCCTAGAACCAGCAGGATTGCCGGCAGTGTGCGCGACGGGGCGCGCCATGGAGACATTGTCATGGTCCAAGGCCCTGGCTGATGCGGGCGCTCATTTCCTGGCAGAGGGTGTACTGCGTCCAATCCGTGCCAGCCTTGCTGCACAGGGCATTGATTTCCTGTCGCTGCGCTGGGCTGAGGCAGGTGATGCCGGCGCAGGCCGGCAGCCATAGCCCGTTCTGGCCCGCAGATTGCGACCAATCGGGGGCGACCGCTGACCCGATCGCACCCGACCCGCCGACATCCGGCATCGTGGCGCCCTGCGTGAAGATGTCCGGTGAACCGGGGGAGGGCGGAATGGGCGCAGGCTGCGCTTGCGCCATGGCTGCTGCCGGCGCGAACAGGATGGCGAGCCATAGCAGCACCAGGCTGCGTCGCAATAGGGCCGCATGCGTCATACGGAACCCCCAATTGTCAGAGTACCGGCAAGGACGGAATACACGCACCCTAACGCAGAATGTCAGGAAATGCAACCTGAGGGTGTTATTCGGAGCAACCGGAAGGTCAGAACGGCTTCACGATCACCAGGATGACGATGCCGATCATGAGCAGGGTCGGCACCTCGTTCATGAAGCGATAGAAGCGGGCGCTGTGCGGGTTGGTGTCGGTCGCGAACTGGCGGCGCCAGCGGGCATAGCCGGCATGGGTGAGTTGCATGCCGAGCAGCAGGACGAGTTTCGCCTGGAACCAGCCCTGCCCCCAGAGATCGCCGAGATAGGCCATGGAGAGGCCCAGCACCCAGGCCGCGATCATCGCCGGGTTGATGATGGCACGCAGCAGGCGCCGTTCCATCACCTTGAAGGTCTCGCTCATCTCGGAGCCGGGCTTGGTGCCCACATGATAGACATAGAGCCGCGGCAGATAGAGCATGCCGGCCATCCAGGCGATGACCGCGATGACATGGAGCGCTTTCAGCCAGGTGTAGAGATCCATTGTCACACTCCCGCCTGTGCCAGGGCGCATTGACTGTGGCCTTGGCACGATGCGCGGCCGCAGCCGGATTGCAGGGGCGCTGCCTGGGTGAGCGATTGCCGCACGAGATGGGCAAGGCCCTGGATGAAATCGGGATGCGTTGCCACGGTGGGCGCGCGGACATAGGCCGGGCAGCCATGCATTTCCGCAAGCTGCCGGTATTCGATATCGAGCTCGACCAGCGTCTCGGAATGTTCGGAGACAAAGGCCACCGGCACCACGACGATCGGCTTGCCTGCCTTGGCGTGGCTCTCGATCACCGCATCCGTGGCGGGCCCCACCCACTGCAGGGGACCGACGCGGCTTTGGAAGGCAACCTGCCATTGCCCGTCCGGCAGCTTCAGTTGTGCAACGATGGCGGCCACGGTTGCCCGCACCTGCGCCACATAGGGGTCGCCCTTGTCGACGATCTTCTGCGGCAGGCCGTGGGCGGAGAAGATGATGGCGGGCATTTTGCCTGGCGCGCGTACCGACGCGTCCGCCAAAGCATCCTGCGTGATGTTTGCCACGGCCGTCACGAAACCGGTTTCATCCGGATAACAGCAGATGAGGCGCTGCGGCGCCGTGAGTCCGATCTTGCGGGCGGTTGCCTGCCAGACACGTTGCGACGAGGCGGTGGTGGTGGTCGAGAATTGCGGATAGAGCGGCAGCAGGACGATCTCGTCAGCGCCCCAATCCTTGACGGCCTGCGCCGTGTCCTCGGTGAACGGATGCCAATAGCGCATGGCGATGAAGACCCTCACCTCATCCTCGGCATTCCCCGGAGCTTGGGTGAGAGCCTGGGTGAGGGCAGCAGCCTGTGCCTCGGTATTGGGCAGGATCGGGGATCCGCCGCCCAGCTGGTCATAGACATGGGCCGCGACCGGCCCGCGTTTCATGGCAATGAACTTGGCCAGCGCCCAGCGGAACGGTGCGGGTAGGGCGATGATGTTCTTGTCATTGAACAGGTTGAACAGGAACGGTTTCACCGCCGCTGGCTTGTCGGGCCCGCCGAGATTGAAGAGGACGATGGCAATGCGTCGCTTGGCCGGCATGTGAAATCCGATCAGCTTAAGTCTGGTGAACCAAAGATTGGTGAACTGAAGAATTGGTGAACTGAAGACTGGCTTATACGTAGGCGACGCTAGCCCAGATCGCCGTTCCGGCTCAAGCTATGGGGTGATCGAGTGCTGCTGTGCGAGGCGGCGGCGAAGATGAACCCAGGTCGAGGCGGCGCAGAAGCGCTCGATGGAATCCAAGCCAAAGCTGGTTGTGCCGCCTGATCTCGAAGGCCTGCCGGCGGATTGGGCCGAGACCGAATAGTCTTTACGCCGCGTGATTTTTGTCTGGAGCGGCGGCATTTCCCTCGAATCCAATCTAATCAAGGCTGATGGCAGCCAATCTCACCACCATTGGGTGCGAATTCGCGCAAATTGATGTGTGGGACCTGTCACTTCGGTAAGGCGATCCATGACCCACTTCTCAATCATGGCAACACCGCCATGCAACAAATCCGAGTGGGGATTTAGGAGATGATCATGAAAACCAAGATGAATGCCAAGCGTGACGTTTGGACTCTGATCGCGGTGGCCGCGGTCGCCACTATGGCTCTGACCGCCCCGAATGCGGCATTTGCCAAGACGGTCAAGATCGGCGGAACGCATACGCGCCAGGAAATCGGCGCCACATGCCGGGCCGGCGGCGGCATCGCCATCAATACGGAAGGCACCTCTGGCACTTATGAATGCCACAACCCCGACAGACAGACCAGCATCTACTGCAATGCCAATGGCAAATGCGACGGCTGGGTGCCGAACATTGCCGTCCGGAAGCAGACATACGCCAACCCGAGTCAGATTCTGACGGACACTGTGGAGTAGATGCACCACGGAGTAGATGACTGTCGGGAGAGGCGTTCCAACGCTTCTCCCGACTACCGGCGCGCGATGCTGTCGGCGATCTTCTCAGATGCTTGGCCGCTCAGGCCACGGGTTGATCGCCGTTCCGGCTCAGCGTTGCCACCAGATCCGCAGGCGCCGTCACCGGGGCGGAGCAGGTTTGCCGCCGGCAGACATAGGCTGTGGCCTTGCCGCCGACCTGTGTTTTGCCGGCAGCAGGATGAGCAGGCGGGAGCACCCCACTGTCCGCGACGATCTGCAGCACCGCGGTGGGCAATCCCTGGCCGTGGAAGGCGCGCAGCAACGCCTGTGTGTCTGCCGCCTCAGCCACGCCGATGATCACGACATCCACGGCGTTGAGATGGAAATCATTGCCGTTGAGGAGATTGGCAAGCGGGAAGAAGTTGCGCTGGATCTCGCCGGCGAAGGCGCCGAGCAGAGCCTCGCCGCGCTTGAGATAGGCCTCGTCGCCAGTCAGATGATGGAGCCGCGCCAGGACCTCGACCATGGTGCCGTTGCCGCCGGGGGTGGCATTGTCGTTGGCCGATTTGGTGCGGATGATGATGTCGCTGGTGTCATCGGCGCTGAAGAAATAGCCATCCGCCGCTTTGTCCCAATAATGCGCATCGAGATCGGCGACGATTTTCCGTGCAGCCGTGAGATAGCCGTCCGCGCCGCTCGCCTGATAGAGCATGAGCGCGCCCCGGGCGAGATTGGCATGATCGTCGAGGGTCGCTGGATGCGCCAGCCGCCCTGCCCGCCACGCATGTTTCAAGCGGCCTGATCCATCGCGCATGTTGCCGTCGATGAAGGCGAACGCGTCTTGCGCGAGCTTCAACCAGTCCGGTCGTTCAAAGACCTGCGAGGCCTGCGCGAGGCTTGCGATCATCAACCCGTTCCAATCGACCAGGACCTTGTCGTCCCAGCCGGGACGGATGCGCATGGTGCGCCGCGCCAGCAATTTCTGCCGTGCTGCCTCAAGGCGCTTCTCATCAGTCTCGATCAGCAGGCCCGCCTGGTGGCCGCGGTTGAGGATGTTGGTGTCCTCCCAATTGCCGGCGGCACTGACGTCATAGACATGCTTGAAGAAATTGGACTCAGCGCCCAGGACCTCATCGATCTCGGCTTCGTCCCAGACATAGAATTTGCCTTCGACGCCTTCGGAATCGGCATCGAGGGAGGCTGCGAAGGCCCGATGCCCTTGAGCATCGGGCTCTGCCAGCATTTCGCGTTTCAGCCAGCCGACGATCTCTTCTGCGCGGGTCTTGAAGAGTGGTTCCCTTGTATCGCTCCAGGCTTCGGCAAGCTGCCCCAGCAATTCGGCATTGTCGTAGAGCATCTTTTCAAAATGCGGCGCCAGCCAATCGGCATCGGTCGAGTAGCGGGCAAGGCCACCGCCAAGATGATCGTAGATGCCACCCTGCAGCATGCGGGTGAGGCTCAAGAGCACAGCTTCGCGGTAGCGCCCGTCACCATTTCGCAAATAAGTGCGCCACAGCAGGTTCATGACCGAGGCTTGCGGGAATTTCGGGGCACCGCCGATACCGCCTTTGACCAGGTCGACTTCCTGCAGCAGCCGTTCGGCGATGCGGTCCATCACCTCTGCTGAAATCTCACCACCACCTTGCGGCGATGAGAGACGCTGCATGGCTTCGGCAAGGCCGGCGACGTTCTTGCCGACCTTCTCCTTGTCATTGTGATAGGCGTCGGACAAGGCCGTGAGCACATCGCCGAAACCTGGCCGTCCATACCGCGGCTCCTTCGGGAAATAGGTGCCGCCCCAGAAGGGCTGCCCATCCGGCGTCAGGAACATCGTCAGGGGCCAGCCGCCTTGCTGGCCCAGCAGCGAGAGCGCCTGCTGATAGATCTGGTCGAGGTCCGGCCGCTCCTCGCGATCGATCTTGATGTTGATGAAGAGGTCGTTCATCTGCGCAGCGATACCGTCATCCTCGAAACTCTCATGCGCCATGACATGGCACCAATGGCAGGCGGCATAGCCCACCGAGAGCAGGATCGGTTTGTCGGCCGCTTTGGCCTCGGCGAGGGTGGCATCGTTCCAGGCCCGCCAATCGACCGGGTTGTCCTTGTGCTGCAACAGATAGGGACTGGTCTCGTGGACCAGGCGGTTGTTGGGATTGGGTTTTGTGGTGTGGGTGGGCGCTGCGTGTCGGGTCATGATGCCGGAGAATGTGGGCGAAACAGGAGGTTAATCAATCTGTTTTCCACGGCCAGGGCGAGGCAGGCGTCCGAATAACGGCGAGACGGTCGTGCCAGGGTCGCCAATCTGTGTCTGGTCTATAATAAAATCAAATATATCAATATGTTGATTGGGTTATTCCTCGAACGGGAATACGAACTCGACAATCCAGTCGATTGTTTCGCCATCGCTGGCAAAAGGTAGCTGGATGCCCATGATCCTGCGTACGCAGCCGTCCAGATGGTGTTCCTCGGCATAAAGGCGTGGCTGGCGGCTGGCAACGATGCCGTCATAGTCGCTGATCAGGATGGTGTTGAATTCCGGCATCTCGTGGGTGCTGTCGAGATAGCTGCCGCTGAAATCGGCCCCGACGATCGCCGCTGCCGCCGGCCCGTCCCTGACCACAAAGTAGCGGCGCCGTTTGCCGTCCTGCTGCACCTCGACCAGGCTGGCATGGTCCACGGCTTCCGGAAAGGCGGCCAGGGTTGCGCTGGTATAGACCGGCAGTCTGCCTTTGTCGCAGAGCCTGTCCCAGATGTCCCGCAGGCGCAGCAGGCGGGGGTCGGGTTCCCGGTCGAGGTAATTGATGTATCCGGTCATGTCCTCACAATATCAGCAGACGGGTCCTCGGCGGGAGGGCGGCCCGGCTCTGTCACGCTTTTGTTCTGGCAAGCTTTTGTTCTGGCTGGCCATCGGCTAGTGTCGCGCGAGACCAGATAAGCCCTTTCGGGCGGGAGTTCTTGATGAAGATCAATGTCGATATCGAATGTTCGCCGGAAGAGGCGCGCGCCTTCTTTGGCCTGCCCAACGTGGCACCGATGCAGGATGCCGTGATGCAGGAAGTCCAGGACCGGGTGATGGCGTCCATGAAGGGCACGGACGCCGAGACACTGCTGAAGACCTGGGTGCCGGCTGGCGTCGCGGGTCTGGAACAGATTCAAAAGATGTTCTGGCAAAGCCTCGGCCAGTCCGGATTCAATCCCACGGGTTCGACCCCCAACACCAAATAGAGTCACGCGCAAAAAATGCCGTCGCATTCAAAGTCCACTCATGCCAAGCCGGGTGACCCGGCTCCTTACTTCGAGACTCATCTGTTCGCTTGCGTGAACGAACGGCCGGCCGGGCACAAGCGCGGTTGTTGCAAGTCGCGCGGGGCCGAGCCGCTGCGCAATTATATGAAGGCGCGGACCAAGGAACTGGGCATCACCAACATCCGTGTCAATCAGAGCGGCTGCCTTGATCGTTGCGAATTGGGGCCGACCTTGGTGATCTACCCGGAAGGCATCTGGTACAGCTACAAGACGGTCGAGGACGCCGAGGAAATCATTCAGCGCCATCTCATCAAGGGTGAGCGCGTCGAGCGCCTGATGCTGCAGCCGGAAGACAAGGTACCGGAAGATCGCGTGGCTGTTGCCAAAGCGGGGCCCCGCGTAACGGCGGAATGAGCCCCGACAGGACGACGGAGGACACGATCTTCGCGCTCGCCACGCCGGCGGGCCGTTCGGGTGTCGCCGTCTTTCGCATCTCCGGGCAGCGCGCTGCTGAGGCGCTGGAAACACTGACGCAGCGGCCCTTACCGGCCGCGCGTGTTGCCGTGAAGCGGCGGTTTTATTCATCGGCGGCGACTGCCCCTCACCCTCTCCTCGCAAACGCGGGGCGAGGGAATCGACAGAGCTCTCTCGCCCCGCACAGCGGGGAGGGGGCGGGGGGTGAGGACCTATCTGCCATTGACGACGGCCTCGCCCTCTATTTCAAAGCACCAGCGAGCTTCACCGGCGAGGATGTGGTCGAACTCCACACCCATGGTGGTCCGGCGATCATCGCGGCGATGGCAGCAGCACTGCAACGACTGGGCCTTCGACTTGCTGAAGCGGGCGAGTTCACGCGACGCGCCTTCGATCATGGCAAGCTCGATCTTCTGGAGATCGAGGGGCTTGCCGATCTCATCGCCGCCGAGACCGAGGCGCAACGCCGGCAGGCCTTGCGCCAGGCGGAGGGTGAGCTCTCGAAGCTCTATGAAGAATGGCGCGGCGCGTTGATCTCGGCGCTCGCGCGCATCGAGGCGGCGATCGATTTTCCCGACGAGGATCTGCCCGACGGGCTGATGCTGCTCATCGACGAAACCATGCGGGCCTTGTCTGAAAGTATCGAGATGCATCTGGCCGACAATCATCGCGGAGAGATGCTGCGGGACGGTCTGTCGGTGGCGATCCTGGGTGCGCCCAATGTCGGCAAGTCGAGCTTGCTCAACCGTCTCGCCGGTCGCGATGCCGCGATCGTCTCGGCGCGCGCTGGCACAACGCGCGATGTCATCGAGGTGAAGCTGGATCTCGACGGTTATCCGGTCCTGATCGCCGACACGGCGGGGCTGCGCGAGAGCGGTGACGAGACCGAGCAGGAGGGCATGCGCCGGGCGCTGCAGCGCGCCGAACACGCCGACCTCAAGCTGGTGGTGTTCGATGCCGCGGCTGGATCGGATTTCGATCCTGCGGTCGTGGCGCAGATTGACCCGCAGGCGATTATCGTATTGAACAAGGCCGAATTGGCGACATTGCCGCCGGACGTGGTGATTGCCGGCCACCGCGCGCTGTTTGTTTCGGCGGCGACGGGGGCGGGGATAGAGACGCTGGTGGCCGCCATCGCTGAGAAGGCGGCGCGGTTCCTGAGCCCGGGCGCCCAGCCGGCCTTGACCCGGTTGCGCCACCGGGCGGCGCTGGAGCGGTGCCTTGGCGCCCTGCAACGCGGGCTTGGTGCGCCGGTGATTGAGTTGAAGGCCGAGGATTTGCGGCTGGCGGTGCAGGCCCTTGGGCGGATCACCGGCCGGGTGGAAGTCGATGATGTTCTTGATTTGATCTTTCGGGAATTCTGCATCGGCAAGTAATCAAGTCATTGTAAAATATGGTAAATTTGAAATTGTTTCACGTGAAACATGAATAGCGACATGAAATTCGACGTTATTGTGGTGGGTGGCGGCCATGCCGGGACAGAGGCTGCGGCTGCGGCCGCGCGCCTTGGCGCCCGCACCCTGCTCCTCACCCATGACCCGGCCAAGATTGGCGAGATGTCCTGCAACCCGGCGATCGGTGGCCTGGCCAAGGGTCATCTGGTGCGCGAGATCGACGCCCTCGACGGGATCATGGCGAAGGCCATCGACCAAGGCGGCATCCAGTTCCGGATGCTGAACCAGTCCAAGGGCCCGGCCGTCCGCGGTCCCCGCGCCCAGGCCGACCGCAAACTCTATCGCCAGGCGGTCCAGGCGCTGCTCGCCGAGCAGGCCAATTTGACCATTCTCGCCGGGGCGGCTGGCGATCTTGAAATTGATACGGCCGGTCGCGTGGCAGCTGTCATCACGGAAGATGGACGCCGGCTGGCCTGCGCGGCCGTCGTCCTGACCACGGGCACGTTCCTCAACGGCCTCATCCATTGCGGTGAAGAGCGCATCTCGGCCGGCCGGGTCGACGAGGCGCCGTCGAAGCAGCTGGCAGCGACCCTTTACCGGCTTGGCCTGCCGATGGGGCGACTGAAGACTGGTACGCCGCCACGTCTTGATGGCCGCACCATCGACTGGAAATCCCTGGAATCACAACCCGGCGACAATCCGCCGGTGCCGATGTCGTATCTGACGACCGAGATCACAACCCCGCAGATCGCCTGCGGCATCACCTATACGAGCCAGGCCGGTCACGCCCTGATCCGTGACAACCTGCACCGGGCGCCCATCTATTCGGGCCAGATCGAAGGGACGGGGCCGCGCTACTGCCCCTCGATCGAGGACAAGGTGGTGCGTTTTGCCGAAAAGGACCGCCATCAGATCTTCCTGGAGCCGGAAGGGCTCGACGACGACACGGTCTATCCCAACGGTATTTCGACCTCTCTGCCGAAGGATGTGCAGGCGGGGTTGCTGAAGACCATTGCCGGGCTGGAGCACGCCGTGATGCTACGCCCCGGCTATGCCATCGAATATGATTTCGTCGATCCGCGTGCCCTGAAGCCCAGCCTGGAACTGCGGGCGATGCCCGGCCTGTTTCTCGCTGGCCAGATCAATGGCACCACGGGCTATGAAGAAGCCGCAGCCCAAGGGCTGATGGCCGGGTTGAATGCCGCAAGGCTGGCGGGTGGAGCAGGTGAGGGCGTGACACTTGATCGTGCCACGGCCTATATCGGCGTCATGGTCGATGACCTTGTTTCACGTGGCACGGCCGAGCCCTATCGCATGTTCACCAGCCGCGCCGAATACCGGCTGCAGCTGCGCCAGGACAATGCCGACCAGCGGCTGACACCCTTGGGTCTTGCCTGGAATTGTGTTGGAAAAGCCCGGGAATCCGCCTTTTCCGCCAAGATGGCGGCGCTGGAGACGGCCCGCACCACCATGCAATCGCTCTCAGCGACGCCCAACGATCTGAAGGCCCAGGGCTTCAATATCAACCAGGATGGCCAGCGCCGGACAGCCTTGGGGCTGTTGGCATATCCTGAGATCACCATGGGGCGCCTGGCCGAGATCTGGCCGGAAGTCGGGGCCTTTGCGCCGGAAATCGCCGAGCAGATCGAGATCGACGGCCGCTACGCCGGCTATTTGAAGCGTCAGGACGCTGACATCGTCGCCTTCCGCAAGGATGAGGCACTGCTGCTGCCGGACGACCTCGATTATGACAGCATCGGCTCGCTGTCGACCGAAGTCCGCGAAAAGCTGAAGGCCGCCCGGCCGGCATCCCTCGGCGCTGCGCAGCGGATTTCCGGCGTAACACCCGCCGCCCTCACCATCCTGCTGCGCCATGTGCGGCGGCACCGGGCCGAGAGGCAGTCAGCTTGAGGTTTGGCGGTTTGAGTGCTGCTGGCGGGAGTCTTCAGTTGCTGACGCCCCCTCTCCCTAGCCCTCCCCCACGTTGGGGGGAGGGGACTTTAGCCAGTCCAAAACTCCCACTTGTGAACACCCTCGCTCGAACTCCCTCCCCCCGACGTGGGGGAGGGTCGGGGAGAGGGGGCCCGCTATGACCCCCGCCGAATTCACCTCTGCCATGAGCGGCATCGGCCAAAATGTTTCACGTGAAACATTTTCGGCCCTCGAGACCTATGCCGCCCTTCTCCGGAAGTGGCAGGCGAAGATCAATCTGGTGGCCAAGGACAGTCTGCAGGAGCTTTGGCGGCGACATTTCCTGGATTCAGCCCAGCTGTTGCCGTTGCTGCCACCCGGCAACGACCCGATCACGGATCTGGGCTCCGGCGCCGGTTTCCCTGGCCTGATCCTCGCGATCATGACGGACCGGCAGGTGCATCTCATTGATTCCGACCAGCGCAAGGGTGCCTTCCTGCTGGAGGTGGCGCGCCAGACTGGTGTTCTGGGGAGGGTCCAGGTCCACACCACCCGGATCGAAGCCGCAAAAGCTTGGGGATCGCCGATCATCACCGCCCGGGCGCTCGCATCCCTGGATCAGCTGCTGGCCTGGGCCGAGCCCTATCTGACCACGGGGACGACCTGCCTGTTTCTAAAGGGCGCCAAGGCGGAAGATGAATTGACCGCGGCCAATGGCTCTTGGACAATGGGCGTCGAGCGTCACCAGAGTCTCACCGATTCCAGCGGCGTCATCCTGAAACTTCACAACATCCAGCGGCGGGGCCAGCTTTGACCGACAAGAATATGCATCCCCGCATCATGGCCGTCGTCAACCAGAAGGGCGGGGTCGGCAAGACCACCACCGCGGTCAATCTCGCGACCGCCTTGGCCGCCTGCGGCAAGCGGGTGCTGATCATCGATCTCGATCCGCAGGGCAATGCCTCGACGGGCCTTGGCCTTGAGGCCGCACAGCGCGAAACCGGCTCCTATGAAGTCCTGGTCGACGGCGCGAGTATCGTCGCGGCGACACAACCCACGATTGTACCCAACATGTCGATCGTCTCGACGACGCCGGACCTGGCTGGCGCCGAGATCGAGCTCATCGATCTTCCGCGCCGCGAATACCGGCTGAAGGATGCGCTGGCGGCCACGAGCCTTGCCTATGATTTCATCCTCATCGATTGCCCGCCTTCCTTGTCGCTGCTCACCTTGAACGCGATGGTGGCGGCCGATTGCATCCTCGTGCCGCTGCAATGTGAATTCTATGCGCTGGAAGGCCTTTCGCAGCTGATCAAGACGGTCGACCGGGTGCGCCAGCATTTCAACCCGGTGCTGGAGATCCAGGGTGTCGTCCTCACCATGTACGACAAGCGCTCCAGTTTGAACGAACAGGTGGCGGCCGATGTGCGTGCCCATTTCGGCGCCAAGGTCTATGAGACCGCGATCCCGCGCAACGTCCGCATCGCCGAGGCGCCGAGCTACGGCAAGCCCGCCTTGCTCTACGACATCCGCTGCGCGGGATCCCAGGCCTATATCCATCTGGCATCCGAGCTGCTGCGGCGGGAGCAGGGGCTCGAAGGACGATCGCTGAAGGTGGCATAACGAAGACCCCCTCTCCCTAACCCTCCTCCGCCGTCGGCGGGCGGGGGAGGGAACTCGATCCAGACTGAAACGCGATATTGAGTGCACCCTCGCTGGCACTCCCTCCCCCCAACGTGGGGGAGGGTTGGGGAGAGGGGGAGCAATTGAAGACCAGAGCCTTAAGGTAAAAACATCATGGCGAAAAAACATCTGGGCCGCGGGCTCTCGGCGTTGCTGGGGAATGATACGGTGGCGGCCGTGACATCGGAGGCAGTGAGCGCACCTGTTGCCGGCCAGCGCCATGTCTCGATCGAGCTGCTGCATCCGGGCAAATACCAGCCGCGCGGCACGTTCAACCCGCAGGCCCTTGAAGACCTCGCGCAATCGATCCGCAGCAATGGCGTGCTGCAGCCCATCCTGGTCCGGCCGCATCCCAACCGTCCGAAGGGCGAGTTCGAGATCATCGCCGGCGAGCGCCGCTGGCGCGCGGCACAGATGGCGCAGCTCCACGAGGTGCCGGTTGTCGAGAAGTCGCTCACGGACCGTGATGCCCTCGAGATCGCACTCATCGAAAACATCCAGCGCCAGGATCTCAATCCGCTTGAGGAGGCGGAAGGGTATCGCCGCCTGATGGACGAGTTCAAATACACGCAGGAGGAACTGGCTGAGCGGATGGGCAAGAGCCGTTCCGGCATCGCCAATCTGCTGCGCCTGATGGACCTGCCCGGTGCCGTGCGCTCGATGCTGTCCGACGGACGCCTGACCGCGGGGCACGCCCGCGCGCTGCTCAAATGTTCGGACCCGGTGAGCCTTGCCAGTGAAGTGGTGGCGCAGGGCCTTAATGTGCGCCAGACCGAAAAGCTCGCCGAGAATTACAAACCGAAATCGCTGCTGAAGACGCTGAAGGCCAAGAAGGCACCGAAGGAAAAGGACGCCGACACCAAGGCCCTGGAACATGATCTGGGATTAAAGCTCGGCCTCAAGGTCGAGATCGATTTCAACGGCAAGGGCGGCAGCGTCACCCTGCATTATAAGAGCCTCGACCAGCTGGACGGCATCATCGCCAAGCTTGGGTGAGGGCTCAGCACCAGCCGGCACGTTTGCCACCATCATAGGCGCGTGCGAGGCCAGCACTGATCAAGATGGCGCCCAACGACTGGCCGTCGATCATGACCAGCGCATCGATGCGCCCGCCATATTTGTCCCAGCCGATGTCGCTAAAGACGATGGGCTTCTGCTTCGCCTTGGCCTGCGTGATAAGAAAGCGGGTGAGGGCAGTGGCCTTGTTCGCTGCCTGCCGTTCGCGATCGCATTTGCCGCGCGTCTCCGGCGTGTCGATCCCGCGCACCCGCACCTTGACCGGCTGCAACTCCATCGGCAGGCCAGGGAGGTGCACCTTCAGCGTATCGCCATCGACGGCGCCCAGCACCGGCCAATCATAGCGGCCGTCTGATATGACATTGGCGGCAAGCGGCGCCGCCGCAACTGAGAGGATCGTGGCGAGGACAAAAATGCGGAGGAGGCGGTGCGATCGAAACATCGCCCATCAGCACAACATCCGTTGAGTCGCCGCAAGCGACCGGGGCGGGAGATGATGTTCAGTCTTTCGCGTTGAGGGCTCGATGCGGACTCCCTCCCCCCTTGCCGACAATCGGCGGCAAGGGGGGAGGCGAAGTCATCACGGGAGAGCTCAAAACGTCGTCGCGATCTCCAATCCCAGGGCGATCTTGCCGGCATAGATTGCTTGCGGGCCGGTTTGCATCGGGTGGTAGCGGGCGCCCTGGATGTCGCGGAACAGGCGCTCAAGCCCATTGTCGCGATAGAAGGCGGCACCACCGGCGGCTTCCATGGCGAGCTCGACCGCGGCGATGGCATGGCGCGCCACGAGCGATCGCCCGATCATGATCTCGTTGGTCGTGGCCGCCCCCGGCATCGCCGTCATGGCCGTGGCGACCATTGCCCCGTGGGCATATTGCGCAGCACGCAGCTCCGTTTCCATCTGCCCGATGAGTGCCGTCACATGATCGTTCGGCCGCCGTTTCTGCGCCAGGTCAATGGCGCGCGACCGCGCCGCTTCGGCAACACCGAGATAGGCGGCATAGATCAGCGGAAAGGCGATCATCGAAATGATGTGGAAGAGGGGGTGCCATTCGCCCTGCTTGCGCTTCAGCGCGACACCCGCCTCCGGCACCACATGGCCGTCAATCTCCACATCGTGGGAGCCGGTGCCTCGCATGCCCATGGTCTTCCAGGTTGGTATCACTTTGACATGGGGCGACTTCATCGGGATGCCGAAGTGCAGCACCATCGGCCCATCAACCGGGTCTTCCAGCACAGCGCCGGTCATCAGCAGGTCGCCCAGCGGCGCGGCCGAGGTGAAGATCTTGCGGGCCGTGATGCGATAGCCATCCTCGACCTTTTCTGCCTTGCCGGACCCGGCGATCCAATCCGATCCACCGCTCGACAGCAGGACCAGCTTTTCCGCCGCCACCCGTTTCAGCAGGGGCGCCACCGGTGCTGCCTGCTGCCGCACCCAGCGCCAGGCCGGGATCGCCACCTGGTGCGTGTGCATGGAAAAGGCCAGGGCCGTTGACCCACAATGATGGGCGAGTTCAGTAATCATCCCGCAGAGGGCCTGGATGTCGGCACCCTGGCCGCCGAGATCGGCCGGCACGCCGGCATCGATGAGGCCGGCGGCCTTGAGATCGGCGAAATTCTCGGCGACGAAACCGTCCGTCTCGTCAGCCTTGGCGGCGCGGGCGGCAAAAACCGGCCCCAAGGCGCGCACGGTGGCGACGGGGTCGATTGGATCGGTCTTCCGGGCGGGCGGATTGGTCTTTTGGGCGAGCGTCATAATCATTCTCTCCTGACAGATAAGCGTCCCTCACAACCCAATGCTGTCACGTCACCGATGGGGCCTCTAGTGCAGGAAGTGTATCGATGCCTTCTGGCAAGCTCTTCTGATGCCGCCGATTTTAACGATTTCCACCCCCGCGGCGGACCGGCGGCCGGTACAGTTTTTGGACTGGCCACCCGCCGGCACCAGGATTAGCGTGGCCGGATATTCCCGACATGAGGGTGCGACCATGGAGATCAAGGCCAGCTATGGGCAGTTCTGCCCCGTCGCCATGGCGGCGGAAATCTTCTGCACGCGTTGGACGCCGCTCATTCTGCGCGAGCTGCTGTGCGGTAGCCAGCGTTTCAACGATCTCAAGCGCGGTGTCCCGCGCATCTCGCCGACACTGCTCTCGAAGCGGCTGAAGGAATTGGAACGTGCTGGTGTCGTGGTGAGCCAGACCGGTGCCGGTGGTGCGGAATATAAGCTGACGCCGGCCGGCGAAGGTCTGCGCGACGTGGTGATGAGGCTCGGCTTCTGGGGCCAGCATTGGGTCGACACCCAGCAATCGCTGAAGCATCTCGATCCATCGCTCCTGATGTGGGACATGCGCCGTCACCTCAATCCGACGCCGATCCCGCCGCGGCGGTGCACCATCCAGTTCCGCTATCCCGAACTTGCAGCGGCGAAGCAGAATTGGTGGCTGGTGGTCGAGGAGCGCGATGTCGATCTCTGCCGCATCGATCCCGGTTTCGAGGTCGATCTCTATGTCGAGGCGCCGCTGCGCTCGATGACCGCGATCTGGATGGGCCTTGCCACGGTGCAGGGCGAAGTCGATGCCGGTCGCCTCGAGCTGACCGGCGACAATGCGCTGGCCCGCACGATGCAGAAATGGCTGGGCCTCAGTCCCTTCGCCACCGGTACCCGCGCAGCGGACAATCTGGTGCGCAAGGCATCGTGAGACCGAGGTGACCCCCTCTCCCTAACCCTCCCCCACGTTGGGGGGAGGGGATTCCAGCAAGGGTGTTCTCAGTATCGCGACCATACTCGCTCTAGTTCCCTCCCCCCAACGTGGGGGAGGGTTAGGGAGAGGGGGCTTTGGTTCGTACGATCTCAACCGCTACTAGGTACCCCTACCTCTTCGACCCCATCACGGCGATTTCCATCAGGCCGCGTCTTGTGAGGGTGTCGGCGAACTGGTGCTGGCGCATGGCTTCGGCTTCGAGTTCGGTAAGGCGCAGGAGCGCGCTGCCGATGCTCTCCACCGGCCAGCGGCGGCATTGTTGCTTGAAACCGTCGACCGCTTTCCAGAAGACCGGCGGGCGTAGGGACGACATGGCGCTTTCCAGCTGCTCGCCGCGCGCTGTGCGGCTTGCCACCTGATGGAGGCGCATGAAATGCCGTGCCACGGCGCGCAGGAGCGAGATCTCGTTGGTCTCGGCAAGGTTGCGCTCCAGCTGCCGCTCAAGGCCCTTGAGGTCGCCCATGCCGATCGCCTGGCAGAGATCGTCCTGGCCGATCGCCGCCTGATCGCCGACGCAGGCCAGGGCGTCGGCGAGACTGACCTTCTTCTCGGTACCCATGTAAAGAATGAGCTTCTCCAGCTCCGCCCGCGTAATGCCGCGATCACCACCGAGATTGGTGGCGAGATAGGAAAGTGCATCGCGGTCGATCTCGATCCCGGCGGCCTTCAGCTGCGCGGTGATGAGGGCGGGGAGGGCTGCTGCCTCGTCGCGGTAGCAGGCGATGGCCGCCGCATGGGGTGCGTTTTCAAAGAGCCGCTTGAGGCTCGACTTGCCGCCGATGTCGCCGGCCTCGATCACCACCAGGCATTGGCCGCCATCCTTGTGATCGGCGAGGAGGGCGGCAAAGGCCGGCTCCACGGCATCGGTGACACGGCTGACACGCACCACGCGCCGGCCGCCCATCATGGCGATGGCGCGGGCCTCGTCGATAAGGCGTGCGGGATCGGCCTTGATATCGTCGCCGGAAAGTTCGGTCAGGCGGAACGGATCGTCCGCATCCCCCAAGATGGCGCGGCTCATCTGCATGACGCGCTCATGCACCATGCCTTCGTCAGGACCGAAGACCAGGGCGGCGGCGATTGATGCCGCCGGCTCTTTCAGGAAGCGCTCAAGCGGCTGCTTGTCAAGTTTCATGGGGGTCGAGCTTCATGGCGCGCCCGCCGGCTTTGCCTTAGCCGTGGGTGGCGAAATAGCTGGACAGGCGCAGCTTGATCAACTCGGCCAGCTGGCGTGCGGCGCGCTCGCGGGCATCGTTGCGGGCGATCAGATCCTGATAGGGTTCCTGCAGGACGCTATAGGCCAGGATCGTCCGGGTCTTTTCCTTGAGCAGCTCCTGGCCCTTGGCATTGCTCAGCAGGAAGCCTGCTTCCAGCCGCAGATCCTCGCGTTTCGTATCGCCGCCATCGGCGGTGATGGTCGAGACGATTTGTTCCTCGAGCTTGATCGTGAGGCTATAGACCGGTGAACTCGGCTGCCCATAGGGGTTGAGGCCGTCGCGTAGCGCATTGTGCAGGACCTGCCCGGTACGGGCATCGTATTTGGCCCGGCTGGCGGCGCTGAGCTCGCCAAAGGGGGCGGCAGTCCGTTCCCAGAACGGTTCCTTGATCGAGATGGCAGCGAGATTGGCATCGACCGTGCCATTGCCGCTCGGCGTCGTGCTGGCATTGCCGTACATCGGCTTCCAGCCGCAGGCGCCAAGCAGCGACCCTGCAGCGGCCAAAGTCAGGCCAGCTGCGCCGAAACGAAGGACATCTCTTCTAGACCACGACATTGACGATCCTGTTTGGCACCACCACCACCTTTTTTGGCGCCTTGCCATCGAGGGCGCGGATCACCGCATCCTCGGCCAAGGCCGCCGCTTCCGCCACCTTGGCCTCGCAATTGCGCGGCAACTGGATGGTTGCGCGCAGCTTGCCGTTGACCTGGATGGCGACGGTCGCGGATTCATCAATGATAAGCTGAGGGATGGCGATTGGCCAAGCGGTCTCGGCAAGCAGGGTCTTGTGCCCCAATGACGCCCACATTTCTTCAGCAAGATGCGGCATCATCGGGCCGATCAGCTGGGCGAGGGTCTCCAGGGCTTCCCGGCGGGCGAACAGGCCGGCAGCATCGGTCAGGGTCCCGTCCTGGATTTCCGCCAGGGTGTTGGCGAATTCATAGAGCTTGGCCACCGCCCGGTTGAAGCGGAACTTCTCGATATCCTCGGACACGCCGGCAATCGCCTTGTGGCTCGCCCGGCGCAGCGCGAGGGCGGCGTCCGGGAAGCTTTCCGGTGCCGTTTGCTGTGTTTTCAGGGCCGGCAGGGCTTCCAGCCACATGTAAGAGAGCCGCCACAGGCGCTGCGAATAGCGCCAGGCACCGTCGACACCGGCCGCGGTCCATTCCATGTCCCGCTCCGGCGGGCTGTCGGACAGGACGAACCAGCGTGCGGTATCGGCGCCATAGCCGTTGATGATGACGTCGGGGGCGACGACATTCTTCTTCGACTTCGACATCTTCTCGGAGCGGCCGATCTCGACGCCAGCCCCGGTATCCGTGCGGGTGACGGTCTGGCCTTTCCGCTCGATCTGCTCGGGCAGCAGCCATTCATTGGCGACGGGATCGCGGTAGGTCTCATGGCAGACCATGCCCTGCGTGAACAGGCCTGCGAACGGCTCGTCCAATTTCACCAGGCCCACCTGCTTCATGGCGCGGGTGAAGAAGCGCGAATAAAGGAGGTGCAGAATGGCGTGCTCGACACCGCCGATATATTGGTCGACCGCCAGCCAGTAATCGACAGCGTCCGAATCCACCGGCTGATCGTCGCGCGGCGCGCAGAAGCGCGCGAAATACCAGGATGAATCGACGAAGGTGTCGAACGTGTCGGTCTCGCGCCGCGCCGCCTTGCCGCAGCTGGGGCAGTTCACATGCTTCCAGGTCGGATGGTGGTCGAGCGGATTGCCGGGCTTCTCGAAGGTGACATCGTCGGGCAGCAGCACCGGCATGTCCTTGTCCGGGACCGGGACCGCACCGCAGGCATCGCAATGGATGATCGGGATCGGGCAGCCCCAGTAGCGCTGCCGGCTCACCAGCCAGTCGCGCAGGCGGAAGATGGTCGTGGGCTCGCCATCGCCTTGGTCTTTCAGAACCTGACCGACCTTCTTCTTCGCGGTTTCGACGTCGAGACCGTCGAGGAACTGCGAATTATAGATCGTGCCGTCATCGGTATAGGCGGTGTCGCCGATGGCGAAGGTCTTCGGATCCTCGCCGGCCGGCAGCACCACGGGAATGACTGGCAGGCCATATTTGCGGGCGAAGTCGAGATCGCGCTGGTCGCCGGACGGGCAGCCGAAAATGGCGCCGGTACCGTATTCGATAAGCACGAAATTGGCGATATAGACCGGCAAAGTCTTGCCTGGCATCAACGGATGCTCGGCCTCGATGTCGAGCCTGTAGCCGCGCTTCTCCTGGGCCTCGACAGCGGCTTCCGACGTGCCGGCAGCGCGGCATTCAGCGATGAACGCGGCGACCTTGGGGTCGGACTTGGCTGCGGCATCCGCCAGCGCATGGTCCGGCGAGACGGCGATAAAGCTCGCGCCAAACAGCGTGTCCGGGCGCGTGGTGAAGACCTCGATGCGGTCGGTCCGGCCGGCCAACTTGAAGCGCACATGGGCGCCGGTCGACTTGCCGATCCAGTTCTCCTGCATCAGGCGGACTTTTTCCGGCCAGCGGTCAAGCGAGCCCAGCGCCGACAGAAGGTCGTCGGCATATTCGGTGATCTTGAGGAACCATTGGCTGAGCTTGCGCTTCTCGACCGGTGCCCCGGAGCGCCAGCCCTTGCCATCGATCACCTGCTCGTTGGCGAGCACGGTGTGGTCGATCGGGTCCCAATTGACGAAGGCTTCCTTGCGATAGGCGAGGCCAGCCTTGAAGAAGTCGAGGAAGATGCGCTGCTGCTGGGCGTAATAGCCGGGATGGCAGGTGGCGAGTTCCTTCGACCAATCGAGGGAGAGCCCCATGCGCTTCAGCTCGGCGCGCATGTTGGCGATATTGTCATAGGTCCAGGCGGCAGGATGGACCTTCATGTCACGAGCGGCGTTTTCCGCCGGCAAGCCGAACGCGTCCCAGCCCATCGGGTGGAGCACGTTGAACCCCTTGGCGCGCTTGTAGCGGGCGACGACGTCGCCCATCGTATAGTTGCGCACATGGCCCATATGGATGCGCCCCGACGGATACGGGAACATCTCCAGGACGTAATATTTGGGGCGGGATTTATCGACCTCGGAGACGAAGCAATTCCGGGCAGCCCAAGCCGCCTGCCATTTGCCTTCCGCTTCCAGGAAATTATATCGCGACATTTTCGAGCCAGATTCTTTCGTTGTCATGGTCCGCGAAGGCGGACCATCCACGAGTTTGTCGCGTCCGAAAGAAAGTCGTGGATGGTCGGCCTACGCCGACCATGACAAAGGGGCGTGGGCCAAGGCCGAAGTTAACAAGCGTGCCCCTATTCCTGCTGGCCGGCCTACTCTTGTTGACCAGATTGGCGCAGCTGGCGGGCGCGGGTAAGTATGGCGTTTTCGAGGTCGGTGGCCGTATTGAGCGCCACCGGGGCGTCGATCCAGGTGCCGCCCTGGTTCTGCTGGCGGAACACCGAGGCACGGATGCCATCGGCACGCAGCGCGCGGCCCAGGATGTAGACATTGACCTTGAAACGCTCATCCGGGGTCGCCGGCGGCGTATACCAATCGGTGATGATGACGCCACCGAAGGGGTCGGCCGAGACCAGCGGCATGAACGAGACAGTATCGAGGCTGGCACGCCACAGCAGCGAATTGACGCCGACGCCGGCACCGCCGCCACCGGATCCGTCGTCCTTGGACTGGGCGCCGAACAGGCCGCCTTCGCCGAAGACGGTGTTGTTCTCTTCATATTGGGGGCCGGCATCGCCCTTCTGGCGCGAGGTCGGGTATTTTTCCTCGCCGCCCAGGTCGAAATTGCAGGCTGACAGGGTCAGGGCGGCCAGGGCCGACATGACGATCAGGAGAAAACGGCTCCCCTTCCGACTTTGGGCGACAAAACCGCCCGCGTGGGACTGGTCGGCACGACGATGTGGGAGTTTCATATTGACGGCCCSACGCTCTTCACCCTAAAGCCACCCTGAGGCCAGAAAATGGCTGCCCAGGAAGCGGCTCAAGACTGGTATGCGAAATCATAGGCCGTCGTCAACCTAATCGCGCTGCGGTAACGAAATCTTGGCCCCGGATACAGGCGGGGACACAATCAGGGGCCCGTTTGGCTGCCCGGTCTGAGGACTGGGCAGCCCATATAAGAAGAGTGGAACGTGCATGGGTAAAATTCTGTGGCTCGCCAGCTATCCCAAATCGGGCAACACCTGGCTACGGGCTTTTATTCACAATCTGATGCGCAATCCATCGGGTCCGGCCGATATCAACGACATGAACCTGCTGACCACCGGGGATTCCCTGGTGCAATGGTACCGGCACCTGGATCCCAGACCGCCACTTGCCTGGAAACCGGACGACATGATCCGGATGCGCCGTGGCGCGCAACTCGCCATCGTTGCCTCGAAACCGGATACGGTGATCGTCAAGACGCACAATGCCCTGGTGACGGTCGATGGCGAACAGATCATCCAGATGGATCTGACGGCCGGTGCCATCTACGTGGTGCGTAACCCGCTCGACCTGGTTCTGTCGCTCGCGGACCATTATGGCGTCGAGATCGACCGGGCGATCGAGATCATGGCCGACCCCAGCAATGGCGGCCTCGCCGACGACAAGATCGTCATCGAAGTCCATAATACCTGGTCAGCCCATGTGAAAAGCTGGACGCAGGCGCCGCATCCGGGCCTGCACGTCGTGCGCTATGAGGACATGTTGGCGAAACCGCTCCATACTTTTGGCGGCATCGCCCGGTTCATGGGGTTGAAGCCCTCCCGCCAGCGGCTGGACCGGGCCATCGAACTCTCCTCCTTCAAGAGCCTTCGGGCGCAGGAAGACGCCAAGGGGTTCGTGGAAAAGTCGCCCAAAGGGTCAAAATTCTTCCGCGTTGGCCAGGCTGGCCAATGGCGCGAGCAGCTCAGCCAAGCCCAGATCGACCAAGTGGTTGAAAATCACCGGGAACAGATGACCCGTTTCGGCTACTGGCCGGCGGAAAAGGCCCAGGCCGCGAAGCGTTCCGGCTAAGTACGCTGCATCAGCCTCGAGCATGGGATCGAGCTCGGTGATGGCCCTGGCGCCTGCCCCCACGCCGGTTGTGTTGCCGGTTTGCGCCAGCCCGACGCGGGCATTGCCGGGTCAAGACAGCGTATCAGCGGGCAGCCTGATCCGGTTCATATATCAGGACATTTCCCGGTCCTGGGGGGCGTTCGCCACGATCCCTGCCGGATTTGCGACCCCTCTTGTGGCTTTTGCGCCACAGCCTCCGAAAATTGCCACAGTGTTCGGCTCAAATGGTTTGACACCCCCCCGCCATTCCGAGAAGGTACGACGTGTTCCGGGCTGAGCGGGCTTTTTGAGTCGATCTCGTCAAGTACTTGGCAAAATCGACCCAGCAAGCCGGTCCGTGAACGAGGGGCATCCGGGCCTTCTCTAAGACCAAAAAGGTTGAGGGAAAGTCCGGTGGCAATCGCAAACTTAGGGAATCTCGAGATGAAAAAAGTTCTCCTGGGGACCTCGGCTCTGCTCGGTATCGGCCTCCTGGCCGGCACTGCTCAGGCGTCCGATGGTGTCAAATTGAGCCTTGGCGGCTTCATGAAGTCGTTCTACGGCTTTACCTTTGATGACGACTCCGATGGCGAAGCTGGCCATGACAAGAATCTGGACGGCGTCGGCACGGACGGCGAAGTCTACTTCCTCGGCAGCGTGACGCTGGACAACGGCATCACCGTCGGTACCCGTATCGAACTGGAAGCCGAGAATTCGGGCGACCAGATCGACGCCGCCTATGTCTACTTCAAGGGTGGTTTCGGTGACATCCGCGTTGGTTCGCAGGGTGCAGTCGCTGACAACATGTACATGTTGCCGCCGAGCTCGACCGCGAACTTCGGCGTGTTCTCGCCGGCGCAGATCGGTTCGGCGCTGGTGATCTCCGGCTTCGATCCGTCGCCGGTCAGCAAGCCGCAGTCGATCGCCTACTACTCGCCGACCTTCGGCGGCTTCAGCTTCGGTGCGTCGTACGTGCCGGAAGGTGGCTTTGAAGCCCAGACCGATGGCGTCGCCGACACGTTCCACCCGGATCGTCAAGATGGCGATCTCAACCACGAACTCGAAGCCGGCGTGCATTATGACTTCGAAGGCGATGGCTGGGGCCTCGCCCTCGGTGGTGCCGTGGCTTACTCCGGTGACATCGAAGAGCATGGCGATGACAGCTTCTTCGCCTTCAACACCGGTGTGAACCTGTCCTTCGGTGGTCTCACCGTCGGTACGGCCTTCACCATGAAGGATCAGCAGCGCAACCTCGACACCGATGATTCGGAAGATGCCGATGAATGGTCGGTTGGCGTTGGTCTGAGCTACAACGTCGACGCCTGGACTGTCGGCGGCGGTTGGGCTCTGCGTCACCTCGATGATGGTGATGGCGATGCTGCCAACGACGACGAAATGAGCATTCAGCGCGTCGGTGTGACCGGCTCGTATGCGATGGGCCCGGGCATCGATCTCGATGCGGGCGCGTTCTACAGCTGGGAATCGGGTGCAAACTCCGATAACCCCGCGAACGACTACGACTCGCTCGAGTTCTCGGTCGGTTCGTCGATCACCTTCTAATATCTCTCCAGCGTAAGCTGGAAAGGTTTAGGGTAGACTTGAAGGGAAGCAGGCAACTGCTTCCCTTCTTGCTTTTGCCCCTTCCCCCACTACAGCTGCTGCTTTTGGGCTGCTTTTTCGACGCCCCCGCTTTGCACAAGTGTGGCTTGGCTTCCGGGCGGCCAGCGCGCAATTTGCCGACATGAACGATTTTACCCATATCGAGTCGAACCTCGCTGCGGTCCGCCAACAGATTGCAACGGCGGCCAAGGCCGACGGCCGCGGCCCGGATGCCGTCAAGCTTGTCGCTGTATCGAAAACCCATCCTGTAGACGCGATCCTGGTCGCAATCTCAGCCGGCCAGCGCATCTTCGGTGAAAACCGGGTCCAGGAGGCGCAGGCCAAATTCCCGGCGCTAAAAGCATCGCATCCCGATCTCGACCTTCATCTCATTGGCCCGCTGCAGACCAACAAGGTGCGGGAGGCCGTGGCGCTCTTCGATACGATCCAAAGCGTCGATCGGGAAAAGCTCGCGCGCGCCCTCGCCGACGAAGTGGCCAAACAAGGCCGCAGGCCGGCGCTTTTCGTGCAGGTCAATACTGGTGAGGAGCCGCAGAAGGCCGGCGTTCATCCGGCCGAGATCGATGGCTTCTTGCATTTTTGCCGCGATGAGCTGAAGCTGGTGATCGACGGCCTCATGTGCATTCCGCCGGCCGACCAGCATCCGGCGCCACATTTCGCCTTACTGCGCGACATGGCCAGGCGCAACAGCCTTCCCTCGCTCAGCATGGGAATGAGCGGCGATTTCGAAACGGCTATCCAATTCGGCGCGACCCATGTACGCGTCGGTACCGCGATCTTCGGCCAGCGCTGAATCTGCACCCGCAAGATCGCCCTCTTCGTGTGTGGGGACGCAACATGAAGACAAATTTGTACGCCACCACATCGTTCCTCAGCCTGTCGCTGCTCGGCATCGCGGGCGCTGCGCAGGCGTCGGATGGTGTTAAGCTCAGCCTCGGGGGGTTCTATCGCAGCGCCTACGGCTTCACCTTCGACGATGACAGTCAGGGAGAGCTTGGGCACGATCAGAACCTCGACGGCTTCAGCGCCGATGCCGAGATCTTCTTCATGGGCGAGACCACGCTCGACAATGGCGTCACCGTCGGCGCGCGCGTGGAGATGGAAGCTGAGAGCGAAAAAGACGATCAGATCGACAATGTCTACGCCTACTTCAAGGGCGGCTTCGGCGATCTACGCGTTGGCGCCCAGGACGGCGCGGCCGGCAACATGTACATGCTGCCACCCGGGTCGACCGCCAATTTCGGCCCCTACTCGCCCAACATCATCGGTTCGCCGTTAAGCCCCGGCCTGTTCGATCCGGAGGCCTCGCTGGCATTGCAGGATGCGGTGATCAAGATTGTCTATTACGCACCGGTATGGAACGGCTTCAGCTTCGGCCTGTCCTATACGCCGAACGATGACGAAAAGACCGACAGTGGCACCGATCATGTGGCCAGCACCTTTCATCCCGACCGCTCCGAAGGCAGTGCCAATCACAATGTCGCCGTGGCGCTGCATTACGATTACAGCGGCGATGATTGGGGCATGACCCTGGGTGGCGCCGCCTATTGGGAAGGCGATGTCGAAGGCACCTCGGCCGACGATGCCGAACAGGCCGGTTACAATCTTGGCGCCAACGTTACTCTCGGCAATCTGCAACTGGGTGTCGCCGGCACATTGCTCGATGACGGCAACGGTGCGGGAGAAAATATCTGGATGGTCGGCGCCGGCTTTGCCTACGGCATCGATGCCTGGACGCTGGGCGGTGGTTACGCTCATGTCGAAACCGAGGAAGCCGGCTTCAGCGACAACAGCACGCTCGACCGTGCCGGCTTCACGGCAAATTACGCGATGGCTCCCGGCATCGATCTCGATGCTGGCATCTTCTACACCTGGAACGAAGCCGCCGATGACAGCGATCCCGCCGACGGCTACGACGCCCTGGAATTCGCCATCGGCTCAGCGCTGACGTTCTGATGGTGCTTCTCGGATGTATGCGTCGGTCTACATCGTCACTAACGCGCCGAACGGCACCTTATATGTTGGCGTTACCACTGATCTCATCAAACGAATCTCACAGCATCGATCTGGCGAGATCGATGGCTTCACAAAGCAATATACTCTGGCGCGTCTGGTCTATTACGAAGCACATGATGACATCAACGCTGCGATTCGGCGTGAGAAGCGACTCAAGGCATGGAACCGAGCTTGGAAAATCAGACTGATCGTCAAAGGCAATCCGGAGTGGGTTGATCTCTATGCCAGCTTGTTTGGCTAGCGCCTCCTCTCTCAAAATTGTCATGGTCCGCGCAGGCGGACCATCCACGAGTTTGCAGCTTACACCAAGAAAGAAACTCGTGGATCCTCCGCCTTCGCGGAGAATGACAACGAGATATGTTGCGACGTCGCGTCATAAAAAAGGCGGCCACCCGTTGCCAGGTGGCCGCCTTCTTCAATTCGGAAACTTATTGCAGACGTAGCCCTGGGTTTAACCCTGGGCAGCGCGTGCTGATTCAGCGGCGCGTTCGGCTTTCTTGCGTTCGTTGGGATCCAAGACCGCCTTGCGGATGCGGATCGCCTTCGGCGTCACTTCGACCAGCTCGTCATCCTCGATGTAAGCCAGCGCCTGTTCCAGGCTGTGCTTCATCGGCGGCGTCAGACGAATGGCTTCGTCCTTCGACGTGGTGCGGATGTTGGTCAGCTGCTTCGACTTCAGCGGATTGACTTCAAGATCGTTGGCGCGGCTATGCTCGCCGATGATCATGCCTTCATAGATCGGCACACCGGCATCGATCATCAACTTGCCGCGCTCTTCCAGGTTCCACAAAGCGTAGGCAACCGAGATGCCGTCGGCATTGGAGATGAGCACGCCGTTGCGGCGGCCTTCGATCGGGCCCTTGAACGGGGCGTAGCCGTGGAACAGGCGGCTCATGACGCCGGTACCGCGGGTGTCTGTCAGGAACTCGCCGTGATAACCGATGAGGCCACGGGCCGGCACCAGCATGACAAGGCGCGTCTTGGCGCCGCCGGACGGGCGCATCTCGACGAGTTCGCCACGGCGCTGACCCAATTTGTCGATAACGATGCCGCTGAAATCATCATCAACGTCGATGACGACTTCTTCGATCGGCTCCAGGCGCTGGTTGGTCTTCGGATCGATCTGGAAGATCACGCGCGGGCGG
This sequence comes from Dongia sp. P2_B8, assembly GCF_056404715.1. Classification (NCBI taxonomy): domain Bacteria; kingdom Pseudomonadati; phylum Pseudomonadota; class Alphaproteobacteria; order Rhodospirillales; family Dongiaceae; genus Dongia; species Dongia sp. P2_B8. Next base: position 272,503 of record NZ_JBFUDM010000002.1, on the reverse strand, counting down.
CTGATGGAGAGCTCAAAACCTTCGCGGCGCATCTGCTCGATGAGCACGCCCAGCTGCAATTCACCGCGACCGGCGACCTGGAACGCGTCCTTGTCCTCAGTCTCGGTCACGTGAATGGCGACATTGCCTTCCGACTCACGCATCAGGCGATCGCGGATCATGCGGCTCGTCACCTTGTCGCCATCGCGACCGGCAAGCGGGCTGTCATTGACCGAGAAGCTCATGGAGAGCGTCGGCGGATCGATCGGCTGCGCCTTCAGCGGAATTTCAACTTCCATGGCGGCGATGGTGTCGGCGACCGTGCTGTCGGTCAGGCCCGCAATGGCGACGATGTCGCCGGCCTCGGCCGAATCGACCGGCGTGCGTTCGATGCCGCGGAAGGCAAGCAGCTTGGTCAAGCGGCCCACTTCGACCTGGGTCCCGTCGGGACGCATGGCACGGAGCTGCATGTTGACGGTGGCGGTCCCGGTCTCGATGCGGCCGGTGAGCACGCGGCCGAGATAATTGTCATATTCCAGCGTGGTGACCAGCATCGAGAACGGCTTGTTCTCTTCGACGGTCGGGGCCGGCACATGGCGCACGATGAGATCATAGAGCGGCGCCAGATCCTTGCGCTCGCCCTTCTCAAGATCTTCGGTTGCCCAACCCTGCTTCGACGAGGCAAAGAGTGTGGGGAAGTCGAGCTGTTCCGGCGTCGCGTCGAGGGCGGCGAACAGATCGAAGATCTGGTCATGGACAGCATGCGGGTCGGCGTCGGGACGGTCGCACTTGTTGATGAGCACGATCGGACGCAGGCCGAGGCGCAGCGCCTTGGTGGTCACGAACTTGGTCTGCGGCAGCGCGCCCTCGGCAGCATCGACCAGCAGCACGACACCGTCGACCATGCTGAGGATGCGCTCGACCTCACCGCCGAAATCGGCGTGGCCCGGGGTGTCGACGATGTTGATGCGGGTGTCATGCCACTGGATCGAGGTGCATTTCGCGAGAATGGTGATCCCGCGTTCCTTTTCCAAATCATTGGAATCCATCACGCGTTCCGCCACGATCTGGTTCGAGCGGAAGGCGCCGGACTGACGCAGGAGCTGGTCAACCAGGGTCGTCTTGCCGTGGTCGACATGGGCGATGATGGCGATATTTCGCAGTTTCATGGCTTCGCTTTTCGAATAATGCGGTGACGCCCACCACCCCTATCGACAAATAATGACATTTGTCACCAGCCGCCCATCATCCAAGACCACCACCCCCGCAAGCGGGGCCATGGAGGGCCAGATGACGATGCTGCCGGGCCACAATTGCCCCAAGCCAAAAAAGGATGCTAAATCAAGCACCTAGATAGGGCAACGGGCCGAACTCCTCATTCCCTTGTTTCAAACCGTGAAAAAGGGCCGGGGTGAGGGGTGTCTTTCAGGGCCGCTCTTTAAACTATTAGCCCACTTGCTGCAACAAAAGCTCGCTCAAGGGCGTCTCCGGCCGGGCACCGAAATGGCTGATAATCTCGGCGGCGGCCAGGGATCCGATCCGGGCGCTGTCGGCATGGTCCCGCCCCTGGGTATAGCCATAGAGGAAGCCGGCGGCATAAAGATCGCCGGCCCCGGTGACATCGACCACCTTGGCCACGGGCCAGGCCGGTACCTCGACCAGCTGCGGGCCGGCCACGATGAGGGAGCCCTTGGCGCTCCTGGTGATGGCCGCAAGCGAGCAATGTTCCCGTGTCAGGGCAACGGCCTCGTTGAAATCATCGGTTTCCCACAGGGCTTTGATCTCCAATTCGTTGGCGAACAGGATATCGACATGGTTCTTCACCAGATCCTGGAATTCGGTGAGATAGCGCTGCACGCAGAAGGAATCGGAGAGGCTGAGCGAGATTTCGCGGCCGGCACCGTGGGCCAGGTTGGCGGCCTTCAGGAAGGCCTGCTTGGCCAAGGGCGGATCCCACAGATAGCCCTCGAGATAGGTCACCTTGGACCGAGTCACGACGGTGGGATCGACGTCCTCTGGCGTCAATTCGACGCAGGCGCCGAGATAGGTGTTCATCGTGCGCTCGGCGTCCGGCGTCACGAAGATGAACGACCGCGCGGTCGGCGTCAGGCTGGTGGCGGACGGGGTCTCGAAATGGACGCCGATCGCCCGGATATCGTGGCGGAAGATGCCGCCCAGCTGGTCGTTGCCGACCTTGCCGATATAGGCGCCGTGGCCGCCCAGGCTGGCAAGGCCCGCGATGGTATTGCCGCAGGACCCGCCGGATACCTCGATCGCCGGTCCCATGGCGGCATAAAGCTCCTCCGCCCGTTCCGTATCGATCAGCGTCATGCTGCCCTTGTTGAGGCGCATGGCATCGATGAAATCGAGCTCGCAATGCGCCAGCACGTCGACAATGGCATTGCCGATTCCACACACGTCAAACAGCTTGTCGCTCATCCATCCCCGCAATTCAGCCAGTCAGCCCCTGTCAGAGCTTTGAAGGCGGCGAGTATAGGGATCGTACCCGTGAGGGCAAGGCTGTGGGGCCGATAGCGTCAGCTGATCACATCCTGGGGGCAGCGCTTCAGGGCGAAGAACGGCATGAACCCGTAGCCGGGGCCGCGACAGGTTTCCTCGGCGCTGTCGGGGCCCGTGAGGCGCAGCGTGCAGTCGATGACATCCAGCTGCGGCCACTGGGTCGGGCGGAAATCCTGGCGGTAAACGGCGATGCCGTCGCCGAAGGTAAGGTCGGTCCCCGCCGGCGGGTCGCCCAATTGCCGGTCGCGGAAGGTGATGCTGTCGGGGCCAAGATCGATCCGGTAGCCGGTATCGTCGCACCAGGCGCCCAACAACCGCTCCGCGGCCTGGGTCGGGCCTGCGAGAGCAAGCAGCGCCAGGACGAGACCTGTTTTCTGCATCTTGCGGCAGAGTTTCATCGATCTATGTCCTGCACTGGGTATTTTCTCCGCCTGCCCGCCCGGTTGCTCGAAATGACAGTTTCCGCTAAATAATGGCAACATTCTGACAGAACTGGATAATTTTCTTGTTCCAAGCACTTTCCCAGGCATTCGGCCAACTTGGCGACCCGCGTATCCAGAAGCTCATCGGCCTTAGCATAGGCATCGCCATCGCCGTTTTCACCGGCCTGATCGTGCTGGCCTGGTATCTCCTTGGCTGGGCCACGGGGCTCGATGGCTGGTGGAGCGACGCGGCGCAGATCTTTGGCGTGTTCGCGATTGTGGTCGTTGCCTGGTTCACCTTTCCGATCGTTACCGCGACCACGGCAGCCCTCTTTGCCGACCGGGTGGTCGATGCGGTGATGGCGCGCCATTACCCCGACCGGCCGCTGCCCCACAATGTCTCGATGACCGAAACCGTGCTCGATGGCGTCAAGATGGCGGGCATCGCCCTCATCGCCAACGTCCTCACCCTGCCGCTGCTGTTCTTCCCGCCGGTCTATGTGGTTGTGGCCTACGGCCTCAATGGCTATCTGCTGGGTCGTGAGTATTTCGAAATGCCCGCTTTTCGCCGCTTGCCCCGGGCTGATGCCAAGCTGCTGTTCCAGTGCCACCGTGGCAGATTTGTCGCGGCCGGGGTCGTCATTGCGTTCCTGTCGACCATTCCTATCCTGAACCTCATTGCCCCCATTATCGGCATCGCTTTTATGGTGCATATGTTTGAATCTGTGGTAAATCTGAGACCGCGCCGAGGGTAAGCAGCGAGCCGGTCAGCTGGCTGTAAGCGGGGACAGCAGGCGCAACATCCAGGGATCATTTTCTCAAGTTTCAGGCTAGGGACCAGCACCGCATGTTTGGCAAAAAGAAAGACGAACAACCCACCCAAGGCTCGACCGGCACTGCCGCAAGCCCGGCCGATGGCGACAGCAAGAATTATGCGAAGCCCGATGCCGCAGCTGCAGCACCGGCCCGCCCCGCGATGAACCCCGATATCGCGCGCCGCAGCCCGGACATGAGCGCCTTTGCGCCGCGTCCCTCCGGCGGTGGCGTCACCCCCGCCCAGCGCACCACTGCCGAAGCCGAGCAGAAAAAGCTCATCGTCGGCCGCGACATCTTCCTCAACGGTGAAATTCGCACCTGCGACAGCCTCGTCGTCGAAGGCAAGGTCGAAGCCGTCCTGTCCGATTGCCGCGCCATGGACATCGCCGGATCGGGCGAGTTCCGCGGGTCGGCCGAAATCGAATCCGCCGACATTTCCGGCCGCTTCGATGGCGATCTCATCGTACGCCAGCGTCTCACCATCCGCGCCACCGGCAAGGTGCTCGGCAAGATCCGCTACGGCCAGCTCGAAGTCGAACGTGGCGGCGTCATCTCCGGCACGATCGAAGCCTTGGCTGACGGCGCGCCCGTCGGCGCCCCCACCGCCGGCAGCGGCCGCTAACCCATCCTGCTCTGCGACCCGCGGCTGAAAGGCCGGGGTCCCAGAGCCGGGTTCCCGGACGGGAACGGGTTGGGGCGCTGGAGGTTGCAAGCTGGGGGAGAGTGGAACGTGTATCGTTCCCACACATCAATTACATCACATCATGGATCGGCGGTCAGAGCGACCACACGGTCCGCAGCACTCCCCTTCGTCCTGCTGACCACGGCCTTGTTGTTGTCAGCCTGCGCGCAATCCGGCAAGACCATCGCCATAAATGCCGGCGTGAAGCAGCCGAAAAATCCGGCCCATGGCGTGTTGGACCCGGCTCAATCCGCGTCGGTACAGCCCGCCGATCCGGCCGCGGCCACGAAGACGGCGCCGGCCACCATCTGGCGCAGTGCCGATAAATTGCTGGGCCTTGCCGCTGATGAATTGCAGGCGGCGCTCGGCGCGCCGGCACGCATTCGCGACGAAGAAACCAGCCGCATCTACCAATATGTCGGCAGCGACTGCGTGCTCGATCTCTTCCTCTATCAGGAAGGGACAGGCAGCTACCGCGTCTCCTATGCCGAGGCGCGTTCGATCGATGCGGAGAAGAAGCCGGTCGATTTGTGCCTGAAGTCTTTGCCGGCGCCGATCGTCGCCGACAACGCACCCAGTAGTTAGAACTGGGTTACTTGCCCTTGGCCTCGCGACGGGCAGCTTTTTCGGCGATGCCGGAAATGCCTTCGCGGGCTTTCAGCGCAGCCCAGACATCGGCCGGATCGACGCCGCGATCGGCCCACAGCACCAGCAGATGATAAAGCAGGTCCGAAGATTCGGCGACCAGCGCCTCATTATCCCCGCGCATTGCTTCAATGAGGGCTTCAACGGCCTCCTCGCCCACCTTCTGGGCGATCTTGGCCGTGCCCTTGTTGAACAGCTTGGCGGTATGCGATTGCGTCGGGTCGCCGCCTTTACGGCCTTCGATCGTCTTGAACAGACAATCGAGCACGGTGCCGTTGAGTTTTTCAGCAGACATGACGCAAATCCTTACCTTTCCCCGACCTTGATGCTTAACGGGCCTTCATCTTTCGAGGCGCATTGCCAGACCAGCCTTCACCATATGCGCCTTTGCTTGACCAATGGTAAACGTGCCGAAATGGAAGATGGAGGCGGCCAGAACCGCCGTCGCATGCCCCTCGCGGATGCCGGCCACCAGATCGTCCAGGGTGCCGACGCCGCCCGACGCGATCACGGGTACAGTTACAGCATCGGCAATGGCGCGGGTCAGGGCCAGATTGTAGCCCGATCTGGTGCCATCGCGGTCCATCGACGTCACCAGCAATTCGCCGGCGCCGTTTTCCGCCATGCGCTTGGCAAAGGCCACGGCGTCGATGCCGGTCGGGTTGCGGCCACCATGGGTGAAGATTTCGAACTTGCCGGGTGATGTCTCCTTGGCGTCGATCGAGACGACGATGCATTGATCGCCGAATTTCTGCGCCGCCTGTTTCACGAAGTCCGGATCATTGACCGCGGCCGTGTTGATCGACACCTTGTCGGCACCGGCCAGCAGCAGCTTGCGGATGTCTTCCGATTTCCGCACGCCGCCACCGACGGTCAATGGCATGAAGCAGGCCTCCGCCGTCTTCGACACGACATCGTAAAGCGTGTCGCGATTCTCGTGGCTCGCCGTAATGTCGAGGAAGGTCAGCTCGTCGGCGCCGGCGGCATCATAAAGCTTCGCCTGCTCGACCGGATCGCCCGCATCGATGAGGTTGACGAAATTGACCCCCTTCACCACGCGCCCGTCTTTGACATCAAGACAGGGAATGACACGCATCTTCAGCATGATCTTGCTTCTTTCTTTGCCGACCCCTCACCCCCCGCCCTCTCCCCGCTGTCGCGGGGCGAGGGAGCCGTTGGGTCGATGCCAAGCTCTTGCAGGATGGTTGTGAGCACACCATCAATGTTGCTTAGGATATCGTTGTTCCAAAAGCGGACCACACGATAGCCGAGCGCGTTCAGGGCTTTGGTGCGAGCATCGTCTCTAGCGGATTGTGAGTCATGCTGACCACCATCCACTTCTATAATCAGCTTTCCAGGCCGGCAAATGAAGTCGACGACATATCGATCGATCGGAAATTGCCTGAGAAACTTGACATTCTGCAATCGGCGATCTCGCAAGCGCAGCCAAAGCTTTTGTTCGGCATCTGTTGGTGACTTGCGCAGATTGCGGGCGCGCTTTAAAGCCCCTCGCCCCGCCTGCGGGGAGAGGGGTTGGGGTGAGGGGTTCTTTGCGCTGGCGGCGCTCACGCAGTCTCTCTCAAGAGCTGCAGCGCTTCTTTGAGATCCAATCGGCCGTCGTAAATCGCGCGGCCGGAGATCACGCCGACGATGCCGCCGCCGCCTTTTTGCGAGGTGGGCAGGGCGGCGAGCAAGGCGTGGATATCGTCGATCGACGATACGCCACCCGATGCAATCACGGGAATGGCCAGCGATGCGGCAAGGTCCGCAGTCGCAGCGACGTTGACGCCCTGCAGCAACCCGTCGCGGTCTATGTCGGTGTAGATGATGGCGGTGACGCCGGCATCTTCGAAACGGCGCGCGAGGTCAAGGGCGGTGAGTTCGGATGTTTCCGCCCAGCCTTCGACCGCGACCTTGCCGCCCTTGGCATCGATGCCGACCGCAATCTTGCCCGGGAATGTACGGCAGGCCTGTTTGACGAGCTCCGGATTCTTCAAGGCAACGGTGCCCAGAATGACGCGCGCAACACCCTTCTTCAGCCAAGCCTCAATGCGGCCAAGATCACGGATGCCGCCGCCCAATTGCACCGGCAAGGCGGTGGCACTGAGTATGCCCTCGACCGCGGCTTCATTCACCGGTGCACCGGCGAAGGCGCCATCGAGATCGACCAGGTGCAGCCATTCAGCGCCGGCCGCCGCAAATTGCCGCGCCTGGTCTGCGGGGTCGGTGTTGAACACGGTGGCCTGCGCCATGTCGCCCTTCACCAGGCGCACGCATTGACCACCCTTGAGGTCGATCGCCGGAAACAGAATCATTGCCAATCACTTCTCATGCGCATCTTCCAGCGACTTCCAGAAATAGAGACCGCCGACATATTGCCCGTCGACCTGGGCGTAACGTGGATGCCGGCCGATTTCGTGATAGCCTAGATTCCGGTAGAGGCTGATCGCTGCCTGCTGCGTTTCACGAACATCGAGATTGAGCACTTTGACACCGCGCTGGCGTGCCTCAGCTTCGACCGCCAGCGTCAATTGCCGCGCCAATCCATGGCCGCGCGCCCAAGGGGCGACGAAGGCGGTGGTGATCTGCGCCGAATGGCCTTGCGCTTCGTTGTTGCGCGTGGGGCGCACCAGCTGCGCCGACCCCGCCACGGTGCCGTCGAGCTTGGCGATGAAGAGCGCACGGTCGGGCACCAAGGTAACGCCCTTCCAGAAGACTTCGAGAATATTGCGATGGGGCGGCTTGACCCAGCCGAAACCACCACCAGCCTCGACCGCAGCCTGCGTCGCGTCGCATAGTTCTTCGAGCTCGCGGCGCTTCAACTCGGTGGCGATGCTGATCATCAGATCGGCCATGATGGCGGCACCTTTCCTTACGGCTTCCAGCGCAGAAAATTGGCAAGGAGCGTGAGCCCCACCGCCTGGCTTTTCTCCGGATGGAATTGCAGCCCCACCATATTGTCGCGGCCGATCGCAGCAGCCACCTGACCGCCATATTCGACATCGGCCAGCAGGTCGGCGGGATCATCGACCAGGAAATGATAGGAATGGACGAAATAGCCATGGGCGCCCGATTTGAGACCGTCGAAGATCGGGTGTGCCGGCTTGTGCAGGCTGAGATCGTTCCAGCCCATCTGCGGAATCTTGAGCGCGGAATCCTGAGGTGAGAGCTTCACCACCCGGCCCTTGATCCAGTCGAGGCCCGGATGCTCGCCATATTCGACGCCGACACTGGCCATCAATTGCATGCCAACGCAGATGCCAAGGAACGGCCGGCCCTTTTCCAGCACCGCTTCGCGCATGGCGGCGATACCGCCGGGCACCGCTTCCAGCCCGCGCTTGCATTCGGCAAAGGCGCCGACGCCAGGCAGCACGATGCGATCGGCCTTGGCAATCGCCGCGGCATCGGCGGTGACCAGGACCTCTTCCCCGGTTTCCCGGGCAGCATAGCTCAGCGCCTTGGCGGCGGATTTGAGATTGCCGGCACCATAATCAATGACTGCGACCGTCATGACGATCTGGCAAGCCCAGAGCTCCCCAAGGAGCCGCCCAACGTTCCCTTTGTCGAGGGGATCGCGTCGGACTTCCTGGGATCGATCTCGATGGCATGGCGGAGGGCGCGCGCCAGCGCCTTGAAGCAGCTCTCGACGATATGGTGATTGTTCTCGCCATAGAGATTTTCAACGTGCAGCGTGAGGCCGGCGTTCTGAGCGAAGGCCTGGAACCATTCCTTGAACAGCTCGGTATCCATCTCGCCCAATTTGTCGCGGCTGAAAGTCACCTTCCAGATGAGATAGGCGCGGTTCGAGGCGTCGAGGGCGACACGGGTCAGCGTCTCGTCCATCGGGATGGTCGCCTCGCCATAGCGGTTGATGCCGATGCGCTCGCCAAGCGCCTGCGAGACGGCGAGGCCAATGGCGATGCCGGTATCCTCGGTCGTGTGGTGATAGTCGATGTGGAGGTCGCCCTTGGCATGGACCTTGAGGTCCATCAGCGAATGGCGCGCGAGCTGGTCCAGCATATGATCGAGAAAGCCGATCCCGGTCGAAATCTCCGACCGGCCCTGGCCGTCAAGATTGACCTCGACCGCGATCTCGGTCTCCTTGGTCCTGCGCTCGTTCCTACCAATACGCATCACGAATTCCTGCCCACTCGAGTAAAAAGGCCTTAATTGCCGGGTTCTTAGCAGCGATGCGCGGTTCTGACCAGTGGTTAGAGGGCTTATCCCTTTAGTTCGTCATGCCCCTTTAGTTCGTCCTGCCCGGGCTTGACCCGGGCATCCACACTATCCTGTCACCCGTGGATCCCGGGGTCTTCGCCCGGGGATGACGATAAGGAGGCGGATGCCAACACCGGCGAGAAGGGCGGGGCTTGGGCCCCCGTCGATTGCGGGCTTGATTGGGGCCAATCGTTAACCTATCTCCCCTGTTAGCCAACCAGCCCGCTTGTCCCTCGATATCGGCAGGCTTCTTAAGGATATTCCATGTCGCGTGATGAGAACGACAAACACGGCCTTGCCCCCTGGCATGGCACCACCATCCTGCTCGTGCGCAAGGGGTCCGAGGTCGTCTTGGCCGGCGACGGCCAGGTGACCGTAGGCCCCACGGTGATGAAATCCAACGCCAAGAAGCTGCGCCGCCTGGGCAAGGGCCAGGTCATTGCCGGCTTTGCCGGGGCGACCGCCGATGCCCTCACCCTCTTCGAGCGGCTTGAGGCGAAATTGGAGCAATATCCCGCCCAATTGGCCCGCGCCTGCGTGGAACTGGCCAAGGATTGGCGCACCGACCGCTATCTGCGGCGCCTGGAAGCCATGATGGCCGTGGCGGACCCCACCGTCAGCCTGATCCTGACGGGCACCGGGGATGTGCTGGAGCCGGAAGACGGGCTCATCGGCATCGGGTCGGGTGGCGCCTATGCGCTGGCAGCCGCCCGGGCGCTCGTCGATATCGACGGGCTGGATGCTGAGACCATTGCCCGGCGCGCGATGAAGATCGCCGGCGATATCTGCATCTATACCAACCACAATGTCATGATCGAAAAGCTGTGAGCCGATGACCGAAGCCAGGACCGCCCAACCCAACACATCGCGCAAAGAGACATCCAAGGCCGAAGAGGCGCTGGTGACCTCGTCGCTGACACCGCGCGAGATCGTCTCGGAACTCGATCGCTACATCGTCGGCCAGCATGACGCCAAGCGCGCCGTCGCCATCGCGCTCCGCAACCGCTGGCGGCGCCAGCAGCTCGACCACGGCATGCGCGAGGAAGTCAGCCCGAAGAACATCCTGATGATCGGGCCGACCGGTGTCGGCAAGACCGAGATCGCCCGGCGCCTGGCGAAGCTCGCCCAGGCACCATTCCTGAAAGTGGAAGCCACCAAATTTACCGAAGTCGGTTATGTCGGCCGCGATGTTGAACAGATCATCCGCGACCTTGTCGAAATCGCAATCGCGATGTCGAAGGATAAGATGCGCCGTCAGGTGCGCGCGAAAGCCGAGACGCTGGCCGAGGAACGTGTCCTGGATGCGCTGGTAGGCGAAGGGGCTGGCGCCGAAACACGCGCCAAGTTCCGCCGCATGCTGCGCGCCGGCGAGCTCGACGATAAGGAGATCGAACTGCAAGTGAAGGATAGCGGTGCTGGGTCCATGCCGACCATCGATATCCCCGGCATGCCCGGTGCCTCCATGGGCATGATCAATCTCAACGAAATGCTGGGCAACGCGCTTGGCGGCCGTACCAAGGCGCGGCGCATGAACGTTTCTGATTCCTACGAGGTGCTGCTGGCGGAGGAAGCTGACAAGCTCCTCGATCAGGAGAAAGTCACCGCCGAAGCCATTCGCGCTGTCGAGCAGAATGGCATCGTGTTTCTGGATGAGATCGACAAGATCTGCGCGCGGTCGGAACGTGCTGGCGCCGATGTCAGCCGCGAAGGCGTGCAGCGCGATCTGCTGCCGCTCATCGAAGGGACACAGGTCGCCACGAAATATGGCCCGGTCAAAACCGACCATGTCCTCTTTATCGCCTCGGGTGCCTTCCATCTCGCCAAGCCCAGCGACCTGCTGCCGGAACTGCAGGGCCGCCTGCCGATCCGCGTCGAGCTCGATGCTCTCACCCGCGAAGACCTGCGCCGCATTCTCACCGAACCGGAAGCCAGCCTGATCAAGCAATATGTGGCGTTGATGGGCACCGAAGGTGTGACACTCAATTTCACCGACGATGCCATCGATGCGCTGGCCGATCTCGCCTCCGAGATCAATTCGACGGTCGAGAATATCGGTGCCAGGCGCCTCCAAACCGTGCTCGAACGGCTGCTCGAGGAAGTGAGCTTCACCGCCAGTGAAATGTCGGGGAAGACCGTTGGCATTGATGGCGCCTATGTGCGCGAACGCGTGGCGCCCCTGGCCAAGAACACGGATCTATCGAAGTTCATTCTATAGGCGCTGCCCGTCAGCGGTAACTTGTACCAGCATGTTAGCTTTGATGTGCTGGTACAAGTGCGCCATGCACACTGGGCACCCAAGTATCAGGTGCTTTTCTTTATTGGTTGCGCACTTACTGCGCCATAAATGCCTCTCTTTGTCGGATTGCGCGACAAACATGTCGTGGCGCCTTGTCGCATAATTTTTCCTCCATTAGTGTCGGCGCCTGTCGCATAGACATCACGACACGATCGTCATCGCCGCGAAATAATTGTCAGCACACAGCCAGATCTAATCAGTCAGCATTTCCATCCATCCCCGCGTCGCGTTTGAACGCCGCCGAATCCGGTGCCGTCGCGTGGCGCGGCGACCAACGGGGGATCCGATGCTTGAGCTCATTCTTGATCAGCGATTCACGTGGAACGGCTTGCCAGCGGATAAATCACCTTATGGCAATCATGGCCAGGGTATCGACACCGGCGGTGGTGCCGACGGTGTTGAACCCGGCAGCGGCTTCATCACTTTTCCAACGCCAAGCAGCCGTATCCGTGTCCCAATCGGCAAAGCCTGGATGCCGCTGACCGCCCTGAAGATCGAGCTTGTGGCGCGTATCGATCCGCAGGCTAAGATGATGTCTTCCATCGTCGATGGGCACAACTCGTTTTCATTCGGTATCCTGGAAGGGGCACTTGAGGCCCGCTTCAAGAATGGCAGCGGCACCAACAATTATATCCGCAGCGATACGTCATTTGCGCCGGACCGCCAATATCATCCCGTCATTGCCGGCCGCTGGATGCGGCTTGGTTTCTATCACGATGGCATTTCGCGGATGCAGTTGTTCCTCGACGGTGAGCTGGTCGGCGATGCGAAGGTGGATGGCGCCATTCGCCCGGTGATGAGTGGCGGCATCGCCATCGGCAATGATTGGAGCAATGACGACAAGGCCTTCCCCGGCGAGATCGACGAGATCAAGATCTGGCGTCTGGATCCAAGTACCATGCGCCGTGAATTTCTCGGTCGTCCCTATACCCGCAAAACCGCGCGCTGCTGGGAACGGTTGGCACGCAGAATCCGCGACTGGACGGCACAGTATCCCGAACAGGCGCGCGCTTTGTCTCTGCAAAGCGGCGAGATCCGGCGCCGCAAGTTGCAGGCGTTTGTGGACCTACCGCGGGATTTGCAGGCGAAATTGCGGGCGATCAATGACGATATCATTCGCCTGTGGGTCGCGGGCGATTTGGGCACGCCGGACATGGCCGCCGCCTTGTGCGCATGGGTTGCCCTGCTGCGCGATGCCGGCATCGACCCGGAGAACGATCCCGATATGGCGGCTCTGGTCAGCACGGTCCAGTCGCTCAACCTTGCCGACCCCCAAGACATTTTGAAATGCGACGAGCAATGGCGTGCCTTTCTCGATCTGTGGCGGCAGGCGCTCGACGAATGTGGTGATCTGGCGGGAGTCGCATTATGACGATCCCGGCTGAAGCTATTGGCTTTGCCAAGAAATTCGAACCAATCCTGCTCTTTCATCCCGACGAAAAATACTTCCCGATTGATCCGAAATTCTATCTTGACCGCTGTGCGATTTGGCGTGCCGCGCCACCGACTGACAAGAAAGACAATTGGGGCGAATCCCCGGCGGGCTTTCCTCGTCGGCCGCAGGTACCCAAGGCGCAGCTGTCTGCCCTGAAGAACGAGGCCGCGGGAAAGCGCTGGATCGGCGAAATGGAAAAGGGCGTTTCGCCCTTCATGGTCGTCAAGAAACCAGCAGGCGAACTCGAAGAGCGGCGGTTGATTCAGGATGACCGGTTCCTGCAGCTTGCCGGTTGGGAACCAGGCGCGCCATCACCCAACGAGGTCACCGCGAGCAGCGACAACCGTCATCCGACACTGTCGCCCGTGGTCTACGATGCGGCGTTGCAGGGCGGGCGCCCCTGGTATTTCGCCGAATATTTCGATCACACGGCGCTGCTCGGCCTGGCAAACGAAGCGCCGCCCGACGCGCCGGATCTGTTCCGGCTGGTCGACACCCAAATCGCCAACAAACCGGTTCTTGTTGTCTATCACTTCTTCTATGCCTTGCATGAGGAGCCGCTGCAGGGCTGTGAAGCCTGGGGCGAAGGCAAGCTGTTTGGTACCTATGCCGGCGCCTGGACTTCGGTGGCCGTGCTGATCAATTCCGCCGGGGAGGCGCAGTTCATCGGCGTTACCTCACGCAATATCGGAAACCCCAAGACCAAGGCGGATGATGAAAATCGCGTTGGCATGCAGGCCTTCCGTTGGAAGGAGGTCGATCGGGTCGGCGATCATCCGAAGATCTTCGTATCGCAAGGGACGCACGGAAATTATCTGAAGGCGGGCGCTTTCGATCTAACGGCCTTCACCCCTGGCGATGTCGATATCGGTAAGAACTCGTGCGGGGTGATCGAAAGCCTGGACGACGTCATTGCTGGAACCGAGATACCGGGCACTGAAGGCGAGGATGGTGACACAGTCGTCCTCATGCTGAAGATCTTCCTCACCCTTGGCATCGGGCTGATATTCACCGAGGACGTATGGACCAAGTTTGGTACCACCCCGCTCCTTTCCCCCAATCCGAACCAGACGCCGAAAGACCAAACCGGCGGTCCTAGTTTCGGTCTGATCCTGCGACCCAAAGGCTTGGCGTTTGCCGAGATCGCCAGCGCCGCGCGGATCGAAGATTGGCCGACCGAAATGCCGGCAGACGACGCCAATCCGCGGTTCGATTTTGTGGTCGATCGCGACACACAGCTGTGGTGGGCGCCGCGCAAGGAACGCCTCGGCTATGCCGGCCGCTGGGGTCCATCGGTGACCAATGATCCCAAGCGCCGACGTGCCGGTATGCGCCTGCCGATTTTCGGGCTCATGTTCCTGCTGGCGTTGGCAGTGATTTAAGGAGGTAGCGCCATGGCGATCGATCCCCGGGCCATCGGTCTTGCGAAAAGATTCGAACCGATCCTGCTCTTTCACCCTGACGAAAAATTCTTCCCGATCGATCCAAAACTCTATCTCGATCGTTGCGCGATCTGGCGGGCGACACCGCCGACCGACAAGAAAGATAATTGGGGCGAGCCGCCGGCGGGCTTTCCACGCCAGCCGCTCGTGCCCAAGGGCCAGTTGGCTGCCCTCCGCAACGAAGCTTCAGGCAAGCGCTGGATCGGCGAGAGGGAGAATGGGGTTTCACCCTTCCTCGTCGCAACAAAGCCGGCGGACGAGCGTGAACAGCATGCTTTGTTGTCGGAGGATCGGTTCCTGCAACTTGTCGGTTGGGAACCGTTCGTGGCTGCACCCAACGATGTCACCGGCACCACCGACAATCGTCACCCGACGCTGTTGCCCATGGGCTATGACGCCGCGATGCTAGGTGGGCGGCCCTGGTACTTCGTTGATTATTTCGATCATGCAGCGGTGTCAAGCTTGGCGGCCGAGGCGCCACCCAACGCACCGGATCTGCCAAAGCTGATCAACATGATCTCCAACAATCTATCGCTGCTGGTCTATCATTTTTTCTATGCCCTGCATGAAGAGCCGCTGGAGGGCTGCGAAGATTGGGGCGAGGGAAAATTGTTCGGCACGTTTGCCGGCTCCTGGACTTCGGTCGCGGTCCTGATCGATGCCAGCGCCAATCCGGTCTATATCGGCGTCACCTCTCGCAATGTCGGCGCGCCCAAAACCACGCTGGATGACGAGCAGCGCGTCGGCATTCAAGTTTTTAACTGGAAGGAGGTCGAAGGCGTCGGCGAGCATCCGAAGATCTATGTCTCGAAAGGGACTCATGGGAATTATCTGAAAGCCGGCACTTTCGATCTCAAGGCTTTCACGCCAGGCGACATCGATATCGGAAAGGGCTCTTGCGGCGTGATCGAAAGCCTGGACGATGTTATTGCCGGGACCGAAATACCGGCCAGTGAAGGCGAAGACCCGGACTATGCCATTATGGTCGTCAAAGCCATTCTGACCTTAGGATTTGGCCTGCTTTTCAGCGAGGACATCAATGGCAGATATGGCGCAACTGCCCTCCTGTCTCCCAATCCAAACCAGTTGCCCAAAGATCAGACTGGTGGTCCCAATTTCGGCTTGATCCTGCGGCCAAGAGGCGTTGATTTCGCGGAGACCGCCAATGCAGCGCAAGTCGTGGATTGGCCGACCGAAATGCCGGCAGATGACGATGCCAATCCGCGCTTCGATTTCATTGTTGATCGCGACACCCAGCTGTGGTGGGCGCCACGGCGGAACCTGCTCGGCTATGCCGGTCGCTGGGGCCCATCGGTGACCAATGATCCCAAGCGCAGGCGGTCCGGCATGCGGCTGCCGATTTTCGGATTGATGTTCCTGGAAGCGCTGGCCACCCTATAGACCGACGCCGGTCATGAAAGATTATCCTGCCACCTGGTTTCGGCGCGGTGCAGGACATCGCGCGACACCGCCAACGGATCTGAGGAACCGAATGACCGTCTGCATGGTTCTTCTCCTGGAGGAAGCAATGTGCTTTCGCTAAGAGATGCCGGACACCTGCCTTCTTGCCGGTTATGGCAGAGGAGCGTGACATGGCGGAGATTTCAAACAGCAATCCCACCGGTGGGCTATATTTCGTTGTTGGCGGATTGGTTGTCGCGATGGTGATCGGTGCTTTTGCGTATTATGGCGGATATGTCGGCCATTACAGCAGAACCACGGTCGAGCAGACCACCACGGCACCCGCCCCGACCGACACTTCAACAACCGGGACCACGACAACGACGACCACCAAGGAAACCCAGCAGCCTTAGGTGGATACGTCCTTCTGACGTAGCGCGAACCCGGCAAGGCCGCTGGCGAACGTAAGCGCGCCGGCGGCCATGATGCTGGGTGCCAATCCCACCCAGCCGAACAGGCTGGGTGCTGCAAGATAGGCGAGCAGCTGGCCGGCAAAGATGGCGCAGAGCTGCAGGCGATAGACCTGTGCCAGCCGCTGTGACGGAAAGCGGTGCTGCATGAGATGCAGCATGGCAAGATTCTCAAGCGGGCCATTGATGGCGGCAAATAAGGCGATCGCCATCAGCCATCCTTCATGGGTGGCGAGCGGCAGCAGCAGGACGCCGGCACCGAAAATCAGTTTCGAGGCGATCAGCCAGCGCTGCGGATTCGCCGGCAGCACGTTGGCGAGCACCAGATTGGCGCCGAGATTGCCGATACCATAGGCGGTCATCATCAGGCTGTAGTCGGTGAGCGGGTCGGCGCTGGTCTCGCGCAGATAAAGCACCATGCCGAGGATAAGACCCATCGACCAGGTGAAATTGCCGATCATGTTGGCGATGAGGCCATAGGCCATGAGCGGATGGCCCTTGATGCTGCGCAGGCCGCCCAGCACGCCGTCGATTGCCGCCGCCATGCCATGGAGGCTGCGCAGCGCCATTGGTTCATCGACCAGGCGCGTCACTAGGCGGATGACGCCGGCCGACAGCAGGAAGGCGATGGCGGTCACAATGAAGAATTGATCGGGACCAAGAAGGCCGTTGATGAGGGCAATGAGGCTCGGCCCCAGAATGCGCGCGAGGCGCTTTGTTGCATCGAAGAGACCGTTGGTGGCGTGCCGAAGATCGGGCTCCCGGACGATGACGGGCAGGATCGCCTGCAAGGCCGGCTCAAAGGCTGCCGTCGCCAAGGCGATGCCGATGGCAGCGAGGATGAGGAGCGGCAGGCTCATCGCGTGCAGCATGGCCGCCACCGAGAGCATCAGCAGCAGGGCGGCACGCACAAGGTCGGTCATGATCATGGTGGCACCGTGCCGCCAGCGGTCGGTCACGATGCCGCCAAAGAGGCTGCCGGCGAGCAACGCAGCCGCCTGCAGGGCCGAGACATAGCCCGCATCCCGGCCGATGAGATCGGCGGCGATCCAGACGATGGCGACCATGTAGAATTGGGCGCCTGTCGCCGCCAGCACCTGGCCGGCCCATAGCAGTGCAATTGGTCGCCGCCTCAGCGGCTGCAACATGAACATGGGAAAAGTCTTCAAGGACCCGAATCAGGGCGGGATGCGTCAATGCCAGTGCCATTTGCGCAGAGATGGCTGTTTTCCGAAACCCGGAATGATCCCATTTCAGCCGGGTGTGAGCGCCCCGGGCTGGCACCGCTTTGGTGCCATCAGCGGCCCCCGATTCGCACGAGAAACGGCATCAAGGTAAGAAAAGACTTGTCGGATTGCCATCTGTGCACCTAGGAATTGTCAGATAAATCACCCAGCTGGTGTGGGTGTCGGGGCTCCGCGGCATGAAAAGGTTAACAGAGCATCGATATGCGTCACCTGAGCGTGGGGCGATGGCGCTGGAGGTGTCTTTGGAGCGCGACGGCAAAGACATGCAAGCTGCAGGTTTCAAGACCACGGGCTTGAAAGACCGGGAGGCGGCGCAGGAATTCGGCCACTATCCGACCGACCCGCGCCTGGTCGCGGCCTGGGAAGAGCGGCGCCTGGCCGCGCTGCGGCAAAGCGGCATCCTGGATACCGAGGCTGAACAGAATTTCGACGACCTCACCGCGCTCGCCGCACAGATCTGTGGGACGCCGATCTCGCTGGTCTCCTTCGTCGACCGCGATCGGCTGTGGTTCAAATCCTGCTATGGCGCCGAGCTCAAGGAATATCCCCGCGCCGACTCCTTCTGCGATTATGCCATCCGCACCGATGGCCTGTTCGAGGTCGAGGATCTGGCACTGGACGAGCGTTTCAACCAGCAGGCGCTGGTGACCGAATGGGGCTTCCGCTTCTATGCCTCGGCGCATATCAAATCCTGCGGCGGCGCCATCCTGGGCACACTCACGGTGATCGATCATCAGCCACGCATTCTGTCCGACCAGCAGCGCAATGCGCTGACGCGTCTTGCCAATCAATGCGGCAGCCAGATTGCACTCAAAAGCCTGCTGCGTGATCTTGAGCAGGAGATTGCGACCCGCACCCAGGCCCTGCGTTCGACCGAGGCCAGGCTGCGCGCCTTCATGCAGCATGCACCCATCACCATGTCGGTGAAGGATCTCGACGGCCGCTATTTGATGATCAACCGGGCCAGCGAGCGATTCTACGGCCTGCCCGCCGATCAGATCCTCGGCCGCCGCATCACCGACTTTGAACGCTCCAGCGGCGGCACCGCGATCACGCAGCTCGAAGCCGACATGCGCCGCACCGGTCTGCCGATGGTGCGCGAGGTCTGCTACGAGCGCGATGGCGGCCCCCGCTGGTACCGCGACATCAAATTCCCCATCCCTGACGAACATGGCGACATCACGGCGATCGGCGGTATCGGCGTCGAGATCACCGCAGCCATGCAGGCGCAGGACGAACTCATCGATGCCAAGGAGCATGCCGAGGCGGCAAGCCAGGCAAAGTCGCAGTTCCTGGCCAATATGAGCCATGAACTGCGCACGCCCTTGAACGCCATCATCGGCTTTTCGGAAATCCTGGCGCGCGGGTCGCTGGGGCCGATCGGGCCTGACCAGGCGCGCTCCTATGCCACCGACATTCACGAAAGCGGCCGGCTGCTGCTGCAGATCATCAACGATATTCTCGATCTCTCGAAGATCGAGGCCGGCCGCATGACCCTGGCCGATGCGCCCTGCGATCTCTTCGAGATTACGCGGAATGTGCTCAACCTTGTCAGCAATGCAGCCCAGACCAAGAATCTGAAACTCATCAATGCGGTCGCGCCATCCTTGCCGAAAGTGCGCGCTGACGAACGGGCGCTCACCCAGATCCTGATCAACCTCGTCAACAATGCGGTGAAATTCACCCTGCCCGGCGGCGAGATCACCGTCGATGGCGCCATGGTCAATCTGGGCGATGTTGGCGAAGGCATTGCCCTTGCCGTCACCGATACCGGCATCGGCATTGCCAGCGAAGACATTCCGCTGGTCTTCTCGGCTTTCGGCCAGGTGCAGGAAGCCTTTGTGCGGGAACATGAAGGGGCTGGTCTCGGCCTGCCCATCGCGCGGGCGCTTACCGAAGCCCAGGGCGGCAAGCTCGACCTTCACAGCCGGCTGGGTGTCGGCACCCGTGTCACCCTGTGGCTGCCGAAAGACCGCATCATCCAGGGATGACGCGGCCTTCGGCATCTCCAGATCGCGATACTTGGCTTTACGGCTGATAGGTGATGATCATGTTGTCGTCGAGCTGATCGAGATTGCTCCAGCCCTGGTTCTGGAAGCCGTCGATCTCGACCGAGCTGCCATTGGCAAATTTGATGAGCACGTCGCCATCGGCGCTGGCACCCACCGTGACGCCCGGCGCGTTGGCATCGGCAATGCCGTCCAGCACCAGGGCTTCCAGCGATGTATCAAGATCCATGATGATGTCGTGGCCGTTGAGTGTGGGGTCAATATAGAAGGTATCGTGGCCGGCGCCGCCCTTCATGATGTCATTGCCGTCCTCGCCGAACAGGCGGTCATTGCCGTCGCCACCCGACAGCGTGTCATCGCCGGTCCCGCCATAGAGATCGTCATTGCCGGCGCCGCCATCGAGCTGGTCGTTATTCTCGTCACCATACAGGCGGTCATTGCCGTCGCCACCACTGAGGAAATCGTTGCCGGTTCCGCCATAGAGACGATCCTGGCCTTCGTCACCGAACAGTTTGTCGTCGCCCGCATCGCCGAACAGGCGGTCATTCTCGGTGCCGGCATGAATTTCGTCATTGCCGCTGCCGCCATAGAGATAGTCATAGCCGGCGCCGCCGAACAGCAGGTCGTTGTCGCCATCGCCATAGAGGTAATCGTCGCCAAGGCCGCCATCGATGAAATCGTCGCCACTGCCGCCATGGAGATTGTCGTTGCCGTTGGCCGGGCCGACCACAGGGCTCGGCGGCACATTGCTGTCGCCATAAATGGTGTCGTTGCCCAACCCGCCCCAGATATTGTCGTCACCATAGCTGCCGATCAGCAAATCGTTGCCGGCCGCACCGTCGATATAGTCGTTGCCGCTGCCGCCATCGACCTTGTCATTGCCACCGCCGGCATTGACCGTGTCATCACCGCCCAGGGCGTAGATGGTATCGGCGCTGTTGGTGCCATTGATGAGGTCGGCAGCGTTGGTGCCATAGATCGCGAAATAGTTGGGGAAATTGGGTTCCGGATACTGACCGATCGGGGTGGTGCCGGTATTGCTGACCTGGGCCATGGTAACCTCCGTGAAAGGGGTTGTGCCGAAACCGACTTGCACCTTGGTCGCGATGGCAGGCCCTTTGGGTTCGGGCAGAACGGGTGACAGGGGTCACGTTTGGGCCGATGGATTGGCCTGGATTAGACAAGCGGCGGCTTATCCGCTATCAGGGCGGCCATGTCGCAAAAAGACCCTCAATTGGACCCAAAAGACGCGCCTGAAGGCAGTTCGGGCGGTGATTCCCCGATTTTGTCGGCGCGCTCGATCGCCCTCGACCTCATGGATGCCGTGTTCCGGCGCCGGAAGCCTCTCGATGAGGCCCTGGGCGAACATGCCGAACTCGACAAGCTGGCCCCCCGCGACCGCCAATTCGTGCGCGCCCTGGTTGCCACCACGCTCCGGCATATGGGGCAGATCGATCACGCCCTGGGCCAGTGCCTGGAAAAGCCCCTGCCGGCCCGCGCCCTCATCGTGCGCAACATTCTGCGCCTGGGCGCTGCCCAGATCATGTTCCTCTCCACCGCCCCCCATGCCGCGGTCGATACCATGGTGACCCTGGCGGCCCAGCGCGGCGAGACCGGCTTCAAGGGCCTCATCAACGCTGTCCTCCGGCGCATCTCCCGCGACCCGCAGGCCTATCTGGCCTCCGCACCAGCCGGTGCCGTGAGCCTGCCCGACTGGCTGTGGCAAAGCTGGGTCAAGGCCTATGGAGTGGCGAAGGCAACACAGATCGCCACAGCGCATCTCTATGAACCGCCGCTCGACTTCTGCTGCCGGCGTCCGGCCGAAGCCGAATATTGGGCGCAGCAGCTCCATGCCCGCACCATGCCGCTGCCTGGCACCTTGCGCCGTCCGGTGGCGTCGGAAGGCGGCGAGCGCCTCCATCAACGGGTGGAAGATCTGCCAGGTTACGCCGACGGTGCCTGGTGGGTGCAGGATCTGGCGGCGCAAATCCCGGCGCGTCTCCTTGGCAATGTCGCCGGCCTTCGCGTCATCGATCTCTGCGCCGCCCCCGGCGGCAAGACCGCGCAATTGGCGGCAGCCGGTGCACAGGTGACGGCACTCGACCGATCCAGGCCGCGCCTGGCGCGCGTCAAAGAAAATCTCGAACGGTTGCGCTTGCATGCCGAACTGGAAGCAGCTGATGCGGCTCTCTGGGATCGCGGTCGCGATTTCGACGCGGTGCTGCTGGATGCGCCCTGCTCGGCGACCGGCACCATCCGCCGTCATCCGGACGTGGCATGGCTCAAAGACCCGCGCGATCTTGCCAAGCTCAGTGCGACCCAAGACCGCCTGCTCGATAAGGCCGTCTCCTTGCTGCGCCCCGGCGGCACGCTCATCTTCTGCACCTGCTCGCTGCAGCCTGAAGAAGGGCCCGACCGCGTCGATGCCGTGCTGGCGCGCCATGGCAATCTGAAACGCGACCGCATCCATACCGACGAAGTGGGCGGCCTCTTCGAACTCATCTCACCGGCCGGCGACTTCCGCTCCCTCCCCAGCCACCTCGCCGACCAAGGCGGCCTGGACGGCTTCTTCGCCGCGCGCATCATCAAGGCTGAATAATGATGCCTTCGCCTCCCCCCTTGAGGGGGAGGCCGCGCGACAGCGCGGGAGGGGGGTGTGGTGCGACCGGGTTCTATCAATCGAGTAGCGGAGAGATACCCCCCTCCCCAACCCTCCCCCTCAAGGGGGGAGGGAGTTACTGCGATAGGCTCGCGCTGAACTCTTGCGCCGCTGCAAATCTTGGAACCACTCCAGCCCTCTCCGGTTATGTCACGGCTATCACAAACCTTTGTGTCACCTGACGCAGCGGGCACCGCGGCGGTTGCCCGATTCTGCGCAAAAAAGACGGAGAATTCCCATGCGTTATGCTCTGTTGTGGCTGATTGGTGTGCCGATTCCGGTCCTCATCCTGATCTGGTTCCTGTTCCACTGAGGAACGGATCCGCGCTGCCAGCGTTACCACTCCATATGCTGCCACGACCGAAGCACAACAGGCGGAGGAAGAAATGATGCAGGACAAGGAATTCGACGCAGCGATGCAGGATGTTGCCAAGGTCTATGGCAGTCCGGCCGAATTGATCGCGACCGATGATCTGACACGCCAGCAGAAACTGAAGCTGCTGCAGCAATGGGATTACGATCTCGGCCTGCTGCTGGTGGCGGCAGAAGAAAATATGGCGGGGCCTGGCTCCGGCGTGACATCGGAGCGTCTGCGTGCCGTGCGCGATGCCATCAAGCGGCTCGGTGTCGACGCTGAGCCCGAGGAGACGGCCTCGGCACCCACAAAAATGGGCACAGCCAATATCCCCGAATTGGAAACCAAGGAACCAAAGCGCCCCACCGCGCATTGATCAGGTGACACCCTACGTTTGACACTTCCTGTTTGCGAGATTTCGTTTGCCAGCCATCACCTCACACACCGCTTGGGCACCCCGCCCAGGCGGTGTTTTTCTTGAGGCCCAATGGTTATGGCCCCGCGATTATGGCCAGGTAAGAATCACTTTGCCCGATTGGCCGGAGAGCATGGTCTCGAAACCCTCGACATAGGCGCTCAAGGGGAAATGGTGTGTGAGGATCGGGTCGAGGTTGAGGCCCGATTGCAGCATCGCCACCATCTTGTACCAGGTCTCGAACATCTCGCGGCCATAGATGCCTTTGATCTCCAGCCCCTTGAAGATCACATTGTTCCAGTCGATCACCGTGTTGCTGGGCGGAATGCCGAGCAAGGCCACCTTGCCGCCATGGTTCATGACTTCGAGCATGCTGGCAAAGGCCGACGGCACGCCGGACATCTCCAGCCCCACGTCAAAGCCTTCCACCATGCCAAGCTCAGTCATAACATCGGCGAGCTTTTCCTTGGCGACATTGACGGCACGGCTGGCGCCCATCTTGCGCGCCAGATCCAGGCGGTAATCATTGACATCGGTCACCACCACATGGCGGGCACCCACATGCTTGGCAATCGCCACGGCCATGATGCCAATGGGACCTGCGCCGGTGATCAGCACGTCTTCGCCCACGAGGTTGAAGCTGAGGGCCGTATGCGTGGCATTGCCGTAAGGATCGAAGATGGCGGCAAGATCGTCGGCAATGTTGTCGGGAATCTTGAAGGCGTTGACGGCGGGCAGCGCCAGGAATTCGGCAAAGGCACCGGGCCTGTTGACGCCGATGCCGAATGTGTTGCGACAAAGATGCCTGCGCCCGGCGCGGCAATTGCGGCAATGGCCGCAGGTCACATGCCCTTCGCCTGACACGCGGTCGCCGATCTCGAAGCCACGCACCTCCTGGCCCATGGCGACAATCTCGCCCACATATTCGTGTCCTACATGCATGCCAAGCGGCACAGTCTTTGCCGCCCATTCATCCCATTTCCAGATATGGATGTCGGTGCCGCAGATGGCCGTCTTCCTGATGCGGATGAGAACATCATTGTGCCCGACCTCGGGCTTGGGCACGTCGGTCAGCGTCAGGCCGGGGCCGGCTTTGTCTTTCACGAGGGCTTTCATGGAAACTCCTTAAATCGCGCCAAGCGCTTTGCCGACCTTGGCAAAGGCTGCGATGACATGGTCGATATCCTCTTCGCTATGGGCTGCGGACATTTGCGTGCGAATGCGCGCCTGGCCCTTGGGCACCACGGGATAGGAAAAGCCGATGACATAGATGCCTTCCTTGAGGAGGGCGTCGGCCATGGTGCTGGCCAGTTTCGCATCGCCCAGCATGACCGGGATGATCGGATGCTCGCCGGGCACGAGACGGAAGCCGAGCTTGCTCATGGCGCTACGGAAATGCTGGCCGTTCTTGATGAGGCGGGCGCGCAGGTCGGCCCCCTCCTTGCTGTCGATAAGCTGCAGGCAGGCACTGGTCGCCGCCACGATGGCCGGCATCAGCGAATTGGAAAAAAGATAGGGGCGCGACCGTTGACGAAGCAGGTCGATGACCGGCTTCCTGCCGGCGATATAGCCGCCCGAAGCACCACCCAGCGCCTTGCCGAAGGTGCCGGTGAAAAGATCGATCTTCGCCTGCACGCCATTATGTTCGGCGGAGCCGCGCCCGGTCTTGCCGACAAAGCCGATGGCGTGGCTGTCATCGACCATCACCTGAGCATTGTAGCGGGCAGCAAGGTCGGTGATGCCCTTGAGGTCGGCAATGATGCCGTCCATGGAAAAGACGCCATCGGTGGCAATGAGCTTGAAGCGGGTGCCAGCAGCATCGGCCTCCTTCAGCTTGGCTTCGAGATCGGCAAGGTCGTTGTTGGCATAGCGAAAGCGCTTGGCCTTGCACAGCCTGACGCCGTCGATGATCGAGGCATGGTTGAGCGCATCGGAGATGACCGCATCCTCCTCCCCCAGCACGGTCTCAAAAAGGCCGCCATTGGCATCGAAGCAGGAGGAATAAAGGATCGTATCCTCGGTGCCGAGGAAGCGGGAGATGTCCGCTTCGAGCGTCTTATGGAGATCCTGGGTCCCGCAGATGAAGCGGACCGAGGCCATGCCGAAACCATGATCGTCGAGCCCGCTCTTGGCGGCGTCGATCAGGCGGGCATCGTCAGCAAGGCCAAGATAATTGTTGGCGCAGAAATTGAGCACCTTGGCGCCACCTTCAAGCGCGATATCGGCCCCTTGGGGCGTCGCGATAACCCGCTCCGCCTTCCAGAATCCGTCAGCGCGGATCGTCTCCAAGGTCTGGGTCACATGGGCAAGAAAGGCGCTGGCCATCAAAATACTCCTGGAAATCCTCACCCAATGATCCGGCATCGCCGCTGCGATGCAAAATGACTTTTGCGAACGCCGCAACCGGATCGAAACGCATCGCCCGCCCCATCGCTTGCATGGTCCTGGGATTGTGGCCCCGGGATTGTGACCCTGGGATTGCGACCCTGGGGTTGTAGCTGGCACGGTAGCCCGGCTCCAGCGGCAGATTGATCTCTGCCGAGGGCCGCGCTAAGACAGCATCATGTATCCGCGCACGACCGATATCAATCTGATGCTGGGCCGTTGTCTCTCCAGTACGCGCGCTTTCTATGGCTATTGGGATTCTAAGCGGGCTGGGCGGCGCATGCCGTCCCGCCGCGATATCGATCCTATCGAAATGAAGCCCTGGCTTGCCAACATGCAGCTGATCGATATCAGCCACAATCCGCGGCGCATGGTCTACCGGCTGGTGGGCGAGCTCGACGTCAGCTTTCGCGGCTATAACCCTACCGGGCGCACGGTCGAGGAATGCTGCATCGGCTTCAGCGCCGAGGAATCGCTGCGCAATTATGACATCGTGATCGGCGAGCGCCTGCCGGTCTATGACTGGTCGGACTATGTCAGCAAATCCGGCTTCCTGCGCAGCCAGGAAGAACTGCTCCTGCCGCTCTCCGACGACGACGATCTGGTCAACATGGTCATGACCTTCGCCGAAGTGGATGTGAAGGGGTAAGGGGGCTACCCTACAGTTCCCGTCATGCCCGGGCCCACTCTTGAATCAAGGCTGGCCGGGCATCCACTCTTTCAACTGCTACAGTGGATCCCCGGGTCTTCGCCCGGGCATGACGTCATAAGATACGACGTCAATTCTCCGCGTTGCGCCCCAAACTCTTGGCCATCACCAGATAGAGCTTGCCGACATCGGCGGTGATGATGGCGGCATTGAGCACCGCCTCCGGGTCTGCCTTGGCCGACTGTGTCAGCAGATCCTCGAACTTCTTCAGATACCGGTCGACGATGTCGTGGAACCGCTCATCGCGCTGATAGCGTTGCTCGATCGCCGGAATGACATAGCTGTCCTTGTTGCGGAACAGGCGGCGGGCAAAGATCGAGCGGTCGCCTTCGCGGTAGCGTTTCCAGATATCTTCCGGGATCTCGTTGTCGAGCAGCGAATGGATGTCGAGGGCAAGGCCGTTCAATTCCTCGATCATCACCGACGCCGCGCGCAGGAAACTGTCGCGGGTGGAGCTGTTCTGCGTCTCCCGCAGCTTGTCGATGCGCTCCAGGGCGATCTGCGAGGTCTTGGCCAGTTCCAGGCTTTGTCCACGGAAAGCTTCGCCCAGCTCCGCGGCCTTTGACTGTGCAAGATCGAGGGCGCGGCCGAAACCTTCGGCCTGGCGCTCGAAGCTCTGCCCGATGGCACCAACCTTGCTGGCGGCGCTCTCGGCGGCCCGGCTCATGGAATCGATGCGCTTGTCGATATCGGTGCCGAGGCCTGCGAGATGCTGGTTCATGCGGGCGGCTGCCTGCGCCAGCGATTCTACCTGGCGGTTGAGAATTTCGCTGGCCTGCTGTGCATCGCCGCGCGCACCTTCGGCGCTGGCCTTGGCGGACAAGGCGGCGTCAGAGAATTCCTTGGCCTGGGCGCGCAATTGGCCGCGCACCTGTTCCGCCATGTCGTGCACCTTGACCGAGAGATCCGAGAGCTCGGTGATCTGTTCGGCGACTGCGGCCTTGACGCCGCTCACCTGCTGCGCCGCCTTCTTGGTCACCTGCGACAAGGCCTCGGCACCATCGCGGAACAATTGGATCGTTTCCTTGGCTTCGCGCGTGCTCTCCGTCGTGGTGGCGCGCAGGAACTCGGCCAAGGTCTGGGCCGAGATGTTGAGTGTCGAGAGCTGATGCTGGCCTTCCTTGCCGACCGCCGATAATTGCTCGACGCGCTGGCCGAGTGTCACGTTGAGTTGCTGCTGCCGCCCGACCGCCTGATCGGTGATGGTGGAGAGAATCTCAGCCTGTGCGGCGAGCGACCGGCCCATCTGCTCCAATTTTTCGCGCGCCATTTCGGATGCTTCCGACAATTGCCGCGCATGGCCTTCGTAAAGGCCGGCCAGTTCCGTCGTGCGCTTGCCGCCCTCTTCGGTGGCAGCCTTCACCAGCTCGCCCTGACGGGCGACGTCCTGGTGCAGCAGCTCGGATTTCTCAAGCGCACGTGTCGCCACCGCTTCCAAGGCGGAAAGGCCATCGCGCATCTGCTGCTGCAACTCGCCGGCCGTCCCCGATGCCTTCTCGGCCGCTTCGCGCAAGGTGTCGGCTTCGGTGCGGAAGACGGTGCCGATGACACGCGCCTCGACTTCGACTTTCTGCGTCACCGCCGACAATTCGTCGATCTGCGTCTGCAGTGCTGTGCGGATCTCGGTGGTGGCGGCCTGCGTCCGGGTGAGCGCCAGGGCAAGATCGTCATTCTGCCTGACCAGGGTCTGGCCCAGCTCAATGGCCTGCAGGCCGGCCGTCTCCGTGGCGGCTTTGAGATTGGCGGCATTCTTCTGCACGATCGCCTGCAAGGCGTCGGCCAGGTCGCTTGCCTGCCGCTGCATGACGCGGCCGGCTTCCAAGGCACGCTCGTTGATCTCGAGGCCGGCAAGGTTGGCAGCCTTGGCCTGGTCCGCCAGCGCATCGCGCATGGCGATGGCGACCTGCGCTGCCTGTTCCGCGGCCTTGCCGAGGATCACGGCTTGCTCGTCGGCGCTGTTATGAAGCCTGCTGCTTTGCGTCACGATCTCGCTGAAGCGGCGATCGATCTCGCCATACTGGTCCGCAAGACGCGCCCGCACGGTTTCGCCGGCACGTTCGCCGGCCTCGCTCAGCGCCTTGCCGTGTTCGTCGGTCACCTGCTCGAACCGCCGGGTACTTTCCGCCATCATGGCGGCGAGATTTTCGGCCTGTACGCGGGCCGAGGCACCGAGACCTTCGGTCTGCTGTACGGCCGCCGCGGTCGCCGAAGCGATCTCCTGCGCCTGCAAACGCAATGCACTCGCAAAATGTTCGGCGGCGTTTTTCGAGGCCGCGATCAGCTCATCGCGCTGGGCATGGGTGACACCTTCGAGCGCTGCCGAGCGGCTGGCCACAGCCTCGGCCGCCGCCACGAATTCATCGGCCTGGCGGCGCAGGATGTCGCGGAAGCCCTCGGCCGCCGCTTCTGCCGCTTCGACCAGGTGGTCGCGCTGGCTCAGGATCGTGCCGTCGAGCGCCGTGGTGCGGGTGATGAGGGTGGCGGTCAGGCCTTCCATGCCGGAAATCTGCCGTTCGATCTCGCCCTTCAGTCGCGCGATGGCGCCATCGCCGGCACTTTGCACGGCACCTGCCATGGCAAGGCTTTCGGCTGCTACCGCATCGCTGAGTTCCTTGACCTTGGCGGCAAGATCCGCCGACATCCGGTTGAGGCTCTCATGATGGGCGCTGAGCTCCGTGCGGATGAGGTCGCTTGCCGCAACGCCAGCTTCCGCAAGGCGCGCGCGCTGGGCCGCCATCGCAGCTTCCAATGCAGTTGCGCGTTCCAGCACCTCGGCCACATTGCCGGTCATTGCGGTTTCGTTGGCGCGCAGGCGTTCGGTGACGCTGTCGGCATGGGCATTCATCGCGGCCTGCTGGCGCTCGATCTCGGCGCGCAGCTTTTCCAGGGCCTGATCGGTGCTGCCCTGCAGGGCGCTGCCAAGGCTGCTGCTCTCGGACCCGACGGTGGCGCTGAGCATGGCCACCTTGGCGGAAAGGCCAGCCGCCATCTCGTTGAGGCTTGCGGCATGGGTCGCAAGCTCGGCGCGGATGAGCTCGCTGGCGGCCGTCCCGGCGTCGGCAAGGCGCGCACGCTGTGCATTCATCGCCTCTTCCAGCACGGTGGCGCGGGCCAGCACCTCGTTCACATTGGCGGTGATGGCGGTCTCGTTGGCGCGCATGCGATCACCCACCGTGCTGGCGTGATCGCTCATCGCCACCTGCTGATGCACGATCTCGGCGCGTAACTTCTCCAGCGCCTGGTCGCCGGCAGCCTGGAGCGCGTTGGTCAGCGCATGGCCTTCGGCATCAACCGCGGCACTCAAGAGCGCCACCTTGGCGGCAAGGCCTGCTGCCATCTCGTTGAGGCTGGCCGCATGCGCGTCTAGCTCGCTGCGGATCTTGCCGCTGGCTTCCGTGCCGGCTTCCGTGAGGCGCAGGCGCTGTGATGCCACGGTGGCATCCAGGGATTTGGTTTCCGCAACCAGCGCCGTGATACCGGCGGTGATCGAACTCTCGTTCTCGCGCAGGCGCTGGGCCAGGCGCTCGGCGGCGCGGTCGGCCGCCTGTTCCAGGAGATGGCCCTGGGCATCGATGGTGGTGCCAAGCCGCCGGCTGGCGGCATCCTGCGCATCATTCAGCACACCCAGACGCTCTTCCTGCCGCTTGAGCAAGATGGCGAAGCGGTCGGCGTGCGCGATGGCCGCCGTGTCGAGCTGGCCGGTTGCCAGATCGACCGCCTGCACGATGGCATTCTGGCGGGTTTCGTTGGCGGCACTGAGCTCCGCGATCTTGGCTGTCTCGGCGTCGATATGCTGGCGCAGGCGCTGTGCCGCAACGTCGGCTGCCAGCGTCAGGCGTTGGCTCTGAGCGTCGACCTGGGTGACCAGGGCTGCCGTCTGTTCACCGGTGGTGCCGGCGACCGCCTCGATTTCCTTCAGCATCGCCGTGAAGCGCTGGCCGATCTGCTCGCCGACGCGGCCGGTCGATTCCTGGAAATCACTGGCCTCGGCGCGCAGCACGGTTTTGACCGCCTGGTTCTGTTCGCTGATCTTGTCCATAAGAGCGCGGATCATGGTCGCCGTGTCGCCGGACATGCGGTCGAGCGACTGGCGGAATTGCTCGGCAGCGGCCATGGCGGCCACCGTCAGCCGTTCGGCCTGGGAGCGCGTGGCTTCTTCCAGCAGGGCATTGTCGCCGCGCGCCCGTGTCGAGCTTTCGTTGACGATGTCGCCGATGCGGTTGAGCGAGGTCACGAAATCTTCCGCCAGCGTCTTAGCCGCGGCCACCGAAAGATCGCCCTCTTCGCGCATCTGGCGCTGGATCTCGGCAGTCTTGCGCATGACCTCGCCGACCGTGGCGGTGGCGGTTGCCGAGACCAGTTCGTGATGGCGGCGCAGCGTGTTGGCAAAGCGTTCGGCGCTCGCTTCCGCCTGGTCGTGCATCTCGCGGCTCTGGCGCTCGATGGCGGCAAGAACCGCGTTGATGCGGGTTTCGGTGGCGCTGGTCGCAGCCTGGATGCTGGCCTGCTCGGCTTCCGACCGGGCGCCCAGCGTCTCGCCGGCAGCTTCGAAGCTGCGGTCGAGGGCCGCGAGATGCGCTGCCATGTTCTGGTCGAGCACGCTGTAGCGGGCGCTCACCTTCTCTTCCGCCTGTTTCAGCGATGAAATCTCGGTCGCGATCTCGCCGCGCATCAGCGAGAAGGCATCGGTGGTGCGCTCGGCCAGACGCGCTGCCTGCGTGGTCAAGGCCGCCTGCAATTCCTCACCGGCATCGAGAGCCTGCGCCTTGGCGGCATTGATGCCCTGCAACTGCAGGGCCAGGGCCTGCGCCACCTCGTTGGCATGACGGCCCGCCTGGGCGGTGATCTCGACCACCACCTGGCGGAGGGCTGCTTCGGCATCGGCCGTGTTGCGCTTGCCGGCCTCGACCGCCTCGCTTGTTTCCTGCGTCAGGCGCTGGAGCTGCAGGTTGAATTCCTTGCTGCCGCGGGCAACGATCTCGCTGATCGTGGCCAGTTGCTGATCGCCCGCCTCGGCCAGGGCACGACCTTCGCGGCGGGCGGATTCGCCGGCCTCGTCGAGCCTGCGGCCGATGCCGGTCAGTTCGTTGCGGAGACCCAGCGTTGCCTTCTCGGCGCTGTCGGCCAGGATCTCGGCCTGGCGTTCCACCGCGTCGCGCACACTGGCGCCATGGTCGAGCACGCGGTCGAGAATGGCGGTGATGTCGTGCCGGCGGGCTTCAAAGGCAGCGACCACGCGGTCGGCAGCGCCCGTCGCGGTTTCCTCAAGGGCCGCACTCTCCTGCTCGGATGCCTGCTTCAGGGTGGCCTTCTGCTCGGCCAGAGTCGTCTGCATGTCAGCCAGCGTCTGGCGCTGGGCGGCCAGTTGCGCTTCCACGGCGCGGGTCTCGGCACGGGCGGCTTCGGCGGCATGGTCGAGATCGCCGCGCTGATGCTGGAAGCGGCCTTCGATTTGCGACAGGGCCGCCGCTGCATCCTCGGTCGCGGCCTTCAACTCGATGGTCTGGCGGCGGATGGCGTCGGCGACGTTGCTGACACGCTGCTCGGCCTGCGGGTTCGGGTAGGTCAGCATGTTGAGCTGCTGGGCGAGGAGCGCCGTCTGCCGCTCGAGATCGCGGCCGCGCATGACATAGCCGATGACCACCCAGACAAAGACCGCTGGCGAAAACAGCGCAATGATGATCTGGGCCAGTTCCGAGGGCAGCAAATCCTGCAGGTTTTCAAAACCGACGGCGTCCGCCACATGCCAGCCATAGAGGCCGAACCAGGCCAAGGTCAGGGCTGCACCGAGCATCACGGCGCGATGGTGATGCCGGGTTCCCGGGTCATTGCCTGCCGCCGCCTTCAGAAGGCCGCGCGCCGTGCCGGTTTCCTGATCCCCTTTACCCATCGCCACAGCCCCTTGAAACGCTCGACTCCGCCCCCCGACTCGGCCGACATGCTGCATGTAGGCCGCGCTCGATCAGCAGCCCCAACCCATAGTTAAGTCGGGAAATGAAGGGATTAGACTAAGCCATTGTTCCAACAGGCGCAATTACCAGCGCGTGACAAGGCCGTAAAAAGAGCGGCCCCGCCGTTTCCGGCAGGGCCGCCCCATCTCTCGAGACCATCCCGCAGGTAAGACAGGGTGCAGGCCTGTGGTCTTCGATCAATGATCGCCGTTATAGCCGCCGCTCGATTCACCGCGACGATTGCCATAAGTCGGCTGCGCCCACCAGGGCTGGCTGGTCGTCGCCTGGCCAGTCGGCTTGTAGCCATTGTTGCCGTCGTAACGGTTGTTATCGTTATGGCGATAAGCTTGGCTGCGCCGGTAGCTCAGATATTTGTCGAGATAACTTTGATACTCGCTCCGGGACAAATGTTTCTTGGGCACGCCATTCAGCCGGTCATAACCGTGCTTTTCGGCCCATTTCCATTCCTTCTTGCTGATCTGTCCGTCGCTGTTCTTGTCGACCAGCTGCCAGGCCTGTTTATCGTTGTAAATCTTGTGGACCTTGGCCGCAGCCGGGCTCGCCGTTGCCAATGCCGCGCAGGCCAGCACGGCCAGAATGGCGGCAGTTGAGCTGAAACGCGTGGCTATCGACATAATCGTACCTTCCATGAATGGACGCCCGATGAGCTATTGCGGGTGAGCGTCGACATAAGGATCCACGGAGAACAACGTAAGAGCCGGTGCAAAGGTTCAATCACGTTGCGGTGACAGGTTTCAGCCCAGGTTTCAGTCCAGGCGTCAGGCCGCTTTGTGGCCGGATTTCTGCAGCAGGCCCAGGATTTCGGCGGCTGCCTTGGGGATATTGGTGCCAGGGCCGAAAATGGCGGCCACACCCGCATCGCGCAGCATCGGGTAGTCCTGGGCCGGAATGACACCGCCGCAGATCACACGAATGTCATCAGCCCCCTGGTCGTGCAAAGCCTGAATGAGCTGTGGCACCAGCGTTTTGTGGCCGGCCGCCTGGGACGAGACGCCGATGACATGGACGTCGTTCTCGATGGCCTGGCGCGCGGCTTCGTCGGGGA
The DNA here is from genome assembly GCF_056404715.1 of Dongia sp. P2_B8. Lineage (NCBI taxonomy): Bacteria > Pseudomonadati > Pseudomonadota > Alphaproteobacteria > Rhodospirillales > Dongiaceae > Dongia > Dongia sp. P2_B8. The sequence goes on along the minus strand of NZ_JBFUDM010000002.1, from coordinate 239,381 downwards.
TCTGGAACAAGGGTCCGATATCGACGTCGAAGCCGAGATCGGCAAAGGCGGTGGCGATGATCTTGGCGCCACGGTCATGGCCGTCCTGCCCCAGCTTCACCACCAGCATGCGTGGCCGGCGTCCTTCAGCCTTGGCGAAATCCTGGATCTGGTGCTGGATGGCGCTGAAACCGGGATCATCGCGATAAGCGGCGCCATAGACGCCGGCGATCGAGCGGATCTCCGCCTTGTGGCGGGTATAGACAATTTCCAGCGCGCTCGAAACTTCACCCACGGAAGCGCGCGCGCGCATGGCGGCGACGGCGAGCGCCAGCAGATTGCCGCTGCCGTCGCGGGCTGCTTGCGTCAGGGCATCGAGCGCTGCCTTTGCCGCCACCGCATCGCGGCTGGCCTTCATCTTGTTCAGGCGCTCGATCTGCGACAGACGCACCTTGCTGTTGTCGATGTCGAGCACGTCGACATGGGTGGTCTCGTTGGATTGGTATTTGTTGACGCCGACGATGATATCCTCGCCGCGATCGACCCGCGCCTGGCGCTTGGCGGCCGCTTCCTCGATGCGCAGCTTCGGCATGCCGCTCTCGACCGCCTTGGTCATGCCGCCCAGCGCTTCCACGTCGGCGATCAGCTTCTCGGCAGCGGTGATGAGGCTCGCGGTCAGGCTCTCGACATAATAGCTGCCGCCCATCGGATCGATGACGGCGGGAATGCCGCTTTCCTCCTGGATCACCAACTGCGTGTTGCGCGCGATGTTGGCGGAAAAGGGTGTCGGCAGGGCGATCGCTTCATCGAGCGCATTGGTGTGCAGCGACTGCGTGCCACCCAGGATGGCGGCCATCGCTTCGATGGTCGTGCGGATCACATTGTTGTAGGGATCCTGCTCTTGGAGCGAGACGCCAGACGTTTGACAATGTGTGCGGAGCGCCGAGGATTGCGGATCCTGAGGGTTGAACTGGCGCATGAGTTTCGCCCACAGATAGCGGGCGGCGCGGAGCTTTGCGATCTCCATGAAAAAGTTCATGCCGATGGCAAAGAAGAAGGAAAGGCGTGGTGCAAATTCGTCGACCTTGAGCCCCTTCGACAAGGCCGCGCGCACATATTCAAGACCATCGGCCAAGGTGAAGGCCAACTCCTGCACCGCATTGGCGCCGGCCTCCTGCATGTGATAGCCGCTGATCGAGATCGAATTGAACTTCGGCATGTTCTGCGCGGTATATTCGATGATGTCGGCAACGATGCGCATCGAGGGTGCCGGCGGATAGATATAGGTGTTGCGGACCATGAACTCCTTGAGGATGTCGTTCTGGATCGTGCCCGACAGTTTCGCCGCTGGCACGCCCTGCTCCTCGCCGGCCACGATGAAGGCCGCCAGCACCGGCAGGACCGCGCCGTTCATGGTCATGCTGACCGACATCTTGTCCAAGGGGATGCCGTCGAACAGGATCTTCATGTCCTCGACGGAATCGATGGCGACGCCAGCCTTCCCCACATCGCCCATGACGCGCGGATGGTCGCTGTCATAACCGCGATGGGTGGCGAGATCGAAGGCGACGGAAAGGCCCATCTGCCCGCGGCGCAGATTCTCGCGGTAGAAGGCGTTGGATTCCTCGGCCGTGGAAAAGCCGGCATATTGCCGGATGGTCCAGGGGCGGTTCGCATACATGGTGGCGCGGGGGCCGCGGGTATAAGGCGAAAGGCCCGGCAGGGTATCGATGCTCTCCAGGCCTTCGAGATCGGCCTCGGTGTAAAGCGGCTTCAGGCGGATGCCTTCCGGCGTCTCACGGGCGAGACTCATCGGATCGGCGCCCTTCAATTCCTGCGCCGCCAACTTCTCCCAATCCGCCAATGTCTTCTTCGGAAACTCCGCCACGACCGCTCCTCCAACCCTGATCCAGCCCGCTTTTCGCAGTGCAGCATTTTCGGCAAGGTAGCAGAGGGAAGGCTGCGGAGTCTAGGCAGGGCCTATTTTGGCACCAGGTGCAAAATCTGGTCCTCGCCATTGTCGGTGGCGAGATAGAGGCTGCCGTCGGGGGCTTCGGCGATGTCGCGCAGGCGGCCGTAAGCGTCGTCGATCAGAATCTCCGACTTCGTAACCCGGTCGCCGTCCAAGGCGAGGTGATAGAGGCGGCCGGTCTTCAAGGCCACGAACAGGATATCGCCCTGCCAATCGGGAAAGGCCGTGCCGCGATAGAAGACGAGGTCGGAGATGGCGATGGTCCGGTCATGTTCGAACTCGGCAATCGCCGGATGATAATCGGCAAGGCCCGGGCAGGCGTCTACGCCGCGGCAATTGGGCCAGCCGTAATTGCCACCCTTTTGGATGCGGTTGAGTTCGTCCTGCGTGTCGGGCCCGTGTTCGGTTGCCCACAGATCGCCGCTACCTGGTCTGAAGGTGAGGCCCTGCGGGTTGCGATGGCCGAAGCTCCACACCGGTGAGTTCGGAAAGGGATTATCGGCGGGCATCGTGCCGTCGCGGTTCAAGCGGAAGATCTTGCCGTTGAAGCTCTGCGAATCCTGCGCCTTCTCGGCATCGGTGGCATCGCCCATGCTGGCAAAGAGGTATCCGTCCGGTGACACGGCGGCGCGGCAGCCATTGTGCCAGTTGGCGCCGGGCAGATGATCGATCAAGACCTGCTCGCCGATGAGCGCATTGTTCTTCAGTGTGAAGCTGGAGAGGCGGTTGCCGGCATTGAACATCGATCCGGTCGAATAACAGAGATAGAGCCGGCCGTTCGTGGCGAAATCAGGATCGAGTGCCAAGCCAAGGAGGCCGGCCTCGCTCTGCACCCGCACCTTCGGCAATCCGGCAATCTTCTGCGCCTTGCCGTTTTGGGAGTCGATGATCTGCAACCGCCCGGGCCGTTCGGTAACCAGCAGCTTGCCGTCCGGCATCACCGCGATCGACCAGGGATGCTCGAGACCGTCGGCGAGGGTGGTGACGGTGAAGGGCGGTTCGGCGTGCGCGGCGTGAGTTAGAAACACGAGGAGAATGAATGCTGGCAGATAGTGGCGCATCATCAGAATTCCTTTGCCCACAAATATGCCCACAAATACCGCAAATAAACACCGTCACGCCCGGGCATGACGATAATGGTGAGATCAATGTGGGGCGCAACACGGCGCCATCAAGGACCTAGAGCTGCATCAAGGCGTCGATCTGGGCCTGGTCGATGACATGGTCGTCGCCATGGATGATGGCCGAGGCCTGGCCGATGAGATCCTGCAGGTTCTGCGAGGCGCGGGCGGCGACGTGGCGGGTCTGGTCTTCATTGCCCTCGGCGAGGATCACGTCCAGCCGCTTGATGGAGATGGCGATGAGCCGGTTCATCTCGCGCACCAGCTGGTCGAAGGGCTGCTTATATTGCGGCGGCGAATGGGGATAGGCCTCGATTGCCAGTTCCTTGTCGGCGATGCCGGAATTGCGGAAATGGTCGGCATAATCCAGGGGCGCCCAGGCCTTGCAATCGTCCAGGCATTCCGGGGCGTCCGGCACGATCTCCAGCAGCATGACGATTTCATTGATATGATTGAGGTAGTCGGTCGCCAGCAGCGACTTTTCATTGACGTTCGAGCCCACCGCGCGCGCGCTCAGTTCGCGGTAGCGTGGGCTGGGATCGTCGCCTTCAACCTGTGGAATGCGCGCGGTCATCCGGTCCTCATGGTCCAAAAAGAACCACGGCGTCAAGAAGATAGCGCAGCCAGCGTGACCCTGGGATAGTTAAGAAATCGCTAGGATCAGAGGTTGAGGCGGTAAAATGTCAGGGGTTCGCTGAAGCCCTTGAGGGCCGCGCGGTCGGCCACCGGCTGCAATCCGGCAAGAGCCGGGGCCACAGCCGGGTCGTCGACCATTTCCTGCGACAGCACGATATCGCCGCCGGCGCTCTGGCCCTGAAGCCGTGCCGCCATATTGACCGTCGAGCCGAAATAATCGAGCCGGTCGTTCAAGGTGACAGCGATGCTGGAGCCCTGGTGGAGGCCAAGCTTGATGACGATCGCCCGCCCATCCTGTCCTTCATCCCGCTTGGCAAGATCGCGCTGGATGGCAAGGGCGGCACGCACGGCATCTTCGGGTCTTGCGAAGGCCGCCATCACCGCATCGCCGATGGTCTTCACGATGGCACCGTCATGGTTGCGGATGATATCGGCCATGAAGGCGAAATGATCGCGCACCAGATGATAGGCCGCGGCATCGCCGATCTGCTGATAGAGCGCCGTCGAGGCCTTGAGGTCGGAGAAGAGGAGAGTGACGCGGCCGACGGTGACCTCGTCGCCCGGCCGCAGCACGTCTTCTGAAAAGAGATCGCGAAAGGCCTGCAGCGCGGTGATCCGGTCCGCTGTCAGGCAATCGGCCATCCAATGCCGGCTCTCGATGATGGCGATGCGCGACCGGCCGGTGTGGTTTTCAAAACGCAGGGTGCCGGCCTTTTGCAATGGACCGGCGCTGATCGCCTCCGCCTCGATGATGAGTGTCGGAAAGGTCTCGCCATCATGCTCGATCTCGCATTCCGGACCGGGCTCCAGCGTGCGCAGGCGATAGGGCCCCTTGATGAGACGGCCGGGGAGGTCGCGTGCTTCGCCGGGCTTCAAGTGAATCTGGGCCCGCACATGGGGCACGGACATCGGTCCCCACATGCAATATTCGCCCGATTCCAAAGGCCGGATGGCCGCTGCGGGCCGGAAGCTTGCTTCGACATTCTTCGAGAAGTCGCGGTCGTAGTCAATGTTGCACGAGCTGCAATGCGCGCCTGTCGGCAGGCGGTCAAGGCCGCCTGACCAGGCCTTGGCCACACGGCAGCGCGGACACAGAATGTCCCAGCGCAGTTCCAGCAAGCCAGCCTTCACCGCCTGCAGGCAGAGCTCGATTGCATGGCGTTCCGGCACCGCCCAATCACGTGCAAGGCCGATTGGGCGGATGTGCCACAGATCGACCTCCTGCGCATTGAGAACATGATGGCTAAGGCGCTGGGCAAGGTGATGGCCGTTGGGTGTCGCCTCGATCTCCGCCACCATGCGCGCGACCTTGGCCTGAATCTCCGGTGTCACGGCGGGCGCCGAATAGGTGAAGATGGTGGGCGTCTCGCCAGACGCAAAGCGGTCAGCCTCCGCCACCATGCGCCCGAACGTCTCGCCGGATGAGGCGAAGAATTTGGTGGCAAGCAGCAGGCGGCCGATCCAATTGCGGGGCGCTGCACTCAGCGTGTAGGTGCCGGTGGCGCCGCCGGTCGCCGGGTCGGAAGAGAGCTGGAGATGAGCGCCGAGGAGCGAGAGCGGTCCGCTGGAAAAGTCGCGGACATGTTCGAAGAATTGCTCAGACACCCAATTGACCGGACGTTCCTGCCATTTGATGTCGAACGGGCCCATCTTGACCGCGCCGAAATAGGCGACGACGCCATCTGGCCCCGGAATTTCCGTGATCTTGTGGCGCGGCAGATGCGCTGCTTCATTGAAGCGCGCGGTATCTGCCAGCAATGGCCAGATGATCGCTGGCCGATTCTTGAAGCGCCAGGTCCAGGATCTGCTGCGAAGCCCGCTCATGATGCTCCTAACCCCGAGGCATTTGTTACGGTGGCCTCACCAGGCTGGATCATATGTCTTTCCGGGGCTTCTTGCCTGGCTTGGATCCGCTTTTCTCCTGCTGCAGTTGCGCGGCGGCTTGCCGCGCCAGGCGGGCCCGCTCGGCATCGACCGTCGGGAAGGCCAGTTTCATGCTCTCCAGCGCATCGATGGCGATGCCGGCCACCACCAGCCGCGCAAAGGGTTTGTCGTCGGCCGGCACCACGAACCAGGGGGATTTCTTGCTGGCCGTGGCGCTGATCGCTGCATCGTAGGCGTCCATGAAATCCGGCCAGCGCTGCCGGTCGCGAAGATCGTCGGGCGAGAATTTCCACATCTTGTCGGGATCTTCGATGCGCGCCAGCAGCCGCTTCTTCTGCTCTTCCTGCGAGATGTTGAGGAAGATCTTGCGCACGACGATGCCGTTGCGGCTGAGGTAATCCTCATGGGCGGCAATGTCGGCCAGCCTTTCATCCCAGATCTTCTTGCCGATCGCGCGTGCCGGCAGGCGCTGATTGTCGAGATAATGCGGATAGACACGCACGGCGACCACTTCTTCATAATAGGAGCGGTTGAAGATGCCGATGCGGCCACGGCGCGGCAGCGCCAGATTGCAGCGCCACAGAAAATCATGTTCCAGCTCGATACCCGCCGGCGCCTTGAACGAGGTCACGTCGACACCCTGCGGATCGACGCCGGACATCACGTTCTTGATGGCGCCATCCTTGCCCGACGCATCCATGCCCTGGAGGATCAGCAGCAAAGAACCGCGCCCTTCGGCGTGCAACCTCTCCTGCAGGCTGGAAAGCTTCTTGCTGCATTCCTTGAGCAGGTCTTCAGCATCCTCCTTGCCGATGAGATGGCCGTCCTTGGCTGCGTAATTCTTGAGCCGGAATCCTTTGGCACGCTCGACCCGGTAGGGGGCGATGAGCTCGCTGGCTTTCAGGACCAGCGCCTGGGCGTCGGCGCTGTTCATGGCGTCACCACGACATTGCCCATGACCTGTCCGCTTTCAACGGCCTCATGGGCTGCAGCGATATCCTTCAAGGGATAGGTGGCGGCGATGCTGTGCTGAAGCGCATTGTTGTGCAGCATGTCGGTGAGGCTTGCCACGGCACGGGCGCGCAGGGCAGGCGGCTGGTTGTAGACGATGAAAAACCGGTAGGCGATGTTGCCGAGGATCGACGGGCCGAAACCAACCATGGCCTCGCGCTGGCTTGATCCATAGATGGCGATGAGACCGTAATCGGCCATCACCTGCGGCAGCCAGGAGATATTGCCGGAAAAGTCGACCTCGATGGCGCGGGCGACACCCTTGTCGCGGGTGATCTGTTTAATTCTGGCCGTCACATCTTCCAGCTTGCGGTCGATGACGAATTCGGCGCCAGCCAATTTGGCATGGGCGGCCTTGGCGGCTGAACTCACCGTGGCAATGACGTTGGCACCCTTGGCTTTGGCCATCTGCACGGCGTAATGGCCGACGGCGCCGGCACCGCCATTGACCAGCACCCAGTCGCCGGCTTGTACGCCGCCGTCGGTCTCGACGCCCTGCCAGGCCGTGAGGGCTGGAATGCCCAGGCACGCGCCGGCTGCAAAGTCGGTGCCGTCCGGCAGCGGGACCGCCTGTTCGGCCGGCAAGGCCACATACTCTGCCGCCGTCCCGAAAGGCCGGTTCCAGCGCGCGTTCCACACCCAGACACGTTGGCCGACACGGGCTTGCGGCACACCGGCACCCACCTGGTCGATGATCCCGGCGCCGTCGCTATGGGGGATGATGCGCGGATATGGATTGGCGGCGCTGGCGGTTCCCACCCGCATCTTCACGTCAGAAGGGTTGACGCCGGACGCCATGATGCGCACCCGCACCTCACCGGCTTGCGGGCTGGGGTCGGGCATGTCGCCGACCTGCAGAACCTCGCGGGCGGGACCCATTTTTTCATAGAAAGCGGCGCGCATTTGCCTTGTCTCCAACCAGAGCGGAATCACTGAAATATCGCGGCGAGAGAGCCTAGCCGAGGCGGCTGGCCAGTGATAGTCTCCGCCGCCGATTCGGAGACAAGATGCGGTCGCTCCACCATTTTTCGCTTCAGCCGCAGTCGCGGCGGGTACGCATTCAGTTGCGCGAGAAGAAGCTCGATTTCGACCCCGTGCCAGAAAAACCCTGGGAGCGGCGCGAAGGGCTGCTGCAGCTCAACCCGGCCGGCGAAACCCCGGTCCTGGTGGAGGAGGGCGGCATAATCATCGCCGGCGCCTATGCCATCGGCGAATATCTCGAAGATGCCTATGTCGAAAATCCGCTGCTGGGCCGCACGGCGGTGGCGCGGGCGGAGACGCGGCGCCTGGTTTCCTGGTTCGACGGCAAGTTCGAGCGTGAGGTGACGCAGAACCTGCTTCATGAAAAGATGCTGAAGCGCCTGCTGGGCCAGGGTGGTCCGGATTCAGGGGCGATCCGCGCCGGCAAGGCCAATATCCGCATCCATCTCGACTATATTTCCTGGCTGGCCGATCGCCGCAACTGGCTGGCGGGCGATGATTTCAGCCTCGCCGACATCGCGGCCGCGGCGCAGATCTCGGCCATCGACTATCTCGGTGACGTCGCCTGGGACCAGCACCGGGAAGCTGCCGAATGGTACGCCCGCGTCAAATCCCGCCCCAGCTTCCGCCCGATCCTCGCCGACACCTGGCCAGGAACGCAGCCGCCACCCCATTACGCGGATCTGGACTTTTAATCGCTATCGTCTTCTCGATCTGCCCCGAGGAACCACCAAGCCTCTCCCCTTGCGGGAGAGGCGGCGAGCGTATGCGAGCGGTGAGGGGGATCTATCAGCGAGTCCAGTCGCCCGATCCCCTCACCCTGACCCTCTCCCGCGAGGGGAGAGGGAATGAGCTTGCCAGCGGACCCAACCGGGCCTGTCGTCAGATTACGCCGCCTGATGGGCGTGCACGAGATGGTCGTAGAGGGCCAGCATGCTGTCGGTCATGACAATGCGGTCGGCGCGTTGGCGGAGATTGTCGATCACCTGCGGGGTCCTGGCTTCCCGCTCGTCGAGCGGCAGCGAGAGGGCGTCGCGGATCGCCCAGCCCAGCGCCATGGCGTCGCTGGGCGGTGTCACCCAAGCCATGGAGCTGCCTTCCAGCACCTCCCTGGCATTGGGGAAGTCACTGGCGACCACCGGCCGGCCCAAGGCCTGGGCCTCAATGATCACCCGGTTATAGGTGGCGGGTTCCAGATAGGGGGCGACGATGAGGTCGGCCAGCATCAGGGCGGCGGCCATATCCTTGACCTCGTCGGCCATCAGCACGCGGTCCTGCAGCTGGTGATGGGTGATTTCCTTCTCCAACTGGGCGCGATAGGCGCCGCCATCGGGCTCGGCGCCCACCAGGATGCACCGCAGATCGAGGTCGCGGATGAGCGCCAGGGCTTCCAGCAGCAGCGAATGGCCCTTGCCCCGCTCGAACGCGGCCGGCGCCATGATCACCGGCAGATCGTCCGGCACGCGCCATTGGTTGGCGAGCTGCACGACACGAGGCGCCGTCACCTGGGTGGGATCGAAACGGGTAAGGTCGATGCCATAGGGCACGACGCTCAGGCGGTGGCCAAGGCTGGGGATCGCCTTGGCGATCTCCTCCGCCGTGCTGTTGGACAGCGTCACCACCAGGTCGGATTCGGCAAAGGCGGTGAGGCTGCGCTTGCTCAACGCCCGCACGCTGGCCGGCCCGTCATGAAAGGTCGTGACCAGGCGGCAGCCGGACTTCTTCGCCGCGGCATGGCCGATGACGGCCAGGCTGGCGCTCTGGGCATGGATGATGTCGATCTTGTTTTCGGCGGCAAAGCGCGCAACGCGGCGCGCGACGTTGAAGCCGGTCACCGGATTGCGGCTGGCCAATTTCATCTCGACCTGCTTCACGCCATAACGCGGCAGTTCATGTGTCGAGACAGTTGCCGTTTCAAAGCCGATATAGGCCGTGCCGCCGGCAGCTGTCACCGCACCGGCCAACTCCAGCGCAAGGCGCGCGCCGCCACCGGCATCGAAATGCGGCACCAGCTGCAACACAGTTGGCGCCCTTCGATCCAAGGCTGGGGTAGTGTAAAGAGGAGGCGCGGAAACGGTGTCGATTGACATCTCTTATCCGGGGAGAGCTTCGCCAATGCAGTCCAAAAAGAACCCACAGGTCGTTGGGGAACCATTATCAGGCACAGCCGCCGGATTGCAAGCGGGACTGCGTGAAGTGGGCGGTCGGATAAGCGAGCTGCTGCCTCATCCTTTGGTCGATTCTTCGGCCTTTTCGTTGGCACGGGCTCACAAATCTGTGATCGAACAAAGCCTTCGGCCTCAAGTGGTGCTGGCTCAAGCATCGCGCCTGGCGCTGCAGGATGGCCGCTATCTAGCCTATCACCGACGCAATCATGCCGCGAACGACCTCGGCGAGAATGGCAAGCAATTGCAAGGACAGCTTCCGGGGATCGTATTCCTTGGCGGCTTCGCGTCCGACATGACCGGTACCAAGGCGATGGCGCTCGATGCCTATTGCGCCGCAACGGGTCGCGCCTATGTGCGATTCGATTATAGCGGCCATGGCCAATCGTCGGGAAAGTTCACCGACGGCACGATCGGCGGATGGCGCGACGACGTCATTCATGTGCTCGATCACCTGACGCAGGGTCCGCAGATTCTCATTGGCTCTTCCATGGGCGGCTGGTTGATGCTGCTGGCAGCGCTGGCGCGGCCCGAGCGGATCCATGCGCTCGTTGGTCTCGCCGCCGCACCCGACTTCACCGAAGAGCTGATGTGGGAAACGATGGACGCAGCGATGCGCCAGCGCCTGATGCAGGATGGCCGCATCGAAGAACCCAGCGCCTATAGCGACGAGCCTTATGTCATCACGCGGGCACTCATCGAGGATGGCCGCCGGCATCTGCAGCTGCGCGGCGCCATCGAGATCGACAAGCCGGTGCGGCTCATCCACGGACAGGTTGACAATGACGTGCCGTTCAGCATCTCGCTACGCTTGGCCGATCATCTGGTAAGCGAGGATGTCGCGGTGACCCTGGTCAAGGACGGCGATCATCGCCTGTCGCGCCAGCAGGATCTCGACCGGCTGTTCATGACCGTGGATGAGGTGTCCTGAGGACCCCTCGCCCCACGCCGCCGACGAAGGTCGGCATTCCCCTCCGGGTGGGGAAAGGGCCGGGGTGAGGGGTTAGAACTCCGATTCATGCAGCGTTTTCAAGCCTTTCCGGTAGCTGGGAAAGGCCAGTTCGACGGCCAGTTCCTGCTTGATCCGGTCATTGCGGACACGTTTATTGTCGTCATAGAAGCTGCGCGCCATGGGGGTGAGATCGGCGCTTTCATAGGGCACCAGGGGCGGTGGTGCGACCCCCAGAAGTTCGCTGGCATAGGTCACCACGTCGGCCGGTGGTGCCGGGTCGTCGTCGCACACATTGTAGGCGGCACCGGGATTGGGGCGCGCCATAGATGCCATCAGCACAGAGGCGATGTCGGCCACATGAATCCGGCTGAACACCTGGCCCGCTTTGACGACGCGACGCGCCTTGCCGGCACGCACGGCGTCGAGCGCCGACGAGCCTGGGCCGTAGATGCCGGCCAGACGAAAGAGATGCGCCGGCTGTGGCAGGGAGAGCCACGCACGCTCTGCAGCCAAGCGTCGCGTGCCACGCTCGCCGCTGGGCATGAGGGCACTTGTCTCATCGACCCAGTCGCCGTCGCGATCGCCATAGACGCCGGTCGTCGACAGATAGCCAATCCATGAAAGACGCGATGCTGCTTGCGTGAGGTCGGCGCGGTGAAGATCGATCACCGGATCGCCCGCCGCATCGGGCGGCACCGAACCTAGAACATCCGTGACGTCGGCCAGCAAATCGGACAAGGCAGCCACAGGATGATCGCGGTCGAAGAGATGCGCGTCGATACCGGCATCCAGCAAGGCGCGCTGCTTTTCGGGGCTGCGGCAGGTGCCGCTCACGCGCCAGCCTTGCGCCAGCAGCCGATCGGCCAGATGGCGTGCGGAAAAACCAAGGCCAAAGCAGAACAAATGCCCGGTTTTCATATCGCGTGTCGCGGTCGGATCGCTCACGGTCATGAGACTTGCAAATTCCTCACCATCGTTCCATCTATCCCCATCTTATCTCATCATTGGTCCTAGCGGGCCAAAGCGGAAACATCAACCATGCGGCTTTTTGCCATCTCTGTCGCGGCCACCACCTTATTGCTGTGCGCGATTGCCCCGGCGGCGGCGCAGGACAAGCTGACGGCGGCGGAGAACGAACAGCAATATGCTGCCTGCATGGCACTGGTTGATCAGAATCCAACCGACGCGCTGGAAAGCGCCATCGAATGGGAAAAACATGGCGGCGCCGATGCTGCCCAGCATTGCCAGGCCCTGGCGATGATCGGCCTTGGCCAATATGAAGATGCAGGCGTGCTGCTGGAAAAGATCGCCCAAACCCTGCCCACGGTAAAAGCGCGCCTTGCCTCCAACGTTTTCATGCAGGCGGGTCGGGCCTGGTCCATGGCCGGCAAGGTGGAGCGGGCGCTTCATGACCAGAATGAAGGGCTCAAGATCGACGGCAAGAATGTCGATCTGCTGCTCGATCGCGCGTCGACCTATGGCAACAGCGGCATGTATTTCGAAGCCCTCGACGATCTCAATGCAGCGGCCGATCTCGACCCGAAGCGGCCGGACATTTTTGCGCTGCGGGCTTCGGCCTATATCGCGCTGGGTCAGCTCGATCTTGCTGCCGACAATCTCGACAAGGCACTGACCGCAGCCCCGGACTTCCCCGATGCGCTCCTGGAGCGTGGCCGCCTGCATGCACTCAATGGCGAGAAAGACGCTGCCCGCAAGGATTTCCTGCGCGTTCTCCAACTTGCCCCCAAGACCGAAGTTGCCAATGCGGCGCAGCGCCAATTGGAGAAGCTCGACCTGAAGGCAGAATGAAATTCCGGGTGAAATTCCAGGTGATATTCTGGGATTCAGCCGGCGAACCTTCGTCCCGGCAATCTGTCATTGGTGCAATCTGTCATCAGGGCGACGGCAGGCTGTCAGCGACTTGTCATCGACGATAGGCTAATTTTCACCCATTCAATGTTGAACCAGCCGGAATGTCGAACCAGTCGGTGGGCCTAGAATGTCCAATATCCTGACGACCAAACCAGCGTTCCAAGAGAGCGCCGTTTCGACCGCATCGGTTCCGACCGTGTGGCTGCTGCAGGGTCCGCGCCTGGGCGACAACCAGCAGGTGCTGGCACTGGGTGCGGCGCTGCAAGCGCGCCTGGGATGGCGCCTGGTGGTCAAGCAGCTGAAGTATCGCTCGGGGCCCATCCCCGGTACCGATCTTGCCCAAGCCACCAAGCATGTCGACTTTGAGAAGAGCGACCCGATTCACGCCACCGCGGAATGTCCTTGGCCGGATATCGTCATTTCAATCGGTCGCCGCACAGCGCCTGTCGCGCGCTGGATCAAGGCGCAAAATGCACCCGGCGGCGTTCCGGCCGGCATCTATGTTCAGCTCGGCCGTTTCCAGGACCCGTTCGACAGTGTCGATTTGCTGGTGACCACGGCGCAATATGGTCTGCCCAAGGCCGCCAACGTGCTGCATCTCAGCCTGCCGATCACAGCGCGCCAGAAGGACGCGCTGGCTGCCGCCGTTGCAGCTTTTGCCCCGGTCTTTACCCCCATCGCCGCGCCGCGCATTGGCGTGCTGGTGGGCGGGCCGTCGAACCCGATCACGTTCGGCGCCGCCGATGCAAGGCGCCTGGTGCGCGAAGCGCTGGCTTACGCTGCGGCCGGCAACGGCACCTTGCTGGTTGCAACCTCACCCCGCACCCCGGCCGCAGTGCTCGAGGTCCTGAAGACGGACCTGCCGGCTCCTCACCGCCTGTTCCTGTTTGAGCCGGGCGCTGGCGCCCGCAATCCCTATCCGGCCCTGCTGGCCATGGCCGATGCCTTCATCGTCACCACCGACAGCGTGTCGATGGTGGCCGATGCCGCCCTCACGGGCAAGGAAGTGCGGCTCTTTGACCTGCCGGTGGTGCCGCGCCGGCCGCTCTGGCAGCCCAGCTGGCCGATCCAGAATTGGGCAGGGCGTCGCCGTAACGGCCGGCTCTCGGACGGCAAGCCTGCTGATGCCATCGACCGCTGGTTCGATGCCGAAGTCCGCGCCGCGCGCGCCCAGCCGGCGCGCTATGTGCCGACCATCATGAACCGGCTGCTGCGGGAGCGGCATGTGGCGCTGCTCTCCAGCCCGATCGCCCCGCAGCCCGGCCTGGACCGCTTGGCGGGGGAGGAATTGGACATGGTGGCAGCCCGTATCGTGGCGCTGCTCGCGGAACGCCGGGCGGCCAATCTGCGCGATCATCTTGCCGCAGGTGGCGGTCTTGCCGCCCGGGCTGCTGCACGGCCGGAAAAGCAGGCCTACAACCAGATCGGCCGCCTTGATCCGGCCCCGCTGTAGCGTCCCATTGTAGCCCCCAGCTATGGCCTGGTGAGGCTAACCTATTGATCAACTTGATATTCTTGGGTTCAGCTTTTGTCGCCCCAGAGCAGAAAGAACAGCATCAGGAAGGCGCCCACGGTGGCAAGCACGCCGCCGGCCAAGGCGATGCCATCGCTTTCGAGCAACCAATGACCACCGACGGCAACCCCGATGCCCAATAAAATATCCAGTGTCATCAATGCCATAACGGCATAGGACGCCGGTGTCCGGGATGGCTTGGGTGGTGGGGCCGGCTGATCGGGCGCGTCGGTCATTCCAATATTTTAACTGATTCGCCGTCTTTTGCCATGCGCGCCGGGCATCCGGGCGCGCGGTGCCCTCCTGATTCGCCAAACGAGGGGCGGGAATCGTTAAGATTCCTGTTTTCAATGTCTTGCGTGGTTTTCAGAACCGCCTATATATCCCCTCGAAACCAATGCCTAAGGCCTGACCGAGCGGATGCCCCGATCCCGGGACATACGCGCCCGATCACCAGGGCATTTTCTGATCAATGTTGTTGCAAGTCGGGGATCCCCGGACGGGTGCTTCGCGTGGAAGGCCCAGGGTGGGATTTGCCGCAAGAAAGGATGAAAACCATGGCTAAAGTTATCGGCATCGATCTCGGCACGACCAACTCCTGCGTCGCCGTCATGGAAGGCAAGGACGTTAAAGTCATCGAAAACGCCGAGGGCGCGCGGACGACCCCCTCGATGGTCGCCTTCACGGAATCCGGCGAGCGCCTGGTCGGCCAGGCCGCCAAGCGCCAGTCGGTCACCAACCCGGAAAACACCCTCTTCGCCATTAAGCGCCTCATCGGCCGCCGCTTCGACGATCCGATGACCAAGAAGGACATCGACCTCGTCCCCTACAAGATCGTGTCCGGCGACAATTCGGACGCCTGGGTCAATGCCCATGGCAAGAACTACAGCCCCAGCCAGATCTCGGCGTTCATCCTCGGCAAGATGAAGGAAACGGCGGAAGCCTATCTCGGCGAAAAGGTGACGCAAGCCGTCATCACCGTGCCGGCCTATTTCAACGACAGCCAGCGCCAGGCGACCAAGGATGCCGGCAAGATCGCCGGTCTTGAAGTCCTGCGCATCATCAACGAACCGACCGCCGCTGCCCTTGCCTATGGCATGGACAAGAAGAATGGCGGCGTTATCGCCGTCTACGATCTTGGCGGCGGCACCTTCGACGTCTCCGTGCTGGAAATCGGCGACGGTGTCTTCGAAGTGAAGTCGACCAATGGCGACACCTTCCTGGGCGGCGAAGATTTCGACGCGCGCATCATGGATTACCTCGCCGACGAGTTTAAAAAAGAGAACGGCATCGACCTCAAGAAAGACAAGCTCGCTCTGCAGCGCCTGAAGGAAGCTGCCGAAAAGGCCAAGATCGAACTTTCTTCGTCGATGCAGACCGAAGTCAATCTGCCGTTCATCACGGCGGACCAGAATGGCCCCAAGCATCTCATCATCAAGCTGACGCGCGCCAAGCTCGAAGCTCTCGTTGACGATCTCATCGAGCGCACGATGGAGCCGTGCCGCAAAGCGCTGAAGGATGCCGGCCTGAAGTCGACCGACATCCAGGAAGTGATCGTGGTCGGCGGCATGACCCGCATGCCCAAGATCCTCGAGAAGGTGAAGGAGTTCTTCGGCAAGGAACCCAACCGTTCCGTCAACCCGGACGAAGTCGTCGCCATCGGCGCTGCCATCCAGGGCGCGGTGCTGAAGGGCGAAGTGAAGGACGTGCTGCTCCTCGACGTGACGCCATTGTCGCTCGGCATCGAAACGCTGGGTGGTGTGTTCACGCGTCTCATCGACCGCAACACGACCATCCCGACGAAGAAGAGCCAGGTGTTCTCGACCGCCGAAGACGGCCAGACCGCGGTCACCATCCGCGTCTTCCAGGGCGAGCGTGAAATGGCGGCGGACAACAAGATCCTCGGCCAGTTCGATCTTGTGGGTCTGCCGGCGGCACCGCGCGGTGTGCCGCAGATCGAAGTCACCTTCGACATCGACGCCAACGGCATCGTGAATGTGTCGGCCAAGGACAAGGCCACAGGCAAGGAACAGCAGATCCGCATCCAGGCCTCGGGCGGTCTCACGGATTCCGACATCGAAAAGATGGTGAAGGATGCCGAGGCCCATAAGGCCGAGGACGAGAAGCGCAAGAAAGTGGTCGAAGCCCGCAACCAGGCCGAAGCCCTCATTCACAATGCTGAAAAGCAGGTGAAGGATGCAGGTGACAAGGTCTCGGCCGAAGACAAGGCGCTCGTCGAAACCGCGTCCGCCGATTTGAAGGCGGTCAAGGACGGCGAGGATGTCGAGGCCATTGAAGCCAAGACCCAGGCCCTGACGCAGGCGTTGATGAAAGTCGGCGAAGCCCTCTACAAGGCGCAGGCTGCCGAAGGTGCTACGGGTGAAGCTGCCGGTGCCGCTGGTGAAGGCGAACCGGCTGCGTCCGCCAATGACGAAAAGGTCGTCGACGCCGATTTCGAGGAAGTCGACGAGCGCAAGGGCAAGAGCGCCTAACGCGCGTTAACGCGTTGTTGAGAGCGTGTCCGATATAGAGGTCGGGGCCGGTATCCAGGTGATACAGGTCCCGGCCTCTACCTTTATCCAAAGATAATTCTGGCCAGACGAAGTCATCATGAAGCGCGATTATTACGAAACGCTTGGGGTCGAAAAGGGTAGCGATGCGGACGCCCTCAAGAAGGCCTTTCGTAAGAAGGCCATGGAATATCATCCCGACCGCAATCCGGGAAATGCCGAGGCCGAGGCCAAGTTCAAGGAATTGAACGAAGCCTATGACGTGTTGAAAGACGAGCAGAAGCGCGCGGCCTATGACCGCTTCGGCCACGCCGCTTTCGAGAATGGCCATGGCGGCGCACGGGGTGGCGGCGGCGGTTTCGACGCCGGCGGCTTTGCCGATATCTTCGACGAAATGTTCGGCGACTTCATGGGCAGGCGCGGTGGCGGTCAGGCTCGCGGCCGCGGCTCAGACCTCCGCTTCAATATGGAAATCAGCCTGGAAGAAGCCTTTCACGGCAAGCAGACCACGATCCGCGTGCCGAGCTCCGTCGTGTGCGACGATTGCCACGGCACCGGTGGCGAAAAGGGTGCGCAGCCGATCACCTGCCCGGCCTGTCACGGTCACGGCAAGGTGCGCGCGACCCAGGGCTTCTTCACCATCGAACGCAGCTGCCAGCATTGCGGCGGCGCCGGCAAGGTGATCGAAAAGCCGTGCAAGACCTGCCATGGCGCGGGGCGTACGGCACGGGAAAAGAGCCTGCAGGTCAATGTGCCGGCGGGCGTCGAGGAAGGCACCCGCATCCGTCTCGCTGGCGAAGGCGAGGCTGGCATGATGGGCGCGCCGGCGGGCGATCTCTATATTTTCCTGTCCATCAAACCGCACCGGCTGTTTGAACGCGACGGCGCCAATGTGCATTGCCGCGTCCCGATCGCCATGACCATTGCAGCGCTCGGCGGACATATCGAAATCCCCACCATCGATGGCGGCAAGGCCAAGGTGACGGTGCCGTCTGGTGCCCAGACCGGCCAGCAGTTCCGCCTGAAGGGCAAGGGCATGTCGGTGCTGCGCAGCCAGGCGCGCGGCGACATGTATGTCGAGCTTTCCATCGAGACCCCGGTCAATCTCAACAAGAAGCAGAAAGAGCTGCTGGCCCAGTTCGAGGCCGAGGCCCAGAAATCAGGCAACCACTCACCGCAAAGCGAAGGCTTCTTCGCCCGCGTGAAAGAATTCTTCGACAGCGCCAAGGAGTGACGGCGGGACGCCCAGCTCCATCGCCAGGCCGGGCGCGACCGGGTCGTGCCGCGTTGACGGGCGCCGCAATTAGGCCATACTTGCGCGCAAGAGTAGTCCCTATCTTTCCCGCCTTCAGGGTTCTTCCATGCGCCTTTCCTCATCCGTCGTCATCGGCGTCTTCTCGCTGCTCGCCGCACTTTGTCCGATGCAGGTGGCATCGGCCCAGGCACAGGAGAATGGCGCCCAGCCGGACGCAGCCGCTTCCTGCACCGGTGCGGCCCTCACCAGCCGGGATGAATCGCTCGCGATCGGCTCCGGCGTCAGTTACGGCGACAGCCTGCAGGAAGTGGCGCTCTATCGATTGCTGAGCGGCATCGACCAAGTGCCGCTCAAGAGCGAGTTCCAGGAACTCAGCTGGGGTGGGCCGGAGGGTTATGAAGCCGATTACGATGTCGATACGGAAAAGCCAGCAGCGCCGTTCAGCGATCTGTTGATTCCGGCGGCCCAGCTCGAAGCCGATCATGCGTCGTATCTTCTTTATTATCGCGCCCAGGACATGCTGAAACAAAGCGGCTTGCGCGCCTATCGCCCGGAACGGGGCGGTCCGGAGAACACGGCCGATTGGTGGCTGCGTGAGGAAGCTGATCCCGTTTACCGCAATGACGATTTCGCCGGCTGGCTGCAAGCCATGGCCGCCTCCGACACGTTCCACCGAATCGACCGCAATGCCGGCCGCGCCTGGTATCGCCCGCTCATTTCATCCTGGACCTATTTCGATCCGAAGAAATGGGACGTCGCCAATTATGACGACGTCACCGGGCTGGCACTCGACAAGTGGCAAAAGGAAGGTCTCTTCGTCTGGTCCGCCGTGGTGTTCTCGCGCCTGCGCGCTGATCAGGCGGAAGCGGATGGTTTGATCGACTGGTTTTACGCGCTGCACGAACGGATGAAATCCTGCAGTGCCACCCGTGACGAAACAATTCTCTACCCGCTCTTCCGCTTTCACACCCTGCGGCTTCTCTTCATGCGCGCGGCCTATGGCGACGATCAACAATCCTACGACAAGGCCATGGCGCTGATGGCCGATGCGATCGGTGGTGATTCAAACGCCGTCACCTCGGACAATGCGGCCGCCACCCGTGCCGCACTTCTGATGGCCGGCTATGTCGACGGCCCGCAAACCTTCTATCCGACGGTCGGTGAGATCATCGAAGGTCGCGTGCCCCAGGCCAAGGCATGGCGCAATTTGCGCTGGACCTCGGCACGCTCCTTCGACGATTACATCAAGCTGGCGGAAGGACAGTGGGCGGATTCGTCCGAGCTTGAAATCCTCAATGGCCTGACGACCGCTTCGCTCTATCGTCTCCTGGAAGGCAATGCCTTCACACCGGAGGTTCGCAACACGATTGCGGAAACGGGATGGCTGCGCAGCTATCTGCTCGATCAGCCTGACATCAATCGCCACTTCCTGGCCTATCTCGCCGATCATCACGACACGCTGAAGGACGAGGCCAAAGCGCTGCTCGCTGTTCTCGAAACCGAGCGCGCCAAGGAAAACCTACTCTTCCTCCTGCGCCATACGGATCTCTCGGTCCAGATCGACGACGGCATCAATGATCATGCTTTGTGGTGCAACGGGATCGGCGTCGACGCCTATCGCAGCACCCTTGCCGATATCATGGGTCCGGTTCTGCGCATGGCGGAGGTGCCGCAACTCGAGCTCTGGTTCAACATCAATTACTGGCACGAATACGGCCATTATGAAACCACGCCCGGTAAGCCAGCCTTTACGGGCGTGGTGCCTGCCGATCGTTGGCCGGAATGGCTGGGGAACAGCTACCTCTTCAATTCCTGGAGCGATGGCGAGGTGGTGAATTACCAGGAGATGACGCAGCTTGGTCATCTGCCGCTGCCGCGCGATCTCCTGATCGGGCGAGTGCTCGATTGGGCCAAGGCCGAGCGTTCTTCCTTCGAAACGCTGCAGAGCTTCTTCAAGCTCAACGGCGACCAGCGCGTCGCCGAGGCGCTACATCTTGCGATCCGCAATACGCGCAATATCTGCCGTATCGGCGATCCCCACCGCATGTCACGCGCCGCCTGGATGGTTCTGCACGACAATCCGCGCTGGCAGGCATGGGCCGAGAAGACGCCCTATTGGTACAATTGAAGGCACTTTTAAGCGACACCACAAAAAATCGGCAGCCTTCCACCGGGGCCTTCACCGGCGATTCGCCGGGTCTTTAGGGTTAATTCCCGCACCAATTCGGGAAAGTTGCCTGACCTACCGATCATCTCTTGACGGTTGCGCCTTGCTGGCTTTCTCTCTGCCCGAAATCCGGACGGGTGGGCGGCTCGTGCCGGTGCAGTTTGGGGAAAATGGGCATGAGTGACGCAGGGCACGGCCAAGGTCAGAAACTGGGCGCGGCAGAGGACGCCCTGCTGCCGGCCGATTTTTCAGCGGCGCTGGCCATGCGCCTGCGCACCGCTCTATGGATCTTCGACATCGACCATGCGCGCGTAATCTGGGCCAATCCGGCGGCTTTGCGCGTATGGCGTGCCGACAGCCTCACAGCGCTCTCAGCCCGCGACCTCAGTGCCGACATGTCGCCGGCGGTGGCGGCGCGGCTCAAGCAATATCAGGAAGACTTCATCGCTAGCGGCGCCACCTTTTCCGAAGTGTGGACGCTCTATCCGCAAGGCCAGCCGCAATCGCTGCGGTGTCTGTTCAGCGGCATCCGGCTCCGCGATGGCCGCATGGCGATGTTCTGCGAAGGACTTGCCGAGTTCAACGACACGCCGGAAGCCCTGCGGAGCGCCGAAGCGCTGCTGCACAGCTCGGTCATGATCACACTTTATGACCTCGATGGTCATGTGCTCTACAGCAATCCGGCGGCACGCAGTGCTGCCCTCAATCATGGCGGTGGCAGTTATGGTGGTCGCGGGGATGAGCCCGCATCGCCGCTGGCAGCCAGGTTGGTCGATGAGGTGGATCATCGCAATCTGGTGCAGGCGCTGGAAAAGGCCGGCGAGGTGCGCACCGTCGCGCGCATCCACACGGCGCAGGGCGAACGCTGGCATGAAATCACCGCCCGCAGCTGCCTCGATGCTGCGACCGGCGCCCCGGCCTGGCTGGTGAGCGAGGTCGACGTCACGGAATCGAAGGAATACCAGGCGGAACTAGAAGACAATCGCAGCAAGCTTGAAGCCCAGGCGCGCGAATTGCGGCATGCCCATCACGCGGCTGAAAGCGCCAACCGTGCCAAGTCGCAATTCCTTGCTCATATGAGCCATGAATTGCGGACACCCTTGAATGCCATCATCGGCTTTTCTGATGTCACGCGGCGCGGCACCTTCGGCGAAGTGCAGCCGGTGCGCTATGGCGACTATGCCGAGCTCATTCATGAAAGCGGCCGGCTGCTGCTCGACCTCATCAATGACATTCTCGATATTTCGAAGATCGAGGCCGGCAAGATGGAATTGCGGCCGGCGCTCATCGATGCGCGCGATCTCGCCGAAGCCAGCACCAAGCTCATCTCCGGCATGGCGCGCGAGGCAGGCGTCAGCTTGTCGACCGATGTTGATCCCACCACCGAGCCGGTCTATGGCGATGCCCGCGCCATCAAGCAGGTGATCATCAACCTGCTCTCCAATGCGGTGAAGTTCACGCCCAGCGGTGGCAAGATCAAGCTGGCGATCCGCCCCCATGACGCGGGCGGCAGCGCCGTGCGTGTGTCGGACACCGGCATCGGCATGGAGCCAGAGGAAATCGAGCGCGCCCTCGATCCCTTCAGCCAGATCGACAGCAGCATCGCCCACCAGCATCGCGGCACAGGCCTTGGCCTTGCCTTGGTTAAGAACCTGGTTGAAATGCATGGCGGGACCCTGGCCGTCGAAAGCCGCCGCGACCAGGGCACCAGCATCACCGCCATCTTCCCGGCCGAACCAGGCGAGCCTTTCACTGGTGAGCCGGCCAACTGATCTCATCCGATCTTTAGGCGCTTGTTCCTCCGGCCGTGCATTCCCGGCATGTTACCGAGCCCTGTTGCCGTATTGGGTAAACCTCGTCTAGATTTCGTCCAACATTGGTTCAGGGGGAAAAATGGCGGGGAAGACAGAGGCGAAGCGGCCGGTGAGCAAGGCCGCCACCAAGGCAGCGCCCGGTGTCGGCAGCAAGAATGCTGCGGCGAAGGCCCCGGCTGTCAAAAGCAAACCCTTGCCAACAAACGATAAAGCCGCAAAGACGGCACCTGCCAAAGCACCGGCCACGAAGACGGTTATGACGAAGGCGCCACCGGCGAAAGCCCCTGCTGCGAAAGCTGTTGCTGCACCTGCGAAGGTAGCGCCGACTCCAGTCAAGCCAGCTCCTGCTAAACCTGCGGCTGCCAAAGCTGTGGCTCCATCCGGCCCCAAGCCGAAGCGGCAATTGAACGGGGCGACCCGTGTCGGCATCGCCGGCTGCGCCGGCCGCATGGGCCAGATGCTCCTGAAAATGCTGGCCCAGGCACCGGGCGTTCTGGTCGTGGGCGGCACCGAACGCCGCGGCTCGCCGGCTCTCGGCATGGATCTTGGCGCCCTCGCCGGCACCGAGCCTTTCGGCATCACCGTAGGCGACGATCCGGCCTTGCTGTTCGACAGCGCCGATGTGGTGATCGATTTCACCAACCCCTCGGCCACGGCCCTGCACGCAAGCTTTGCGGCCAAGAACGGCACCGCACACGTCATCGGCACCACTGGTCTCGACACCGACCAGCAGGCGGCCGTCGCCCGCGCCGCCCAGCGCGCGCCGATCATCATGGCCTCCAACATGTCGCTGGGCGTCAATCTCCTGGAACAGGTGGTTGAGGAAATGGCACGCATCCTCGACACCGATTGGGATATCGAGATCATCGAGATGCATCATCGCCACAAGATCGATGCACCGTCCGGCACCGCCCTCACCTTGGGCGAAGCTGCCGCCCGCGGCCGGGGCACGACCCTGCGCCGGGTCGCCAAGCGCGGCCGCGACGGCCAGGCAGGCCCGCGGGCGAAAGGTGAAATCGGTTTTGCAGCGCTGCGTGGCGGCGATGTCGTTGGTGATCACAGTGTCATCTTCGCAGCCGACGGTGAACGCGTCGAAATCACCCACAAGGCCTCCTCCCGCGAGATCTTTGCACGGGGCGCCGTGAAAGCCGTCCTCTGGGCCGCAGGCAAAGGCCCGGGCCTCTATACGATGAAGGACGTGCTCGGCTTCAATGTCGGTGGTCCGGCGGCGAACGCCGGTTGAGATAACTCGGTGAACTCCCTCGCCCCGCGATAGTGGGGAGAGGGTTGGGGTGAGGGGCGCTACGCCGGAACTTCGCCCATCCACCCCTCACCCTGCCCTCTCCCCGCAAGCGGGGCGAGGGTTCTAAGAATCGCGCCTAAGCGCCTCTCCGCCGCCACTTGACCCGCGGCAAGGCGAGCCCCACCAGAATCAACGCAAGCGCCACCACTGCATTGTAGCCCGGCACTTCGTGATAGCCGAAATAGCCCCAGCCCAGGCCCATCACCGGCACCAGGAAATTGTTGTTGGCGCCAAAGCTGGCGCCTGACCGGCGCATCAGGGTGAAGAACAGCCAATTGCCGAAGGCCGTGGACAGGAGGCCCAGCCACAAGGCAGCGAACCAGGCGCCGCCGGACGGTGAGAGTTGCCAAGGCTGGTCGACGATCAGCCAGATCGGCAGGATCGACAGAAAGCCCAAGGCTAAGATGATGCCGACCGTCATCTCGGCCCCCATCTGCGGCAGGCGCCGCGCATTGACGCCGTAAAAGGAATAGCTGAGGCAGCCCAGCAGAATGCTGATCTGTCCGATCACCTGTGCTCCCAGGCCCTTCAATGCATCGACGCCGACCAGGACGACCACGCCGGCAAAACCGCAGATGACGCCGATCACCTTGGGGCCTGAGAGCTTTTCGTCATGGGTCATGAGATGGGCGAGGATGAGGACGAGGAGCGGAATCGTCGCCATTAGGATGGCCGCCAATTGTGAGGTCGTGAACTGCTCGCCCCAGCCGATGAGGAAGAAGGGCAGCGAATTGCCGATGATGCCGAGGAAGGTGAGGCGCAGCCAGATCCCGGCGCCACCCTGAATATCAGCGTCATTCGCCTCAACTTTCGACCAGCGCGGCCAGGCCTGACCGCGGAACCGTGCCAGCCCAAGCAGGATGACCGCGCCGATCGCGATGCGCATGGTGGCAAGGCTCAAGGGCGGCAGACCGTTGCTGACCGCGATCTTGATGAACAAGAAGGATGAGCCCCAGACCAACGCCAGTAGCAGCAGCAGGCTATATTCGACGAGCCCGGGATGGCGCAGATTGGAAGCCTGCGGCGGGGTACTGTCTTGGGTCATGATCGGAAATCAGTTCTGTTGCGGGGCCAGTGAATCGTGAGGCGGCGTTGCATGGCGGTTGCGGTCGAGGACGCGGGCAAGCTCACCGGCAAAATCGCGCCGTTCGGGGGCTGACAGAAAAGCGCCGATCTCAAGATGCTTGCCGTGGGATCGAAGATAGAGCGCATTGTCCGGCTCGGCTTCGCCAGCCCGTCCCCCAGGCCTTCCCCCAGAACTTCCCATTGGGGCGAGGACGACTTGCAGCCAATAAGGCTGCAGCGAAAAGGCCGTGAAGCGACCCTTCGCGTCCAGCCGTTCCACCACCAGCCGGTCGTGATAGAGCCGCAGCCGCTCGGCACGGCGATCGCCCCGGTAATGGCGCGAGAAGAGAAACCAGAACAGCAGCCATTCAGCGCCGATGAAACCGAAGATCGGCCAGGCGCCGAGGAGAAGGAAGGTGAGGCCGTAAAGGCCCATGATCAGCGCCGTCCCGGCAATGAGGATGAGATAGCCGCGCCTTCCCAGGGAACGATGCGGATAGAGAATCGCCTCGAACACCGGCAATTCATCTCCCGGCAGTTCATTCGCTGGCCGTTCTGCAGCATTGTTCTGAGGGTCGGTCATAGCTGTGACGTCTTCCGCTGGCTTGCGGCCAAGTATAGTCTGAAGCCCACCCGATACAACCTGCCGGCACAATAAGCCCGCCCCCTCGCGCATCACAGGCCAGCTATGCTCAAGAAGGACCAGATCGAGACGTTTTTTGCGCGCCTGCAGAAAGCCAATCCGGAACCCAAGGGCGAGCTCAACTATGTCAATCCCTACACCTTGCTGGTGGCCGTTGTTCTCTCGGCGCAAGCGACCGATGTAGGGGTCAACAAGGCGACGGCCAAACTGTTCCAGATTGTGGACACGCCGGAGAAAATGGTGCACCTGGGCGAAGCGCGGCTCAAGGACCATATCAAGACCATCGGCCTCTTCAACACCAAGGCCAAGAACGTCATCAGGCTCTCGGAAATCCTGATAGCGGAACATGGCAGCGTAGTGCCGCCGGACCGCACCATCCTGGAAACCTTGCCGGGCGTGGGGCGGAAAACCGCCAATGTCGTTTTAAATATCGCTTTTGGTGAACCAACCATCGCCGTCGACACACATATCTTCCGCGTCTCCAACCGCACGGGCCTGGCGCCGGGCAAGGATGTCCTGGCGGTGGAGCTCGCGCTGGAGAAACGCGTGCCGGCAAAATACAAGCAGCATTGCCATCACTGGTTGATCCTGCACGGCCGCTATGTCTGCAAGGCGCGCTCGCCCGATTGTGCGGTCTGCGTCGTTCACGATATCTGCCAGTTCAAGGAGAAGACTCTGTGATGCGTTCGACGACCCTGCCAACCCTGCTATGCGCCATTGGCTTGCTGGCTGCTTCCGGCGCGTGGGCGCAGGATGTGTCCAAAGTGGCGGGCGACGGCCGCCTTGGCGATATGTCGGCGGGCAATGGCTGCAAGGTCGAAGACGGGACCGCTCTCGCCAAGCGCCGCGCGCTGGGGCCGGAAACATTGACCCGGATGCAAGTCGGTGATCTTTCCATCACGCTTTATCCGCGGCAATCCACCGACGAGGTGACCGACGGTGAACTGCCGCAGGAATATATCGTCATCGAGCGCGGCGACACATGCCTTGATGCCATCGTCGATGGCAACGCCTTCATTGTCTGGGCGCGGCCGGCAATGCCGGACGGCTATTCAGTCGCCGAACCGGCGCCGCTCGCCATCCTCTCAAGCTATTCCGGTGGTGCTCATTGCTGCACGACACTCTATGCGATCTTCCCAGGCCCGGCATTCAAGATGCAGGAATTGGCGATCGGCAATTCCGAACCGACCTTGTCGCAGGAATGGGTTGGCAGCCCGCCACGCCTGACGTTCGGCGATGATTCCTTTGCCTATTGGAACACCTCCTTTGCCGGATCGCCGGGCGGTGCCGTCATTCTCGACTGGGCACCGGAGGGCTATCACTTGTCGGATTCCATGTACAAGGAGACACCCGACCAGGCGACACTCGATAAGCTGGCAGCCGACATGCGAACAGCGGTGCTGGCTTTCGGCGGCCCTTATGTGCCGATGACAGCCACCGAGCGGCCGCAGACCAAGGGCGAGCTTGATTCCGTCATCTGGAGCGACTTGCTCGATCTCGTCTATAGCGGACACGCCGATCTGGCAGCCGCTCTCTTCGACAAGGGCTGGCCGGCGGAAGTCAAAGGCAAGCGCGACTTCTGGCGCGACTTCGTCGAGCAGATGCAGGCGACCTGGATCTGGACACCCTGGGAACTCTCGAAGGTGCTGGATCCGGAAGTGACGTTTGCTGGGAAGTGAGTCGTGGCAGAGAAGGCCCCCTCTCCCTAACCCTCCCCCACGTTGGGGGGAGGGGACTCGAGCGAGCATGATACGCAGCATCTCAACCAGTCGGCTGCAACTCCCTCCCCCCAACGTGGGGGAGAGGGGGTGGCGGGATCAGTCCCGCTCTTACAACTTAATCCGCACCGTATATTTCACCACCGTCGACCCTTCCGCCGGGACCTCGACCTGCCAGCCCGCCGTGCTGGAATCGAGCTTCTCGTGAGGTTGTGATTCCTGGGTCATCTTCCAATCGCCGGGGATGGCTTCGCGGAGATCGACGGTGACCTTTTCCTTCTTCGCATTCTTGATTTCGATCTCGTAGGAATTCTCATAGAGATCGTCGGCAAGCTTGCTGTAATCGGTCTGCTTGGCGCGCGCGGTGATGTCGAAGGCTTCACCCAAGGTGAGGTCGACGCGTTCGTTCTTCGGCGTATGGTCGATATGATCCTCGCCGACGAAGAGGGCATTGCCCGCGCTGTCCTTCTTGTAGACGCGAATGACACCGGCCGGGAGCGGCAGCCCAAGATGCGCCTTCTCTTCATTCTTGAATTTCAGTTTGACGGCGGCATTCTGGCGCGGGCCTTCGCCGAAATTATAACCGTAATTGCCCCAGACATTGGCGCTGTTGGTGATGAGATATTGCTTCTCGACGGGGACATCGCTGGCCGCCAGCATGGCAACCTGTTTGGTCTGGTTCTCCTTCAAGGTCGTCGGGCGCTCGAGCGTATAGAGGTGATATTCGAACGCTGCCTGCTCGATCATCTTGGGTGCCGCCGGCATGGCGTCCATGGCCATCACGCCACCGGAAGCCCGCTCCAACATGGGCTGCACCTGATTCACATTGCCGGCCACCAGCTGCAGCTTTGCATCCTTGTAGGTAACACCGCTCTGATTGGTCAGCGTCACCAGCCCGTTGATGTTGACGGTCTTCTCATCCGGCGCCAGGTCGACCACGTAATCCGCCGACCATGAGAGGCCGCGGCTGAGATAGGAAAGATCGACCGCGATATCGCCGGCCTTCTCGGCATTGGCCTTCACCACCAGGGTCGGCCGCGCGCGCAGATTGGCAGGGACACCCGCATAGACGAAACGGCCCGGGACCGCGGTTTCAATGCGGTCACCGATCTTCAGCACGGCCTGGCCGTCGGCCACGGACAAGACTTCGGCCTCTTCGCTGCTGTCCTCGCCGGTTTCCGGATTGGTGCGGAAGACACGAATCGTCTGGCCAACGGATTTCTCCAGCAGTTTCTGCGGCGTCAGCAGATCAAAATCGAAATTCTGCTCCAGCACATCAAGAGCACCGCCGGCGGAATTCAGCAACGCCGTCTCCGGCCGCATGCCGGCTGCCACATCGATGAAGGCGATGTCATTCTCGCCGGCCACCACGGGCACATTGCGCGAATCGCGAATGAGCGCCAGATCCTGGTTGTAGATGGTGACGGCAATGCCGGTCTGCGTGTCCGTGGTAACGGCGGTCTCCGCCCAGGCAACGGAAATACTGGCTGCCGTCGTGGCAGTGAGGGCGAGGGCCAAGGCGGTGCCGGCGGCGAGAAGGGAGCGCATGGGGAATTCCTTTATCGAGTGATCTGACGAGAATTGCGTGACTAGAAATGGGGTTGGAATGCGGCAAGACTATGACAGGCGCCACGTGCGGCTCAAGTAACGGCCATCACTTTTGCGTGCGCGTTACCGGAATGTTTCAGGGCTCTTCCGCATCGCGGAAAATGACTGCGCGGACATGCGCCGTACTGTCACTGCTGACGGCGGTGCGGGCAACGAGGCCATCCGGCGCCCCGGAATCCCGCAGCTTCTGCGCCAGGGCATTGGCAAGGCTGATGCCTTTGGTCCAATTCTCGCCGTCGGGGACAAAGGGCAGCTCGGTCGTGATGGCGCTCTCATTGGGAATGACGGAAAGCAGCCCGGCCAGGGCAAAGAGAAGATCGTCGGCGCGGCCTGCATTTGTGGCATCGATGTTGAGCCGCGTGATCGGCAGGTCGAGGGCGATCTTGTCAGCCAAGGGAATCACCGCGATGTCGGCAAGGGCCGGCACTGCATCGATCTTGGTCTGCAGCAGGCTCGCCAGGTAATCGGTGTTCTTGCCGTCCTCGACCGGCTTCGCCTTCATCGACTTGTCGGCGGCACCGCCCTCCGTCCCGGCTTCGACCTTGGGGCCGGCTTCGATGCCGAACGCCGCCTGCATGCGCTCGCGGTCGGTCTGGGCCAGCGAATAAAGCAGCACGAAGCTCGCCAGCAGGCAGCCGGCGAAATCGGCAAAGCTCATCAGCCAGACCGGCTGCTTGATCTCTTCCCGGCGCATCTCGCCAGCGCGGATGAAATTGTCGCCTGACATGATCTCAGGGTGCTCCCGATGAATCGGCCGGTGCTGTGATAAGCGGTGCTGTGCTGAGCGGCGCCTTGCCGGGTGGCGCCGCAATGGGGTCGAGCTTCACCAGGACCGCCAGATTATGCGCACTATCGAGATCGGCTTTGACCAGGCCGGTGGCGAGCGACAGATGCGATGGCGCGATGCCACCCTTGATCGCGGCAGCAGCGATGGCCGCGGCATGGGCGTTGCCGAGAGCGCTGTCATCGAAGCGGATTTCCAGATCGTAATCGACATCGGCCGGCTTCTTGGCGAGCGCCGCCGCCATGGCCTTCATGCCACTGTCGAACTCGCTGGTGACGATGCCGTTTGCGGTGTCGAGGACGGCATCCAGCGGCAGGGTCAGTTCCAGCCGGTCGCCGCCTGCTGCGGCGTCGACATTGGCGAGCGGCACGGCCGTCTTGAACCCAGTCACGATCTGGCCCAGCAATTTCTCCTTGGCGGCGGCTTCCTCGCCGGCCGAAGCGGCCCCGGGAACGCCAGCAAAGGCTTCGTTCACGCTCGACATCAGGGCGCGCATGCGGGTGTTCTCGTGCAGCGAAATGCTGGTGAGCACGATCATGAAGGTGGTGATCATCAGCATCAGGCTGACGAAGGTCGGTAGGCTGGGATTGCCGGCCGGCACGAATTTGACCTCCGGCAGCGGCAAGGGGCGCCTATGCGCCCGCCTTTCCTTGCGCGGCAGCGGTGGTTCCAGCTCGGCCAATGTCTTAAGCCTTTACGTTGCGTCCCGTGATCCTACTGGAAATGCAAGGATCGGGCCAGATTTGCCGGGTTTAGGCCCGTTTACAGCTTCTGGCGGGCTTTCATCGCCTGGATGAGGGTGCCGTCGTCGAGATAATCGAGCTCGCCACCCACCGGAACGCCATGGGCAAGGCGCGAAATGGCAAGATTGAAGGGCTGCAGCCGGTCACCCAGATAATGCGCCGTGGTCTGGCCATCGACGGTGGCGCCAAGGGCCAGGATGACCTCCTTCACCTCGCCACCCTCGATCCGGCGCAAAAGCGGCCCGATGGAGAGCTGTTCCGGTCCGATACCATCGAGGGCCGACAGGACGCCGCCCAGCACATGATAGCGCCCCTTGAAGGTGGCGATGCGCTCCAGCGCCCACAGATCGCCGACATCGGCAACGACACAGAGCTGCGTCGCGTCGCGCCCGGTGTCGCGGCAGATGGTGCAGGGGTCGGCGGCATCGAGATTGCCGCAGACGGTGCAAGTCTTCACATTGGCCGCGACATCGCCCAGCGCGTTGATGAAGGGATGCAGCAGCGTCTCGCGCTTCTTCAGGAGATGCAGCACGGCCCGCCGCGCCGACCGCGGCCCCAACCCCGGCAGTCGCCCCATGATCTGGATGAGTTTGTCGATGTCGTTCATGGGCGTGGCCACAGCGAGTTGGCAGTGAGATACCCCCCTCCCTGACCCTCCCCCTCAAGGGGGGAGGGGAATAGAAAGAACGCTCCCTCCCCCCTTGAGGGGGAGGGCTGGGGAGGGGGGTAGTGACTGAAAGCTTTCACCAACCGGGACCGTGATCGATCAAAACGGCAGCTTGAATCCCGGTGGCAGGGGCAAGCCGCCCGTTACCTTGCCCATTTCCTCGGAGATGTAGACCTCGGCCTTGCCGCGGGCATCGCGCAAGGCGGCGCTGATCAGGTCTTCCAGCACCTCGACTTCCGCCGGATTGACGAGCGAGGGGTCGATCTTCACGCGCTTGGGTTCACCCTTGGCGGTCATGACGATGCTGACCATGCCGCCGGCGGATTGGCCTGTCACTTCGGCTTGCTCCAGGGCCGCCTGCATCTCAGCCATCTTCGACTGCATCTGCTGGGCCTGTTTCATCATCTGGCCGAGATTCTTCATAACTCATCGTCTCCAATCGGGAAGTCAATTTCAGCGCCGGCGCTTTCCGCATCCGGCGCATCGCTATCAGCATCTGAACTGGTGGCGGCAGCGGCGTCGATCAAGTCGCGCACATCTTCGATGCTGGCGCCGGGAAAGGCTTTCAGGACGGCCTGCACCAGCGGATGTTCGGCAGCCTGCCGCTTGCGCTCGGCGACGGCGGCGGCCTCCTGCTGCTTCAGCGTCGCTTCACCGGCGGCGTTGGAGAGCGAGACCAGCCAGCGCTTGCCGGTCCATTCATTGAGGCAGCCGGCGATACGGTTGGCAAGATTGGTCGGTGCCCGCTCCGAGGGGCGGAACTCGATGCGCCCGGCCTCGAAATGCACCAGATGCACGTCCGAAAGCAGGTGTGTCAGCAAAATGGCTTCGCGCTTGGCGCGGAACAAAGCCACGATATCGTCGAAGCTGCGCGGATCGGCCAACGTGGCGGCATCCGGCTTCGCAGCCGTATGGCCCAATGCTGGCGGTGCTTCCTGCGGCACCAGTTCCATGCGCATGGCCGAGCCCTGCGCCTGGGTGCGGGATCCACCTGAATTACCGTTGCCGACGTAACTCGACGCAATCGCCGATGTCCCGGCACCGTTGCCGTTGCGGGTACCATTTCCGGCAGATGCCGCGCCGCTGGGTGCTGCTGCACCCTGGCCGGCACTCAACCGCTTCACCAGATCGCCCGGTGTCGGCAGATCGGCGACATGCATCAATCGGATCAAGGCCATCTCGACCGCGGCCAGCGCCTGCGGGGCCGCCTGCGCTTCGCCGAGACCTTTGAGCAACATCTGCCATGTGCGCGCCAGTACGGGCATCGAAAGCTTCTGCGCCAGTTCCGCGCCGCGCTTGCGCTCGGCTTCCGGCAGGGTCGGCTGGGCGAGCACCTCGGCGGAAATCTTGGCGCGCGTGAGGAGATGCGTGAGATCGAGGAGATCCTGCACGACGACGATGGGATCCGCGCCGGCACGGTACATGGTGCCCAACAGATCGAGCGCCCTGGCTGCCTCGCCACCCATGACCGCTTCGTAAAGATCAAAGAGCTGCGTGCGGTCAGAGAGGCCCAGCATCTCGCGGATCTGGTTTTCGCTGACCGACCCTTCCGCCATGGCGATCGCCTGGTCGAGCAGCGACAGGCCGTCGCGCGCCGAACCATCTGCGGCGCGCGCAATGAGCGCCAGCGCATTGGGCTCCACGGCGACATTCTCGGCCGCCACGATGCGCGTGAAATGGGCTGCCAGCACATCGGCCTCGATGCGGCGCAAATCGAAACGCTGGCAGCGCGATAGGACCGTCACCGGCACCTTGCGGATTTCCGTGGTGGCGAAGACAAACTTCACATGGGCCGGCGGTTCTTCCAGCGTCTTCAACAGCGCGTTGAAGGCGTTGTTGGAGAGCATGTGCACTTCGTCGATGATATAGACTTTGTAGCGCGCGCTCACCGGCCGGTAGCGCACACCCTCGATGAGCTCGCGAATATCACCGACACCGGTGCGGCTCGCGGCATCCATCTCGATGACATCGACATGACGGTCTTCGGCAATCGCCACGCAATGTTCGCACTGGCCGCAGGGGCTGGCGGTGGGACCGCCGCTGCCATCGAGGCCGACGCAGTTGAAAGCGCGCGCCAGGATGCGGGCGGTGGTGGTCTTGCCGACACCGCGCACACCGGTCAGCATGAAGGCGTGGGCGAGGCGCCCGGCGGCGATGGCGTTGGTCAGCGTGCGGACCAGGGCTTCCTGGCCGACCAGGCCGGCAAAATCGCTCGGGCGGTATTTGCGGGCAAGGACGCGATAATGCCCGTTGGCATCATTGCCACCCGCCTGAATCGGCCCCTCGTTTTCACTCATCGCTGGTCTTTGGCACTGGTCTTTGCCCGGAAGGAAAAGTGTCTGTGAGTTGGTACAAAAAATCGGACAGCGGCGCCAGCAATCTTAACGGCAGCGCCACCTATTCGGATGGAGAATTTTTGGGAAAAGGGAGGTGGGAGGCTGGCCTGCGACCCGCATGCAAACTCGTTACGGCTGCTTCCTTCCGGACCTGACCGGGTTGGCGAGACATACGTCCGCCACCAACCTCCCGGGCGAGCTTATAGCAAGAATCCACCCACTCCGCGCAACTGCCGAATTGCCGCAATAAATTATCGTTGTAATTCAGCCTCTTGGGGTATCAGGCCGCCGTTGCGATCCCCAGGCCGCGATAGCTTACGCCGCCTTTCATGACCATCTTGAGACGCTTCACGGCGGTGATGTCGCGGAACGGGTTCTCGGCACAGGCCAGGATGTCGGCAAAACGCCCCTCCTGCAGAGTCCCCAGATGCTCCTCCTGGCGCAGCAGCACGGCCGGATTGAGGGTCGAGGCGCGTAGGGACTCCGCCGGGCTCATGCCGACTTCCAGGACCATATCGACCGCTTCATCGGCATTGCCGCCGTGATGATTGCCGGGTGTCCCGGCATCCGACCCCATGGCAAAGGGGACGCCTAGCCGATGCGCCTCCCGCATCGTTTCCAGGAAAGCGTCGCCGGTCGAGACAAGGCGTTCGCGCCAATGTGGGCGGGTGGCGGCCATGGCCACATCATCGCGCAGGAACGACGTCAGCGAGCAAAGGGTCGGCACCAGATAGGTACCTTGGCTAGCCATCAGCTTGAGGGCGGCCGTGTCGGCGAAGCTGCCATGCTCGATACTGTCGACACCAGCCGCCACGGCGTGGCGGATGCCGTCGGCAGCATGGGCGTGTGCTGCCACATGCTTGAATTGCGTCCGGGCGACATCGACCGCGGCCTTGATTTCCTCAATCGTGTATTGCGTCGATCGCGGATCCTCGCGCTCTGGCGCGAGGAACGCGCCGGACGCCATCAGCTTGATGAAATCCGCACCCATGGCCAATTGCTTGCGCGCTGCCGCCTTGACGGCCTCTGGTCCGTCGGCCACTTCATACATGCCGGGATAATCGAACATGCCGGGTGCGGTCATGGAGAGGATGCGGCCGGAGAGATAGAGGCGCGGGCCAATCGATTCGCCGCTCTCGATCGAATTGCGGAGCGCCATCTCGACATAGTTCCAGCCACCGCAATCGCGTGCCGTGGTGGTGCCGCCGAGGAGTGTGTTGGCTGCAGCGTTCGCGGCGTAAAGGGCGATGCCGGCATCGGTGCGGCGCTGCATGTCGGCGACATCGTCTTCGGGCTTCATGACCAGATGCACATGGCAATCGATGAGGCCCGGCAGCAGATAAAGGCCGGACATGTCGATGATTCGGTCGTCCGCCTTGGGCTTGGCTTTCTTGGTCACGGTGGTGATGCGGCCACGATCCACGGGCTCCAGCGTGACACCAAGATCGAGGCGTTGCACGCGGCCGGTCTCGACGTCGCAGATCTGCCCGTTGACGAGCCAAAGCATGGAATCTTCCTCGATGATGATGTGGGATGGCGGGCCCAGCTTCGGGGCCCGACTATCTAAGGTCGATCGAGCAATTGCTGGCGGATGATGGAACCGTCCTTGGCCTTCATTTCGGCCTGCAGGATGATTCCGTCCGGCCCATACCAGACATCGCGGTTGAGCTCACCGGTGAAGGAGAAGTGCCGCGCCGTTACTTGGCCCGCCGGCAGCATCAGCATCCCTTCGCCCTTGTCGTCGACCATCACCTGATGCTGGCGCGCCCGCACGGTGTCGAGCACGGTCTTTTGCCTGATGGCATCGGGATGCCACAGGGTGCTGGGGATGAGATCGCCCGGAACATCGCGCTTCTTGGCGTTGTAGACGCCTTTCAGGCGGTCACCGTCGCGCTTCAAATCCACATTGCGCTCTTCGCCATCGTCATTGGTTTGCGAAAGAAGCCCCTGCAAGACGCCGTCCTGCCACTTCTCTTCGATATGCTGGGTGAATTTGTAGAAGCTCAGGCCCAGCATGCGCACGTCGATCTCGACGTCGGTGATCACGGTCAGCCGGTTGTTGCCGTCATGCATGAAGTCGAGCTTTTGCGTGCCGATCGGGTCACCATCGCGGGTGATGGTATAAATGAAGCGGCCTTCGGGTGGCGCGAAGGTAAACCCCGCTTCCGCCGAGGCCTGCTGCGATTCCGCAAAGGCCCGATTGCCGGAAACAGAAAGGACAAGTCCCGCACCCGCTGTCAGCGCAAAGGTGCCGGCCATGTTCGAGAGCAATTGCCGCCGCGTGATGCTCATGGCAAGTATAACAACCTGATGATCAAAACAATTGCCGCATGATCGACTGAAGCGCCGAAAAGGTCAAATTGCTAAGCTGTTAGCTTACCAGCAGGACCGTTACGGTAAATGTGTCCTGACAATCTTCCCGTCAAGGGATAGGTGGGGCCCCAGCCGATTACGCCGCCGAATTAACGAATCTGTGACATGCACACTTATTTTTATGCCACCGGCGATTTCGACCGCAGCGCCCAACATCGCGAAGACCATGGCTGGCTGAAGGCGCGCCTGGCCGATCCGACGAGCCGGCTCTACCCCGTCTGGCGGCTGCGTCATTTGGTGTTGCCCGATACGGTACCGAAATTGCGGTTGCTGGACCCGGTCGCCCAGGCCGATATCGTCGCCCAGGCCGAAACCGTCATATTGCTGGGGGTCGAAGAGGGGATCGCGCATTTTGCGCTCGATCTTTCCGTGCTCGATGAAAACAGCGCGACCGAGCTCGGCGATTTCCAGGAACTGCGCGGCATCGGTCCGTTGCTGCCGCAGCGGGATGGAGCGTTGCTCGCCTATGCGCGCGGTCTGGCCTATTGGCATCAGCGCCATCGTTATTGTGGCGTGTGCGGCGCCCCCACCGAGGTGAAGGCCGCGGGGCATCAGCGGCAATGCACCGATCGCGATTGCGCGACGGTGCAATTTCCCCGGACAGATCCCGCCGTCATCATGCGCGTTACCTGCGGCAACAAGATCCTGATGGCGCGGCAAGGCATGTGGGCGCAGGGCATGCATTCGGTGCTGGCGGGCTTCGTCGAACCGGGCGAGGCGCTGGAGGATGCGGTGGCGCGCGAGGTGTTCGAGGAAGTAGGGTTGCGGGTCCGCGATGTGCGCTATTTCGGCTCGCAGCCCTGGCCGTTCCCGGCCTCGCTGATGCTGGGTTTTACCGCCGAAGCCGATACGGAGAAATTCGATCTCCATGATGGCGAGATCGAATCGGCGCGCTGGATGACGCGCATGGAACTGCTGAACTCGCCGGAAAACGAGACTTTTCGTCTGCCGCGTGCCGATTCGATTTCCCGCCGCCTGATCGAGGATTGGGTGAAGCTCTAAGCCCCCGACTCTTAGATCGGGTAGGACAATTGCCCTCACGCACATTTATGTATGCGTTCAATAAATAGTATTGAAACGATTCCCGTTGTAGGATCATCGCTCTCATACCGCATGTGTAAGTTGTACCCGGAGCGCCGTCCATGAGTGCCCTACCCGTCAACATTGCCGCCGCAACCCTGCCGACGGCAGCCCCCGCCGCAAAATTAGGGCGGGTGATCGCGGTCTCCGGCGCAAAAGTCGTTGGCTTGCTGGAACGCGATGGCGGTGCCGCGCGCGGGCCTCACATCGGCGAACTCATCAAGATCGTGACCGAGCAATCGACCGTGTTCGGCTTCGTGACCGGCATCAGCATCGATAACCCGTCGCATCGCGAGCAGGAAATGCGCCGCGTCGATGTGGAACTGGTGGGTGAGATCGACCATCGCGGTGGTGGCAACGCACTCTTCCAGCGCGGCGTCTCGACATTTCCGACCCTCGACGATGTGATGGCGCGGGCCAGTA
The DNA here is from genome assembly GCF_056404715.1 of Dongia sp. P2_B8. Classification (NCBI taxonomy): domain Bacteria; kingdom Pseudomonadati; phylum Pseudomonadota; class Alphaproteobacteria; order Rhodospirillales; family Dongiaceae; genus Dongia; species Dongia sp. P2_B8. Next base: position 202,806 of record NZ_JBFUDM010000002.1, on the reverse strand, counting down.
GCGAGGATCTGCGGCGCGTCTTCACGCGCCCCGTCGACACCACGCAGCGGAGCGCACGCATCGGCGCCCTGCATCAGGATCACACGATCCCGGCCGAAATCATGCCGACGGAATTGCTCGGCAAGCATTTTGCCGTGCTGGGCACGACGGGCGCCGGCAAATCCTGCGCCATCGTCACCATCCTCCGCGCCCTGCTCAGCCAGCATGCCAACGCGCATATCGTCATTCTCGATCCGCACAACGAATATGCAGCCGCCTTCAAGGACCGGGCGGAGATCGTGACGCCTGCCGATCTCGAATTGCCCTACTGGCTGCTCAACTTCGAAGAGCTGCGGGAAATGGTGATCGGCACGGGCAGTCCACAGCCAGACGCTGATGCGGTGCTGCTGAACCAGGTGGTAACGCAGGCCAAGCGCAACATGGTGCAGGATGCGGACGCAGCGCTGCAGATCACCATCGACACGCCGGTCCCTTACCGTCTCTCGGACATCGCCAAGATCATCGATGCGATCCTGGGCAAGCTCGACCGGCCGGCCGACATGGCTGCCTATCACCGCATCAAGGAACGTTTCGCGCATATGCAGGCCGACCGGCGCTTGGCTTTCATGTTTCCCAGTGGAGTTTCCGGGGGTGGTGGCACCAGCAGCGCGCTTCAGGGCATGGTCACGCGCGACAATATGGCGAAGATTCTGGGGCGCCTGTTCCGCGTGCCGGTGGGTGGCAAGCCGGTGACGGTCCTGGATACGTCCGGCGTGCCGGCGGAAATCCTTAACGTTGTCGTCTCGCTGCTGTGCCGGATGAGTTTCGATTTCGCCTTGTGGAGCGAGCAGAAGGCACCGGTGCTTCTGGTGTGCGAGGAAGCGCATCGCTATGCGCCGGCGGATGAGCGCGCTGGGTTCGAGCCGACCAAGCGGGCGCTCTCGCGCATCGCCAAGGAAGGCCGCAAATATGGCGTGTCGCTCTGCTTGATCAGCCAGCGTCCATCGGAACTGGACACGACGGTGCTCTCGCAATGCAGCACCATCTTCGCGCTGCGCATGACCAGTCAGAAGGATCAGGAATTCCTGGCGGCAGCGCTACCGGAATCGAGCCTCGGCCTGATGAGCGAGCTGCCATCCTTGCGCAACGGCCAGGCGATCGCGGTGGGTGAGGGTGTCCCCCTGCCGACCCGCATCGATTTCGACCGGTTGGCCGATGAACATCAGCCCCACAGCCGCACGGCGCCCTTTGCCAGCGCCTGGCAGCAGGACCAGCTGGATGCCGCCGCCCTCAACGACATCGTCAAGCGCTGGCGTCATCAGGGCTGACAGCCCTCCCTTCCGGGCGCCCCCTTGGCAGCAGGCCTTTCCGGACCCATATAGCTAGGCGCCTTGTCCAGCCGGGGGTTCCTGCCTTGCGCCTTGATGTGAATCGCCTGATCAATGCTGCCCGGCAGGCTCTGCTGGGCTGCCTTGCGACCCTCGCCGCACTCCTGCCCTTTGCCGGCGCTGCCACGGCAGACCCGGCCATGTGGGTGGTGAAGGATGCCGACACCACGATCTATCTGCTCGGCACAGTGCATCTCCTCAAGCCCGGCACCGATTGGCGCTCCGACAAGATTGCCAGCGCGTTGAAGTCAAGCGACGCGCTGTGGCTCGAAATCGCCGATGGCAGCAAAGGCAGCTTGAGCCAGGCGGATCTGTGGAAGTACGGCAAGGATCCCGTCCATCCCCTCTCCACCAAGCTGACACCGGAAGAATGGCAGCGGCTGCGCGAAGCCGCCAAGCGTGTCGGCATTCCGTTGGTCGAATTCGAATCGATGCGCCCCTGGTTCGCGGCCATGAAGCTGAGCGGCACGCCGATGCAGCAGGCTGGATATGAATCAGACCAAGGGGTCGACAATCAATTGCTGTCGGACGCCAAATCCATCGGCAAGCCGGTCAAGGGATTGGAGACGGCGCAGGAGCAGCTTTCCTTCATGGCCGGCCTGCCGCCGAAAATAGAATTGGCAATGCTGAGCCAGTTGCTTGCAGCGCAGCCCGATGCAGCTGCGATGATCGACAAGATTTCCACGGCCTGGCTTGCCGGCGATGTTGACGGGCTCGGCGCCTTGCTGCAGGCGGAGACGATGACCGAGGCGGATCAGCTCTTCTATCGGCATCTTCTCACCGATCGCAATGCCAATTGGGCAAAGCAGATCACCAATCTCATGCAAAGCGGCGGCACGCATTTCATCGCCGTCGGTGCGGCCCATCTTGCCGGCAAGGATTCGCTGCAATCGATGTTGCAGAAACGGGGTTTCGACGTCGCGCGCTATTGACCGCGCGTTCAGGTGTAGAACCTCCCCAGTTTTCCTTACGCTGTGCGCCAGAATTCCTCGCTTTATCCCATCGCCTAAATAGAGATTTATGAAACGGTGCTGCTGTCGCTGATCGACAGCACGTTTTTAAATCGAGGCGGCGATGGCTCAACAAAGACAAATGAAGCCCAGAGAAATGAAGTTGGGGGCCTTCATGTATCCCGGTGGGCATCACGTGGCGGCCTGGCGGCACCCGGATGTCTTGGCAACGGCGACGACGGACTTCGCCTATCGTGTCAAATTCGCCCAGGCCGCGGAGCGCGCTAAATTCGATCTCATCTTTCTGGCTGACGGTGTCGGCGTCGGTGAAAGCCGCATCAATGCCTTGAGCCGCGTTGATGAATGGTCGAACGGGTTCGAGCCCATCACCTTGCTCTCCGCTCTGTCGGCGGTGACCGAGCGCATCGGTCTGGTCGCAACCGCCTCGACCAGTTTCACGGAACCCTTCAACCTTGCGCGCTATTTCGCCTCGTTGGACCAGTTGAGCCAGGGCCGGGCAGGCTGGAACCTGGTGACCTCATCGGACGGGATCGAGGCGCAGAACTTCAACCCGAAGAGTGGCCTGCTGCATGCCGACCGCTACGACCGCGCCAATGAATTTGCCGATGTCGTGCTGGGCCTGTGGAACAGCTGGGAAGACGATGCCTTCCTGCGCGACAAGGAGAGCGGCCGCTTCTTCGATCCGGCAAAGCTCCACATCCTCAACCATCAGGGCAAGCATTTTCAGGTGCGCGGCCCCTTGAACGTGGCGCGCTCGCCCCAGGGACATCCGGTGCTGATCCAGGCCGGCTCATCCGAAGTCGGCAAGGAATTGGCGGCGCGCACGGCGGAAGTGGTTTTCACTGCCCAGCGCACGCTAGGCGATGCACAATCCTTCTATGCCGACCTTAAGGCGCGTCTGCCGAAATATGGCCGCCATGCCGACGATCTCAAGGTAATGCCGGGCGTGTTCCCGGTGGTCGGCCGCAGCGAGGCCGAAGCGCAGGACAAGTTCGAGCAGCTGCAGAATCTGATCCATCCGGATGTTGGCCTGGCATTGCTCTCGACCTATATCGGCAATTTCGATCTCTCGGCCTATCCGGTCGATGGGCCCTTGCCGGATTTACCTGAATCCAATGCCAGCAAGAGCCGCCAGCAATTGTTCATCGATCTGGCGCGGCGCGAGAATCTCAGCATCCGCGAGCTCTATCTGCGCGTCGCTGGTGCTCGCGGCCATTGGCAGTTGGTTGGTACCGCTGAACAGATCGTCGACGAGCTTGAGGAGCGCTTCCTCAAAGGCGGCGCCGACGGTTTCAACATCATGCCGCCGACCGTGCCTGGCGGCCTCGACGATTTCATCGAACTGGTCCTGCCGGAGCTGCGCCGACGTGGCTTGTTCCGCACCGACTATGAAGGCCGCACGCTGCGCGAAAATCTCGGCCTGCCTTTCCCCAAGCATGTGGCGGCGAGCAGTTCCCGCGCCGCCGCCGAATAATCCCAACCCAGAGCCCCACGCTCAGATTCGAGGAGAGACATTATGACCGCTGCGCTCAAGGAAGTGACCAAATTTGAAGTATTGCCCATCCGTCGCCTTGCCGGCCGGATCGGTGCCGAAATTCTCGATGTCAGCCTCGATGGCGATTTATCGCCGGAACGGGTGGAAGGGATCCGCGAGGTGCTGCGCAAGCATCGCGTGGTGTTCTTCCGCGGCCAGGGCCATCTCGATGATGCGACCCAGGAGCGCTTTGCCTGTCTGTTCGGTGATTTGGTGCCGCATCCCACGGAAAAGGTGCGCGACGGATCGAACGCCATCCTGGAATTGGACGCCGTACGTGGCAACGGCAAGGCCGACCAATGGCACACCGACGTCACCTTCGTCGACGCCTATCCGAAATATTCGATCCTGCGCGCCGTCGAGATCCCGGCCTATGGCGGCGACACGGTCTGGGCGAATACGGTTGCCGCCTATGACGATCTGACGCCACAGCTGAAACAGCTCGCCGACAATCTTTGGGCGGTCCACAGCAACAAGTATGACTATGCCGCCCAGCGCCCGAAGGCGACCGACGCGGAACGCAAGCATTACGAAGACGTCTTCGCCTCGACCGCCTATGAAACCGAACATCCGGTCGTGCGCATCCATCCCGATACCGGTGAGAAGTCCTTGGTTCTGGGCTATTTCATCCAGCGGTTCGTCGGTCATTCCAATATCGATTCGGCCTCCCTCTTCAGCCTGCTGCAGAACCATGTAATCCGGCTGGAGAACACGGTGCGCTGGAACTGGCGCAAGGGCGATGTCGCGATCTGGGATAATCAGGCGACCCAGCATTACGCCATCAACGATTACGGCGATCAGAGCCGCATCGTCCGCCGTTCGACCGTGGCGGGCGATGTTCCGATCAGCACCGACGGCCGCCGCTCGGTCACAAGGACGCTGCGTACCCAGGCCCGCCAGGCCGCAGAATAATGCGGCGCATGATAAGCATTCTCACGCAACGATGTAGCGCCGGCAGCTAACCCAGCGCCTCCCCAATCCATCCACCATCCAGCCGCCCGCGACCCTCGCAGCCGGCAACAGAGGAGTCTTGTCTCATGAAATTGAAACATCTGGCCGTGTTGGCCATCGGCCTTGGATCGGTCGCTCTTGGCAGCGCCGCCTTCGCCGAGGAAACCGTGATCCGCGTCGGCTATCCCGGTGTGGGCGTCGACAACCGCCCTTATGGCTATGGCGATTCCGTGAGCCTCGCCCGCGTCGGCGAGTATCTGGAGAATGAGTTCAAGAACGACAAGGACATCAAGATCGAATGGACCTATTTCCGGGGTGCCGGTCCGGAACTGAATGAATCGCTGGCGGCCGAAAAGCTCGACATCGCGGCAGGCCTTGGCGATCTGCCCTCGATCGTTGGCCGGTCGCGGGGCCTCAAGACCAGGCTGTTGCTGCCGGCCTCTGAACGCGGCTCTCTTTATCTCGCGGTCGCGCCCAATTCCGAGATCAAGAATATCGGCGATCTCAAGGGGAAGAAGGTGGCGCAGTTCCGCGGCACCAATCTGCAGATCGCCACAGATGCTGTCCTGGAAGCGCATAAGCTCACCGAAAAGGACATCCGCTTCGTCAGCCTGACGACAGGCGATTCCACGGCGGCGCTGGCTGCCGGCAATGTCGATGCCTCCTTCGGTGGCGAGGAATATCTCGATCTCGCCAAGCGCGGCATCGTCAAGATCGTCTATGCCTCCAAAGAGGACAAGCCGATCTTCGGTACTAACTCCGCGGTCTTTGTGACCGAGGATTTTGAACAGAAGCATCCCGACCTGACCCAGCGTATCACCACGGCTTTCGTGAAGGCCGCAGCCTGGGGTTCCGACGAAGCCAACCGGCAGGCGGTGTTCGATGCCTGGGCCAAATCCGGCGTGCCGGCCGCAAGCTTCGCCGAAGATTTTGACGGCCAGCCCCTCGCCCGGCGTAATACGGCTGTGCTCGATGATTTCATCATCGCGCGCTACAAGGAAAAGGCGGCGAAGGCCAAGCAATACGGCCTCATCAAGAAGGACGTCGATATCGACAGCTGGCTCGCGCCGCAATATCTCAACACGGCGTTGAAGGAGCTGGGTCTCGAGGATTACTGGCCCCGCTACGATGCCGACGGCAAAAAGGTTTCGTCGGGCCGCGTCGAAGTGGCAGCCCAATAATGACCAGCGGGCAGCATATCCTGACATCGCAGCTCGATCTTGGGATCGAGGGCCGGTATGATCATCATGATCAGCTGGGCGATCGCGGAAATGCTGCCCGCCCTGCTTTCCTGTCGCAGATTCGCTGGGGCGATATTGCGCTCGGCCTTTCCTTTCCCGTGTTCCTGCTGATCGCCTGGCAGGCCTCCGCCGTCTTTGGCTGGCTGCCGGAACAGATCCTGCCCGCCCCCGAGATCGTCTGGCAGACGATCCATGATTATGCCGCCGATGGCAGTCTGTGGGGCGACAGTCTCATCAGCATAACGCGCGTGTTGCGCGGCTTTGCGCTGGGCGCCGGTATCGGCATCCTCATCGGCGCCGCCATGGGTCTCTCAAAGCGGCTTCACGATTATATCGATCCGCTCTTCCTTGCGATCAGTCAGGTGCCGATCGTGGGGTGGATACCGCTCCTCATCGTCCTGGTCGGCATCGACGAAGGATTGAAGACCATCGTCATTGCCTTGGCTGCGTTTATCCCTGTGGCGCTCGGCGCCTATCAGGGCATCCGCGATGTGCCATCGGCCTATCGCGAGGTAGGCCGGGCCTTTACCTTTGGCCGCTGGTCGACACTCTCCACAATCATCCTGCCGGCCTCGGTGCCGGCGATCTTCACGGGCCTGCGCGAGGGTGCCTCGAATTCCTGGCAGACCCTGGTCGCGGTCGAACTGCTGGCCTCGACCGAGGGTCTTGGCTATCTCATGGCCTATGGGCGGCAGCTCTTCCAGTTGGAGCTGGTCATCACCAGCATGCTGCTCATAGGCATCATCGGCGTCAGCGCCGATTGGGTCCTGGGCCGGGTCGAGAGACATCTGCAACGCTGGCAGTTGCGTGCCTCATGAAGCTCACGAAAAAACACGCGCGCGGCTTCGTCCTGCCCCTCGCTTTGCTGGCGTTGTGGGAAGCAGCCAGTCATCTGGGGTGGGTCGACATCAAATTCCTGCCGCCCTTGGAGGATGTGGCCGCCCGCGCCATCGCGGAGTTCCGGCAAGGCGATCTCATCCTGGATGTCCTTGCCAGCCTCGGCCGTGACCTCGCCGGTTTCGCTATCGGCAGTGCACTCGGCATTGCCGCAGGCCTTGTGCTGGGCTTCTCGCGCCTGGCGCAGAAGATCTTCGGGCCCAGCCTGCTGGTGCACCGGCAGATCGCCCTCTTTGCCTGGGTGCCGCTCCTCTCCGTCTGGTTCGGATCGGGCGAAATCGGCAAGATCGCCTTCATCGCCTTTGCCACTTTCCAGCCCAATGTCATCAACAGCTGGCAGGGTGTCCGCGATATTCCGGCAAAGTATGTCGAACTCGCCGACGTGCTGACTTTCAGCCGTTTCGACTTCGTGCGCTTTGTGGCCTTGCCGGGTGCCCTGCCGTCAATCTTCACCGGCCTTCATGCCGGTCTCATCTATGCCTGGCAAGCGACAGTGGCAGCCGAGCTCTTCATGACCATCTCGCCTGGTATCGGTGGTCGCCTGATGGAAGGACGGCAGTTGTTCCAGATGGATCTGGTCCTCCTCAGCATCGTGTTGCTGGGTTTGATCGGCATCCTCTTCAACAAACTCGCCAGCCTCATCGAGACACGTATCCAAATCGGGAGAACGATATGAACGCACAGCTGCATGCTCTGGAAACGGCCGCACATCCGCAGGCCCTCGACATCGCCGGTGTTGCCAAGCGTTTTGTCGTGGCGGGGAAGGCGGTGCAGGCCCTGACCGATATCGACCTCAGCGTCGAACCTGGCGAGTTCGTCAGCATCGTCGGCGCCTCAGGCTGCGGCAAATCTACCTTGCTGCGCCTGATCCTGGGCCTCGACCTCGATCACGACGGCACCGTCCGCGTCGACGGTAACCTGGTCACCGGCCCCAGTCTCGATCGCGGCATCGTGTTCCAGGAACATCGCCTGCTGCCGTGGCTCACCGTCGAGGGCAACGTCGCCGTGGCACTCCGCAAGAGCAAGCTCACCCGCGTGCAGAAGGGTGACACGATCGCCGAACATCTGGCTTTGGTGGGCCTCAGCGATTTTGCCGGTGCCTATCCGGCGCAGCTGTCGGGTGGCATGCAGCAGCGTGTTGCCATTGCGCGTGCGCTCGTCAACCGGCCGCGCCTACTGCTGCTCGACGAACCGCTGGGTGCCCTCGATGCGCTCACGCGCCTGCGGTTGCAGGATGAGTTGCGCCGCATTGTGCGTCATGAGGGGATCACGGCGATCCTGGTCACCCACGATGTGGACGAGGCAGTCTATCTGGGCGACCGCATCGTGGTGATGCAGCCGCATCCGGGCCGCATTGCCAACATCCTGTCCGTCCCGCTGGGGGCAGAGCGCGACCGCTCCGACCTCGCCTTCGTCCGTCTCCGCGACCGGGTGCTGGGGCTGCTCGGCGTCAGTCATAACGTCGAGGCATCGCCCCTCAAACAAACAGCGTGACGATCGAGGCTACCAGCAGCCCTGCCATCGCGAGATTGAAGAGGCGCAGATTCCGCGGCGAGGTGAGCAGCCTGGCGGCGGCATGGCCGAACAGCGCCCAGGCGCCCACCGCCGGCGTGCCGACGACGAAGAACACCAGGGCCAAGGTCAGCACCTGCGGCAGGATCGCGGTATCGGCCACGGTAAAGGTGGTGACTGCGCCCAACGCCACGATCCAAGCCTTGGGATTGCTGAGCTGGAACAGCATGCCCTCGAGGTAGGAGAGCGGCCGGCCCGTGCGGCTGGCGGTACCTGGCTTTGCCCGCGCGATGCGCCAGGCGAGATAGAGCAGATAGGATGCCCCCACGATCTTCAGCCCGTCATGGGTCCAGGGGAAGAAGTCGAGGATCTGGGCAAACCCCAATCCCATCAGCACGATCATCACCCCCACGCCTGAGGTGAAACCGAGGATCTGCGGCACGGTGCGCGCCAAGCCAAAATTGGTGCCGCTCGCCGCCGCCAAGACATTGTTGGGCCCCGGCGACCCCGCCATCGACAGCACAAAAGGCGCGCTGGTCCAGATCAAATCCCACATCTCATGCCTCCCTAACAGGTGGCGGAGCTTGAGAAATTTCGCAAAATCATGCAAACTGATTAAATTGACATATCAATCAGAAATATTGAATTAGCATGCTGCGCCAACTCGATCCTGACCTGCTGCGCACCTTCCTCGCGATCGTCGCCGATGGCAGCTTTCGGGCTGCCGCCGAGCGTATCGGCCGCACGCAATCGGCCGTCAGCATGCAGATCCAGCGGCTGGAGGAGGTGGCCGGTCATCAGCTTTTCACCCGCGAGCGGCCCTTTGCGCGCCTGACGCCGAAGGGCGAGGCGTTGCTTGGCTATGCGCGCCGGTTGCTGAGTTTGCAGGACGAAGCGCTGGCGACACTTTCCGGGACGGCAACCTTCGGCGCGGTGCGCCTCGGCATGCCGGATGATTACGCGACCGGCCTGCTGCCGCCGATCCTCGCGCGCTTTACCGCCGAGCAGCCCCGCATCGATCTCGACCTCAGATGCGAGACCAGCCCGCGCCTGATGTCGCTCCTCGATCACGGTGAGCTGGACCTTGCCGTCATCACCCGCACGCCCGGGCGTGCCGCCGGCCAGTTCCTGCGCACCGAGCCCCTGGCCTGGGCCACGGCAAAGCGCAATCCGATGCTGGGAAAATCGCCGTTGCCGGTGGCGGTCTTCCAGCCCGACTGCCTGGCACGGCAATTCGTGACCGAGCTGCTGACCAAGGCTGGGATGCCCTACCGCATCGCTTATAGCAGTCCGAACCTCGCCCCCTTGCTGGCGGTGGCGGAAGCCGGGCTTGCGGTGGCGGCCATGCCGCTCTCCAGCGTGCCGGCATCCTTGAAGGTGCTGCGCGAGCGCGACGGTTTCCCGCCGCTGCCATCGCTGGAACTCGCCTTGCTGCGCAGCGCCAGCACAGCCTCGCCAGCCATCGACGCGCTCGCCGATTGCATCATTGAGGTGGCGGCGGAACTTTAACCGGGAACGCTAATCGTCGAAGCGGAATTGCGACGCCGGATAGACGCCGAGGATGCGCACTTCGCGGGAGAAGAAGGAGAGTTCTTCCAAAGCGAGGCGTACCGGGCGCTGGTCAGGGTGACCCTCGATATCGGCATAGAATTGCGTGCTGCTGAAATGGCCGTCGAGCATATAGCTCTCCAGCTTGGTGATGTTGACACCGTTGGTGGCAAAGCCACCCAGCGCCTTGTAGAGCGCCGCCGGGACGGAACGCACCTTGAAGACGAAACTGGTGACGATCGGCCCCTTGGCAACGTCCGGGTCGACCGGCTCCTGCGCCATCACCACGAAACGCGTGGTGTTGTGGGCGGCGTCCTCCATATCGGCTTTCAGGATCTCAAGGCCATAGATCTCGGCCGCCAGTGACGAGGCTATGGCTGCCGAACTTTTGTCGCCGCCTGCGGCAAGTTCGGCGGCGGCGCCCGCGGTATCGGCATGCATGACCGGCTTGATGCCCAGCGCACGCAAATTGTTGCGGCATTGGCTCAAGGCCTGGATATGGCTGTGCGCCGTCTTGATATCGCCGATCTTGGCGCCCTTCACACCGAGGAGCTGGTGATTCACGCGCTGGAAATGCTCGCCGATGATGTGAAGGCCGGATTCGGGCAGCAGGTGATGAATGTCGGCCACACGGCCGGCCACGGAGTTTTCAATAGGTACCATGGCAAGGCGCGCGCGGCCTTCATGGACCGCCGCGAACATGTCTTCGAACGAAGCGCAGGGCAGTGTCACCATGTCGGGAAAGGCTGCCCGGCAAGACAGGTTGGAATAGGCGCCGGGCAGGCCTTGAAAGGCGATGGTGTCGTGTGCGGATGCGCTCAAAATCGCCTCTTTGAAAACGATGCCATGATCAATGGCGTTATGCCGTTTGGATTGCTTGGCCGATTGGACTACTTGGTCGTTTGGATTACTTGGCCGGGGCGAGCATGGCGCGCGCCCGTTCAAGTTCGGCCGGAGTATCGACACCGAGCGGCAGGGTGTCAACGAGCGCCACATCGATGCGCATGCCGTTCTCAAGTGCGCGCAACTGCTCCAGCTTTTCGCGCTGTTCCAGAATGCCCGGCGCCAGCTTGACAAAACGTTCCAGCGCCACACGTCGATAGGCGTAGAGGCCGATATGATGGTAGTGCGGACCTACCACGCCGGCCACGGCATTGGCGGGCACGGTGGCGCGGCTGAAGTAAAGGGCGCGGGCGATGCCACCCGATGTTTTGCCGGGAGCGCCAAAGGCCGCCACCGCCTTGACGATGTTGGGGTCATGGCGTTCCACCTCGCGGGTGATTTCCACCGCCAGGGTCGCGATATCCACATCCGGATTGTCCAGCGGCTCAAGAGCGCGGCGCACCAGGTTGGGGTTCAGCGTCGGCAGGTCGCCCTGCACATTCACCACGGCATCGAACCGGCCATGAGGATCAATCTTGGTCAGCGCCTCATGGATGCGGTCGGAGCCGGACGGATGGTTGGGATCGGTCAGCACGGCCTCGCCGCCCGCTGCCTCGACCGCCGCCTTGATCGACGCCTCGGCACAGGCGACATAGACCGGTCCGATCCCGGCTTCCATCGCCCGGCGCCAGACATGGACGATCATCGGCACGCCATGAATATCGGCCAACGGCTTGTCCGGCAGGCGCGTTGAGGCCATGCGGGCCGGAATGAGGATGACGGGATTTACTGGTTTGGACACGGAATTGGCTCATGAAATCGAGTTGCTGCGGGACGCCGGCCGGAGCCCCGCTGGGGATTGATACTGTTTTCGCCAGCCGGCTGCGCTGGCGTTGCTGGCCTGCCGGGCGCGACATTATGCCGCTAAGTATCGGAAATCAAAGCCCGGCGTGAACCCGCATGAAATTGGGTCATTGTTCCAGACGGACCCGGCGCCAGCCACCCCTACCCGGAGCGCTGGTATTGGACAGCGGCGGCGGAAGCGGTTAAATTCCGCGCCGAGTTACGGCCCCTTGACTAGCCAAAATGTTCCGCGCGTCGGCTCGGGGTAAGCCTGGAGTTCCCAGTGCCTGGGGTTTGGGGCAATTGGGGTTTGGGCTGGACCGATGCGCACAAGCCATGAGGGATGAAGTCGAATGTCTTTGGAAGCCAACAAGATCGCCGCTGCGGTCCTGGTCGGCGGCATGCTGACCCTTTCGGTCGGTCTGGTCTCCAACATTATCTATGGCAACCCGGCTGGCGCCGGCGCCGAACATGCTGAAGGCGGCGAAGCTGCCGAGGCTGGCGCTGCTGCTGGCGAGGCGGCTCCTGCTGCCGCGACCCCGGATGCTGCCCCGGTCTCGTCGGTGCCGTTGATCGCTGCGGCGGATGTCGCCGCCGGCGAAAAGACCGCGGCCAAGTGCAAGACCTGCCACACCTTCGAAAAGGGCGGCCCGAACAAAGTCGGCCCCAATCTGTGGGGCGTGCTGGGCGGCCATTCGGCGCACAAGGATGATTACACCTATTCCGAAGTGATCAAGAATCTCAACATCACCTGGGATTTCGATCATCTCGACCAGTTCCTGACCAGCCCCAAGGCCTATGCCAAGGGCACCAAGATGAGCTTTGCCGGCTTGAAGAAGCCGGAAGAGCGTGCAGCTCTCATCCGCTGGCTGCGCGACCAGTCGGATGCCCCCGTGCCGCTGCCGCAATAAGGCCGGATCATAGAATAAGGCCCGTTTCATGGGAAAAGTCGCGGCTGAGCTGACCTCGCCACAGGGAATCGCGCCACAGGAATTCATCACTGTGGCGCGCGGCCTGATTGAGATCAGCCGGCCGATTCTGCGGCGCTATTACCGCACGAAGCTCGACATCATCTCCAAGGGCGACGAAAGCCCGGTGACCCAGGCCGACCGCGAATGCGAAGCGGCCATGCGGGTCGCCATTGCCAAGGCCTTTCCCGATCACGGCATCATCGGCGAAGAACATGGCACCGAACGGGGTGATGCGGAATTCGTCTGGGTGCTCGACCCGCTGGATGGGACCCGCGCCTTCGTGACCGGCCGGCCGATGTTCGGGACTCTCATTGCCCTGACGCAGGGCGGCAAGCCGTTGCTCGGGATCATCGACATGCCGATCCTGGGCGACACCTGGGTCGGTGCCAAAGGCCATGCGACGACCCTCAATGATGCGCCGGTGAAGGCGCGTGCCTGTGCGACACTGAAGGACGCCTATTTCTCCTGTGCCTTGCCGCAGATGTTCCAGGGTGCCGACCGCGCCCGCCACGATGCGCTGGCAGGTGGCGCCAAATCGGCCACCTATGGTGGTGATTGCTATCAGTACGGCATGGTCGCCACGGGTTTCATCGATCTGGTGGTCGAGCGGACGCTGGGCATCTACGACTATCTCTCTCTGGTGCCGGTGCTGGAGGGGGCTGGTGCTCATATCACCGATTGGCAGGGCCGGCCGCTGACCGCTGCCTCGGGCGACCAGGTGGTGGCTGCCGGCGACCGGCGTATCCTTGATCATGCCCTTGCCGTGCTGAACGGCTGAGCTGTCCGAGGTCCGGGCGTCCGGGCCTGGGGGCGTTAAATACCCAATATTTCTGGTCTTTCTGGCGTAGCGGGCGCTTCCCTGGTGCGCCGGCCTTCCGCTATGCTCGGCACAAAATAAGCTGTTGAATGACGGGAAGGCCTTGAATGTCGAAAACTGTAGCTGCCGGTCTCTTGGCGCTGGCCCTTTGGGCTGCGCCCCTGCTTACCCCCGACGCCATCGCACAAGACAGCTACAAGACCCACGCCGTCACGCTGAATGACGCGCCGAAATACCCGGCAGATTTCAAGCATCTGGATTACGTCAATCCCGACGCGCCCAAGGGCGGCACCATGCGAACCGCCGCGGTCGGCAGCTTCGACAGTTTTAATCCCTTCATCGTGCGCGGCGATGCGGCTGGCCTCGGCGGTCTCTATGAGACGCTGACGACGCGCATCGACGACGATACGCTGACCAATTACGGCCTCATCGCCGAAAGCATGGAGGTGGCCAAGGACAATTCCTGGATCATCTTCACGCTCCATAAAGAGGCGCATTGGCAGGACGGCAAGCCGATCACGCCGGACGATGTCGTCTTTTCCTTCAACACCCTGAAGGAAAAGGGCGCGCCGCTCTATCGCTTCTATTACGCCAATGTCGAAAAGGCGGAAGTGCTGGACGCGGCCCGCGTCAAATTCACCTTCTCGTCCAAGAACAATCGTGAATTGCCCGGCATCATGGGTGAACTGCCGGTGCTGCCCAAGCCTTTCTGGGAGGGCAAGAATTTCGAAGAACCGTCGCTCGAGCCACCGCTCGGCAGCGGCCCTTACAAACTCAAGAGCTTCGAAGCCGGCCGTTCGGTTACGATGGAGCGGGATCCCAATTATTGGGGCAAGGATCTGCCGGTCAATATCGGCACCAACAATTTCGATATCACGCACACGGATTACTATCGCGATCCGACCGTCATGCTGGAAGCGTTCAAATCCGGCGCCTTCGATATCCGCGCCGAGAATAGCGCCAAGGCTTGGGCAACGGCCTATGACTCACCAGCGCTGAAGGATGGGCGCATCAAGAAGATCCTGATCCACGACGACAATCCGGACGGCATGCAGGGCTTTGCCATGAATCTGCGCCGGCCGATGTTCCAGGATCCGCGTGTGCGCCAGGCGATGATTCTCGCCTTCGATTTCGAATGGTCGAACAAGACGCTGTTCTATGGCCAGTACACGCGCTCGCGCAGCTATTTCGGCAATTCCGAGATGGAGGCCAAAGGCCTGCCGTCGCCAGATGAGCTGAAAATTCTCGAGCCGCTGCGCGGCAAGATTCCGGACGAGGTCTTCACCACCGAATACAATCCGCCGGTCAGTGACGGCAGCGGCACCAACGCTGCCAACCTCGCCAAGGCCGCAATCCTGCTCGACGAGGCGGGCTGGAAGCTTGAAGGCGGCAAGCGGATGAAGGACGGCAAGCCGTTCGAGTTCGAATTTCTGATGCAGGCCGGCGACGGGTTCGACCGCATCGTGCAACCCTATGTGAAATCGCTGGAACGGCTCGGTGTCAAAGGCACCTTGAGGGCAGTCGATGCTGCGCAATATCAAAAGCGCAGTGCCGACTATGATTACGACATGCAGGTATCAGGTTTCGGCCAATCGCTCTCGCCCGGCAATGAGCAGCGCGATTTCTGGGGATCGGCCTCTGCCGATTCGCCCGGCGGCCGCAACGAGATCGGCATCAAGGACCCGGTGATCGACCAGCTGATCGAAAACCTGATCGCGGCCCCCAACCGCCATGATCTCGTCATGCATTGCCGCGCTCTCGACCGCATCCTGCAGTGGCGTTACTACGTGGTACCGAATTTCCATATGAGTGCCACCCGCATCGCCTATTGGGATAAATTCGGCCGCCCGGCGAAGCTGCCGGAGCCGACCTACAATATCGGCCTTTCCGCCTGGTGGATCGACCCGGCCAAGGACAAAGCGATCGCCGCCAAGATGGCGGAAGTGCCGCCGGCAGCGGCCGCAACCAATGCCACGCCGACTGTGCCGGCCGCACCAGCAGAAGCGCCGGCCGGCGAGACCCCGGCCGATCGCGGCAGCTCGCCGCTTTCCTACCTGCTCTATGCCGGCGGCGCCTTGGTCGTGGTGCTGATCGTCGTCGCGGCGCTGCGGCGGAAGAAGGCGAAGTGAGCGCCTTGATGGAGCGGGACCGCAGTCACCCCCCTCTCCAACTCTCCCCCTCAAGGGGGGAGAGGGCTGCAGCGGGATATCAGCGTCCTCTTCTCCCTCCCCCCTTGAGGGGGAGGGTCGTCGGCGAAGGCCGACATTCGTCGGCGGTGGAGGGGGGTATCTCTCTGACACACCCGCTGCCCGCATGATCGCTTACATCATCCGCCGCCTGCTGCTGATGATCCCCACTCTGCTCGGGATCATGGTGATCAATTTCATCATCATTCAGGCAGCCCCGGGCGGGCCGGTAGAACAGACCATTGCGAAATTGCGCGGCACCGCGATCGATTCCACCGCACGCATCACCGGGGGTGGTGGTGAGGTGATGGCAGGATCGCAGAAGCAAACTTCGCCCGGCGACAATAACGACCAGTATCGCGGCGCCCGCGGGCTCGATCCAAAATTCATTGCTGAGATCCAACGCATGTACGGCTTCGACAAGCCGATGCATGAGCGGTTCCTCATGATGATGAAGAGCTATCTCACCTTCGATTTCGGCAAGAGCTTCTTCAAGGGGCGGCCAGTGGTCGACCTCGTCATAGAGAAGATGCCAGTGTCGATCTCCATCGGCATCTGGACCGCGCTGATCGTCTACGGGATATCCATACCTCTGGGCATCGCCAAGGCGCTGCGCGATGGATCGCCTTTCGATTTCTGGACCAGTACCGCGATTATCGCAGGGAGTGCCATTCCCGGTTATCTATTTGCGATTCTGCTGGTGGTACTTTTTGCGGGCGGAAGCTATTGGAGTTTCTTTCCCATCCGCGGGCTGGTATCCGATGATTGGGACCAACTGACGCTGCTCGGCAAAGCGCTCGATTATCTCTGGCACATGACGTTGCCCATTGTCGCGATGGTCGTCGGCGGTTTCTCAAGCCTCACATTTCTCACAAAGAACTCCTTTCTGGACCAGATCCATCTACAATATGTGACAACGGCGCGGGCAAAGGGCTTGACGGACCACCGTGTCCTCTATGGCCATGTCTTTCGCAATTCCATGCTGATCGTGATTGCCGGTTTCCCCAGCGCCATCATCGGCATCCTGTTTGCCGACGCCTTGCTGATCGAAATCATCTTCTCGCTCGACGGGTTGGGCCTGCTCGGCTACGAGGCGGCCATCAATCGCGACTATCCGATCATGTTCGCCACTCTCTACATCTTCACCTTGATGGGTCTCGTCATGGGCCTGATCGGTGACATCATGTATATGCTGGTCGACCCACGCATCGATTTTGAGGCGCGTGAGCTATGAGCCGGCATTGGATATTGGGCGTCAAGGTGGCGCCTATTACTGCTCGGCGCTGGCGTAACTTTCTCGCCAACCGGAGGGGCTTCTGGTCGCTGATCATCTTCCTTATTCTCTTTGGTCTCAGCTTGCCGGCGGAATTCATCGCCAATGACCGACCAATCCTGATTTCCTATCAAGACAAATTCTATTGGCCCGTGTTTCATGATTACGGTGAAGAGGTGTTCGGCGGTGTTGCGGGCCTCACCGCCGATTTCACGGGCGAATTCCTCAAGGAACGGGTTGCGCAAGGCGGCGGCTGGATGTTGTGGCCACCGATTCCTTTTTCCTACGACACGGTCATGACAAATCTGCCAGGACCGGCGCCAACGCCGCCAGATGGGATCAATTGGCTGGGGACCGACGATCAAGCACGCGATGTCCTGGCGCGCGTCATCTATGGATTCCGCATTTCCGTACTGTTCGGTCTGTTGCTGACGGTATTCACCACCGTCGTAGGCGTTCTCGCCGGTGCAGCGCAGGGATATTTTGGCGGTTGGGTCGACCTTCTCGCGCAAAGATTCTTGGAAATCTGGGAGAGTCTGCCGACGCTTTACATCCTCATCATTTTTTCCGCCATCATCATTCCAGGTTTCTGGTCGCTGCTCGGATTGTTGCTCCTGTTTCGCTGGACATGGCCGATTGGCGTGGTGCGTGCCGAATTTCTGCGTGCGCGCAATCTCGAATATGTGCGGGCGGCAAAGGCCCTGGGCTTGGGCGATTGGCGCATCATCACGCGCCACATTCTGCCTAACGCCCTCGTCGCCACCTTGACCTACTTGCCGTTCACCCTCAGCGGCTCCGTGGCGGCGTTGACTTCCCTCGACTTCCTGGGGTTTGGGTTGCCGCCCGGCTCGCCTTCGCTCGGCGAGTTGTTGTCGCAGGGCAAGGAGAATCTGGCGGCAACATGGCTTGGTATCACCGGATTCCTTGTGATCGGCGTGATGCTGATCCTACTGATCTTCATTGGCGAGGCGATTCGCGACGCCTTTGATCCGCGCAAAGGCAGCGCACAATGAGTGAGCCTTTGCTGGAAATCGAGAACCTGTCCGTCGCCTTTGGTGCGCGGGTTGTCGTCGAGGGGGTCAATCTTGCCATTGGGAAGGGCGAGACGTTGGCGCTGGTGGGTGAATCGGGCTCGGGGAAGTCGGTGACGGCACTCTCGATCCTGCGCCTGCTGCCCTATCCCGTGGCCTCGCACCCGGCGGGCACCATCCGCTTTGCGATGACGGACGGCCGGCAGGAGGATCTGCTGCAGATGCCCCTGGACCGCCTGCGCCAGATCCGCGGCGGGCGCATCGCCATGATCTTCCAGGAGCCGACGTTGTCCTTGAATCCGCTGCACCGGATCGAGCGGCAGCTGGTGGAAACCATCCAGCTCCATAAGCCGGTCTCCGAGACGGCGGCCCGCAAGCGCGCGCTGGAACTCCTGGAGCTGGTCAAGATCGACAATGCGCCGCAGAAACTGAAAGCTTTTCCCCACGAAATGTCGGGTGGCCAGCGTCAGCGCGTGATGATCGCCATGGCGCTCGCCAACGAACCCGATCTTCTCATCGCCGATGAGCCCACGACAGCGCTCGATGTCACCATCCAGGCGCAGATCCTGAATTTGATGATGGATCTGCAGCAGCGCCTCGGCATGGCAATTCTGCTCATCACCCACGATCTGGGGCTGGTGCGAAAATTCAGCAGCCGCGTCGCGGTGATGCAACAAGGCCATATCGTCGAACAAGGCGAAACGGCCACCGTGTTCGACCAGCCGCAGCATGCCTATACCCGGCATCTGCTGGCGGCCGAACCCAAGGGCAGCGTCGAGCCGCTGGCCAAGGCCGCGCCGGAATTGCTGCGTACAGACAAGCTCTCCGTCCGCTTTCCGATCAAGCAGGGCGTGTTCCGCCGCGTGGTCGATTATGTGCCGGCCCTCATCGACGCCTCGCTGCAGCTGCACGAAGGTGAAACGCTGGGCATCGTCGGCGAATCGGGGTCGGGCAAGACCACGCTGGGGCTGGCACTGCTGCGCCTCATCAACAGCGAGGGCCTGATCCAGTTCAACGGCCGGCGCATCGACCAGCTGGACCGGGGCGAGATGCGGCCGCTGCGCCGCGAAATGCAGATCGTGTTCCAGGACCCGTTCGGTTCATTGAGCCCGCGTTTCTCGATCGGTGAGATCGTGGCGGAGGGGCTTGGCATTCACGATATCGGCCGGGATGCCGCCGAGCGCGAGGAGATCGTGATCGAAACCCTGCAGGAAGTAGGGCTGGATCCAGAGACACGGCACCGCTACCCCCATGAATTCTCCGGTGGCCAGCGCCAGCGCATCGCCATTGCCCGTGCCCTCATCCTGAAGCCGAAGCTCATCGTGCTCGATGAGCCGACCTCGGCCCTCGACATGTCGGTGCAGGCGCAGATCGTCGACCTGCTGCGGGACTTGCAACGGCGCCATCGGCTTGGCTATCTGTTCATCTCGCATGATCTCAGGGTGATAAGGGCGATGAGCCATCGTGTCATGGTGTTGAAGCAGGGCCGTGTCGTGGAAAGCGGGGCTGCCGCCGACGTGTTCGAACGGCCGCGCGAGCCCTACACGCAGGCGCTGCTGTCGGCCGCCCTCCATCACGAAGCCCGCGACCTTGGCACGGTGCGGCAATGAGCCGGGCCAAGCTGCTCTTCGCCGGCGCCGATGAATATGAGGGCCTGTTCGCGGAGGCCGCGGCGACGCTGCCGGACCTCGAGCTTGTGCCCTACCGGCCGAATCAGAATCCTGGGGGTCAGGACCTTGGCGGCATCAGCTACCTGATGATGTGGCGCCCGGTGCCAGGCCTGCCCGCCGCGATGCCGGACTTGAAGGCCGTGTTCTGCTTTGGAGCCGGCGTCGAGCGCCTGCTTGCCAACCCCGAACTGCCCCCTGACATTCCCATTGTCCGCATGGTCGAACCCGGCCTCACCCAAGGCATGAGCGAATATGTGCTGTGGCAGGTGCTGCGCCATCACCGCCGTATCTGGGAGCTGGAAGAGGCACAGGCCGAGGGCCGCTGGGCGCCGCATTGGTACCCCGCCGCCTGGGACCGGCAGATCGGCATCCTGGGGTTGGGCGCCCTCGGCGTTGCCGCCGGAAAGGTGCTGACCGAGTTCGGCTTTCCCGTGCGAGGCTGGGCCAGGAGCCGCAAGGCGGTGCCGGGGATCGAGAGCTTTGCCGGTGAAGGTGAGCTGCCCGCCTTTCTCGACGGGCTCGATATCCTCATCTGCCTGCTGCCGCTTACGCCAGAGACCCAAGGCATCCTGCGGGCCGATCTCTTCGCCAGGCTCAAAAAGGGGGCCTCTCTCATCAATGTCGGCCGTGGCGGGCATCTGGTGGAAGGCGACCTCATCCCGGCCCTCGACTCGGGGCAGTTGCTGGCGGCGAGCCTCGATGTCTTTGCCCAGGAACCGCTGACGGCAGACCATCCCTTCTGGTCGCACCCACGAATCTTTGTCACCCCGCACAATGCCAGCGACACCAATCCGGTGAGCGGCCTTGTCGAAATCAGCCGCCAGATCGGCCGTGCCAGGGCCGGTCTACCCCTCCAACATGTGGCTGACCGGTCCCGCGGCTACTAAATCAGGTTCCAATGGCATCGCCCTCCCTGGGAGAAGGCCGGGAATCCGCCACGGCAGCGGGCGTATGGATGCCCAGACCAAGTCCGGGCATGACGAAATTGGATAGGCTCAGCACATGAAAATGTGACTCAAAGCCCAAAACGGTAACCTGTTATTTATGTTTTCCTGAAAAAAATCAGGAGTCCTGAAGAAAATCAGGTGGCGCGATCCGGCTTACGTCCGGACGTGCGATGGGGAAACATCAGACGATAGGGTTCTCGCATGTTGCACTCTGCCCTGGCTCGCTTGCGTATCGGCAGCCGGATCACCTTCGGCTTCGTGATTGTTCTGGCGGTTCTGGTGGCCGTGCTGGGCTTCAGCTATTTCGCCCTGACCACCGCCCGCTCCAGCTTCGGCGGCTTCACCAGCATGGCCAACAGTGCGATTGCCACCCAGCAGGTCGATCGCGACGTCGTCTCGCTCCGCCGCAACGTCATGGACTTCATCCGCGACAACTCGCCGGAAGCGCTCCAGGAAGTGCGCCGCCTGCTGCCAAGCCTGAAAGAGACACTGACCGCCCAGCAGGCTGCGATCACCTCGGACGAGCAGCGGCAGAAGTATGACGAGATGCTGGGACTACTCGACAGCTACAACAAGGATTTCGAGGACGCGGTCAAGATGAAGAGCGACCGCGACTGGCTGCAGAATGACGAGCTCGGCGACCTCGGCCTCAAAGCCACCAAGTTCATGTCCGATATCGTAACCGCCTCCTTGTCCAGCAGCGACTTTCAGGTTGCAGCCTATGCCGGCCAGGCTGAGGAAAAGCTGCTGACCGCGCGCATCGCCGCGGAACGTTTCGTCTCCACCAAGGATCCGAAATATATCGAGCAGTCCGGCCGCTCGGTCTTGATCTTCTCGTCCAGCATTGCAGCACTGCAGAGCAAGCTCAAGCTGGCACCGCAGCGTCTCGCGGCGCAAGGGGCCGCCCAGACGATGCAGAAATATTCGTCGACGCTGAGCGAACTCCGGACGTTGGCGATCGATCTCAACAAGCTCATCAACGACAAGATGGCCAAGGCCTCCAAGCGGATCGGCGAATTGGCCAACGAACTCACCGCGGCACAGCAAACTTCCATGGGTACGGTGGCAGCCGACACCACGGCGGCCGTACAAAAGGCCCTGAAGCTGATGCTGATCATTGCCGGCATTGCGCTCGCGGTCGGCATCTTCTGTGCCATCGTGATCGGGCGCAGCATCTCGCGCCCGGTACAATCGATGACCGCGACCATGAGCGACCTGGCTGGCGGCAATCTCGATGTCGTGATCCCAGCGCTCGAGAATCGCGATGAAATCGGCGACATGGCGCGCACGGTCGTGGTGTTCAAGGACGCCCTGGTGGCCCAGCGCGCTGCCGACGAAGCCGCCAAGCGGGACTCGGAAGCCAAGCTTGCCCGCAGCCAGGCACTGGAAACGCTGATTGCCGGTTTCGAGGGCAAGGTCGGCGATCTGGTGGCCTCGCTCTCGGCGGCTTCCGGCGATCTCCAGCACTCGGCACAATCGATGAGTGCCACGGCGGAAGAAACCAACCAGCAATCGAATGCCGTGGCGGTGGCAGCCGAACAGGCAACAGCCAACGTGCAGACGGTGGCGGCAGCGACCGAGGAACTCACCTCCTCGATCTCGGAAATCGGCCGCCAGGTCAGCCAATCGACCAGCATCGCGCAAAAAGCCGTGCAACAGGCCGCCCACACCAACAGCCAGGTCCAGGGTCTTGCCATCTCGGCCCAGGCGATTGGCGACGTGGTGCGCCTCATCTCCGAGATCGCGGCGCAGACCAACTTGCTCGCCCTCAACGCCACGATCGAAGCGGCGCGCGCCGGTGAAGCTGGCCGCGGCTTTGCTGTTGTGGCATCGGAGGTCAAGAACCTCGCATCGCAGACTGCAAAGGCGACCGAGGAAATCAGCGCCAAGGTGAGCGAGATCCAGAACGCGACCGAAGAATCGGTGACCGCGATCCAAGGCATCGCCAGCGTGATCGAGGAGATCAGCCAGATCTCCAACACCATAGCGACGGCGGTCGAACAACAGTCGGCAGCCACCTCGGAAATCGCCCGTAACGTTCAGCAGGCGAGCCAGGGCACCACCGAAGTCTCCGGCAATATCCAGGGCGTCACCCACGCGGCCGGCGAAACCGGCAAGGCCGCGGGCCAGGTGCTGGGGGCTGCCACGGAACTGGGCCAGCAATCCAACACCCTCAACAACGAAGTCGGCCAGTTCATCGCCCAGGTGCGGGCGATTTAAGAGGTTGACCGGTGAGCATGTCGGTCTCGTTCGCTCCCTCGCCCCGCGATAGCGGGGAGAGGGTGGGGGTGAGGGGCGGCTTATCGGTCTTGTGGATAGAAAGCCCCCTCACCCGCGCGCTTTGCGCGCGGCCTCTCTCCAAAGGGGCGAGGCTAACCTAAGTGGCCTGGCAACTGACTCTCACCCAGCCGCCTGCAGCCGCCAGTCATATTCCATCTCGCGGATGACGAGATCGACCAGCGCCTGGCCGCCCAGCCGCTTCACC
The DNA here is from genome assembly GCF_056404715.1 of Dongia sp. P2_B8. Taxonomy (NCBI): domain Bacteria; kingdom Pseudomonadati; phylum Pseudomonadota; class Alphaproteobacteria; order Rhodospirillales; family Dongiaceae; genus Dongia; species Dongia sp. P2_B8. The sequence continues at coordinate 179,680 of NZ_JBFUDM010000002.1, read as the reverse complement.
AGATAGAGCGACATGTCGATGCCGGCGGTGATGCCGCCAGAGGTCAGGTATTTGCCATTGTCGACGAAGCGGGCTTGCGGCTGCACATCGATCTTGTCGCTGAGCGCCTGCAGCTCGCCGATGGCGCTCCAATGTGTGGTGGCGCGCAAGCCGTCGAGAAGCCCAAGCTTGCCCAGCAGTAACGCACCGGTGCAGATGCTGGCCACGATCTCAGCACCTGCTGCCTGACGCGCCAACCATGCCATGATCTTGTCGTCACGCATCGCCTTGCGGCTGCCATTGCCGCCGGGGACGAGCACGACATCGGCCTGCGGGCAGCTATCGAGATCATGATCCGGCACCACTTTGAGACCGCCGATGGCGGTCAGCTGCGCGCGCGATGCCGCGACGGTCACGACGTGGAAGGGGGCCGGATCGACGGATTGCGCGGCGACCGAAAAGACCTCGAACGGGCCGGCAAAGTCGAGCACTTCGACCTCCGGGAACAGCAGCAGGGCGACGGTCTTCTGTTGAGCGGTCATGTCAGGCAACTCCCGAGGTTTGAAAATGGGTGCGGAACTGGCTGGGCGTCACGGCCAGGTGACGCTGAAAGGACCTTCGCAGGCGCAAGGCATTGCCAAAGCCGAGGCGCGCCGCGACAACATCGATATTCTCTTCGCCAGCAGCCAGGGCCTGGCGGGCCGCATCGACCCGTGCGGCGGTCACGAAAGCAGCTGGCGTCATGCCGGTTTCTTCCGCGAATCGGCGCGCGAAATGGCGCGGGCTCATGGCCGCACGGGCGGCAAGATCCTCGACGCTGTGCGGTAGCTGCAGATGGGCAAGAATCCAGGTCTGCAGGCCGGCGATCTTGCCGGGCGGTGTGTTCTGCGCCTTCAAGGCCGGGCTGAACTGCGCCTGACCACCGCTCCTTCGCATATAGAGCACGAATTCCCGCGCCAGATCGCTTGCCACCGCGCTGCCCAAATCCTCCTCGATCAAGGCCAGGGCCAGATCCATGCCGGCACTGATGCCGGCCGAGGAATAGAATTTGCCGTCGCGGACAAAGATCGGGTCCTGCTCGACCGTGATGCGGGGATAGTCGGCGGCCATACGGTCGCAGCGTTCCCAATGGGTGACGGCGCGGCGCCCATCAAGGAGGCCCGCTTCCGCCAGCAGCAGCGCACCGCTGCACACCGATGCGACGCGCCGGCAATGCGGCGCCTGCCGCCGCAGCCAGTTCATCACCTTGCGCTCGCCCAGCACGGCATCGACGCCGATCCCGCCCGCCACCAGCAAGGTGTCGATGCCGGGCAGCGTCCCGCCGATCTTCCGCGTCGCCAGCATGTGAAGACCCGACGAGGTTTCCACCATGCCGGCCTCCGGGGCAGCGAGGCTGACCTCATAGGCCCGGTAGCCGGCAAAGTCATTGGCTGCCGCAAACAGCGACATCGGCCCCGAAATATCGAGGAGATGCGCCTGCGGATAGATCAGCATCACGATCTGCCGTATCTGCCTGCGGCGTGCCTGTGCGGCCATGGCGGGACCCTCGCTTCATCAAACCTGCGGCCATCCTGCGCGCGAACCAGTATGGCAGTAATGACATTCAACAATCATTTTCTGCCATATGATCGCATCTTAGCCCGGCCTTATCGACATCCTCCGCGGACCATGACGATTTTGATGAATGCCGAACGATCAGAGGCTGGCGATCCATCCCGATGCCGGGCATAGTTCGCTCATGAAACGCAAAGACATCCAGCGCGACCTGCTCGCCCTCAAACGCCAGAAGATGATGCAATCGGCCTTTGCCTGGTTTCGCGGCACGGGCGATCTTTTCTATGCGCGCTGGCTGAAGCCGCTGCTGGCGATCGAGGCGCCGCCGGTCTGGCTCAATGGCGACATGCATCTTGAGAATTTCGGCACCTATCGCGGCGACAATCGCCTGACCTATTTCGACATCGGCGATTTCGATGATGCGGCGCTTGGCCCGGCGGTTATCGACCTCATGCGCTTTGCAACGGGCATCATTCTGGCGGCGCCGGAACTGGGCATTTCCCGGAAGGATGCCAAAGCACTGGCGGCCCATGGTCTTGCGCAGTATCGCGCGGCCCTTGCCGATGGCAAGCCGCGCTGGCTGGAGCGCCGCACAGCGCGCGGCGCCATCGGCGACCTCCTTGGCGACCTGGAGCGCCGCAGCCAATCCGATCTTCTGGAAAAGCGGACCGTCCTCAAGGACGGCAAGCGGCGCCTGCGTTTCGATAGCGGCAAGGCCATCAAGCTTGGCAAGCAGGAAGCGGCAAATGTCATCGCCGCCATGGACCGCTTTGCCCGCAAGCGCGCCCATCCCGGCTTCTTCGAGGTACAGGATGTGGCGCAGCGCGTTGCCGGCCTCGGCGCGCTCGGCCGCCCGCGTTATGTCGTGCTGATCAAGGGCAATGGCGGCAAGGAAGGCCAGGCGCTCATCGATCTCAAGTCACAGCCGGGCTCCGCCCTGGTCACGGCGCTGGTCAAAGCGAAGCACAAGCAGCCGGCCTTCGCCAACGAGGCACAGCGCGTGGTGAAGATCGAATATCATCTGCAGGCGGCCGCCCCCGCCTTTCTCACCGATATTCTGATCGGCAGAACCGCTTTCACCTTCCGCGAATTGCAGCCGGACCAGGACAAGCTGGAAGTGGTGCATCTCGCCGGCGACGCGACGCGGCGCGAAGAGGCGATCGGCGCCATGGGCGATCTCATCGCCTGGGCACAGCTGCGGGCCAGCGGCTGGCGGGGTGGCGCCACCATCGACGATCTCATGGAGTGGGCATCGGCCAAGGACTGGATCAAAAAATGCGCAACGCCCCTTTTGGCGCTCGCCGATTCGGCCGCCAGGGCTGCCGACGTGGACTGGCATGCATTTTGTTCAGCCCAAAATTGAGGGATTTTGGGGACTGCGAAAAATTGCCTCAAATGCTTGATATTACAATGATTGCTCCATATTGCGGACCTGGGTATAAGGTCCCCCATCCCTGGTGACCCTCAGCTGATCCTGGAAAGAGACCGACAGTGATCGACGGCACCGTATCGACGCTCACGGCGGCTCCGACTTTGGGGCTCATGAATCTCGCCTTGGCGCTCAGCTTGGTCGCCGGCTTCCGCTTGCTCGGGCTTTTGGGGTGGCGTGGTTTTGGCCGGCTGGGACGCGCTGGTGCAGGTCTTGCCTTCGGCGCGCTCATCCTCATGGGTCTGGCCCTCGCCCGGCTCGGCGTCACCCTGGGGGCCGAACCCCTGCCATTGTGGCGCGACACAGCCTATCTCATGGCACCCTTCCTGCTGCCGCTGCTGGCCGCCTTGCGGCTTGACCCGCTGCTCGGCCGCATCGCCGCCATTGTGCTGGCACTGGGCGCCATGCCGGTGCTCTCCTGGCCGGGCGGCATCGTCAGCGGCTTTGCCCTGCTGGCCGCAATCTCTCTGCCTGCGCTGCTGCAGCGCTGGCGCGGTTTGCGCGCCGAGCAGCGCTTTGCGCTCCTTGCCTATCTCCCGGCTTTGCTGCTGATCCCGGCGGGACTTGCCACGGCATCCGCTGGCACACCACTCGTCAGCATGGCGGTGACGTTGCTGGCCTTCCTGATGCAAGGACCGGCGCTCATCGGCATGATCCGCTTGCTTGATGCCGACTCTGTTGCCGCCGCTGCCGCACAATTGGATCGCCGCGCGCGGTTGGAGCAGGAGGAACTGAAGGCCGCCCCGCTCATCAGCCGCACCATCGCCGATCTGCCGGAAGGCGTGGCGGTGTTCGACGCCGCGGACCGGCTGGTCGCCTGCAACGCCACCTATCGCCGGCTCAATCCACTGGTTGCCGAAATGCTGGTGATCGGCGCTACCTATGGCGACCTGGTGCGGGCCAACGTGCTGCGCGGACAGCCAGCGCAGGGTGATGCCGCGACGGCAGATCCTGAAGCGCTCATCGCCGATCATCTGGTGCGTCACCGGCAGCTACCTTGGCGCGTCGAAATCCCGGGTCCCGACGATCGCACCCTGCTGGTGATTGAATCGAAGACTGCCGATGGCGGCACCCTGCGCCTGATGACTGACGTCACGGCGATCAAGGGCCGGGAAAGCCGGCTGACGGAACTCGCCCAACGCAACGAAGTGCTGGCAACCGCTGTGGGATCCGTCTCGACCGGCATTCTCATCTGCGACGCAACCAAGCCCGAACATCCGGTGACTTTCGTCAATGCCGCGTTCAGCCGCATCACCGGCTATCCGGCGGAAGAAATGATCGGCCGCAACTGCCGCATCCTGCAAGGCCGCGACACCGATCCGGAAGCCCTCGACCGCCTGCGCCGGGCACTGGCACAGCAGCGGCCGGTCAGTGTCACCTTGCGCAACTATCGGAAGGACGGCCGCACCTTCTGGAACGAATTGTCGATCAGCCCGATTGCCGACCCGCAGGGGCGCATCGTGCAGTTCGTTGGCATCGTCAGCGACGTGACGCAACGCATCCGGTCCGAAGAAAATCTGCGCGAGGCCAAGAACCAGGCGGAACTCGCCAACCGTGCCAAATCTGAATTCCTCGCCAATGTCAGCCATGAGCTGCGCACACCGCTCAATGCCATCATCGGCTTTTCCGATGTCATGAAGATGGAATTGTTCGGGCCGCTGGGGACGCCGAAATATCGCGGCTATGCCAAGGATATTCTCGACAGCGGCAAGATGCTGCTCTCGCTCATCAACGATATTCTCGATCTTTCGAAGATCGAGGCCGGCAAGATGGAATTGCATCCGGAAGCGGTTGCCGTTACCGATATTTTCGATTCCGCCATGACGCTGATGCGCGAGCGTGCCAAGAATGCCGGTGTGCAATTGCGGGCCGAGGTGGCGCCCGACCTGCCGCCGCTGCTGGCTGATCTGCGCGTCATGAAGCAGATCGTCACCAACCTCGTTTCCAACGCCGTGAAATTCACGCCCAAGGATGGTTCGGTCGACCTGGTGGCGCGGCGGCTCGATGCGAACAAGGCCGAGATCCAGATCAAGGATACCGGCATCGGCATCGCCAAGGCCGACATCCCGGAAGTACTGAAGCCTTTCGTGCAGGTGGACGGCGCCCACCAGCGCCGGCAATCCGGAACAGGCCTGGGGCTGCCGATCGTGAAATCGCTCACCGCCTTGTCCGGTGGCTCGTTCCATCTGGAAAGCGAAGTCGGGCAGGGGACCATCGTGACCCTGCACCTGCCTCTCATTGACGACAAATGGGTAGGCGACAAGGAAGCGCGCAGCGCCGCCGAATAGCACCTCAAAGAATGCGACCGCACAAAAAAGAACCGCGCTACCTCGGGTGAGGTGCGCGGTGCAGTGTGGCGGTTGCAAAACCAGGAAACTAAAAACTCGTCACTGCCTTAAGAAGGCGGCGCCGCGCGGCCCATGGATCAACAACAGGCACGCGGTCCGCCTTAAGAAGGCGGCGCCGCGCGCCGGGGGATGGGGATGGCGCGCGGCAGCCTGCCCTTCACACCGCGCCATTCGGGGGTAGGGACTGGCGCGGTTCTCGGCCTGGGTTCCGCTGCTCGGCGCGCGGGCACCGGTCAGAAGGAACCCTTCGAGGGGCATCCGGGCGAATGGGCCGACCATTCACCAGGGTCGCAATAGGACGGAAAGGGGGATGGCCTTCACGTCCTGAACGGCACTCTCAACTTGCCCTGTGTCCCGTTTAGGACGGGAATGTGGCAAGAATAAGGAATTGGCCGCACTGGGCAGTGATCCCGATCGGGCTGAAGAGGGTCCTGTAGCCTTTGCCCAGGCCAACATTTCCTGTGGGTAGAGCATGGAAATTCCGTCTCTCGGTTAGCTAAAAATTCATCTAAACCACGTTAACTCAAGAGCTAACGTGCCAGTCTAACGGCAAAGGCCTTTCCCGCAGCGATCTACTGGATTTCCCTTGGAAATCCGGGACTTTGCGATCCTTTGCCACTCGCTGGACCGGGGGCTTCATGGTAAATTACGCCGCATTCGACTCGATCCTTGCCGCCGGTATCTTGTTCAAGAGCGAGGTCCGGATCGCTGATCGAGGTCGGTTATAGGTTTTATGTCCTGCTAGCCTGGGCGGTCGGCCCATCTTGCCAGCCGCATATTGCAGCCGGGTCGCGCGAACGCGCTGCACCAGGGAGTGGGGTCGCTCATCTTGCGCCGCAAACTGGGAGTGGTTCCGTGCCAGCATTAAACAGTCTGAAGACCCGCAAAAGCCTGAAGGTCGGGTCGAAATCCTATGATTATTTCAGCCTGAAGGCGGCCGAAAAGACCTTGGGCGACCTCTCGCGCCTGCCCAATTCGATGAAGGTGCTGCTGGAGAACCTGCTGCGCTACGAAGATGGCAGCAGCGTCACGGTGAAGGACATCCAGGCGGTCAAGAAGTGGCTCAAGGACAAGCGCTCCGACCGCGAGATCGCCTACCGCCCGGCCCGCGTGCTGATGCAGGATTTCACCGGCGTCCCGGCCGTGGTTGATCTCGCCGCCATGCGCGATGCGATGGTCAAATTGGGCGGCGATCCGAAGAAGATCAATCCGCTCTCGCCGGTCGATCTCGTCATCGACCATTCGGTGATGGTCGATTTCTTCGCCGGCCCCGGCGCTTTCAAGAAGAATGTCGATCTCGAATATGAACGCAATGGCGAACGCTATGAGTTCCTGCGCTGGGGCTCGCTGGGCTTTGACAATTTCCGGGTCGTGCCGCCGGGAACAGGCATCTGCCATCAGGTGAATACCGAAAATCTCGCCCAAGTCGTCTGGACGCTCAAGGAACCAGCCTCCACGGTGAAGGGCAAGAAGGTGGCCGCCAAGACAGTCGCCTATCCCGATACGCTCGTCGGCACCGACAGCCACACCACCATGGTCAACGGCCTTGCCGTATTGGGCTGGGGTGTGGGTGGTATCGAAGCGGAAGCGGCCATGCTCGGCCAGCCGATCTCGATGGTCATTCCCGAAGTGGTCGGTTTCAAGCTGTCCGGCAAGCTGCGCGAAGGCACCACGGCGACCGACCTCGTGCTGACTGTCACGCAGATGCTGCGCAAGAAGGGCGTCGTCAACAAGTTCGTCGAATTCTATGGCCCCGGCCTCGATGACCTCAGCCTGACGGACCGCGCCACCATCGCCAACATGGCGCCGGAATATGGCGCCACCTGCGGCTTCTTCCCCGTGGATGCCGAGACGATTCGCTATTTGAAGGCCACCGGCCGCAAAGCGGACCGCATCGCCCTGGTCGAGAAATACGCCAAGGCGCAAGGGATGTGGCGCGACAAGAAGAGCCCGGACCCGATCTTTACCGACAGCTTGAGCCTCGACATCGCCACCGTCGAACCCAGCATGGCAGGCCCGAAGCGCCCACAGGATCGCGTACCGCTCACCGATGTCTCCAGCACCTTCAAGGCCAATTTGGTCGATGTCTTCGCCCGCAAAGGCAATGAGAGCGCCGTCTCAGTGAAGGGTGCCGATTGGGAACTGGAGGACGGTGCCGTCGTCATCGCCGCCATCACGTCCTGCACCAATACCTCGAACCCCTCGGTGATGCTGGGCGCCGGCCTCGTCGCCAAAAAGGCGGTGGAGCTTGGCCTTACGGTGAAGCCGTGGGTGAAGACATCGCTGGCCCCCGGTTCGCAGGTCGTGACCGACTATCTCAAGAATGCCGGCCTCAACAAGCCACTCGATAAATTGGGCTTCAACCTGGTCGGCTATGGCTGCACCACCTGTATCGGCAATTCCGGGCCGCTTGCCGAACCGATCGCCGACGCCATCACCAAAGGCAATCTGGTGGCGGCCGCCGTGCTGTCGGGCAATCGCAATTTCGAAGGCCGCGTCAACCCGCATTGCAAGGCGAACTATCTCGCCTCGCCGATGCTGTGCGTGGTCTATGCACTCGCCGGCACGATGAAGATCGATATCACCAAGGATCCGATCGGCTATGGCAAGAAGGGCAAGCCCGTCTACCTGAAGGACATCTGGCCCACGACCAAGGAAGTGGCCGACACGGTCGCCAAGGCCGTGAAACTGTCCGACTTCAAGAAGCGCTATGCTGATGTATTCAAGGGCGACGCCAATTGGCGCAAGGTGAAGACCGTGAAGGGCCTCACCTATCAATGGCCCAAGGCCTCGACCTATGTCGCCAACCCGCCCTACTTCCAGGGCATGGCCAAGGAGCCGGGCACCATCAGCGACATTCGCGGCGCGCGGCCGCTGGCGATCCTGGGCGATTCCATCACCACCGATCACATCAGCCCGGCGGGCTCGATCAAGAAGGACGGCCCCGCCGGCCAGTATCTCATTGGCCAGGGCGTGCAGGTGGCGGACTTCAACTCCTACGGCGCACGGCGTGGCCATCATGAAGTGATGATGCGCGGCACCTTCGCCAACATCCGTCTGAAGAACGAGATGGCGCCGGGCACCGAAGGCGGTGTGACACGCTACATGCCGGCGGGCGAGCCGATGGCGATCTATGACGCCGCCATGCGTTACCAGAAGGCGAACGTGCCGCTGGTCGTGGTCGGTGGTAAAGAATACGGTACCGGCTCCAGCCGCGACTGGGCAGCCAAGGGCACCCTGTTGCTCGGCATCAAGGCCGTGCTGGTGGAGAGCTTCGAGCGCATCCATCGCTCGAACCTTGTCGGCATGGGCGTCCTGCCGCTGGTGTTCAAGGGCGACATGAATCGGAAGTCACTGGGTCTCGACGGGTCGGAAGTGTTCGACATCGTGGGTCTCGCCGGCCCCGGCAAAGCCGGCAACATCAAGCCGCGCATGGATGTGGCGGTTCGCATCACGCGAGCCAACGGCAAGACGGAGGAGATCACCGTCACCTGCCGCATCGATACCGCGGAGGAAGTGGAATATTTCCGCCATGGCGGCGTGCTGCCCTATGTGCTGCGGAATCTCGCTGCTTCATAAATACATCCGTTAATCGCCAGCTGACGGCCGCAGGAAGATCTTTCTGCGGCCGTTTTGCCGCCGGCGTGCATGCTTGCCAGCATCGATGCACTTTTTTGTTGATTAAATAATAATTCTTCTATAAATAACTGTATAGACGATTGGCCCTCAAGGTGGCTGCGGCTCAGAACGCGCCAGCCCTGTCGATGTGCCGTGCGTGTCGGCCGCGTCCGCTTTCTTGCGACATCACCCATTGCTTTCGCTTACCGGGCTTTTGCCCACGCCACGGCTATCCGGCGACCAGGCGCATAACGAATTGGGGGCAGATATGTTGGAGCTCATCAAGCTGTTCTTCCCGGGATATCAGGGCGATATGCCGGTCGCCGTCGCCGTGACGATCGTCTCGTCGCTCCTCATTCCGCTCACCATCTACATTGGTCATTTCGGTGTGGTCCGTTGGCGGCGCGGCCAGCTTGAGAATATGGGCGAGATCGTCAAGCCGCTGCGCGAGCATCCGGCCTTTGCGGTCGTGGCCCGAAAATACGGTATTCAGAGCGGGGAAGGCCAAGAAAAGTCATGGCGCGAGATCCGTGATGTTGTCGTCTCGCGGATCTATACGGTGGTCATCCATCTGTTGGCGATGCTGGTTTTTTCGGCTCTGACCGCCATCGGTACATTTGCCATCGTCACGATGCGTCAGGGCGCCTGTGCCGACGCCATTCCATCGGTCCGCTGCATCATGTCGTTCCGCATTCTGCTGGATGGCTTCGGCGACACCGCGGCGGGCGACCGCACGTTGGTGCTGATATCAATTACCTTCGTGGCGGCTTATCTCTGGTCGATCATCTATCTCATCCGGCGCGTCAACAATTCCGACCTCACGCCATTCTCCCCCTTGCTCTGCGCTGTTCGGATCACCCTGGCGCTCGCTGTCGTCGTCACACTGCGCCATACGTTATTCTACGCCATCGGCTCGGATCCGACCGCGGGCACGACCGCTGATGCCGGCGGCGACATGACGCTCGGCCAGGCGGCGGCTTATGTCATGGCGTTCTTTGTCGGTGTCAATCCCGCCGTCGGCCTCGATGCCTTGTTGCGCAAATTTCCAACGCTGGCCTTGAAACGGCCCGACCCGAAGGCCGAAAAGATGCGCACCAGCTATCCGCTCGACATGATCGAGGGGATCGATGATTTCGTCGATTTCCGCCTCAGCGAATTGGACATCACCGACGTCCAGGCCCTGGCCACGGCCAATCCGATCCAGATCTGCATCGAAACGCCTTACAAGATTCTACAGGTGGTCGATTGGGTGGCGCAGGCGCAACTGATCGTCGCGGTTGGCGCCGAGACAGCCTATACGCTCAAGCAGCAGAAGATCCGCACGATCTTCGATCTTGCGCGCCTGCGGGACAATGCGGACCATTGCCGCATCACCCTGCCGCTGATCGTCGATCATGCGCTGGTCCATACTCTCATTGTGCAGCAATCGGATGCGGCCATCCAAAAGTCCTTCGACGAGAGGCTGTTGCGATTGTTCCATCTTGAAGTCGAGAAGATCGGCGACGACCTCCATGTCGTGCGGCTGGCCGTGGTGTGGAACATGTTCTACGCCACCTATCTTGGCAAAGAGCCGGTGCTAAACGAGTGCTTGCGCGACTTCGCCCTGCGCGGCGTCCTTGGTGCCTATGAGGCACAGCCCTGCATGGGGTAAGGTGTTGGCAGCCTCGGCAGGAAAGAGCCTCATCTGACGACGATAGGGCTCTTCTCCCTTGTCCTGCCCTCCGGGCTATTTCTTTGTTTCGCACCCGAGATCGGCCGGCTTGTCGCCAGGGAATGCCTTGCTGACGGCCTTTTCGACCGCCGCAGGATCGGCAGCACCCCCGGCATCCACCGGCAAGGCAGCAAGGCCTTTGCTGAGCGCGTTCAATTCGTCGGAGAAGCGCGTCGGGCCGAACTGGATCTGCGTGACAATCAGATTGCCGTTGGCAATCGCAGCGTTCAACGCATCCAGCTTCACGGCATCTGCGTTGCCTTGCGCCGCCGCCACGGCCTGCTGTGCCGTGCTCACCGAAGAGGCGGCTGTCATGGCGCTTGCCGTGCAGGCAGTCACCTTTTCAATTTGTCCGGCCTGCCGGCTTGCCACGCTGTCTTTCACGGTTTTGCCGCTGGGCAGCTTCATGGCAGCGGTCGCTGCCGGGAAACCGGTCGCCGAGGCGTTGATCGCACTCTGTGCCCTGGGGCCAACGGCCAACAGATTGGAGATGGCGACACTGGCGCGCCCGTCGCTGGTATTGGCATTGTTGAAATTGCGTGCCGCCTTCACGCCAACCTCTTCCGACAAGGTCGCCAGGCTGCCAAGATGCGCGATGCCCGATGCCAGGCTGCACTGCCAGTGATAGTCGATGGCGTCTGCAATCGCCGCTTCCACCGTATAATCCTGCACCGGTACGCGAATGCGGCCGACTGTATTGCCTGGCGACGCCGCATCCTCGCTGCCATCGGTTGCCAATGTCGCGGCCGAGACTGGCTGCGACCGCTTCGCCAAGATCGCGTTCAACACGTCGGTGCGCTTGGCGCGGATACCCTTGAAGATGGCCGGCACCGCTTCCTTGTAGAAAAAATCCTGATTGAATTCGGCCCTGCCGCCGCTGGCAACCGCTGCTGCGCCGGCAAAAATCTGGCTGGCGCCGCCGCTGACCAGGGCACCGGCGGTCGCCGCCGCGGTGGTAAACAATCCTGCCCAGAAGTTGCCCTGTGAACTCAGATCCTGCATGTAGAGTTCGTACTTGTGGCAGAGCTGGTTGGAGGCGCCAATCAGCCGATCCTGAATCTGGTTGCGCGAGGAGATTTCTTCCTCCGGCGTGGCCGTTTCCTGCTCCCATTTATGATAGGCAGCGAGCGCCAGGTCATTTTGCGTGCTGGCAGGCAATTCGCTTTTCGCCGGCGCCACGCCGGCATTTGGGCCACGCGTCAGCAACAGCGGCAGATCCACCGTTTCATAATCGAAGCCCATCGTCACCGAACCCGATGTCGTCTCGATCTGCCCATTGCTACACCCGGCTGCGATCAAGGCGATGGCCGTTCCAGCCAAGAATTGTCCCCGCATGATTGCCCCCTGTTCCCTGGCGCGGACGTTTCAGCGTGACATTGTCCGGAACCGCGACGTTGGCAGCCCGCAGCGCCATCAGCACGGTCTGCAATCCCCGCAACCGATAGACGCCCAGGTTGCAATGGCATCGAGATACAACTTTGGCGATGCGACAAAAAGCTGTCAATCACCAATAAACTATCGCTATAGTTGTTAATAAAAGTTAATGGCTGTGCCGCCTTGCCGAATGCGTGCGCCGGCTTTTCCCGCGGCTTGATTCAGGTCAAGGCACCCGCGACGGTTCCTTGCATGATGGGGATATCGCACCCCGCAAGGGTGCCTTTGAGCATGCGTTACAACGGAGGAAACACCCATGGCCATCAAGAAAATTCTCTGCGCGGTTGACGGGTCGAAGATCACCGGACGGGTGGCGGGCTGCGCGGTGGAACTGGCGCAGGCGACCGGCGCGAAGCTTACCTTTCTCACGGTCAATGTCGTGCTGACACGCGCGCGCCGCACGCATTATTGGGACGCGGAATCGATCGATGCTGCGGCAGCCCAGGCCGATAAGCAGCTGGCGTCGGCCGTCAAGATTGCCAGGGCGGTGAAGTTCGATGGCTATGATTGCGTCATTGCCTCGGGCAGCAATGTCGCTGATGCCATCGTCTCCTACGCCGACAAGAATAAGGCCGATCATATCGTCATGGGCACCAGCACCACCAACGAACTGGCGCGCCTGTTCCTGGGGTCGGTTGCGACCGCCGTGGTGTCCCATGCCCAGGCACCGGTGACGATCGTCAAATAGTCGCCGGCGATTGGCACGCCCGACATATGTCCGGCGAGGGCGGCTTTTCTTTTGCCTCTGCGGTCGGTAGAGATGGTGGCCTATGCTTCGCACCTATCAGGCCGATCATCTCCCATGTCCAATCCACCGTCCAATCCACCGCTCCCATCCGGCTATTCACCGCTCCAACCTGGCCAGGTCGCCAATGTGGTCACCTGCCTTGAGATGCTGACACCGCCGCCGCCGCGGGCGCCGCGCGCCAGTGATGCGAGCCTCGCTCTCACGCCGTGGCAGCGCCCGTCGCTGGATGCGTTCCGCGCGCTCTTCCGGCTGGTTGGGCAGGATTGGCTGTGGCATTCGCGTCTCCACATGGCAGACGCAAAACTGCGGGCCATCCTCGATGATGCCGATGTCGATCTCTATCGCCTGATGGAAGGTGATGCCGTGCTAGGCCTCCTGGAGCTCGATTTCCGCGAGGCGGGGCAATGTGAGCTTTCCTTCTTCGGCCTGGTGCCCGGGGCGATCGGCAAAGGTGCAGGCCGCTTCCTGGTCGACCGCGGTATTGCCCTGGCCTGGAATCGCGGGCCCGACAGCCAGGGTATGGGCAAGCAGGCGATCAGTCGCCAGCCGATCAGTCGCCAGGCGATCAGCCGCATGTGGGTGCATACCTGCACCTTCGATCATCCGGCGGCCCTGGGCTTCTATCAGAAGGCCGGCTTCAAGCCTTATGCTTTCATGGTCGAGGTACAGGACGATCCGCGCCTCACCGGTCATCTGCCCCGCAGCGCCGCACCGCATGTGCCGTTGATCGAGGCGTCCTGAACACGAGGAGGAGGGAGAGATGAAAGACACGCTCAGGGTCGGCGACACGCATGTCTTTTCCTTCACCGTTACAGACGCGCAGACGGTGCCCAGCCTCTATCCGGCATCCGCCGATTTCCGCACCATGCCGGCAGTCTTTGCCACCGGCTTCATGGTGGGCCTGATGGAATGGGCCTGCATCGATGCGCTGCGCCCGCATCTCGATGACGGCGAGGGAAGTCTTGGTGTCGGCATCAATGTCAGCCATGTGGCGGCGACACCGCCGGGCATGAAGGTCACGGTCCGTGTCACCTGCACCAGGGTCGACGGCAAGCGGCTGCAATGGCAGGTGCGCGCCGAAGACGAACATGAGCTGATCGGCGAAGGCACCCACGACCGCGCGGTCGTGCGCTGGGACCGTTTCAACGCGAAGGTGGCGGAGAAGGCGGCACGCGTCTAGCGACGCCAGCTAGATTTGCTGCAGGAGCCGATCCGCCTGTGCTTCCAGCGCCGGGACCTCGATCAGGCCATAATCCTGCAATGCTCCGCGATTCAAGCTCCCGTCGGCTTGCAAGGTCGCTGCGGCGGATGGAGCTCCACCGGCCTGTGCCATGTTTCGCTTTACGCCGCTACCTTGTGCCTGGCTGCCGGCGGGTAGCCGGAAACTGAAAATGCCGTCGGCGGGGGGCACGAAAACGGGCGTCGCGATACCGATCCCGTTGGCCTCATTGCCATGGGGTCGCATATCGGTGAAATAGCTGGCGCGGTTGCTGATGCTGTAATCGAATTTGACCTGCTGGCTGCGGGCGAAATCGAAATAGCGGACCATTTCTACACTCTCGCACAGCCAGGCCCCTTGTCGTTCCTGGTCGCACCATTGAAAGGCATTGTTAAAGAAATCAAGGAAGGCCGTGAAGTCCGGTCCTTCCCCGGCGGGTGGGATCGTCGGGTTGGCACCGCCGATGAGCGGGCAGCGCAGGTGCCAGGAGTTGTTGAAGACGAACCAGGGATGAATCGCGACATATTCCGACGCCGCCCCGCGCGGCCGCATTTCATAACTGAGCTTCAGAACGCGACCCATCGTATGGCTGGGCATGCCTTGCTGGCCCTGCCGGCTGGTGAAGGTGCCGGTGTTGCCATAGAAATACCAGAACCCACCGCTCAGGCCGTCGAAGGAAAACCAGGAATGGCAATCGACCAGCCGATTGTGGCGCACATGCCAATTGTAAGCGGATACTTCCGGCTCGATCGGGTTGTCGCGGATGCGCACAAAATCATTGTCGAAGATGTGCACGTCGGCATTGATCTCGGCCATCTCGCCGGGCGGCGGCGGTGTGTCGCCGGATTTCAGCCGAATGCCATTATAGGCATCCATGATCTGATTCTGGCGCACCACCACATTGCCGCGAATGGCCTTGGCTGACAGGAAGCCGCCGTTGAAATATCGAAGCAGACCGTCGGATCCTTCATTGCCGTGCGCCCGTGCCCAATCATGCTCGGTCCACAGCAGATGATCGGCAGAATCATCCTGTTGCCATCGATTGCGTTCGATCAGCAAATGCGACGTCTGTTCGCCCTTGGCAAAAATGGCATAGGTCGCGTGCCGCCAGTCGCAATCGCGGACGATAAGGTGCGACGAATCCTTTACTGACAGGATGCTGGGCCAGCAGTCGCGCACCTTTAGTCCTTCGATGGTGATATGGGCGCATTTGTCGATAAACAGCAGGGCAAAATCGTCGACGCCCGGCTTGTTCGGTGCGTCATGTGCTGGATTGCCGCCACCGAGATGCGGATCCGGCTGCTTCCCGCCCGATATCCACGCCTGATCGGCCGCCCGGAAGGTGATCGGCCTATCGCGCGTTCCGGTCTTGCGGCTTAGTTTCGAAACCCTGTCATAGCGTCCCCCTTGCACCAGGATGACATCCCCTGGCCGGGCTGTGTCGCAGGCCTGCTGCAGGCTCCGCGAATCATGCGCATGAAGCTGTTGCATCGAACCGCCCTCGCTGAGCTGAAGCCGACATATACCCCCAAAATATGATATATTATGACATGATACAATTTAAAATGATAAAGCCAGTTCAGCGACTCGGCGCCAGCCGCCGATAGCTGAGCGCCTCGGCGATGTGGAGTGCCTTGACGTCGGCGGCTCCTGCGAGATCGGCCAGCGTGCGTGCAACGCGCAGGACGCGGTGATAGCCGCGGGCGGAGAGGCGGAATTTCTCGACCGCCTGGGTGAGCAGCCGCCGGCCTTCAGCATCGGGAGCAGCCAGCGTCTCCAGCAGCTCGCCATCCACCTCGGCATTGCAGCGCAGTTTGTGTTCGGCATAGCGCGCGGCCTGGCGGTCGCGGGCGGCAGTGACGCGGGCTGCGACCTCAGCACTTCCCTCGGCGGGTGGCGGGAGTGAGAGATCGGCAGCCGACACTGCCGGCACGTCGACATGAAGATCGATGCGGTCGAATAGCGGCCCTGAAATGCGCGACTGATAGTCCTGCGCGCATTTGGGCGCCTTGCCGCAGCCCTGCGCCGGATCACCCAGATGCCCGCAACGGCACGGGTTCATCGCCGCCACCACCTGCACGCGGGCGGGATAGGTGACATGGGCATTGGCGCGCGCGATGGAGACGCGGCCTGTTTCCATCGGCTGGCGCAACGCCTCCAGCGTGCTGCGCTGGAACTCCGGCAGCTCGTCGAGAAAGAGGACGCCGAGATGCGCCAGACTTATCTCGCCCGGCCGCGCCCGCAGGCCGCCACCGACCAGGGCTGGGAGTGACGCCGAATGATGCGGGTCGCGAAACGGACGCCTCCGCAACAGGCGTCCTTCGGCGAGATTGCCGGCGAGACTGTGGATCATGGTGACCTCCAGCGCCTCGGCCGGCCCCAGGCCCGGCAACAGGCCGGGCAGGCGCTGCGCCAGCATCGACTTCCCCGATCCTGGCGGTCCGATCATCAGCAGGTTGTGTCCGCCGGCCGCGGCGATCTCGAGGGCGCGCTTGGCGCTCTCCTGCCCCTTGATGTCCCTGAGGTCGAGAGTGGAGCCAGCATCCTCCATGATCTTCGGCACCGGTGCCGCCAGGATCTGCTGACCCTTGAGATGATGGATGAGCGCCAGCAGATTGCCGGGCGCCACCACATTGATCTCGCCCGCCCACGCCGCTTCGCCCCCTTGGGCGGCCGGACAGATGAGGCCCAGATCGTGCTGTGCGGCATGGAGCGCTGCGGGGAGGACACCAGCCACCGCCGCTACGGATCCATCGAGCCCGAGCTCGCCCAGCACGACGAAACTATCCAGGGCACTGGCCTCGATCACACCCATGGCGGCGAGCAGGCCCAGCGCGATGGGCAGATCGAAATGCGAGCCTTCCTTGAGAAGGTCCGCCGGCGCCAGATTGACCGTGATGCGCTTGGGCGGCAGTGCCAAGCCGATAGCCGTCAACGCCGACCGCACCCGTTCCCGGCTCTCCCCCACCGCCTTGTCCGGCAGTCCCACCAGCGTGAAGGCGGGCATCCCACCCGATACCTGCACCTGCGCATCCACCGGCCGCACGTCGACTCCCTCGAAAGCTACAGTCCGAACGCGGGCGACCATGGGTGATCCTGTAGTATGGACTTAAGGTTGCTGGGGCAAATCGAGAACAATCATACCGGGCATATTGGCAAAGTCACTCAACTTTGACAACCCGGCGAGATCACACCTCATCCTCCGGTCGCGGAACAAATCTTTTGTCGGCAGCATAAGCGTCAAGAAATTCGTGCGAGGCGATACGGTCCGCCAAGCCCCGCAAGGTTTCTGCAGCCGGTCCCAGGACCGTTTCCACCCGGCGGTTCACGGCCGCCCATAGCAGAAGCGCCTCTTGCAGCCGGGCTTTGCCCAAGGGCGTCAGAACGCCGTGCTTTACGCGTCTGTCGTGGGCGTCGTGGCGCACCTCCACGAGTCCGTCCCGCACCAGCGGCCGCAAGGCGTGGGTCAGCGCCGAGAGCCGGATCGCCAGCCGATCTGCCAAAGCCTGCAAGGTTGGGCCTTGATCACCGTCGCCGGTAAGTCCGTCGATCTGTACGAGCAGACCAACTTGCGTGGCCTTGAGGCCACTTGGCGCAAGCGCGTCATCATATAATTGACCGAGACGGCGCGCTGCGCGGCGCACCGCGGTGTTCGTGCAGGCTAGTTCGGCCAGCATGTCGGCGGCCTTGGCGCCCGGCCCGCCCACATCCCCGATTAGCGTCAACGGATCATGATTTTTGCCCATACCCTAAAATAGTTGAGCACTGCACCATTGACAATGGCCGGGGCGCAACTAGATAATTGAGCACTCAACTAAATGAGCTCCCCGCTATTAGTTGAGCACTCAAATAAATAGGAAACCGCCATGTCCCTAACCAGTTCAGCGAAAATCGCCGTGGTAACCGGCGCGTCCTCCGGCATCGGCGCCGTCTATGCCGACCGTCTTGCCGCCCGGGGTTACGATCTCATCCTCGTGGCGCGCCGTGTCGACCGCCTGGAAGCCCTCTCGGCAAAGGTGTCGAAAGCCTATGGCAGGAAGGTCGAGGTGATCGGCGCCGATCTAGCGCAGGAGTCCGATCTTGCCCGCGTCGAAAAGATTCTCGCAACCAATCCGGCGGTTCATGTCCTTGTGAACAATGCCGGCCTTGCGCGGCTCCGGCCGGTTGCCCAGTCATCCGCAGAAGACTCCCGCTCGCAGATCGCCCTGAACATCACCGCGCTGACGCGCCTCACCCAGGCCGTCCTGCCCGCCTTTCTGTCGCGGAACGCGGGCGAGATCATCAATATCGCGTCGGTTCTGTCGCTGCATTCGCTGCCGGTCAGCTCAGTCTACAGCGGCACCAAGGGCTATGTGCTGAACTTCAGCCGCGGCCTTCAGCAGGAGCTTGCTGAGACGGGCGTGAAGGTCCAGGTCGTCCTCCCGGCCTCGACGGCCACTGAGATTTGGGATGAGTCCGGTATTCCGCTCTCCGCTTTGACCAAAGGCACCGTGATGACGACGGAAAACCTGGTCGATGCCGCTTTGGCTGGCCTCGATAGCGGCGAAGCCGTCACGCTGCCGTCGGTGTCGGATATAGGGCTTTGGGACAATTACGACACCGCACGCTCCGCGCTATTTGCGGCAACACAGACCGATAAGCCGGCACCTCGTTACAAAGTACTCTGATGTCTGGCGGGGAACGCAGAGCGTTCTTCGCCTGAGCTGCAGCAGTTCAAGCCGGGCACAGCCCAAGACCCTCCTCGCTTATCCACCCGCCCACACGATCCTTCGTGTGCGGCGGGTGGTGTTGCTTACACTGCAGCGTTAACACCGATGAGCGCCCTTCATCTGGCAACTGGACTTCTTCAAAGGCACGTTCAAAGACAGACGCCACCGTAATGGCCGCCAATGCGCCGGATGATGCCGGCGCCGTTTGTCTCCCAAAACACCCGCCAGACCAGTCGGCACACCAGGCCTGGGCGCTCGAAATTTGCCATGCTGTGCTGGCGGGAGATGTCGAACCCCTGGCGCGCGAGCGCACTTATAAGGTCTCGCTCCTGAGATCCAACCGGAAAGCTGTCTCGGATACGCTGCTTAAAAACGGCGTCGCCATCGTCGAATTTTGAAGGCAGGTTTTGTGCGATTTCCGGCAGTGGCTTGGTGAGTTCCGGAGTCCGGGCGGCATAAGTCCAATAAAGTACAATGCCGCCAGCCACTGCCACGGCAGCGATGAGGAAGTACCTGCGAGGTCTCAAAGCTCGCCTGTCCACGAAAGCATGGTCCGGACCAAAGCCACGAATCCGTCGGTCGCTGCTAGTGCAGTCACGTCGTAGGAGAAATCGGGGTTGCAAGGCATATCGCCTGTCAGCAAGTCCTTCACCTCAAGATTGACACCAGTCGCCGTCACCTCATCGCGCTTGGAGAGTTCGACATCCGCGCAATCGAAGCTCGCGGCGGCAGCCTCCTCGCTGGTGAATAGGCAGATAAAATTCAGGGCTATAAAGGCGACGAGTGAGAAACAGACACCCGTGAGCAATCCTGCGGCCTGGATTTAGGGTTGCTGTGGAAGAATCTGAACAATACTGGCAAGCATTTTAGGAAAGTGCAACCGCCTGATGTGATCTGGCCGATGTGATCCAGTTCACAGCACGCACCGGTGCCCCTTGATAAGATGGAAATGGGCGTTCACGTATGCGTGTGAGTTCACTTCTGAGACTTGCGCCCGACAATTGTGCTTGTACCTTGCCGAATCCAAAATTCGACCATAGCAATCTTCGGCATCAGTCACGCGGCGATCACGGCCCGAGTCACAGATTGCCGTAACAAACTGCCGTTGCAGAACGACGTTAAGGGTGGATGCCGTCAGGATTTGATCTGGGGAGTTTTGTTTGAATGGGGCTGCTTGAGCGGGACACATATCTTCAATCGCTGAACGGCTGGCTGGATCAGGCCGCGACCGGCAGCGGCTGCATCGTGCTGGTCGCCGGCGAGGCTGGTATCGGCAAGACCTCGCTGTTGCAGCAGTTCGCGCGCCAGCTGGATGGCGCTAAACGCGTTCCGGCCCGCGCCACTTCCGCCCGCATATTCTGGGGCGGCTGCGAAGCGCTCTTCACGCCGCACCCGCTGGCGCCGCTCTATGACATCGCGCGCCAGGCCGGGAGCGAGTTTACCCAGGCGATCTCGGCGGCGACCCAGCGCGAGGCTGTCTTCAACGTCACCATGGACTATCTGGCCCAGGGCCCGATGCCGACGATCCTGGTGTTCGAGGACGTGCATTGGGCCGATGAGGCCACGCTGGATCTGGTCAAGTATCTCGGCCGCCGGCTGCAGCGGCTGGGAATCATGCTGGTTCTCAGCTACCGCGACGATGAGGTGGGCGCCCGGCATCCACTGCGCTCGGTCTTCGGCGACCTGCCCGCGGCCGCGATGCACCGGCTGCAACTGGCGCCGCTCAGTGCCGCTGCCGTGGCTTCCCTGGCACAGGAGGCCGGCCGCTCCGCTGCGGGCCTCCATGAGGTTACCGGCGGCAATCCGTTCTTTGTCACGGAAGCGCTGGCGGTCGCGGCACCCGACGTGCCGGCCACCGTGCGCGACGCTGTCATTGCGCGATTGGCGCGATTGTCGGAGCCCGCCCGCGCCATCGCCAACCTCGTCTCTCTCGTTCCAGGCAAGACCGAGCGATGGCTGATCGACAAGGCCTCCGAGAAGAGTGGCGGCAAATCCGGTGCAAAGACCGGCGAAGCAATCCAGGAATGTCTGGCCGTCGGCATGGTGGCGCTCCCCGACGGATCGCTGGCCTTCCGCCATGAACTGGCGCGCCGCGCGGTCGAGGAACATCTGCCGGTGCCGCAGCAGCAGGAACTGCATGCGCGCATCCTGCAGACTCTGCTGCGCCATATCGGCAGCGAGATTCCGACGACGCGGTTCGTTCATCATGCGGACCGTGCCGGCGACAGCGAGGCTGTTCTCCGCTATGCACCGCTTGCTGCCGAGCGTGCGGCAGCTCTGAGCGCGCACCGCGAGGCGGCGGCACATTATGAAACAGCCCTGCGGCATGCGGGCGGCTGGGCCGACGCCTGCCGTGCCGATCTTCTTGAGAAGCTGTCATACGAGTTCTATCTCATCGAACATATTCCCGAGGCACTCGAAGCCCGGGAGGTTGCGCTGAAATTATGGCGCGCGGTCGGCGATCCGCTGAAGATCGGCGACAGCCTGCGCTGGCTGTCGCGCCTCTCCTGGTTCAATGGTGTAAAGGATGCAGCCGAGCATTTTGCCGCCGGGGCGATCGAGATGCTGGAATCACTGACGCCCGGCCGCGAACTGGCCTTTGCCTATAGCAACCGGTCGCAATTGCACATGCTGAACAATGAGCCGGAACCCACCCTGCATTGGGGCCGGAAGGCTATCGACCTGGCGACGGCGCTGAATGACACGGAGATATTGAGCCACGCCTTCAACAATGTCGGCACTGCCAGAGCCACGTCCATGGATCTGCAGGGTTATGAAGATCTGGAACACAGCCTGAAACTGGCGCTTGATGCGGGCCTTCAAGAGCATGCCGGCCGTGCCTATACCAATCTTGCGACCACGGCGATCCGGCTTCACGATTTGGACTGCGCCATTCGCTACCTCCGAGAAGGCATCGCCTATTGCGAGGCGCATGAGCTGGTCTCCTGGATCCGCTACATGAGCGCGGCGCGGTCGGTGGTTCATCTGGCGCAAGGTCATTGGGATCTCGCCGCAGATGAAGCACAGGCGGTCATTTCCAACCCGTGCGTGGCGCCGATCAGCAAGATCCAGGCATTGATGGTCCTGGGGCTGGTACGTGCGCGCCGTGGCGATCCGGACCCTGATGCACCGCTCAACGAGGCGCTGGACCTTGCGGTCCCCACCGGTGAAATGCAACGCATTGGGCCTATCATTGCCGCGCGTGCGGAAATAGCCTGGTTCAAGGGCAGGCTGCCCGACGTCGCGGAAGAAGTTCGCGCGGCCTATCAGGCGGCACTGAAACAGTCCGACCCGTGGATGCAGGGCGAACTCGCTTTCTGGCTCTGGCGCTGCGAAGGTGCGATCGATCGGAAAGCCTGTATTGCCGACCCCTTCGCGCGCCAGATCGCCGGCAAGTGGCACGAAGCTGCGACGATCTGGGAACATATCGGCTGTCCTTATGAATTGGCGATGGCGCTTGCAGACAGCGATCAGGAAGAAGATCTGCGCCGCGCCTTGAAAATATTCGAGGAGTTGGGGGCGGCACCCATGGCCGGCATCCTGCGCCGCAAGCTGCGCGCTGGCGGCATCCGCAGCATTGCGCGCGGTGCACAGGAACGCACGAAGCAGAATCCCCATGGCCTCACCACGCGCGAGCTTGGCGTTCTTGAGCAATTGACCGAGGGTCGCCGCAACGCCGACATCGCGCGACGCCTGTTCGTCTCGGAAAAGACCGTGGATCATCATGTCTCGTCGATCCTCGGCAAGCTTGGTGTTCGCTCGCGCGGCGAAGCTGCGGCTGCTGCCTATCGGCTGGGCCTGGCATTTGCTGTACCTGAGGCGCGATCGGCAAAAAAATAGGGAATCTTCCCGATGTTCGGATGATTCCGGCCCCCTAACTTGCACAACGTCGGAATCCTCCGGCGACATTTTGCAAGGTGTGTGCGATGCAGCAGCAACTCATGGAACGAAGTCTGATAGACGGAATCGTTCAGGCCACGAGCAAGTCGGAACTGGAAGATGTCCGCGCCCTGATGCGGGCCTTCGTGGCATGGCATCGCGCCCGGCATGTCGAAGACATCACCCTGGTCAATCGCTATTTCGATCAGCATGCGTTTGACGATGAACTGGCCGGACTGCCGGGCAAATATGCCCAGCCTCATGGCTCGCTCCTGATCGCCTACGAGGATGGGCAACCCGCCGGCTGCGTGGCCCTGCGCAACCTCGGTGTCGGTGTGTGTGAAATGAAGCGGATGTTCGTGGCGGAGGAATTCCGCGAACTGGGCATCGGCCGCGCACTCACCGCACGAATCATTCTCGATGCCAAGCAAGCTGGATACCGCGTCATGCGGCTCGACACCAGCAAGCGACAGGGCGAAGCCATCCGGCTCTATGAGCGCGCCGGGTTCTGCGAGATACCTGCCTATTATGCCATGCCCGATTATCTCAGTGACTGGCTCCGCTTCTTCGAGCTGGAGCTCTGATCATGAAGGAACCGATCTGCGCCAACCCGTGCCCGGATGTGCCCGTCCGCGGCATGCCCCAGCTCGCCATTGCCGGCCGGCTGCGCGGCATCATCGAGGCCTTCCTGCTATGGCTGGAGCGGGGGCGTCAGCGCCGCCGCATGCACCAGCTGAGCAATCACATGCTCCGCGATATCGGCCTGTCACGCGCCGATGTCGAGGTGGAATTCCAAAAGAAATCCTGGCACCGATAGTCTCCCCGGAATGCTGTAGGGGCATGCTGCCGGGGGCTGGCTTGGGGCCCAATCCGGCAGGCGGAAAAATGGGGAGGATTCCCGATGTCCGCCCCCAATCGGTCCGCTAGCTTGCGCCATACCGGACTTTCCCGGACCTCGGACCAGGAGAAACAAAATGCCGCGCTATGTGGTGGAACGTGAATTTGCCGCCGGGCTCATCATTCCCATCAACGATGATGGCGCCAAGGCCTGCCGCACTGTGGTCGACACCAACCTCAATGATGGTGTGACCTGGGTGCATTCCTATGTCAGCACCGACAAGAAGAAATCCTACTGTATCTATGACGGACCGAACCCGGAAGCTATCCGGCGGGCGGCGGGCAAGACCAACCTGCCAGTCGACAAGATTTCCGAAGTTCGCGTGCTTGATCCCTATTTCTATCAATAGACCTGCCGTGGATTGAGACCCCCAAAGTTTGCCCCCTATGCTTTGCACCCCGAGGGGCGGAGGCTTTTGCAAGGCTTCCGCCCTTCTTCGCGCTTGCGCATTTGGGTGATGCGCATCACGATTGCGTCGGCCAGCCGATGCAAATTTTCCCCAGATGAATAGATTGAGCTGAAATCACTCTATTGGGGATGCAGTGCACGACCCAATCGCAATCACGCCCACCACCGCCGACGATTTAGCCGGCAGGCCAAGCACAGCAGCTCTCCTCTTATGTTTTGCAGCTGCCGTTCTTGCCATGCTGCCGACGCAGATGACCCGCTTGTTCATGACGGAAGCATTGCTCTGGCTGATCGCCGATTATGGCGGACGGCTGTTGTCGATCAGCGTCATCCTGGTGCTGCCGGCGGGCCAATGGTGCCTGCGTCAGAAAGATCGGCTTCGCGTCGATCCGTTTGAAGCATTCCTGTGGATTGCCCTCTTTGTTTTTCTCTTCAAGATGACACCGCTTGATCGGATGTTGGGCGGCTTTATGCCGGGAACGGCATTGGGCACCTATCCGCGGCCGTCGGGCGGGCTCTATCTCTTCGACCTCACCATCGGCATTGCCTTGGTCGCCTTTCAGGAAGAACTGGTCTTCCGCAAGCTTGCCTATTATGCCCTGCGGCGCGTGACGGCCAATGAAACGATCATCGTCTTCGCCAGCGCAATTGTCTTCACGGCCTTTCACTGGTGGACCGGAATCGGCAATATGATCGGCGTGGCCCTGTTTTCGCTACTCGCCATGCCTTGCTATCATCGCACAGGATCGCTCTGGCCGATCGGCCTCGCGCATTACCTGCTGGATTTTCTATCCTTCGCCTGACGGTCAGGCGACGATGATCTTGGCCACCTCGTCGGCGCCGAGTTCGCGCCATTGGCCTTCCGGTAAATCACCCAATGTCAGGCCGCCGACGGCCGACCGGTGCAGGGTGTCGACATGATTGCCGGTCGCTGCGAACATGCGCCGGACCTGGTGATAGCGGCCTTCATGCAGGGTGAGGCGCGCAGTCTTCTCGCCGGTGACCTCAAGTTCCGCCGGCAGCAGGGGCTTGGTCTCTGATTCCAGCATCATGGTGCCGCTCGCGAAGATCGCGACCTCGTCGCCGGCCAGCGGGCGGGCGAGGGTCGCTTCATAGACCTTGGGCACGTTGGATTTGGGCGAGATCACGCGGTGCAAAAAGGCACCATCGGCGGTGAACAGCAGCAGCCCGGTGGTATCGCGGTCGAGGCGCCCGATGGGCGAGACCGGCGGTTTCCGAAAGCGGAAGCGCATCGGCAGAATGTCATAGACGATGCGGCCGGGATCCTTCGTGGAGCAGGTGAAGCCCAGCGGCTTGTTCAGCATGACGACGGCGCTGGCATCGGGGTCCAGCGGCTTGCCGTCGAAGCGGAGTTCCTTGTGCGGGATGGTCGTGTCGAAATCGAGCTCGGCTCCGGCAGCATCGGTGATGCGGCCGTTGCGGATGAGCGCCATCATCTCCTTGCGGCTGCCGTAGCCCAGATTGGCAAGATGTTTCACAAGCTTCATGACGCTTTCACGGCCTCGATGATTTTATAGCCATCGGCGACGGCCAGGATTTTGTGGCCAGCACCATTTCCGGTGAAGTTCTCGCGCAAGACCGTCTCATAAGGGAGATGTTGGTTGGCCACCAGCAGCATCCGCCCACCTGGACGCAGTACCTTGGCACCGGCCGCGATGAAGGATTGGCCGAGATCGGTGCGGTCCGCCTTGCCGGTATGGAAGGGCGGGTTGCTGACGATGACATCATAAGACCGCTGCAGCCCGGTGGTGACGTCGTGCCATAGAAAATCGAGCGCTACTTTGCCGGCGAGCGGCTTGATATTCTCTTCCGCCAGCAGCAGCGCATCTCGTTCCGCCTCATAAAGATCGAGCGCCGTCACCCGCGGGCAGCGTGCCAGCAGCTCGGCACTGAGATAGCCGAAGCCGGCACCAAGATCGGCGCCATGGCCGGCAAGGTCGCTGGGCAGATGCTGGGCAAGGAGTGCCGATCCAGCATCGATACGATCCCAGGCAAAGAGACCGGGGCGGCTGAGGAACCGCGCATCGGCAATACGGCGCGGCTGCCCCAGCGCGAGCCAATCGGCGAGCAGCACCTGGTCGATCTTCGCGGGATCGATGCGCACCCAGAAGACGCGGCATTTGTTCTTGGACAATGAGCAGCCGGTACCGGCAAGGCTTGCCAGATCCGCCTCGACTGATCGCGCGCCTTCATTGTTGGTGACGGAGGCGACCACGATTCCGCCGGGGGCGGCGTGCGCCACCGCATCCGCCAGGATATAGCGCGCCGCGTCCCGCTGGCGCGGTGGCAGGCTGAGGATGAGCGGGAAGGGACCGGTCGGCGTTGCGGCATCTCTATCGGGTGGGAACCCACTCAGGGACAAGGCCTGGGCAAAGGGCAGAAAACCCTGCCGGCAAATCAGCCGGTGTCTGGGCGCCGCCCGCAGGGCCGCCCCCATGCGGGCACCCAGAAACAGAATATCGCCCTCGGCCGGCCAGGCGAGGGCGCCGGTCGCAAGAGGCAGAAACAGGGTATCGAGGGCAGGATCGATCATGGCGATGATCTAGCGGAAATTGGGCTCGCTGTCGCGCCCCTCTGGTACGTCACGCCCCTCTGGTACGTCACGCCCCTCTGGTACGTCACGCCCCTCTGGTACGTCACGCCTTGGGCGGCACCGGGTCGTAATCTTCGAATTCCTTGGACTGCGCGACGCCATCGCTGATCGTGTAGTAGTCGCCCTTGTCCCTGACGAAGATATGCCGGTCGAGCTTGAGCTCGGTGGGTCCGTCAAGGCTGCCGGCCGTGATGCTGAGATAGGGCAGGCCCTTGCCGTCCCAGAACAGGTTCGATCCGCACAGGCGGCAGAAGCCGCGCTGGGCCGTTTCCGACGAGACGAACCAGGTCAGATTGTCGCCACCCATGATCTTGATGTCGCCGCGGGCGGCGGCGGTCGCTGCCATGAAGTGACCGGTTGCGCGCCGGCATTGCGAACAATGGCAGGCGATCACCGGGCGCAGGGGGCCGGTCACTTCATAACGCACAGCGCCACATAGGCAGCCGCCTTTGGCATGATGGCTCATGGCAGTCTCCTCCAGATACGTTCCAAAGCTTGGTCTGGCCGCCGGTTGCGAGGCTGTCGCCGGAGCGACCCTCTCTGGCCCGTTAGGAAGGCGCCTCTTATCGTCATGGTCAGCGAAGGCGTACCATGACGAACTGACGATGATGATTTGATTGGTGGAGCACCGGACAGTTTTTGCAGGGGCTTGCCAGCCGCAGGCGCCGACGCTAATCTCCACCCCATGAACACGAACCTTTCCCTCGCCGCTGCCGCACTCGGTCAGCGATTTTGGTACCGCTGGTACGACCCGGCGGCCTGAGGGATATTGCATCCACGCTTTCAAACCAGGGCCGCCTTCTACCAGGCGGCCTTTGCATTTCCAGTCATTGGAATCATGGGTTTGGGTCTGGGCAGAGGGCGGTCTCTCAAACCCAGGAGACCAGACCATGACCCGTTTCGACTTCGACGTGATCGGTGACAGCCCCCGCCTCATATCGCGCCCACCGGACAAGATCGCCGACAAGGCAACAGAGGCCGAGCGACAGAAGCTGCCCCAGGATCATACTGGGGATCACACGGCACCCGTGGCCAAGGCACAGAAGCCCGCTGCCTAGGCGCCCTGGCCTGGGGTCTGGACTCAACCGCTCGAACGGCGAAGTTCCGCTCGCCACCCACACCGGACTCTCGCACCAGGCCCGTGGTGTTACCCAGCTTCATCCATGGAAGGCATGCTGCGTTTCAGCATGCCGGACCAAAAGGAATCAGCCGCAATGAAGTGCCTGCGTATCTATGCCACGCCGGATGGCGAGTCGCATTTCGATCAAGTCGAATTGCCGACGACGAAGATTTCGGTGCACCCGGACGCCACGCCGTTCGAGGTCTCGGCCAGCTATCCGGCGTCCCGCGTCCGCCTCACCCGCATCCCGGCGGGCATGCGCGAGGTTGCTTGGCATACGGTCCCAGAGCCGGTGCTTACGGTCAGGCTGGATGGTTCGGTCGACTACGAGACGAGCGACGGAGGGGTGCGCCACGTTCCGGCGGGTAGCTTCGTGTTGGTGGAGGACACACACGGCAAGGGCCATCTCTCACGCCATTCCGCAGAGGCGCAAACTGTCATCTGGATCTCACTCCCGAACGGCCTTGATCTGCCACCCGCATAGCCCGCCTGGGCATACTGTCGGTACCGCTGCCGAGAGTCTGCTTTCCACCCGTTGCAGACATTCAGGCCGTGGCAACGCCTTGGTCCGGCCAAACCCTAGCGCCCGCCGCTGTCCTTGAGATAGGCACCGGGCGTGACGCCCATGATCTTGCGGAACATGGCGATGAAGGTGCTGGGATTGGCAAAGCCCAGTTCGAGTGCGACGTTCTTCACGGCATGTCCGCTGCCCAGCAGAGTGAGGCTGCGCAGCAGGCGCATCTGCTCGCGCCAGCGGTGGAAGGTGAAGCCGGTTTCGGTCATGAACAGCCGCTCGATGGTGCGATCCGAGGCGCCGACATGCTGTGCCCATTCCTTGAGGCTGCGGCGGTCGGCCGGGTCTGCCGTCAGCTTCGCGCAAATGGGCAGCAGCCGTCGGTCGCTGGGATAAGGCAAATGCAGCTCGCTCACCGGCAAGGTCTCGATCTGGTCGAGCAATACCTCGGCAAGATGGCCGTTCGCCGTGCCTGGCGCGAAGTCAGCCGGGTCTGGTGCGTGCGTTGAAATCACCGCCGCCTGGATGAGCTCGCGCATCAAAGGCGACACCGACATCGTCCGCGGGGTCGGCGGCAAATCGGGCCGCGCACCGGGCTCGACATAAAGCGTTCGCATGGCGGCTGCCTGATTGATCACGATCTCATGTTCCATGCCGCCTGGAATCCACACGCAGCGGTTGGGCGGCGCCACCCATTGGCCATGGGCGGTTTCCACCGTCATGATTCCGGTGCAGCAATAAATGAGCTGCGCCTTCCTGTGGCTGTGCGGCTCGATATGCCAATCGGCCGGATAGTTGATCGGCACCACGAGCACCGGGACCGGCACGGCATCGACATCGAACCATTGCGCATCGATCTCGTGGTGCGTGCTTGCCGGAAACTTCTTCTGTGCCAGAAACTTTCTCTGTGGATGCGCCATGACAAGCACGTCCTTCGCTGACGGTCTCACATCAGAATATGAGAGGCCCAGAATATGAGAGGTTGTGGCCGTTTCCCACTATTCTTTGTCGCCTTTCCGGGACCTTCAGCCTGCTGCCGCCCATTCTATCCATGCAAAACTGCTGCGGAGCGGTCTGATTTTCAGGACGGGGCGATTTTCGGGGAAATGATGGCGACACAATCGTCCGGGGTCTTGGATGCTCGCATGGCGCAACGCCGCTTGGGCATCTGCCTAATCGTGGGTGCGGCTCTGGCGTGGAGCACGGCCGGGTTCTTCACGCGCGTGGTGGAGACCGATCTGTGGACCATGCTGGTGTGGCGCGGCGGGTTGGGGTCGGTGGTACTGTTCCTGTTCATGCGCCTGCGCGATGGATCCCAAGGCTGGCGCATGCTGTACCAGGCCGGGACACCATTCTGGCGCGCGGCCATTCTCTCGGCGCTGGCAATGGTGGTGTTCATCGCCGCCCTCGACAATACGAGTGTCGCGAAGGTTTCGCTGATCTACGCAGCAGTGCCTTTCGCCGCGGCGATTCTCAGCTATCTCATGCTCGGCGAGCCACCCAGCCGCGCAGCCCTGGTGGCCAGTCTTGTCGCGGCCATCGGCATTGCCATCATGATGGCGCCCTCCTTTGCGGCAGGTGCCAGAGGTGGTTTCGCTGACAATCTCATGGGCGATGGCCTTGCTTTGCTGATGACCTTGCTGATGGCGCTCATCACCGTTCATCTGCGTCGCCATCCAGGCTTGCCCATGGTGGCGGTAGGCGCAGTTGCCTGCTTGCTCACGGCACTGATGGCGCTGCCCTTCGCATCACCCCAGGATGTCGCGCCAAAGGACATCTTCTGGCTGTCTCTGTTTGGTCCGATCACATCGGGCATCGGCTTCGTGCTTTACGCCAAGGGTGCGCAGCGTCTGCCCGCGACCGAGACCGCCTTGCTGGGCGCCATCGAGACACCCCTGGGCCCGCTCTGGGTGTGGCTGCTGTTCGGCGAGGTGCCCGACTTTGCGACCCTGCTCGGCGGTGGCCTGATCTTCATGACCTTGCTGGCCTATGTCTGGCACGAGCGGCCTGCATAGACTTTCTAAATTTTCACGTGATCCATATGTGTGCATATGAAGTTCGGCACATCGGGCGGATGCCTGGACCGCTGTCGGATTTCGATTAGTCATTGGCGTGAAAGAGTCATGCCCATCGCTTCTGTTCCCATCGGCGCTGGACCATCCTGGAGCAGCAGGGTGGATCGCCTGCCAGCAAATGAGGACGCATCATGGGCGCAGAGCGCGGACGGAATTCCAAAAGTGTCACAAAGGGCATGGTCGCCACGATGCCCGTGCGGCGACGGATAGCCATGCGGTCCCGTATTGATCAAGAACCCGCCAATGCCATGGCGACCCTGCAGGCGCTGGCCGACGTCTATGAACAGATCGCCGACCGCCTGCTGGAGCAGATGCGGATCCATGCCGCGGACCGCCTGTCGACGCGGACGCTTGGCCGCCACCTTGATTGGGTCGGCACGCGGGCGCAGATGGTCGATCGCTTCATCAAGGCCGGCGATTCTGCGATGAATTACCTGTGCGCGGCGCAGGATGGCCCCACCAGGCTGCTGCCGCTCGCACAATTGACCGCGCGCAATGCAGCAGAACCACACGGACTGCCGGTCGCACTCTTCCTGCTGGAGAAGATCGACGAGGAACTGCGTCTGGCGTAAGCGCGCCCTCTATCGTCAGTCGATATCGACCATGACCGCGACATGATCGCTGGGCTGGGTCCAGCCGCGCATGTCCCGGAGGATATTGGCGTGGCGCACCCGCTTCGAGATGGCGGGTGTCACCCAGACATGATCGAGCCTGCGGCCGCGATCATTCACCGTCCAATCGGCCGAGCGGTAACTCCACCAGGAGAACAGCTTGGTGGGCGCCGGCGTCACCTGCCGGACTGCATCGACCCATTTCCCGGCTTTCTGCACGGCGTTCAATTTCTCGACCTCGATCGGTGTGTGGCTGACGACCGAGAGCAGCTGCTTGTGCGACCAGACATCGTCTTCGAGCGGAGCGATGTTGAGATCGCCCACCATGATCGCCTTGCCCTTGGCCGAGGCGCCGGCTTTGGTGCCGGCCAGAAAATGATCGCGCAGCTCATCGAGGAATTGCAGCTTGTGGGCAAACTTCACATTGCTGTCCGGGTCGGGAATGTCGCCGCCGGCCGGGATATAGAAATTGTGGAGCTCGACATCGCCGTCGAGGACGACATGGGCGTGGCGCGCATCGCCCTTGAGGCACCAATCCTGCGGGTCCATCACCTTGAAAGGAATCTTCGACAGGATGGCGACGCCGTTATAGGCCTTCATGCCGTGGAAGCGGACATGGGGGTAGCCCAGTGCCTTCACGGCCTCCAGCGGGAACAGCCCGTCCTCGACCTTGATTTCTTGCAGGCAGATGACATCGGGACCTTCCTGGACGGCAAGGCGCCGCAGCAGGTCGATGCGCAGGCGCAGCGAGTTGATGTTCCAGGTGGCGATGCGCATCGGCTGACATCCGTTTCAAGACCATGAC
The DNA here is from genome assembly GCF_056404715.1 of Dongia sp. P2_B8. Classification (NCBI taxonomy): domain Bacteria; kingdom Pseudomonadati; phylum Pseudomonadota; class Alphaproteobacteria; order Rhodospirillales; family Dongiaceae; genus Dongia; species Dongia sp. P2_B8. The sequence continues at coordinate 148,007 of NZ_JBFUDM010000002.1, read as the reverse complement.
GGGAAGGCGGTCCTCAGTCGCATGTCGACTCGGTTTGCGTCCAGCAATGGCGCCAATGTCGGATGCCAATGTTGGGGGGCGGTATTGCACGGCTGCATAAGTGCGGCGGCGCTGCCACATGATGTGCAGAATTCACGAATTCACGAAAGCGGATCAGCGGGAAGCGGGACCCAGAAAATATGAACGCCCGGTCAGGGGAGGACCGGGCGTTCGACACTCCGTATTATCGGAGTCCGGTTACGGTGGGGGAGACCGCTTCCGGTGCTGGCGTCAGTCATTGCAACTGCCGCCATTCGCATATGTCTTAGATGATGTTGATACACCTGAATTCAAGAGGTGCGATTCTGAAAGAATGCAATTCAGACTGCGCACCGCTGCATAACTCGGAAGTATCTGGAATCGCCGCGCGAATCCCGCCTTCACAAGAAAATGATCAGGTTTCGCGAGCGCCAGGGTCGGAGAATTCTCCAGTCCTAGGACTGGAGACTGCCGCGAATTATGCAGCCTGGCCCTTGGCATTCTTGGAACTGGCGAGCTTGGCGCGGCGGTCTGTCGCATAGGCGCGCGCCGCCGCACCGAAGGCGCGGAACAGCTGCATCGAATCCGGATTGTCGACGCAGCGATATTCCGGATGCCATTGGACACCCATGGCAAATCGCTTGCCGCTGACGCGCACGGCCTCGATGACGCCGTCCGGCGCGCGGCCTTCGACCACCAGCCCGTCGCCCAGGCGGTTGATCGCCTGCCAGTGCACGGAATTGATCACCGTCTCCTCGGTGCCCAGCATCTTGGCGAACTGGCTGGAGGCTTCCAGGTGCAGCTTGTGGGCCGGCGCGTAGATGGCGTCATAGGGGCCGTCTGCACCGCGATGGTCGAGCTTGCCCGGCTGTTCATGAATGCGGGTATGCAGCGTGCCGCCCAGCGCCACGTTAAGCTCCTGGAAGCCACGGCAGATGGCAAAGAGCGGGATATCGCGGGCCAGCGCTGCCCGGATCAGCGGCAGGGTGACGGCATCGCGGCCGGGATCCTGCGGGCTGTCGTCGCGGTCGGGATCGCCATTGTAATGCTCGACCGCCACATTGCTGGGGCTGCCGGTAAAGAGGACACCATCGACATGGTCAAGCAGCGCCTCGACCGGCAAAGCCGGGCCGAGGGCCGGATAGGACAGAGGATAGGCGCCGGCACCGTCGATGAGGGCGGTCAGGTATTTCTCGCCAACCGTATGATAATTCTGGCCATCAATGAACTTCACGCACATCGGCACGGCGATGATGGGCGCGTCCGTGGGCAGGGTCTGCTGCAGGCGGTAAGGGGCCGGTTTGGTCATGATCTCGCTCGGTGGCTGTTGGCGATGGCTGCCCGGAATCTAGCCATCGACACCCCCGACCACAACCCGCCCTGAGCGCGGGACGGACCACACATCTTTGCGGGCCACACATCTTAGCGGGCCAGCAAAACAAAAGGCCCGCATTTTCATGCGGGCCTTTCAAATCGTCCAACAACCGGAGGCGCTTAGGCAGCGGCCTTGGCAGAAGCCTTGCCAGCGGCCTTTTCGATGCGGCGCTTCAGGCGGCGGGCCGTATCCGGCAGGTTCTTGTCGGCCGTCTTGGCCAGATAGGCATCGAGACCGCCATTATGCTCGATCGAGCGGATGGCATGGGTCGTCAGCTTCAGGCGGATCTGGAGGCCCAGCGTATCCGACAGCAGCTTGGTTTCCTGGAGGTTGGGCAGGAAACGGCGGCGGGTCTTGTTGTTGGCATGGCTGACATTGTTGCCGGCCAGCACGCCCTTGCCTGTGATATCGCAACGCCGGGACATAACTGAATCCTTCTAATCCAAACACTTAGCGAAAATAAAGGGGCCGGAAGTACGGACCTCCGGCCAGCTCGGGGCGGGTTTTACGGTCTAAGGCCTGTTTCGTCAAGGCGATTCCCGCTGAGGAACCCCCGGAATGGCCCCCGAATGAGGGCATTTCCCCAGGTGCGTATTCAGGCGCGGCGCCGGGCTCCGTCCTTACCGGCGGTGCTGATCAACTGGCCCAGGAACTGCTCAACCACCGATTTCAGCGACCCTGCCTGGCCGTTGACCGATCCAGCCACCTCCAGCACCCGGTCGGAGCGCTGGCCGGTCGTGTCGGCCGCGGACTTCACCTCTGAGATGACGCTGGCCACCTCCTGGGTCTTGGCTGTGGCTTCGGTGACGTTGCGGACGATTTCCTGGGTGGCGGCCGATTGCTGGGTGACGGCGGCAAAGATGGCGCCGGTCGAGGCGTTCATGCCGTTGATGACCTGGGTGATCTCGGAAATGGCGTCAGCAGCCTCCTGGGCGGTGCGCTGGACGCCGGCGATCTGGGCCTCGATCTCCGCCGTGGCCTCGGTGGTCTGGTGGGCGAGGCTCTTGACCTCGGTCGCCACCACGTTGAAACCGCGGCCGGCTTCGCCAGCGCGCGCTGCCTCGATGGTGGCGTTGAGGGCCAAGAGATTGGTCTTGCTGGCGATATCGCGGATGAGCCCCAGGACGCCGGCGACCTTGCCAGCCACTTCGGTCAAGCCATTGACGATACGGCCGATGTCGGAAGCCCGGGCAACCGCCGTCTCGGCGGTTTGCGTCGCGGTTTCCGCCTGGCGCCCGATCTCCGAGATCGAGGCCGACATTTCGGTGATGGCGCTGGCGATCGATTGGGCATTGCCGGCGGCGATGGCGGCAAGCCGCGAGACATTCTCGGACTGGCGGCCGGAGGTCTGGGCGGCGGAGCGCATCACCTCCGACTGCTGTTCGAGATCGCCGGCACTGCCGATCATCGATCCCACGGCGTTGACGAAGGCCTGGTCGAATTCGGTGCACAGCGCCTGGATGTCACGGAGCTGCGCTTCACGGCGCTGTGCCTCGGCCTGCGCCGCACTCTCCAGTTCCAGACGCCGGCTGATGCCCTGGCGGAAGGTTTCGACAGTCCGCGCCATGCGGCCCAATTCGTCGCCGCGCGCAGTGAGGCCGACGGTGATATCCGTGCGGTCTTCCGCCAATTGTTCCATGAGCCCGGCCAGATCGTTGACCGGCCGCGTCACGGAGCGACGGATGAACAGGATGGTGCCGAGAAGTGCCAAGGCAAACAGCACCGCAGTAATCGCAAAGGTCATCACGCGGTCGGCGACGAAGCTGCCGACACGGGCGTCCAAAAGCTCGGCCAGCGCAGCGTCATTGGCATCGCCAAAGGCCAGGATGGAATCCCGGGCGGTCTTCTCGGCAGCAGCGATGGTATCGAGATCAAGCTTCTGCGTACCACCGGCGAGTTCGCTCTCCATATAGGTTGCCGAGAACGCGGCAAGGGCTGCTTTCATGGCGTCATAGCTCTTGCCCAACCGGTCGGGCAGGATATCGACGCGGTCAAAGAGATTGCTCTTGCTGCCGCTATAAGCCGAAGCCAGCGACCCGGCTGCGCCCTCGACCACGGTGTTGAAGCCGCCATCCAGTTTCAGGAACTCGCCGACGTCCTTGTTGGTATAGCTGCCGCCTGCTGCATCCTTGTGGGCGCGGGCATAGTCGGCAACCGCGGTAACGCGGTCGAGCAGGTCCGGCACTTTCAAAAGCACCAGGTCCATGACGTAATAGCTGTCGAGGTCGGGATCGAGGATGAGATTCGATTTGTCGCCCACCTGCGTGATAAGGGCGCGAATAGCGGGTGCCGCGTCGGCGGGCTTCGCCGATTTCAGCGCGGCCTCGGCCGCAGCCGCCTGATCGGTCGACTGCATGCCATCGCCGAAATCCACTTCCGCCTTGGCGAGGGTCGTGGCGATAGCAGTGGGATCCCCACCGCTGAGCAGTGTGCCGTGGCCGTGCCGGAGTTCCCGCAGGTAGAGATTGCCCTGGGCTTCCTTGTTGCCAAAATCGATGGCGATCTGCTGGGAGTCATAGAGCATGTAAATCGTGAAGCCGACGGGCAGCGCGAACAGCGAAATGGCCAGTGCCAGCTTGGCCGCGATTCCGAATGATTTGCTCATATCGTCCCTCAATCGCCAGATATGACAGCGCTCCCACGCTGCAATGATCGAACGATAGGAGGCGTCCGTTAAACGGTCGTGAATCGGCCCACACTCAATTCGAACATTTGTAAGATTATTGATGAATTTAGGTGTGCGGTCATAAGAAATGGTAAATTTCGCGGCAAATCCGGCGAATCGCCGGAAAAATAGCGCACGCCTTAGGTCAATTGCCTAGGAATTCCGTCAAAAGGAGCCGTGCCGCGGTAGCTGGCGCCATCTTGGCCGAGGCGACTTTGGCTTCCAACGCCCCCAATTGGGCGGCAACCGCCGGGTCGGCGGTGAGGGCGTCCATCAAACTGTCGGAAAGCTCATGCCACAGCCAGGCCTTGGCCTGGTTGCGCCGCCGCGCCTTGAGCTCGCCGGATTTGGTGAGTGCTGCCGCGAAGGCCTCTGCACGGCCCCAGATGTCCGCAATGCCGTCACCTTTGAGGGCCGAACAGCGCAGGACCTCTGCCCGCCAGGCCTTATGCAGAGGCTGCATCAGCCCCAGGGCATTGGCGACATCGGTGGCGCTGCGCTCGGCCGCGGCCTTGAAATCGCCGTCGGCCTTGTTGACGACGATGAGGTCAGCCAATTCCATGATGCCGCGCTTGATGCCCTGCAGATCGTCCCCGCCACCGGGCAGGAGGAGGAGCAGGAAGAGATCCACCATCTCCGCGACCGCCGTCTCCGATTGGCCGACGCCGACCGTCTCGACGATGATGAGGTCGAAACCCGCTGCCTCGCACACCAGCAGCGCCTCGCGCGTGCGCCTGGCAACACCGCCCAAGGTGAGGCCGGCGGGTGAGGGGCGGATGAAGGCCTGCGGGTCCCGCGATAATTCCTCCATGCGCGTCTTGTCGCCGAGGATCGAACCCCCGGAGAGGCGCGAGGAGGGATCGACGGCGAGGACGGCCAAACGCTTGCCCTGGCCGATCGCATGCTTGCCGAACGCTTCGATGAAGGTCGATTTGCCGACGCCGGGCGGGCCGGAAATACCGATGCGCAGGGACTTGCCGCTCTTGGGCAACAGCTGCTCAAGCAGTGCCTCGGCCTGGCGCCGGTGATCGGGGCGGGTCGATTCGATAAGCGTGATGGCACGGGCCAACGCCCGCCGGTCGCCTGCCATGACCTTGGCGGCGTGTTCGGCGATGCCCGACTCCTTTGGCCTGTCTTTTCCCGAATCCCCAGGGGCGTTTTTTGCGCTGCTCATGCAGGGACTTTACTGCCCTCGCTTTCGCCCAGCAATTCGCGTCTTGCCGCTTCCTGCTGGCGGCGCCACATGGCGGCATATTGGCCGGCAGCGGCCACCAGCGTGTCATGCTTGCCGCGCTCGACGATGCGGCCATCCTCCAGCACGATGATCTCGTCGGCATCGATGATTGTGGACAGGCGATGGGCGATCACCAGCGTGGTGTGGTCGCGGGCAACTTCGGAAAGATTGTCCTGGATCTCGCGCTCGGTATGGGAATCGAGGGCCGAGGTCGCTTCGTCGAACAGCAGGATCGGCGGGTCCTTGAGGATCGTGCGCGCGATGGCAACACGCTGCTTCTCGCCGCCCGACAGTTTCAGGCCTCGCTCGCCGACCTTGGTCGCGTAACCGTCGGGCTGGCTTTTGACGAAATCGTGGATGTGTGCCAATTCCGCTGCCTGCTCGATCTGCGTCTGCGACGAGCCGGGTTTGCCATAGGCGATGTTGTAGGCGACGGTATCGTTGAACAGCACCGTATCCTGCGGCACGATGCCGATGGCAGCGCGCAAACTCTGCTGCGTTACATCGCGGATATCCTGTCCATCGATCAGAATGCGGCCACCATTCACGTCATAGAAGCGGAACAGCAGGCGTGACAGGGTCGACTTGCCGGCACCCGATGGGCCGACGATGGCCAGTTTGTGCCCGGCCGGCACCGTGAAGCTGACATCTTTCAGGATCGGGCGCCTGGCATCATAGCCGAAATTGACATGCTCGAATCTGATCTCGCCGTCGCTGACATGCAGCGGCTTGGCAGAAGGACTATCGGCGATTTCCACGTCGACACGCAAAAGGGCGAACATCGCTTCCATATCGATGAGCGATTGCCTAATTTCCCGATAGACCGTGCCGAGGAAATTGAGCGGCAGATAAAGCTGGATGAGATAGGCGTTGACCAGCACGAAATCGCCGACCGACATCCGGCCCGCGGCCGTGCCGCGTGCAGCCAAGCCCATCATCAGCACCAGGCCGATGGCGATGATGGCAGCCTGCCCGACATTGAGTGCTGCCAGCGAGGTACGGCTTTTGATGGCTGCCTTTTCATAGGCCTGCAAGGCGACGTCATAGCGCTGTGCCTCATGCTCCTCATTGCCGAAATATTTGACCGTCTCGTAATTCAGCAAACTGTCCACCGCCTTGGTGTTGGCGATCTGGTCGCTCTCATTCATGTCGCGGCGGTACTTGATGCGCCACTCGGTGATCTTCAGCGTGTACCAGATATAGATCGCGATGGTGGCGAAGGTGACGGCGGCGAATGTCCAGTCATAGAGCACCCACAGGATGACGCAGACCATGCCGATCTCGATCAAGGTCGGGATGACATTGAACAGGACGAAGAACAGCAGGAACTCGATGCCCTTGGCGCCGCGTTCGATGGCCCGGTTGAGACCGCCGGTCTGGCGCTCCAGATGAAATTTCAAGGACAAGGCATGCAGATGCCGGAAGGTGGAAAGTGCCACGGCGCGGATCGAGCGCTGCGCCACCTTGGCAAAGATGCCGTCGCGGAATTCCGAAAAGGCCTGGCTGATGACGCGCGCCAGGCCATAGGCCAGCAGCAGGCCGATGGAAACGCTGGCGACCGTCGCCGTGGTGGCACCTGCGGTGCCGAGCTTCGGTCCCAAGGCATCGACCATATGCTTGAACAAGATCGGCACATAGACATTGGCCACTTTGGCGACGATCAGGCACAGCACCGAGAGGACGACGCGGGCGCGCAGATCCCATTGACCCTTGGGCCATAAATGCGGCAGCAGGGCGCGGAGCGCGTGCATCTGAGTGTGTGGGTTGGTGTCGCCTGCCCCTGCTTGAAGTKGGGGGGCAGGCGACGCGCTGTCGTGTGGGCTGGCCATCGGCACTGGCTTCCTTGGAATTCTGGCGCTCAGCAATATCGGATCGGTTGGGCGAGAGCAATTGGCGGTGGCACCATCAATATCCCTACTTTTCAACCGATTCCGGGCCTACCACGCCTTGATTGGCCGCCGCGCCGGATGGTAGGTAGGCAGCATGCAACAGAAAACCAAGATCGCCCCTTCCATCCTGTCGGCCGATTTCGCGAAATTGGGCGCGGAAGTGGCTGCCATCGCGGCGGCAGGGGCCGATTATGTCCATGTCGACGTCATGGACGGTCATTTCGTGCCCAATATCACCATCGGCCCATCGGTCCTGAAGGCCTTGAAGCCCCATGCGCCGATCCCGTTCGATGTGCATCTGATGATCAGCCCGGTCGACCCGTTCGTGGCCGAATTTGCCGCTGCCGGAGCCGATATCATCACGTTCCATCCGGAAGCGGGGCCACATCCCCATCGCACGGTGCAACTGATCAAGAGCCTGGGTAAAAAAGCCGGTATCTCGCTCAATCCGGCTACCTCCTTGGACACGCTCGACTATCTGCTGCCGGATCTCGACCTGGTGCTGGTGATGAGCGTCAATCCCGGTTTCGGCGGACAGGCCTTCATTCCCTCCGCGCTCCAGAAGATCGCCGAAATCCGTCGCCGCATCGACAAGGTGAGCGCCACCCAGGGCGGGCGTGTTATCGATCTCGAGGTCGATGGTGGCATCAATGTCGAAACTGCCAAGGCCTGCGTGGCGGCTGGAGCGGACGTGCTGGTGGCGGGGACAGCAACCTTCAAGGGTGGCCCGGCCGCCTATGCCGGCAATATCGCCGGACTTCGAGTTTAAAGCAGACACCGGGCTTAAGCAGACTCCGGGCTTAAGCAGACACCGGGCTTAAGCAGACACCGGGCGCAAAGCATCAGGCAGAAGGGCCGACGGCAAGCAATGGCGGAAGGCAGCGGCACCGAAAGCAAAGCGAAGGGCGGCCAGCGGCGCGGCAATCAGCGTCCGAAGCTGGTGGCACCGCGCCTGCAGACCTTCTTTTCGCTGCCCGGCGCCATCATCTGGCAGCGCTGCCGCCGGCGCCTGCTGCAGCCGGTCTATGAAAGCGGCTTCTATCACATGACGCTCGGCAAGCGCTCGGCCGGCGACCTGCAATTGCCTTCGCCGGAACCCTGGCCGGGCGATGCGCAGGCCGGCCTGCTGCTGCTCAGCGACGAATTCCGCTTTGCCGGCGAAGTGGTGCGGGGGCCCAAGCCCCTTGGCAACCCGATCGGTGCCGGCGACGGCTGGCGCGAAATCGTCAACAGCTTTGCCTGGCTCAACGATCTTCGCTCGGTGGGCGGCCCGTCGGCGCGCAATCTCGCCCGCCAGCTCATCATGCGCTGGATCGACGAGAATGAGCGCTACGACCCCTTCGCCTGGCGCGCTGACATCCTGGCTGCACGCCTCCGGAACATCCTCCTCAACCACACCTATCTCGAGGTCAACAGCGACGCCCTCTTCCGCTCGCAACTGCTGCTCTCGCTCTCGCGCCAGGCCGAGCATCTCTGCCGTGCCCTGCCGGACGGGCTGGCGGGGGCTGCCCATGTGAAGGCGATCATCAGCCTGATGCTGGCGGGGCTGATGCTGCCGCGCGGCGAGAAATGGCTGGCCAAGGGACAAGTACTTCTGGGGCCGACCTTGGCCGCCCAGATCCTCGCCGATGGCGGGCATATCGAACGCTCGCCGGAGACCATGCTGGAACTGCTGCAGCATCTCATCGACCTGCGCGATGTCTACGCTGTCGCGGGCGCCAAGACGCCGGACGGTCTTTCCATGGCGATCAACAATCTGGGGTCGGTGCTCCTGATGCTCAGCCATGGCGATGCGGTCCTCGCCGGCTTCAACGACACGCCGGAGCTGGATCCTGCCCATGTGCTGCGCACGATCGAGCGCGCCGGCGACAAATTGCGCCCACTCAACCAATTGCCATTGACCGGCTTCCAGCGCCTGGAGCGGGCCAGGACCGTGGTGATCATGGATTGCGGCGCACCACCGCGCCATGGACTCGATGATCACGCCCATGCCGGCACGCTCTCCTTCGAACTCGCCCATGATGACGAACGCATGATCGTCAATTGCGGCGCCCATCCCTGGAGCAAGGAATGGGGCCAGGTGCAGCGCACCACCGCGGCGCATTCGACACTCGTCGTCGACAATACCAATTCGGCCATGCTGCTGCCTCATGGCGGCCTCGCCCTGCGCCCGACCGTGGTCACCTGCCGGCGCGAAGAAACCGATGGCCAGATCTGGCTCGATACTTCTCACGACGGCTATGAAGAAGGCTTCGGCCTCATTCACCGGCGCAAGCTTTACCTCTCCGCCGACGGCCATGATTTCATGGGTGAAGAACATCTGGTGGGTCCTGGCGGCAATTCATATGCGCTCCGCTTCCATCTGCACCCGCAGGTCAATGTCAGCGTGACGCAGAACGGGCAGGCGGCCTTCATCAAGATGCCCAAGGGCTCCGGCTGGCGCCTCCGCGTCGACGGCGCCGACCTCGCTCTGGCGGAAAGTGTGCATATCGGCCTTGGCGGCCAGGTCCGCCGCTCGCAGCAGATCGTCGTCATCGGCACCATCGAGTCCGACCAGACCCAGATCCGCTGGCTCCTACAGCGCGAAGGCGGCAAGAAGTAACCGCGCGCCGCTATTCCGAAATTGGATAGGCCAAGGGCCTGTCGCGTCGGCTAGATTCCACCCACCAAGTCAATTTTCCGCGTCATTCCCGGGCTTGACCCGGGGATCAGGTGTGACTGGGCTGGGTATTTCAGTTGCGAGCTGATCCCCGGGTCAAGCCCGGGGATGACGACTGAGCTGCAGGGATATCATGAAAATCACCGATCTCCGCGCCACACCGGTCAACATCCCCTTCATCGCACCCTATCGCTTCTCCTATGGCGCGATGGCTTCGGTCACCAAGACGGTGGTCGAGATCGTCACGGACGATGGCGTGATTGGATTGGGCGAAGTGGCCGATGGTGACCGGTCGGCGGATGTCTTGAAGCAGCGCGACAAATTGATCGGCCTCGATCTGCGCGACATCCATACGGTGGAACGCCGCATCGTACCGGCCATGCGCTACACGCCCTGGGGCAACATCCTTGCCAACCGCCGGGTGTTCGGCGGCATCGAAATGGCGATGTGGGATGCACGTGGCAAGACAGAAGGTGTGCCGCTCCATCTGCTCCTCGGCGGTGCCGTGCGGACAGAGATCCCCCTCACTGAATATTTCAGCTATCGCCTGCCCGGCAAGGATCATCCGGGCGAATCTAACCCCGTCGAGATCGCGCGTTATTGCGCCACCATGATCGAGCAGTTCGGCTCCGACATGTTTGAAGGCAAGCTCGCCACGGTCGGTCTTGATGAGGAAGTGGCGATGGTGCGCGAGGTGCGCGCTGCCATCGGCGACCGGCTGTTGCGCCTGGATGCCAATGGCGCCTGGACCGTGCCCACGGCACGGGAAGCGTTGCGCCGGCTCGATCCTTTCCACATCCATTATTACGAGGACCCGGTCGAGACATATGAGGAGATGGCGCAGTTGCGCGGTTATACGCGCGCCAATTTCTGCACCCATCTTATTGACCTGCCCAAGGCGGCAGCCCTCAAGGCACCCGATGCCATCGTCACCAACCTCAACGAACTGGGCGGCATCCGGCGCACGGTCGATTTCATCCGCGCCTGCGAGACGTTCGACGTGGCTTTCCGCTTCCATGCGGGCGAGACCGGCATCGGCAGCACGGCCTATCTGCAGGTCTCGGCCGCCATCGAACATGTGCGCGAACCCAGCCAGACCATCCTGCGCTGGTACGCCGACGATGTGATCGAGGGCGGGCCGCTCAGCCCGAAGAACGGTCGGTTGCCGGTCCCGGCTGGCCCCGGCCTTGGCGTCGCCCTCGATCCCAAGGCCTTCAGACGCTGCCATGAACGGTTCCTCGCCGAAGGCGTGTTCCCGGCCGGTTCCAAGACCGAGCATTACGGCGGGTCTTTCCGGAAGTCCTGAGGCCGGATTCCCCTTGCCACCCCCGGACCGGGGCTTTAAGCCCTGCGGCATCTGAAGCCAGCCGGGATGTCATGATGACCGCCACGAATTACCCCATCCGCCGCGCCCTTATTTCCGTGTCCGACAAAGCGGGACTCGAGGAGCTGGGCCGGGCCCTGGCGGCGGCGGGGGTCGAGATCCTCTCCACCGGCGGCTCCGCCAAGGCTCTGGCTGCAGCGGGCATTCCGGTCAAGGAAGTGGCGGTCCATACCGGCTTCCCGGAAATCATGGACGGGCGGGTGAAGACGCTCCACCCCAAGATCCATGGCGGCCTGCTGGCACGCCGCGACAGTGCCGACCATGTCGAGGCTCAAAAGAAGCACGACATTCCCGACATCGACCTCCTGGTGGTCAACCTCTATCCCTTCGTCAAGACGGTGGCAGGCGGCGGCGATTGGGACGCGTGCATCGAGAATATCGATATCGGCGGCCCGGCCATGCTGCGGGGGGCCGCGAAGAACCATGATTTCGTCACCGTCGTCACCGACCCGGCCGATTATGCAAAGCTGATCGCGGAAATGCAGGCGCAGGGCGGTGGCACCAGCCTCGCCTTCCGCCGCGCCTGTGCCAGGAAGACCTATGCCCACACCGCCGCCTATGACGGTGCCATCGCCATGTGGATGAGCGAGCAGGCGGCCGACCCGCTGCCCGAACAGTTCTGCCTCTCCGGCATCCGCATGCAGACGCTCCGTTATGGCGAAAATCCGCACCAGCAGGCGGCCTTTTATCGCAGCGGTCCGGCCCGTCCGGGCGTCGCGACTGCTACGCAATTGCAGGGCAAGGAGCTCTCCTACAACAACCTCAACGACACCGATGCGGCGTTCGAACTGGTGGCGGAATTCGACCGGCCGGCGATCGCCATCATCAAGCATGCGAACCCCTGCGGCGTCGCCACCATCGATGATGCGGCAAAGCTCAGCGACGCCTACGCCCGCGCCCTGGCCTGCGATCCGGTCTCGGCGTTCGGCGGCATCATTGCCTTGAACCGGCCGCTCGATGCGGCGACGGCTATTGAGATTGTGAAACTGTTTGCCGAAGTGGTGATCGCGCCTGAGATCTCGGCCGAGGCGCGCGCTGTCCTGGCTGCCAAACCCAATATCCGCGTCCTCGAAACCGCATCCATGCCGGACCCCAAAGCCCGGGGCATCATCGTGAAGTCCCTGGCAGGCGGTTTCCTGGCGCAGGACCGCGATGCCGCGCACATCACCGCGGCCGATCTCAAGATCGTCACCAAGCGCGCGCCGAATGCGGCGGAGACGGCGGACCTGCTGTTCGCCTTTCGCGTCGCCAAGCATGTGAAGTCAAATGCCATCGTCTATGCCAAGAACGGCGCCACGGTCGGCATCGGTGCGAGCCAGATGAGCCGCGTCGATTCAAGCCGCATCGCGGCGTGGAAGGCGGATGAAGCAGCGAAGGTTGCTGGCGCCAAGGACAGCTTTGCCAAGGGCTCGGTGGTGGCGTCCGATGCCTTCTTCCCCTTCGCCGACGGATTGCTGGCAGCGGCGTCGGCGGGCGCCACGGCGGTCATCCAGCCCGGCGGCTCGATGCGCGATGCGGATATCATCAAGGCAGCGGATGAAGCTGGATTGGCGATGGTACTGACCGGCATCCGCCATTTCCGCCATTAGGAGCGTTTGATGTATAGCGAATCCGATCTCGAATCAGCCGTGGCCGCCGGTGCCATCACCGCGGACGCGGCCGACGCCCTGCGCGGTCATGTGGCAAAACAACGCTCCACCGTCCTCGTTGATGAAGAGAGCTTCCGCCTCCTCACCGGCTTCAACGACATCTTCGTCGTCATTGCCGTGTTCCTGCTGCTGCTCGCACTTGGCTGGATCGTTGGTGCCCAATCGAAGGGCCTCGGTTCTGCAGCGGTCGCTGCGACCAGCTGGGGCCTGGCCGAGTTCTTTACGCGCAAGCGCCGCATGGCGTTGCCCAGTATCGTCCTGCTGCTGACCTTCGTCTGCGGAGTTGCTGGCACGGTGACGGGCCTGCTGGCCGATGTGGGAATTCGCGCCGGCGATCTCGTCGGCTCCCTTTATCTGGTTGGCACTGCCGCCGTCACTGTTTTCGCAGCCTGGCTGCATTGGCGCCGGTTCCACGTGCCGATCACCGTGGCTGCGGGTGCCATTTCGTTCGTTGGATTGCTGGTGGCGGTGCTGCTGGCGATCCAGCCGCTTCTCATGCTGCAAATATGGTGGTTCGCGTTCATAGGCGGCCTGGCCATCTTTGCCTTTGCCATGTGGTGGGACATGTCCGACCGGATACGGCAGACGCGGCGCTCGGACGTCGCCTTCTGGCTGCATCTGGCGGCCGCGCCGTTGATCGCCCATTCGGTCTTCTACCAATTGGGCGTTTTCAATGGATCGATCGGTGGTGCCAAAGCGACGATCGTCGTCCTGCTCTATGTCTTCCTGGCGATCGTCTCGCTGGCCGTCGACCGCCGTGCCTTGCTGGTTTCGGCGCTGGCCTATGTGCTCTATGCGATCAGCAGCCTGTTCGAGACTTTTGGCGCCATCAGCCTCAACTTGGCGCTGACGGCGCTCGTCATCGGTTCGGCCCTGTTGCTGCTCTCTGCCTTCTGGCATGTGGCGCGGCGCATCGTCGTTGGCAACTTGCCGCGCAGCTGGCAGGACCGGCTGCCGGCGCTCGATCGACCGGCGCCGATCGCCAAGGCGGCGTAATAGCTGCGATCTAGCCCGGTGCGATAGAAACCCTCGCCCCTTGCGGGAGAGGGTGGCGAGCGAATGCGAGCGGGTGAGGGGATCTCTCAGCGAGTCCGATCTCTCTACCCCCTCACCCTGACCCTCTCCCGCGAGGGGAGAGGGGACGAAGGCGATTGGGCGGACCACGTTAGTTGATCAATCCTTGTAATGCCCCTCGGCCTTGAGATCGGCCAGGGTCGCTTCGATGCCCTGGCGCAGCAAGGATACCAGCTCGTCGATCTCTTCCTTGTTCAAGGTGAGCGGGGGTGAGATGACGTTGAGGGCGCCCAACGGCCGCACGATCAGGCCTAAGCGCTCGCAATGGTCCGAGATGCGCTTGCCGATATTGACCTCGTCAGGGAAATGCGCGCGCGTTTCCTTGTTCATGACGTTCTCGACGCACATCATGAACTGACGCCCACGCACTTCGCCGACGATGGGAAGTTCCAGGAGCGTGCGCAGCTGGGCTTCAAGATAGGGGCCCATCTTCTGCACATGGCCGGGCAGGTCCTCGCGCTCCATGATGGCGATATTGGCGAGTGCCGCGGCGCAGGCAACCGGATGACCGGAATAGGTATAGCCGTTGGTGAACCAGCCATCGGGATCTTCCGTGCTCATCGCCTCATAGATGCGGTCGGAGAAGATGCAGGCGCCCAGCGGCTGATAGCCGGAGGTGAGGCCCTTCGCCGTCACGATCATGTCGGGAACGATGCCGAACACATCTTCCGAGGCGAAGAAATGGCCGAGGCGGCCGAACGCCGTCACGACTTCATCCGAGATGTAGAGGATGTCGTTCTTATGGCACAATTCCAGCGAACGCTTGTGATAGCCCTTGGGCGGCACGATGACGCCGCCCGCACCCATCACCGGCTCGGCAAAGAAGCAGGCGATGTTGTCAGCGCCGATCTCGTTGATCTTGGCTTCCAGCTCGTCAATGAGATAATCGCAGAACTGCTGTTCCGACATGTCCTTGCCGACACCGTTCGGCAGCACTTCATGCGCCCGGTAATAGTTGGGCGAAGAAACATGATGGATCCAGTCTTCGAGGAAATTGAGATATGGCGAGCGATCGCCGGGCCGCCCGGTGATCGAGCCGGTGAGATACGTGCTGCCATGATAGGCGTCGATGCGCGAGAGGATGTGCTTCTTCGACTTCTTGCCGCGCTTGGCGTGATAATAATGCGCGATACGGACAGCCGTGTCATTGGCGGTCGATCCGCCGCAGGTGAAGAACACCTTGTTGAGATCGCCAGGTGCCAGGCTTGCGAGCTTGGCTGCCAATTCCGCCGCCGGCACGTTGGTGGTGTCGACGAACGGGTTGAAGAACGCCATGCGCTGGGCTTGTGTCGCGATCGCATCGACGATCTCGCGGCGGCCATAGCCGATGTTGACGCACCACAGCCCACCGATACCGTCGAGGTAGCGCTTGCCGGAAAGGTCATAGACATAGGCGCCCTCGGCGCGGCCCATGACCAGGGATCCGTCCTTTTTGAAACTGTCGAAATGGGTCCAGGGATGGACGAAATGGTCCTTGTCCTTCTGCCAGATATCCTTCGGATCGACCTGATCGAGGTTGGCGGCGGCAAGATAGCTGGTACCCATGACACGTCTCCCGAAGATGTTTCCTGGTGCCCCGTATCGGGCTATTATTGAAGTCAGAAAAATATTATAGTCTCTACAAAATTATAGTCAATCAAGGAAATGGCAATGGCCGATGGCGGGCTGCGTGCGCGGCAAAAAGAGAAGCGAAAACAAGCAATTATGGTCGCAGCAGCAGGTCTCTTTCAGACCGAGGGCTTCAACGCGGCCTCGATGGAAGGCATCGCGGCAGCGGCCGAGCTGTCGGTCGGCACGGTCTATAACTATTTCAAATCAAAGGCGGAAATCGGCCTTGCGATCTATCAGGCCGACCGTGACCTGGTGCACGCGGCAACCGACCTGGTCATCGCCAATCCGCCCGGCGACCCGGTCACGGCCATCTGCCGCATGATGGAAACCGATTTTGAGACCGAGATTGGCTATCTGGATCGTACCGTCTGGTCGGCGCTGTTCGGGGCGTCCTTCACCGACCAATCCAGCCTCAGCAACGCTTTCGTGTCTGATGAACTGATGCGCGTCGACCAGTTCCGCCGGCTGCTCGCTGTGCTGGTGGAAAAGGGGCAGGTCGATAAATCGGCCGATATCGACGCCGCCGCCGAAATGCTGGGCGCTCTTAATCTCTGGTACTTCATGCGCTGGCTTGCGGGCCTGCGTTCCGGCGAAGCCGGTTCAGAAAGCGGCATCCTCGACGCCGAGGCCCGCGCGACCTTGAAGCGCCACGTGACACAGCTGATGCGTGGGTTCGGGGTCTGACAAGCACCCCTCACTTCCACTTCTGCAGCGTGTTCTCCACCGCAGCGGTGATGAAGCGGCGGGGCAGAAGGCGCATGGCGATGCTGGCGAGATAGTTGGTGGGGCCGACCACATGAACCCGTTCCTGGCCGAGTGCGCGGAGGCCTTCCTGGGCCACCCGCTCGGCGCTGTGCATGGGTATTGAACCGGGTTTGTCGACACCGGCGCGCTCGAAGAAGCGGGTCTCGGTGGCGCCAGGGCAGAGCGCCAGGATGTCGACCGGCTCCTGCGCCATCTCCTCGGCCAGCGCCTCGGTATAATTCAGCACGAAGGTCTTGCTGGCGGCATAGGTGGCAAAGAGCGGCATGGGCGCGAAGGCCGCGGTGCTGGCGATGTTGATGAGACCGGCGCGCGTTCCGCTTTCATGGGCATGGCGCAGCATCATGGGCAAAAGGCCCCGGGTGATCTCGACCGGTGCTGCCACATTGACCTGCACCATCTCCATCTCGCGGAGTTCGGAATTCTCGGTGACGCGTCCCAGCTGGCCGATGCCGGCATTGTTGATGACCAGGTCGACGCGGGCCATCTCAGCAGCGCCGATCACGGCATAGCGCCCCTCGGGGTCGGTGAGGTCGGCGACCACGGTGCGCACCTGGCGGCCATGCATGCCCAGTTCCTGGGCGAGCGCGTTCAACCGGTCGCGGTCGCGCCCGGTCAGCAGCAAGGAGGTGGCGCGGGGCAGGGCGCGCGCAAAGGCAGCGCCGATACCCGATGATGCCCCGGTGATGAGGGCGGATTGATAAGTCATGTTCCCCGCTTCGGTGCCAGATTTGCGACGCCGGCCAGACTCGTCGCATCGATACGGCGTGAATCTTAAGCCAGATTGCGGCAGCTTGCCATTGCAGCCCGACTATGGCACCTCACCCCATGGCACCTCACCCCAGTGTTTGTTTATTGTCACCGTGTTCGTTTACTGTGTTTATCCCCCCGTTCCGGCGCCTCAAGAAAGCTTAACAAATGCCCCAATTCCGTACCCTGGATGATCTCAAGCTCAGCGGCCAGCGCGTCATCGTGCGCTGCGATCTCAACGTGCCGATGAAGGATGGCAAGGTCACCGACACCACCCGCATAGACCGGTCGGCCGCGACCTTGAAGGAACTGGCGCAGAAGGGGGCGCGGGTCATCATCGTGTCGCATTTCGGCCGCCCGAAGGGAAAGCCGTCGCCGGAATTCTCCCTGCGGCCGCTGGTCGAGCCCTTGGCCAGCGCTTTGGGCCAGAAGGTCGCCTTTGCCGCCGATTGCATTGGCCAGGCGGCCAAGGGTGCCGTGGCGGCATTGAAGGATGGCGAGGTGCTGCTCCTCGAAAATCTCCGCTTTCACGATGAAGAGGAGGCCAATGACAAGGTCTTCGCCGGCGCCCTCGCCAGCCTCGGCGACATCTATGTGAACGACGCTTTCTCCTGCGCGCACCGGGCGCATGCCTCGACCGAGGCGATCGCACATCTGCTGCCCTCGGCGGCCGGCCGGCTGATGCAGGAAGAGCTCGATCACCTCGCCGCCGCGCTCGAGAAGCCGCAACGCCCGGTGATGGCGCTGGTGGGCGGTGCCAAGGTCTCGACCAAGCTCGACCTCCTCGGCAATCTCGTCTCCAAGGTCGATTGCCTGGTGATCGGCGGCGGCATGGCCAACACGTTCCTGTTCGCACAAGGCATCGAGGTGGGCAAGTCGCTCGCCGAGCGCGACCTTGCCGACACGGCGCGGGCGATCCTGGGGAAAGCCAAGGCCGTCAACTGCACCATCGTGCTGCCGATCGATGCCGTGGTGGCCGGCGAGTTCAAGGCGGGTGCCGCCAACAGGATCGTCGACGTGAAAGCCGTGCCCGCCGATCAGATGATCCTCGACGTGGGTCCGAAATCGGTGGCGCTCATCAACCAGCATCTGGACGAATCGAAGACGCTGGTGTGGAACGGGCCGCTGGGTGCTTTTGAAACGGCGCCCTTCGACCGGGGCACGGTCGAGGTGGCAAAGCATGCGGCAGAACTCTCCAAGGCGAAAAAGCTGCTCAGCGTCGCCGGTGGCGGCGACACGGTGGCAGCCCTCGCCCATGCCGGGGCCGAGGATGATTTCTCCTATATCTCGACCGCGGGTGGTGCGTTTCTCGAATGGCTCGAAGGCAAGGATCTGCCAGGCGTGCTGGCACTGAAGGCCTGATCCGGATGAGCGCCGAACCGATCGACGATCCCATCGAATTCATCGCCTCATTGGGCGGATTGCAGGATGCCGGCATTGATTCCGCGACGCTCGATGTGGCGGAACAGGTGCTCTATCTCTTCATCGATGATCTCTATGCGAATCTCGAAGGGCGACCCGATTATCCGGGCGAAAGACCCTGCGCGCTGGTGTTCCTCAATGTCAGCAACTTCCGGATCGATGTTGATGCGAGCGATGGCTTGCGCATCGGGGAAATGCGCATCAGCGAAAATCCGACCGCGCAAAATCCCTTTACGCTGGAAGTGGATCTCAATATCGGCGGTGCCGGCAAAGCCAAAAGCATCAGCGCCAGTTTCGCGGCGCTTGAGGTCGAGGATGTCGAGGATTGAGGCGTACCGCCCTATACGATGACGGCAAGGGCGGTGGCTGCGATCAATAGAATGGCGAAGAGGATGTTGATCAGGCGGCCCGATCTCGGGTCGCGAAGCCTGGCTGTGATGGCAGACCCCAGGGCCAGCCAGGCGATATCGACCACGCTCATGACGATGATGAGCAGGGCGAACTTGGCAGCGATATCCATGGCTGGCCTGTTCGGCGCCAGCGTGAAGCTGGAGAAGAGTGCGGCCATCGCGGCATAGGCCTTGGGATTGCCAAGGCCCAGAACCAACCCCGCCATGAAGCCGGGCGGCTGCGCCTTTGCCGAATCTTCAACTGGCAGCGGCGCCGTCGCAATGCGATAGGCGAGATAGAGCATGTAGGCTGCAGCCAGGACCGTGACCGCCGGACCGAGCATTGGTTGAGCGAGAAGAAGGCTGACCAGGCCGCTCGCAGTCAGCGCCATGACGGCAACCACGCCGACCATCGTGCCGAGGAGCAGCAAAGCGCTCCGGCGCATGCCGAAGGTGGCGCCGGATGCGGCGAGCCCCAGCGTTGCCGGTCCGGGACTGCCGGTGAGCGCAATACCGGCCAGAACGAAGCTGAAGACATGCTCCATCGGTGCACCTCGTGACTGTGACGATGGTGTCTCACATGCCGAGGAAGATCACTGCGTGTCTTGAACGATCCTGCGGGAAAGCTAGCCGGCCAGCAGCGTGGTGATCATGATCAGCCACAGGGCGCCTGCGGTGACACCCAGCACGATGCTGCGGCGGAAGATGAAATAGACCAGCAGCGCCACCCCGGCGGAGCTTAGCCGTATCCACAGCGCGGTCTCGCCCAGCACCCCTTGCGGTAGGACGATGAGGCGCGCGATGAGGCCGGCCAGCAGCGCATAGGCGACGCAGGCGACCCAGCGCATGAGGGCGGAATTGGGGTCGATCTTGCCCGAAAGAGCGACACCGGCCGCGCGCCAGCCATAGGTCACCAGCGCCCCCACCAGCAGGAACCACCAGGCGGAGACCGTCATGTGCGATCTCCGCTGCGGTCCCCGCTGCGAGCCTGGCGCCGATCATGCTGGGCGACGAGGAAAGCCAAGGTGCCACCGCCGAGACCTGTCACCAGCAAGCCCCATTCGGGACTGACAAGGTGCAGCAAGGGCCCGAGGATCACGCCGATGAGCAGTGCCCAGCGCCGGTCGCGCCGCATGATATCGACGGTGAACAGCAGCATGAAATAAAGCGGATTGAGGAACACCAGGCCCAATGTCACCGTGGGCGGCAGCACATCGACCAGGAAGAAGCCCAGCGCCGTGCAGAACACGGTCGAAAGCCAGATGACCAGGGTAAAGCCGAGGAAGAAGGGCAGGCGCTGTCCCGGCGCCATGTCCGGGCAGCGCTGCATGGCGACCGCCCAGCCGGTGAGCGCAATGAAATGGGCGCTGAGATAGTGGATGAGGCGGGGCTTCGCGGCTGTTTCACCCTCGCGCAGGATCGGCAGCAGGGTCACCACCATCGGCATCAAGCGGGCGTTGGCGAGGCCCACGGCAATGGCCGCCGCCAGCAAGGAGCCACCGGCCGCAAAAATCTCGATGAGGGCGATCTGGCCGGGCAGCGCCCAGCCGGTGATGCTGGAGGCAACGCCCTGGAAGAGGTTGAGGCCCGATTGATGGACGAAGGCGCCAAAACCCACATAGCTGGCCCCCAGCACCAAAGCGGGGGCGCCAACAGCCGCCCGCGCACCGGCCCGGCGCGCGCCGGCCGGCGAGCCGAAATCGTCGGTCCAGGTGACAGTGGCTTGCGTATCTTGGGGTGATTGCGTTTCCATGGCGCCGCACCATAGGCTAGCCATGCTTGCCGCGTCACCCGCCTTCCGTCACAGTCGAGCCATGCCGAAAACGCAGATACTTGYCCCGCAGATGCCCATGCCAGATAGCAAAGAACCCAGTTTCGAACATCGCGTGCCGGAGGGCGACAACCGCCTGCGGCAGGTGTGCACCGATTGCGGCTTCATCGCCTATGAAAACCCCAAGGTGGTGGTGGGGGCGGTGGTGATCGCGGGTGATCGCATCCTGCTGTGCCGCCGCGCCATCAATCCCAGGAAGGGATTCTGGACCCTGCCCGCCGGCTTCATGGAGCTTCATGAAAGCGCCGAAGCGGGGGCCGCGCGCGAGGCCTGGGAAGAAGCCAATGCGAAGATCGAGATCGACGCGCTGCTCGGCGCCTATACCATCCCGCGCCTCTCCCAGGTGCAGCTGATCTACCGGGCCCGGCTGGTCGATCCCCATATCAGCGCCGGCGTCGAGAGTCTCGAAGTGGGCCTGTTCGACTACGCGGACATCCCGTGGGATGATCTGGCCTTTCCATCGGTCCGCTGGGCACTCACCCACTATGCCGAAATCAAGGACCAAGCGAGCTTTCCCGCCTTCAGCAATCCGCCAGGCGAGACCGGGGATCATCATCCTTGAACGCTTTTGATGATCTTAGCTGGCGGGTCGAGCGGACCTGCCATCGGGCTTGGCCGTCTTTGGAAGAAAGAGTCACGGGCGACTGGCTGTTGCGCTTTGCCGCCGGACATAGCCGCCGCGCCAATTCGGCCAATCCCCTGCAGCCTGTTTCGGGCGATATCGGTGCTGTGATTGCCATGGTCCAGGCGCAGTATGCGGCGCGCAACCTGCCAGCCATTTTCCGCGTACCGGGCATCGTGGATGCCGACATCGAGGCGCAGCTGACGCAGCACGGCTATCTGCCGGAAGGCGAGACCATCACGCTCTATTGCGATCTGCCCGCCATGCCGATGCGGCGCGACCCGGATGTCACCATCGATCCACGGCCGACGGAAGCATGGCTTGCCGGCATGTCGGATCTGCAGGGCCATGATGCGCAGCGCCGGCAAAGCTATGCCACGATTCTGGGCAGGATCGAGATACCGGCCGCCTTCCTCGCTTTTCGCATCGAGGGTAGCCTCGCCGCGATGGCCTATGGTGGATTGCATGATGGCCTGCTGTGCCTGGAATCCGTCATCACCGCAGAAGCGCTGCGCGGCCGCGGCTATGCCAGCCGCATCGTGGGAGCGTTGCTGGCCTGGGCGATCGAGCAGGGTGCGGGCGGTGCCTGTCTGCAGGTCGAAGCGCACAATATCGCGGCCCAGAAACTCTATCGCGGCATGGGCTTCATGCGGGAGCTCTATCGGTACAGATATTGGCGGGCGCCAACTTGAGCTCGAACCCCCTCCCCCCAACGTGGGGGAGGGTCGGGGAGAGGGGGTGGCAGTATTCGACTCGTTGAAAGATCCCCCTCACCCGCTCGCTTTGCTCGCCACCCTCTCCCACGTTGGGGAGAGGGTTCAATCAATTCGGCTCAGATCGAACGCGCTCTCTACCTCGGTCGCGGCTTTGCTCGCGCTGTCGGTTCCGCCACCAGCGGGTCGTCGGGCCAGTAATGCCGGGGATACTGGCTCTTGAGGTCGGCCTTCACGGCTTTGTAGGCGTTCGACCAGAAGCTGGTGAGGTCCTGCGTCACCTGCACCGGCCGCCGTGCGGGTGAGAGAAGATGCAGCAACACAGGTGCCCTGCCACCGGCGATGCGCGGTGTCTCGGTGGCACCGAACATCTCCTGAAGGCGCACGGCGAGGATCGGTTGATCGCCGCTCTCATAGTCGAGTGGCACGCGCGAGCCTGACGGCACGTCGAGATGCACCGGCGCCAGTGTGTCGAGCGCCTGGCGCTGCTGCCAATCGAGGCTGGCGGTGAGGGCGGCGTAGAGATCGATGCGCTCGAGATGGCTGCGCCGCGTCACATTGCCGAGATGCGGTCCCAGCCAATCGCCGAGCGTCGCCAGCAATGCTTCATCCGACCAATCCGGCCAGCGCTGATCATTGGGGGCCTTTTCAGGCAACGCCCGGCGCAGGAAACTGACCCGTGCGCGTAGGGTCTTGGTGGCGGCGGACCAGGGCAGGGCAGCGAGCCCCATCTGCCGGATGCCATCGAGCATGGCAGCACGCAGGAGGTCGGTGTCCGGCTTCTGCAGTGGCTTTTCGTCCAGCACGAGGGCAAGCAGGCGGCGTTCGCGTTTCGCCTCGACGATCTCCGTCCGCGCGTTCCAGGTGACGGATTGCGTGCTGGTGATGAGATCGCCGAAATCTTCCTCGATCTCGCCCAGGGTGATCGGCGCCGCGAGATAGATGCGGGCCGATTTCTGCCCCGCATCCAGGGTGGCGACAGCCAGGAAAGGTTCGCGCGACAGCGGATCTTCGATGGCCAGTTCCGCGCCGCGGCCGGAGGCGAGACGGTACTGTCCCTGTCCGCCGCGCTGCTGCGCCAGCCGATCGGGATAAGCGAGCGCCACGATGCTGCCGGCCTGCGCCCGGCTGCCGCTCTGTTCTGATCCGATGCCCAATTGCCGGCGCCAATCCTTGGCCGCCTGCTGGATGCGCGACCGCGCATTCCGATCGCCGCCGCCCGATGCCAGCATTTCCAGCCGCTGGCCGAGATCGGCACCGCGCGCAGGTCCTGCAATGATATCGCGTTCGCTCAGCAAGGCGGCAATGTCGCAGGCGAGCGGCCCTTGGCCATGTGCCTTGGCGGTGATCAGCATGTGGGCAAGGCGTGGATGCAGGCCCAGTTCCGCCATGGCGCGGCCATGGGCCGTGATGCGGTGGGCGGTATCGAGGGCGCCCAATTCGCGCAGCAATTCACGGGCCTGGGCCAGCGATGCTGCCGGCGGCGGATCGAGCAAGGACAGGCTCGCTGGATCGTCGATGCCCCAGGCAGCGAGTTCCAGCGCCAGGGGGGCAAGATCAATCTCCAGAATCTCCGGTGCTGGCTGGGCCGCCAAGGCGCGCTCGCTGTTGGCACTCCACAGCCGATAGCAGATACCCGGTCCCAATCGTCCGGCGCGGCCGCGGCGCTGATCGGCATTGGCCAGCGCCACCTTGGTGGTGACCAGCCGTGTCATGCCGGTCGCTGGATCGAAGCGTGCCGTGCGGCGCTGGCCGCTATCCACCACGATACGTATGCCGGCGATGGTGAGCGAGCTTTCAGCGATGCTTGTACTGAGCACGATCTTGCGCCGCCCTTGCGGGTCCGGATGGATCGCGCGTTCCTGCTCCGGGAGAGGCAGATCGCCATGGAGCGGCAGGATGATTGCCTCGCCGACGTCTCCTAAGCTGCGTTCCGTACGGCGGATCTCGGAAAGGCCCGGCAGGAAGGCGAGGATGTCGCCCTCTGCCTCGCCCAGCGCCTGGCGGATCGCAGCGGCCATCTGCCTGTCGAGCCAGGTGTTGCTGTCGTCGCCCAGATGATGCGTCGTCACCGGAAAGGCGCGACCCTCGCTGGTCAGGCGTTGGGTACCCGGCATCAGCCGGGCGATCGCGGCCCCGTCCAAGGTCGCCGACATGACAAGGAGGCGCAGGTCGGGGCGGAGGCTGGCCTGGGCTTCCAGCGCGAAGGCCAAAGTGAGATCGGCATCAACACTGCGTTCGTGGAATTCGTCAAAGACCAGGGCGGCGACACCGGTCAGTTCCGGATCGGCCTGCAATTGCCGCAGGAAGAGGCCGGTGGTGACGCATTCGATCCGGGTCTTCGGACCGATCTTGCGGTCGAGGCGCACGCGATAACCGACTTGCCCGCCCACATCTTCGCCAAGATGGGCAGCCAACCGATGCGCGGCCCCGCGGGCGGCAAGGCGGCGCGGTTCGAGGACGATGATTTTGCCGTCGCCACGCCAGGGCGCCTCCAGCAGGAGGAGCGGTACCTGGGTGGTCTTGCCGGCGCCGGGCGGGGCTTCCAGTACCAGATTGGGCCCGGCCGCCAGCGCTGCCTTGATGTCGGGCAGCAAGGCATGGATGGGCAAAGTGGGGTCGAATTTTACGATCATGAACCGGTTTCAATCCGCTTGAAGGTTCAGCCATAGCACCTAACTGCTGATTCCGGCAGGGAAAATCCGACATGCCGCGCCGGCGCCGAATTTGTCAGGTTCCTGTCAGTGGTGCGGGCTAGCTTGGGTCTCCCGGCCAAATCCCCGCTGCGAACAATTGGTCCTGAAAGGTTATGCGATGCGCCTGCTGCTGATTGAAGACAATGACCGGCTGTCCGAATTTCTGGAAAAGGGCCTGTCTGACGCCGGCTTTGCCGTCGACCGCGCCGGCACTTATGCCGAAGCCGCTGCCTCGATCGATGCCAGCGGGTTCGATGCCGTCATTCTCGATCTTGGCCTGCCGGACGGCGATGGACTGACCTTGCTCAAGGAGCGCCGCGCGGCCGGCAATCGTACGCCGGTGCTGATCCTGACCGCGCGCGACGGCCTCAGCGACCGGGTGAGCGGCCTCAACGCCGGTGCCGACGACTATCTCGCCAAGCCTTTCGCGATGGAGGAATTGGTGGCCAGGGTGAAGGCGCTGCTGCGCCGCCCGGGTGCGGCGCTGGGCGTTCAGCTGACCCTCGGCAATATCTGTCTCGATACCGTAGGCCCCAGCTTTATGATCGATGGCAAGGCCGCGACGCTGACGCGGCGCGAGCTGGCCTTGATGGAAATCCTGCTGCGCCGCCCCGGCAAGGTGATCAGCCGCGGCGCCATCGAAGAAGGGCTTTACAGCTTCAGCGATGAGGTGGGTTCAAACGCGCTCGAAGTGCTGGTCTCGCGCTTGCGCAAGAAACTCGTTTCGCTCGGTGCCGACATCAACCTCCACACCGTACGCGGTGTCGGCTATATGGTGATGGATCACGCCTGAACCCCACACCCGAATCTACTGGCACCCGGAAAGTGGACGGGGTCTGAAATAGAGCGTTAAATCTGCCCATGGCCCGCGCTGGATCATCTTTGCAATCACGCCTGACCGTGCGTCTGCTCGGTATCTTCATTATTGCTTTTCTGCTGACCGGCCTTGCCACTTTCATCCTGTCGCGCACCGACGATACCGAGCTGCCGACTGATAGCCTGCTCGCCGACATCGATGCTGTCTCCCCGTATATCCACCGCAATGCCAGCGGTGTCTTTGTTGGCGACGGTATGGCGCTGACCAAGGACGTGGCCTATGTCCTGCGGCAGCCCGACGGGACGGAACTGCTGCGTGGTGGCAACCCCGCGACACTGACGGCGATCGGTGGCATGAGTGCGGCATCCAGTGTGATCGGCATGCCGCCCGGCTCCTACAATCTCACCTGGCGCATCGACAAGGCGACCGAAGACAATATCTATGTCATCGCCATCGTCCTCGTTCTTGAAGGCCAGTCGCTTATTCTTGAAATCGCCGAAGTGGATACGCCGACCGATTCCGGCCTCTATGCGCTGGCCTATGAGTGGCTCGGCGAATTCGTGCCGATCGGCGTCCCGCTGCTCCTCGTCCTGGTGCTGGCGCTCACGCTCTCTTTGCGTTCCGCCTTGAAGCCTTTGGAGCGGTTGCGGCGCCTGGCCGCGCGGATCAGCCCGCAGCAGACGGGCCTCCGCCTGCCGACCGACGAATTGCCCTCGGAACTGCAATTGCCGGTGCTGGCCATCAACCGGGCGCTCGATCGGCTCGATCATGGCTTCCAGGCGCAGCGCGACTTCCTTGCCGATGCGGCCCATGAGCTCCGGACGCCACTCGCCATTCTGTCGGCTCACCTCGATACGCTGCCACGCAGCCTGGGCACGGACGCCTTGAAAAGCGACGTGCAGCGCATGACGCGCCTCGTCAACCAGCTGCTGCTGGTGGCGCAGATGGAATCGCTCACCATCGATCCCGCCGAGATCGCGGATCTTTCCGACATCGCCATTGATCTTGCGGCCTTGTTTGCACCGCTAGCCATCCGCCAGAACCGGTCGGTCGGTGTCAGCGGGGCCGAGCAGCCGGTACTGGTGCGCGGCAACAGAGACGCGCTCCACCAGGCATTGCGCAATCTGGTCGAGAACGCCCTGCGCTTTACGGCCGAGGAGACTGAGGTCGAGATCAGTGTCGATCCTGCCGGCAGTGTCACGGTAAGCGATCGCGGCCCCGGCATTCCACCGCAGGAGCGCGAGCTTCTGTTTCGGAGATTCTGGCAGGGCGCCCGACGCAAACCACGAGATGGGGCCCGCGATACGACACCCCGTGATACGACACCCCGTGATTCGCAGGGGCATGAAGCCAGCGGCGGTGCGGGCCTCGGCCTCGCCATCGCCCAGCGCATCGCCGAAACCCATGGAGGCAGCTTGCGGATCAGCGACAATCCCGGCGGCGGTGCGCGCTTCACGCTCCTCCTGCCGCTGGCCAGCGTGCTGGTGCTGCCACCGGTCAGCCTGCCTGAGTTGGGCGTCAAGCCGGCCACCCGTACCGCGCTGCCGCTGGGTGCCGGCAGAAGCTGAGTCGTCAGATCAGGCGCATTATTTCGTCGCTGCGCCGCACGCGGGATACACGCGGCAGCGTGTTTCGAACGGCAAAGTCATGCAGGCCCTCGCCATAGCTGCTACTGCCGTCCTCGACGACGATCATGTCATAATTGGTCTGCCAGCCATCCCGGGCAGTGGATTCGACACCGAAATTGGTGGCGATGCCGGAAAGGAGGATGGTTGTGATGCCGCGCCGGCGCAGTTGCAGGTCGAGCTCGGTCCCGAAGAACGCACTCCATTGCCGCTTGGTGATGGCGAGATCCGGCACCAGGCTGGAGAGTTCCGGGGCGGGATCCGCCCAATCCGCCGGCAGTCCGCCCGGAGGCAGAATCATCGGCACGTCGGTCAGCCCTTGCGGCCGGTCGCTGTAATCGGCGCCGAACGCAACGCGGATGGCGACGATGAGGCCGCCGGCCAGGCGCAGCTTTTGCCCTAAAGCGAGGTTCCGGGCGACGATATCCGCAGCGCCATGCGGGGTCAGCGGCAAAGCGAGCAGGCCCTTTTGCAGGTCGATGGTGACCAGGGCAGTGCGTTTGGGATCGAGTTTCAAAATATTGTCGTTACTCATGATTTCTCCGTGATTGAACTAAAGCTCAGTGGCAGGGAATTCAGTCCAATCTAACCCAAAGTCGAACCAAGCTTTACCGGGTATGGCCAAATCCACGTCAACTGGAGTATACACTTAGAAAGTGCACACCATATTAGAGGCATGCGACAATGCTTAACTGGCTCAAGAAACGACCCCAACTGTTAAGCATTGGAGACCTCCAAGAGTCTTACAAGGAACGCATGCAATCGGAACGGCCGATTCAAAGGCGTCGCTCCGTGGAAATAGCCGTAATCGATGATGAAGTCTTTCAACCTGCTGAAGCTCTTAGAGCCAATCAGTTCCAGATAACCATTTTAAAGGACTTGTCAGACATAAGAATGATCGATCGATTCGCCATCATTCTCTGCGATTTGCATGGCGTGGGATCTCAACTGAACGCAATTCAGCAAGGCGCGCATCTGATTCGCGAGATCAAATCAAACTACCCTGAAAAGTATGTCATTGCTTACACGAGCACCGGCCAGAGCCCGCTTCTTCAAGCAGCGTTTGCAGTTTGTGACGGCTATCTTTCTAAAGATACTCGCATCGAGGATTGGGTAAGTGAACTTGACTCGGCCGTCGACACACTTGTGAACCCAGTTAACGTATGGAAAAAATATCGAGTTCGATTGCTCGACGTCGGCGTCACTCCTTCGGAACTTGCCGCACTCGAGCATGCATTCGTTGCGGCATTCAACAAGGGGCAGATAGAAACAAAAAACCGCGTAGAAAAAACGATGACCGACCTTGCACTAAGCGCTGACGTTCGTGCCATAATAAATGGCCTCATTTCATCAGTAATCTTTAAACTTCTCTTTCCCTGATGCCGAGCATCGAACTTCTTGAGACGATCGTATTCCCGTGGTTGTTAATTGATTCAGGCGGGGCCATCGTCCATCAAAAGATCGCCGGATTATTTCCGATACCACCTAATGCGGTTTCCGAAAAAAGCCTGGAGCATTGCATAAGAGCCATTCCAGGCTGGTCAAAATGCCCAACGGGCTTCTCTGTTTTTTGTGTGCGGATTGCTGATCAGAAATTGGTCTTTCCAGGGCTAAGAATTCTTAAGCACACGGATTTCCACGGGAAGCAACCTGAGAAGGCGGTTTGGCTAACACAGCAAGAATTTCAAGACTATTTATCGAGAGCGTTCCTGAGAATTGGAAAGATCGAGGCGCAGACTAGCGAAATTGTGGCTACAAATGTCCACGATATACGTCGGATTAGCACAGACATCTACAATGCAACGGTCAAGTTGATCGAGAGATTGGACGCAGGTGTTGTTGGCAACGTGCCTTTGGAAATTGCGAAAAATATTGACGCTCTTACCGATCTGCTGAGGAATCGGATCAACTTCATTGACTACCTATCCAACCCACTTTTGAATGATGCACCGAGAAGTCGCATAAAGGTCTACAATAAATTTCACAAGCTCTGGAAATCGATGAAGCCTACCGCAGAAGCTCGTGGGCTGACGTTGCGTATGACGGGCCAGAGCGAATCTTACACGCAAGGCATCTCAAATCTGTTTGATCTGATTCCCTATCTGATGCTCGACAATGCGGTTAAGTACTCGCCAAAAAAAGAAACAGTCACTATCTCAGTCCAAGAAAATGAAGGCAAAATCGTCTGCAGAGTAACTAACTGGGGTCCGCTACTCTCGGAAGATGAGCGGAGTATGATATTTCTGCCGGGATTTCGAGGTAGCAGCGCCGTTTCAAGCGGGGTAGCTGGATCAGGGGCCGGATTGGCAACGTTATTGCGGATTGTCAAAGATATCCACGATGGCGAACTGACGTTTACGCAAGACGACACCCGAATAGTATCGGGTGACAATGACACTCCATACGTGATTACTCACGTGGACGCGGTCTTTGGAAAAATTTCGAGCTAACAGCCTCATTTAATTGGCATAATTCCGCGAATCAAGGTCGCATATCGCTTTGAGGCTCTTCTTGACACCCTAGCAAATCCCCCTAAAGTCCCGCGTTCCGTGGCTATTTCAGCCCGGAATCACTGAAAACAATGGTTTTGTAGGGTGTCATGCTGACGATCACGCTGCCGGATGGCGCGAAGCGCGAGTTTCCCGGTCCGGTTTCCGGTGCCGAGCTTGCGGCCTCCATCGGGCCCGGCCTTGCCAAGGCGGCTTTGGCCATCAAATTCGACGGCAAGGTCCGCGACCTCGCCACAATCATCGCGTCGGATGCGAAGGTCGAGATCGTCACCCGAACGCATGCCGATGCGCTGGAGCTGCTGCGCCACGATTGCGCCCATGTGATGGCGGAAGCGGTGCAGGAACTGTTCCCCGGCACGCAGATCACCTTTGGCCCCTCGACCGAGACCGGCTTCTATTACGACTTCTTCCGCAACGAGCCGTTCACGCCGGAAGATTTCGCCGCCATCGAAAAGAAGATGAAGGAAATCGTCGACCGCGACGAAGTGATCACACGCGAAGTGTGGACGCGCGATCAGGCGGTCGCCTACTTCAAAGATGCGGGCGAACGGTTCAAGGCGGAATGGATCGGCGAAATTCCGGCCGATGAAGACATCTCGATCTACCGACAGGGAAACTGGCTCGACCTCTGCGTGGGGCCACATCTCCCATCGACCGGCAAGCTCGGCAAGGCCTTCAAGTTGATGAAGGTGGCTGGCGCCTATTGGCGGGGCGATGCCAACAACCCGCAGCTGCAGCGTGTTTATGGCACCTGCTGGGCCGACGACAAGCAGCTCGCTGCCTATCTCCTCCAATTGGAAGAAGCGGAAAAGCGCGACCATCGCCGTCTCGGCCGCGAGATGAATCTCTTCCATCAGCAGGAAGAAGCCGTGGGCGCCATCTTCTGGCATCCGAAGGGCTGGCGTCTCTATCGGAAGCTCGAAAGCTATATCCGCCGCCGCCTGGAAACGAACGGCTATCAGGAAGTAAAGACACCGCAGATTCTCGACCGCTCCTTCTGGGAGAAGTCAGGGCATTGGGAGAAATTCCGCGAAGCGATGTTCGTCATTCCTGACGATGAGGACAAGAACAAGCAGCTGGCCTTGAAGCCGATGAACTGCCCCGGCCATGTGCAGATCTTCCGCCAGGGCATCAAGAGCTATCGCGATCTGCCGATCCGCTTGGCGGAGTTCGGCGCCTGCCATCGCAACGAACCCTCAGGTGCGCTCCACGGCATCATGCGTGTCCGCGCCTTCACGCAGGATGACGCGCACATCTTCTGCACCGAAGACCAGATCGTCGACGAGACCAAGGCCTTCTGCGACTTCCTGCTCTCGGTCTACAAGGATTTCGGCTTCGAAGAGGTGATGGTCAAATTCTCCGACCGTCCGGAAAAGCGCGCTGGCGCCGATGCGACCTGGGACAAAGCGGAAGAAGCGCTGAAGACGGCGACCACGGCTGCGGGTCTCACCTTCACCCTCAATCCCGGCGAAGGCGCCTTTTATGGGCCGAAGCTGGAATTCGTGCTCCGCGACACGATCGGCCGCGACTGGCAATGCGGCACGCTGCAATGCGATTTCGTGCTCCCTGAGCGCTTGGATGCGGCCTATATCGGCGAAGACGGCCAGAAGCATCGCCCGGTCATGCTGCACCGGGCGATCTTCGGATCCCTGGAGCGGTTCGTGGGCATTCTCATCGAACATCATGCCGGTAAGTTCCCGCTCTGGCTGGCGCCGACACAAGTGGTGGTGTGTTCGATCGTCTCCGACGTCGAGCCCTATGCCGAGGCACTGACCAGGAAGCTGAAAGCGGCGGGCCTCATCGTCGAGACCGACTATCGCAATGAGAAGATCAATTACAAAGTCCGCGAACATTCGCTCGCCAAGGTTCCAGTCATTATTGCGGTCGGCAAGCGCGATGAAGAGGCCGGCACCGTGGCCATCCGTCGCCTGGGTGAGGAAGGACAGAAAACCTTTACCGTCGACGAAGCCGTGGCGGCCCTTGCTGCAGAAGCGAAGTCGCCCCTTGATCGCGTTGCTTAATCGGCAGCCAAAGGTGTGGCGGAAGGGCAGCTTGCTCAAATGAGTGTTTATTTGGCATAATGAGCCCTAACCCACCCGTCGGTCACATGCTGATCGGCGGGTGCGCTGCCTTCAGGGGCAGTTTTTACCCTGAATTTTTCGGCCAAGTTTTTTGGCAAACCACAACAGGAGAAGACCATAGCTAGGTTCCCGTCCTCAGAAGCAGCGCCCTCGCAAGATAAGGGCCCCCGCGTCAATCACCAGATCAGTGTGCGTGAAGTGCGCCTCGTCAAAGAAGATGGCGAGATGTTGGGCGTCGTATCGACCCGCGAAGCGCTCACCATGGCCGCCGAAGTCGGCCTCGATCTCGTGGAGATTTCGCCCACCGCGGTGCCGCCGGTCTGCAAGATTCTCGATTACGGCAAGTTCAAATACGAAGCGCAGAAGCGCAAGAACGAAGCCAAGAAAAAGCAGAAGGTGATCGAGGTCAAAGAAATCAAGATGCGCCCCGGTATCGACACGCATGATTACGACGTGAAGATGCGGGCGATCAAAAGCTTCCTTGAGGAAGGCGACAAGGTGAAGGTCACCATGCGCTTCCGCGGTCGCGAGATGATGCATCAGGAACTCGGCCTCAAGGTGCTGGACAAGGTCCGCACCGAACTCGACGAGCTGATCAAGGTGGAATCCCACCCCAAGCTCGAAGGCCGCCAGATGATCATGACCATCGCGCCGAAGTAAGCATACTGTTCGTCGACAATTATTTCGTCATGGCCGGCGTAGGCCGGCCATCCACGAGTAAGTCTATGAAAGCAACGCGCCCTCCGCCTTGGAGCGGCGCGTTATTTCTTTGTGAAGGAGACTCTCATGCTGCCGAAACGCAAGCTGGGAAGCCAGGGTTTGGAAGTATCGGCGCTGGGCCTTGGCTGCATGGGGATGAGCCAATCCTATGGTCCGGCCGATGAACGCGAATCGATTGCGGTGCTGCACCGGGCGATA
The DNA here is from genome assembly GCF_056404715.1 of Dongia sp. P2_B8. Lineage (NCBI taxonomy): Bacteria > Pseudomonadati > Pseudomonadota > Alphaproteobacteria > Rhodospirillales > Dongiaceae > Dongia > Dongia sp. P2_B8. The sequence continues at coordinate 115,313 of NZ_JBFUDM010000002.1, read as the reverse complement.
GCCGAAGGCTGCACTTTCTTCGACACAGCCGAAGTCTATGGCCCTTATGCCAATGAAGAATTGCTGGGGCGTGCCCTGAAGGGGCGGCGTGACGAGGTCACCATCGCCACCAAGTTCGGTTTTCGCATCGAAAGCGGCAAGATCAACGGCACAGACAGCCGGCCTTCGCATATCCGCGAGGTGGTCGATGCCTCGTTGCGGCGCTTGGGCACGGATCATATCGATCTGCTCTATCAACACCGCGTCGACAAGACGATCCCGATCGAAGACGTGGCCGACACGGTGGCCGGCCTCGTGCAGGCGGGGAAGGTGCGCTATTTCGGATTGTCAGAGGCCGGCATCAAGACCATCCGCCGGGCGCACAAGGTGCAGCCGGTCTCGGCCTTGCAGAGCGAGTATTCCCTGTGGGAGCGCAATCTCGAGGCCGAGATCATTCCGACGCTTCAGGAACTCGGCATCGGCCTGGTGCCGTTCAGCCCCCTGGGCCGTGGCTTCCTCACCGGCACAGCGCAGCGTGCCGAAAGCTATCCGCAAGGCGACTATCGCCACCTCGACCCCAGGTTCCAGGGGGCAAACTTCGATGCCAACATGGCGGCGGCAAAACTGGTGCAGGACATCGCGGCGAAGAAGGGCGTGAAGCCTGGCCAGTTGGCCTTGGCTTGGCTGCTCGCCAAGGGCGATTTCATCGTGCCGATTCCCGGCACCAAGCGGCAAAACTACCTGCTGGAAAACATCGCGGCCGCTGACATCGTCCTAAGCGCCGATGAATTGGCGCAACTTGACGGTGCCTTGAAGCCCGGCAGCATTGCGGGCCTGCGCTATGGCGCACAGCATATGAACATGCTGGACCGCTGACGGCGGCCCAGCCCTATTCAAGCTGCCCCTATTCAAGCTGCATCAACCGATATCCGCGCTGGCTCAGGAATGAGCGACTTTGGCGAATTGCGGCTGCTGGGTGGTATCGGCAGTCGGCATGATCAACGCGGCGGCATCGCGCGCGATCTGCGGAATGTCGCTGCGGCGCAAACCCATATCGTCGAGCTCGCGGTCGGTATAGGTCGCGAGTTCACGGCGCACTTCGCCGTAGCGCTGCCAGCGGCGGAGGGTGAGATCGACAAAAGACAGAAGCTGCATGTGACCAGATCCTTACGTTGGGATTTTCTTTCAGCAGCCTCCCAGAACCTGCTCCAAATATAGGTCTGACAAATGCCGCACTGCAATATGATTCTTGCGTGCTGACGTTAATTTTCTCACGCTGGTGTATTAACATATTGATATATATTATTAAATTATCATTCCGCGATATTGCGTCGCAGCATTATGGTGAAGAAATCATTACTTAACTCGTAGTAAGTTAATCTCCCGAAAATGCCCTGCGATCGAGATATCGAGATATCTTGTCAGGTGCGCAGCTCAGCGACGATTGTCTCCGCTTTTTTACAATTATGACTTTTGACTCAGTGTCCCTTGTCCGCCTAGCGTAACGGCCAGCTCAGCATCACCCTCAATCACGAGAACTATGTAAGCGACATGTCTCCTTCATAAATGAAGGGTAATCGCCTTGGGATCGCCGCGGCTCCAAACGCCGGATATGCGACATGAGTAAGGCGCCGGCCGGCGGCACGACGGTTGTCGACGGCTATCGCACGGACATTGACGGGCTGCGTGCGCTCGCGGTTCTGCCCGTGATGCTCTATCACTTCAGCGTCGGCTTGTTCTCGGGCGGCTATGTCGGCGTCGACGTGTTCTTCGTCATCTCGGGCTATCTCATCACCCGCATCATTCATCGCGAGATAGAAGCTGGCCGCTTCTCCATTCTGGCCTTCTACGAGCGCCGCGCGCGGCGCATCCTCCCCGCCTTGTTCGCGACGATTGCCGTCACCGCCGTGCTCGGCTTCTTTATCCTGATGCCGGATGATTTGCGGGACCTTGGCATCAGTCTCGTCGGTGTCGTCACCTTCTCCTCGAACATCCTGTTCTGGCGGCGGACGGATTATTTTGCTGGCGCGGTCGAGACCAAGCCACTGATCCATACCTGGTCACTGGCGGTCGAGGAACAATTCTACATCCTGTTTCCGATCTTCCTCATGCTGCTCGCACGCTTCCTGCCCGCGCGCTATTTCTGGCCGACCCTGATCGCAGCTGCCATCTCCTTTGCCCTCAGCGTCGCTGCTCTCTATATCGATCCGACCGGCAATTATTATCTCCTGCCGACGCGCGCCTGGGAGCTGATGGTCGGATCGCTGCTGGCTTATCGGCGCGGTGCGCCCGCCCTGTCGCCGGCTGTGCGCGAAGGTGGTGCGCTCCTTGGCATCATCCTCATTCTTGGTGCAGCGCTTGTGCTGAATGATGAAAGCCCGTTCCCCGGCTACAACGCTCTATGGCCCTGCCTCGGCGCGGCACTTGTCCTCGGCACGGGTCATGAATCTCTTGCCCCCACGCGGACGGCGCGCATTCTGGGCAGCTGGCCGCTGCGCAGCATCGGGCTCATCTCATACTCGCTCTATCTCATCCATTGGCCACTCTTCGTTTTCGTCAAATACCAGTTGCTGCGCAGTCCCTCCGGTATCGAACAAATCGCCATGTGCGTCGCGGCCGTGGCGCTTGCCTATATATCCTGGCGCTTCGTCGAGCGGCCGTTTCGGAATCGCCAGCGTATCTCACGCAACCTGGTGTTTGTCGGGAGCACCGCCCTCGGTATTCTCGTGAGCATCCTTGGCGCCGCGACTTTCAGACAAGATGGTTTCCCGGACCGTTTCGACCTTTCCTTCGAAACGGCAGCGGGCCAAGCCACCACAAAGAGCACACAAAATTGCTTTCTATTGGATGAGAGCTGGCAGACCTGGACGGATGATCAATGCCTTTTGGCCCAGGGGCCAAAGGGCAACATCCTTTTGTGGGGAGATTCGCACGCCAATCACTATCGAATTGTGATTGAACGCGAGCGTCAATTGAGCACGGCCAACATCTATTTATATGCCACGTCCGGCTGCCCGCCGGTATTCGGGTACGAACGCCGTATCGATCCCAATTGCAAAAGCAACAATGACCATGTGGCCGACATCATCAAGCAGTATCACATCGATACGGTCGTCATGGCGGGATATTGGTGGCCCATCCTGCGCAATGGTGCCTTAACTTACGACCGCATCGCCGCGACGATTACCCGCCTGAAGGATTTGGGTGTCAGCGTGAAGCTGGTCGGCGATAACCCCGACTTCTCCTTCGCGAACCCGCAATTCCTCTCCTACCGCCTGCGAAAAGCCGGCTTCCAGGGCGCCTATTACCTGCCGGTTCGCAACAACAACGCCGTCAATCAGAAACTCTCCGCGCTGGTGCCGGCCAGCGATTTCTTCGATCCGATGCGGGTGCTGTGCCACGATGCCGAATGCCTCGCCTATGACAAGGGCGAGATGGTCATGGTTGATAATGCCCATCTCTCCCATTATGGCAGCGCGCTGGTGATGGAGAAAATGTGGCCGTTCCTGCGGGGCGACAAGTGACGCCATGTGCCGCCTCGCCTGGCGACACCAATCAGGATCAATCGGGCAGGCCGAACACGTCCTGGTTCTCGTCAAAACCACGCACCGGATAGGATCCCAGGAACTTGAGGCGCGAGCCGCAGACCGAGGCGAATTGGCGCGAGGCGAGGAGGGGCTGTTCAAGCTGCGGGCACAGGCCTTCAAGTCTCGTGGCAAGATTGACCGCCGGCCCGATCACGGTGAAATCCAGCCTGGCATCCTCGCCATAGGCCGCCCCGATATTGCCGTAGGAGACCGATCCGGCATGGAGGCCGATGCCGACATGAAGCGGCGCCTGGCCGGTGGCGCCGCGCAACTCGTTGAGGTCGCGCAGGCCGTCAAGGGCTGCCACAGCGGCATCAAGGGCGATGCAGATCTTGGCATCGCGGTCGAGATCGTCATTCATCGGGAAGATCGCCAGCATGGCATCGCCGATGAACTTCAGGATCTCGCCGCCGCGTTCGATCACGGGCTTGGCGATGGTGTCGAAATAATCGTTGAGCGTGGCGATCACCAGATCGCGCGGCAGTTCGTTCGACATCCTGGTGAAGTTGCGCAGGTCGCAATACCAGATGGCAGCCGCCATGGTGCGCGCTTCGCCGCGCTGGATCTGGCCAGAGAGCACCGCCTGGCCCGCCCCTTGCCCCAGATAGACATGCATGAGGGAGCGGGCGATATAGGCCCACTCGCGGGCCTCGATGACCAGGGACAGGAGGGGGATGAGCGTTCGGAATGCCTCGACCTGGGTGTCGAGAAACCCTTCCGGCGCATCGGTCGTGATTGAGACCGACGATCGCACGCCACCCGGCAGGCGGATGGCGAAGATCGCATAGTCGGTGGCGCCGGCCTTCTTCATGTCTTCGAGAATCGGGAAGTCGAAGCGCGCATCCGGACCGGTCAGGCGCCGGCGGATCTCCGGCTCCTCGCCCTGATAGAGCAGGCGCAAGGGCGAGCTCAGGAATTCCGGGCTGGAGAGCACGGCATGGTCGCGCGCCACGCGCTTGGCCGACGTGTCGCCACGCCCCCAGGCATAGCCGATGGCGGCGATCTGCGGATGCAGTGTGCGCACCGAGACAAAAAAGCGCAGCAGGGGAAAGCCATGGTCGCTCAGATGGTGCGCAAGCGCCGTCACCAATTCGCCAAGGTCGGGAATGAGCCTGCCTTCCTCCAGCAGCCAGCGGAACGCCGCCTCGACCGCGGGGCAGCCCAGACAAGCCTCGCCCTGCAAGGCGCGCGCCACCAGAGGCACCACCGACGGGGAGGCGACCGACGGATCGGCCCGCGGCGTGCCGAGCGGTGCTTCCCAGCGGGCCTTCATATCGGCGCGCACGCCTGCACCCTGCGCAGGGCTGGCCTGGGTCGGGTGCATGCCGGCGATAAGGCCGGCGCCCACCCGGGGCATCCCGTCGCTGAGATCGTCGTCGTTGGCTGCGGGCTGCGATTGCGGTGCTGTGGCCATTACTCAGCCTTGTTTGAGTTCGCGTGGGCGGTATATGGGGACCCTTTGTCTGGGCTCAAATACCTTTTTACTGTGGTCCTTTAGCCCCGATCTCTAAGCCCCAGTAATCCTAGGGCCAAAATAAGGGTTGAAGGTGCGCCATCCCGCGCTAACTTGCATGCTATAGTAGCTCGAACGCCAGTCCTGGAATAGTACACGCTTGGAACAGTACCGGCAGCCGACTCACATAGCATCAGTATCTTAGCGGAGACCCGCCATGTTCATCCAGACCGAAGAGACGCCAAATCCGGCAACTCTCAAATTTTTGCCGGGCCGCGCCGTGATGGCTGAGGGCACCGCCGATTTCGCCCGCGCCGAGGGCGCCGAGCGCTCGCCGCTCGCCCTGCGCCTGTTCGGTGTCGACGGCGTGCGCCGTATCTTCCTCGGCAGCGATTTCGTGACCGTGACCAAGGCCGATGAAAAGGATTGGGCGCTGCTGAAGCCAGCCCTCCTCGGCGTCATCATGGAACATTTCACCACCAACCAGCCGGTCATGCTGGCGGAAGGTGCGGCAGTTCCCGAAGCCGGCAGCGACGAGGATGACGAGATCGTCATCCAGATCAAGGAACTGCTGGAGACCCGCGTGCGCCCGGCCGTCGCGCAGGATGGCGGCGATATCGTGTTCCATTCCTTCGAAGACGGTGTGGTCTATTTGCACATGCAGGGTTCCTGCTCGGGTTGCCCAAGCTCGACCGCCACGCTGAAGATGGGCATCGAGAATATGCTGCGCCATTACGTGCCGGAAGTACTCGAAGTACGCCCGGTCTGAAGCCTGGGTCTGAAGCCCGGGTTTGGAGCATTGTTCTGAGCCGCAACATGGCTACAATCAAAGGGGCGCCTGATCGGGCGCCCCTTTTCGTTTCAGCTTTCACCAATCTCGCCCGAGGATATCCCGCATGACCGACAAGCTTGCCGCCCTTGACGATGCCGCTCTCGATCTCATTTTCCGTGAGGCTCGCACGCATTCCAAGTGGCTGGACAGGCCGGTGCCCGATTCCCTGCTGCAACAGGCCTTTGAGATTGCGCGCATGGGCCCCACCAGCGGCAATTGCCAGCCCTTGCGCATCCTCTTCGTGCGGGGGGCAGAGGCCAAGAAGAAGTTCGAGCCGGCCCTGTCCGAGGGCAACCGCGCCAAGACCATGGCGGCCCCGGCGACCGCGATCTTTGCCATGGACATGGAATTCTACGAGCTGATGCCGCGTTTGTTCCATGATCCCACCGCGCGCTCCTGGTTCGCCGGCAAGCCGGCGGCGATCGAGGACGGTGCCTTCCGCAACAGCACCTTGCAGGCGGCCTATTTCATGCTGGCCGCGCGCTCCCTCGGCCTCGATTGCGGACCGATGTCGGGCTTCGACAAGGCCAAGGTCGATGCCGCCTTCTTCGCCGGCACCACATGGCGGTCGAACTTCATCTGCAATATCGGCTATGGCGACAAGACCGCCTTGCATCCGCGCAACCCGCGCCTCGCCTTCGATGAGGCCTGCCGCATCGCCTAAAGTTTCTCTTCCATCTGGCAAATCAGGAAAGCGCCGATGTCGTTTGCCGCCCGCCTCGACCGGGTTCTGAAATCCCTGCCGCAAACCTATGCCGGTCCCGGGGGTGCGGTGGCTGTGCTGAAGGACGGCAAGGTCGTCGCCCGCCACACCTGGGGCTGGGCCAACGCCGAACGGCGCATACCTTTCACGCCACAGACCCTGTTCCGGATCTGCTCGATCACCAAGCAGTTCACCTGCGGCCTGGTGCTGGACGCCTTTCCCGATCCAGCTACGCTCGATGCCGATGTGAAGGCGCGGCTGCCGCAACTCAAGGGCCAGGCGCCCACCGCACGCCATCTCTGCCATAACCAATCCGGGCTGCAGGATTACTGGGCGGTGGCGATGCTCCACGGCGCGCTGGCGGAAACGCCCTTCGGCAATCGCGAAGCCACCCGTTTCATTGGCGCGACGCGCGCGCTGCAATTCGTGCCCGGCACGCGCTATTCCTATGCCAACCAGAATTTTCGCATTCTTTCCGATATTCTCGAAGCACGGTCCGGGCGCAGCTATGCCGAGTTGGTGCAGGCGGGCATCTTCGCGCCTGTCGGCATGGGCACGGCTTTCATCGCAGCGGATACGCGTGCGATGCCCGACGGCTCGGAAGGCTATGAAGGCGATACGGCGGGCGGCTTCAGGCCAGCCGTCAACGGCATGTTCTGGGCCGGTGGCGATGCCTCGATCGGTGCCAGCCTCGACGACATGATTGCCTGGGAAGCCCATATCGACGCCACGCGCGATGATGCAGGAAGTCTCTATCGACGCCTGTCGGCGCCGGTGACGTTCAGCGACGGCGCGCCCGCCGCCTATGGTTTCGGCCTGGCGCGGGAGACAATGTTCGGGCGGGCAACCACCCGCCATGGCGGGGCCTTGCGCGGCTGGCGCAGCCAGCGGCTCCACATGCCATCGGAACGGCTCTCGGTCGTCGTGCTGTTCAACCACAATGCCGGCCCCGGCGAGGCCGCCAAGGAACTGGTCGCCGCCGTGCTCGGGATCGACCAGCCGGAAGGGGTTGCCGATCTGCCGGCACCCGTTTGGGCCGGGACACCTGCTTGTGCTGCGACTTATGTCGAACCGGAAACCGGATTGTCCGTCCGCCTTGCCAAGTCGGGTCCAGCGACTGTCTTGCTGCGCTATGCGACCGGCCCCGAGGAACTCGTGCTGCAGGCCGACGGCTCGGCCGTGCAGGCAGAGTCCGGATTGCGGGTTCGGCCGAGCCCAGAAGGCCTGTGGCTCGACCGGCCGCAGGACAATCAGCGTTCCCTGCTGGTCGCCAGCGACGGTGCTGCGACGCCGGATATTGCCGGCCGCTATCACTGCGCGGATCTCGGGACTGAGCTCAGCATCGTCAATGCCGTCGGTGCAAGTTCGGGCGGCTCATTCTATGGCGCCTGCTCGGGCGTGCTGGGTGATGGGCGTATGGAGATGCTGCAGCCCATCGGCCGTGATCTCTGGGTCATGCCTTGCCCGCGCGGTGTCGATCATTTCCCACCGGGCGATTGGACCCTGGCCTTCACCCGTGACGCCGCAAGCCGCATCACCGGCATAGAACTCGGCTGCTGGCTGGCCAGGCGTTTTTCCTATCGGCGCGAAGATTGAAGCTGGCCGGGCGGCGGCGTCTTGTCGCCACCCGGCGGCACCTCTCTAAAGGTTTCGCACGGTGTGGAGGAACGTATCGACTTCCCGTTTGAGTTTTGCACCGTTCTCAGCAAGTTCGGTGGCGGCGGTCAGCACCTGTGTCGAGCCGGCGCTGGTCTGCTGCGACGCTTCGGTGACGCCGTGAATGTTATTTGCAACTTCGCTCGTACCCGCAGCGGCTTGCTGGACATTCCGCGAAATCTCCTGGGTTGCAGCGCCTTGCTCTTCGACCGCCGATGCGATCGCGGTTGAGATTTCGCTGACCCGATTGATTGTCTTGGTAATGGTCACGATCGCCTGCGCGGAGCTATTGCTCGCTTCCTGAATGGCTCTCACCTGCCCGCCGATCTCATCCGTCGCCCTGGCGGTTTGGGTTGCCAAGTTCTTCACTTCCGAAGCGACGACAGCGAAGCCCTTGCCGGCTTCACCCGCCCGGGCCGCTTCGATGGTCGCATTGAGTGCGAGCAGGTTCGTTTGGCCCGCGATTGCATTGATCAGTGTGACGACTTCGCCGATCTTCTGTGCCGCATCCGCCAATACCGCAACCTGACCGTTGGTTTCTTCGGCTTGCTCGACCGCGCTGCCGACGATGCGGCTCGATTCACTCACCTGGTTGCTGATTTCCTGAATTGACGCCGTCAGCTCTTCGGTCGCCGACGCAACGGTCTGGACGTTTTGCGTCATCTCTTCCGAAGCGGCTGCGACCGCGCTCGATTGCTGCGCCGTTTCTTCCGCGGTCGCCGAAAGGCCCTGCGCCGTCGATTGAAGTTCGGTCGCTGCGGCAGTCACGGCACCGACAATTTCTCCAATCATACTGTCGAAGTCTTTCACCACAACGTCCATCTTCCGGCTGCGCTCATTCTGGCGGGCTTGTTCGGCCGCCTGCATCGCTGTCAGCCGATCGGTTTCCAGCATGCTGTCCTTGAAGACCTGCACCGTCTTTGCCATGTCGCCGATCTCGTCCGAACGTTCCTGTCCGGCCACCTGGACCGCCAGATCACGATCGGCAAGGCGCCGCATGATACCGTTGAGAAGGTTGAGAGGATTGACGATGGACCGGGCCGTTACCAAGGCAATCACCAAACCCAATGTCACGCCGCCGCCAAGCATGATCCAGGCGAGCCACGTCATGAATGAAGAGAGGCTCATGAGATCTTCGGCATCTTTCCCCATGAGAGCTTCTTGATTGGTGGCGATGCCGCCAGCGGCTACACCATCGGCCCCTGGGGTGCCGTCAATGAGTTCTATCAAGTGAGCGACGCGCGGTTGCGCCTCGGTCTTCAGGATGGCGAGTGGCACGTTCCAATTGTCGCCGAGGCGTATCTCGACAATCTTGCCAGCGATCTCTACGAACTCGCCCAGCGTTTTCTCGACAATGTTGAACTGTGCATTCTGTGTCGCGGAGAGAGCGGTTGCCTGCCCTTTCACCAATTTCAGGGCATCTGCAGCAGCTTTGCTCTTGGTGCCAAAGCCTGTACTGAACTTCTCATCGCCTGTGGTGAGGAAGCCGCGCAGATCAGCGACAGCGGCGGCCAGCTGGCCACGGGTATTGGCGATGTCCACCAGAAGGTTCTTACGCTGCGGTGTGGCCTCCAGCGACCGCTCCTCGTCAATCATCGCCGTCAACGCTGCCAACATGGCGTCAACGCGCGGCGCACCATCCTTTACCAGGAGTGCTGTGGCTGGCATCGCCTCCGGCGTTCCCACAATCGCTTCGACGCGATCCTGCACAGCCTTCAGTTCATCCAGGACAGTTTTGAACTGTGACCATTTGGCCTGGTCCTCGGCGGCTGCCGTCAAGGGCAGCAGATCGTCGATCTCTTTTTCAAATTGAGCAATATGAGTCCATGCAGCAGCACGGAGTTCTTTCTGCGCTGATTGTCCGGTCAGCATGTATCCGCGAAGCGCGGCGAGTGCCGCGTTGAGATTGGTCTTGATTTCATTGCCGCTATTGACGACCGGCGCTCGCTGTCCAATCACGAGGCTGGCATTGTTGACGACAGAGGTCAGGCTCCAAACCATGCAGCCGCCAAGCACGGCCACAACGGCGCAAATCGACCCGAAACCAGCGAACATCTTTGTCGTGATTTTCATGGGCTCGTCCTCCCATAGGCTGTGTAACAGCTTGGGCACGGACTCTTAAGAATCCGTTTGGAATGACTCATTCTTTGACCCGCATTCATCACAAGCATCCGGAAAAAACGGTGCCCTCGGTGCCGCGTGACAAGCCGATCCGATCGACACGGATAGGTTTCGATTTCACATCTGGGTATTCACGACTATCTGGAAAGGGACCCAAACCTATTTCGGCTTTGATGCCCAAGGGCGTCCATAAAATATCCGACTTCGCCGGCTGCCAGGATCGAGTCCGACTGTCGATCGGGGTGCCGAAAACTCATGGAAAAAATCAAACTCATGGAAAAAAATCCCGTCGCATCTCGGCGGCGTCGTTCGAGGGCGGGTGTTTGCGGTCGCCGGGAGGGGGTCGATTGAGTTCGGCGGCGGCGATGTTCGCCCAGGTCCGGAAGGAGGCTTGAAAATATAGTAAGCTTGCTTATATTAGTCAGACCTATTATAAGTGAGGTTCCATTTTGCCCAATCACCATGACCTGGGAACGCCCAGCATCGGCCTGCTCCTCTATGACACGGCGCGGCTGATGCGGCGGGATTTCGACCGCCGGGCGCGCACCGTGGGTCTCACGCGCGCGCAATGGATGGTCATCTCCTATCTCGACCGCAATGAAGGGTCGAACCAGGCGGCGATCGCCGATTTCCTGGATGTCGAGCCCATTACCATCGTGCGCCATCTCGACCGGCTCGAGGAAGCCGGCTGGATCGAGCGGCGCAGCGACCCCAATGACCGGCGCGCGCGCCTCATCTATCTCACCGACAAGGCGCGCCCGATCCTGGCCACCAAACAGGAACTGGGTGCTGAAATGCGCGAGGTGATGCTGGCTGGCCTTTCGGAAGAGGTGCGCAATGCCTTGCTGGCAAGTCTCCAGCGGATTCGCACCAACCTGGTCGAATCCCTGAACAGCGCGGCCGATGCGGACGCCGCCCAACCTGCCGACGTGAAACAACATGCCTGACGGAAATGCGACGCAACCGATGAGTACCGAACTTGCCATCCAGTCGAAACCGAGCCTGCTGCGCCGCTATCGCCGGACGCTGCTGCTGGTGATCGTGCCGGCGCTGGTCGTACTGGTCTCCGGCTACATCTATGTGACCGGCGGCCGCTTCGTCGACACGGACAATGCCTATGTGAAGGCGCATATGGTGCAGGTCAGCACCGACATCTCCGGCCGCGTCACCGAGGTTCTGGTGCATGAGAACCAGGTGGTTAGGGAAGGCGACCCGCTGCTGCGCCTCGATGTCGAGCCGTTGAACATCGCCTTGGCGCAGGCCGAGGCCGACCGCGAAACGGTGCGCAATGACATCGCCGCCCTGAAAGCCAGCTACCGGCAGCGGCAGGAAGATCTGCAAGGGGCGACGTCGACACTGGGCATGGCCCAGCGTGAATATACGCGCCGCGAAAAGCTGGTGGCCGGCAAGGTCATCTCCGAATCCGAATTCGATTCAGCGCGCAACGAGCGCGACCTCGCGACACGCCAGGTGTCGGCCATCCGCCAGGATATCCAACGCATCATGGCCGAGCTTGGCGGCAATCCCGACATCGACCCGGAAGATCATCCGCGTTACCGCGCGGCACAGGCCAAGGTCGACGAGGCCCAGCGCGACCTCCGTCATGCCGTGGTCCTCGCACCCGCCGCTGGCATCATCGCCAAGGCCGACAATCTGCGCCCGGGTGACTATGCCACCGCCGGCCGCCCGGTGTTCAGTCTGGTCTCGGAACAGGATCTCTGGGTCGAGGCGAATTTCAAGGAGACCGATCTCACCTATGTGCGCCCCGGTCAGGAAGCCGATATCAGCGTCGACACCTATCCGGACGCCAAATTCACCGCGATCGTGGATAGCATCGGCGCAGCGACCGGTGCCGAATTCAGCGCGCTGCCGCCACAGAATGCCACCGGCAATTGGGTGAAGGTGGTGCAACGCATCCCGGTGCGCCTCCATATCACCCATGCCTCAGGCGAGGCGCAGGACACGCCCCCCTTACGTGCCGGCATGAGCGTCGTCGTCGACATTGACACCGAACACCACCGCGTGCTGCCAGGCTTCATCCGCAATGCCGCCGCCTGGGTGGGTGTGGAGTAAATAAGGTGATCGGTTTGCTGAAATCCGTCAGTTGCTCCCCCTCACCCCGGCCCTCTCCCGCAAGGGGAGAGGGAGTTTCCAGCGAGCGTATTGACCAAGCCTTGCCCCACCTGCACGAAGCCCCTCTCCCCTTGCGGGAGAGGGGTTGGGGTGAGGGGGCGGTGCAAGAAATGACTCCGCGCATCCAATGACCATCTCCGCAAAATCGTCGCCGATGCTGATCACGGTTTCGGTGATGCTTGCGACCATCATGCAGGCGTTGGACACGACCATTGCCAATGTCGCCTTGCCGCATATGCAGGGTACGCTGTCGGCGACGCAGGATCAGATCTCCTGGGTGCTGACATCCTATATCGTGGCGGCCGGCATCATGACGCCGGCCACCGGCTTTATCGCCACACGCTTCGGCCGCAAGCGGCTCTTCGTCTGGTCGGTGGTGGGATTTACGGCGGCATCTCTGCTGTGTGGGGCGGCCCTCACCCTCAATCAGATCGTGCTCTATCGGCTGCTGCAGGGCATCTTCGGCGCGGCCCTGGTACCGCTTAGCCAAGCCATCCTGCTCGATACCTATCCCCGCGAAAAGCATGGCAAAGCCATGGCCATGTGGGGCGTCGGTGTCATGATCGGGCCAATCCTGGGGCCGACCCTCGGCGGTCTCCTCACCGAATATTATAATTGGCGCTGGGTGTTCCTCATCAACCTGCCCTTCGGCCTGCTGGCATTGGGTGGCATCCTTGCCTTCGTGCCGGAGACGGAGAAGGATCCCGACCGGCCGTTCGATTTTACCGGCTTTGCCTTCCTCGCGATTGCCATCGCTGCCTTGCAGATGATGCTGGATCGGGGCGAGCTGCAGGCCTGGTTCGAATCGACCGAGATCGTGATCGAAGGCCTCATCGCAGCTCTCTCGCTCTACATGTTCATAGCCCACATGTTTACGCATCACCGGCCGTTCATCGACCGGCATCTCTTTCTCGACCGGAATTTCACCGTCGGCCTGATTTTCATCTTCATCATCGGCATCATCCTGCTGGCGACGATGGCCCTGCTGCCGCCGTTCCTGCAGCATCTCAAGGGCTATCCGGTCATCACCACCGGCTATCTGCTGGCACCGCGCGGTGTCGGCACCATGGTCTCGATGATGCTGGTGGGGCGTCTGATGGGCAAGGTCGATACACGCCTTCTCATTCTGGCGGGCCTCAGCTTGACCTCGTTATCGCTGTGGCAGATGAGCCAGTTCAGCCTCGACGTCACGGAATTCATGCTGGTGGAAAGTGGCGTCATCCAGGGCTTGGGGCTGGGTCTCATCTTCGTACCCTTGAGCACCGTCACCTTTTCGACGCTGGCGCCGCATTTGCGGACCGAGGCCGCCGCCATGTTCAGCCTGATGCGCAATATCGGCAGCTCCATCGGCATTTCCATCGTGACGGCGTTGCTCTCGCGCAACACCCAGATCAACCATGCGAGCCTCGCCGAGAACGTCAACATCTTCAACCCGATGATGCACGCGCCCTATCTGCCGCCCAGCTGGTCCCTGGACAGTGCCGCGGGATTGGCGAGCCTCGATGCCGAGGTGACACGCCAGGCGGCCAGCATCGCCTATATCGATGATTTCGTACTGATGATGTGGGTGACCTTGTGCGCCGTCCCGCTCCTCGTGCTGCTGCGCCGGCCGAAGAGAGCCGGGACACCGGCGCCGGCCCTGCATGCAGTGGCGGATTAGCTTGTCGCTAAACCCCTCACCCCAACCCTCTCCCCACTGCGTGGGGCGAGGGAGTTATGACGGAGTTCGCCCTGAGCCCCTCGCCCCGTTCTTACGGGGAGAGGGGTTGGGGTGAGGGGTGCTTACATCATCGGCTTAGGCAGCTGCGCCTGTTCGATCAGCGGATAATCGCGGCTGTTGAACATCTGATAGTGCCACCATTCGTTCTTATAATTGTCCCAGCCGGCAGCCATCATGAGCCCCAGCAGCGTGAAGCGGTTACGCTGGGCGATGACCGGGATATCGGTTGCGGCATGATGCGATTGCGGGATGGCCTCGTCGAAGCCGGTGCCCATGTCCAGCTCGACACCCTTGTCGTCCACCAGGGTGAGGTCGATGGCCACGCCGCGGGTATGGGGCGAGCCGCGCCGCGGATCGGCCACGAATTCCGGGTCCGGCAGTGCATTCCACAGGCACCATTGCGCCTCGGACGGGCGGAAAGCATCGAAGATCTTGAGGCGCAGGCCCAGGGGTTGGGCGAGATGCGCGGCCTTCTTCAGAAGCTCGGCTGCCCGTTCATGGAGGTAACAATTGGGGCTGGTATAGATGATGGAACCGCTGAGATTGTGCGGCGTTGCGTAGACCAAGGCGATGTCGACGTCATATTCGTGCGGGGTAATTTCGACCAAGCTCATCTTGCCACCGTCGCTGGAGAGTTCTAAACCGCGTTTAGCAGATTGCGGCAATGGCCGCCACACTGCGCACAGAGGCGCACTGTGAACGATGGAATATGGATGCGATATGGTATCTGACGAGCGCCTCATCCTGGCCCTGGATGCCGCCGGCACCACCTGCTCGGTGGCCTTGGGCGTGGCTGAACCGGGCGGCTGCCGGACCCTCGCATCGCGCAAGGTCGATCTGCGCCACGGCCATGCCGCCATCCTGGTGCCCATGGTGGCGGAGGTCATGCAGGCGGCGGGACGCGAGCTTGACGTGGTGGATGCGCTGGCGGTCGGTATCGGGCCCGGCGGGTTCACGGGCCTGCGCATTGCCTTGTCGACGGCGCGCGGCTTCGGCCTGGCGCTCGGCAAACCGGTCATCGGCATCACCAATTTCCAGGCGGCGGCGGCCAACTTGCCGGCCGACATCCGGGAGCATCCAGGCGACATTCTCGTCATGATCGACAGCCGGCGCGAGGAGCCGTTCGTGGCATGGCTGGATGCTGATCTTGAGTTCCGCGCCGCGCCGCGCTTCATGACAGTGCCCGAGATTGCAGCCCTCGTGACAGAGGCCAAGCCTACCATCGTCACCGGCGACGGGCTGGATCTGTGGTCGCAGGACCTGCCGCCCGGAGCCCACCGGATCGTGTCTTTGGCGGATGCCGAGTCCATCCTGCGTCTTGCCGCTGATCCCGCCGCGCGTTTCGGACGAAAGGCCGCTCCCCTCTATCTGCGCGAGCCCGATGTCTCGCTGCCCAAAGCGGTCTGACTGCCAGATGGCGCCGGCAGAGCCCGCCTTCCGTGCCCTCACCGGTTTCGACCTCGATCTGCTGGCAGAACTCCATGCGCAAAGCTTCGATGCCGGCTGGGACCGGCCCTGGTCGCAAAGCTCCTTTGCCGACGTGCTGGCGATGCCCGGTGCTGCCGGCCAGCTCGCCATGCTTCAGGACCAGCCGGTCGGCTTCGGCCTCACGCTCGCGGCGGCGGATGAGGTGGAACTGCTGCTCCTTGCCATCCTGCCGGCGCATCGGCGCCATGGTCATGCCGGGAAGCTTCTCGTGGCATTGCTGCAAACGGCGGCTGCCGCTGGCGCCAGGCGGGCGATTCTGGAAGTGGCGGCCCCCAACCATGCGGCCATCGCCTGCTATCGGCGCGTGGGGTTCACACCTTGCGGCCGGCGGAAGGCTTATTACACGGGACAGGTGGATGCGCTGATCTTCGAAAAACCGCTCGGAATGCCAAGCATTAACGCTAAAAGCGCCGTATAACTTGGAATTATGTGTGAGAACTACAAATAATAACATCCGTTTCATTGCCAAGGCGAAGCACGCTGTTTATCTAACGGGGACGATTTATCCGGGTGTTCAGTTGTGCGCCCGGATTGCCGGCCCAGGTTACGGACTGGCATTTGCCGCAGATGAGGAATGACGTATGACCGACGCTCTCAAAAACGATCCGCTGCTGCCGCTGGTGACCGAGATCGTCGTCGCATATCTGTCACATAACACCGTGGCGATGACCGACATTCCACGCCTCATTGCCGAAACGCGGGCAGCTCTCGCCCAAAGCGGTGCAGCCCCCCATGGCGCGGAACGCCCGGCCATTGCGACGAACAAGGAGCCGGCTGTGCCGGTCAAGAAATCGGTGACGCCCGATTACCTGATCTGCCTCGAAGACGGCACCAAGCTCAAAATGCTCAAGCGCCATCTGCGCACGGCCTATGACATGACCCCGGAGCAGTATCGCGAAAAGTGGGGTCTTTCCGAGGATTACCCGATGGTGGCGCCGAACTACGCCAAAAAGCGCTCGTCCCTGGCCCGCGAATTCGGCCTCGGCCGCGGCGGCCGCAAGCGCCGGCCAGCCCGGCGCAGCTGAAATCCCCGCTCCAGCCCCGCATTAACATTTGGCACGCTGCATCGGGCGGGCATAAGCCCTTGTGCCTGAAACCTTTCTGCAGCCTTGCGTAAGGCTCTTGGCGGCAGGTGCTTAACCAAGGCACAATGCAGCCGCCAGGGATGTTACCAGGGAGTCGGCAAACCGCGCCGGCTGGTGAGACCCAAGCGACTTGAACGGGCAGACCGGTTCAACCGTGCCGGTCCTGCTAAACCCTTTTTTCGGGATATCGCTGATTTGACGAAAACAATAACGACTGGTGAGGCTGGCGTGCCGTCGCGGCTGGAACGACTGTGCATCGAAAAGGGCCTCAAGATGACCGACCAGCGTCGGATCATCGCGCGCGTTCTCTCCGACGCGCAGGATCATCCGGATGTCGAACTGCTGCACAAGCGCGCCGTCCAGATCGATTCCGGCATTTCGCTCGCCACCGTCTACCGCACCGTGCGCCTGTTCGAGGAAGCAAGCATCCTCGAGCGCCACGATTTCGGCGATGGCCGCGCGCGCTATGAAGAGGTGAGGGACGATCATCACGACCATCTCATCGATATTCATTCAGGCCGCGTCATCGAATTCACCAACGAGCAGATCGAAAAGCTGCAAAAGGGTGTTGCCGAAGAACTTGGCTACAAGCTGGTCGGCCACCGGCTCGAGCTTTACGCTGTCCCGCTCGACAAGGACGGCATCGCCAGCGAATCCACATCCAAAGGCAAGATCCGCATCGTCGGGGGCGGCGAAAAATGATCGTGGCTGCGGCCCGGCGCGAGCGGCCGGTCGAAGTCATTGTCGGCGACCTGGAAGCGCGCCTTGCCGAAACAGAGGCCGAGATTCTGGCGGCGCAGGAACTGCGCTACCGCGTCTTCTATGGCGAAATGGGTGCCAAGCCCGGACCTGAAATGGTCCGGGTGGGGCGCGATTTCGATGCGTTCGATCCCTATTGCGACCATCTCATCGTGGTCGACCGCAAGCGCGGCGCCGGCGTCAAGGGCATCGTCGCCACCTATCGCCTGTTGCGCCGGGAAGCAGCGCGCCGGGCGGGTCGCTTCTATTCCATCGCCGAATACGATATCTCGGCCCTCGTGAACCGGCCGGGCGAAATTCTGGAACTGGGCCGCTCCTGCGTCGATCCCGCCTATCGCAACAAGATGGCGATGCAATTGCTCTGGAAGGGGATCACCGACTACATCCTGTTCCACAAGGTCGAGATCATGTTCGGCTGTGCGAGCTTTCCGGGCATTGATCCCGGCGCGCATCGCATGGCGCTCTCTTATCTCCATCACCGCCATCTGGCACCGCCGCAGTTCCGGCCCAAGGCCCTGGCGGACCGCTATGTCGACATGAACATGATGCCGCTTGCCGAGATCGACGAGCGTCGCGCACTGGCGTCGCTGCCGCCGCTCATCAAGGGCTATCTGCGGCTCTCCGGCTATGTCGGCGATGGTGCCGTCATCGATCATGAATTCGGCTCGGTTGACGTCTCCATCGTGGTGGTGACGGCCGAGGTCACCGACAAATATATGAAGCATTACACGCGGCCGGATTACGGCGGCGAATCCTGAAAATGGCGCAACGGCCTGGTGCGCGGCGCCCACCAGCGCGGCATTTCGAACTGGACGAAGGCTCAAGCCTGCGCGGCGCCACGCGGCTTGGCACATATCTTGGCCTCACCGTCAGCCTCAGTGCCGTGCAACTGCTGCTGCTCCTGACCCGCAGCCGTGGCCGCAGCCTGCTGCCGCGCATGTATCATCGCCTGACCTGCCGCATCATCGGCCTTGACGTCGAGCAGCGCGGGCAGATGTCGCTGGCATCGCCCACACTCTTCGTCAGCAACCACACCTCTTACCTCGACATTCCGGTGTTGGGCAGCCTCATCGAAGGCAGCTTCGTCGCCAAGACCGAAGTGGGCAGCTGGCCGGTCTTCGGCTGGCTCTCCAAGATGCAGCGTACGGTCTTCGTCGACCGCAAGCGCGGCACCACCCACCGGCAGCGCG
This sequence comes from Dongia sp. P2_B8, assembly GCF_056404715.1. NCBI lineage: Bacteria > Pseudomonadati > Pseudomonadota > Alphaproteobacteria > Rhodospirillales > Dongiaceae > Dongia > Dongia sp. P2_B8. The sequence continues at coordinate 96,607 of NZ_JBFUDM010000002.1, read as the reverse complement.
ACGATCTGCAGCGCCGGCTGGAAGCGGGCGACAATCTCATCCTGTTTCCCGAGGGAACTTCCAATGACGGCAACAGCGTGCTGCCTTTCCGCAGCGCGCTGCTGAGCGTTGCCGAACGCGAAGCGCGCGGCGAGAAGCTGACCGTGCAGCCGGTCTCGATCAGCTATACCCAGTTGAACGCGCTCCCCATGGGCTACCGCAACCGCGCCTATGTCGCCTGGTATGGCGACATGACTTTGGGCGGGCATCTCTGGGCTTTTACGCGCTTGGGCCGCGCCCGCGTCGTCGTCGAATTCCACCCGCCCGTGCTGATCAGTGATTTCCGTTCCCGGAAGGAACTGACGCAACATTGCTACGCCACGATCTCCGGCGGTGTCTCGGCGGCGTTGGGCGGGAAAAGCTAAATCCTGCCGCAGGGCCCTCACCCTAACCCTCTCCCCTTGCGGGAGAGGGTTAGGGTGAGGGGGCAGAACGATCGGACTCGTTGAGAGATCCCCCTCACCGCTCGCTAGCGCTCGCCGCCTCTCCCGCAAGGGGAGAGGCTAGTAGATGTGTTGTCCTCAATCGGCTCAAACCGCCGTACGCCATCGTCGGTCACGCCATCGAACATCGCCTTCGGCCGCGCGAACGGCCTGCCATCCTTGGTGAGATAGATCGTCAGCAGCTCTTCGCTCTCGCTATGCGTGGCGTCGAACAGCTTCTGATAGAGCCCGCCTTTGTAATGGCGGTGCGTGGCCCGGAAGACGGTCATCGCCTACCACAGGTCCTTGAAATCCCAGCCGGTGGCGGCGACCACGGGACCGAATTCGGCTTCGTTGGCGATGATGGCGCAGGCATCGGGCTTGGCGGCGATCTCGCTGGCGTCGAGCTTGATCAGCCGGTCGTCCGGCCTGCCATCCCATGTGCCGACCTTGCGCAGCGTGTGGACGACATTGGTGGTGATCATGCGCTGGCCGCGATTTTCGCCACCAGCGATGTCGGTGGCACCCTCATAGCTATAGGTCACCAGCCACAGGCTGGCCGGCACCGAAAGGGCTGCCTGTGGCAGGCCTAGATGAATGCCGCCGCTGGCATCCTTGGCGAGGGTGAGCGCATACATTGTGTTGCGGCGGTTGGCGGCCTTGAGGGCCTTTTCCACCGCCTGATGATCCGATCCCACGGTCTCGATGGCACCGGCCACCACCATCTGTGGCGTGTACATCATGGTCTTGCCCTGGGCCGCGGCATAGGCGCGCTGGCGCTCGGTGAAGGCCGGGTTGGCGAAGCGGTCCTTCCAGCCGATATAGTCCCAATAATCGACATGGAACGACAAAGGCAGCAGGTTCTTGCGCTTCGAGAGCTCCCGCAGATAGGCATTGGCCGGCGGGCAGGATGAGCAGCCTTCCGAGGTGAACAGTTCGACCACGATCGGTGCCGGCGGCGTCTCGACCGCCAGAGGGACGAGTGGGGGAGGCATGGTTGGCAGGGGGGCCATCGGCACGCTGGCGTCCGGCACGGGCATGGCGCTCGGCGTGCTGAAATCGGGTGGCGCGCCGCCGGGTGTGGATGAGGGTCCGGTGAAGGACTGGATCAGGCTGTCATTGCTCTGCGCTGCGGCCAGGCCAGCCGGCAGCATCAGCAAAAACGCCAGAACAAGGTGCAGGAACAATCGCTTCATCATGGTTTCAGCCTAGGTCCGTTGGCCGGGTCCTGGCCACTCACATTACCGTGCCCATAAGACGTTATAGGTAAGTCGTTAAAAGTCGCTGACCTTGCCGTTGCGCTCCCAATCACCATAGCGGGTGGGTTCCGGGCCGGTCGGGCCGCCATATTCCTTGGGCAGGGGCTTGGCTGGGGATTGGTCAGGGGCCTTGGCGGCCGGCTTTTCAGCCGGATCGCCGGGTTTTTTGGCTGATGTGTCATCGTTCTGGGTCATGGGCGAGACGATAGGATTCCAGGACCTGCCGTCAAGGTCTTGATTAGGCCGCGACCCGTAACAATCTTGCCGTTAGGGTTATTGGGCGCCTTAGCGATGGAGGTCGATGCGCGATGGGTTACATGCGGACCGCTTTGCTGCTGGCAGCGATGACCGGCCTGTTTCTGGCGATCGGCTATGTGATCGGTGGCCAGACGGGCGTCGTCTTTGCCTTCGGCGTGGCGCTGGTGATGAACCTCTTCGCCTATTGGAACGCCGACAAGATCGTGCTGCGCATGTACCGGGCGCGGCCGGCCGAGGGCCACGAACTGGAAGGCATCGTGGCAAAGCTCGCCGCGCAGGCGGACCTCCCCATGCCGAAGGTCTATATCATCGACAATGACCAGCCCAACGCGTTTGCCACCGGCCGCAATCCGGCGAACGCCGCAGTGGCGGCCACCAGCGGCCTCCTGCGCATGCTGTCGCGCGACGAGGTGGCCGGCGTCATGGCGCATGAGCTGGCGCACGTGAAGAACCGCGACTCCCTCACCATGACCATCACCGCCGTGCTGGCGGGCGCCATCGGCATGCTGGCCAATTCGCTGATGTGGATGGGGCTGATGGGCGGCCATCGTGACGACCGCAACAATCCGCTGGGCGCCGTCGGCAGCCTGGTTGTGATGCTGCTGGCGCCCTTGGCTGCCATGCTGGTGCAGATGGCGATCTCGCGCGGCCGCGAATATGAGGCCGACCGGGTGGGTGCCGAGATCTCCGGCAATCCCCGGGCCCTCGCCAGCGCGCTTGATAAGATCAGCCAGGGCGCCGAGGTGATCGACAATCAGGTGGCGGAAGCCAACCCGGCCTCGGCCCATCTCTTCATCGTCAACCCGCTCCATGGCCGCGCCGGCGACAGCCTGTTCTCGACCCATCCCCATGTCGCCAACCGCATCGATCGCCTGCTGGCCATGGAAAGCAGCGGTGTCGCCATGGCGCGCCCATCGGCATCGCCACGCCCGACGCGCCGCTCCTCGATCCCCTCGACCGTCGAACGCCAGCGCCGCGGCCCGTGGGGGTAACTCTAGGTGGGGTAATTCTATTCGCCATGCCCGTGCTTGACCCGGGCATCAGCTTGCAACCGAAAAACTGAGCCAAGTCACCCTTGATCCCCGGGTCAGACCCAGGGATGACGGTCGAGGCGCGCCATGATCGATGAATTCCCCATCCCACCATCCATGCCGTCCCCGTTCGGGACCCTAACGCTGCGGTAGCGGAACTTGTCTTGCGGGCATTCCCGCCCGATCACATCTAATTAACTGCACTCGCTTTGTTTCCAATCCGTGACAGGTGCGCCGGCCGGAGGGGTGCCAGCTTGGCCCGACCCCCAGCTTCTGTTATGGTGCCATAAATGCACACACCTAACACACACCTTGCTTGGCCGTGAAAGGCCGGAACGGATCGGTCTTTTTGGCCGGCAACAGCGTGCGCCTGTTCAAGCGCAGCGATCGGCCGACCCGCTTCTGGCAGGCGGCCTTCCGGCGTCCGAGGGAGAAGCGGCCGCTGGTCAAAAGCACCGGGCAGGCCGACCTGCCCGATGCCAGGCGCTGGGCCCTGGATTATCTGGCGACGCTGGGTCCGCCGGCGCCCGAAACGCCAACTGATGCCAGGGCGGACACAGTATCGGCCGGCGGCCGGGAAAACCTGCTCAGCGCCTATCCGTTCCCGAAGATCCGCCAGGAAAAGCGCCATGTCGAACGCGAGCTTGCCTTGCGGGCGCTCGCTGCCTACGCCCGCGATCCGCTGATCTCGCAGCGGCGCCTGGCCCAGGCTCTCAACGTCTCGCTGGCGGTGGTCAATGTCTATACCGCCCGCTGTGTCCGTGACGGCTGGCTGCTGAAGCTCGGGCGGGCCAAGGGCCAAGGCAGCGGCTATCGCTATCTGCTGACCGAGGCCGGGCGGCAGCAGCTTTCTGCTCTGCTGCAGGCTTTCGTGACCGAGGAACTCCGCTTCTATCGCCGCATCCGGGCCGAATTTGCTGCCCTCCGGTCGCTGCATCCGGAGGCCGACATCATCGTGGCCGGCAATGGCGAGATTGCCGAAATCGCCCGTTCAGTCCTCGCCGAAGCCGGCACCGCGCCCCTGCTCAATGTCGGCCCCGACAATCTCCTTGAGCTTACCCGCCACGCGGTGAAACGGCACCGGCATCATGCGGTTCTATGGTTGGCCGAGCTTGGCGACGGTGCCGCGATCCGCAGCTTCATGGCGCAGCATCTGCCTGACATGCCGGTGCTCGCCCCACAATTCCTCCTGTGACGTCAGTTTCTGTCATGCCAGTGTTCCAATTAAAAACGTTGAGGGGGGACGGCTGCGCCGCTTAACGTACCCTGCGAGATAAACCAGAACAGCGGGGCTAAGGGGATGTCGATGGATCTCAAGACAATGCAATCTTTGGCGAGCCGCGGCCGCATGGGCCGCCGCGACTTCATCCAGATGGCGCTGGCGGCCGGCGTCACGGTCAGCGCTGCGGAAACCCTGTTCACCAAGGCGGCCCGCGCCGAGCCTAAAAAAGGCGGCAAGTTCCGCGCCGGTATCGGCCATGGCCAGACCACCGACAGCCTGGATCCTGCGACCTGGAACAACGGCTTCGTCTCCGACATGTGCACTGTGCTGGGCAATGGCCTCACCGCCATCGACCAGAAGAACAATGCCATTCCCGATCTTGCCGAAAGCGTCGAATCCAGCGACGACGCCAAGACCTGGGTCTACAAGCTGCGGAAGGGCGTCGAATTCCATAACGGCAAGTCCCTGACCGCCGACGATGTGGTCGCGACCTATAATTATCACCGCGGCGAGAATTCGAAATCCGGCGCTAAATCGGTGCTGGTCGACATCGCCGACATCAAGGCGGACGGCAAGGACAGCGTCGTCTTCACCCTGAAATCGGGCAGCGCCGACTTCCCCTACATCACCACCGACTATCATCTGCCGATCTTCCAGGCCTCGTCGGACGGCATCGATTGGAAGTCCGGCGTCGGCACCGGCCCGTTTAAGCTGGAAAAGTACGATCCCGGCGTCAAGATCGAGGCCAAGCGCAACCCGAACTTCCATCTCGACGCACCCTATTTCGACGAGATCGAGATGCTCTCGATCGTCGATGTGGCAGCACGCCAGAATGCGCTCCTCACCGGCGACATCGATTACATGGACCGCACCGACTTGAAGACGCTGGGCATGCTGGAACGCAACCCCGACATCAAGATCACCGACGTCACCGGCTTTGCGCATTATGTGGCGCCGATGAATGTGACCGTGGCGCCGTTCGACAATGTCGACGTGCGCCTGGCGTTGAAATGGGCGATCGACCGCGAGGAGATCGTGAAGAAAGTGCTGCTCGGCCACGGCAAGGCCGGCAACGACAATCCGCTGGCCCCCTCGATCAAATATGCGACCAATCCGGAACCGGCCTATGCCTACGATCCCGACAAGGCCAAGTTCCATCTGAAGAAGGCCGGCCTCTCCAGCCTCAAGGTCGATCTCTCGGCGGCCGATGCGGCGTTTGCCGGTGCGGTCGATGCCGCTGTGCTCATGCGCGAATCGGCGGCCAAGGCCGGCATCGACATCAACGTCATCAAGGAAGCTAATGACGGCTATTGGGACGCGGTGTGGATGAAGAAGCCCTGGTGCTTCTCCTATTGGGGTGGCCGCCCGACAGCGGATTGGATGTTCACCACGGCCTATGCGGACTCGGCGCCCTGGAACGATACATTCTGGAAGCATCCCAAGTTCAATGAGCTGCTGGTCAAGGCCCGCGCCGAGACGGATGAGCAGACGCGCGCGGCCCTCTATGCCGAAATGCAGCAGATCCTCCACGACGATGGCGGCATCATGGTGCTGATGTTCAACAATTACACCTCAGCCCACACATCCAAGCTCGAACATGGCGACCTCAATACCAACTACGACCATGACGGCGGCTACATGTATAAACGCTGGTGGTTTGCTTGATTGAAACCCTCTCCCCTTGCGGGAGAGGGTGCGAGCGATAGCGAGCGGGTGAGGGGGTCTATCGGCGAGTCTGATCTATCCACCCCCTCACCCCAACCCTCTCCCGCAAGGGGAGAGGGAGAAGATCAGGAATGGCGGAAGCCAATCGCTGCCCGACACACCCCACACCCAGCGTGTGCGCACCCTCTTGCCAAAATGTCGCAGCCGGATTATAACGACCACCTCAACTTCACTCGCCGGGAGGCACGCATGCGTTACGCGCTCGCATTTACATCCCCCGGCCTGATGTCGCCGCAGCACCACAGCTAGGTCGCCGCGCCGCCGTACAGGCCACCGACTAACGGCCTGTACTCAGTCCATCTCTCTCCATTTGCGTTTCATATAGCCGGGACGATTTGCGTCCGGGGCCTTGCATCGGGACTTTCGCCGCCATCCGTGCCGCGATTCCGATCTCGTCCCCACCCGCATTTTCCCGGAACAAGCCAGAGGCGGTGGTCGATTGCGATCACCGACAAAGCCATGACCGACAATACTCAATTGCATGTCCCCAATCCGGGCATGACACATCACCAGCCCGACCGGCATGAGCTGGACCGGGTGACCCTGGAGATGCCGCAGGCGAAGAAACCCGCACGCCGCAACGCGTTTGCGGCCGTTCTCGGTTTCTCCATGCGCTACTGGCGCAAGGAGATCCCGCTCTTCGTCTGGGTCGGCCTCACCATCACGCTCGCCACCTTGATGGATGTCGGCATCCCGCTCTTTGCCGGCCGTCTCATCGATGCGGTGAGCCAGCCCCATGGTGACGCAGCACTTCATGAAGCGCTGTGGGCGCTGGGCTCCATCATGGGCCTAGGCGTCGTCGCGGTCGCCTTCCGCTACCTTGCCTTCGCCGGCGTGGTGAAGGTGACGCTCCGCATCATGTCGCACATGATTGCGGATTCCTTTGCACGCGTGCAGCGGTTTGCCACGGATTGGCATGCCAACACCTTCGCCGGATCGACCGTGCGCAAGGTGACGCGCGGTGCCTGGGCCATGGATATCCTCGACGACACCGTCATGCTGGCGTTGTTGCCGGCGGTCGTGGTGCTGGTCGGTTCGACGCTGCTGCTCGGCTGGCATTGGCCGATGATGGGTGTCATCGTGGCGGTCGGTGTCATCATCTACATCACGGTCTCGGCCCTGATGTCGGTGAAATTCGTGGGCCCCGCCGCCAGCCTCTCCAACCAGTGGGACACGCGCACCACCGGCGCCCTGGCCGATGCCATCACCTGCAACGCGGTGGTGAAGAGCTTCGGTGCCGAGGGGCGCGAGGATGCGCTCTTGGCGCGCATCACCACGAAATGGCGGCTGCGCTCGGCCCGCACCTGGATGCGCGGCACGATGAACGGCTCGCTGCAGTCGGTCATGCTGCTGACACTCCGCGCCGCCATCATCGGCATGGTGCTCTATCTGTGGTGGATGGGCGAGGCGACGCCGGGCGAGGTCGCTTACGTGCTCACGGCCTATCTCGTGATCCACGGCTATCTCTACGATATCGGTGCCTATATCCGCGACCTCCAGAAGGCGGTCAACGACATGGAGGAACTGGTCGCCATCCACGCGACACCGTTCGGCATCAAGGATAGCTATTGGGCCAAGCCCATCACCATCGACCAGGGTCGCATCGAGTTCGACCGTGTGACGTTCCACTATGCGGGCCATCCGACGCCGCTCTATCAGGATTTCTCGGTCACGATTGCGGCGGGTGAGAAGGTGGGGCTGGTCGGTCTCTCCGGCTCGGGCAAGACGACGTTCGTCAAGCTCATCCAGCGCCTCTATGACATCAAGGCGGGCGAGATCCGCATCGATGGCCAGAACGTGGCGGCTGTGCAGCAGGCATCGTTGCGCAGCCAGATCGCCCTCGTGCAGCAGGAACCGATCCTGTTCCATCGGTCGCTGGCGGACAACATCGCCTACGCCAAGCCCGGTGCCACGCAGGCGGAGATCGAACGTGCCGCACGTCTTGCCAACGCCCACGACTTCATCTCGCGCCTGCCCAAGGGTTACGGCACCCTGGTCGGCGAACGCGGCGTGAAGCTCTCAGGCGGTGAGCGGCAGCGTGTGGCCTTGGCCCGCGCGTTCCTCGCGGATGCGCCGATCCTCATTCTGGACGAGGCGACCTCAAGCCTCGATTCCGAGAGCGAGGCGCTGATCCAGGAGGCAACCGCTCGCCTCATCGAAGGCCGGACAGCGATCGTCATCGCCCACAGGCTTTCGACCGTGCGGTCGCTGGAACGCATCCTCATCTTCAACGAGGGCGCCATCGTCGAAGAAGGCGATCACGCCGCCCTCATCAGTAAGGATGGCGGCATCTACCGCCGCCTCTTCGACCGCCAGGTCTTAGGGCTGGTGGACGAGGAAGCGGCGTAGAGACCGAGGCTGTCCGGACCACCCCTCTCCCTAACCCTCCCCCACAGTCGGCGAATGCCGACATTCGTCGGCGGGCGAGGGGAGGGAATGCTAGCCGGCCTGTCGCATACACCACTGCGAACTCGGTGAGCTCCCTCCCCCCAACGTGGGGGAGGGTCGGGGAGAGGGGGCCTTCTCTCCGCCACGAAGAACCGATCCACCCAAAAACCCGCCACAAGAAAAGCCAACGAGAATTGATGATGTTGACCTTCCTGCTGACCCAAACTGCCGATAAGATCGCGCCACGCCCCCGTGGAGAAAGAGCCATGAACAAGCCGACCAAAGCCCAGCCCCAGCAGGCCACTAATCCGCACCCGCGCGGCACGACGGCGACCGAGCCGTTGCTGCCGCAGAAAGACTGGCCGCAGCTTTATAAGGACGGCATCATCTGGGACGCCCATGCCTGCCTGCCTTTGTTGCCCAATTACGATTGCAGCGCCCTGGAGCGCCACCGCGCTGCGGGGGCGACCTATGTCTCGGTCAATGTCGGCATGGATTTCAATCCACTCGGCCAATGCATCCGCGTCATCGCCGGCTTCCGCGACTGGATCAAGAAGCATTCGGATCATTACATCCTCGCCGACACGCTCACCGACATCACCCGCGCGAAGTCGGAAGGCAAGCTCGCCGTCACCTTCGACCTCGAAGGCAGCGTGATGCTGGAAGACGATCTCGCCATGCTGGGCCTCTACCGCGACCTCGGCGTGCGGCAGATGCACTTGGCCTATAACCGCGACAACCAGATCGCCGGCGGCTGCTTTGGCAAGAACCAGGGCCTGACCAAACTAGGCCGCGCCGTGGTCAAGGAAATCAACCGTGTCGGCATCATCATGGATTGCTCGCATTCGGCCAAACAGACCAGCCTCGACGTGATGGAGGTTTCAACCAAGCCTGTCGTCTTCTCGCATTCGAACGCCAAGGCACTGCAGGACCATCCGCGCAATATCGATGACGAGCAGATCAAGGCCTGTGCCGCCACCGGCGGCATCATCGCCATCACCGGCATCGGCCCGTTCTTAGGCACCGACATCGAAACCGCCACCATCATCCGCCATATCGACTACATGGTGGAACGGGTGGGTGTCGATCATGTCGGTATCGGCATCGACTATTCCTTCGACCAGGATCATTCCGACCTCCCCGAAGGTGAAGACCCGGCCTTGTGGTGGCCCAAGGTCAAAGGCGCCAAATTCGATTTCTCAACACTCCGCTTCGTCTCGCCAGAGCGCCTGCCCGACATCGCCGCCGGCTTGTTGAAGCATGGCTACAAGGACGCAGACGTCACCGCCATCATGGGCGGCAACTTCATGCGCGTGGCGGAGGCGTGTTGGAGATAGCGGCCGACGGCGCCGGCCTGACCCTCTTAAGCTTCAATCGATAATATATTCAGCAACGCCAGACCATTGTCGCCGCCATTGCCGCGGATGTCCTTGTCGAGGACGACGCGGAGGGCCTGGCAATGGGCGGTGGCGCGTTTGGCGAAGCTTGGGTCCTCGCAGGTGCCGCCCTTGCGGATGAGGGTGCACAGGCTGGCGGCGATCCTGGTCACCAGTTCGTGGCCGAAGGTCGAGCCCTGGCCCTTGAGGTCATGCGCGATGCGGTAGACGAGCGATCGCCAGGCCTCGTCATGGGGTGCCGGTGCCTCGATCATCTGCAGCAGCTGGTCGATATTGCTGCGGCTGACGGTAAGATAGGCCGCGCGCAAATCCTCGATGGCGTCGGTGGCTGTCTGCTGCATGGCATCGAGATTGCTGGCCGGCATGAGGCTAACGCGGTCGCGAATGGATGACATGGTCAGGCTCCTTCCGGTTGCGGAATGGTGCGGCGTGCCGGCGTGGCCGATTGCTTGGCTGTTACCTTGCCGCGCCTTTCGGCGTCGATCGCGACACCCTTCTTCCAGCGCCGGTCCGGACCGACATAGGCGTCAGAGCGCACGAAGGGGCGCTCGTCATCGATGATGGTGCCGATGGCGCGATAGAGGCTCTTGAAGGAGACCGGCTTTGCCAGCACATGGTTGACGCCGGCATCGCGCGCCGCGCGCACCCGGTGCGGTTCGGTATGCGCGGTCAGCAGCAGGATCGGCACATCCGGGCAAGTTGAATCCGCGCCGCGCCGGACCAGCCGGATGAAGTCGATGCCATCGAGCGGGATCATGTTCCAATCGACGATGATGAGGTCGGGCGTCCGCGTCTGCATCATCTGAAAGGCTTCCGCTGCGTCGGCGGCAAGCCACAGGGTTTCGATCCGCATGGCGCTGAGCAGGCGCCGGACGATCACCAGCATATGGTCGCTGTCATCGACGATGAGAATGCGCAGCTGGCTGAGATCGTAGGCCTGGCGATGGTTGCGATGGGGCATGAGTGCGGGCCCCAGTCTAAAGGACGGCGCGCGCGGTACCGGCAGCACAGCTGGCGGATGCTGTGGGTAAGCTATGGCAGGGCATGCCGCGCACTCCTATGATGGCAGTCGACGTTCCTATTGAAGCACAGCGTGGCAGGTAGCCTTTTGACCCATATCAAGATCATCGACAGCACTATCCTCTCCGACGACTACTATCTCCTCAAGAAAACCCGTTTCGAGATCCAGCGCCGCGACGGATCTTGGCAGACGGTGTCGCGGGAGACCTATGACCGGGGCAACGGCGCGTGCATTTTGCTTTATGACCCGAGCCGCAAGACGGTGCTCCTCACGCGGCAGTTCCGGTTTCCGGCTTATGTGAACGGGCACCCTGAGCCGCTCATCGAGGTCTGCGCGGGGCTGCTCGATGAGCATGATCCTGTGACGGCGATCGTGAAGGAGGCGGCCGAGGAATGCGGCGTCGCGGTGACACATCCCCAGCGCGTGTTCGAGTGTTTCATGTCACCAGGCTCGGTCACCGAGCGCCTCACCTTCTTCGTCGCGGAATATTCAGCGGCCTCGCGCATCGGCGATGGGGGTGGGCTCCATCAGGAGGGCGAGGATATCGAAGTGCTGGAGATGACCCTGGATGTAGCACTCCAGATGATCCGCGACGGCGGTATCCAGGACGCCAAGACGATCATGCTGCTGCAGTACGCAGCACTCCATGGGTTGATGGGGTAGGGGGTTGGTGTAGGCCGGGTGTTGTGCCCTGCCGGTCCCACCCTCCCCACTTGTCATGGTCCGCGAAGGCGGACCATCCACGAGTTGCTTTCTTCAGTGGCCGACAAATTCGTGGATGGTCCGCCTTCGCGGACCATGACAATGAGGTACCCGCCCTTCACGCATCATGTGTTTTTAATCACACTATCGGTAGTTAATGTGATTTCGGTTAAGTCATGGACCTGTGACGCCAATACCCACATCAATCCATTGATATAACGATATTTATTAAGTTTGAATTCGTCCTGTTGGCGACCGCATCAAATCATCTAAAATCCCCGATAACGCAATTAAATTACTGGCTAATCGCTAAGGTTGCCCCATATTTGGTTGATCGGTACCCATTAGGAACTTTAGGCCATGCACACAGTATCGTATGCGAATGTTCTCCCCGACCGACCGGCGCAGCCGGCCTGGCTGGCGGGGTCCGCACCCGATGTGCAGGATCTCTATCTCTTCTGGGCCGATTGCGCCCAGGGTCGCGGGCTGGGCCGCCCATTGCCCCGCCGTGCCGATATCGACTTTGCTGCCCTGGCCGCGGCCTTGCCCGGTGTGCTGCTCGCCGAACTCAATCCGGCCCGGCGCCACATTGAGGACAGTATCTATCTCTACCGCTCGATCGCCGAGGTGGGGGCCGAGGGCGACCTCATCGACCCCAGCGGCGGGTTCGATCCGGACCTCTTCCAGCATATCCCGCTCGGCAGCTGTCTTGCGGCCGCGGCCCAGCGCGAACCGATCAACGACCGTGTCGGCCTGATGACCGCCGACGGGCTCTCGCTCGATTACGAAGTGATCTTCCTGCCTTTGAGCCCCGATGGCATCGTCGTGGATGGCATTCTGATCCTGGCTGTCGAGCTGCCGCTGGATGAGGGCGACCGCTAGGTCCTGCCCCCCGCCTTAAATCCATCGGCCTTAAATCCATCGGCCTTAAATCCATCGGCCTTAAATCAATTCATCTCCCTTAAGAGGCCGGCAGACTTTCGGTTTGCCGCATCAAACTTTGATGCGTAAATGCGGTCTTGATTAATGCCGCCATGGCGGGCTATCCGACGGCGCGCATCATGCGTGCCCCAACCCCTTCTGCCGGATATCGAATTTGCACGCCTAGGACCCTAGTCAGGGTTAACGATGAGCGTCTAAGATGCTCTCTAAAATCCAATCTAACGCATTAAATCATTTCGTTTTTTTCGCTTCCGCCCGATATAAGTATGGGTGTGACCGTTAGGATGAACTTTGAATGGACACCAACTTGTGTGATTTGGCGCCGGATGATTTAGGGAAGGACGACCCGGCCTGGGTCAGCGTCGCCCATGCCGACACGCAGGCGGTCTATCGCTATTGGAAAGAGAAGCGCGGCAGCCGCCAGATGCCGGCCCGCGCCGATATCGACCCTGCCGATCTCGTCCCCTATCTGCCCACCATCATGCTGGTCGATGTCCGTCCCGGCCGGTCCATCACCGGCGGACCTGTCTATGTCTATCGCCTGGTGGGCACCGCCGAGGTGGCCGTGCGCGGCAACGACCCGACGGGCCAGCCGGTCGAGACTCACGCTTTCGGCGAGACCATCCTCGATGCCCTGCGCAACTATGACCAGGTCGTCAACAGCCGCGCCCCCTGGTTCGACGAATTCGAGATGCTGTTGACCGAACAGGATGTCCGCGACGGCGAATCCGTGTTTCTGCCGCTGTCGGCCAATGGCGACGATGTCGACATGATCCTGGTCTTCTCGGTCCAGGAAAAGCTGGTACAAAGCTATTACAGCGTCTGACGCCGCGCGCCAGGGCCGCGGACGAAAAAGCCTGTGACGAAAAAGCCTGTGACGAGAGAGCCTGGGACGAAAGAGCCGGAGAAGAGGGTGAGACGATGACCAGCACCCCATTCCTGACGCCCATGGCCCCAGCTTCCGACTCCTCCCCCTGCCAGAGCTGCGGCGCCTGCTGCGCCTATGACAAGAACTGGCCGCGCTTCTCCCTCGAAGCCGAGGAAGACCTCGCCCTCATTCCACCGGCCCTCATTGCCGAAGATCAGAGCGGCATGCGCTGCGACGGCAATCGCTGCCTGGCCCTCGCAGGCGAGGTCGGCAAGCATGTGGGCTGCACCATTTACGGCCTCCGCCCCGACGTCTGCAGAGCTTGCCTGCCCGGCGATCCGGAATGCAACACGGCACGGGCGTTCTATGGGTTCAGTGCGATCACGGCATAGGCCGTAACTCGGTCACTCCCTCGCCCCGCTTGCGGGGAGAGGGTGGGGGTGAGGGGCTGCACTCAGTCTTGCAGATAGAAAGCCCCCTCACCGCTCGCTTCGCTCGCCGCCTCTCCCCGCAAGCGGGGCGAGGCAAAACAACGCCTCCTCTACGGCCTTAACACCAACACCATCCGCGCGCATCTTCCGGCTTTCCGGCCCCCGCTCGATCAGGCCTTGACTTAGAGTGCGCTCTAACCGGTAGCTTCTGAGGCGTCGTGAGTGAACGGAGAGCGTTTTGAAGATTGGCGAACTGGCCCGCCGCAGCGGCTTGTCGGCCCATACGCTGCGCTACTATGAGCGTATCGGGCTGCTGCCGCGCGTGGCACGCGATAGGTCCAAGCAGCGCGACTATGATCCTTCCATTCTGGTCTGGATCGGCTTCCTGCATCGGCTGCGCAGTACCGGCATGCCGATCCGAGAGATGCTGCTTTATGCCAAGCTTCGCAACCAGGGCGCAGCGACCCTTGCGGCGCGGCGCTCTCTCCTTGAGGCGCACCGCACGCGCGTGGCGGCCCAGATCGCCGACTGGCGGAACTCTCTCCGGGCTCTCGACACCAAGATCGCCGGCTATGCGGCCGGCGCAACAGAGGTGGAGAAGTCACATGACGCACACAACCCAACAATCGCACGCCCAGCCACTCGTCCAGCCGCCCGTCCAACTGGGGGCCCAGGACGACCGTTACGCGCGCGGCGCAAAAGCGCTGGCTGAGATTGATGGCGCAGGCGGCGCCAAGGTCGTGGCGGCGCTGGCCGACATCGCGCCGGATTTTGCGCGCTATCTCATCGAGTTTCCGTTTGGCGATATCTATTCGCGTCCGGGCCTCGATCTCCGTGCGCGGGAGATCGCGACCATCGCCGCGCTGACTGCACTGGGCCATGCGGTGCCGCAACTCAAGGTGCATGTGGCCGCCGGCCTCAATGTCGGTCTCAGCCGCGACGAGATCGTCGAGATCATCATGCAGATGGCGGTCTATGCCGGCTTTCCGGCAGCGCTCAATGGTTTGTTTGCGGCCAAGGAGGTATTTGCAGCGGAGCTCACTCAGCCAAATTGAACACCGTCTGTGCGCGCTTGAGGTCGAGCAGCTCAACCTGCATTGATTCAAGTTTGCCCTGGAAGCCGTTGAGCAACGCAATGGCGCCACGGAAATCCTTGCCGAGGATACGCGCGCGGCGCTGCAGATCCATCGACCAGAACTCCATGAAATCATCATGGGCAAGGGCGAGCGGATCGGGGAGTGCCGCGCGCAGCCGCGCCTGCTCGTCGGCCGGCAACGCGGTATCGACAATGATCAGGATCGCATTGCCGGGCATTTCCGGATCGGTGACGATGCGGTCGGCCTTGGCGAAATTACCCTCGATCGTCTGAATGACGGCAGCAATTCCTGCCGCATCAGCCGCACCCTTGATCGGCTTATGCGTGCGGATCCAGAAGATGCGATGCTGGTCGGCTTCGCTCGAGAAATAAAGCTGCATCTGCTCATTGGCGGGGTCCGTGTCGGCACCCGGTTTCGAATCCGCCTTGGTGAGTTTGCCCTTGCCGACCTTCAAGGTGGAATCGATGTGATAGCTCGGCCATTCGTTGAGCACGCTGCTGATCAGCCGGTCCATCAGCTTTTCCTGATAGATGCCTTCCAGGAACTCGCCATTGAGTTCGCCGTCGAGCGGCAGGTCCAAGGGGATATTGTTGATGCGCCAAGGACCTTTCGCTTCCTGCGCCAAGGCCGGCGTCGCCAGCATCATCACGGCCAGCAGGCATAGAATTCGGCGCAGCATCAGATCGCACTCCCTTTGATATTTTCAACAGCACTTGTCTGCTTGTCCTGGCCCGGGCGCTTGTCCTGGAAGGTCGACATCTGCCCCAGGATCCAATCGCGGAACGCCTTCACCTTGGCCTGGCGCAAGCCACCCTTGCCATAGATGAGGTAATAGCCGGTCTCCAGCACCACCGTCTGCGGGAAGGGTTGCACCAGCCGCCCGTTCCGGAGATCGTCACCGGCCAGCATCGTGTTGCCAAGCGCGATGCCCAGTCCGTCGATCGCCGCCTGGATCATCAAATTCGAATAGTTGAAGGTGAGGTTGGTCTTGAGCTCAAGGTCGGGCACGCCGGCCGCCACCAGCCAGCGCGGCCAGAAATCGAACTGCGCCCGGCGCCAATCCATATCCGAGATGAGCGAGAAGCGGGCGAGGTCGCGGGGCTCCTTCAGGGGAATGGCGCCCTCCAGGATGCTGGGCGCGCAGACCGGAAACACCTCGTCCTGCAGCAGCAGCTCCGCCTCCACCCCCGCCCATTGCCCGCGGCCATAGCGGATGCCGATATCGACATCCCCCTCGCCCACGGGATCCAGCCGGTCGGTGGCCGAGATGCGCACCTCGATCTCCGGATGCCGGGCCTGGAAATCGTAGAGCCGCGGCACCAGCCATTTGGAGGCGAGCGAGGGGAGGGCGCTGACCGTGAGCGGCCCGCCACCGGGGAAAGCCCGCATTTCCGCCGACGCCTCCGCCAGCTGGTGGAAAGCGGCCCGGACCGGGGGCAAATAGCGCCGCCCGGCTTCGGTGAGCGACAGGGACCTGGCACCCCGGTCGAAGAGGCTGATGCCCAGCCATTCCTCCAGCGCCTTGATCTGGTGGCTGATGGCGCTGTGGGTGACCGAGAGCTCGTCGGCAGCCTTGGTGAAGCTCAAATGGCGCGCGGCGCACTCAAAGTATCGCACGGCTTTCAAGGGTGGCAGGCGCATGGCGGTACTTCCCCAATAGAATCAATGGCGCGTCTTGTCGCGGCTGTTCTCGTGTGATCTCAGCTAACAGAACAAGTGAGAAACGGTCGTTTGTACCCGCAGCAATCCAAGCATAAGTTCTAACCAACGGCAATGACGCCGGTTAGTTAAATGTGAGGATACAATGACTCAGATCAGCCTTTTCTCAGGGTCGACCGCCTCTTCGCAGGGGACTGCCCGCCATCATCAGCCCACCCATTACACCGTCACCGGCCGCGCTGGCGCCCTGGTCGTCGCCGTCCTGGAATGGCAGGAACGCCGGCGGTCGCGCCGCGACCTGATGCGCCTCTCGGAATACCAGCTGAAGGATATCGGCCTCTCCCGCTTCGATGCCGAGGAAGAATACAGCAAGCCGTTCTGGCGCGGGTAACCGCTTTGTCTTTCGAACCGCCGGCGTCGTCCAGACCTGTTCCTTGTCCGACGACGGTGTTGGGGGCGGCCAGTCCGCCCCCCGGGCAGCCGCCCCAAGATTCTTGGGACACGCTGCCCCTTGGGCCGAACCCCCCATTCGGCTCATCCCTGGACAACTAAGCCACCGGCCTGAAGCCTAAAAGCCTTCGGGACCGGTGGCAGACTTTTTCCGGACTGGTTAGTCTCGATCCCATGAAAAACTATTTCAGCAGCCTCGCCCGTTACAACGCCTGGGCCAATCGCCGCCTCTATGCCGCGGTGGGCGAGCTTTCGGCCGATGAGATCGCGGCCCCGCGCATCGGCTTCTTCCCATCCCTGCTCAAGACGCTCAACCATCTCATCGTCGCCGACCGCATCTGGATGAGCCGGTTGACCGGCATCGCCGATCCGGAGATCACGGCATTGGACCAGACGGTCGCTGCGGACTTTGCGGCCCTCCGGCAAACGCGTGTGAGCCTCGATCAGCGCATCATCGACTTCGTAGCCGGGATGCCAGCGGCGCGCCTCACCGAGATACTGGTCTACAAGACCACCGCCGGCATTCCCCATGAGACGCCGATGGATCTCGTGCTCGGCCACATGTTCAACCACCAGACCCATCACCGCGGCCAGGCTCACGGCATGCTCTCAGGCACCCAGGTCGCGCCCCCCTCCATGGATATGATCGCCTTCGTGCGGGAAGAACGGGGTGCTTAGGCAGCGCGTTCCAGCTTGGTCTTGCCGTGGGAACGGTGCCGGGTGGCAAGGCTGCCGGCCGGCCGGCAATAGCGCCACACACTTGCTGGCGGCAAATTCTGGAGCACGCGCTCCTCGACCTCGCCGGTGATGCCAAGGCGGCTGCGCGGCAAGGGCGAGAACAGGCCATAGGTGAACTGGATGAACGGCGCCCCTGGTTTGAGCACCGTGAAGGCCTGCGCGCCGATCCGCAGCTGAATCGATTTCTTCAAGGAGAGCAGCGGCAGGCTGGAGACGATCGCCTTCACCGGCGCAATGCCGTGCCGCTTGAGAAGCGAGGGAAGATGCACCGCATCGCCCAACAGCACCTTCACCCCGGGGAAGCGCTCCACCAGATGCTTGTGCAGCATCGGGTCACGCTCGACCACGATCAGTTTTTCAGCAGATACCCCGGACGCCAGGATGGCGCGGGTGACGGCACCGGTGCCACCGCCCAGCTCCACCACGAAACCATCCTCGGCCTTGGGGACCTGGCGCGCCATGGCTGCTGCCAATTCCGGCCCGGATACCGCGACGGCGCCGATGCTGCGCGGGTTCTTCAGCCACAATTTGAACAGCAGGCGGGAATCTTTAAGCATCTATACGGGATCGTTTCGTGTTGGCTGGCTCATACTGCCCCCCGTCGGCTTGAATTCCTGACAGCTTGAACACCTGTCGGCGGGCAGGGTTGGGTTCTAAGCCCCTATTTCAGTGGGTTCAATCTGTCACTTCGCCGCGCGGCCGGCAATCGGCTTAAAGGACGGCATGGTTAAATCGGATGGTTGACCGGTTTCCCGGACAATCTAGGGCGTCAGCACGATCTTGCCGGTCGAGCGCCGGGCGAGCAGCGTCTCGAACGCCTGTTTCCAGTCATGGAGCGCCAGGGTCTGGGACACATGGGGCCGCAACTGGCCGTTTTCCGCCATTGTCCCCAAGGAACGGAAACTCTCAGCAAGGAGCGCTGGCGCCTGGCTGCGGTAGGAGCCCCAATAGAATCCCAGCACGTCGACATTCTTGACCAGCAGGATATTGGCGGGGATCTGCTGCACCTGGCCGCCGGCAAAGCCGATCACCACCAGCCGCGCATTCCAGGCCACAGCCCGCAAGGACGCTTCAAAAAGATCGCCGCCCACCGGGTCATAGACGACATCCACCCCGCGCCCAGCGGTAAGGGCCTTCACCCGCTCGCGGATATCGGCGGTTTTATAGTCGATCACCTCGTCGGCGCCGTGGGCCGTGGCGATCGCACATTTATCGGCCCCGCCCGCCGTGGCGATGACCCTGGCCCCCAGCGCCTTGCCGATTTCGACCGCGGTCAGCCCCACCCCGCCCGCCGCCCCATGCACCAGCAGGGTCTCGCTTTTCTGCAGCCGCGCCTTCCACACCAGCGCGCCGTAAGAGGTGCCATAGGCGATCGGGAAACCAGCACCTTGCGCAAAATCGAGCCCGGCCGGAATCGGAAAGACGTCAGCGACCTTGGCAACGGCGTGGGCGGCATAGGCGCCGTGATCGACCACCGCCATCACGGATTGCCCGGCCTTGAATTGGGTCACGCCGGCACCCAGCGCCGCGACCGTGCCGGCCAGCTCCAGCCCGGGCACGAAAGGCGGCTCCGGCTTCACCTGATATTTGCCGGCCGTCATCAACGTGTCCGCGAAGTTCATGCCGGCGGCTTTGACCTCGATCAGCACCTCGCCGGGACCGGCCACAGGTGCTGGGAAATCGCCCAAGCGCAGATTTTCATAACCGTTGGGCTGGTCGCAGATCAGCGCCTGCATCGTCATATTTCCTTTCAGCGTCGCCCGGTCATTTCCGCCCGGCCAATTTCGGGGCTGTTGCAAAGAGCGGCCGCAGCACATCGACAATCTCGCGCAGCAGGTTGTCGCCGGCACCGCCGCGCCCAGTACGTAAATCCTTGGCATGGATATACCATGGCAGATACAGCCGGCGCGGTGCCAAGGGCAAGGCCTTCACGGGCAGCGACGCGAGCGCCGCCGTCACCGCACTGCGCGGCTGGATGCTGACCCCGGCACCCGCTGCCACCAGGCCGAGAATGCCGCTCAAGGATTCGACATGCGCCACATGGGCCGGGCTGCTGCGGGCGGGCCGGAAAAAGCTTTCGAGTTCGAAACCGCTTTGCGGCGTCAGGGCGTGCGCAAAATAGGTGAAGCCCGCAATGTCGCCCGCCGTGACGCTCCTCTTCCTGGCAAGCTTGTGCCCGGTGCCAATGAGGCAGACCAGCTCGTCTTCCCGCAGGAGGACGCGTTGGAGATCCGGCAGGGAAAGATCGCCGATCTCGATTGCCATCTCCGCCTTGCCCTGCAGCAGCAGGTGTGGCGGCCGTTCAGCGCCTGCAAAGATGAGGTCAAGCCGCATCGGCGCAGCGCGGTCGCGCAGATACCCGAACAAGGCCGGCGCCCAGCCAAGCCCATCCTGCACGCCGAAGGCGAGGCGCAGGCGCGGGGCATCGCCATGGCCCAGCTCCTGCGCCCTGGTCTCGGCACGTTGCAGCAGCGGCGCGCTGGTGGCGGCGGCATCGGCCAGGATCTCGCCGGCCTGTGTCAGCATCACCGACCGCCCGCGCCGTGTGAGCAGCGCAATGCCAAGGCGCCGCTCCGCTTCCTTCACCTGATGGCTGGCGGCCGATTGCGTGAGCCCCAGCGCCCGCGCCGCCGCCGACACGGACCCGCTGTTGCGGATCGTTGCCAGCATGACGAAATGGCGCCACTCGATTTTGCTCATATGAGGAATTTTACTGGATAAAGCCGAAACTATCAATTTGTCGCGCAGTCTGTTTTCGCCGATTCTGAGCCTACATGGTAGCGGAGAGCGCAGATGATATCGGCCAAGGCCCTGGATTTCCCACAGCACGTCCCTGACGGCTATCCGCCGCTGGTCCGCGAACCGGTCTTCGACCCAGCCCGCCACCTGGCGCTGGAAAAGCCGGAGACCGTCGTGACGCTGCGCGATCTCGGCTATGACGCGGCGGAGATCGCCACCTGCCCCACCGATCTTGGCATCACCTCCTGCTTCCGGATCCTGAGTGACGAAGGTGCCGCGTGCCTCCTCGAAGTTGCGCGCGGGTTGATGCCGCATATCCGCAGCCTCGAACGCATCTCGCGCATGGTGCGGGGAGGTGCCTATCAATCGCGCTTTCTGCGCGACCTCTGTTTGTCGCCGGACGTCAATGCCTGGATCTCGGAGATCTGCGGCATGCCGACACTGCCGCACTCGATCCCGCATCAATTGGGCCATCTCAACTACAACCCGCTGACCGTCGGGCAGAACGTCGACAAGTGGCATGTCGATACGCTGCGCATCGACTATGTGATGTTCGTGACCGACCCAAAGACGATGCAGGGCGGCGCGTTCGAATATTTCTGCGGTACCAAGCATGAGATGGCGGCGCTCCACAAAGCAGGGCAAACACCGCCGCCCGGTCGCGTGGTGGCACCCAGGCTGCCGGGACCAGGCTATGCGGTGCTGCAGCAGGGCAATATGGTGGTGCACCGCGCCAAGGGATTGCTGGCACCGGCCGAACGCATCACCATGGTCAACGGATATGTGCCGGGCGATCCCGGGGTGCCCGATTACACGCGCTTCGATCAGATATACTTGGCCGATCCCCCGCACATCGCGGCGTCGGAATATGCGCGTCACGTCGCCTGGACCGCGCGCGAACGCCTGCAGGCCTATCTCGATCTTGTTGAATTCAGCAGCGACAAGATATCAATCGCCGACCAGCTCGGCGCGGTCGCGGACTATCTTGGCCGGGCCAGCACCGATATCCGCGCGGCCGGCCAAGCCAAAATGGAGCATTTCGGCGATGGTTGATGCAATGGTGGACGCGGGAAGGTGCCTCAGCACCTTCCCACACCACTGGCTTAATCGAACAATGGCACGACAATATTGACGGACGGCCGCTGATAGATCACGGGCGCCGGTTGGTAATAAACGGGGGCGGGCTGCACATAGACACGCTCGCGTACATAAACCGGCTCCGGCTCAACATAGATGACCCGGGGGCCGCCATAATAACGCACCTCGTCATGGTGCTTGTAGTGCCCATAATGATTGCCATTGTCATGCCAGTTCTGGTGCTTGCCTTTCGCCAGTGCCGGCGAGGCAGCGGCCATGGCGAAACCGGCGACGACGAGCAATCCCGCCATCACCCGGCGGACACTGGAACGACGCATTGGCTTCGACTGGTTGGTCATGTCCCCATTCCTCACATTGTGCCCTCGCAAGGGCTTTGTCGGGCATGCAGCCTGGACCGTATGTCCTGGGCCGCATGTCCGACATTGATATTAGGAGGCGGAGGCAAAATTGCTTGTGAGGTCTCTGTGGCAGGGCCTCTGCCGTGATCACGTTGATGTGAATCGGCCACGCGGCCTTACCTCATATTTTTGCGGCAGATTTTTTTGACGCGAGGTCGGAATAAAATTTGCGCGTTCATAATCCCATATGGTTCAACGATTTTCCTGTATTTGAGATCACAGCCAGTTAATCCGCCGGGATATTTCTGTATCTCAAATCTTTTCCAGCGCCTCGGCGAGATCGGCGATGAGATCGTCCGCATTCTCCAACCCGACCGAGACGCGAATCAGGCTGTCGGTGACGCCGACCTTGTCGCGGATTTCCTTGGCGACACCCGAATGGGTGGTGGAGGCAGGATGCGAGATCAGCGATTCCGTCCCGCCCAGGCTGACCGCAAGTGTAAAGAGGTGGAGGTCATTCAAGAACCGGAACGCCCCTTCCTGTCCGCTCTTCAGGGTGAAGGAAAAAGTCGACCCGCCAGCCTGTGCTGTCTTCTTGTAGACGCTCTGATAAGTCCCATGATCGATGAAATCGGGATGATAGACTTGATCGACCTTGGGCTGGTCGTGCAGCCATTGCGCAATCTTTGCGGCACTGTTGCTGGCGCGCTCCATGCGCAGATGCAGCGTCTCCAGGGATCGTCCCAGCATCCAGCTGGAATGCGGATCGAGCTGCATGCCGAACGCGCTGCGGATCTTCTTGATCGGCACCAGATCCTGGGCCCGGCCGATGACACCGCCCGCCACCAGGTCAGAATGGCCGCCGACATATTTGGTCAGTGAATAGACGATGATGTCGGCGCCATGCTGCAGGGGCTGCTGGAAGATCGGCCCCAGCATGGTGTTGTCGACCACGATCAGCGGCCGCGACCCCTGCCGCTTCTCGATCGCATCGGCAGCCTTCACCATGAGCTCGAAATCGACGATGCCGCAGGTGGGATTGGCCGGGCTCTCGACATAGATGATCGGCACCTTGCTGCCCTCGGTCTTTGCCACGGCATCGTCGATCACCTTTTCATCGAGCCCGTCCATGAAGCCCACGGCTTTGAGCCCGAACGGTGCCAGTGTTCCCACCAGCAATGTTTCGGTCCCGCCATAAAGCGGCTGGCTGTGCAGGATGGTATCGCCGGGCCGGGCGAACGCCAGGATCGCCGCGGTGATGGCCGCCATGCCGCTTGCAAACATCAGCGCCCCTTCACCACCTTCGAGAACGGCCAGACGCTCTTCGACGATCTGCAGATTCGGATGATTGAAGCGCGAATAGACCAGACCCGCATCCTGCGCATTTGGCGGTACCTTGCGCCCGGACACATAGTCGAAGAAATCCTTGCCATCCTCGGCCGATTTGAACGCGAAGGTCGACGTGAGAAAGACGGGCGGCTTCACCGATCCTTCCGACAGGAACGGATCATAGCCATAGCTGGTCATCAGCGTTTCCGGGCTGAGCTTCCGGTTGCCAATCGATCGCTGGCGATAGCTCGATTTCATGATGGCGGCTCCTGATCATCGTGGAATAGATGCAATCATGTCACGGTAATCTGTTTGGCGCGCGCGAGATATCGTTGCCAGCCACCCCCTCACCCCAACCCCTCTCCCGCAAGGGGAGAGGGGCGTGCGCATGCATCTGCACCGGAAATATATCGGTTCGCTAGAATCTTGCCGGCAGATCTCATCCCCTCTCCCCTTGCGGGAGAGGGTCAGGGTGAGGGGTGGCGACTGAAGGACTTACCCAATCCCCGACTATCTCTCATTGCACCGCAGCAGTTCACGATCCGGGCATATGAACCGGAACATATTCACCAAACCCTTGTTGACCGTGATTGGAAACATTCCAGTGACGCCCAATCCAGTCACGCCTAGCAAGGATATCGCCATGGCACAGAAGCAATCTGCCACGAAGCAGCGCAAGACGGGACTTCCCGGCCATATCGGTACCGGCGGCGAAACGCACCAGACGGCGGCGAACCCCCAAGCGCGCCTCACGACAAACCAGGGGACGGTGGTCTCCGACAATCAGAATTCGCTGAAAATCGGCGATCGGGGACCGACACTTCTTGAAGATTTCATCCTGCGGGAAAAGATCACGCATTTTGATCATGAGCGCATCCCGGAGCGCATCGTCCATGCGCGCGGCTCCGGTGCCCATGGCGTGTTCCAGGTCTATAAATCGCAGAGCCGCATCACCAAGGCCGCCTTCCTGCAGGACCCGAAGGCAAAGACCCGTGTGTTCGTGCGCTTCTCGACAGTGGCCGGGGGCGCCGGTTCGGTCGACACGGCGCGCGATGCGCGCGGCTTTGCCGTCAAATTCTATACGCCAGAGGGCAATTTCGATCTCGTCGGCAACAACATCCCGGTCTTCTTCATCCAGGATGCGATGAAATTTCCCGATCTCGTCCATTCGGTGAAGATGGAACCGGATCGCGGCTTTCCGCAGGCGGCGTCGGCCCACGACACGTTCTGGGACTTTGCCAGCCTGATGCCGGAAAGCATGCATATGCTGATGTGGGTGATGTCGGACCGGGCGATCCCGCGCTCGCTGCGCATGATGGAAGGATTCGGTGTCCACACCTTCCGGCTCATCGACGCCAAGGGCAAGGCGCGTTTCGTGAAATTCCATTGGCGCCCGGTGCTGGGCAGCTTCTCCCTCATCTGGGATGAAGCGGTGAAGATCGCCGGCGCCGACAATGACTTTCACCGCCGCGATCTCTGGGAAGCGATCGATACCGGCAACTTCCCGGAATATGAACTGGGCCTCCAGGTGTTCGACGAGACGTTCGCCGACAAGTTCGACTTCGATGTGCTGGATCCCACCAAGCTCATTCCGGAGGAATTAGTGCCGGTCGAGATCGTTGGAAAAATGACTCTCAACCGCAATCCTGATAATTTCTTTGCCGAAACCGAACAGGTGGCCTTCCATCCGGGTCACATCGTGCCGGGCATCGATTTCAGCAACGATCCGCTGCTGCAGGGGCGTCTCTTCTCTTATCTCGACACCCAGCTCATCCGGTTGGGTGGGCCGAACTTCCACCAGATCCCCATCAACCAGCCGGTCTGTCCGTTCCGCAACCTGCAGCGCGACGGCCATATGCAGATGGCCGTGCCGACGGGCGAGGTCAATTACGAACCCAACAGCATCGACGCAAAATCACCTCATGAAGATCCGGGCGCCGGCTTTGCCAGCCATAGGCAGCCCTATCCGGCCCAGCAGACGGAACGTGTCCGCGCGCGCTCGGAAAGCTTCGGCGATCATTACAGCCAGGCGCGGCTCTTCTGGCTGTCGCAAACGTCGCCGGAACGCGATCACATCGCCGGTGCCTTCGCCTTCGAACTCGGCAAGGTATCGCGGGTGTCCATCCGCAGCCGCATGCTGGCGCATCTTGCCATCATCCACCGTGATCTTGCGGCCAAGGTCTCGGGCGCGCTCGGCATGCCGATCGATGCCAGCCTTGTCACCGCTTTCCAGAAGCCCAAGGACCTCAAGCCCTCGCCGGCGCTCAGCATCGTCGGCAAGGCGCCGGAAACCTTGCAAGGCCGCAAGATCGGCCTGCTGGTGACGACGGGGTCGGATGCGGGCTTCATCGATGCCGTGCGCAAGGCCGCAAAGAAGGAAGGCGCCAATGTTGCCATCGTGGCGCCGCAGGTCGGCGGCACCAAGGCCAGCGACGGCAGCGAGATCGCCGTGGACAGCGCACTCTATGCCGGCCCCTCCGTCCTCTTCGACGCCGTCATCGTGGCGCCCTCGGCTGCCGGCGCCAAGGTCCTGGCCCGGGAAGCCGCCACCGTCGATTGGCTGCGCGATGCCTTCGGCCATTTGAAAGTGATCGGCTATAACGCGGCCGCCGAACCGCTCATTGAAAAAGCCGGCATCGTCGCCGATGACGGCATCGTCGCCCTGAGCAGTGCCGCCGATCTGAAAACCTTCATCGCTACCGCCAGGAAACACCGCATCTGGGCCAGAGAGAAGGCCGTGCGCTCACCGGCAGATTGAGCAAACACCCCTCACCCCAACCCCTCTCCCCGTAAGAACGGCGCGAGGGGCTTTGAAGCAAGCTCGATCGGAACCCCCTCGCCCCGCTTGCGGGGAGAGGGTCGGGGTGAGGGGTCTTCGCTCTGCTCTACCGACTGCCTTCAATGCTTCGGCTGGAACAATTCGATCGGATTGCCGGCGGGATCTTCCAACAGAATCTGAGAACCGCCGACACCGGGCAGGATCTCGTTGCGGAAGGTGAGGCCGGCTGCCTTGAGGCGCGCCACCTCGGCTTCGATGTCGGTGACAATCAGCAGTAGCCGGTTCCAACCACCAGGCGCAGGCTTGCGCCCATCGGCCAGGGGCTTGCCGCCGGAACTCAACGGCCCGCTCAACAGCAGCCGCAAATCTCCGCGCGTGACCGAGGCGAAAGCCGGGATCGCGTCCATCTCCAGCTCAAAGCCAAGATGCGTCGTATAGAAGGCCAACGCCTTGGCAACGTCATCGACGATGTAGCGGATACTGACCTGCGACATCTGCTTCTTCTCCAAGCAATAGACTAAGAACGACGTTCGTCGCGCCTATCTCCCCTGAGGCAGCCGACCTATCTTCATCTATCCGTCATCCCCGGGCTTGACCCGGGGATCAAGTCCCGCCGCCGTGCTGTTGCTAGCAGATCCCCGGATCAAGTCCGGGGATGACGAACGAGGAAAGGGGCCGCATGAGATAGTCCTGCCCCTTGGGAGGCGAAGGAAATCAAAATGGCGCCGTTTCACCCAGCAAGGGTGCCGGCTTGATGCTGCCGGTGACGGCGCCTTCCCAGTTCTTCAATGTCGGTTGCAGGGATTGCTGCAAGGCTTCAGCCTCGGCCTTGTCGATGATGCCGAAATGGCGCAGCAGATGGCCCATCACGACTTCGGCGCCGCGGCCATTGCCGTCTTCGACCTTGAGGCAGATGCCAAGACCCAGTTCTGGCAGCGATCCCATATAGACACCCTCGGCGCCGGTCTTGATCGCGGCCTTGGTGCCCGTGACCTTCATGACATCGGTGCAGAAGCGTCCCGTACCGGCGACATACCAGGGTTCATGCGACATGGCGGTGAGAATGCGCGTGCAGGCCGCAGCGCGTGCCGGCGACAGATCCTTGGGGTCCGCCATCTTCGCCATGGCAAGTGCATGGTGCCCTAGGGGAATGGCGATGGTGGGAATGCCGCAGCCATCGATGCCGCGCGGCACGTTGGAAAGATCCTGCCCGCACATCTGCTCAAGGATACCGAGCAGGCGCTGCTGCACACTGTGCTCGTACTGGATATAGCCCCGGGTCTTTTCACCGAGATGAACGGCGGTGGAGAGGAACCCGGTATGCTTGCCGGAACAATTGTTATGCGCCCGCGTCGGCTTTTCGTCGCTGCGGATCAGATTGTGAAACGCCGGATCGTAAGAAGGATATTGCACGCCGCATTCGAGATTGTCGGCATTGAGGCCGATCTTTGCCAGCCAGTCATTGACTGCGCGGACATGGCCGGGCTCGCCGCTGTGGGATGCGCAGGCCAAGGCGATCTCGCGCTCGGTGAGGCTGTATCGGTCGGCGGCACCCGATTCCACCAGCGGGATGGCCAGCAGCGGCTTGATCGACGAGCGGCCATAGATCGGCGTTTCGATATCGCCCCAGGCCTTCACCACATGCCCGTCGGCATCGGTGACCGCGGCGATCGCGCGGTGCCGGCTTTCCACCATGTTGCCGCGCCAGATCTCGACCAGGATCGGGCTGTCGCCGTGCGGTAATTCAGCGTGGGCATGCGTATGCGGATGCAGTTCGTTCATTGAAGAGTACTCGCGGCCAATGTTCTAATTGGCGCGCAGAATGCCCCTGTCCGCGCGGGCTGGCAACGCCCTAGAACGCGGCACTGCGGTCGCGGTAGCGCTGCACCTTGTCCTTGGTGCCGCAATCCGCCATCGCGCACCAGCGCCGTGTTGCATTGCGGCTGGTGTCGAAGAAGAACCAGCGGCAATCATGGGCCGGGCAGCGCTTGATGCGCTCGAGAGCCGTGCCGGTCAGAAGATCGACCGCATCGGCGATGATCGCCTGGCGCAGCCGGCCGATCGCATCGCCGGTGGGCGTGGGGGTGGCGCGATAGGATTGGTCATCCCAGACCAGCCGCGGCGGGGCGGCCAGCGCCGAGAGCTGGTCGAGCGCTGCCTGCGGGGGCGGCAGGGCGTGGGCGAGCGGGCCGAAAATCGCCACCAACAGGTCGCGGAGCTTGTGGAAATCGTAGTAATCCGAGGAATCCGGGGTGACGGGCAGCGGATGGCCGGCACGGTCCGCCCAGGCCGCGATCCCGGCCTCATCGCCCAGCCGGTCGGCGGCATCGGGCAGGGGCAATGTGTTGCAGAAGGCGAGCGACAGGCGCCCGGCCACGAATTCCGACTTCGGGACCCTCTTCGGCAATGAGACGATCTGGCTCACAGCTGTCACCATCAAAACTCAATTGACTGGTTACAGTATCAGATTAAAATGTAACCACCAAAAGACATTTAGATGGTAGCATTTGTATGTACAAGCCGTCGATAAACCCCGCACTTTTGGCCCTTTTCGCCGGCATTTTCCTGTCCGGATTCAGCCCGATCCTGGTGCGCCTCAGCCCCCTCGACCCGGCCGCCACCGCCTGCTGGCGCCTCCTCGTGGCAGCGACTCTCTCCCTCATCTTCGCGAAATGCCGGGTGAGGCTGCCAGGGCGGGTGCTGCTTGCGGTGGTCTTCGCAGGGTTCCTGCTGGCGGCCGATCTGGTGCTGTGGAACATCGCCATCATGACGACGACGGTGATGGAAGCTGCCCTCCTGGTCATGCTCTACCCGTTGCTGGTGGCGGCGGTGGAGATCCTCTTTCTCAAGCGGCCAATGGGTTGGCAGCTGGTGGCCGGCGGCTTGATCGCCTTCGCCGGTGTCGCCTTGATGACGGCGGGACCGAGTTTGGGCTCATTAGGTTCGGGGCAATCGAGCACCACCGGCAATCTCCTCGCCCTCACCGCCGCCTTCTTTTATGCCGGCTGCCTGCTCATCACCGCGCGCTCCTGCCGCGGCTATGACGTGAAGGCGGTGACGTTCTGGGAGCTCCTCAGCGCTGGCATCTTCTGCGTGCCGCTGCTGTTCTGGGAAAGCCATGGCGTGCCGGAAACCCATATGGAATGGGGCTATATCACGCTCTACGGCCTCATCACCTTTGCCGGCTACTATCTGATGAACATCGGCCTCACACGTATTTCCGCCAGTGTGGCGGCGGTGCTGGGCTATGGCCAGCCGGTGATTGCGACCGCCATCGCCTTCTTCCTGCTCGCGGAAGTGCCAAGCCACATCGCCCTCCTGGGCGGTATCACGGTGCTCTGCGGCCTGGCCGTCGCCAGCCGGGCGGCGCGACCGGCGACCTAGCTTTTTCAGGCACGCTTCGCTAATTTGCCGCCCGTTACGGCAAGGGCAGAGCATGAGCAACAATCCGGTCAATCGCGGCTATTTCGGTATCGGCGTCGAGGGCATCTCGAAGCCGATGAACCTCGGTGCGGTGCTTAGAACAGCGCACGCCTTTCATGCCAGCTTCTGCTTCACCATCGGCGCCTGCTTCAATGTGCGGGACGTACTGGCATCCGACACTTCGGTCGCCTTCGACAGCATGCCGGTCCAGGTCTATCCGGATGTCGAGAGCTTCACCCCGCCGCTTGGCTGCCGCATCGTCGGCATCGAGATCACCGACGAGGCGGTCGATTTGCCGACCTTCACCCACCCGCCGGCCGCCATCTATGTGCTGGGGGCGGAGAAGGATTCGCTCAGCCCCGCGATGCAGGAGCGCTGCGATTTCATCATCAAGATCCCGACCCGCTTCTGCGTGAACCTGTCGGTGGCCGGCGCCATCGTCATGTATGACCGGATGATCAGCCTGGGGCGCTTTGCGGAACGGCCGGTCCGGGTCGGCGGACCCACGAAACAGCTTGCGGCACATAAGCGCGGGCTGCCGGTCTGGAAGCAGAAACAACTGAAAAAACAAAGCAATTCTGACTGATCCACAGGTGCCGGCGTCGCCTTTGGGTGGATTTTCACGCCAATCCTTGCTAGATGAAGACCATCAGCCGCCCCCATTCCGCCCCATTTACCGGGTAAATGGGCATGCCGCTGCAGAATTTGGCCTTCCCCAAGGATTTGAACATGCGTTTCGCCATCGCCATGCGTCAGGACCCGGTTGCTATCGCCCGCAAGCTGTTGCTGGGTTTGCTGGTGCTGGGTGTCACGATCGCGCCGGCCGTCGCTGCCGACACGCCGAAGAATCTCGGCGCCTTCAAGAAGTGGCGGGCGATGACGGTGACGGCCGACGGCAACCGCACCTGCTATGCGATGAGCCAGCCAGTGACCCGCCAAGGCAATATCAAGGATCGCGGCCAGGTGGCGGCGATGGTGACCCATTTTCCGGAGATCGGCGCCCTCGACCAGGTGTCGATCGTGCTGGGTTTTGCGCCGGAAGCGAAAAGCCCGGTGATCGTCAAGATCGGCGGCTTCACCTTCAAGTTCACCGAACTGGAAGATGACCGCGCCTGGGCCAAGACCCATGCCAATGACAAGGCACTGGTGCAGGCGATGCGCAAATCGAATCAGATGGTGGTGACCGCCACCACCGACAAAGGCATGCAGGTGCAGGACACCTATGACCTTGCCGGTTTCACCAAGGCCTATCAGACCATGAGCAAGGCCTGTACGAGCTAAGTACTGGCACGAGCTAAGTACTGGCACGAGCTAACGATCGGATCCGCGTTATTATGAGTACTGAGAAACACGCAGCCTCCTTTGCCCCGCCGTCAGTTGACGCGAGCGGGCGGCGCGACCTCATCGGCCTCGACCGCAACGAGCTCGAAGCCTTGATGCTGGAAGTGGGCGAGCCCAAGTTCCGTGCGCGCCAGCTGTGGCATTGGCTCTATCACCGCGGCGAGCGTGACTTTGCCAAGATGAGCAATCTCTCGAAGGATTTTCGCGTTCGTCTTGAACAGCAGTTCTTCGTCGGCCGCCCGGGCATCGCCGTCGATCTTGCTTCCAAGGACGGGACACATAAATGGCTGCTCAACCTGAGGGACAATCAGCAGGTCGAGACCGTGCATATTCCGGAAGAAGACCGCGGCACGCTGTGTGTCTCTTCCCAGGTCGGCTGCACGCTTACCTGCAAATTCTGCCATACCGGCACGCAGCGCCTGGTGCGCAATCTGGATGCTGACGAGATCGTCGGCCAGGTGATGATGGCGCGCGACCATCTGGGTGAATGGCCGAGCCCGCAGGATGGGCGCCTGCTCTCCAACATCGTCATGATGGGCATGGGTGAGCCGCTTTACAATTTCGACGCGGTGGCGAAGGCCTTGAAGATCGTCATGGACGGCGAGGGTATTGCCATCTCGAAGCGCCGCATCACGCTATCGACCGCCGGCGTGGTGCCGATGATCGAGCGCTGCGGGGCCGAGCTCGGCGTCAATCTTGCCGTGTCACTGCACGCGGTCACCGACGAGCTGCGCGACCAGATCGTGCCGATCAACAAGAAATACCCGCTCAAGGAATTGATGAAGGCCCTGGAAAACTATCCCGGCCTTTCCAATGCGCGGCGCATCACGTTTGAATATGTGATGCTGAAGGACGTCAATGACAGCCCGGCCGATGCAAGGGCGCTGGTGAAGCTGATCAGCAAGGTGCCGGCCAAGGTCAATCTCATTCCATTCAATCCCTGGCCGGGTGCGCCGTTCGAACGCTCGACCCCGGCGTCGATCCGCGATTTTTCCGACATCATCTTCGATGCCGGCTATTCGAGCCCGGTGCGTACACCACGCGGCGAAGACATCATGGCAGCTTGCGGCCAGCTGAAGAGCGACAGCGTCAAACAGCGCAGATCAGAACGCGACAAGGCGGCAGCCGGCGCGGGCGAGGCCGCTTAAGTTGAGCCTGTCCGTGCGGGGCCGGTTGGCCGCCTTCCATCTTGGCCTCAGTCTTGCGCTGTGTGCTGGCACGATGTCCGCCCATGCAGACAATACACCCGCCACCGAAACGCCAAAGAAGCCGGCGACGCCGCTCAATCCGCTGCTCGAAGCTTGCCTCGCACCTGCCGACACGCAGGCCATCGTGGTCAGTTGCACGACGGCGGTTGAAAGCCGGCAGCTGCAGGGCGAGGCCCTTGCGGCGGCACTCTATCGCCGCGGCGTGGCACAGGGCATGCGCGGGCAATTGCCGGCGGCGGTCAATGATTTCTCGGCCGGCCTGAAACTGTCGCCCGATGCCACTGATCTCCTCAATGCCCGCGCCTCCGCTTATGGAGTGATGAAGCGCTATGACCTTGCCGTCCTGGATTACAGCACGCTGCTGAAGCTGATCCCGGATGATGCCGATTCCCATTACCTGCGGGCGCGTGCCGCGTCGGCATTGGGGAAGGATGATGCGGCCATTGCCGACCTCACGGCGGTGCTGGCGCAGCAGAAGGGCGACATCAATGCGCTCATGGATCGTGGCGGGCTTTATCTGCGGCAGGGCAAGTTCGATGCGGCAGAGGCCGACTTCTCGGCCCTCATCAAAATCGAGCCCAAGGCTGCGGCGGCATTCTACAACCGTGGCCGCGCCAAGTTCCTGAAAGGCGATTTTGCGGCGGCCAGCAAGGATTTCGCCACGGCGGAGAAATTCCGTGAAGACAATCCCTATGCGGCGCTGCGCCGCTATTTCAGCAACGCCCAAGGCAAAGGCGACGGCAAGAGCCGGGTGCAGGCCGACATCCTCACCGAGGCGCTGGCCAAATTTCCAGCAGATCAATGGCCGCTGCCGATCCTTAGCACCTTGCTGGGGCAGATGACGGAAAAGGATCTGCTGGCCTCTGCGGCAACCGTCGGCGACAAAGCCGTCGCGCGTCAGCTGGATGCCGAGGTGCATTATTATCTGGGCGAAGCAGCCATGCTGAAGAAGGATACCAAGGCCGCCCGGAATCATTTCACGGCTGCCGCCAAGGGCGACCATAATGTCATCGAAGTGGTCGATGCCGGCTGGCGGCTGAAGCAGCTCCCTTAAATCACCTTCATTGCCGGCGTCGTGGATTTACCGGGACGGCGGCCATCTGTTTCCGATCAGCAGCCCCGGGAAGGACAAGGCTGGGTCATCCAGCGATGCGCGCGGCCGATGCGGTCAGGATGAGCGTGCGGACGGCATGCAGGTCGCTGACAATGCCCGTGCAGAGCGACTGGATTTCTGGCGTTGGGCTCAGAAGATCGGGGATCATAACAGTCATCATGCCGGCAGCTGACGCGGAGCGAACCCCATTGTGGGAATCTTCCAGCGCCAGGCATCGAGCGGGCTCCACGGCGAGACGTTTCGCAGCCGTCAGGAACGGGTCGGGCGAGGGTTTGCCGGTGACATAATCTCCGTGTCCGATGACTGCATGGAAGCGGTCGGCCAGGCCGTGGGCGGAGAGATGGTTCTGTACAGTCGCGTGGGCCGACGACGTCGCGATGCATCGAGGCATCGCAAGCTGGTCGAGAAAGTCGAGCAGTTCGACGACGCCGGGCTTTAGCCGGAGTTGGGTGGCGGCCAGCAACTCGAAATGGCCAACCATGTGCGCGAAATATTGATCGATGGGGAAATCCGGTCCCATCTGCTCCAGAAGCAATGCTCTGCTCTGGGCCCAAGGCACGCCTATGGTGCATTGAATGACCGCTGCCGGCAGGTCGTGACCGCCGACGGTTGCCGCCGCCAGAAACGCCTCCTGATAGAGCGTCTCCGTATCGAAAATCAGCCCGTCCATGTCGAAGATCACGGCGGCCGGCATGTGAGGAAGCATCATTTTCCGGGTATAATTGATCGCCGGTAGCACAGCAACAGCATGCATGAGGGATCGGGGCCGACTGGGCGCGCTGTCCTTCAGTTGCCAACGGATCCCCGGCCATTCTTGATTCAAGAGTGGGCCTGGGGATGACGCATTGAGAAATGGCACCGTGCGAGAGCTCTGCTCTGGGTCGGGCTGCGCGGTTCTGGGGGATTTTAGGGGCGCCCGGCAGACCATCTGCACGATGGGGGGAGTGTGCAAACGCGATGGTCCGCCGGGTGCTCTTGAGGTCCATCCGGGGCTGCGGATGGGACCCCAAGTCGACTGGTGGACGGTGGCCCGTGAGGCTGATTCGGGTCCGTCAGAACAGGGGATCCCGCTGTTCTACGTTGCCGACAAAGGAATTAGATCACCGTCCCCGCAAATTTCGACATGCCAACCAGATTTCGACCATCCAGCAAATTTCGACATTTCGGTCAAAAAAGCGACATGTTTGTCTACAATATCTCTCTAAACCTTACGAAAGTCTGAAGGTTGCGGGCAGGATTGCCTATTTCTGCCTGAGATCGTTAACTTCCCGCCGCATTTACCGCATGAGGGGCCGTTGCGCCATGTTCTTCGCATCTTTCCGCGGCCGGATCTTTTGGCGTGTCCTGGTCAGTCTCATGTTCCCCATAGCGGCGATGAGTGTCGTCGTTCCGGCCGCCTGGGCCGAGGGCGCCGATTTTGACGCCTGCCTCGCCTTCGACAGAGCAGCCTGCGACAAGGTTCTCGCGACGGCACCCGACAATCTCACCGCCCTTTTCATGCGCGGGCTGGCGGCGGAGCTGGAGGGCGACGATGCGGCGGCGCTCAAGGATTTCGACGCGACAGCCGCGCGAGAGCCACGGCATTTCGGCGCGCAATTGTGGCGTTATGTTGCTGCGGCAAGCCTCGGGCAGAGCCGTGGAGCCGACCTCAAAGCCTATCTCGACAATGTAAAACAGCTGGGCGCCTGGCCGCGGGCCCTTGCAGAACTGTATCTGGGCAGCGTGACTCCAGCGCAAACGCTGACGCTTGCTGCCCAGCAACCTGGTGCGGCGGCAGCGGAGGCGACCTGTGCCGCCGAATATCATGTCGGCCGCGCAGCCTATCTGGCCGGCAAGGTCGACGAAGCGACAGCGCATTTCCGCGCGGCTTTGGCCACGGGCGCTGCCCATGTTTTTGAGTATCAGGCGGCGGAGCGGGCGGTGAAGGGGATGCGGTAGGGGCCGCTGCTAATTGCGACAATCTCCGCTTACCCCCTCACCCCAACCCCTCTCCCGCGAGGGGAGAGGGGCTTTTGCCACGCATTTCCAATCAGATCTTTCTGCCAAATGGGGCCTTGCCGGCGGATCTCATCCCCTCTCCCCTCGCGGGAGAGGGTCAGGGTGAGGGGGGAGTTGCAGGAACTCGCCATTTCCCGCCCCGCCCTTGCCTCCACCCCCCATTTCCCCTAGGTTCCGGCCGCTTTCTTTTGATGAGGATGGTTCATGTCGCGCGATATCAAGAAGGTCGTTCTGGCCTATTCCGGCGGTCTCGATACGTCGGTCATTCTGAAATGGCTGCAGGAAACCTATGCCTGCGAGGTGGTGACCTTTACCGCCGATCTGGGGCAGGGCGAGGAATTGGCGCCGGCGCGCAAGAAGGCCGAGATGCTGGGCATCAAGGAAATCTTCATCGAGGATCTGCGCGAGGAATTCACCCGCGACTTCGTCTATCCGATGTTCCGCGCCAACGCGCTCTATGAGGGGCAGTATCTGCTCGGCACCTCGATCGCGCGGCCGCTCATCGCCAAGCGCCAGATCGAGATCGCCAAATTGACCGGCGCCGATGCCGTGGCGCATGGCGCAACCGGCAAGGGCAATGACCAGGTCCGCTTCGAGCTTTCCTATTACGGCCTCAACCCGGATATCAAGGTGATCGCCCCCTGGCGCGAATGGGATCTCACCTCGCGCACCAAGCTCATCGAATATGCCGAGAAGCATCAGATTCCGGTCGCCAAGGATAAGCGCGGCGAAGCGCCCTTCTCGGTCGATGCCAATCTGCTGCACTCGTCCTCGGAAGGCAAAGTGCTGGAAGATCCGTGGGCCGAGCCGGAGGAGATGGTCTATCAGCGCACCATCTCGCCGGAAGCAGCGCCTGACAAGGCCACCTATATCGAAGTGGGTTTCCTGAAGGGCGATGCTGTTTCCATCGATGGCGAGAAGCTCAGCCCAGCGACACTCCTCACCAAGCTCAACGCACTCGGCAAGGCCAACGGCATCGGCCGGCTCGATCTCGTGGAGAACCGTTTCGTCGGCATGAAGTCGCGCGGTGTCTATGAGACGCCGGGCGGCACGATCCTCCATGCCGCCCATCGCGGCATCGAGAGCATCACGCTCGACCGGGGTGCAGCGCATCTCAAGGACGAGATCATGCCGCGCTATGCCGAGCTTATCTATAACGGCTTCTGGTTCTCACCCGAACGCGAGATGCTGCAGGCCCTCATCGACAAGTCACAGGAACATGTCGAGGGTGTGGTGCGGTTGAAGCTCTACAAGGGCAACGCCACGGTGGTCGGCCGCAAATCGGAAAAATCGCTCTACTCTCTCAAACATGTGACTTTCGAAGACGATGCCGGCGCCTATGATCAGCGCGATGCACAGGGCTTCATCAAGTTGAATGCCTTGCGGCTGCGTCTGTTGAAACATGGCCGTGGCTGAAGGCCGCGGGTTAAAGGCCACGGGCTGAAGGCCACTGGCTGAAGGGTTGGGCTAACGGAATGGCGCGAGGAATCATCATGTCGCTGTCGGGGGCATCCCGCTTTTATCTGCCGACGGCAGTATTGTTGGGATTGGCTGGCCTCGTCTTCAGTGCAAGCCTGGCGATGGCCGACATGATGAAGCCCGGCAAGTGGGAAGTGATCACGACGGGCGACGTTGAAAAGGGCGGCAAGAAGGTGCCGATCCCGGTCGACAAGATCGAGATCTGCATCAGCAAGGAACAGGCGAAGCAGACCACCGAGGCGCCGCCTGCCGGCAATACCGGCTGCACGGTCGAGACCATCTCGAAAACCGCGTCCAAGCTGGTGACGCATATCACCTGCGGCAATGTCAGCATCGACAACACGACCACCTGGACGGCGAAGGCTTATGAAAGCCTCATCCGCACCAGTTCGACGGAAGACGGCCAGCCGGTCGCCAACAATCTCGATGCCAAGGGCCGCTACCTCGGCGCCTGCACGCCGTAGGGCGTAAGGCCCAACTATTTCCGTCATCCCCGGGCTTGACCCAGGGATGACGGTTGAGAGAGTGAACGTCTACCTGCTTTACGAACCCGCCTCACCCAGCAGCGCGCGGCGCAGGTCGCGCTTGACGTGCCAGGCCATCAGGCGGCCAAGCCGGGCCTGGCCCAGCGGGCGGCGCTGGGTGCGCTGGATGATGTCGAGATCCGGCGCGCCATTGGCTTCGATGATGCAGGGACCGTCGGCCAGGATGGCGATGTCCCAGCCGATCACGGCCAGATCGTCGAAATGCCCGTGGGCGCGGACGGCAAGGTCACGGGCCTGCCGCCAGCCGGGCAGGATGCGGCCGTCGATCTTGGCACCCGTCACCGGATGTGTTTCGAACCAGCCGGAATTGGGGCTGAGGCCAAGATCCGTGGCGGGTCCCAGCCGGCCGGTCTCGACGTCGATGGCGGAGGCGATGCCGCCGGCATGGAAATTGTCGACCGCCGAGCCGCGCACGCGCGGCATGCGGAAGGCGGCATCGGTCACTTCATAGGCGCCCTGTTCGTTGCGGCAGCTCACGATGCGGCAGGTGACGAGCGTGCCGCAATTGATGTCGGCAAGGTCCGGGTGATTGGTGAGCGATGTCTGCACCAGCATGTTCTCCTCGCGCGACTGCTCGACGATCAGTGCGCGGAGCGCATTGGCGGTGAGGGATTCGCCGTCACCGCGGACATAGCGGGCGATGCCTTCGCTTTCGGCGGAGATGAACTTCCATTTGGCGGCCCCGCGCCCGCCGCTGCCTTTGCGCGGCTTCACGAAGAGATCGACTTCCGGCAGCGTGGCTTCGGTGAAGGCCTGCGCGGGGATCCCTTGATGGGCGGCGAAGACCACGGGCGCTACCGGCAGGCCGAGCGCCTGGCAGGTGTCATGGAATTCCAGCTTTTCGCTGACACTGCGGCGCTGTTCGCTCGGCCGGTGCAGGATCTTGTAGGTTGATGCCTTGGTCTCGCTGCGCTGCAGATAGGAACCCGCCTCGCGCGCCAGCGCCGGGTCGAACAGTTCGAACTGGTAGTAATATTTGGGCGCCATGCCGTAGCGCATCATGAAGCGCATCTGTTCGCCAAACTGGCGCAGCTGCGATTTGCCGGTGCGCCGCTTGATGCTGGGGCCGAGCTCGCGCGTGAATTTGACGGCGCTGACCCAGCCACCGAAGCCGGTGCTGGTGAGGAGGCCGGCCAAGGCGCGGCGCAGGCGCCGCCGGCTGAATTTCTCGCTGCTGAAGGCCGCGGTGGTGAAGGCAAGCTGGGCCGCGCGCAGGCACGCGGCCGGGTCCTGGCTTGCCTCGGCAAGGGCGATCTGTGCCCGCAAGGCATGCTGCGCCATCAGCTCGGCAGCCAGGCAGATGAAGGCCAGCAGATAGAGCTGCAGAAACGAGAATTCGATGAGGTCGGCGAGATTGTCGTAGGTCTGGGGGTCGAGACCGAAATGATGGCGGAGATGCGGCTCGCCGACATCGAGCCCGAGCGCCATGCTCTGCAGCGTGAAGCCCACCCCCAGGAGCGCCATCACCGGTGCCGTTGCCTGGAGCTGCGTGGTGCCGCCGGCGCGGCGCGGCCGGCGCCAGGCCACGATCAGGAAGAGGAGGCCGGCACCGGCCCAACAGGCGAAATCGCCCAGCCAGATCGGTGACAGGCTGGCCTCAAACCGCTCGATGACGTCGCCGCCCAGTTCCGAGACGACGAAGAGCGCACAGAATCCGGCAATCATCAGCCAGAACAGGCGGACCAGCGGTCCGGTGACGGCCTGGCGGGCCAAAGCCACCGCGAGCAGGCCGCCAAAGGCATAAACCAGGGCGTTCACGGCATCGACCCAATCGAACGCCGTGACCTCGGCCGCCAGGAAGGCCAGCAGGGCAAGCGGGATCAGGAGGGCCCAGAGGAGGATGGAGCGGATGAGGTCGCGGGGGTCGAGAACGCGCAACATGGTCATGGTCATCAATACCGTCATTTTCTCTGCCAGGTTCTCCGCCGGGCGCCGTTAAGGGCAAGCCCCGCCAAAGCTGGCACAGTTAACACTTGATCGCGCCGGCGTCAGGTCCCCGGCGTCACGTCTCCGGCGTCAGGTCCGAGCTGC
The DNA here is from genome assembly GCF_056404715.1 of Dongia sp. P2_B8. NCBI lineage: Bacteria > Pseudomonadati > Pseudomonadota > Alphaproteobacteria > Rhodospirillales > Dongiaceae > Dongia > Dongia sp. P2_B8. The sequence continues at coordinate 57,536 of NZ_JBFUDM010000002.1, read as the reverse complement.
CGGAAGGGTGCCGAAGGCGATCGCCAGCACCATCGCATCTTATTGTTTCAAATGAAAATTATCCCCGAAAAAACACGTTGAACATCGGCTCGGTGCCGCGCGCAATAGTCTGTGGAGATCACAGCCTTTTGTTACATGTAACGGCACGAATCCAAGACTCTTTTGTTAAATTACGCTAGAAAAATCCCAGTTTGGCAGATGCTGACCCGGGGTGCCGAACCGGGAGAGGTGCGGCTGGATCGGCCGGATTTGAGGGTCGATCCAGGCGGTCAGAACGAGCCGGGCCGGAAAAAGCAGGTGGCGTGATGGTTGAAGCGCGGAAATTCGGGCAGGTCATCCGCAGGGCATGGCATTGGGCATGGCCGCGCTGGCAGGTGCCGGTGCTGGTGACGGGCGGCCTCTATCTGCTGGCCTATGCCGTCTCGAATCTGATCTTGGACGTGGACGTGACGCCCTTGCGGGCGCTCCGCGATTTCCTGGCGCTGGCCTTTATCGCCATCCTGCTGTTCGAGGCATCGCGCCGGACATGGGCCTTCGTGGCGCTCATGGCGCTGTTGATCGGCGCCTTCTATATCGGTTCCGCCGCCAAGATCATGATGCTGGCCCGCCCGGTCATGCCGGACGATGTCTATAGCGTCGCAGCCCTGGTGCACATCATGGGCTGGCAGGGTTGGGTCATCGTCGTCCTGCCCTTGGGCCTCATCGGCGTGCTGCTGTTCGGCAACCTCAAGTTCCGCGGTCGCGCCGCTCAGGCCGCGATCGCCACCCTGGTGCTGGTGCCGCTCGGCGTGGGTGCCATGGGGCAAACGAGCCTGCGCTGGGCCGATATCCTCCTCGGCAACCGTTCCTGGGACCAGCGCGAGAATTTCAAATCACGCGGGCCGACCTTGCACATCCTGCAGGAAACCCTGCGCGCCTATGCGACCTGGAAGCCGGCGCCGACGGAGCAGGAAGTAGCATCGGCGCTCGATCGCCTCGACATCCGCGGATCGGATCATGCGACGGGGGGTAGCGGGCCGCTGGTGCCGGTGGCCTTCAACCAGACGAAGCCCCGGAACGTGCATATCATCCTGCTGGAAAGCTTCTGGGATCCGACGCCGCTCCTGCCCAAGGACCATCCCACGACCATATCCGGCACGCCGCTGCTCGATCCGCGCTTCTATGCGCTGTGGGACCAGACCGGCCGCACCATGGCTTTGTCGCCGACCTTCTCCGGCGGCACGGCCAATGCCGAGTTCGAAGTGCTGTGCGGCTTCCCGATCGACAGCTGGGCGGTGAAGTTCGAGCAGGGCTTCAACACGGCGCCGTGCCTGCCGACCCTGCTCGGTGAGCAGGGCTATCGCACGGTTGCCTCCCACCCCAACACGTCGAGCGTGTGGAACCGGATCAGCGCCTATCAGCGCGTCGGCTTCCAGACCTTCTGGTCGAAGGATGATTTCAAGCTCGACGAGATGATCGTATGGATGCTGTCCGACCGCTCGCTCTATCGCCAGATCGCGGCCAAGCTGCAGGCGGAGAAACTGAAAGAGGGGCATGACAAGCGGCCGGTGCTCGATTTCATCGTGACGCTTTATGGCCACTGGACCTATGACATGGTGCCGGAGCGGCCGGCGGTGGTGCCGATCGATCCCGAGAGCACGGAGCTTGGCCAGTTCGCCACCGCCATGCATTACAAATCCATCGAATTGATGGATGAGATCGAGCGCCTGCGGCGCGACGATCCGAACTCGCTTATCATCGCCTTTGGCGATCATCTGCCCAATCTTGGCGCCAATTGGGGCGGCTATAAGAATAACGGCTTCTTTGCCGGCGGCTGGGGCGATTTCCCTGCCGACATGTATGTCCGTTCGCGCGCGACACCGCTCATCGTGATCGATGGCGAAAGGGGCCCGCTCAATCTGGGCAAAATGCCGCTCTACCGGCTCAACCAGCTGGTGCTCGACCGGCTGGGGGTCGACGTCCCCAATATCGGCGCACTGGTACCGACGCCGGGAGACCTCACCATCCGGCCGACGCCCGATACCGTGATCGGCCTCGATGGTGCGAAGAACCCGTTCCTGTGCAATACGCAGGAAGGCAATCCGCAGGCAGCTGGCGGCACCTGCAAATCGGTGGCGGCCTGGATGGCTGACGTGAAGCTGATCGCCAGCGACATCTTCGACGGCAAGGGCCATGCCCTGGCGCTGATGGAACGCCATCGCCATCCGGTCGCGGCCAGCCTGCCATGAACCTGGTGCCGCGCGTGTTGACAGAGCAGCGCCCTGCTCTGCGTTGGCTGGTGCCGATCGTGTCGACATTGGCCTTCTATCTCCTTGCCTATGTCGTGTCCGCCTGGCTCTTCAATGTGGCGATCGTGCCGGACCGGGTGCCTGCGGATCTTGCGGCGCTGCTGATCGTCTCGCTGCTGGTCTTTGCGGTGTCGCGGCGCCTCTCTTTGTTCCTGATCCTGCAGGCGCTGCTGATCGCCACCCTTTATGTCGGCAGTGCCGCCAAAAGCGCTATCGCCGGGCGACCCTTGATGCCGGACGATATCTACAGCCTGGATGCCTTCATCCGCCTGATGGGCCCGGTGGGCTGGCTGGTCGCGGGCATTCCGTGCCTTCTCATCCTGGGGCTCTTCCTTGGCAATCTGCGGCTCCAGGGTCATCTGCGCCGCGCAGCCTTTGCCGCCCTCATTGCGGTGCCGGTGGGTGCCCATGCCGGATCGACCACGCTCATCGACTGGATGGACGGTATCTGGGGCGACAAGCCCTGGGACCAGCGGGAAAATTATGTCTGGCGCGGCGGCACCATCCATCTGCTGCAGGAACTGGTGCGCATGGCGGCCGTGGCACGGCCGGCACCCGATGCGGCGATGGTGGACGCAGCGATCGCGCGGCGCGTCGATGTCGCCGATCTTGGTCCCGCAGTTCAACCCGGCCGCGTGCGTAATCTTCATATCGTGCTGGAGGAGAGCTTCTGGGATCCGGCACCGCTCACCGCTGCCGGTGTCGCCAGCTCGCCGCTTGATCCGCGCTTCCTCAAAATGTGGGATGCGGCCGGCCGCTCGACCGCTTTGTCGCCGGCCTTCGGCGGCCAGACGGCCAATGCGGAATTTGAAGTCCTGTGCGGCTTTCCGCTGGCGCAAGGTGCCGTCCGGTTCGAGCAATCGCTCAACGACCAGCTGCCCTGCCTGCCGCGGCTGCTGCAAAAAGCCGGCTACCGCACCGTGGCAAGCCACCCCAACACGCCGGGTTTCTGGAACCGGCAGGCAAGTTACGACCGTATTGGTTTTGAGACCTTCTGGTCGCTCGGTGATTTCGTCCAGGACGATATGACGTCGATCTTCCTTTCCGATGCGTCCTTGCACCGGCAGGTAGCCGAGAAGCTGGCGGCGAGCCCGGACAAGCGGCCGGTGTTCGACTATATCGTCACCTATTACGGCCACTGGATGTACGACCTCGACGCCAAGCGGCCGCAGACGATTGAGACGACGACCCATGTCGACGAGCTGGCGCGCTATTTGAGCGTGGTGCACTGGAAGTCGCGCGAGATGATGGATGCCATCGAACGCTGGCAGCGCGATGACCCGGATTCGGTCATTGTCGTGTTCGGCGATCACCTGCCGCTGCTGGGCCAGAATCTGGCCGGTTATGCGGAATCGGGTTTCCTCGGGCGCGCCGATGATCATGTCTCGCCGGAGGTCCAGGCGCGCGCCACGGCGACGCCGCTCCTGGTGATCGACGGCCGCAATGGGCCGCTCAAGGTCGGGCATCTGCCGATGTACCGGCTGCCGTCGCTGCTTCTCGATCTCATCGGGATGCCGGCCAAGGGCATTGCCGATCTGGCGGCGCCGCCGGCCGGTCTCGCCCTGCGGCCGCTGCCGGGGACGGTGGTGGGTTTCGACAGTGGCGGACAGCCTTTCCTGTGCCAGGGCGGCAATGTGACGCCGCCTTGCGATGCGGTTGCTGCCTGGCAGGCAGATACGGCAGCGCTCGCCCAGGATATTTTCGATGGCGACAGCCATGCCGGAGATTGGCCGGGCATCGTGCCACCCGACCTCGTCGCGAAGATGAAATAGATGATGTCCGTAAGGCCGCTCGTCGCTGCCGATGTCGACATCGTGCAGGAGATGGTGCTGGAATTCGGCGCCTATCTCACTGGCCTTGGCGATGCCTGGCGGCACAAATTTACCGGCGAACGGTATCTTGCCGATGGCTTCGGCCCCAACCCGGCCTTCCGCGGTTTCATTGCGGAGCTGGACGGCACCGCATTGGGCTATGTGCTGATGGCTCCCAATTACGATATTGATCAAGGCAAGCGGATCGAGATCGTGATCGATCTGTGGGTTCGTGCCCAGGCGCGGCGCGCCGGCGCCGGGCGGGCGCTCATGGATGCGGCGGCCGGGGCCGCGCGCCAGGGTGGCGCGCGGCAATTGCTCTGGGCGGTCTTCCGGCCCAACAAGCTGGCGCGCGATTTCTACCAGCGCATCGGCGGGCAGGTGGTCGAAGATCTCGATTGGATGTATCTCAATCTCGATTAGACTGATGCGATGCGCCGCCCCGTCCTAGCTCTTCTGCTGCTGCTGGCATGCTGGCTCACCGCCGGGCCTGCCATGGCGCTTGAAATCCGGGGGTCCTATTTCATCGGTCATGGGGAGATCCTGCGTTTGCGTGGCATTGCCATGGGCGATGTCGGGGATTTGCCGGCGGATGAAAACCCCTATCCTGAAATCGCCCGCGACTGGAAGGCCAATGTTGTGCGCCTCTCCATCCATCCCGGCTATTGGCGGGACGATGCGGTGGGTGCGCTGGCGCGCCTCAGCCAGCATGTCGAATGGGCGCGGGCGGCCGGGCTTTATGTGATCATCGATTATCACGCCATCGGCTGGCCCGACGGCTATGTGCAGAACTTCTTCGTGGCCGGCGATAGCGAGACCACCGATTGGTATGATACGCGGATGTCGCTCGCCCTCGATTTCTGGCGCGCCATCGCCAGCACCTTCAAGGATGACGACATCCTGTTCGAGCTGTGGAACGAGCCGGTGATCGGGGCCGACGAGGATGCGAAGGGCGATGGGGCCACCTGGGCCAAGCTGACACCCTTTTGGCAGCAGCTGACCCATCTCATCCGCGGCCAGGGCAACAGCAATGTTATCCTGGCGGCGGGATCGGATTGGGCCTTCGATCTTTCCGGCATGAAGGACATCCCGCTCAACGACCCCAACATCGCCTATGTCTGGCACGTCTATCCGCGTGACGATCTCAAGGATTGGGAACCGGCGCTGGCGGAGCTCGCTGAGGCGAAGCCGGTGATCGTCACCGAATGGGGATTCGAGCCGGGTGCCAAGGAACATTGGGCGGGGACGCCGAAAGATTTCGGCGAGCCCTTTGCAGCGCTCATGGACAATTACAAACTGTCCTTCACCGGCTGGTGCTGGAATCCCGATTACGGGCCGAGCTTGCGCAAATCGGACGGCAGGTCGCTGACGCCCTGGGGTGCCTTCCTCAAACGTTACCTGCGCGGGAGCTGATCCCGCGTTCCGGGCCCGGCACCAGATTGGGCAGGCGGATCGTGACTCGCGTCCCCTGCAGCGGCACGGAATCGATGGTCAGCGTCCCGCCATGCAGTTCCACCAGGGATTTGGCGAGCGGCAGGCCGAGACCGGTGCCGTCATGCTGGCGGGCATAGGCATTGTCGAGCTGGCCGAAGACCGCCAGCGCGCGGGGAATGTCCTCCTCCGCCATGCCGATGCCGGTATCGGCGACGATGATCTCGGTGTGATGGTCGCTATGCCCGGTGCAATGCCTGGCGCTGATCCTGATCTCGCCGCCGCGCGGCGTGAATTTCAAGGCGTTGCCGAGCAGATTGACCAGCACCTGTTTGAGGGCGCGGGGATCCGCCTGGGCCGTCAGATGCTCGGGAACCTCCTCGGCCAGAAGACGCAGCCCGGTCTGTTCCGCCTGCACCGCCACCAGGGCCAGGCATTCGTCGATCAGCGCGCGCACCAGCAGGCTTTCGCGGCTGATCTCCATGCGGCCGGCTTCGACCTTGGAGAGATCGAGCACCGAATTGATGAGCGAGAGCAGATGCTGGCCGCTGGTCCAGATGTTGCGCGCATAATCGACATAGCGCGCCTCGCCGAGACGGCCGAAAAGCTCCAGCGCCATCGCCTCGGAATAGCCGTTGATGGCGTTCAGGGGCGTGCGCAGCTCGTGGCTCATATTGGCGAGGAACATGCTCTTGGTGCGGTTGGCGCGCTCTGCCGCTTCCTTGGCGGCGCGCAGCTCGACGGTGCGGGCGGCGACCTGGCGTTCCAGTTCCTGGCGCGCGAGGTCGGCCTCGCTATGGCGTGAGCGCTCCCGCTCGACCTCAAGGCGCAGGCGGTCGAGCCTGATGTCGGTGCGGCTGTCGAAGAGATCGACCTCCAGCCGCCGCAGGGTCTTGAGATGGTCGAGCGCCAGCGTGATGTTGCCGGCGCGCTCGCTGATCTGGGCGAGCTCGGCATGGCATTTCATGGAAAGATCGTGGATGCCGGCAGAAGCGGCCGTCTCCAGCGCTTCCGAGAGCAGGGCCTGGGCCTGGTTGAAATCGCCCAGCGCATCGCGGGCGCGGCCGAGATGCATCAGGCAGCCAACGCGTTCATAAGGTGATTCAGCGCGGGCGAGGGCGTGACGCGCCGTGGCGGCGGTGGCGAGGCTGGCGGCGGCATCGCCACGCCGCGCCTGGGCCAAGGCTGCCATGCTGTGGCAATAGGCTTCGAGATTGCCATTGCCGATGATGCAGACCTGTTCCAGCACGCTGCCCACATTGGCCAGGACCGGTTCGTCTTCGCCGCCTTCGAGATAGGCATCGAGAAGGCCGCAGCTCAGATGCGCCCGCGAGCGGTCGACCTCCGGTCCCGGCGGCAGGGCATCGAGGAGGGCGAGGCCGCTTTCGAACGCCGCCACCGATTCCGTGTGATAGCCGCGCCGGCGCATGATGTTGCCGGTGTCTTCGAAGCAGATGGCGCGGAAATGCGGCTCGTTCGTTTCCTCGAACAAGGCCAAGGCGCGCTGGTTGCTCTCCAGCGCTTCGTCGAACAGGCCGACCTCGTCATAGATGGCGGCATAGGTGCGCAGCGCGATGCCCTCGCGCAGCCGGTCGCCCGTGCGGACAAAATATTTATGGCTGTTTTCGAGGTTGGTCAGCGCCTCGCTATATTGGCACAGCACGCGCTGCTGGCGCGCGCACTCCAATTGGCAGCGCGCGATGATGGCGTCGTCGCCATCCTCCAGCGCCAGGTTGAGCGCCTTCAAGGTCAGGCTCAGCGCCTGGGCGTGGCTGCCCTCAAAGGCGTTCTCCGCCTCGCGCAGCAGCTTGTCGATGGTCGGTCTCACATCTGCGGGCATTGCCGTCTCGATTCCGACCATCGCACCAAACCAGTTATGGCCGCTGCGCGCCAAGCCAATTATGGCGCGCTTCGCGGCCGGGGATCACATGTGAATCGTCTTGCTGCTGATGGCCATTGCCGCTTCCTTGATCGCCTCATTATGAGTCGGATGCCCATGGAAGGCGCGGGCGACATCTTCCGACGAGGCCTGGAATTCCATCGCCATGACGCATTCATGAATCATGGTGCCGGCTCCCGGCCCCAGGATATGGGCGCCCAGCAACCGGTCGGTCTTGGCATCGGCCAGCAGTTTCACCGTGCCGTCGGTGTCGCCCGCAGCCTTGGCGCGCGCATTCACCATGAAGGGGAACTTGCCGACCTTGTAGGCAACGCCCGCGGCCTTCAATTCCTCTTCGGTCTTGCCGACCGAGGCCAGTTCCGGCTGGGTATAGACGATGTTGGGGCAGGTCTCGTAATTGACGTGACCCTTCTGGCCGGCCAGGATCTCGGCCAGCGCCACACCTTCTTCCTCGGCCTTGTGTGCCAGCATGGGGCCGACGATGACATCGCCGATGGCATAGATGCCGGGCACGTTGGTTGCGAAATGGCCGTTGGTGGCAATGCGGCCCTTGTCATCCAGCTTGACGCCGGCCTTGTCGAGGCCGAGGCCTTCGACATAGGGACGCCGGCCGATCGAGACCAGCACCACATCCGCAACGAGGGATTCCGCAGCACCGCCTTTCGCAGGTTCGACGGAAAGCTCGGTCTTGGCGCCTTTCGCTTTGGCGCCGGTGACCTTCTGGCCCAAGCGGAATTCGATGCCCTGCTTGGCCAGCAGCTTCTGGAACATGCCGCCGATCTCGGTATCCATGGTGGGGACGATGCGGTCGAGGAATTCCACCACCGTCACCTTGGCACCCAGGCGCCGCCAGACGGAGCCAAGCTCCAGGCCGATGACGCCGCCGCCGATGACGACCAGATGTTCCGGCACCTTCTCAAGGGTAAGGGCGCCGGTCGAGGTCACGATCTTCTTTTCGTCGATGGTAAGGCCGGGGAGCGGTGTCGAATCGGAGCCGGTGGCGAGCACGATATGCTTGGCGCTGACGATCTGCTTGCCAGCCTCGCCGGTCACCTCGACCTTGCCGTTGCCGAGCAAGGCGCCATTGCCCTTGAGATAGGTGACCTTGTTCTTCTTGAACAGGAACTCGATGCCCTTGGTGAGCTCGCCCACCACCTTGTCCTTGCGGGCCAGCATCGCCTTGAGGTCGAGCGCGACACCCGCAATCTTGATGCCGTGGGTGGCCAGATGATGGCCGGCTTCCTCGAATTTCTCCGATGAGGCGAGCAGCGCCTTCGACGGGATGCAGCCGACATTGAGGCAGGTGCCGCCGAGGCTGCCGCGCTTTTCAACGCAGGCGACGGTGAGGCCGAGCTGCGCCGCCTTGATGGCGCAGACATAGCCGCCCGGGCCACCACCGATGACGACGATGTCGAATGAATCTTCGGCCATAAGCTACTCCCTTGGGACCCGCGGGCCCCGCTGCAAAATAAGATTAAACCTGCGGCCCCCGGATGAGAACCACTGCCCGTTCGTGGCGCGGTCCGTACTGGGCCATTTTCATGAAGGCATCGTGGCCGGCCGCGCGGCCGGTCTGCGACTTTGCGGTCTGGCCCTTGCTGCGCGAGATCCAGGGGTCATTGATGTAGACCTCGGCCGCGTCGCAATCGGCCACCACCACCCAATGCGGGGTGTTGCCGCCGTGAAAGGCCCGGGTACTGACCAGCACGATGGGGACAGCGCCTTGCCGGCAGGCTTGCGCAAGATCAGCCACGTCCCAGCTGCGCTTTTCGATGGGCAGGCCCAGATCGCGCACACTGGCCTCGTCGGCGGCTTGCATCAGCTTGCCGGCCTTCCGCCAGTCGGGCTTCTTCTGATAATCGAGGAGGACGGCGCCCTTGTGGCTGGTCCAGATTTCCGCATGGAAACCGCGGCGCCAGGCGGCAAGGGCGATGCCGTAGGGCGATGAGCCGGCGTGGCTGGCGCCCATATAGACCGTGTTGGCCTCGCGCCAGACCTGCAGCTCATGCACCCGGTCGAAGGGCATGTCCTTATCGAGCCCGCGCATCGCCATCAGCAGGGATGCCGCCCCGCAGGTGAAGTCGGTGCTCTGGTTATAATAAGGCAGGCGCCGCCGTTTGCTTTTCGCGGCGGCGGTTTTGACGGCCGGTCTTGCTGCCCGCTTGGCAATCGCCATCTGGCTCACATCTCGATGAGCAGGCGCTGCGGATCCTCGAGGCTCTCCTTGAGGCGGACCAGGAAGGTCACAGCTTCGCGCCCATCGATGATGCGGTGGTCGTAGGAGAGGGCCAAGTACATCATCGGGCGCGCTTCGATCTTGCCGTCGACCACCATCGGCCGCTGCTGGATCTTGTGCATGCCGAGGATCGCCGATTGCGGCGGGTTGATGATCGGCGTCGACATCAGCGAGCCATAGGTGCCGCCGTTGGAAATGGTGAAGGTGCCGCCCACCAGATCCTCGATGGCGAGCTTGCCGTCGCGGGCCTTCTTGCCGAGCTCGGTGATGGTGGCTTCGATGGCGGCAAAGCTGAGCGCATCGGCATCGCGCACCACCGGCACGACCAGGCCTTGTTCGGTGCCGACCGCGACGCCGATGTCGTAATGATTCTTGTAGATGATGTCGCCACCGTCGATCTCGGCATTGACGGCGGGGATTTCCTTCAGGGCCTGCAGCGCTGCCTTCACGAAGAAGGACATGAAGCCCAGCTTCACCTTGTGGCGCTTCTCGAAGCCTTCCTTGTATTTGTCGCGGAGCGCCATCACGGCCGTCATGTCCACCTCGTTGAAGGTGGTCAGCATGGCGGCAGTGTTCTGGGCCTGCTTCAGGCGTTCGGCGATGCGCTTGCGCAAGCGCGACATCGGCACGCGCTCTTCACGCTCGCCAAGAGCACGCGGTACATGGGGTGCGGCGGGAACGGGGGCCAGCGCTGCAACAGGTGCGGGGGCGGCGGCAGGCGCCGACTTCTTGTTTTCCAGATGTTCGAGCACGTCGCCCTTGGTCAGGCGGCCGTCCTTGCCGCTGGCGGTGATGCTGGCAGGGTTGAGTCCGTTTTCCTCAACGAGCTTGCGCACGGCTGGTGCCAAATCATCTTTGGCAGCTGGTGCTGCGGCAGGCGCGGCCTTGGCGACCGAGGGAGCCGGTGCGGCGGCTGCAATCGTCGGCTTTGCGGCAGGAGCGGCCGCGGCGCCACCGGCGGCGATGTTGCCGATCAAGGTGCCGACGGCAACCGTGGTACCGGCGGGGGCGATGATCTCGCCCAGGGTGCCGGCGACGCTGGCGAACACTTCGACGGTGACCTTGTCGGTCTCCAATTCGACCAGCGCCTCATCCTTTTTCACGGGGTCGCCGACATTCTTCATCCATTTGGCGACCGTCGCCTCGCTGACCGATTCGCCCAAGGCGGGGACCGTGATCGGGGTTGTCATTCTCTACCTCCAGAAGCTCGATAATAAGGACGATGCGGGTGACGATGGCTCAGCTGAAGCTGAGCGCCTCGTCGACCAGTTTCGCCTGTTCCTTGATGTGTCGTTTGTAAAGGCCGGTGGCGGGCGAGGCCGAAGCCGGCCGTCCCACATAACGCACGCGGCGCTGTTTGGTGCCCAGCGCTTCCATCACATTGTCGATCTCGGGCGCCACGAAGCTCCAGCCGCCCATGTTCTTGGGCTCTTCCTGGCACCAGATGATCTCGGCGCCGGGGAAGCGCGCCAATTCCTTGTTGAGCGCCTTGTCCGGGAAGGGGAACAGCTGCTCGACACGCATGATGTAGATATCGTCGAGCTCGCGCTTCTCGCGCTCCTCGAAGAGATCGTAATAGACCTTGCCCGAGCACAGCACGACGCGCTTCACCTTCTTGTCGACCAGCTTGGCATTGTCGTCCCACAACAGCCGGTGGAATGTCGTGCCTGGACCCATCTCCGAGAGCTTCGAGACCGCGAGCTTGTGGCGGAGCAGCGATTTCGGCGTCATGACGATGAGCGGCTTGCGGAAATTCCGGTGCAGCTGGCGGCGCAGCGCATGGAAATAATTGGCCGGCGTGGTGATGTTCACGACCTGCATGTTGTCGTCGGCGCAGGATTGCAGATAACGCTCCATGCGGGCGGAGGAATGTTCCGGACCCTGGCCTTCATAGCCATGGGGCAGCAGCATGACGAGGCCCGACATGCGCAGCCATTTCGATTCGCCCGAGGAGATGAACTGGTCGATGATGACCTGGGCGCCGTTGGCGAAATCGCCGAACTGCGCTTCCCACAGCACCAGCGATTTGGGTTCGGCAAGACTGTAGCCATAGTCGAAGCCGAGCACGCCGGCTTCCGAGAGCGGACTGTTGATCACCTCGAAGAAGGCCTGGCCGTCACGGATGTGATTCAGGGGAACGTATTCGTCCTCATTCTCCTGATCGACCAGGGCGGCATGACGCTGGCTGAAGGTGCCGCGCTTGCAATCCTGGCCGGAGAGACGGACGCCGAAGCCCTCATCCAGCAGGCCGCCGAAGGCCAAGGCCTCGCCGGTTGCCCAATCGATGCCCTCGCCGGTCTTGAACATCTCTTCCTTCTGGGCGAGCTGGCGGGTGATCTTGCGGTTGAGGTTGAAAGTGGCCGGCGTCGTGGTGAGCGCCTTGCCGATCATCTGCAGCTTTTCTTCGGTGAGCGAGGTTTCGCCGCGGCGATCATCGCCGGATGCGGCCGCAAGACCTGCCCACGCACCTTCGAGCCAATCGGCCTTGTTGGGCTTGTAGGAGGTCGAGGCTTCGAATTCCGCTTCCAGGCGTGCCTGGAAGGCATTCATGATGCCATCGACTTCAGCCTGGCTCATGCTGCCTTCGTCGACCAGCTTCTGCGCATAGATCTGGCGCGTGGTCGGCTGTGTCGCGATCTTCTTGTACATGATGGGCTGGGTGAAGGCCGGCTCGTCGCTTTCATTGTGGCCAAAGCGGCGATAGCAGAACATGTCGATGATGACATCGTGATTGAATTCGTGGCGGAATTCCATGGCGATGCGCGAGACATGGAGCACAGCTTCGGGATCGTCGCCATTGACGTGGAAGATCGGCGCCTGCACGGCCTTGGCGACATCCGAGCAGTAGGGGCCGGAGCGGGATGCGGTCGGGCTGGTGGTGAAGCCGATCTGGTTATTGATGATGAAATGGATGGTGCCGCCGACTTCGTAGTCAAAGAGCTGGCTGAGATCGAGGCATTCCGGCACCAGGCCCTGCCCCGCAAACGCCGCATCGCCATGGAGCAGCAGGCCCATGACCTGTTCGCGGTTCTTGTCCTTGCGCTGGTCCTGCTTGGCGCGGACCTTGCCGAGGACGACCGTGTTGACACATTCGAGATGCGACGGGTTGGCGGTCAGAGAAAGATGCACGATGCGGCCGTCGAACTCGCGGTCGGCCGAGGTGCCAAGATGGTATTTGACGTCGGCCGAACCCTGCACATCCTCGGGGTTCGAGGCATTGCCCTGGAACTCCGAGAAGATCGCCGCATAGGGCTTGTTCATGAAGTTGGCCAGCATCGAGAGGCGGCCGCGATGGGCCATGCCGATGACGACTTCCTTGATGCCGAGCTGGCTGCCGCGCTTGATGATCTGCTCAAGCGCCGGGATGGTGGTCTCGCCACCATCGAGGCCAAAGCGCTTGGTGCCGGTATATTTCTTGTCGAGGAAGTTCTCGAACATCTGCGCTTCGGTCAGGCGTTCGAGGATCGCGCGCTTGCCGCGGTCAGTGAAGTCGCGCTGGTTGCGGCTGCCTTCCATGCGTTGCTGCAGCCAGCGGCGCTGATCGGAATCCTGGATGTGCATGTATTCGACGCCGATCGACCCGCAATAGGTCTGGCGCAGCGCATGAATGAGCTGGCGCAGCGTCGCCGTCTCGAAGCCCATTTGGCCGTCGAGGAAAATTTCGCGGTCGAGATCGGCTTCCGTGAACCCATGCGTGCGGTAGTCGAGGTCGGCATGCTTCTCGCGCGGCTTGAGATCCAGCGGATCGAGATTGGCTTCGAGATGGCCACGCACACGGTAGACGCGCACCAGCATGATCGCATGCAGACTGTCCTGCGCGGCGCGGCGCTGTGCGGCCGTGCTGACATGGCCGCCCGAGGAGGGCCGGGCGCCGGTGTCGAGAGCAAGGCCGTTGCCGCCATGACCGTTGGCTGCGGGATGAGACCCGTTGCTGCCGGTGATCTCGACGTCACGTTCCCGCGGTGCCCAGCTGGCACCTTGCAAATCCTTCAGCACCGCCGGCGCGTCTTCAGCGAGATCGGCAAAGAAGTTCTGCCAGGAGGCGTCGACGGAACTGGGGTCCGTGAGATATTTGGCGTAGAGCTCTTCGATGAAGGGCGCGTTGGGACCGGAGAGAAAGTTGGCGATTGGCTGGTTCATAATTCACCCGTTTGGGCCGATGCCCTGAATAGGTCAAGCCACCAAAAGGTCTAGCCCCTGTTACCCAAGGCCTTCAGGAGAGCAGTTCTGGTTCAGTCACCCGGCGCACGGGTCTCATGCCCATTTTGCCGGCAGGGAAATCTTCATAGAAGAGTCCCCAATAATAGTAGCGGATACCCCCGCGGTTATTTGCGCATGGGATGGTTACCCAATAGTTACGATTTCCCGCAGCACGCGGCCGGGGAAGGATATTTTCCAGATAGCAAGCAGATCCCGGGATATCAACCCGGTAGATCGCAAAGCCGGACAGGTATTTCCACCCCTCACCCCGACCCTCTCCCCGCAAGCGGGGCGAGGGAGCTCCCAGCGGGTCTGCCTCAAAGCCCCTCGCCCCATGAAATGGGGAGAGGGGTTGGGGTGAGGGGTGGTTTGATCAAGAATATTATTTGCCCATGGCTTTCAGCATCGAGGAACCGAGGCTGGCGGGGGAATCGGCCACCACATAGCCTGCCGAGCGCATCGCCTCGATCTTGTCGCCAGAACCGCCCTTGCCGCCGCTGATGATGGCGCCGGCGTGGCCCATGCGGCGACCCGGAGGTGCCGTGACGCCGGCGATGAAGCCGACGATGGGTTTCTTCTTCTTGGCGGCCTTGTAGAACTCGGCAGCATCCTCTTCGGCGCTGCCGCCGATTTCGCCGATCATGACGATGCCCTGGGTTTCGTCATCGGCCATGAACAGTTCCAGGCAATCGACGAAATTGGTACCGTTGACCGGATCGCCGCCGATGCCGATGCAGGTCGACTGGCCGAGGCCAGCGGCCGTGGTCTGGGCCACAGCTTCATAGGTGAGCGTGCCGGAGCGTGAGACGATGCCGATCTTGCCCTTCCGGTGAATGTGACCCGGCATGATGCCGATCTTGCATTCTTCCGGCGTGATGACGCCCGGGCAATTGGGACCGATGAGGCGCGTGGCGGAATTGGCCAGGGCGCGCTTCACACGCACCATGTCCAGAACCGGAATGCCTTCGGTGATGCACACCACCAGCGGCAGCCTGGCATCGATCGCTTCCAGGATCGCATCGGCCGCGAAGGGCGGCGGAACATAGATGACGCTGGCATTGGCGCCGGTCTTGGCGACGGCGTCGGCGACGGTGTCGAACACCGGCAAATCGAGATGCTTGGTGCCGCCCTTACCCGGGGTGACGCCGCCCACCATCTTGGTGCCATAGGCGATGGCCTGTTCCGAATGGAACGTGCCCTGGGCACCGGTGAATCCCTGGCAGATGACTTTGGTGTTTTTGTTGACGAGAACGGACATGATTCCTCAAGCCTCCTTCACGGCTTTGACGACCTTCTCGGCCGCGTCCGCCAGATTGTCGGCGGACAGGATGGGCAGCCCGGACTGCGCCAGGATCTTCTTACCCAATTCGACGTTGGTGCCTTCAAGACGCACCACCAGGGGCACATGCAGGCTGACTTCGCGTGCCGCCGCCACGACACCTTCGGCAATCACGTCGCAACGCATGATGCCGCCGAAGATGTTGACCAGAATGCCTTCGACATTGGGGTCGGAGAGAATGATCTTGAACGCTGCCGTGACGCGTTCCTTGGTGGCACCGCCACCGACATCGAGGAAGTTCGCCGGCGATCCGCCATAGAGTTTGATGATGTCCATGGTCGCCATGGCAAGGCCGGCGCCATTGACCATGCAGCCGATCGAGCCATCAAGCTTGATGTAGTTGAGGCTGTGCTTGGCAGCTTCAAGTTCCGCCGGATCTTCTTCATCCGGATCGCGCAGCTCTTCGACATCCTTGTGACGGAAGAGCGCGTTGTCGTCGAAGTTGATCTTGGCATCCAAGGCCAGCACGTCGCCGGCACCGGTGATGACCAGCGGATTGATTTCGACGATCGAGCAATCGAGTTCCGTGAACGCCTTGTAAAGCGCCATGATGAACTTGGTCGCCGAGCCGACCTGATTGCCGGTCAGCTTCAGGAAGAATGCGACCTGACGGGCATGGAAGGGCTGCACGCCCATCACCGGGTCGATCGCGATCTTCAGGATCTTTTCAGGATGGGTCGCTGCGACTTCCTCGATCTCCATGCCACCTTCTTCGGAGGCCATGATGGTGATGCGCGACGAGGCGCGATCGACCAGCATGCCGAGATAGAGTTCGCGTTTGATATCGCAGCCGGATTCGACATAGATCCGCTTTACGACCTTGCCCACCGGGCCGGTCTGATGCGTGACCAGGGTCATGCCGAGCATGGATTTGGCGAAGCTGCGGACTTCGTCCTGGGTCTTTGCGACTTTGACGCCGCCTGCTTTACCGCGGCCGCCGGCATGGATCTGTGCCTTTACGACACAAAGACCGCCACCTAATTTCTGGGATGCTTGGACTGCTTCGTCGGCGGAGTAGGCGACATGACCGTCTGGGACGGCGACGCCAAACTTCCTGATCAGGGCTTTCGCCTGATATTCATGGATGTTCATCCGGGGTGACCCGCTTTGCTGCGTTGCGAAGGACTGCACCTCGGCGGTCATTCGCCAGCCACCGAGCCGCGCGATTATTCCCTAGGAAGTTCTGAGAAGTTCTTAAGAAAAAAAGCGGGCGACAGCGACAGCCGACGATTTGCTGTGGTGCAGCAGATCGCACTCTATCACCATGCCCGACGGGTTCAAGCCAATTGAACTGAAACCCGTCGTAACAACATGGAAATAGGACTGTCGCCGTCGCAGGCCGTTTAGAGCTTCGAATGAAGCCCGAAACTTTACTTCTTCTTGGCGGCCTTCTTTGCCGTCTTCTTCGCTGCCGGCTTCTTGGCAGCGGCCTTCTTCGTGGTCTTCTTGGCCGACTTCTTGGCCGCTTTCTTGGCAACCTTCTTGGCCGCCAGTTCGATGGTCTTCTTCATTGCTTCTCTCCTCTTTGAAGCTTCCTCACCACATCGATGAGGCCCCTTACGGCCGCGACCGACTTATCAAACAGGGACTTTTCAGCCTTGTTGAGGTCGATCTCGACCACTCTCTCTACGCCGCCGGCACCGATGACAACCGGTACGCCGACATAGAGTCCCTTTACCCCATACTGGCCCGTCAGATAGGCCGCGCAGGGGAGAACCCGTTTCTTGTCCTTGAGATAGGATTCAGCCATCGCGATCGCGGAGGATGCCGGCGCGTAAAAGGCAGAACCCGTCTTCAGGAGATTGACGATCTCAGCGCCGCCGTCACGGGTGCGCTGGATGATGGCATTGAGCTTTTCCTGCGTGGTCCAGCCCATTTTCACGAGATCCGGCAGCGGAATGCCGGCAACCGTGGAATAGCGGGCCAAGGGCACCATGGTATCGCCATGGCCACCCAGCACGAAGGCGGTGACGTCCTCGACCGAGACCTTGAATTCCTCGGCCAGGAAATAACGGAAGCGGGCGGAATCCAAAACGCCCGCCATGCCGACCACATGGCTTTCCGGCAGACCGGACGCCTGCTGCAGAACATAGACCATGACGTCGAGCGGATTGGTGATGCAGATGACGAAGGCCTTGGGGGCATATTTCTTGATCCCCTTGCCGACGCTGTCCATGACCTTGGCGTTGGTGGCGATGAGATCGTCGCGGCTCATGCCCGGCTTACGCGGGATGCCGGCGGTGACGATGATGACATCAGCGCCCTTGATCGCCTTGTAGTCGCTGGCGCCGACATATTTCGCGTCGAAGCCTTCAACCGGCGAGGCTTCCGCGATGTCGAGCGCCTTGCCCTGCGGCACACCATCAACGACGTCGAACATGACGATGTCGCCGAGGTCCTTCAAGCCAGCGAGCAGCGCCAATGTGCCGCCGATCTGACCTGCGCCGATAAGGGCTATCTTCTTCCGTGCCATTCTGTAATCCTGATGCCTCTTACGCATTGCCACGATTCCGGTTAGGCAATGCACCTGCGCTCTAAGCGCACTCCTCTAGATGTTGAGTTAATAACCCGAATTTGCCACAAGGGCAAGAGGCATTAACTCTTCTCGCGAAAATTCTCACTCAAGTCACGTCAAATGCGGTCGGGTCAGATAATCGACCGACTGCATTTCGTTGAGGCGCGAAATCGTGCGTTCGAATTCGAACGCGCCATCACCGGCCGGATACAAACGCTCCGGCTTGTCGGCAGCAGCGACGATCGTCGTCACCTTATGTTCGTAGAGTTCGTCGATCAGCGTCATGAAGCGGCGCGCCTCATTGCGGCGATCGGCCTCGAGCCTGGGCACCTGGTCCAGCAGCACCACATCGTAATGGGTGGCGATGGCGAGATAGTCGGCAGCCCCCAGGGGCTGCGCGCAGAGCTCGTCGAAATCGAACCAGGCGACGCGGCCATGGGCGTTGGCGACCTGGCGCAGGATCGGAATATTGCGCCCCTGCACGGTCAGGCTGGCCGCGATCGGGGGCTCGTTGTCCGTCATCCGGGCGAAGGCATCGCGCATCTGCCGGGCACTGAGATCGCCCAAAGGATGGTGGTAGACGTTCATGTCCTTGAGGCGCGCCAGGCGATAATCGCGGCCGCCGTCCAATTCCAGAACGTCCAGTTTTTCCTTGAGGAGGGCGATGAAGGGCAGGAACTGCTCCCGCTGCAGGCCACCCTTGTAGAGATCGTCGGGCGCCCAGTTGGAGGTCGCCACCATCACCACGCCGCGCTCGAAGAGGGCGCTGAACAGGCGACCCAGGATCATCGCATCGGCGATGTTGGTGACGTGGAATTCATCGAAGCAGATGAGCGTGCATTCGCCTGCAAGCTTCTCGGCCAAGGCCGGGATGAGGTCGACTTGTTTCGGTTTTTCCTGGCGCCAATGATGCAGCTGATCATGCACTTCCAGCATGAAGGCGTGGAAATGAACGCGGCGCTTCAACGCTATTGGCGCCCCACCAACGCGAGCCTGGGCGAAGAACAGATCCATCAGCATGGACTTGCCGCGACCGACCCCGCCATAGATGAAGAGGCCCTGGGGTGCGGCTTCGTCCCGGCCGAAGAGCGAGCGGCCCAGACGCTCGGCCCAGCTGCGCAAGCCGCCGGCATCGCCAACCGGATCGGGCTGATAATTCTTGAGAGCGTTGTAAAGCGATTGCAGCTTCTCCGCCGCGAGCTCCTGCGCGGCGTCATGATGCAAGCGACCACCACGCTGCATGGCGCGATAGGCGGGGAGCGGTCCGTCATCGCTCATGGATGAGACCACATCGGTCGTTGCTGAAATCGCGACTCGGTCAATATGCATGTCACGCATATCACAACATATTTTTTTGCGCTTATCCACTCCGAAGTGATTCGCGCGTGTCCGGGCGACCACAGATTCCGTGTCGACTGAGTCATCGCTGCAACAGGTGCGAGGTCATCGCTGCGCATCCGATCGTCATCGCTCCCCCATCTCGCATGGGTGTCGAGCAGGTCCCGATCGCATCTCGATCGGGCAAAAAGAAACCGCGCCGATCGATCCCGATCGGCGCGGTTCTAACATCACGAAGGTGAAGAAAGTGTTCACATGTGGCGTTACTGACCCGAGAGCGACATGCCGTTGACCTTGGTGTCACCCTTGGCATCGACCTCCAGTTTCAGCTTGTCGACCGGCTTGCCATCAGCACCGGCCTCACGCTTCGCCATCGATTGAATCATGGCCAGACCGCCGACAATTTGCGCGGCATTAGGCGAACTTTGCGCCGCTTCATTGGCCAGTTTCATGGCCTCGTCGAGCCCATGGAGGCCGACATCAAGCGCGCCGATGACGCCGAAGGCGGCCTCGGGCTTTACGTCGAAGGCACCCGTGGCATCCAGCTGCATCACCTCAGAGGTGAGGCCGGAGGGCGCCACGGTCAGCTTCATCGGCGCCTTCTGCATCAATTGCTGCATGGCAACGAACATCGTGCCGATGGCCGCTTCCGAGCGCGTGGGATCGGACGTGATGAGGCCCGGGAAACTGTCGCCGATGAGCTGCCACAGCTCCTTCGACGGCACGTCGGTGAGGTTGAGGTCAAGCTTGCCGGATGCCGGCAGGAGCTTGGCGAACAGCGGATCACCCGCGAAATCCGGGTCGTTGATCACCAGCCCGTCATGGCCGATGGCGAAGTTCATGGCCGACTTTTCAGCATCCAGCCCCTGGAATCCGACGTCGAGTGTACCGCTGCCAAGGTGGAACGGCTCGCTGCCATCCTTGTTCTTGAAGCCCACATCGGCGAGGGCCACGTTGTATTTGACGCCGGCGACGAGGCCCGTCATGCCCTTGATCATGTCGCCGAGCTTCTTGGCTTGCTCGTCGGTGATCCCCTCATTGGCCGTCACCTCTAGGGTGGTGCCGCTTTCCGTGGTGGCCTTTGCCGTCGTCTGAGTTTTCGAGCTGGTCTCGGCGATCTCGGCCATCAGGGTCTGCATCTCGCGGGTCTTTGCGACATATTCCTTGAGCTTGATGCCGCTCATGAGGCCAGTGACGTTGATCTTGCCCAGATCGAAGCTGCCGCCGGTCGTGTCCTTGCCGCTGAAGCCGGTGAGCTCGAACGTGCCGGCCTGGTCATAAAGTCCGTTGCCCTTGTCGGTGCTGGCCAGGTTGGCAGCGAGGCTCTTGGCATTGAAATTGCCGCCATCGGGGGCGCCGTCCTTGGCGGTGATGTCCGTTGCCTGCCAGTCCAGCGACAGGAAGGTCTGCAGGCTGCTGGACCATTCGCCGCTGAAGTTCTTGGTCGTCAGGCTGAGTGCGCCGCTCTCCTTGCCATCCTTTTCCTTGAACGGAAAGGAGGCGGCATGGGTCAGGCTGCTGGCAGTGAAACCATCGCTGCCCTTGGGCGTCAGCTTGTAGCCGACGGTGCCGACATCGAGGCGGCCTTCGTCCTTGGGGCCGATATAAATTCCTTCGATCGCGACGTCGAAGGCGTCCGAACCGGGTGTCACCTTGACTGCGGCATGATGGATCACACGCTGCGCATCCGGGCCTTCGATCAGGGTCAGATAGTCCTCGATGGCCTTCTGGATGATCGGGGCCTGGGCCGGATCAATGGCGGCCACCGTGGTCGCTTGATTGCTGCTTCCGGCCGCCTTGTCGGCATCCTTGTCGCCGCAGGCTGCCATCAGCAGCAGGGCAGCGATGCTGCCGGCCGCCAGATTCGCTTTATGGATTCGGCCGGTTTTCAACCAACGCCCCATCGAACTCACTCCTCAAATGAAATAAACGCCTGAACTGAAAAACTTCGGGCAATAGATCGCCTTATTGCGGCCGAAAGATGGCTCGCAGCCCGAAGAGGCCGACGAACCGCGGATGGAAACTGATGCCGCCTATAACAGATAGAGGATGGCGGCGGAACGCGAAGCTGACGTTTCTGTGATCCCCAACACATCCAACCGATATGCGGGCATCGGCACGTTCCTGTGGCGCATTACTGGCCGAACGGCTTGGCGCCCGGCTGTGGCGCGCCGGGCAGCAGCGGCACGGACGGATCGATCTCGGTTGGTGGCGTTGATGCCGGCAAGGGAATCTCCGCCGGCCCCAACAGAATTGGCGCGGGTTCCGCCGCCGGCGCGGTGACCTCGGGTGTTGCAGTGACAGGTGCCGCCGCCGCGGGCGTTGCGGCGGCAGGTGCTGCTTGCTCGAACAAGGGCGGCAGATCGGGTGCCGGCGCGCTCGCGGCAGGTGCCGGCACAGCCGCCGCTGGCTCGCTGGCAACCGGCGCTGGTGCGGCAGGCTCATCAGGGGCAGGTGCCGCCGCCGCCGGTGCTGTCGTTGGCAGAGTCTCCGGCAGGACCGCCTCTTTGGCCCGCGGCTGCCAGCTGTCATGAAGGCTGGTGGCGGCCGCGATGTCCTGCGGTGTCATGGTGGCAGCGAGGCCGGCCGCCTTCGCGGTGCCCTCAGCGGCACCATAATCAGCCGCGAGCTTGTACCAGGCATGAGCCTGCACCGGATCGCGCGGCAGGCCTTGGCCACCGGCGTAAAGATCGCCCAGCGCCAGCATCGAGGGCGCGTCCTTGGCATTGGCACCGTTCTGGAAATGCTGGACGGCCCGCACATAATCCGGCTGGCCGCCGATGCCGGTCCTGTAAAGCTGGCCGAGATTATATTCCGCGGCGATGCTGCCGCCAGCCGCTGCCTGCTCGAACCATTTGGCCGCTTCCTGCTGGTTCGGGATAACGCCGGCGCCGCTCTGATAGGCACGGCCGAGCTCGTTCATGGCGGCGATGTTGCCGGTCTCGGCCGCACGCTGCAGCCAGCTGGTGCTGCTCTCGAGATCGGGGGCGATGCCGGGCAGGCCTTCGCGCTTGATCACCGCCAGCTTCAGCATCGCCTTGGCGTTGCCGAGATCGGCCGAGCGCGTGTACCAGGCCAGGGCCTCGAGATAATCCTGCGGCACACCCTTGCCGGTTTCATAAAGACGGCCAAGGGCAAACTGGCCATACATCTGCGCCGCGGCGATGAGCTGCGGGCCCTGCGCGCCGAGCGCTGCACCATTGTAGCGCGGTGCCGTGTCGATCTCACCGGCGATGCGGTAATAGGTGGCGGCCTGCTGGAAATCCGGCGTGCCGGCGGCACCGCTCTCATAGATCTTGGCGAGGTTGAAGGCAGCGACCGGGTTGCCGAGCTTGGCTTCCTCGTCGAGGAGCGGAATGGCGCCAGCGATATTGCCGGATTGCAGCGCTGCTTCGGCGGCCGCGTAATCGGCGATCGCTGGCAAGGTGAGGGCAAATTGCGCCGAGACCAGAAGGGCAGCGGAGATCAGCAAGAGACGGCGCATGGGGACTGCCTTCAGCGGTTGAAACGGCCTGTTGAGGCGGCAATCTAACCAAGGCGCCCCCAAAAAGCGAGTAGCGGCCAAGCTTGCGCCGTGCCGGGCAGCTTGCTAAGGGAGGGCGCCCATCCCAGCGGAGCTGCAAGCCTTGAGCCAAATGGCGGCCGACCATGTCCTTTTTATCTGCACGACCTGCAAGGTAGGCGCCGACGGGCCGTATCTGGGGCCGGGCCTGATCGCGGGCTTGTCGGAGACGGGGACGTTGCCGGCAGGTTTCCAGGTGATCGGGACAGCTTGCATGTCGGGCTGTCTGCGTCCTTGCACCGCGGCCTTCCGTGCACCGGGCAAGGCCACCTATATGTTCGGCGACCTCGATCCGCTCACGGACCGCGACGCCCTCATCGAATTTGCGGAACTCTATGCCGCGCGCGCCGATGGCCAGACGCGCCTGATGGAACGCCCCAAGCCGCTCCGCCGCAAGACTATGGGGCGCATTCCCGCGATGCCGGAATTGCCGGGTAGTTAAAACGAGCTCCCTAAAACGAGCTCCCCGGTCCTTTCAGGAATTCAATCTCGTCATCCGTCGAGGGTCGCCCCAGGGCGGCGTTACGGTGAGGGTAGCGGCCGAAGCGCTTGATGATGTCGCGGTGGCGGTGCGCGTAATCGAGCTGCTCCTCGGCGCGGTCGCGCTCCTCCGGTGCTGCTTCTTCATAAAGCTGGGTGAACAATTGGATGGACCGGTCCTGGTTTGCCATGTCCTCGGCATGCTCAAACGGCAGATAGAAGAAGCGCCGCTGCTCGAACGGCAGCGCCTTGTCCTGGCCGCGCTTCACGGCCTCGTCGGCCACAGCCAGTGCGCGGGCATCGCCCAGAAACGCCTTTGCCTGCCCGCGATGGATATTGCGCGCCATCTGGTCGAGGAGGATGAGGAAGGCGAGCGTCCCCATCGGCATCGCCCGCCACTCGTCGAACGCCCCCATTTGGGCTGCATGAATGGCAGCACCGAAGCGCACGCGAATCTCTTCGTCGAAGGCCGGGTCCTTTTCGAACCAGACCGCGCGCGCCCGGGGCGCATACCAGAAGTCGATGACGGAACGGGGATCGATCACGCGGCGACCGGGCCGACATCATTGATCTCGGCAATCCGCGCGATCGCCGGACGGGCGCGGACCTTCTCTGCGAGGCGCCGCACGCCGGGGAAGCGCTTGTAGAGATCGGGGCAGCAATCCTGCCAGGTGGAGAGCATGTAGGAGAGTGGATCGGCGGCCGAGAATTTGTCGCCGAGCAGGAACGGGCCGCTCTTTGTGAGATGCGCATCGATACGCGACCACAGTGCGGCGATTTCCTCCATCGCTTTATCCTGTACGGCTTTGGTGCCGGCGGCGTCCGCGGTGATGCGGTCCGGATAATAATAGCGCAGCATCGCCGGCTGCAGCGTGTTGTTGAGATGGAAGAGCCACATGAGAAAAGCACCGCGCTGCGGATCATTGGCGGCAGGGGCGAGGCCTGCTTGCGGGAAGCGGTCGGCGATGAGCAATGACATGGCGGCGCATTCGCTGACGATGCCACCTTCGGGCAGTTCCATCGCCGGCAGCTTGCCGGCGGGATTGAGCTTCAGGTAGTCCGGTTGCTGATGGGCGCCCTTCGACATGTCGACCAGCACGGTCTCGTATTTGGCGCCGGCTTCCTCGAGGCAGTAATGCGTCGCGATCGAGGCCGAATTGTGTGACCAATAAAGCTTGTACATGATTTCTCTCCCAGGTGGGTTTTGCGGCAGCGTTTCTGGGACGGTGTTATAGAGCATCAAGCCAATCGTCGCCAATGCCCACCACGCATGCTGACGATGCCGGCAAGGAAGGGATCAGCGAGCCGGCTTGTTGCCGCGGCGCAGCAGGACCTGCGCCGTGACGAGGGCGGTCAGAGAGAACAGCATGACCGCAGTGCCGATCGCATTGATCTCCGGCGTCACACCCCGCCGGATCGACGAGAAGACATAGATCGGCAAGGTGTTCTTGGAGCCGGCCACGAAAAAGGCGATCACGAAATCGTCGAAGCTGAAGGTAAAGCTCAGCAGAAATCCAGCGACGATACCGGGCATGAGCTGCGGCAGGGTCACTTGCCGGAAGGTCGCCAGCGGATCGGCATAAAGATCGGCGCTGGCCTCGATGAGACTCCGATCCATGCCGGCAATGCGCGCCCGCACGATGATGATGACCAGCGCCATGGCAAAGAGCGTGTGGGCGGCGATGATCGAGCCATAGCCGAGGCTGAGCTTGGGCGGCGTCTCGCCCGGCCAGATGCTGGCCAGCACCGTGTTGGCCGCATCGAAGGTGGTGACGAGGGCGATGAGTGTCGCGATGCCGATGACGATGCCGGGCACCATGATGGCGACATAGGTGAGGCCATCGAACAGCACCCGCAGCGGCCCGCGCACATTCTGGAGGGCAATGGCCGCCATGGTGCCCATGATCGTCGCCAGCACGGAAGAGGTCGCCGCCACGATGATGCTGTTTTCCAGTGCCGCCAGCATGAGGCTGTTGTTGGCGGCTTTCCAGTACCAGAGGGTGCCGAAGCCCTGGAAGTCGGAGGCGTTGTTGCCGCTGTTGAAGCTGAACACCACGATGAGCGCGATCGGCGCATAGAGGAACAGATAGATGAAGCTGGAATAGGCGCGCAGCATGATCAGGGCCCTACATCAACGATACGTCGCCGCGCCCACTCGAGCGCGTCGCTTTGAGATAGAGACTGACCGTCACCACCATGATGACCACCAGCGCCATGGCACAGGCCGATCCGAACGGCCAGTTGAGGCTCTGCAGGAACAGATCCACCAGCGCATTGCCGATGAAGAACACCTTGCCGCCGCCCAGCATCTGCGGAATGAGATACTCACCCATGAGCAGGATGAAGACCAGCATGCAGCCCGTGATCATGCCGGGTGCCGACAGGGGCAGGGTGATCTGGCGGAACGTCGCGAACGGCCCGGCGCCGAGATCGTCGGAGGCTTCGAGGAGTCGCTTGTCGAGCTTTTCCAGCGAGACGAAGATCGGGAACACCATCAGCGGCAGATAGGCATAGACGATGCCGACCAAAACCGCGAAGGGCGTGTTGATGAAGCGGATGCCCTCAAGCCCCATCAATTCCAGGAGATGCGGCAGGCCGCGGCCGCCTAAGATGAACATCCAGGCATAGGTACGGATGAGGAAGCTGGTCCAGAACGGCACCACCACCAGGATAAGGAGGAAGAGGCGCAGACGCGGATTGGCCTTCACCGCGAGGAAATAGGCCAGCGGGTAGCCCGCGAGCAGGCAGATAAGCGTGCCGGTCGGTGCCAGCATCAGCGTGTTCTTGAACGCAGTCCAGCGGGCGCCGATGTTGAGGTAATTGTCGAAGGTGAAGGCTGCCTGATAGCCGCCGGTCGGCGCCCGCTCGCCCACCGAATAGACCATGATGACGATCAGCGGCAGGATGAGGAGCACCAGATACCAAAGCCCGCTCGGCGCCAGCAGCGCAGCGTTCCACCAGGCTTGCCGGCGTTTTTCTTTGAGAGCGGCTGTGGTCATGATCTCGAAGGGTGACCTCTGAACGAACCCTCGCCCCGCGCTTGCGGGGAGAGGGCAGGGTGAGGGGTAGTTGAATTCAGCCTCGGTGCGAAGATCCCCTCACCCCAACCCCTCTCCCCGCAAGTGCGGGGCGAGGGGCTTTAAGCGAGGGTGCAGGAACTGGTCGTCTTAAGCCGACTTGAACCGGGCCATGATTTCGGCGCGGGCCGGGTTGGTGAGCACGTTGCCGGCGCCGAATTCGAGCGGCGAAAGCAGCTCGGCAGCCGGGTACATGATCGGATCGTTGGCAACCTCCGCCGGCAGCAGCGCGATGACGCGCTTGTCGGCGATGGGATAGCCATGGACCGCGAGCTCCGCGGCGTTCACCTTGGGATCAAGCAGGAAGTTGATGAGCGCATAGGCGCCCTTCTTGTTTGGTGCTTCCTTCGGCACGGCATAGAAATCGGACCAGATCTCGCCGCCTTCCTTGCCCAGCACATAGATGATCTCCGGCAGATCCTTGTGCAGCTGCTTGCCGTCGCCGGTCCAGGCCACCGACATCCAGGCGTCGCCGTTGCGCAGGGCGGGCTGGTAGTCGCTGCTGATGCCAAAGAGATGCGGCTTCACCTCGAGCAGCAATTTCTCGGCATCGGCCAGTTCCTTCTCGTCGATCGAGTTGAAGGAATAGCCGAAATATTTGAGCGCGTTGCCGATGGTGGTGAGCTGATAGTCATGGACCATGACGCGGCCGCTGGCCTTGTCCTTGGTGATGTCCCAGAATTCCTTCCAGCTGGTCATCTTGTCCGGCAGGTTCTTGGTGTTCTGGACGAAGCCGGTGGTACCCCAATCCTTGTGGAGGGCGTAGATCTTGCCATTCACCGTACCAGGCTCGGTCATGCGCGGGTCGGAATAGGCGGCCGGGTCGTAATTGGAAATCTGCGAGAGGTCGAGCGGGTCGATGAGATCGGCCTCGACGTAATTGGCGATCGTGTAGTTGGTCGGCACGAACACGTCCCAGCCGGTACCGCCGGCCTTCAGCTTCGCATACATTTCCTCGTTCGAGCCGAACACAGTGAGCTCGACCGCGGCACCCGTCAGTTCCTTGAACTTCTCGAGATTGGCGGGGTCGTGATAGTTCGGCCAGCTGGTGAGTGCCACCTTGTCGCCGATATCGCCGGCGAAAGAGGGGCGCGGGCGCAGGCCCGGGACAGCGCCGGCCATCACCGCCATCGCCGTGCCAAGACCCGTGACGCCGAGGAAATGCCGGCGCGAGATCGAGCCCATCTGATAGCGACGC
Organism: Dongia sp. P2_B8; assembly: GCF_056404715.1. NCBI lineage: Bacteria > Pseudomonadati > Pseudomonadota > Alphaproteobacteria > Rhodospirillales > Dongiaceae > Dongia > Dongia sp. P2_B8. Next base: position 30,161 of record NZ_JBFUDM010000002.1, on the reverse strand, counting down.
AGCTGGGCGATGAATTCCTTGCGTGGATCGGTCATCTCATTCTCCTGAGGGTAACGTGAAAGCCAYCAAACCTGTGTGGCGGCGTTATTGATGTGGAAGGACGCGTCCGTCACCGCCGACGGCGCATCCGAAAATTCTTTTAAACCTCGGCAAGGGCCAAGGCGCGCTCGCGCTTCCAGCCCATGATCACCTGATCGCCTGGCTCCAATGCCTGGCCTTCCGTCGAATGTTTCGGCAGGCGCACCAGCACCGCGCCCAGCCCGTCGGCTTCGACCTGGAACTCGCTGTGATCGCCAAGATAGATGCGGTTGAGGAGGCGTGCCGGCCGTGCGATGTCGAGCCCGGCAGGGGTTGCTCCCGGCTGCCACAGGCCGATCACTTCCGGCCGCACGGCGATGCTGGCGCGAGCCCCCGGCTGCAGCTTCGGGCCCAACCGGCTGAAGGGCGCCTGCAGGGTGAGGCCACTCGCCGTCGTGACGGTGGCACCTTGCGCGTCGCTGCTCGCGACCGCGCCGCTGAAGAAATTGGATTCGCCGACGAAATCGGCGACGTAACGGTTGACCGGCGCGTCATAAAGCTCTTCCGGCGTCCCGAACTGCACCACCTTGCCGTCCTTCATGATGCCGATCGTGTCGGACATGGAGAGCGCCTCTTCCTGGTCGTGCGTGACGAGGACGAAGGTGATGCCAACCTCGCGCTGCAGATTCTGGAGCTCGATCTGCATTTCGCGCCGCAGCTTGCGATCGAGGGCCGCCAAGGGCTCGTCGAGCAGCAAGACGGTCGGCCGGTTGATCAGCGCCCGGGCCAGCGCCACGCGCTGCTGCTGGCCGCCGGACAATTCCCAGGCTCGACGTTTTCCAAGATGTGGCAGGCGCACCAGCTCCAGGGCTGCTGCCACCTGTTTGTCGATCTCGGCTGTGTCGGCGCGGGGTTTTCGCTGCCGGAGGCCATAGCCGACATTGGTCGCCACATCCATGTGCGGGAATAAGGCGTAGTGCTGGAACACCATGTTGACGGGACGGCGATAGGCGGGGACACCGACCACGGACTGGCCGGCGATCTCGACAGCGCCGCTATCGGGCTGCTCGAAGCCGGCGATCAGGCGAAGGCTGGTGGTCTTGCCGCAGCCGGATGGGCCCAGGAAGGAATGGAACGAGCCTTGCCGCAGGCCGAAGCTGACATCGTCGACCGCTTTGACGTCAGCGAAATGTTTGACGACCGAGCGGAACTCGACGTCATAAGCCCCATTGTTTGCACTTGGTCCGGACTCTGGTGACGCCACGAATGCCGCACTCCCCGTTGATCCGGCCAGACCCGCGCGCCATCCCCCGATGCCGATCGCAAGCCGCCGTCCGACGAGTCTTACTGCCTTTGCCGCTCAATGAAAAGCACCCATGTAATTTTCATTTTGGGTGCAGCGTAAAAAGAAACGGCGGCACCAGATGGTGCCGCCGCTGTTGGATGAGCTTGGTCCGGGCCGGCTTAGCGGCGGTCGCCGACGAAGCGCAGCATCATCAGGAACAAGTTGATGAAGTCGAGATAGAGGGTGAAGGCACCCATGATCGACTTCTTGGCGGCGATATCGGCGCCATCGGCATCCCAGTACATTTCCTTGATCTTCTGGGTGTCATAGGCGGTCAAGCCCGTGAAGATCAGCACGCCGAGGACCGAGACGGCGAAACCAAGGCCGGTCGAGCCTAAGAAGATATTGACGACCGAGGCGAGGATGATGCCGATGAGGCCCATCATCAGGAAGTTGCCCATGCCGGTGAGGTCGCGCTTGGTGGTGTAGCCCCAGAGGCTCATCGCCATGAAGGTGCCGGCCGAGATGAAGAAGGTCCGGGCGATCGACTCACCGGTATAGATCATGAAGATCGGCGCCAGGCCCAGGCCCAGGATGAGGGCATATGCCCAGAAGAGGGCGCGCGCCGTGCCAACCTGGATGGCGTTGATGCGGAAGCTGAGGAAGAAGGCGACGCCCAGCGAGGCCAGCATCAGGATGAGGTTGTTGCGGATGATGCCTTCGAACAAGGCGGGGGCGAATTCAGCGCTCCGGAACACGAAATAGGCAACGCCACCGGTGGCGGCCAGGCCGCCGGCCATGTAGGCGTAGACCTTCTGCATGTGGGCGCGCAGGCCAGCATCGATCTCGGCGGACTGCGTCTGAGCGTAACCGCCCTTGACGGTGCTCACCTGAATGGGCCTGCCGGTAATACCGCTATCTGGTCTGGTGACCATGTTGTTCACTCCCTGTTCCATATCCCTACCGCGCATCGTCGCGGATAGGCCTGAATTTAGGACTGTTACCCGGGAAATCAATAGGGCGGGTAGGGGAATCTGCGGGCGAAAGCCATTGCAGATCGGGCTTTTAGCGGCCATAAACCGCCAAACTCACGGGGAATCCGAAGATCATGAAGGGCCGCATCTTTTCCGGCGTACAGCCGACCCATACGCTGCATCTGGGCAATTACCTGGGCGCCGTGCGCAATTGGGTGCGCATGCAGAAGGAATATGAGTGCATCTTCTGTGTGGTGGACATGCATGCGATCACCGTGTTCCAGGACCCGGCTGAACTCACCAAGAACACCCGCGAAGTGACAGCGGCCTTCATGGCGTCGGGCATCGATGTCAGCCATTCGATCATCTTTGCCCAGAGCCAGAACCGGGTGCATGCCCAATTGGCCTGGATCCTCAATTGCGTGGCGCGGGTGGGCTGGCTCAACCGCATGACCCAGTTCAAGGAAAAGGCCGGCAAGGACCGCGAAAACGCCTCCGTCGGTCTCTATACCTATCCGGTGCTGATGGCGGCCGACATCCTGGGGTACCGCGCGACACATGTACCGGTGGGCGAGGACCAGAAGCAGCATCTGGAGCTGGCCCGCGACATCGCCCAGAAATTCAACACGGATTTCGCGATCGACTGCCTGGTGCCGCCAGCACCCGTGATCGGCGGGCCCGCGGCCCGTGTGATGTCCTTACGCGACGGCACCAAGAAGATGTCGAAATCGGACCCCTCCGATTACAGCCGCATCAACATGACCGACGATGCCGACACCATTGCCTTGAAGCTCCGCAAGGCCAAGACCGACCCCGAGGCCCTGCCCGGGACCGAGGTGCTGGATGAAAAGGGCCTGGTGAAGGCCGAAGTGGAAGCCGCGCGCCCGGAAGCCTATAATCTGCTGGCGATCTACGCCGCCCTCTCCGACAAGGAGATCGGGACGGTCATTGCCGAGACTGCGGGCAAGGAATTCTCCGTCTTCAAGCGCGACCTCACGGATCTCGCCGTTTCCGTGCTGGGGCCGATCGGGGCCGAAATGAAGCGCCTGCTCGACCATCCGGCCGAAATCGACGCGGTTCTCTCGCAGGGCGCGCTGAAGGCGCGGGCGATTTCGGAACCGATCCTCAAGGACATCGAAAAGGCGGTCGGGTTCCTCTCGGCGTAGGATGCGGCGCTGAAAAAGGTCGTCATGCCCGGGCTTGACCCGGGCATCCACACTATCAACTGCTGCAGTGGATCCCCGGGTCTTCGCCCGGGGATGACGGTGGGGGAGCCAGAGTCATTGTTTTGCCAAAGCATTGTCTTGAGTGTGGCGATTGCTTATGTCCTGCTGCACCATCTGATCATCGAGGATAGTCCAGATCATGAGCGACGACTTTGACATCCAGGCGCGCGCGAAAGCGGGATGGCGGCGGTTCGTGCCGGCCATGAAGGCTTGGTCGTCGCGGAAGTCCGACGAGGCCATGGCTGAGCTGGAGACGCCCACCGGCCGTAGGCGTCTGGCCAAGGCCCTGCGCTGGTCCGGTGGCGTCCTGCTGGCCTTCATCCTGCTCTATTACCCGATCGGCGCCCTCATCGTGCATCACATCGATGACGACCCCAATTTCGCGCCGCCAGCCATTCCGCCGGAAGCCAGCCAGACCGTGGCGATGGCGGCGGCGCTGATCGACCGCGAGGTCAACGGCACCTCCTGGCCAGCCAATGCGCCCTGGTTCTTTCCGGCGGCCATCCTCGACAACATGCCGAATTTCCAGTCGGGCGAGATCCAAGCCCTGCAGCGTGTGGTCACCGAACTCCGGGACCAGATCGGCCGGTCGCGCGGTACCAGCAGTTCAGATCGGGCCCTGCAGGACGCAGCCTCCTATCTCAATAACCAGCCGGACCTCTGGTATATCGACCTCAGCCGCTCCTGGGCGCCCATGAAGCCGTCCGAAAGCTATTACCAGGACGCCATGAAGGCGCTGATCGACTTCAACGGCCGTCTCACGCGGGGCGATGCCGTGTTCGAGCGCCGCGCCGACAATCTGCTCTCGACCCTCGATCGGATCGGCAAGGATCTGGGGGCAGCCTCCGACGACATCGACAAGGAAATCGACCTGCAATCGGGTTCCTGGTTCGATCTCGATGCCGACGACATCTTCTACCGCAACAAGGGCGAGCTCTATGCCTATGGGCTGTTGCTCCGTGCCCTGGGCCAGGACTTCAAATCGGTGCTGACCGAAAAGGGCGCCGGCAAGATCTGGGAGCGCATGGTCGGCTCCATGCTGGAAGGCGCCGAATTGCAGCCCTGGATCGTCATCAACGGCGAGACCGCCTCGCTGGCCCAGCCGAACCATCTTGCCGAGCAGGGCTTCTATCTGCTGCGCGCCCGTGCCCAGCTGGAAGAGATCACCGACATTCTGCAGAAGTAGAATTTAATCGGCGGATTTCGCCAGGCCAGGCGCAGTTTAGCCAATATCGCGCGCAAGCGCTGCTTCCCCTTGGAATCGCTGTGATTTACAGTGGTGTCGATTTCACCAGGACGCCCGAGTCGTGAGGGGGTCTCGGCGATGGATTTGCGGTCGCCAGAGCGGCCGGACCGGCGGCGGCGTAGTTAGATCAGGGTTTCGGTCACGCTCCCGTCATGTGGGGGAAAGCTTGTGACCTGGGCGACGGCCATCCTCGACTGGTTTCTTGGATTGCAGATTTATCTGCCGATCGCCGAAGTCGCGCTCAACGTCTTCCTGCTGCTGGGCCTAGGTGCCGGGGTCGGCATCCTCTCCGGCCTGTTCGGTGTCGGCGGTGGGTTCCTGCTCACGCCCTTGCTGATCTTTGTCGGTGTCCCGCCGGCCGTGGCCGTGGCCACGCAGTCCAACCAGGTGGTCGCTTCCTCGGTTTCCGGCGTGCTCGCTCACTGGGCGCGCGGCAATGTCGATTTCAAGATGGGCGCCGTCATGCTCTCAGGCGGCATGCTGGGCTCAAGTGTCGGTGTCGGTGTCTTCACCTTGCTGAAAAGCCTTGGCCAGATCGACCTCGTCATCGCCATCGCCTATGTCATCACACTCTCCGGCATCGGCTTCATGATGGCGGTGGAATCGGTCCGGGCGCTGCGTCGTTCACGCCGCTCCATGGCGCCGGCCAAGCTCCACCAGCATAATTGGGCGCAGGGCCTGCCGTTCAAGATGCGCTTCAGGAAGTCGCGCCTCTATATCTCGGCCCTGTTGCCAGGCGGCATCGGCTTCATCGTCGGCATCATGTCGGCCATCATGGGTGTCGGCGGCGCCTTCCTGCTGGTCCCGGCCATGATCTATCTTCTCGGCATGGCGACCGGTGCCGTCATCGGCACGTCGCTCTTCCAGATCATCTTCGTGCAGGCCTGGGTCACCTTCTGGCAGGCCAACACCAACCAGACCGTCGATGTGCTCCTGGCACTCATTCTCACCATCGGCGGGGTCGTCGGCGCGCAGATCGGCGGTCGCCTCGGCGCCAAGCTGCCGGGCGAACAGCTCCGCTTCCTGATGGCCATCGTCATCCTCACCACCGCTGGCGGCCTGTTCTATGAACTGGTGGCGCGGCCGGCGGAGCTCTATTCCATCGTCATCGCCGGGGGCGGACATTGATCACCGCCCGGCTCATGCTTCTTCGGTTCATGTTTCTTCTGGCATTCATGGCGTTCGCTGGCTTGCGTCCGGCTGACGCGCAGGCGCCGCTCATTGCCGATCTCGATGATCATCTCATCGCCATCACGACCGGCTTCGCGGGCGCCGACGTGCTGCTGTTCGGCACCACGGACGGGCCCGGCGATGTCGTCGTGATCGTCAAGGGTCCGGTCGCCGATGTCGAGGTGCTGCGCAAGGAGCGCGTGGGCGGCATCTGGATCAACCGCAAGGGCCTGGGGTTCCAGAACGTGCCGGCCGTCTACATGATGGCGGCTTCCAAACCCCTGACCGAACTCCTTCCGGCAGACCAGCGCGCCTTTTACCAGATGGGTATCGAGAACGTGCGCATGACGCCCGTCTCACCGGACGACACTGATTTGAAGACCTTCTCGCAGGCGCTGGTCCGTGCCAAGCAGAGCACCGGGCTCTTCTCCGACCAGCCGGCGCGCATCCTGTTCATCGGTGACCGGCTGTTCCGGGTCAATCTCAGGGTGCCTTCGACCGTGCCGACCGGCACCTATCTTGCCGAGGTCTATCTGGTGCGCGACCAGAAGATCGTGGGCGCCCAGACCACGCCGCTGGTCATCAGCAAGATCGGCTTCGGCGCCGATATCTACGATTTTGCGCACCGCCATAGCGCCGCCTATGGTGTCATCGCCATCCTGGTGGCGCTGTTCGCCGGCTGGATGGCGCATCTGGCCTTCAGAAGAAGATAAGTGGAGTATGTGGGATGAGCGAAGCTGACGCACCGAAGACGGTCGACCAATCGCCGACCCCCCCGCTGATGACGAGCCGCATCTTCCTGGTCATCATCGACGAATCCCCGGAATTGAAGATTGCGCTCCGCTATGCCTGCCGGCGTGCCGCCAAGACCGGCGGCCGTGTCGCCATGGCCTATGTCATGGAGCCGGCCGACTATCAGGAATGGGTCGGTGTCAGCAACCTCATCCGCGACGAAGCGCGCCAGCAGGCCGAGGCCATCATGCAGAAGATGGCGGGCGAAGTGCACAAACTGTCCGGCAATTTCCCGATCCTCTATTTCCGCGAAGGCGAGCGGCAGGACGAGGTGATGAAGCTCATCGACGAGGAACCCACCATCTCGATCCTGGTGCTGGGTGCCTCCACCGGTCCCAAGGGCCCGGGCCCTCTCATCTCGGCCCTGACCGGCAAGGCGATCGGCAAATTGCGCATCCCGATCACCATCGTGCCCGGCAACCTCACCGAAGCGGATATCGAGAACATCGCCTAAAGGCTCCACTCTCAGTCTTACGGCTGGCTGGCCCCATCACATTTGTGATGGCGGTCATTGCTGTTGAGCCGGATCGAGCCCAATATCCTCTGTGACTTTTGCGATCTTTGGGATTCACGAGGACAGTCATGCGCGCGCGCCTTACCAGGCAGCATTTCCTGCGTCTTTTGATGGGCTTGGGCGTTGCCCTGCCCAGCGCTGCTACCTTCCTGTTGCGGCCGGCTGCCGCTGCCGGCGCCGCGGTGGGATCGGTAACCAAGGTCAAGGGCACCGCCTCGCTGGTGCGCAACGGTACACAGCTGGTTCTCCAGGGCGGCGAAGAGGTCATGGCGGGCGATGTCGTCACCACCTTGGCGGAAAGCCGCCTGCGCATCGCGCTCGCTGACGGTTCGCAGCTCAATCTCGGCGAACTGACCAAGATGACCATCGCAACGTTTGATTTCGCCCCGGAAACGCTGAGCCGCAAGGCTGCCTTCGATCTCAAGGCCGGCCTCTGCCAGGCCGTCACCGCCAAGGCTGCGGCCGGCTCCAGCTTCGTCATTCGCACCCAGAATGCGGTGGCGGCCACCCGCTCGACCGAATGGATCGTCGAAGCCAAGAAAGCCGAGACGTCGGTCTTCGTGCTGGAAGGCAAAGTCGACGTGGCTGAATCCGCCTTCGGCTTCCGCAGCCTGTCCAGCGCCGAGCAGGACAAGGCGATGCTGCTGGGTGCCGGCCAATCCATCACCATCGGCAAGATCGCTTTGGGCGGGACCCTCGCCCCCAAACAGATCGCCGCGAAGAAGCTCGCTGAGCTGAAAGCCGGGCTTTCGCTGGACTGAGTCTGCGCCCCCTCACCCCAACCCCTCTCCCGCGAGGGGAGAGGGGCTTGTGCCATGCATCTCAATACAGATCTCTATGACTGCCTTGGTCTTGCCGGCAGATCTCATCCCCTCTCCCCTCGCGGGAGAGGGTCAGGGTGAGTCAGGGTGAGGGGGTGTTTCCGCTATTCCGCTGCCGGATTGAGCGTCGCCGGATCGACATTGCCGCCGCACAGAATGACGGCGACCTTTTCTCCCAGCGCGGGCTTGTAGGCACCTGACAGCAGGGCCGCGAGCGCCGTGGCGCCGCCGGGCTCGGAGGCCAGGCGCAGGTCGCGCCACAGCACATGCTGGGCGGCGCGGATGGCATCGTCTTCCACCAGCACCACGCCTTCGACAAAATCCTTGGCGATGGCGAAGGGCAATTGGCCGACCCGCCGCGCCCCCAGTGAATCAACAGCGATGCCGCCGACATCGACATCGACCGGCGCCTTGGCGGCAAAGGCGCGCTGCAGGGTCGGGCAGTTCACCGGCTCGACACCCACCACGCGCACGCGGTTCTGGAACCAGGCCGCGACACCGCCGATGAGGCCACCACCACCCACCGCGACCAGCACGGTATCCAGCATGGTGCATTGCGCATCGAGCTCGCGCGCCAGCGTGCCTTGGCCGGCGACCGTGGCCGGTGCGTCATAGGCGTGGATGGCGAGTGCGCCGGTCGCGACCCTGTGTTTTTCAGCGGCAGCCAGCGCGTCGGCATAGGCGCCCGGCACGACATGCACCTTGGCGCCGAAGGACTCGATGCGCGTGATCTTGGCAGCGCTCGCCAGCGCCGGCACGAAGATCTCGGCCTTGTGGCCCAGACTCTGTGCCGCAAAAGCGACGGCGGCACCATGATTGCCGCCTGAGGCAGCGATCACGCCAGCTTCAGGCACCGGCATGGAAAGCAGGGAATTGAAGGCGCCGCGCGCCTTGAACGAACCGCTATGCTGCAGCAATTCCAGCTTCAGCGTGAGATGCGCATGGGTCCCGAGCGCCCCCAGTTCCAGGGGCAGGATCGGTGTCCGCCGCACATGGCCATGAAGCTGCCGCGCGGCAGCCTCGATATCGTCAGCATTGATCATCGGGCGCGATACTAGCGGCGCTCGACCAGCGTGGATAGCAGGATCGAGGAGGTGGTGCGCTGGACACCCGGGAGGTGGCCGATCCGCGTCAGGATCTCGTCGAGATGGGCGGCGTTGCTGGCGCTGACGATGGCGATGGCGTCGTAAGAACCGGACACGGTATAGGCCGATTGCACCTCGGGGAGTTTCTTCAAGGCGCCGATCGCCTGGTCAYGGGCCTTGGGATCGACCGAAAGCAGGACATGCGCGCCGACACCGGGCGCTTCGCCATCCTTGCCGACGACCAACGTATAGCCGGCGATGACGCCATCGCGTTCGAGACGCTTCAGGCGTTCCTGGACAGCACTGCGTGAGAGGGAAAGCTGCCGGCCCAAGGCCGCGGTCGGTGTGCGCGCATTATTGCGCAGCAGCGAGAGAAGTTTGCGGTCGATTTCGTCCAGGCTGCGTTTCGCCATTTGGTCCGTCGATTTGCCGGTAAGTTTATTTCTTGTCGCCTTTTTGCCGGCAGAAGGCAAGGAGCTTTGGCCTGCGACCTTAGTAGAAGGATTGTTGAACGCAGGTGCACAATAACAGACAGATGTCTTCGTCAATCTTCGGGCCGGCAGCGACACCTGTCGTTCATAAATGGTGTCATCCCCGGGTCAAGCCCGGGGGATGACGAAGGGGATTGGGCGGGTTTGTAAGACTCCCCAAGATCGACATCGCCTCATTCCACACCCCGCTATGCCGATTTGTGACAGAGCCATGCCGCTTCCGCTCAACACAGGGGTGGGGGTGCATGCTATTCATCGAAGCGCATCACCTCACCGCCGGCACCCTGAAAATCGCCTGATGGCCATCGAGTCTCCCTCACTGCCGCTGACCGGGCATAAGCCCGGCGCGATGGTATTTGCGATTCTCTACATGCTGGAATCGACCACGCGGGCGCTGGTTCTCACCGTCATGCCGCTGCAGGCGAAGGAAATCTTCGGCAGCGAGGCGAAGGTTACGGCGGTCTATCTGGGTGTCACAATTTTCGGCCTGATCGCCGGCTTCGCCGTGCCGGTCCTCATCCATCGGTATCGGCGCCGCTGGGTCTATTCGATGGGGCTTCTCGTCGGTGGGCTGGCGGTCGTGGCTTTGGCTTTCGATGACCCACTGGGTCAGTTCACGGGACAGGTACTGCGCACCCTCTCCAGCACGGCCTGCATCGTCGCCCTCACGCTCTACGTGCTGGACTTCATCCCGCGTGCGGACCTTGTGCGCTACGAACCGCTCAAACTGCTGCTGGGCTGTCTTCCATGGGGCTTGGGACCCATCGCCGGTGTGGCACTCTACAACGTCTATGGCGCCTGGGCAGTCGCGGCAACCGGCATGGGTGTCGCTCTCATCGCGGTCGCTTTTTTTGCCTATCTACGCCTGACCGAAAATCCAGCCGTCGCCGCGGCCACCAAGCCGCCGCCCAACCCTTTCCTCAGCATCGGGCGGTTCTTCAGTCAGCCGCGACTTCGCCTCGGCTGGACCATTGCCTTCGGACGATCCGGCTGGTGGTCTCTGTTCTTCCTCTATCCGGCCCTCTATTTCCGCGACATGAAGGTCGACGATTTCTGGACCAGCCTCGTCACCGGGGCAGCCAACATCTTGCTGGTCTTGGCCCCGCTATTTGGTTGGATCGGGCATCGCGTCGGCGTGCGTCTGCCGATTATGGTGGCCTTCTTTGGTGCTGGCCTCACCACACTCGCCATTCCCTTTGCTTTCAGCAGCCCATTGGCGGTCGGCATTTTGCTGCTGGTGGCGGCGTTCTTCGTGGTGATGCTGGATTCGCTCGGCAACATCCCGTTCCTCCGCGCGGTGCGGCCGCTGGAACGGCCGCAGATGATGTCGGTCTTCCGTACCTATATCGATATCGGCAATCTGCTGCCCTTCGCGGTGTTCACAGTGCTCCTCCAGTTCTTCGACCAGCGGGCGGTTTATATTGCCTATGGCATTCTGATGCTGGTGGTGGGCCTGTTCGCGAAATACTTGCCCCGCAGCATGTAGTTGCGCGAAGTAGCTGCGACGGTCTCCAAGGGTTCGGCCCAGGGTTCGCCGGGAGTTCGTCCAGGGTTCGCCGGGGGTCCGGTAAGGCGAACCAATCCGCTAGGCTAAAACGGATGCAGCGGTTAGTATAACCCGTTGATTCTTCACTGAAGGCCTTATCCTTTGGCGCGTCCGCCGAAGACGGGGGCCGCGGAATGCGCGACCGGATGAACGACGACAGCAAAGACAATGACATGGCGCGGCGGCTGGCCCGCGCCGAGGCGGCGGTCGCCGATCTCGCCAAAAGCTATGTCGGCTGGGCTATGGCCGATGTCGACAAATGCACCGAATATCTGGCAACAGCCCGGGCGGCGGAACTGCATACCACGCTGCCCGCAGGTGCTGTCGACAACCGCATGATCGCAACGCAGGCGCTCTATGCCGTCGCCCACAATATCAAGGGCCAGGGCAGTTCCTTCGGCTTTCCGCTGATGACGCGGCTGGGGGAGTCGCTCTGCCAGCTGACGCGCGGCAAGCGCCCTTTTCCGGAAACCGACCTCAACCTGGTGGGCTCTCATCTCGACGCCATGCGCCTGGTTCTCACGCAAGAAATCCGTGGTGACGGCGGCGCACTCGGCGACAAGCTCGTCCAGCGGCTGGAGACATTGGTGGCCGAAGCGCTGGGCCCGGATGCCATCGCGGCGAAAGCCGATCTGATCCGATAAGCCGGCATGAATGCCCCTGACATGCGGCTTGTACGCGCGCTGGTCGTGGCGGCGATGCTTTGCACCTTGTCGCCCGTGATGGCTGCTGCCGAAGAACCCTGCACCGTGATGCATGCCCAGTATGGCATGATCGATTTTCCGGCCCTGTCAGCGGGCTTCCGGAAGATAGAACCGCACCCAGACTGGCTGTCGGATGTCGCATTCTATCTGCACTCGGCAGAGACCGACCGCACCTTCTGGTTTTTGTTCGACGGGGGAACCGGTCGATATGTCTATCTGCATTCGACGACGGATGTGACGCGCAAGGATTGGGTGCCACCAGAATCCAATGGGGCATTCGATGGTGCAGTCGATGGCGGCGAGCGACCGCTCGGCACCCAGCATTATCTGGCAGCCGACAAAGATCTTCGCTTCACCCTTGAGATTCCCAAGAGCGATTCCGTTGCACCAGCCTATATCCTGCTGCCGGATCTGCCAGAGATCATGTGGTACAAGGCCGAGCCGCGTGAAGGCGTGCCGCTAGCATTTCTCAAACTTACCGACTGCGCCGGCTAACGGGCGCCGATTAAATCCGTTCCGCCAGCCAGATGGCGAGGCGTGAGCCGGCCTTGATGGCGCCGCTCAGCAGTTCATAGCCCGGTGTCTGTTCAGCGCCGTGGGCCAGGCCCGTGTCGCGGTGCTGCAGTTCTTCGGCACGGAAGGTTTCGATCTTGTCGCGGATGACGGGCTCCGTCGTCCCCAATGCGGCCGTCTGCTGGCGGTAATGCTCGTCGATCACTTCCTCGACCGCGACCGTGCAGGCCATGGCGGCCTTCGGCCCCATCAGCGCCGTGGCCGCCCCCAAGGCAAAACCAGCAACATGCCAGACCGGGAACAGCACCGAGGGACGTGCGCGCCGCTCCACCATCAGCTTTTCGAAGGCCTGCAGATGGACCAGTTCCTGCTCCATCATATGCCGGATGACATGGCCTTCCGGCTTCTTGCCGAGGACAGCGAGCTGTCCTTCATAGATGCGCTTGGCGCCATATTCGCCGGCATGATCGACGCGGATGAGGCGGTCGATCATCTGTTCAGGCGTGAGGTCGCCGGGCAGGCGTCGTCCCGATGGCTGCGGTGCCACAGGTCCTGGCTCGACTTTGTCCTGATCAACGGGGATCGACATAGGTGCGATATTTCCTCAGCGCCGCATTTCTTCAGGGCTGTCTTGATTTGGCAAAGCCCCAGAAGGTGAAGGCCGCCAGCGCCAGCGACAATAGGCCATTATAGCCTGCCATGGAGATGCCGAACAATTGAAAGGCCACATCGTCGCAGCGCGTCACGGGCGCATTCATGATGGCAGCTTCCAGATCGGCGCCAGTGAGGCCGGACATGGCGCCGACACAGCTTGCGTCACCTTCCCACCATTTCTGCTCGACACCGACATGGAAGAAGGCGATGGCAGCGCCCACCAGGAAGGCAAGACCGATGAGCAGGACCGCCCAGCGTTGCACGGGGCGCCGTACGGGCGAACGGGTGCCGAGCACGATGGCGATCACGGAAAGAACGATCGCTCCCCAATAGGCGTCCCGCTGCAGCAGGCAGAGATGGCAGGGGGCAAGGCCGAAGCCATATTGCGCGAGCCACGCAACGCAGAGGGCTGCGAGGCTGAAGCCGGCCGTCAGCCAGGGAATGTGCCGGGGGTCGATGAAAGGGGTGTTGCCACGTCGGGAGTTTTCGGGTCGGGACAAGGGTGGGGCCTTTCGTCTCAGAAGATGTATTTAAGCACAACGAAACCGCCCACAAGCACCACGACGAACAATGTGGTGACCAGGGTGAGGCGCTTCTCAATGAAGGCGCGCACCGGTTCGCCGAAGAAATAAAGCAGGGTGGCGATGATGAAGAAGCGGCCGCCACGGGTCAGGACCGAGGCCAGGATGAAGATCTTGAGGTCGAATCCCGCCATGCCGGAGGCGATGGTGACGAATTTATAGGGGATGGGGGTCAGACCCTTGATGAGGATGATCCACAGGCCCCATTGCGCGAACATCGCCTGGAATTCGCCCATGGCGTCGGGATGGCCATAGAAGCTGAGGATTGAGGCACCGAGGCCTTCCAGCGAGGCGCCGATGAAATAGCCGGCGATGCCGCCCAGCACCGAGGCCACCGTCGCCACCAGGGCAAAGATCCAGGCCTTTTTCCGGTTGGCCAGGACCATCGGGATCAGCATGGGGTCGGGCGGAATGGGAAAGAACGAGCTTTCGGCAAAGGAAACCACCGCCAGTGCCCACGAAGCGTTCGGGCTTTCGGCCAAACGCATGATCCAATCGTAAAGTCTGCGCAGCACGGGGACACCGATCTCAAATGACGCGGGTCAACCTCGTATCAGGTCGCCGGGACCTTCACAACCGACCATGCTGCAACGCACTTAGTGAATGCTGAGCAGTGCCTCCGCATGGCGCCATTTGCCCGGGGTGATGATATCGGCTTTGGCGACTTTGACCGAATGCAGCTTGCCGTCGAGATTATGGCTCCAGAAATCGAGGAATTTGTGGAGCACCGGCAGGCGGGGGGCGAGATCATAATCCTGCCAGACATAGCTCTGCAGCAGACCGGGGTGATCGGGCAGGTGATAAAGGATCTCGGCGGTCACCAACCGGTAGTCACGCAGCTGCAGGCTTAACGGACGTATCTCCATAGGTCCTCCTCGTGGGGCAGTTAATCCATGAACCTTCTCTGATCGTTTGATGTCACTACGGTAACCGATGATACCGAGTCGGTTGCTAAGAAAGTATAAAAGTCTTTGTGATTACAGATGGTTAGCACTCAATTAACGAGATTGCTGCCAGGCTGGCCTTGTGGCTCCGATCCCGGCGGTGCCGAAATTGGCCAAAAATATCGCCATCAACCCCTGCGGCTATGCGTCCGGCGCACTTGACCTTTGCGCCGGAACGCCCTACCTGTCTGGCACTCGTCGACCCAGAGTGCTAGCAGCCGTCTTTCAAGCGGCGCTGGAGAGTGGGTCGGCGCGCAGGGAAAACATATTTTTCAGACACTTACGGAGGATCACCATGAAGTTCCGTCCGCTCCACGACCGCGTGCTCGTGCGTCGTATCGAGGGCATTGAAAAGACTGCCGGCGGGATCATCATCCCCGACACCGCCAAGGAAAAGCCGCAAGAGGGCGAAGTCATCGCCGCCGGCGCTGGCGTGAAGAACGAAGACGGCAAGCTCACGCCGCTCGACGTGAAGGCAGGCGACCGCATCCTGTTCGGCAAGTGGTCGGGCACGGAAGTGAAGGTCGACGGTGAAGATCTCCTCATCATGAAGGAATCGGACATCCTCGGCATCATCGAGGGCACCCCGGCTGCCAAGAAGAAGGTTGCCTGAGCGAGACCTCTCGCTTGATGGCGCCGCTTCGACAGAAATCAATTCAGGAGTTTAAATATTATGGCTGCTAAAGACGTACGTTTTTCAGCCGATGCCCGTGAGCGTATGCTGCGCGGTGTCGACATCCTCGCCAACGCCGTGAAGGTGACCTTGGGCCCGAAGGGCCGCAATGTCGTCATCGACAAGGCCTTCGGCGCTCCCCGTATCACCAAGGACGGTGTGACGGTCGCCAAGGAAATCGAGTTGGCCGACAAGTTCGAGAACATGGGCGCCCAGATGGTGCGCGAAGTGGCCTCGAAGACCAACGACCTCGCCGGTGACGGCACCACCACCGCGACCGTGCTGGCCCAGGCCATCGTGCGCGAAGGTGCCAAGGCCGTTGCCGCCGGCATCAACCCGATGGATCTGAAGCGCGGCATCGACTTCGCCGTCGAAGCCGTCGTCGAAGACATCAAGAAGCGCGCCAAGAAGGTCTCCACCTCGGAAGAAATCGCCCAGGTCGGCACGATTTCGGCCAACGGTGAAAAAGACATCGGCGCCAT
This sequence comes from Dongia sp. P2_B8, assembly GCF_056404715.1. Classification (NCBI taxonomy): domain Bacteria; kingdom Pseudomonadati; phylum Pseudomonadota; class Alphaproteobacteria; order Rhodospirillales; family Dongiaceae; genus Dongia; species Dongia sp. P2_B8. The sequence continues at coordinate 14,442 of NZ_JBFUDM010000002.1, read as the reverse complement.
GATCGCCAAGGCGATGCAGAAGGTCGGCAACGAGGGCGTCATCACGGTGGAAGAAGCCAAGGGCCTCGACACCGAGCTCGAAGTCGTCGAAGGCATGCAGTTCGACCGTGGCTATCTCTCGCCGTACTTCATCACCAACGCCGAGAAGATGATCACCGATCTCGACAATCCGTACATCCTCCTGCACGAGAAGAAGCTCTCGAACCTGCAGGCGATGCTGCCGATCCTCGAAGCGGTGGTGCAGTCGGGCCGTCCGCTGCTCATCATTTCGGAAGACGTCGAAGGCGAAGCGCTGGCGACCCTGGTCGTCAACAAGCTGCGCGGTGGCCTCAAGGTCGCGGCCGTGAAGGCCCCGGGCTTCGGCGATCGCCGCAAAGCCATGCTCGAAGACATCGCCATCCTCACCGGTGGCCAGGTGATCTCCGAAGATCTCGGCATTAAGCTCGAGACCGTCACCCTCGACATGCTCGGCAAGGCCAAGAAGGTCGTGATCGAGAAGGAAAACACCACCATCGTCGACGGTGCTGGCAAGAAGAAAGAGATCGAAGGCCGCTGCTCGCAGATTCGCGCCCAGATCGAAGAAACCTCGTCGGAATACGACAAGGAAAAGCTTGCTGAGCGCCTGGCGAAGCTGGCTGGCGGCGTTGCCGTCATCCGCGTCGGCGGTGCCACCGAAGTTGAAGTGAAGGAACGCAAGGATCGCGTTGACGACGCCATGCACGCGACCCGTGCGGCCGTCGAAGAAGGCATCGTCGCCGGTGGTGGCGTGGCCCTCCTCTATTCGATCCGTGCGCTCGACAAGATTAAGGTCGACAACGACGAACAGAAGGTCGGTGTCGAAATCATCCGCCGTGCGCTGCAGGCGCCGGTCCGTCAGATCGCTGAAAATGCCGGCGTCGACGGTGCCGTCATTGCCGGCAAGCTGCTCGAAGGGAAGAGCACCAACTGGGGTTACAACGCCCAGACGGCGGAATTCCAGGACCTGGTGAAGGCCGGCGTCATCGACCCCGCGAAGGTCGTGCGTTGCGCCCTGCAGGATGCGGCCTCGGTCGCTGGCCTGCTGATCACCACCGAAGCGATGATCGCCGATCGTCCGGAAAAGAAGCCCGCCCCGATGGGTGGCGCTCCTGACATGGGCGGCATGGGCGGTATGGATTTCTAAGAAGAAATCCTGCGGCGGCATGGACTTCTAAAGTCCAGCCAACCCAGGCTGATTGGTATCGAGAACCCCGCGGCAGCAATGCCGCGGGGTTTTTGTTTGGCGTGGTGGTGAGGTTCTCGTGCGCCCCCTGCTAGTGCGCCCCCTGCCGCCACCACCGATCTGGTTTGGCGGGTTTTTTGTACCTGTCCGGCTTAAGCCTCTCGGGTCTAGGCTTGTCCTGGCTTTTAGCGCCTTCAGGCCTTTTCGTGCTTCAAGCTTTGATGGGATTAAAATCCCCAAATGAAAAGATGGCTTCCCCGGGAGCATAAATAATCGTATCCGATTGAATTGTGTACTTGACAGATTGAGATTGGCTCCCTTATTACATCGCATACGATGTCATCGTGTCCGTGAAAACGGTTACTTTTTGAGAAGGAAGTTCGCCATGACCACGACCCAGACTGCGACCCTGGCTGCGACCAAGATCCAGCCCACGACTGCAAAAGTTCTCTTCACCGGCAGGACCCACAGCACAGGCGGCCGCGACGGCGCCGCGCGCAGCAGCGACGGCTTCGTCGACCTCAAGCTGCCGCAGCCGCATCCGGCTGCCGAGAACCTCTTCGCTGCCGCCTGGTCGGCCTGTTACATCGGCGCGATCGAGGTCGCCGCCGGCCAACGGAAGATCAAGCTGCCGGCCTCACCGGCGGTCGATGCTGAGATCGACCTCAACCTTGCCGACGGTGCCTATTTCCTGCGGGCCCGTTTCAATGTCAGCGTACCGGGTGTCGATCACGACACCGCGCGCGAGCTGGCCGAGGCGGCGCATGGGATCTGCCCGTACTCCAAGGCAATCCACGGCAATATCGACGTCTCGACAAACATCATCTGAACGGGACCAGTCCGGGCCTGCCTGGCTTGCSGGGCAGGCCCATTTCCCTGAAACGAAACGCAGTGGAGCGGGCCTGATGGCCGCGATAAAATAGTCAAACACGTGCTGTCTTGACGGGTTGTATTCGTTATGTTCTATTCCCCTAATAAGGTTAGAACAAACTGGACCCGCGCCGCATGCCCATTCTCGCTTTGGCCGTCATTGCCCTGCAGATCTTCATGGCCGTCCATGTCGTCCGCAGTGGCAATTCCTGCTGGTGGCTCAGCATCATCCTCTTCTTTCCCCTGATCGGCAGTCTCATCTATTTCTTCGTCGAGGTGGCTCCCGCGCTGCAGGTTTCACCCAAGGTCGTGCGTGTGGACCAGGAGCGTTGGCGCCGCGCTGCTGCCGCGGCCCAGGCGCCGGACATCAGCGCGCGCCGGGTGGCGGATGTGGTCAACAATGGCTCGGTCAACAACAAGATCGTGCTGGCGGAAGAATGCGTGGTGCAGGAACGCTATGCTGAAGCGATCCGGCTTTATGAAAGTGCGCGCGAGGGCTATTTCGTCAATGCGGCGGATCTGCTGATCGGCCTTGCCCGCGCCCGCTTTGCCCATGGCGATTATGCTGAAACCCGGCAGGTGCTGCGTGACCTCGCTGGCGCCCATCCCAACTCCTTCGCCCAGGAACGGACCATCCTCAGTGCCCGCGCGGTGGCGGCGGCCGGGGATCATGCGACAGCGATTGCGGAGCTGGAAACGCTGCTGGAGCGCAAGGACAGTCTCGAAGCCCGCCGGCTGGAGGCGCGCTATTACTACGCCGAGATCCTCTGGCAGCAAGGTGCGCAGGAGCGTGCCCGCGCCGAGCTCGCCGAGATCGTGAAGCACGGCAAGCTGTTCCGCATGACCGAGGACGAAGAATATTGGGTGCGCCGGGCGGGCGATGCACAGAGGGCGATTTCTTGAGAGCGTTAGCTTGTTGCAGGGTGAGAGGCTATCGGCCCAACAAAACCCCATCGACAAATAGCTGTGACGCGCACAGCATGACGCCATGAACGCCTGTCTCGTCCTTGCCGCGAAGCAAATCGTGCTGGCGGCCGGTTCCTTCACCTTGCTGTGGTCGGAACCCGGCCATGATGCGCGCTGGGAGGAGGATTGGACGGTTGGCCTGGCCGGCTTCCAGCTGATCGAGACGCGTGTCTCCGGCGACGGATTGCAGCCACCGGCAGGCGCCGAACAGGACGGCGGAATCTGGCGCTATCACCCGGCCCTCGCGCTGATCGAAGACCAGCTCTTGATCGAGAAGCATCCAGCGCGTGGTGGCTACTGGAGCATCTGCAGCGGAGATACATGCTGGGACATCTCGCTCCTCGACCGCACGGAAAATGAAACATCCATGCTGAAACCTTGCCCGTAAGACTCAGCCCTCCACCCGATGCACATCATGCGTCACCACGCCGGTGCTGCCGATGGGACGGGCCAGGAATTCCGGGTGCTTCAGTGTTTCGCGGATATCGTCGAGCCCGGCCTGCCAATGTTCGCGCATGTTGAGGAGACTGAATTCGTAATCCTTGCTGTGGGTCTCGAACTGCTTGTCGCGGTAGATGAGCTGGACCGTGTTGTAGACCTTGGAGCAGGAAAGTTCGCGTAACGACGCCACCTCGGCATCGTTCTGCAACTCGGCAGGAATCTTGTCGACGGCCTTGCGGAGTGCATGCCGGAGGCGCTGCATCTGGCCGGCGACATCGGTCACCAGACGCGTGCGGCTGGAATAGGTGATGTCCTTCTGCCGCTCGGCGACGTCGAGCAGATTTTGCGGCATCTGACCCTTGGCCGACCACAGATCGACCTGGAAGGTCAGCGTATCGCGCCGCGGTGGGCGGGAGAGAACTTCCATGAGCGGCGTGTTGGAGACGAGACCGCCATCCCAATAATGCCTGCCCTCGATCTCGACCGCGGGGAAACCCGGTGGCAGGGCACCCGATGCCATGAAATGCTCTGGCACCAGCTTCCGGTTGGCATTGTCGAAATATTCGAAATTGCCGGTCTCGACATCGACGGCGCCCACCGAGACGCGCGTCTCGCGCGCATTGATGCGATCGAAATCGACCAGCCGCTCCAGGGTCGCCTTCAGGGGCGCCGTGTCATAGAAGCTGCTCGCCTCCGGCCCGCCGAACGTGTTGAGGAAGGGCGGCGGCATCCGCGGCGTGAAGAAGCCGCGCTGGCCTTCTACAATCGCCCGCATCGACGACCAGGCGCCGGCCAAGGTCCGCATGTCGCCATCGCCCAGCACGCTCGCTACTTCAGCGCCAAGCGTGAAGGCTGGGAACAGGGCCGACTGACAGATCGTCTCCCAGAACTCGCTGAGCTTTTCCAGCCGCTTTTCCGGTGCATTGCCACCAAGGATCGCGGCATTCAAGGCGCCGATGGAGATACCGGCAAACCAGTTGGGCTGGATGCCCGCCTCATGGAGACCTTGATAGACACCGGCCTGGTAGCTGCCCAAGGCACCACCGCCCTGGAGCACCAGGGCGACGGTTTCATAAGGCGGCAGCTCGATCTTCTGGGACTTCATTTCGAGAATTTGGCTCACTGCATATGCCAGCCATGGCTGACGGTGATCGACTGGCCGGTCAGGGCCGCCGACGGGAACGAGGCCAGGAACAAGGCCGTCTGCGCCACGTCCTCCACCGTCGTGAAGATGCCGTCCACGGTTTCCTTCAGCATGATGGTCTTGATCACCTGCTCTTCGGTGATGCCGAACTCCTTGGCCTGCTCGGGGATCTGCTTCTCGACGAGCGGTGTCCGCACGAAGCCCGGGCAGATCACGTTGACGCGGACATTATACTCGGCCCCTTCCTTGGCGGCGACGCGCGCAAGACCGAGGAGGCCGTGCTTTGCCGCGACATAGGGCGCCTTCAGCTTGGACGCCTCGTGGGAGTGGACCGAACCCATATAGATGATCGAGCCACCCTTTTTGTCCTTGTACATGTGGCGCATGGCGGCCCGCGTCGTGAGGAACGCGCCATCCATATGGATGGCCAGCATCTTCTTCCAATCGGCAAAGGCGAAGTCGACGATGGGTTTGACGATCTGGATGCCGGCATTGGAGATCATGATGTCGAGCCCGCCCAGTTTCTGGACGGCGAGGTCGGTACCCTTGTCGACCGCTTCCTCGTTGGTGACGTCCATGGCAATGCCGATGGCTTTGCCGCCCTTGGCCACGATCTCGGCCGCTGCCTGGTCGGCGCCGGCCTGGTTGAGATCGGCGATCGCAATCGCCGCACCCGCCGCCGCATAGGTTTCGGCGATCGACTTGCCGATGCCGCTTGCCGCCCCGGTGATGAGTGCCACTTTACCGTCCAAACGCATAACCATCTCCTAATTTCAATGCGGATATTGCCAAGTCCCGCCACAAGATTATCCTGACTCCTGGGTAAGCCTGATGACAACGGACAAACGGCAGGTCCGTTCAGCGCCGTGCGCTTTTGCCGCGTACCTGCCTAATTATGCGTCACCCAGCCCTGCAGAATCTCAGTTCAAGACGATTTGCGCGTCGCGGATCACGCAATCCTTGCCGTTGATCGGCAGCAGGTCCATGGGGCAGGCGGAGAAAACAGCGACGAGGTCCATCTCGGCACGGAAGGTAATAGCGTCGCCGGGCATGCTCATCGGCTCGTTCCAGAACAGATCGCCGTTGAGCTCCCAGGGAATGTTCATGAAAAGATTGAGCGGCGACGGGGTCTCCGTGGCTTTCAGGCCCAGCGTGGCCAAGGCCGCGGCGAGGTTCTCGGTACAATTGTCGTGATGCCCCGTATGGCCGAGCTGGTGGTAGCGATGCGTGTCGCAGGCGGCGATGAGCGTGTCATGCCGCCCGGGCGAGGTATCATCGGTCACGGTGAGGATCGGCCGCCGCCTGGTGGTGAGATAGGAATCGCCTATCCGCATGCAAAGCCGCCGCAATCCGGCGCGGGTATGCTCCATCGACATGAATTCCGCCATGTCGGCGGCGTTGAAGGCCCAGGTGTCGACCACTTGCGTGCCGTAGGTGTTCACCACGGTAAAAGTCTTCCCTGTGGGAACCTTCATCGCCAGGCCCTTGCGGGCCGGAACGGTCAAATTTGTCGCACCCATGGCATCCGATTCCTTGCTCAATCTTAGCGTCAGTTGATTTGAATCAAGACCGGCGGCGGGGTCAATCCTTAACCTCCCACCCATGAACTTCGACTCTCCGAAACTCGACTCTCAGAAACTCGGGCCGATGATCACCGATCACCTCATCGCCATCTACGACCGGCCGGTGCCGCGCTATACCTCCTATCCGACGGCGCCGCATTTTCAGGCCGGTGTCACACCGGACACAATGGTGGCATGGCTGCAGGAGCTGCCGGCAGAGATGCCGCTCTCGCTCTATCTGCATGTGCCCTTCTGCCAGAAGATGTGCTGGTATTGCGGCTGCAACACCCAGATCGTGGCGCGGCCGCAGCCGATCGCCGCTTTCGCACAGACACTGATAACCGAGATCGAGAGGGTGGGGGCGCTGCTGGCGGCCGCTGGACATCAGCGCGTCGTCAGCAGCATTCATTTCGGAGGCGGCACGCCCAACAGCCTCGCACCCGATGATTTTCGGCGCGTCATGGCAGCACTTGGTGAAAACTTTGCGCTGGAGCCGGATCTCGATCTTGCCATTGAGCTCGACCCGCGCACACTCAGCGACGAATTCATTGCCGCGATGCGTGCTTGCGGCGTCCATCGCGCATCCCTGGGTGTTCAGGATTTCGACCCCGTCGTGCAAATGGCGGTCAACCGGGTGCAGCCCTTCGATCTGGTTGAGGCATGTGTCGCGAAATTGCGCGCAGCCGGCATCCGCACGCTCAATCTCGACCTCATCTACGGCCTGCCGTTCCAGAGTGTTTCGGGCCTGCGCCGCACCGTGCAACAGGCGGCCGCCCTTCAGCCGGACCGTATCGCGCTCTTCGGCTATGCCCATGTGCCTTGGATGAAGCCGCATCAACGGCTGATCGATGAAGTCACCTTGCCGGATGCCTATGCGCGCTTTCGCCAGTTCGAGGCGGCAGCGCAGGCGCTCTCCGCCCTCGATTACAGCCGCATCGGCCTCGATCATTTTGCCCGTGCAGACGATGCGCTGACCCGCGCCCGCGACGCCGGTACCATGAAGCGCAATTTCCAGGGCTATACCGCCGACCGGGCCGATGCGTTGATCGGCTTCGGGCCCAGCGCCATTTCAGCCTTGCCCCAAGGCTATGCACAGAATGCGCCGGATCATGCGCCCTGGCGCACGGCGATCGACGCGGGGCGTCTGGCGGTCGTCAAAGGTGTTGCCGTCACGGCGGAGGACCAGCAGCGGCGCGCCATCATCGAACAATTGATGTGTTTCGGGAATGTCGATCTTGCTGCCTTTGCATTCGATCCGCAGACGGTGGCTCTCCGACTGCAGCCATTGCTCGAGGATGGCTTGATTCATCTGGCGGGATCGCATGTCACCGTGACGGAACGCGGCCTGCCGTTCCAGCGCGTGGTGGCCGCCGCTTTCGATGCCTATCTGGCGCCCAGTAATCTGAACTCGGGCAACCTGAACTCGGGCAATGTGGCACCTGGCAACAAACGCCACAGCAGGGCCGTGTAATCAGCTCTTGAAGCAGGCCGCGACGAACTGCCGGAAGGCCAAGGCGCGGTGGCTCATCTCATGTTTTTTGGCCGGGTCCATCTCGCCGAACGTGATGTCGTAGCCATCCGGCCGGAAGATCGGGTCGTAGCCGAAGCCCTTCGTGCCGCGTGGCGCATCCACGATCTCGCCCCAGACCTCGCCTTCGAATTCGTCGCAATGGCCATCGGGCCAGGCGAGTGCCAGTGCCGAGACGAAGCGCCCGCGGCGATCACTTTTGCCGTTCAGCAAATCGAGCACCTTGCCCATCGCCATGGCAAAGTCCTTGGCGGGCCCGGCCCAGCGCGCCGAATAGATGCCGGGGTCGCGGTTGAGGGCCATCACTTCGAGGCCGGAATCGTCGGCCAAAGCGGGCAGCTTGGCGGCAGTTGCCGCAGCCACCGCCTTCAGCCGCGCATTGCCGATGAAACTCGTCTCGGTCTCTTCCGGTTCCGGCAGGCCCAAGGCGCCGGCTGACACCACATCGATGCCATAGGGTGCCAGCAGCTCGACGATCTCCTTGAGCTTGCCGGGATTGTGGCTGGCGAGGACCAGCTTCCCGCCTTGGGCTCCTGGGGTGAAATGCCGCGCCATTACTTCTTCTTCGCCGCGGCAGCTTCGAGGGCGGCGCGCTGCATGGCAAAGAGCTCGGTCGTGCCATGACGGGCCAGTGCCAGCAATTCGGCAAACTGGCTGTCGGTGAAAGCTTCCTTTTCGGCGGTTGCCTGCACTTCCACCATGCCGCCCTTGTTGGTGAGGACGAAATTGGCATCAGCCTCGGCGTTGGAATCTTCCGGATAATCGAGGTCGAGGACCGCGTTGCCGTTGTAGAGACCGCAGGAGATGGCGGCCACCTGGTCGACGAGCGGGATCGACTTCAAGGCGCCCATGTCCTTCATCAGCCGCAGGCATTCATGAAGCGCGATATAGGAACCGGTGATGGCGGCGGTGCGGGTGCCGCCATCGGCCTGGATCACGTCGCAGTCGATCTTGATCTGGCGTTCGCCCAGCGCCTTCATGTCGGTGACGGCGCGCAATGCCCGGCCGATCAGGCGCTGGATTTCCTGGGTGCGGCCGGACTGCTTGCCCTTGGCGGCCTCGCGGTCGCCACGGGTATGGGTGGCGCGCGGCAGCATGCCGTATTCCGCGGTGACCCAGCCCTTGCCGGAATTCTTCAGGAAGGGCGGCACCTTCTCATCCAGCGAAGCCGTGCAGATGACATGGGTGTCGCCGAATTTCACCAGGCAGGAGCCTTCGGCATGGCGGTTGAAACCGACGATGAATTCGACATTGCGCAGCTGGTTGGCGGCGCGACCGGATGGACGCATGGGATGCTGACCTCATTCTAGGGCGGGAATTTGGCGGGAACCTACACGCTGGCGCGAGGCCCGGCAACCAGCCCGGATTCCCGGCCAAAATACCTCGAAAGCTGCTTAATCGCCGCCGATTGTGACGCCGGTCACCGCCGCCAGCCCGAATCCTGCGAACCAGCGGCCCCCCTGAGGACGACGGACGGGTAAGTCCTTAATTCCGTCCATCCAACCTTTTGGGGGAACGCCATCATGCCGATCGAGATCAACGCCGATATCCTCAAGAAATTCGGCTATGTGTTCTACAATTACATTGCCGGCACCAACGCCGATAATTCCTTCGGCGGGACCGACAAGGCCGACTGGATCCAGAGCTTCGGTGGTCAGGACACGGTCCACGGTTTCGGCGGCAATGACAAGATCGAAGGCGGCACCGGCCATGACGCGCTTTATGGCGACGATGGCCATGATGTGCTGTGGGGTGAAGAAGGCAATGACGCCCTCTATGGCGGCAATGGCAACGATGTGCTCGACGGCGGCGACGGCCATGACGCGCTGGCCGGCGGCGAGAATTTCGACCAGCTCTATGGTGGTGCCGGCAATGACTGGCTGTGGGGCGAAGGTGGCGATGACAGCCTCGTCGGCGACGAAGGCAATGACAAGCTTTATGGCGATGAAGGCAATGACGGCCTCCATGGCGGCGATGGCAATGACCGGCTCTTCGGCGGCGAAGGCAATGACACGCTGCTGGGTGCCGGCGACAATGACGAAATGTATGGTGAGGCCGGCAACGACACGCTGGAGGGTGGCACTGGCCATGACAAATTGTGGGGCGGCGACGGCAATGACAGCCTGAGCGGCGGTGATGGCGATGATGAGCTGCACGGCGAGGGCAATCTCGACAATCTCGTCGGCGGTGCCGGCAACGACAAGCTGTTCGGCGATGCTGGCGCCGACATCCTCATCGGCGAAGATGGCAATGACACGATCTATGGCGGCAGCGGCAACGATTACATTGCGGCCGGCGACGATGTGAACACGATCTTCGCCGAGGAGGGCGACGATTACCTGACCTTCGACGGCGTGCTCGATTATGCCTGGAGCGGTACCGGCCATGACAAGCTGGCCTTCGACGTCGACAATTATGATGGCAAGGCCGCGATCAACGATTTCGACCTGTGGGACGATATGTTGGTATTCAACGGCTGGTCGGGCGATGTCGATTTGGTCAAGAGTGCTGCCGGAGATGTCCAGTTCAACTTCAGCAATGGCGGGTCCGTGATCCTGACCAATGTCGACTATCAGCAAGGCATGACCCTCGATAGCTTCAATATCGAGTGGAACTGACCTCAGCGGAACAGAATCCCAGGCCCCGCAATCTCCTCCGCCATAGTGGTTTGGGCGGTTATCCGAGAAATAGGCCATCGGGGAAATGGAAGGGCGCCGGCGCAGGTCGGCGCCCTTGTTGCTGCGCCGGTCCAATATCAAAGGGGCCGGCGCCCGGTCACAGATGAATAAAATCCAGTCTATTTTGGCGGCCTCTGGCCCGGTTTCGCGGCAAGGATCTGCCAAAGCTAAGGAATCCTTAGCACCTGGGGACCTAATGTTAACGTTGGGCAAACATAGTTTTGGCTCTTGGCAGCAGTCCTTTATGGTGCGGGGCACGGGTGGTGCGGTGAGAATTGGGTTGATGACGAAAGCCGATGTAACGCGTGCAGTGCCGAAAAAGGGAACGCACCAGGACGTGACGTCCGCGGTCGGCGACGTGCCCTGTGTGGACAAAGCCGGCCCCGAAAAATCACTTCCCGAGAAATCACTCCCCGAAAAATCACTCCTGGGCCATCCGCCGGCCCCTACCGTCAGCGCCAGCGAAGAAACCGAATCCCTGTTTCGTGCCGTCTTTGAACAGGCGGCCATCGGCATCTGCTATTCCGATTTCGATGGCGTGTTCATCCGCGTCAATCAGCGCTTCTGCGACATCACCGGCTACAGCATGCAGGAGCTGATCGGGCGCAGCTTCGCCGAGATCACACATCCCGACGATGTCGCCATCGATGACCAATTGGGCGACGATCTTGTCGCCGGCAAGCGCGGCCCCTATACCATCGAAAAACGCTATATCGGCAAGGATGGCAGCCTCATCTGGGTGCGCCTCACCGTGACGCTGGCACGCACCCGTGACGGCGCACCGCACCGCTTGATCGGCGTGGTGGAAGATATCAGCCAAGTCATGCAGACCGAACAGGCCTTGAAGCGCAGCGAAGCGCGCCTGCAGGAAGCCCAACGCATCGCGCGCCTCGGTGCCTGGGAAATCGATCATTCTGCCGGTACCCGTGTCTGGTCGGACGAGGTGTTTGCCATCCTGGAGCTGGAGCGCGATCCTGCGACCAATTTCTATCTCGCCTTCGAGGACGCGATCCATCCCCTCGACCGTGACCGCGTCGCGCGCATCTTTGCCAATTCGCTGGCCAACCACGCGCCCTGCGACATGACCTATCGCGTGGTGATGCCGGACGGTCGCATCAAGCATGTCGAAGTGCATGGCCGCACCTTCTACGATGCCGGTGGCCGGCCGACGCGCTCGATCGGCACGGTCCAGGACATCACGGTGCAAAAGCAAAGCGAGATCGCGCTGCGGCAGGCCAAGGAAAGCGCTGAAATGGCCAACCGCGCCAAATCGGACTTTCTGGCCAATATGAGCCATGAACTGCGCACGCCGCTGAACGCCGTCCTGGGCTATGCGCAGTTGCTGGAAACCGAGATTGCAGGGCCCTTGCTGCCCAAGCAGCGCGATTATATCCGCGACATCATGTCGGGCGGCGAGCATCTCCTGGAATTGATCAAGGATATTCTCGAACTGGCCAAGATCGATGCCGGGCGCATCGGCCTCAAGATCGAGGAGATCGAGGTGGCGGGCGTCATCAACGCGGTCCTGCCGCTTATCGAAAGCATGGGCGCCGCGCGTGCCATCACGCTCAAAATCGCCCAGCCCGCGGCGGCCTTGCCCCTGGTGCGGGCGGATGGCGTGCGCCTTCGGCAGATCCTTCTCAACCTCCTCACCAACGCGATCAAATACAACCGGCAGAGCGGCAATGTCGATGTGACCTGCGCTGTGGTGAAGCCTGGCTTCCTGCGCATCTCGGTTGCTGATACCGGCACCGGCATCCGGCCGGAGCGGCAGGCGGAGCTGTTCACCCCGTTCAACCGCCTGGGGGCGGAAACCCTGGCCATCGAAGGTACCGGCATCGGCCTTGCCATCACCAAGCGCCTCACCGAACTGATGAACGGCCAGATCGGCTTCAAGAGCGTTTTCGGCCAGGGCAGCACCTTCTGGGTGGAACTGCCCCTGGCGGAAGGGCAGGCGGCTGATCTTGCGCCCAAGGTTGCGGCTGCGGCCGTGGCGGAGCCAGCGCCGGAAGCGCCGCGCAGCCCCGTCAAGGAACCCGCGCCATCCAGCACCCGCCCGGTCTTCCCCGCCATGGCCGAACCCCATGTGCCGCGGGCAACCCGGGCGCCGCGGCGCATTCTTTATGTCGAAGACAATCCGGCCCATGTGCGTCTCATCGAACGCGCGCTGACACAGCTCGACTATGTCTCTCTCACCACGGTGCATACGGCGGAACTGGGCCTTGCCGCCATGCGTTCCATGGCACCGGACCTGATCCTCATCGATCTGGGCGACCAGGATATGATGCGCCGCGATTCTCACCGCCGCCTGATGGCGATGGCGGACGAGCGCCGCGTCGCTATCCTCGACCTCAGCGCCAACCAGGCCATCGCCCGTGACCAGCTTGCCGACCGGGGCAGCGACAAGGTCGGGATCGAACTGGTCGATATTCCGCGCCTCCTCATCGAAATCGAACGCCGCATCGCCCATCAGGATTAAGGGGCCGATCCGGCAAAGCCCTTTCCGGGGCTATGGTCACGCGCAACGGGTGGCAAATCCCGTTCCGGCGTCCTATATCAGGAGGCCAATTCCCGTGAGACCCCGACGGAGCCCCGCCCCATGTCCAGTATCGCCACCACCGACCAGCTGTTTTTCGAGCGCGCCGGCCTCAACCAGCGCAAGGTTGAAACCCTGGTGGGCGATGCCTTGAACGGCGCCGATGATGGCGAGTTGTACCTGGAATACCAGCAGTCGGAGGCGCTTTCCTTCGATGACGGGCGGCTGAAAAGCGCCAGTTTCGACACCACCCAGGGCTTCGGGCTGCGCGCCATTGCCGGTGAAATCTCCGGCTATGCCCATGCAAGCGACCTCTCCGAAGGCGCCTTGGCCCGCGCGGCCCAGACCGTGAAGGCGGTCCATGCCGGCCATAACGGCGCCCTCGATGTCGGCCCGGTCGGCACCAACCGCCAGCTCTACAGCCCGGACAATCCCTTGGGCCTGCTGCCCTTCGAGCAGAAGGTGAAGCTGCTTGAGGAAATCGATGCCTATGCCCGTGCAAAGGATCCGCGCGTCCGGCAGGTGATGGCCTCCATCTCCGGTTCCTGGTCGGCCATTCAGATCATCCGCGGCGACGGCAGCCGCATGGCCGATATCCGTCCGCTGGTGCGCCTCAACATCTCGGTCATGGTGGAAGAAAACGGCCGCATGGAAACGGGCTCCTTCGGCTCGGGCGGCCGCGTCACCTATGACGGCGTGGTCGATCCCGCCCATTGGCAGGCAGGTGCTGACGAGGCGCTGCGCCAGGCCATCGTCAATCTGGGCTCGGTCCCCGCACCTGCCGGCGAAATGCCCGTGGTGCTTGGGCCGGGCTGGCCGGGCATCCTCCTCCATGAGGCGATCGGCCATGGGCTGGAGGGCGATTTCAACCGCAAGAAGACCTCTGCTTTCGCCGGCCTCATGGGCCAACGCATCGCCGCCCCCGGTGTCACGGTCGTCGATGACGGCACGCTCACCGACCGCCGCGGCTCGCTCACCATCGACGATGAAGGCACGCCGACACAATGCACGACCTTGATCGAGGACGGCATCCTCAAAGGCTATATCCAGGACCGGCAGAATGCACGCCTCATGGGCATGAAGCCAACCGGCAACGGGCGGCGCCAGAGCTTCGCGCATAACCCGATGCCGCGCATGACCAACACCATCATGCTGAATGGCAAGCACGCGCCGGAAGATGTGTTGGCTTCGGTGAAGAAGGGTCTCTACGCGGTCAATTTCGGCGGTGGGCAGGTCGACATCACGTCGGGCAAATTCGTCTTCTCGGCATCCGAAGCCTATCTCATCGAAGACGGCAAGATCGGCCCGGCCGTGAAGGGTGCGACCCTCATCGGCAACGGCCCGGACGTGCTGACCAAGGTCGGCATGATCGGCAATGATATGAAGCTCGACACCGGTGTCGGCACCTGCGGCAAAGAAGGCCAAGGCGTCCCCGTCGGTGTCGGTCAACCCACCCTGCGCATCGACGCCCTCACGGTCGGCGGCACGGCGGCGTAAAAGCCCCTCACCCCAACCC